>NZ_JBLXAP010000001.1:0-689305 GCF_048265905.1 Pseudomonas sp.
TGGTCAGTATTGCGTGCTACACCGTACTCGAAGTGATTGAGCGCATCCGCCAAGCGCAGCAGCCACTTAGTCGCTGGCTGTGGCGTATTGTCGGCGCGCTCTGCTTAGGCAGTGGTTCATGGGTACTGCACTTTATTAATCAGTTACCTGACGCAGAGCATGCGCACATTGCTGCGGGTGCAAGCGCAAATTTCAGTTCGTTATGCGTTGCCACTATCTCGGCTTTTTTAGCGATGTTGAGCATCTCTGAAGGCCACGCGAAACCTGCACGATTATTGACGACAGCACTGCTGATAAGCCTAAGCAGCGGTGTTCTGCACGTATTTGCAATTGCCCAAAATGATCAAGTGATCGCCCTGTTTTATTCGCCACTGTTGGTCATGGCTGCGTTAACACTCTCCTGCGTATTCAGTTGCGCTGCCCTGTTCAGCTATGAACGCCAGCATGCACACACACCATCGATATCGCTGCTAAGCCGGATTACAGCGAGCGTATCGCTGGCACTGGCGATTGAGTTCGCTCACAGCTCAGGTATTGAAGCAATAACCACGGACGTAGCAACAGTTGCTCCGCCATCCGCGCTCATTGGCGAGTCGCACATGGCGCTGATTGTCTCGTGCCTGGCACTGCTTGGGTTTGCTGCCAGTCTGATTGCAGCGGCCCGTGACAAACAACAGCTGATCAACCAACGTGATTTTAGCCGGATGAACAGCCTTCTCAACCAACTGGATCACGCCCGCACATCGTTACAGCAAGCGGCCAACTATGATGGTTTAACTCAGCACCTGAACCGCCGGGGTTTAAATCTCGCATTCACCGAGAAGCTGCTCAAGCACCAGCAAAACAACACTCCACTTGGCGTACTGGTTATCGATATCGACCATTTCAAACGAATCAACGACAGCTTGGGCCATGCCATCGGCGACAGCATGCTTAAAGTTATTGCCGAGCGCGTTAGCTCAGCCTTACGTAATGACGACGTACTCTCACGACTCGGTGGAGATGAGTTATGCGTGCTTGCCAGCCTCAAGTCTAAAGATGAGGCGCGCGTATTAGCCGGGCGCATCCTATTGGCGGTGAAAGAACCTATCGTTATCAATGGCCGCTCTATGGTGATGACAACCAGCATCGGCATCAGCATGTTCCCCGAAGATGGTGACACCCCGGATGAATTGCTCAAACATGCAGACTTGGCGCTTTATCAAGCCAAAGGCAGCGGCCGCAACCAGATGCATTCGTTTAACTCTCAGCTAAAGGCCAAGGCTAGTGTTGAACTATTGCTTGAAGAGGAATTGCACAATGCGTTGCGCAGTGATGAAGGCCTGCAGTTGTTCTATCAGCCTATTCTCGACCTACACAGCGGCAAGCTCAGCAAACTCGAAGCACTCGTGCGCTGGCAGCACCCGCAACGCGGCCTGCTCAGCCCAGACCGGTTTATTGGTATTGCAGAAGCCAACGGATTTATCGCTGAACTGGATAATTGGGTCTTGCGCCGCGCTTGTTGTGACCTCTCGCTCTTAGCTGACGCGGGTCACGAGCAAGTCAAAATTGCAGTCAACTGCTCTGCGCTGAACCTAGGCCGCAACGAGCTGGTTGAGGAAGTCAGTGATGCGCTGCTGAATTTCTCGGTTGCCGCGCAACGGCTTGAACTGGAAGTCACCGAAAACGCCTTGATGGGCAACATTGAACAAGCTGTCGACTTACTGCAAGAAATCCGCGCGCTGGGTGTCAGCTTATCAATTGATGATTTTGGTACCGGTTATTCATCGTTGGCTTACCTGAAGCGATTACCCATCGACACCTTGAAAATCGACCGCTCTTTTATTCAGGATATCCCCAGCTCGCATGAGGACATGGAGATTGTCCAGGCCATTATCGCGATGGCTCACTCGTTGCAGCTAAAAGTCGTCGCGGAAGGTGTGGAATCACCCGAGCAATTGAGCTTCCTGCGGAACTTGGGATGCGACAGCATTCAGGGTTATCTGCTCAGCCGGCCGATCCCGATGCAGCAGCTGCTATCCTTTTTGTCAGATTACTCGACAGAAAACAGCTTTGTGTGTAACCAATAGCGAAGGTCACAACTGGCATCTATCTGAAAGCGCAAATCAGACCTGACCAAGCATGGCGCGCCACTGATTTAACCAGCTCAAACTGGCCTGCGTGCCTTGAGCACCTGGTTTGTACTCAGCCCCAATCCAGCTGTCATAACCGCTGGATTTGAGCGTTTCCAATGCACTGATAAAGTCCACCGCCCCGCTACCTGGAGCTCCACGGCCAGGGCAATCAGCAAACTGCACGTGCCCGATACGCCCTTTCAGGCGCTGGATACCCGCGCTGATATCTTCACCCTGCATTGCCATGTGATAAAAATCATACTGTGCACCACAATTGGCATGATCAACCGTGTCCAGCAGCTCACGCAGTTGCTCAGAACTGTTGATCAAAAAACCGGGCATATCCGTGGTATTGACCGCCTCGCAGACCACTGCAATGCCCAGTAAAGCGAAGGAGTCGGCAGTCTTGCGCAGGTTGGCGGCCAAGGTGTGCAATGCGAGCTCGCGTTCGACACCATCAGCCAATCGCCCTGGCAACACGTTAACCAAGGCTGGCCGCACCATCGCCGCGTAACTGAGAGCAGTTTCCAGCGCTTGATCAAACTCTGCCTGACGCGCAGGCACCGCCGCCAACCCCCAGCCTCCTGTCATCAAATCTGCTGCTGGCAGATTGATCACGCGCAATGGCATGCCTGCAGCTTCAAGCGCTTCCTTCAGACGAATGGCTGGGAGCTCGTAAGGAAACTGGATTTCAACGCCATCAAAGCCAGCTGCACTGGCCGCAACCACGCGCTCAACCAAGGGCAATTCGGTGAATAACAGGGATAAATTGGCGCAGATTTTCATGTTGTTTCCTCGCGGTATTGCTGGACCAAGGTAGCAGGATCTTTTTCCAGATTGCCTTGGCTGCCATGCAAACGCATCAGCTGCGCGGCCAAACCTGTTACCGGTGTTGCTGATCCTGTCTGCTGAGCGACCCGCACCGCAGTATCCAAATCTTTAAGCAGTGTGCGTACATGCCACTTGATTGGCTCAAATTCGCTCGCGGCCATTTGCGGCGCAAGAATCTGCAAGGGTTTTGAGTCTGCAAAACCGCCGGCTAGTGCCGGTGCGATCAAGCTAGCATCAACCCCTGACTTTTCAGCCAAGGCAACGACCTCAGCAATGACCAAGGCGTTGCAGGCAACGATCATCTGGTTGCAGACCTTGGTCACCTGCCCCGCGCCCACATCGCCCATGCGCGTGAGGCGCTGGCCGAGATGAGCCAGCACCGGCCTGATCTGCTCGATGTCAGCGTGGGCACCGCCGGCCATGATTGCCAACGAGCCAGCCTCTGCGCCAGCGGTACCACCGGAGACCGGCGCATCAACCCAACGCATACCTGTTCGACGCTCAAGCTCAGCAGCCATTTCCCGGGTTTGCGCGGGATCAAGGCTGGAAAAATCGACCAACAGCTGGCCCGGTCTTGCTGTCTCGACGACGCCGCCCGGACCGAACACAACTTCACGCACCACATCGGTATTGGCCAGACACAACATGACGATGTCAGCCTTGGCACAGAGTTGCGCCGGTTGATCCACTGAAGCTGCGCCCAGTTCGATCAACGGCTGGCATTTATCAGGTGAGCGATTCCACACAGTCAATGGATAACCCGCCGCCAGCAGGCGACGCGTCATCGGCAGGCCCATCAGGCCAATTCCGGCAAAAGCTAAAGCGGGTATACCAGCAGACATCATCAACTCCAGTTGTGACCAAGGTTATGCGGCTATCTTAAACTCAAAGCATGGTCGTCATTCAGCCGCTAGCTGATTAGACTATGGTCTTTCGGGCATAGTAAGCCGCAGCATATTGCGACTGCGCCCATTTCACTGTCAAAAGACCAAGGGACTTCCATGAGCATCACTCGCTTAGAAACCTCCGCACGCATGAGCCGCGTTGTCGTTCATAACAATACGGCCTATCTCTGCGGCCAAGTTGCCGAAGACCGCACAGCGGGTATTGAGCACCAAACCCAGACCATGCTGGCCAAGGTTGATGCACTGCTGGAATCGGTTAACAGCGATCGTGAGCACATCCTCTCGGCAACGATCTATATCAAAGATATGAGCGACTTTGCAGCAATGAACAGCGTGTGGGACAACTGGGTCCCAAGCGGTTTTGCCCCAGCCCGTGCCTGCGTGCAAGCGAGCATGGCCAGCCCGGAGTTGCTGGTTGAAATCTCCGTCGTTGCCGCGATCAAAGAGTAACTGAAATGACTAATTGCGTGCCCCAGTTCTGGCGAGACCCTGCATTGCCAGCTATTGAGGCACGCTCAATTATTGATGGGCGCAAGGTCTGTTATGCACTACATGCCCATGCACACTTTTCCATCGGGGTGATTACTTCCGGGGCCTGTACTTACATCAATGGCGAACAGCGGCAAGCGATTCACCAAGGCGTAAGCGTGCTCATGAACCCACAAGCGGTGCATGCCTGCAACCCGATTGATGAGCAGCCCTGGTCGTACCGCATGCTCTATGTCGATTGCCAATGGCTGGCCGGAGTACAAGCCTCGGTGCGCCATCATTCGTCTGGGGAATTTCAAGCCTACCAACCGGTTCTGAGCATTTCACCAACACTGTATAACGCCTTCAATCAGTTCTATGACAGGCTGCTCGACACCTCACTTTCAGCTGAAATCAAACAAACTGCTGCATTGGCATTCTTCCAGTTAATGGACCGCACCCTCGCGCCACAGGATGGCACAGTCAACGAACCTGAATTGCCCCATGCAAAGCTTGAACTGGCAGCTGCATTTATCCGCGATAACTGCGCGCAACCCTTGAGCCTGCAACAGATATGTGACGCTGCTGGCCTATCGCGCTCTTACATGATTCGCGCTTTCCGGCGGCATTTCGGCATGACACCTCACGCATACCTGACCAACCAGCGAGTACAACTTGCGCAACGTCTGCTTAAGCGCGGCGAGCTGATTGTCGACGCGGCGTTAGCTGCAGGCTTTGCCGACCAGGCTCACCTGCAACGCACCTTCAAACAGTTTCTGGCCGCCACTCCCGGGCAATACCGGGGCTGATCAAACCAACAACAAATAACCACAGCACAGCACCAGCAGCGCTGCCATCAAACGATTGAACACGCGCATGGCCGTTGGTGAACTCAAATACTGCTGCAAGAAAGTCCCAGCCACCGCCCAACAGGCAATCGACAGGTAGCAGACGATAAAATAGATGGTTGAGAACTCAGTTATCTGTTGCATATCGCCGTCAGCCACAAACGCACCCATGCCAGCGACGCAGGCCATCCAGGCCTTGGGATTAAGCCATTGCAACGTTGCACCATAAAGCATCGATGGCGCTCGGCCCTTTTGTGCGGTATTCAACTTGCCGTTATCGGTCGCCAACTTGAATGCCATAAACAGTAAAAAGGCAACGCCAGCCAACTTGATCAGCTCAGTCAGAAACGGCCACAACTGCAAGACCTTATGCAAGCCCAGCCCGGTCAAAACCAACAGCAGGGTGAAGCCAATTGTTGCTCCGGTGACATGCCGTAAGCTGGCACGCAAACCAAACTGCACACCGCTGCTAAGGGCAATGATATTCACAGGCCCCGGTGAAATTGAACTGGCTAACGCAAACGCCGCCATCGACAACCAAACACTCATATCCACCCCTCACGTAACGACTATGTAAGAGGCTCAACCCTAAGCAGTGCGTAGCCTGAAGGATTGAACAAAAGTACCCTGGGTGCTTGGTCTACGCTGATACTGCAATTTATAACTTAACCAGAACTCGCCACGACACAGAGAGGGTTGAAGATGCCTGCGCATGAAAAGATCAATTACGTCGAGTTTCCTGCCAAGGACCTAGCCGCCACCAAGGCTTTTTTTAATGCAGCCTTTGGCTGGACATTTGTCGATTACGGCCCCGATTACGTGGCCTTCTCCGACCAAGGTCTGGACGGAGGATTCTTCACCTCCGAGCAGCACTCGACCAGCGCCAACGGCGGCGCGCTTATTGTACTGTTCAGTGAAAACCTTGAGGCCACACAAGCAAAAGTCAGCGCAGCAGGTGGAAAAATCGTTAAAGATATTTACAGCTTTCCGGGCGGACGCCGCTTCCACTTTACGGAACCCAGCGGCAATGAATTTGCCGTCTGGGCGCAGCCAGAAAACTAAGCAGCAAGGTCTTTCATCGCGCCAAATTAACGCTGTTCCCCGTCAATCAAACATTTATGCATGGCTCAAGTGTTGGCGGGTTATGCTTCGCATCCAGCTTTACCCGTATAATTAATTCGCTTTCCCCGCTATTTAACCGGAGAACCCGTCATGTTCAAACGTACTCTTGCGCTCGCCGCAGGCATTGCCTTGTCTATTTCTACCGTTTGCAGTCACGCTGCTGACGTCTTACGCGTTTCCGCGATTCCTGATGAAGCCCCAACTGAGCTGCTACGTAAGTTCAAACCGCTGGGCGAATACCTTGAGCAGAAACTGGGCATGAAGGTTGAGTTTGTACCGGTGGCCGATTACGCCGCGGTGGTTGAGTCACTCGCCTCTGACCGCCTCGATATGGCTTGGCTAGGTGGTTTCACTTTTGTGCAAACACGCCTGAAAACCGGCAATGCCGTGCCGCTGGTTCAGCGCGAACAGGATGCTCAGTTCACCAGCAAGTTCATCAGCGCCGACCCAGCGGTTAAGTCGATCAAAGACCTTAAAGGCAAAACTTTCGCTTTCGGCTCCGTATCTTCAACATCTGGCAGCCTCATGCCGCGCTACTTCATGCTGCAAGACGGTATCAAGCCTGAAGAGTTCTTCAGCCGCATTGCTTACTCGGGTGCCCACGACGCAACAGCCGCCTGGGTCCAGGCTGGTAAAGCAGACGGCGGCGTACTCAATGCTTCGGTCTGGGACAAACTGGTTGCCAGCGGCAAGGTAGACACCAGTAAAGTCAAAGTAATCGCCACCACGCCCACCTACTTTGATTACAACTGGACTGTGCGCGGCACCCTTGATCCGGCGCTACAAGCCAAGATCAAAGCAGCATTTCTGGAGCTCGATCCAGCAGTGCCTGAACAGAAAGCCATTCTTGACCTGCAAGCGGCCAGCCGTTTCATCGAAACCAAGCCTGAAAACTATGAAGGGATCGAGGAAGCAGCGCGCGCCGCTGGCCTGTTGAAGTGACTTTAACGCTGCAAGGCGTGGGACTTACCCACGCCAATGGTCAGGTTGCGCTCAGTGATATTGATCTGACGATCAAGGCGGCTGAGCGCGTCGCCATCATCGGCCCTTCTGGCGCTGGCAAAACCACCCTGCTGCGCCTGCTTGCGACCAGCCTACAGCCGAGCACTGGCGAAATCAGCCTGCTTGAACAACAGCCGTGGGCGCTCGGTGCCAGCCAGCGTCAACGATTGCGTGCGCGTATAGGTTTGATCCATCAAGCGCCGCCATTGCCGCCACGTCAGCGTGTGGTTACCGCAATTCTCGCCGGTAAGCTCGGCCAGTGGTCACTGTTTAAAGGCCTGCTCAATCTGTTTTACCCCGTCGACATCGCTGGCGCTCAAGCCGCTTTGGCACGCCTGGACCTAGCCGACAAACTGTTTGAACGCTGCGACCAGCTTTCAGGTGGCCAGTTACAACGAGTCGGCATCGCCCGAGTGTTGTATCAAGGTGCGCAATTAATTCTCGCCGATGAACCGGTGTCAGCCATGGACCCCGTGCTTGCTGACCATACACTCAGTGTTTTGAGCCACGAAGCCGCTGCGCGCAAGGTGACTCTGCTCGCCAGCCTGCATGCGGTCGACTTAGCCATGGCGCATTTTCCACGGGTGATTGGAGTACGCGCCGGACGCATCGTCTTTGACCTGCCAAGCGATGAGATCAGCCCCGAGCAACTGGACGCGTTATACGCCAACGAGAAATTACAGTCCGCGCCCGAGATTATCGCGCCCACACCGACTGTGGTGCAGATTCCACGATGTTGAAACCTGCTCTACGCGACCCCGCATTTCTGCCACGCCTGGCGCTAAGCCTGCTCGCAGTAATTGTGCTGTGGCCTGGAATCAAGCTAAGTGAAGTTGATTTGGCGGTCTTGTTCGATGCTGAAAACAGCAAGACCATGGGCAATTTTCTCAGCGGTTTCTGGCCGCCTGCCCATGGCTCTGAGTTTCTACAGATACTATTGCGCGCCACCCTTGAAACATTGGCAATCGCCACCGCTGGTATGGCGCTGGCACTGTTGCTGGCGATTCCTTGTGGGCTGCTGGCCACTCGCGCCTTGTCGCTCTCGGCGGCACACCGCAATGGCCGCCCGGCTTGGTGGTCACTGGCCCTGCGCTGGCCGGTCCGTGGCGTGCTGATTGTGCTACGTAGTGTCCCCGAAGTGGTCTGGGCATTATTGTTCGTGCGCGCTGTAGGTCTAGGGCCCACTGCGGGCGTCCTTGCCATTGCCATTACTTACAGCGGCATGCTCGGTAAGGTTTACGCCGAAATTTTCGAATCAGTTGACCCTCGCCCTGCCCGCGCCTTGCTGGTGGCTGGCAGCCCAAGGCTGATGGCATTCGCTTATGGCGTGTTGCCCAACGCCTCGGCCGAAATGCTTTCCTACACGGTGTACCGCTGGGAGTGCGCTGTGCGGGCATCGGTGGTCATGGGTTTCGTCGGGGCTGGCGGACTTGGCCAGCAAATTGATTTGTCACTGCGCATGTTCGCCGGTGGGGAAGTCGCCAGCATGCTCCTGACCTTTTTGCTCTTGGTGCTTCTCGCTGACCAATTGAGCAGATTGCTGAGAGCGAGGCTGCAATGAAGTACCTGCTCAATTACAGCTTGGTGGCTCTGCTGCTGGGCGCCGTATTCGCCTCGTTCAGTTACTTGAATATTGACCTGACAACCCTGTTTGCCGGTGATGGCTTGAGCCAGATGGCCAGTTATGCCAATGGTTTTTTCAGCCCGGACTTTAATCCCTCACACTTGCGCGCTATTGGTAAAGGCGCACTGGAAACCTTGGCAATGTCGTCAATTGGTACGTTGCTGGCAGCGCTGCTGGGTATGCTGCTGGCACTTCCAGCTGCCGGGCGCTTTGGTCTGCTCGCCATGAGCCTCAGCCGCCTGCTGCTCAATGCATTACGCGCGATTCCTGAACTGGTGTGGGCGGCATTAGTGGTGTTAGCTGCAGGCTTGGGCCCCAATGCTGGCACGCTGGCCTTGGCGCTACACACGGCGGGAGTGCTCGGCCGGTTATTTGCCGAAGCTTTGGAAAATGTCAGTGATGAACCTGCACAGGCGATTCGCCTTGCCGGTGGCGGGCGAGCTGCCGCATTTTGCTACGGCACGCTTCCGGAAGTCTGGCCGCAACTGATCGCCTACACCCTGTACCGCTGGGAAAACAATATTCGCATGGCCAGCGTACTGGGCTTTGTCGGTGCGGGTGGCTTGGGTCAGATGCTCTACTTCCACCTCAGTTTGTTTCAGGAGGCACAAGCGGCGACGGTGATTCTGGCAATGCTGGTGCTGGTGCTGGGGGTCGACGCGCTGAGCGCCTGGGCACGTCAACGCTGGGTCAGCCAATAACCCAGCGCCAACCCATGCAGTTACAGGCCGTCTTTGGCCAGATTCTGAAGATCAATCGCTTCGCCACTGCGTAGCTGCAGCTTTTCGCGGATATCGGCAAACATCAAATCGTACTCTTTGTGACGACGCATGATGAGGCCGTTGTTGACCGGAATACCGTGCTTGGCTACGACCCGTGTTGCCACACTGCTGAAGTTATAAGCGGTGTCGCGGTGCAATTCGAACTTCTCCTCGAAGTCCTTGCCATTGCAGTTACCAACAAGACGCACAGAAAGCATCGGCCCTTCAACCGGATCTTGGCGAACGTCGTAATACATATCCAGAGAATAAACCGGGCAACCATCTCTGGCGACTTTGTTGGCGCGATGCAGATGACCCTCGGTATATTTGGAAACCGGCGGCACTGCCTCCTCGACTATCTCGGGTTCCAGCACCTCGACCGGCACGCCTAGCTTGGCTTTGATGTCGGCGTACATCCGGTCGTAATCATTGTGATTGCGTGCAATCAGGCCTTCGCTGCCAGGCACTCCGTATTTTTTACCGATACGACCAATGACACTGGCAAAATTAAATGCCTCTTCACGTGGCAGCTCAAAGGACTCTTCAAACATAGAGCCACTCACGTTACCAGCCATGCGCATGCAGAGAATTGGCTTGAAATTCTCATCACGATGCACGTCATAGTAAATATCGACACTGAATTCCGGGATATCGCTCGAGGCTCTTTGCTTAGTGCGATGTACGTGCCCTGGCTCAAACATTTTGCTACTCCATGTAAAAAAATTAATCATGCATCTAAATGGGTACGACCACTGAGTCGATGCGACCGTTCAGCGCTTTTTTGGTGCGTCCATGCGTTCTTGCACAAGCACCCAAGGTGCAACGACCACGGCCCACAACTGCGGATCGCGGGTTAATACGCTTTCAGCTTGCTCGTCGGTCATTTTAGTAACAAGACCCGCAGACAACCAGCCCGACACCTTGGCGGTGTCATTCTCGACCACTGCCTGCGCAACCTCAATCAAATCCTGGATTGGCTCAACCCACAACAAAGCGCCCTTGGCAAAATGAGGCTGTAGCTCTTGCCAGTCAATAGGTGCTGTTTGCCCAAGAAGTTTGGCATAGAGGGTGCTAGGTTGGTCTGTCATGGTTGTGCCTATTTTTTAGCCGATTTTTGATTGCCATCATGATAACGTCGGCATGCTGGCAGGCAAGTTTGCCTGACGTCATGAAATGAAGCCAAGGCACGCCGTTTTTCTATACATTTCTTATATTTAAGCGACATCTTCGTGCTTTGCCCCCTGCTTCCGGCTTTTCAAGGCGCAAATCAGCGCTCTACACTGTACCGGTACAGTTGCTAGGGGTACGACCGAGGAATAGAACTCGGTTCTGCAGCTTTGGCCGTAAGAACTACAACAACTAAAAACACAAGAGTGGAGCATTATGAAAAAGGCAACTAAGCAGATTTCCAAACTGTTCGCCGCGATGGCAATGGCTGGCGTTGCAAGCTACTCAATGGCTGCAGACACAATCAAAATCGGTTTGGCAGGTCCAGTTACTGGCGCTGTAGCCCAGTACGGTGAGATGCAGTTCATCGGCGCTAAAATGGCTATTGAGCAGATCAATAAAGCAGGCGGCGTAAACGGCGAGATGCTCGAAGGTGTGGTCTATGACGACGCTTGCGATCCAAAACAAGCCGTTGCTGTTGCTAACAAAATTGTTAACGATGAAGTTAAGTTTGTTGTCGGTCACCTGTGCTCAAGCTCCACTCAGCCTGCTTCGGACATTTACGAAGACGAAGGCATTCTGATGATTACCGCTGCGTCGACCAGCCCTGAAATCACTGCACGTGGTTATCAGTTGATCTTCCGCACTATCGGTCTGGACAGCCTGCAAGGCCCAACCGCGGGTAACTTCATCGCTGACCACATCAAGCCGAAGAACGTTGCGGTAATCCACGACAAGCAACAGTACGGTGAAGGCATTGCCACTGCTGTTAAGCAGACTCTGGAAGCCAAAGGCGTCAAAGTCGGCATGTTTGAAGGCATCAACGCTGGCGACAAAGACTTCTCGTCGATGATCTCCAAGCTCAAGCAAGCTGGTGTTGACTTCGTTTACTACGGTGGCTATCACCCAGAGTTGGGTCTGCTGCTGCGCCAATCTGCTGAAAAAGGCCTGAAAGTTAAGTTCATGGGTCCAGAAGGCGTGGGTAACAAAGAGATCTCTGCAATCGCTGGTCCTGCTTCCGAAGGCCTGCTGGTTACCCTGCCGAAATCATTCGATCAGGACCCAGCCAACAAGGCATTGGTTGAAGCCTTCAAAGCCAAAAACGAAGACCCAAGCGGTCCATTCGTATTCCCTGCTTACGCAGCGGTACAAGTGATTGCCGGTGGTATCGAGAAAGCCGGTAGCACTGACACCGACAAAGTTGCAGCTGCTCTGCGCGCCAACAGCTTCAAGACGCCAACCGGCAACCTTTCCTTCGACGAGAAGGGCGATCTGAAGGACTTCAGCTTCGTGGTCTACGAATGGCACCAGGACGGTACAAAAACCGAAGCTAAATAAGCCTCACTGTCCTAACCCAAAGCCCACTGCAGCCGCAGTGGGCTTTGTTTATCAGAAGAATCCCGGTCTTGCGCGGCGCCACAAGCGATGCATTACGCAACGACCCAGGAGCTAGGCAATGCCTGATCTTTATCACTACCTGCAACAGCTGGTTAATGGTCTGACCATTGGCAGCACTTATGCCCTGATTGCTATTGGCTACACCATGGTCTACGGCATCATCGGCATGATCAACTTCGCCCACGGCGAGGTTTATATGATTGGCTCATACGTGGTGTTTATCGCAGTCGCCGGTCTCGCCATGTTTGGCATCCATAGCCTGCCCATTGTGCTGATTGCAGGATTTGCTGCCAGCATCATTGTCGCCAGTGCTTATGGATACAGTATTGAACGTGTCGCCTACCGGCCCTTGCGCGGTGGCAACCGTTTGATCCCCCTGATTTCGGCAATTGGTATGTCGATATTCCTGCAAAACGAAGTACTTCTTGCGCAGGACTCCAAAGACAAAGCCATTCCCAATCTGCTTCCTGGCAATTTCGTGTTCGGCGAAAACAGCATGAACGGCGTGGTTATCTCGTACATGCAAGTGCTGATTTTCATTGTGACCTTCCTGGTCATGATTGGCCTTACCTGGTTCATCTCCCGCTCCCGCCTGGGCCGCGCCTGCCGCGCCTGCGCTGAAGACTTGAAGATGGCCAACCTACTAGGTATCAACACCAACAACATCATCGCCCTGACCTTCGTAATTGGCGCGGCTCTCGCAGCGGTTGCCTCGATACTGTTGAGTTTGCAATATGGCGTAATCAACCCGCACCTGGGCTTCCTCGCTGGCATCAAGGCCTTCACCGCAGCAGTACTGGGCGGTATTGGCAGTATTCCTGGCGCGGTTCTGGGTGGCTTGGTCTTGGGTGTTGCTGAAGCATTTGGCGCAGATATTTTTGGCGACCAATACAAAGACGTTGTGGCATTCAGCCTGTTAGTGCTGGTGTTGCTGTTCCGCCCGACTGGCATTTTGGGTCGTCCGGAGGTTGAAAAAGTATGAGTTCGGCAATTACCAAAAACCTCAAGACAGCATTTTTCAGCGCCCTGCTGGTATTGGCTGTTGCCTATCCGGTGTTGGGGCTGAAGCTGACGACTGTTGGTATCAAGCTCGAAGTCCACAACGCCAGCCCAGCGGTTCTCTGGACCATTGCTGGCTGTACGATTGCGATGTTCTTCTGGCAACTATTTCGCGGCCCGATCAGCGCAGCATGGTCACATGCCCCGAAACTGCCAACGGTTCCGAGCAAAGCGACTAACTTCATTACCCTGCCTTCGACCCAGCGCTGGATTATTCTTGGCTTGGTAATGGTGGCGCTGGCATGGCCGTTTTTTGGCAGCCGTGGTGCAGTGGATATCGCCACCCTGATCCTGATCTACGTGATGCTCGGCCTCGGTCTGAACATCGTGGTGGGCTTTGCTGGCCTGCTCGATCTGGGTTACGTCGGCTTCTACGCGGTTGGCGCCTACACCTACGCTCTGTTGTCGTATTACTACGGCCTGGGTTTCTGGGTATGCTTGCCGATTGCAGGGCTGATGGCGGCATTCTTCGGCTTTATTCTCGGTTTCCCGGTGCTGCGTTTGCGCGGTGATTACTTGGCAATTGTGACGCTCGGTTTCGGTGAAATTATCCGCATCCTGCTGCGTAACATGACCGAGTTGACAGGCGGCCCGAACGGTATCAGCAACATCGATAAACCAACCCTGTTTGGCCTGTCGTTCGATCGCAGAGCAGCCGAAGGCATGCAAACCTTTCACGAGTACTTCGGCACTGCTTACCAGTCGATCAACAAGGTTATCTTCCTGTATCTGATCGCCCTGCTACTGGTGCTGCTGACGCTATTCGTGATCAACCGCCTGCTGCGCATGCCAATTGGCCGCGCGTGGGAAGCGCTGCGGGAGGACGAAATCGCTTGCCGCGCATTGGGCATGAACCCAACCATCATCAAGCTCTCCGCCTTTACCCTGGGCGCTTGCTTTGCGGGTTTTGCTGGTAGCTTCTTTGCCGCTCGCCAGGGCTTGGTGACACCAGAGTCGTTCACTTTCATTGAGTCAGCAATCATCCTCGCCATCGTGGTTCTCGGCGGCATGGGTTCTCAGCTCGGGGTGATTCTCGCCGCGATCGTGATGATCCTGCTACCGGAACTGATGCGTGAATTCAGCGAGTACCGCATGTTGTTCTTCGGTGCCCTGATGGTCTTGATGATGATTTGGCGTCCGCAGGGCTTGCTGCCCATGCAGCGCCCACACCTGGAGCTGAAACAATGAGCCGCCCGATTCTGGAAGTAAGCGGCTTATCCATGCGTTTTGGCGGCCTGCTGGCCGTCAACGGTGTGAATCTGACCGTTCATGAAAAACAAGTGGTGTCGATGATCGGCCCTAACGGCGCTGGCAAAACCACCGTTTTCAACTGTCTGACTGGCTTTTACCAGCCAACCAGCGGCAGCGTGCGCCTCAATGGCGAGCAAATTGAGGGCCTGACAGGCCACAAGATTGCCCGTAAAGGCGTAGTGCGCACCTTTCAGAACGTGCGCTTGTTCAAGGACATGACCGCGGTTGAAAACTTGTTGGTGGCGCAGCATCGTCACCTCAATACCAACTTCTTCGCAGGCCTGTTCAAGACACCGGCATTTCGCAAAAGCGAGCGCGAGGCCATGGACTATGCTGCGCATTGGCTGGAGCAGGTCAACCTGACCGAATTCGCCAACCGCCCCGCAGGCACCCTCGCCTACGGTCAGCAGCGCCGCCTGGAAATCGCCCGTTGCATGATGACTCGTCCAAGCATCCTGATGCTCGACGAACCAGCTGCAGGCCTGAACCCTCGGGAAACCGAAGACCTCAAGGCACTGATCGGCATGCTGCGCGACGAACACAACGTCACCGTGCTGCTGATTGAGCATGACATGAAGTTGGTGATGAGCATCTCTGACCACATCTTCGTGATCAACCAGGGAACACCGCTGGCAGACGGAACGCCGGAGCAGATCCGCGACAACCCGGATGTAATCAAAGCCTATCTGGGGGAAGCGTAATGCTCTATTTCGAAAACGTTTCGACCTTCTACGGCAAGATCCAGGCACTGCACGATGTTAACGTTGAAGTCCGTCAGGGTGAGATTGTGACCCTGATTGGCGCCAACGGCGCAGGCAAGTCAACCCTGTTGATGACCCTGTGCGGCAACCCGCAAGCCACCAGCGGCAGCATCCGGTATCAGGGTGAAGAGCTGGTTGGCATGCAAACGCCAGACATCATGCGCAAAAGCATTGCCGTGGTTCCGGAAGGCCGCCGGGTGTTCGCCCGCCTCACGGTGGAAGAAAATCTGGCCATGGGTGGATTCTTTACTGATAAAGCTGATTTTCAGGAGCAAATGGATAAGGTGCTGCACCTGTTCCCGCGCCTGAAAGAACGCTTTGAGCAACGCGCCGGCACCATGTCTGGTGGCGAACAGCAGATGCTTGCCATCGGCCGCGCGCTGATGAGCAAGCCGAAGCTGTTGCTGCTCGATGAACCTTCACTGGGCCTGGCGCCGATCATCATTCAGCAGATTTTCGATATCATCGAACAACTGCGCGAAGACGGTGTGACCGTGTTCCTGGTTGAACAGAACGCCAACCAAGCATTGAAACTGGCGGATCGTGGCTACGTACTGGAAAACGGTCGTATCGTCATGCAGGGCAGCGGTGAAGAGCTGCTCAACGATCCAAAAGTACGCGATGCCTATCTCGGCGGTTAACCGGGTTCATTGCAACTAAAAATGCCGCTGATTTCAGCGGCATTTTTTATGGGCGTATCAATAACGCGACTGTGACTGATGCACCGATCAGACGGCGGCGAAGGCGTTGAGAAACCAGGTTATCAGCGGGATAGCAACAATATCGATCAGCACCGCGCCACACAGCGGCACAATGATAAAGGCCTTGTAGGAGAACACTTTGTAGTGCTCACAGACTGCGCCCATGTTCGCGACCGCATTTGGTGTAGCCCCAAGGCCATGCCCCATAAAGCCAGCGCACAATACCGCCGCATCATAATTCCCGCCCAACAGGCGAAACAGCACAAATACCGTCAGCAAGATCATCACCACAATCTGCACGACCAAGATGCCAAGCAGCGGCAAGCCGAGTTGCTCCAGCTCCCAGAACTTCAGGCTCATCATCGCCATGGTCAGAAAAATACCCAGGCACACATCACCGACAGTGCTGATGGCCGAATCAGGAATCTCGATGATCCGTGCACGATCATTCAGGTTGCGCAGCAGAACCGCGACAAACATTGCACCTACATAGCTCGGCAGCACAATGCCTAGATGATCGTTCAAGGCGCTACCAAGCCAGAAGCCCAGCACCATGATTACCAAAATGCAGGCCAACAGCCGCAATAGCGTCGGTGCATCCAAAGCTTGAACTGGCTCCTGCGCGCCCGAGTTCAGTGCGCCTAACGCGCCTACTTGCTCGGTCACAACAGCCAGTTTTTTGCGCTCGATCAACCAGCGCGCAATAGGTGTCCCAAGTAGACCACCCGCCACCATGCCGAATGTTGCGGCAGCCAGCGCGGCAGTGGTTGCGCCCTGCGCGCCAAGGCTTTCAGCCACAGGACCAAATGCTGCTGCAGCACCAAAACCGCCCTCAAGAGAGACTGCGCCAGCCATCAACCCTAGCAGCGGGTCTATACCCAACAGGCTGGCGACGCCCACACCCAAAGCATTTTGCAGCAACGCCAGAAACCAGCAGGCTCCTAGATAGACAAATAAAATCTTACCGCCCTGACGCAATAACCCAAGGCTGCCACCGAGCCCTACCGTGGTGAAAAACGCGACCATCAAGGGCGTTTGCAGAGCCGTATCAAACTTCAGGCTCAACAACTCTTGGTTACGCAACAACCACACCAGCAAGGCAAAACCAAAACCACCGATTACCGGTGCAGGTACGCAAAGTTGAGTAAGCCAATAACTGCGTTTTTTCAGGAAAGATCCCGCTCCAAGCAGCAGTAATGCCAAAGCGGTGGTGGTTAATGCATCCAGTTCTAGGGTCAACATGGCAGCTTTCTCTATTGTTATTGCTGATCATTTTCTGATCAGGTAAGTGGGTTCAAAAACTTCAATCGACCATGCTGGCCAACAGCCTGGCACCGATGCGCGCTGTGCGATTGTCTTGATCCAGGCTTGGGTTAAGTTCTGCAATATCGGCCAGGCGCAGTTTGCCGCTGGCCTTGGCAAGTCGAACCAGATGTTCGACCACCATCACATCCACACCATGCGCGGAAGGTGCACTCACCCCCGGCGCCTGGCTTGCAGGCAGCACGTCGAGGCAGACCGTCATGTACAGGTGATCAATGCTGCTCAGAAACTCTTGGAGAAATGCTTCGATCGCCGCGAGATTCCAGCCTTGCATTTGCCGGTCCAGCAAATAACGAACATTCAGCCTTTGAGCTTGATCAAACAGCGACTGGGTATTGTTGTGCTCACTGACGCCCAGGCAGCAGTACTCGAAGTCCATGCCTGCTGTCTGGCAATACTCGGCTATCTGTAGAAAGGGCGTGCCGGAGCTGCTCTGCGCAGCGAAGCGCAAATCAAAGTGCGCATCAAAATTGAGAATGCCCAGCTTTGGCGTCGGCTCTTGCTTGCGCAGGTGATCCGCCAGCCCGGTAAAACTGGCGAAAGCAATCTCGTGACCGCCTCCCAGCCCCAACGGCCGATGGCCATTGCCGAGCAGTTCGGTGATTGTTGCGGCGTAGCGCTGTTGTGCAGATTCCAGTTGATCGGCTTCACACCAGACATCGCCCGCGTCATAAACCGGCGCAGAGCCATGCCAGGCAAGATTGGCCAAGGCCTTGCGTAGCACCTGAGGGCCTTGGCGCGCGCCAATACGCCCTTGATTGCGCCTGACGCCTTCGTCGCAGGCAAAGCCCAGCAAGGTCACGCCAGATACCTGTTGTGACGCATAGGGCTGAACCCACTGATGCCAGCGCAACGCGCTTTGGCCTTCGGCGGCATCAGTGCGGCCGGTCCATACCTGCATATCAGCTGTGACGGTCATGCTTTGGCTCTCTTAAATACTCAATCAAGACGTGCGCTAACCCGCAGCGCCGCATCCTGTGTCCAGCGAATCAATTGATCGCTGCGTTGCTCTGCTCTAATCGCCGGTGCCATCAGGCTGATCACAGCCTGCAAGCGCTCGCGACTATCAAATAGCGGCGCACTAACACCCCAGACGCCTTCATCAATTTCGCCATTAGAAACGGCATAACCCGCCTGTCTGATTTCGACAAAATTGCGCATGTAGTCGTCCAGCGCCGTCGCCTCGACTCCTTTGGCTGCCAATATCGCCAGGCTTTGTGCCGGCTCCATAAAGGCCAGTAATGCGCGAGCAGATGCCCCGATCAACAAGGGCTGGGCAAGGCCTTTCTGATAACAGCAGCGCAAGGGTTGCTGGCTATCGACCAACTCCACGCATATCGCCTGGCCATTGATTGGCACCATCAAGGCAACGCTTTCCCGGCTCAGCTCAGCCAGCCGCTTGAGTTCGGGCTTGGCCAATGTCACCAATACCGCATCACGATCAAACTTCTTGGCCAGCTGCATGCACGTTGGCCCAGGCAGGTAACGCCCCTGGCCGTTGTCCTCGGCCAAGCCCCAGCGCAACAAGGTTTTCAGGTGGCGATAAGTGCTACTCAAGGGCTGCTGCAGGTTTTCTGATAATTCCTTGGCCGAGATAACTTCGTCGGCTTGACCCAAGGCGACCAATATCTGTAGCAAGCGATCAGTTGGGGTTTTGTAGTTCATGGGCGCTCCTTACTTTTAGGATGCTCGAACTTTCTCACTTAATGAAATAGCAGTCCCATTCAGTGGGAATAGCTTGATAAATAGGCGACCAACGGCTCATGCACTCCAGTTCGAGCCAGCCGATGTTCAGCCGAAACACCGAGTCATCCGTACATAAGCGTTGCGGGCAGTTACAATAGGAGGATTACCTTATTGATGACTGCCTGATGACCGAGCCAATACGCCTTTCCAAACGCCTGATCGAACTGGTCGGTTGCTCCCGACGTGAAGCTGAGCTGTACATTGAAGGCGGCTGGGTAACGGTGGATGGCGAAGTGATCGACGCGCCTCATTTCAAGGTTGCCGAGCAGCAGGTTGAACTGCTGGCAAACGCGATTGCCGCACCGCTGGACCCGGTGACCTTGCTGGTGAATATCCCGCCTGGACACAACAGCGCCGAGCGAATCACCGAAGAACTGAGCACCGCCAGCCACTGGCCAGAGGACGCTTCAGGCATCCGCCCCCTGAAAGGCCACCTGTTGAATTTAACCGCCTGCATTCCTTTGCAAGCCGGTGCAGAAGGCTTGCATGTACTGACCCAGGACTGGCGTATCGAGCGCAAACTGCGTGACGACATCGTCAAGATGGAGCAGGAGTATGTAGTTGAGGTCAGCGGCGAACTTAGCGAGCGTGATCTAAAGCGGCTTAATCACGGTTTGATCTTCAACAACTACGCCTTGCCACCCTGCAAAGTGAGCTGGCAGAACGAAACCCGCCTGCGTTTCGCCCTGAAAAACCCAATACCGGGCCAGATCGTATTTATGTGCAATGAAGTCGGGCTCAAAGTATTGAGCTTCAAGCGCATACGCGTCGGCGGCGTGCCCATGTCGAAAGTCGCACCGGGGCAATGGCGCTATCTAGCGGCGAAAGAACGCTTCTAAACTCCGCTCCAACTCCATATTTTCTAGCGCAGACAATCTCGAACCCTGTCTGCGCATTTATCAGGAATCCACAATGCTTAATAACGATGTGCTGCGCAGTGTGCGCTATATGCTTGATGTCAACGATGCAAAACTGGCTGAAATCATTGCCCTGAGCGGCAAGACTGTGACCACCGCCGAGCTTGAGCCACTGCTGAAAAAAGAAGACGAAGACGGCTTTATCGCCTGTGACGATGAGCTGATGGCACATTTTCTGGATGGCCTGGTTTACTTCAAGCGCGGCAAGGACGACAGCCGTCCAGCGCAGCCATTCGAGCTGCCAATGACCAATAACATGGTGCTGAAAAAGCTGCGTGTGGCCTTCGAGCTGAAAGAAGATGATATGCACGCGATCATGCAGAGCGTTGATTTCCCGGTGTCGAAACCGGAAATGAGCGCCCTGTTCCGCAAGTTTGGCCACAGCAACTACCGCACCTGCGGCGACCAGTTCCTGCGTAACTTCCTCAAGGGCCTGACCCTGCGCGAACGCCCTCAAGCCGCCGTGGAATAACCGTTGAACAGTGCTTGAGCCACGGCGCTGGACGGCTCTGCACGAATCCGGCTATCGCGCGCCACACATGGCGCTGTATTTGCGCCAACAATAGTGCATCCACTGTTGGCGCTAGCCGATTAGGGTGATGGCATCCGTTGATAAAGGACTCGCCATGCTTCCCTACTTCTCTCTAAAAGACCGCACTGCACTGGTTACCGGTGGCACTCGCGGTATCGGCAAGATGATCGCCAAAGCCTTTGTCCAAGCAGGCGCCACAGTCTACGTGTGCGCCCGCGACGCTCAGGCCTGCAGTGACACCGCAGAAGAGCTCAGCGCCTTCGGCACCTGCCACGGTATCGCCGCTAACCTGGCGACAGAAGAAGGCGTACAGGCCCTCGCTCATGAACTCAGTGGCAAACTTAGCCAGCTCGATATTCTGGTCAACAACGCAGGCACGACTTGGGGCGCACCGCTTGAGTCCTACCCGGTCAAGGGCTGGGAAAAAGTCATGCAACTCAATGTCACCTCGGTTTTCAGCTGCATCCAGCAATTACTGCCACTGCTGCGAAAAGCCGGGAACAGCGCCAATCCTGCACGAATAATCAATATTGGCTCGGTGGCCGGCATCAGCTCACTTGGTGAGAACGCCTACGCCTACGGCCCAAGCAAAGCTGCACTGCACCAACTGTCGCGGATGCTCGCGCGGGAACTGGTTGAACAGCACATCAACGTCAATGTGATTGCACCTGGTCGCTTCCCAAGCAAGATGACCCAACACATTGCCAATGATGACGAAGCAATGGCCGAAGACACCGCGGTCATACCGATGAAACGCTGGGGTCGTGAAGAAGAAATGGCTGCTTTGGCGATCAGCCTGGCCAGTACCGCAGGCGCCTACATGACCGGCAATATCATCCCGATTGACGGTGGCTTCAGCCTTTAAGACGAAGGTGCGGCTGCGACAGCCGCGCTTAAAGCAAGCGGCGCTTTGCGGTTAAGATGAGCGACCTCCAGCAGTGGTCAACCACAATGTCTTACTCCGTTTCGCCCATCGGTTTTGTGCACTCTTGCTTCAAAGAGAAATTCGCCATTCCGCGTCAGCCGCATTTAGCTCCGGCAGCGCGAGGGGTATTGGAGTTAGTGGCGCCATTTGACCAGCCGGAAGCCATTCAGGGGCTTGAGCACGTCAGCCATGTCTGGCTACTGTTCTTGTTTCATCAGGCGCTTGAAGACAAACCCCGCCTGAAAGTGCGCCCACCGCGTTTGGGTGGCAACCAGTCGATGGGTGTGTTCGCCACTCGCGCGACACACAGGCCTAATGGCATCGGCCAATCAGTAGTGGCGCTGGACAAAATCGAGCCGGGCAAGCTGTATTTGTCGGGCATTGACCTGCTCGACGGCACCCCAGTGCTGGATATTAAACCCTATGTGCCCTACGCCGACTGCATCAGCAACGCGACCAACAGCATGGCTGACGCAGCACCGCGCTTGATCGAGGTTAACTGGCAACCTCAAGCCTTACAGCAGGCGACTGAACAGGCCCAACGGCTCCAGCAACCCTTGCTTGAACTGATTGAACAATGCCTGGCTCAAGACCCGCGCCCGGCTTATCAAACCCCTCAACCCGAGCGGCGCTACGGCACCCGCTTATGGGATGTTGAGGTGCGCTGGCACTATCCGCAACCGGATCAGATCTGCGTACTGGAAGTGGTTCCAAGCACTTGAGCTCAGTCTGTTGCGCTAGCCTACAGCAGGCGCAACTCACTAAAATCCGCCTCAAACTGACTGGTATAGAGCCTTTTGCCGAGGGTGTTTGTAATTTACCGTGAAGCAGCCAGTCACATCAGTACTTCTCTTACTGCTCACGGATAACCTGATGATGAAACAATGGAGCCTGTTACTACTACGCATTTCACTCGGTTGGCTACTGGTAATCTGGGGCATCAATAAAGTGGTCAATGTTGAGCACGGCCTTGCGGTCGCCAACAAGTTTTACTTCGGCCTGATTGCCTTCGATAACTTGCTGCAAGCGGGCGGTGTACTGCAGATGGTTGTTGGCCTGCTGATAGTTGCAGGGCTCATGCGCCGGTTGGTCTACCCCATTCAATTGCTACTCAGCGCTGCCACTCTGCTGGCCGTGTGGCAGTCGGTGATTGATCCGTGGAGCTGGATATTTACCGGCAGCAACGCATTGTTTTATCCATCGCTGATCATATTTGCAGGTTGTCTTGTCGTGATGGCTTGGCGGGATGAGGATCATTTTGCACTCGACAGCTTACGCAAAAAGCCACCCCCCCAACCCCAAGCGACCAACCCTACAACACAGGCTTGAATCTTTGACTGTTTAAGTATCAGCTTGCCCTTTGCTGAAGGGCCTTTGATAGCTGGCCCACGAAGGTGCTTCCCGGACAATCGGGAAGCATTTTTTTATGCCTGCACGTTTCATATCTACAGGCTCCTCCAAGCGAAGCAATACCCCAAAAACCAGCAATCTTTATTGACTAACATCAGCTTCACACCCAATACCCACCTCTAAAAGTGCGGCCTGGCGTCGCACCCATCCAGACAACAGTCATTGTGCCAAAGGCCAGCAAAGACAATGGCTGCAGCGCTTTACCCTTAATCAATCAAGCCCTTGAGCGCAGGCCCTGACAAGGCAGTGCGGACACATGTAACTTGAAGTTACCGCTGTAATAATTTGTAATGGTTGTGCCGTTTTCTCAGCCGCATCAGTGAACCAATTCACATATCGGCCGAAAGCTATTACCACGCGCAGGCATTGCGCTTCATGGCTGAAAATCCGCTCGGCTTACGCTGGTTACAAGCGGTATTCACTTCAAAGGATTGTCTGCTGCACGCCCATATCGGGTCATTGCATACGCTGACTAACAATATTCCAAACAGCGCACAGCTCAGTTTCGCCTCGCGAGAACTAGACGGGAGAGGCATGCCCGAATTCTGGTGGCGGCTGGCTGTTGCGTAAAAAACCTCTGACAGCAGGTGCCGTCAGAACTGTATCGGCTGCATCACCTCGGTTAGAGAAGACCGAGGCGTCGGAGTCAATTTATCCATTAAGGCCGCAAGATGAAAACTGAGCAGTACCTTGGATACCTGAAACAATTGTCGTGGCTGCCCTTGCTGATGCTCGGCGGTTGCAACATGACCTTGCTCGACCCCAAAGGTCAGGTGGGCATGGATGAAAAGTCGCTTATTATCACCTCCACCTTGCTGATGCTGATCGTGGTAATTCCAGTCATCGTGATGACCCTGGCATTCGCCTGGAAATACCGCGCCTCCAATACCAAGGCGACTTACAAGCCGAACTGGTCCCACTCCACACCCATCGAATTGGTGGTGTGGTTGGTGCCCTGCGCAATCATTGCAGTACTCGGCACCCTGACCTGGACTTCCACCCACGAACTCGACCCTTATCGCCCGTTGGACTCCGATGTTAAACCGGTGGTGATTCAGGCGGTGTCGCTGGACTGGAAGTGGCTGTTCATCTATCCCGAGCAAGGCATTGCCACGATCAACGAGATCGCCTTCCCCACCGATACACCGGTGAACTTCCAAATTACTTCGCAGAATGCGATGAACTCGTTCTTCATCCCGCAACTCGGCAGCCAGATTTATTCCATGGCTGGCATGCAAACCAAGCTGCACCTGATCGCCAACTTTGAAGGCACCTTCGACGGCCTGTCCTCGAACTTCAGCGGCGATGGTTTCTCCGGCATGAAATTCCAGGCTATCGCCACCTCGGAAAAAGGCTTCGACGACTGGGTTGCCAAGGTCAAGGCGGCACCGAAAACGTTGGATCAGAGCAACTACCCGGAGCTGGTCAAACCAAGCGAAAACGATCCGGCGCAGTACTTCTCCTCTGTCAGCCCGACGCTCTACAACTCAATTCTCATGCAATACATGCACGGCCCATCAACGCCGCAGCTTGGCGCTGAGACCAAAGGTGAGATGCAGGATATGAAAGACATGCACATGCCCATGAACGCGAGTATCGAGGAGTAATCACTGATGTTTGGCTTGTTAACGCTCGACGCAGTGCCCCTGGACGTCCCCATCATTATGGGCACCTTGGGTGTTGTTGCCCTGCTTGGCCTGGCCATCGTGGCCGCGCTGACCTATTTCCGTAAGTGGTCCTATTTGTGGACCGAGTGGCTGACCTCGGTCGACCACAAGAAAATCGGTGTGATGTACATCTTCGTTGCCATGATCATGCTGCTGCGCGGTTTTGCCGACGCCATCATGATGCGCGGCCAGTTGGCCATGGCCGAAGGCGCCAACCATGGCTTCCTGCCGCCCGAGCACTATGACCAGATATTCACCGCCCACGGTGTGATCATGATCATTTTCATGGCCATGCCGTTTATGGTCGGTTTGATGAACATCGCCGTGCCGCTGCAGATCGGCGCTCGTGACGTGGCGTTCCCATTCCTTAACTCGTTGAGCTTCTGGTTGTTCGTGGCCGGCGCGATTCTGGTTAACCTTTCACTCGGTGTTGGTGAGTTTGCTCGCACTGGCTGGGTGGCTTACCCGCCTCTTTCGGAGCTTGGCTACAGTCCGGGCGTGGGTGTCGACTATTACATCTGGGCTTTGCAGTTATCCGGCTTAGGAACGTTGCTGACCGGGGTTAACTTCCTGGTCACCGTACTGAAGATGCGTACCCCAGGCATGAAGCTGATGCAGATGCCGATCTTCACCTGGACCTGCACGTTCACCAATATCCTGATTGTCGCGTCGTTCCCGATCCTTACCGCTACGCTGGCGTTGCTGAGTCTTGACCGTTACCTGGACATGCACTTCTTCACCAACGAACTGGGCGGCAACGCCATGATGTACATCAACCTGTTCTGGGCCTGGGGCCACCCAGAGGTGTATATCCTGATCCTGCCGGCATTCGGTGTGTTCTCGGAAGTGATCTCCACCTTCACCGGTAAGCGCCTGTTCGGCTACACCTCTATGGTCTGGGCAACTGCGGCGATCACCGTGCTGGGCTTCGTGGTCTGGTTGCACCACTTCTTCACCATGGGCTCGGGTGCCAACGTCAACGCTTTCTTCGGCGTTGCCACCATGATTATCTCGATTCCAACCGGGGTGAAGCTTTTCAACTGGCTGTTCACCATCTTCCGTGGCCGCCTGCACTTCACCACGCCAGTGCTCTGGACTTTAGGCTTTATGGTGACCTTCACCGTTGGCGGCATGACTGGTGTGCTGTTGGCCGTACCGGGCGCCGACTATGTGTTGCACAACAGCCTATTTCTGATCGCCCACTTCCACAACACAATCATTGGTGGTGCGGTGTTCGGTTATCTGGCTGGCTTCACGTTCTGGTTCCCCAAAGCCTTCGGTTTCAAGCTCGACGAGCGGCTGGGCAAGTACGCCTTCTGGTGCTGGATTACCGGTTTCTTCGTGGCGTTCATGCCGCTGTACGTACTGGGCTTCATGGGTATGACCCGACGCCTGAATCATTACGACAACCCACTGTGGCATCCGTACCTGATTGTTGCCTTCTGTGGTGCCGTGCTGATCTTCTGCGGGATTGCCTTCCAGATCGCCCAGATCCTGGTCAGCATCAAGAACCGTGATGCGCTGCGCGACCACACCGGCGACCCTTGGGGTGGCCGTACCCTGGAATGGTCAACCTCCTCGCCGCCGCCGTTCTACAACTTTGCCCAGCTACCTACAGTGCATGCTGTCGACGCGTTCCACGAGATGAAAGAAAACGACACGGCTTATCTGCGCCCTGCCAGCTACAGCCCGATCCATATGCCAAAGAACACCGCTGCTGGCTTGGTTATCGGCCTGGTTGGTGCCGTATTCGGCTTCGCCATGATCTGGCACATCTGGTGGCTGGCTGGCCTGAGCTTTATCGGCATGGTCGCCACTTTCATCGTGCGCAGCTACAACCAGGACGTTGACTACTACGTGCAGCCGGATGAAATCGAACGCATCGAAAGCCAGCGCTTCCCACGCGAGGCTGGACATCCCCAAAACCGTGCGCAACACGCCCAACAACTCGCGCAAGAGGTGTAACCCGCATGTCTACGGCAATCCTTGATTCTCAACACGGCGCCAGCCAGGCCCATGATCATGACCACGATCACGACAGCGGCGACATGACGGTATTTGGCTTCTGGCTGTACCTGATGACCGACTGCATCCTGTTCGCCAGCGTGTTCGCCACTTACGCAGTCTTGGTTAACCACACCGCTGGCGGCCCAAGCGGCAAGGACATTTTCGAGCTGCCTTATGTGCTGGTCGAAACCGCATTACTGCTGGTCAGCAGTTGCACCTACGGCATGGCCATGTTGGCTGCCCACAAGGCAGACAAGGGCAAGACCATTGCCTGGCTGTTCCTGACGTTCCTCTGCGGCCTTGGCTTTATCGGCATGGAGATCAACGAGTTCCATCACCTGATCATGGAAGGCTTCGGGCCAAACCGCAGCGCATTCCTGTCCTCGTTTTTCACCCTGGTTGGCATGCACGGCTTGCACGTAACTGCAGGCCTGGTGTGGATGGTGGTGATGATGGCCCAGGTTTACAGCCGTGGCCTGACACCGCAGAACACAACCCGATTGTCGTGCCTGAGCCTGTTCTGGCACTTCCTCGATATCGTCTGGATCTGCGTCTTCACTGTTGTCTACCTGATGGGAGTTGCCCAATGAGCCACGCACATGCACAGAGCCATGCCGGTGAAAGCCACGGCAGCGTGCGGTCCTACGCTATCGGTTTCATCCTTTCAGTCATTCTCACGGTGATTCCGTTCGCCATGGTCATGAGCGGTCATTTTTCGCGCAACGTCGCACTAACCAGCATGGTCGTGTTGGGTGTGGTGCAGATCCTGGTGCACCTGGTTTGCTTCCTGCACATGAACACCTCATCGGAAGGTCGCTGGAACTTGCTGGCCTTTCTGTTCACGGTATTGATCATTGTGATGCTGGTGGGCCTGGCGATCTGGATCATGGTCAATGCCGACCAACTGATGATGCCCTGGATGTGACCATGAAGTTCAAACGCTATCTCCTGATCACCAAGCCGGGGATCATCTTCGGCAATCTGATCGCTGTTGCGGGTGGCTATTTTCTTGCGGCGCAGGGCCATATCGACCTGAAGTTGCTGCTGTCCACCGTGATCGGTTTGTCGCTGGTGGTGGCCAGCGGATGCGTGCTGAACAACTGCATTGATCGCGATATCGACCAGCATATGCAGCGCACCCGCGACCGCGTGCTGGTCACCGGCAAGATTTCGCTCAAGGCAGCGCTGGCTCACGGTGTGGTACTGGGCATCGCCGGATTCAGCCTGCTCTGGTTCGAAACCACTGCGCTGGCAACCGAACT
Organism: Pseudomonas sp.; assembly: GCF_048265905.1. GTDB lineage: Bacteria > Pseudomonadota > Gammaproteobacteria > Pseudomonadales > Pseudomonadaceae > Aquipseudomonas. The sequence goes on from NZ_JBLXAP010000001.1 coordinate 27,802, forward strand.
GGCCGCCATTGGCTTTGTGATCTATGTGGGTTTCTACAGCCTGTGGCTCAAGCGCACATCTGAGTACGGCACCCTGGTCGGCAGTTTGTCCGGGGCCATGCCGCCGGTAGTGGGTTATTGCGCGGTCACCGGTCAATTCGACACAGGTGCGGCGCTGCTATTGCTGATCTTCTGTCTGTGGCAGATGCCGCACTCCTACGCCATCGCAATATTCCGCTTGAATGACTACAAGGCGGCGGGTATCCCGGTACTTCCGGTCAAACGTGGGATCGACGTAACCAAGCTGCAGATCGTGCTGTACATTCTGGCGTTTACTGGCGCTTCACTGCTACTCACCCTGACCGGCTTCGCGGGCTATGGCTACCTGCTTGTCGCCCTGTTGGTCAGTGCCTGGTGGTTGGTGATTGCCCTGTCCGGCTACCGTGCTGTGGATGATCGGCTCTGGGCCCGAAAGTTGTTCGCTTTTTCCATCGTCACAATCAGCGCTTTGAGCCTGATGATGTCGATCGACTTCCAAGCCATGCCTCATGCTGGCTTGCTGGCCATGCTGTAACAACTGCAAATGCTGGGTTGTATTGGATGCTGCTTGCCAGTACCCAACACCCTCCCTTCGCCTCGCTTCATGCGGGGCTTTTTTTCAGCAAAAAAAATCCCACCGTTTGGTGGGATTCTTTTTGCTAACGACTTACTTCTCGACGAAAGCCCGCTCGATCAAGTAATCACCCGGCTCGCCCATGCGTGCAGATACTTTCAAGCCAAAGCTATCCAGCACAGCACTGGTTTCATCGAGCATGCTCGGGCTACCGCAAATCATTGCGCGGTCGTCTTGTGCGTTGATTGGCGGCAAGCCAATGTCGCGGAACAACTTGCCGCTGCGCATCAAATCAGTCAGGCGGCCCTGATTCTCGAACTCTTCACGGGTCACAGTTGGGTAGTAGATGAGCTTCTCTTTCAGGGCATCACCGAAGTATTCATTCTTCGGCAAATGTTCAGTGATGAACTCACGGTACGCCACTTCGTTAACGTAACGAACACCATGAACCAGCACCACTTTCTCGTAGCGTTCATAGGTTTCAGGGTCTTGAATTACGCTCATGAACGGCGCCAGACCGGTACCCGTGCTCAACAGATAAAGGTGCTTACCTGGCAACAGGTCATCAAGAATCAAGGTGCCGGTTGGCTTGCGGCTCACCATCAACTCATCGCCAGGCTTGAGGTGCTGAAGTTGCGAGGTTAACGGGCCATCTTGAACCTTGATACTGAAGAACTCGAGGTGTTCTTCATAGTTCGGACTGGCGATAGAGTAAGCACGCATCAGTGGGCGGCCAGTGTCCTGCTGCAAACCGATCATTACAAACTGACCATTTTCAAAACGCAGCCCGGCATTACGGGTGGTCTTAAAGCTGAACAGCGTGTCATTCCAGTGGTGGACGCTGAGCACACGCTCGACGTTCAAATTGCTCATGCAGGTATCCTCACTAAATTAAGCTACCCACTGCGGGTATTTGCGCTGCATTCTAGAGGCACGCAGAATATCTGTTAAGTGAATTATTAAGATATAGGTTATCGGTTATATAGATATGCGATTTACTCTTAGACAACTTCAAGTATTTGTTGCCGTCGCCCAACAAGAAAGCGTGTCGCGTGCGGCCGAGTCTTTGTCGTTGTCGCAGTCGGCCACCAGCACCTCAGTCACCGAACTTGAGCGTCAGACTGATTGCCAGCTTTTTGATCGCGCGGGCAAACGTTTAACTCTCAACGCATTGGGCCATCAGTTGCTGCCGCAAGCGGTTGCGTTGATTGATCGCTCTAAAGAGATTGAGCGCTTATTGGCCGGAAAAAGCGGTTTTGGCACGCTGAATGTCGGTGCCACTCTTACCGTCGGTAATTATCTGGCAACGCTATTGATTGGTAACTTCATGCAGCTGTATCCCGAATGCCGGGTAAAGCTACAGGTTCACAACACCGCCCATGTGGTCCAGCAAGTGGCTCACTATGAATTGGATCTGGGCTTGATTGAAGGCGACTGCCAGCATCCAGACATTGACGTGCAGCCGTGGGTGGAGGATGAGTTGGTAGTCTTTTGTGCGCCGCAGCATCCTCTGGCTCAATCCAAAACTGCCAGCGTTGAGGCGCTCAGCCGTGAAGCCTGGATACTTCGTGAAAAAGGCTCAGGCACTCGCCTAACCTTTGATCAAGCCATGCGCCATCACCCTAACCCGCTGAATATTCGTCTGGAACTCGAGCACACCGAGGCGATAAAACGCGCGGTTGAGTCAGGTTTGGGAATCGGTTGTATCTCACGCCTTGCGTTACGAGACGCATTTCGCCGCGGCAGCTTAGTGCCTGTAGAAAGCCCGGACCTGGATCTGCGTCGGCAGTTCTACTTCATCTGGCACCAACAAAAGTATCAAACAGCGGCGATGCGTGCATTTCTCGAACTGTGCCAAACCCTGACTGCCGGGGTAACCCGTAGCGATGAGATCGTCTTACCGACAATTGCCTAAGGATGATTCAAGGGCAATCGCAAGTACTAGCCCAGAAGAATAATCAGCCAGACACTGCCAATCAAAGAAAGCGAAACAAACTGAGCTGCGCTGCCCATGTCCTTGGCATTCTTTGACAGTGGATGCAGGTCCAGTGAGATACGGTCAATCGCCGCTTCAACCGCAGAGTTGAGTAACTCAACAATCAATGCCAGCAAGCACACCGCAACCATCAATGCGCGCTCGCCTTTGCTTACATCAAAAACGAACGCCAGCGGAATCATCACCACATTAAGCAGTACCAACTGACGAAATGCAGCCTCACCGGTAAATGCTGCGCGCAACCCATCGAGTGAATAGCCGGTCGCATTGAGGATGCGTTTAAGGCCTGTCTGGCCTTTAAATGGAGACATAGTTTAATAACCACTAACTGAAAAAAGACGGCAGGCTACGCCAATGCGGCGCTAAAAGTCTGATTTTTTTTCAGCGGATAGAAGTGGCTACATCCCGTTAGCCGGAGCAATTAATCAATTCAAACCGTCGCAGCGTTAGGAATGCTTTCAAGCTGTTGCAGCAATAATGCCGCCTGGGTGCGCGTACGCACACCTAATTTGCGAAATATCGCAGTGACATGCGCCTTGACCGTCGCCTCTGAAACTCCCAACTCATAGGCGATTTGCTTGTTCAGCAGCCCTTCGCAAACCATGGTCAAAACCCGAAACTGCTGCGGCGTCAAGCTAGCCAGCCCGGCACTTGCAGCCTTGGCCTCAGCGGTTACGCTTTGCGCCTCAGCACTGATTTCCGGCCACCAAGCCTCACCGTCCAGAACCAGACGAACGGCTTGCTGAATGGTTTCCAGCGAGCTGGATTTAGGAATGAACCCACTGGCCCCAAACTCTTTGGAACGCAGTACAACCGCAGACTCTTCCTGCGCGGAAATCATCACCACTGGTATTTGTGGATATTGGCCACGTAACAATACCAAGCCGGAAAAGCCATAGGCCCCCGGCATATTCAGGTCGAGCAGCACCAGATCCCAATCCGGCTTTTCAGTCAAACGACTTTCTAATTCAGCAATGCTTGCTGCTTCAACCAACCGTACATCCGGCCCTAAACCCAGTGTCAGTGCTTGTTGCAATGCACTGCGAAACAAAGGGTGGTCATCAGCAATCAGGATTTCGTAAACAGCCATGGCAGATCCCGTTATTGTTATTAGGGCTACATGAGAGGTACTTCAACAGGTATTTAACTTTACACTCTAGCAACCTCCACACTACGTGTGAGCCGCAAATGCGCCTGAGGCGGCGCCCAGCATGCCGAGCGATGACGGGGTGGTCAAGCGCAATACTTTCCGGCAAAGTCAGCGCCTTTCTTATTCATGAGCCTTTTTATGCGAAGCCAAGCTCTGCGCGCCGACCTTTTGATGCTAATAACCGCCATCATCTGGGGCTCCGCATTTGTTGCACAACGCATGGGCATGGACTCAGTCGGGCCATTTTTATACAGCGGCTTGCGCTTCTCTTTAGCCGCTGTCGTGCTACTTGCAATCCTACCCCTGCTGACCCGCAGCAAATCTGCGAGCAAACCAGCGCTGGATAAAAGCTTGTTGTTCGGCGGTGCAATCATGGGTCTGGCGCTGGCAATTGGTATTAACTTACAGCAAGTTGGACTGCTGTTCACCAGCGTCACCAACTCCGGATTCATCACCGGTCTTTACGTGATTATCGTGCCCATACTCGGACTGTTTATCGGTCAGCGTAGCGGTATGGGTATCTGGCTCGGCGCGAGCCTGGCCGTTATCGGTATGTTTCTGTTGAGCGTGGGCGATGGTTTTACAGTAGCTTCGGGTGATTGGCTGCAACTTGCTGGGGCCTTTGTCTGGGGTATTCATGTGTTGCTGGTCGGCTTTTTTGCGAGCCGTCATGATCCTCTACGCTTGGCGGTTATCCAATTCATCACCTGCGCTGCAATTAGCATGATCCTGGCGCTGATATTCGAGCCCTTTGCACTGGACGCGATCATTGCAGCCGCCCCGGCGATCATTTACGGAGGGATCTTTGGAGTCGCGATTGGCTTCACCCTGCAGGTGGTGGCGCAAAAGCACGCCATTGCCTCTCATGCTGCAATTATTCTGTCTCTGGAAGCCGTATTTGCTGCGATTGCCGGTGCGATCCTGCTCCACGAGACACTTGATATTCGTGGCTATATCGGCTGCGCACTAATGTTTGGCGGCATGCTCCTGGCCCAACTCTGGCCGAAAAAGCCCGCAATTGTTAACACAGCTACACCCGCATAATCGCAAAGAAATCCCTGCGAGAAGATGGCGTCAGGGATTTATGTGAACTACAGAAACGGTTGTAACCGGCGATGCACAGGATCAGCTAAATTAACTGCACGTGGCGCCTTGGCCGCTAAATAGTGCTGACTGAACACATCAAAATAGGCATTTAGAGCATCTGCAGCGCGTTGATCACCGGCTAATTCAAGGCATAACGCTGCGACTTCTGCGGTACACAACTGCTCATTGCGGGTTGAGCGGCGCAGGTGATAACGCGACAGACGCTCAGGCTCCAGACTCAACACCGGCAAATTATCGAGGTATGGACTTTTGCGGAACATCTTGCGCGCTTCGGTCCATGTCGCATCCAGCAGCACAAACAACGGCCTCTTGCCTGGCGCAACGTTGACCTCGCTGACAACCCGTTCAGGCGCCACATATTCGCCGGGAAAGACCAGATAAGGCTGCCATTGCGGATCACTCAGCAGCGCGGTTAAGGCCGGATCAACTTCTGTACGAAGCCAGCCAAAGGCACTGGTATCAGTGACAACATCAGCAATGAGCCAGCCGGTGTTACTCGGCTTGAGCACCTCTACGTCATGCATTATCAAGCACATGGCTGACTGCGCCTCGACATTCGGGCGCCACGCGCACAAACAATGGGTCAGGGCAATTCGGCATTGATTACAGCGCACCGCCTTGGAGCCACGCGCCAGAAATGGTTTTTCACTGCGCGCTAAACGCACATCACGTAATCGCGCTACGGCGTGGCTCATGAGCGTTGGCCATGGGGAAAAAAACGTTGCATAGTCAATCCTGCATTAATCGGCGCGCAGTCTAACAAAGCCCAACCACTCTGGCTCAACTGACCGATGTAAGCGCCTGGCAAGATTTTGTTGTCAGCGAAGGTACAAACGGGTACTTGAGGGTTATCATAGGCCCCAGCTGAACCTCTACGGGTGCTTACCTGTCGAAGGATTGAAATGACTGTGGAGACTTGGATGTTACGCCTAACTGCCCTAACTCTGGCCCTGAGCCTACCCTTTACTGCCCATGCGTCTTCGCTTAAAGAGTATGAGCTGACCAAAATGCTGCAAAGCGTCGCTCAGGAAAGCAGCGTCGGCACACCTCGCGCAATCAATGCGGATATTCTCGACCAAGGCTATACCGTAGAAGGTCATACGCTAATCAATCATCTTAGCGTTCGCCCTCGCCATGCGGCACAAATGCGCAACAACCTCGACGCAGTGCGCTCACAGCTTGGAAAGAGTGTATGCAGCAACGGCGGGTTTCATAAGCTACTCAACGAAGGCGCAGAATTGCGCTATGAATTCACTGAGTACAAAACCAACAAGCCAATTGTTCGCGAGACGTTCGACAAAGCCGACTGCGGTCAATAAGCCCGTTAAAGGCATGTGCAGCGCAAGGTTGCACATGCATCTCTTCTTCATCTGCAGCCAGTACTGACCGGCAGACTCGTCACAGCAAAGCCATACTCTTAACGTCATATCTTTGATGGATCGGGTCTAAATCTGCCACGGAGACACCCCATGCCTGATGAACCGGATGACTACCTTGCTCGGCATTTTCAAACCAGCGGCATCGACCTGCGCAGTAAAGTTGACGAGTTGACCTCGCTGATTGCCCCCCCGAACAGTCTCAACCGAGAACTGTACCGGGAAATGCTGATCACCATTATTCGAATGGGCCAAGCAGATCGCAATCGCTGGGACGCGAAAATCATGCTGCAGACATTACGTGAAATGGAACGTGCCTTTTCTGTACTTGAACAGTTCAAACGACGGCGCAAAGTCACCGTTTTTGGTTCTGCACGTACGCCGGTTGACCATCCCATTTACCAACTGGCTCGTGAACTGGGAGCCCAACTTGCTCGTCACGACTTGATGGTCGTAACCGGTGCAGGTGGCGGGATTATGGCGGCCGCTCACGAAGGTGCTGGCGTAGACAGCAGCCTGGGTTTCAATATCACGCTGCCCTTTGAGCAAAGCGCCAATGCAACGGTCAGCGGAACCAGTAATCTACTCTCGTTCCACTTCTTCTTTTTACGCAAACTGTTTTTCGTCAAGGAAGCAGACGCACTTGTGCTATGCCCGGGCGGTTTCGGCACACTGGATGAGGCTATTGAAGTATTGACCCTGATTCAAACCGGGAAAAGCCCAATAGTGCCTGTGGTTCTACTTGATCAGCCCGATGGAAACTTCTGGCAAGAGGCGTTGCAGTTCATTGAGCGCCAACTCAAAGACAGTGGCTATATTCTAGCCAGCGACCTCAACTTAATGACTCTGGTTTATAGCGCTGATGCTGCCGTTGAGCATATCAGCCAGTTTTACAGCAACTACAACTCCAGTCGCTGGTTAAACAAACGCTACATCATTCGCCTCAATCACCCACTCAATAATGCGGCGCTAATGACTATAAGCAGCCAGTTCAGTGACATCTCTAAAACTGGCGACTTCGAGTTGCTTGAGCGAGCAGATGACAGTCAGGACGCTGACGAATTAGCAGGCCTGCCGCGCTTGGTCTTCGACTTCAACGGACGCAACCACGGGCGTCTGCGCGAGCTAATTGACTTCATTAACCTGCGCGAAAATTGGTCTAGCGAGTGAAACCAATAGTTAGGAAGCCTGTAAAAGTGCTACAGCACGGGCCAACCCAGCACCGGCTGCCGCAGCAAGGGCTGCCCCAACATAAGCTTGTGCAGTTTTTATAGTGGTTACTTAATCGTTAAGCCGTCCGCGCAGTAACTTGCTAATAAGCTCAAGCGGATAGCCCCGATAGCTTAGAAAGCGACCTTGCTTGGCGCGCTCCCGCATATCTTGCGGTAACTGCCCGGCATATTTGCGTTGCCATACATCAGCAAGCTGCTCTGCCCAGTCAATGCCGCTGTCGGCTAACGCCTGCTCAATCTCGGTGCGAACCAAGCCCCGCTGTGTCAGTTCTTCACGTATGCGCACAGGACCGTAGCCCGAGCGGGCGCGGTAGCGGATAAAACTTTCCAGATAGCGCGCTTCAGACAACAAACCCTCTTCCGTTAATCGGTCAAGGGCTGGGTCGATCAAATCATCCGTTGCGCCGCGCTGACGCAACTTGCGCACCAACTCAACACGCCCATGTTCGCGACGAGCCAGCAAATCCATCGCTGCTCGCCTGACGGCCACTGGGTTGTCGAGTATGGCGCTGCTCACCTACATGTCACCGATCAGGCGTCGACTTCAGCATCAACCAGCGCTTCAGCACCCACCTTGGCAGGCGTTACTGGAACCAGCAGTTTTTCACGGATCAAGCCTTCAACGGTGCGGGCAACCTCTGGATTGTCTTCCAAGTACTTGGCTGAGTTTGCCTTGCCCTGGCCAATCTTGCTGCCTTGATAACTGTACCAAGCGCCTGATTTTTCCAGGAAACCGTGCAGCACACCGAGGTCGATGATTTCGCCATTACGGTAGATACCCTTGCCGTACAGAATCTGGAACTCAGCCTGACGGAATGGCGGTGCAACTTTGTTTTTCACCACTTTCACGCGGGTTTCACTACCGACGACTTCGTCGCCTTCTTTAACCGCGCCAGTACGGCGAATATCCAAACGTACCGAGGCATAGAACTTCAGCGCGTTACCACCGGTGGTGGTTTCAGGGCTGCCGAACATCACACCGATTTTCATGCGGATCTGGTTGATGAAGATCACCAAACAATTGGCGTTCTTGATGTTACCGGTAATTTTACGCAGTGCCTGCGACATCAAACGGGCTTGCAGGCCGACGTGCATGTCACCCATCTCGCCTTCGATTTCAGCTTTTGGCACTAACGCAGCCACGGAGTCGACTACGATTACGTCGACTGCGTTTGAGCGCACCAACATATCGGTGATTTCCAGTGCTTGCTCACCGGTGTCTGGTTGCGAAACCAGCAGGTCATCAACGTTTACCCCGAGCTTGCCTGCGTATTCAGGATCAAGCGCGTGCTCGGCGTCGACGAATGCACAGGTAGCGCCAAGCTTTTGTGCTTCAGCAATTACCGACAGAGTCAGTGTGGTTTTACCCGAAGATTCCGGACCGTAAATTTCGACGATACGACCTTTTGGCAAACCGCCAATACCCAGCGCAATATCCAAGCCCAAAGAGCCGGTCGAAATTGCCGGGATTGCCTGACGATCATGATCGCCCATGCGCATGACAGCGCCTTTACCAAACTGCTTTTCAATCTGGCCAAGGGCAGCAGCCAGAGCGCGCTTCTTATTCTCGTCCATTGAAGTCCTCACGTGATCAAGAGGGCCTGACGGCCGCCAACAACTGTATAAGTAGCCAGTATTATTCCATAGGCTTGGCCGCCCGCCTACCCCAGAGTTGGATTTTCTTTTTCTACGAGGCGTATAAGCCCCTCTAGCGCGGCTATAACCGTTTGTCGGCGGACACTTTGGCGATCACCGGCAAACTGTTTACGCACGCTATACACTTGCTCAGAGTCGCCCCACGCCAGCCAAACGGTGCCAACAGGCTTCTCGTCAGAGCCACCGTCCGGCCCGGCTACGCCGCTAACCGCGACGGCATAGTGCGCGCCACTTTGCGCTTGCGCCCCACGCACCATGGCCTCGACCACTTCTCGGCTCACTGCACCCAACAGCACAAACAATTCAGGCCCAACGCCAAGCTGCTTGGTTTTTTGTGCATTTGAATAGGTCACATACCCCGCCTCAAACCAGGCAGAGCTACCTGGAACGCGGGTAATCGCCTCAGCAATACCACCACCCGTACAGGATTCAGCCGTGCTGACTTGCGCATGCAACTCAGTCAGCTTGCGACCTAAATGTACCGCCAAACGGGTTAAATCAGATTGATTTACGTGCATCTTCACTCCGGGGTTAAAGCGAGCTAGGTGGATACCGTACACTAGCCGCTTTTATGATTCAGCCGGACAGCTAAAACGATGAGCCAAAGCGACCTCAGCGCCCATACCCCGATGATGCAACAGTATTGGAAATTGAAGAACCAGCACCCTGACCAACTGATGTTCTATCGCATGGGTGACTTCTATGAAATTTTCTATGAAGACGCAAAAAAGGCCGCCAAGCTGCTCGACATCACCTTGACTGCACGCGGTCAATCCGCCGGGCAGGCGATTCCTATGTGCGGTATTCCTTACCACGCCGCTGAAGGTTACTTGGCCAAGTTGGTCAAACTTGGTGAGTCGGTGGTTATTTGCGAGCAAGTCGGCGATCCGGCAACCAGCAAGGGCCCAGTTGATCGCCAGGTTGTGCGGATCATCACCCCGGGCACAGTAAGTGATGAAGCACTGCTCGATGAGCGCCGCGACAACCTGATTGCCGCGGTACTCGGCGATGAACGCCTGTTTGGTCTAGCAGTGCTCGACATCACCAGCGGTCGCTTCAGCGTGCTGGAAATTAAAGGCTGGGAAAACCTGCTGGCAGAACTTGAACGGCTCAACCCGGTTGAACTGCTGATCCCCGATGACTGGCCACAAGGCCTGCCCGCTGAAAAGCGTAAAGGCGTCCGTCGTCGTGCGCCGTGGGACTTTGAGCGTGACTCTGCGCATAAGAGCCTGTGCCAACAGTTTGCCACTCAGGACCTCAAAGGCTTTGGTTGCGAGTCACTGACTCTGGCGATCGGCGCTGCTGGTTGCTTGCTCGCCTATGCCAAGGAAACCCAGCGCACCGCGCTGCCACACCTGCGTAGCCTGCGTCATGAGCGCCTGGATGACACGGTGATTCTGGACGGCGCCAGCCGACGCAACCTTGAACTAGATATCAACCTCGCCGGTGGTCGCGAAAACACCCTGCAATCGGTGGTTGATCGCTGCCAGACAGCAATGGGCAGTCGCCTGCTCAGCCGCTGGCTGAATCGTCCGCTGCGCGATCGCAGCATTCTTGTAGCACGCCAGGAGTCGATCACCTGCCTGCTTGAACGCTACCGCTTTGAAACCTTGCAGCCGCAGCTCAAGGAAATCGGTGATCTGGAACGGATTCTCGCCCGCATCGGCCTACGTAACGCCCGTCCTCGCGACCTTGCACGGCTGCGCGACGCATTAGCCGCGCTACCAGAGCTGCAAAGCGCCATGGCGTTGCTGGAGTCGCCGCACCTAACTTCATTAGCGACTATCGTCAGCACCTATCCAGAACTGGCTGAGTTGCTCAGCAAAGCGATTATAGATAACCCGCCCGCAGTGATTCGAGATGGCGGCGTGCTCAAGACCGGTTACGACGCGGAGCTCGACGAACTGCAATCGCTAAGCGAAAACGCTGGCCAGTACCTGATGGACCTGGAAACGCGGGAAAAGGCTCGAACCGGTCTGTCCAATCTTAAGGTTGGCTACAACCGCGTGCATGGCTACTTCATCGAGTTACCCAGCAAGCAGGCAGAATCGGCCCCTGCTGATTACATTCGCCGGCAAACCCTGAAAGGTGCAGAGCGCTTCATCACGCCGGAACTGAAAGAGTTTGAAGACAAGGCACTGTCGGCCAAAAGCCGTGCACTCGCACGCGAGAAAGTGCTGTACGAAGAATTGCTCGAACACCTGATCACGCAACTCTCACCACTGCAGGACAGCGCCTCAGCGCTTGCTGAGCTGGACGTGTTGAGCAACTTAGCTGAGCGCGCATTGAACCTGGACCTAAATTGCCCGCACTTTGTTGACGAGCCTTGCATGCGCATCAACCAAGGCCGCCACCCAGTGGTTGAACAGGTTCTGACCAAACCCTTCGTGGCCAACGACCTGAACCTTGATGATGAAACGCGCATGCTGGTAATTACCGGCCCGAACATGGGTGGTAAATCGACCTACATGCGCCAGACAGCGCTGATTGTCTTGCTCGCCCACATCGGTAGCTTTGTGCCAGCGGCGAGCTGCGAACTGTCATTGGTTGACCGTATATTCACCCGTATTGGCTCCAGCGATGATCTTGCCGGTGGCCGCTCGACCTTCATGGTTGAAATGAGTGAAACCGCCAACATTTTGCATAACGCCACCGAACAAAGCCTCGTCCTGATGGACGAAGTCGGTCGTGGCACCAGCACCTTTGACGGCCTGTCACTGGCATGGGCAGCGGCTGAACAGCTGGCTAAACTACGCGCATACACGCTGTTTGCGACCCATTATTTTGAACTTACTGTGCTGCCAGAGAGCGAGCCGCTGGTAGCCAACGTCCATCTCAACGCGACGGAACATAATGAGCGCATCGTTTTTTTACACCATGTTCTACCTGGCCCAGCGAGCCAGAGCTATGGTTTAGCGGTGGCACAACTGGCGGGCGTGCCCAATGCAGTGATCCTGCGCGCACGTGAGCACTTGGCGCGCCTCGAAACCACAAGTTTGCCGCACGACCTGCCCCGTACGGAGCCAGGAAAAGCGGCTACGCCACAACAAAGCGATATGTTTGCGAACCTTGCGCATCCGCTGCTAGAAGAATTGTCTAAGATCAATCCGGATGATTTGACTCCACGCCACGCGCTAGAACTGTTATATGCATGGAAAACTCGAGTCTAACGCCCACGCCAACAAGCTGTTAGAATCCTGCGCGCTCGGAACAGCTATGTGCTAATGCCTGGCACTGAAGTGCGTTTTTTCGAGCCGAGAGACTGTTTATGAGGGCAGTCTCGCGCCGTAGCCTGAGGAGAGAATTAGAATGACCTTCGTCGTCACCGACAATTGCATCAAGTGCAAGTACACCGACTGTGTGGAAGTCTGTCCGGTGGACTGCTTCTACGAAGGCCCGAACTTCCTGGTCATTCACCCGGACGAGTGCATTGACTGCGCTCTGTGTGAACCAGAGTGCCCCGCGCAAGCCATCTTCTCTGAAGATGAGGTGCCTGAGGACATGCAGGAATATATCGAGCTGAATGCTGATCTGGCTGAGGTATGGCCAAATATCACCGAGAAGAAAGAAGCTCTCGCTGATGCTGAAGAGTGGGATGGTGTGAAAGACAAGCTTGAGCACCTGGAGCGCTAATACTGCCTCTGCACCCAATAAAACCCGCCTAGTGCGGGTTTTTTATGTGCTAGGAAATGCCCCAGAAAAACTCAAATGCAAGTGCTCAAGCAAAAATTCAGGCAAAAAAAAGGGGCGGTTTGACCCGCCCACTTTTGTCCCTATTCCCTATATTTCCTACTCATCATCCTGATGAAATCGCATCCCGCGATTGTCCTAGCTGCTGTCCCTAACAACTTGTGCTTATCCTTAAACACACCTTAATCATAAGGGATTATCTGAGCATCGCAAGTGACTGATATCTTATAAAAAAACCTGAAGACTCTTATAAAAATAAAATACCCTTTAAATTCAATTAGTTAAAAAACCACCTATTCGTAGATGCCTACAACTCCTAGGCATATTGACTACAGCGACCTACATACCTGTAAGCTTTCTCCTACAAATAATCCGCAAAAAAAACCGGCATTAGCCGGTTTTTTTAAACCCATCAGATTTACTGGAACAACGAATCACTCGACAAGCCATTTTTTTCGAGAATTTCCCGCAAACGCTTGAGCGCTTCAACCTGTATTTGTCTAACACGCTCACGGGTGAGGCCGATCTCCTGCCCCACTTCCTCAAGCGTGCAATTCTCATGACCACGCAGACCAAAACGCCGAACCACAACCTCACGTTGCTTATCGGTCAGCTCGCATAGCCATTGATCAATACTCTGTGACAAATCGTCATCCTGCAGCAGCTCACAGGGATCGGTCGGACGCTCATCAGTCAGGGTGTCTAGCAAGGTTTTGTCGGAATCGGCACCCAATGAGACGTCAACCGAAGACACCCGCTCATTAAGACCGAGCATGCGTTTGACCTCGCCGACAGGTTTATCAAGCAGATTAGCAATTTCTTCAGCAGAGGGTTCGTGATCGAGCTTTTGAGTCAGCTCGCGAGCAGCCCGTAGATAAACGTTAAGCTCTTTAACTACATGAATCGGAAGTCGAATAGTGCGCGTCTGATTCATGATTGCACGTTCGATGGTCTGACGAATCCACCAAGTGGCGTACGTCGAGAAGCGGAAACCACGCTCAGGATCGAATTTTTCGACAGCGCGGATTAAGCCAAGGTTGCCTTCTTCAATGAGGTCGAGCAGTGAGAGCCCGCGATTTACATAGCGTCTAGCGATTTTAACAACCAGTCGCAGGTTGCTTTCAATCATGCGCTTGCGGCCAGCCGGATCACCTTTTTGCGCCAGTCGGGCAAAAAAGACTTCTTCCTCCGGGCTGAGTAGCGGAGAGAAACCAATTTCATTCAGATATAGCTGCGTAGCATCTAATGCCCGCGTGTAATCAATGTACTTGTGTTGTTTAGGTGCAGCTGTTTTCGCCTTGGCCTTGGGTCGCTTGCCCGGCGTTTCCACACTTACATCTCCCATGTCCCCCAAGACGACAGTGGGCTCTATGAGGAGCACATCGTCGTCTACGTCAAACTCGGGCACTAGTTTTTTTTTGAGAGCCATTTCTATTATCCCTTGCTGAGTTCGACAGCAAGCTCTGGCGCTACCTTCTCCATGGCGACACCTGAGCCCGTCCCTCCTACCCTGGGGAAACAGGCAGACAACAAATCATTGGCGTGGCAAAAATTGCAAAGGATCTACAGGCTTGCCCTGGCGGCGAATTTCAAAATGTAGCTTCACCCGGTCAGTGCCCGTTGAACCCATTTCAGCAATTGCTTGCCCTGCTTTGACCTTTTGCCCCTCTTTCACCAAAAGCCTGCGGTTGTGTCCGTAGGCACTTACGTAGGTACTGCTATGTTTGATGATCACTAATTCGCCGTAGCCCCGCAAACCACTTCCAGCGTAAACAACTGTGCCATCAGATGCAGCTAAAACAGGCTGGCCCAAATCTCCGGCGATATCAATGCCTTTATTCAAACTACCGTTTGAGGAAAATCGTCCAATAACCATACCTTTAGTAGGCCACATCCAACCTGAAGATGTGCCACTTACCGATTGAACCTGCTTTGCGGCAACAGGGGGTTTGTTGGCCGCTGGCTTAGCCTTGCTAACCGGTTTGCTCTGGCTAACAGTACGCGTAGACGAGCTACTCGTCTTTGGCTTGTAAACCACCACGGACGAAGGTTTCTTGCCGTCGAAACGAATAGGCTGGCCGACTCTCAACAAATAAGGCGCAGGGATGCCATTACGTGCAGCCAGCTCTTTCCAGTCCCAGCCAAAGCGAAACGCAATCGAATAAAGAGTGTCACCACGCCGAACCAAGTACTGACCGCTGCTGACATGCGGCTGCTTTGAGGTAATGGGTACAGGCCGACCGTTGCGATCTAAAACCTGAACACCACCGGCAGGCGAACTTGAGCAGCCAGACAAAATCAACGACAGGACTAAACCACTCAACAAGCATCGAGTGTTGCTATTGCGAATGCACGCTTGAATGGCGTCGAAACTCACCGGCCTCTCCCTTACTGGCTATTAGCGCCTGACACTATTGTGCAGGATTTATTGATTATGGTCAGAGCTTAACTGCTGGCGTCCTGCAAACCACTCCAAACCTAAAACTAAAACAACCCCCAGCAGAGCGAGCGCCAAAGCCAACAACACTTGAGGGTCTTGCCCACTGATTTCAGCAAAGCGTGCAGGCAGAAGATTAGCCTGTAGTAAAGGAACCTGTTGCCCGTGACGATCAGTAAACCAGGTCAGCGTCTCCTTCCAGGGCCAGATCTTATTAAGTGAGCCGAGCATTAAGCCGGTCAAGAATGCTAACGAAAGGTCACGGTAGCAGCGTAGCAGCCAGCGAAGAACGCCTGCAAAACTAACGATACCCACCACGCAGCCTGAAGCAAACAAAGCCAGAACAGTGATATCCAGAGCCTTTACCGAGCCAAGGATAAAGTTGTACATACCCAGTAATAACAGGATGAAGCTGCCTGAGATGCCAGGCAGAATCATTGCGCAAATAGCAATTGCACCGGCGAAGAAAATGCTCAACGAATCGGTATCAAGATGCACCGGTGAAGCGACAGTAATCCAGTAAGCAAATGCAGCGCCCATCGCAAAACTGATAATACGGGTCCAGTTCCAGCGACAGATCTCGCGTGACACCATATGCGCAGACACCAAAACCAAGCCAAAAAAGAATGACCACACTGGTATTGGGTGCTGTTCAAGCAGATAAGTAATCAACCGGGCAAGGCTGGCAATACTGGTAAGAACACCCGCAAACAGTACTAGCAGAAACGTCGCATTGGCGGTCACCCAAGCTTCGGCAAAACGCCCACGCACGGCCAGCAAAGCCGCACGAGGCAGGCTTGAGATAGACTTTAGTAATTCGTCGTAGATACCGCTGATAAATGCAATGGTGCCACCTGATACGCCCGGCACAACGTCCGCTGCGCCCATGGCTATACCTTTGGCGTAGAGCAAAAAATACTTTTTCATAAACCCGTCAGAGCTAGTGTTAAGCCAGTGGCCCATTGAGCAATGGTACGAATCGCACCGCGTCGAGAATATGCCGTGAGTAACCCTGCTCATCACGAATGATCAACATCAACTGCTGAACATCACCCGTGCCAACCGGTATCACCAGTCGTCCACCCGGCGCTAGCTGGTCCAACAATGCCTGCGGCACCTCAGAAGCTGCAGCGGTGACAATGATGCCGTTGTATGGCGCCAACGCTGGCCAGCCTTCCCAGCCATCCCCCCAACGAAAGACAACATTACGCAGGTTCAGTTCGACTAAACGCTCTTTAGCGCGGTCTTGCAGGCCCTGTATGCGCTCGACGCTAAACACCCGTTCAACCAGCTGCGAGAGTATTGCGGTCTGATAGCCTGAACCAGTGCCGATCTCCAGCACTTTATCCAACGGCCCAGCCTCAAGCAGCAACTCGCTCATGCGCGCAACCATATAGGGTTGCGAGATAGTCTGGTTGTGACCAATGGGTAAAGAAGTGTCTTCATACGCACGATGAGAAAATGCCTCATCGACAAACAAATGCCGTGGCGTACGGCGGATAACTTCCAAGACCTGAGCATTGGACAGGCCTTCTTCATAGAGGCGTTGGATGAGTCGCTCACGGGTGCGCTGTGAGGTCATGCCAATGCCCCGGCGATTCATTTCATCTTGTTCGCGATTCATTAAACTAAGCTCTCCAGCCATGGTTGCAAGCTGTTAAAGCCATCCTGAAAAGTACGATCTAATTGTAATGGGGTGATCGATACATAGCCCTGCATCACCGCGTGAAAATCGGTGCCCTGGCCGCCATCCTCAGCATCGCCAGCCACTGCAATCCAGTAACCGACTTTACCACGCGGATTAGTCACCTTGACCGGCGCTGCTGCGCGGGCGCGATGCCCCAAGCGCGTCACCTGGATACCGCGGATATGCTCCAAGGGTAAATTAGGGATATTCACATTAAGCACGGTACGTGGCGGCAAATCGAGTTGTTCATGCGCCTCGACCAGCTTGCGGGCAAAGTAGGCAGCCGTCGGTAGATTATCGGTCTGGCGTGACAACAAAGAGAAAGCAAACGCCGGACGCGATAAAAAACGACCTTCAAGCGCTGCGGCGACAGTACCGGAATACAGCACATCATCACCCAGGTTAGCGCCCAGATTAATCCCGGAAACGACCAAGTCAGCCACCTCGGGAAGCAGCCCATTAAGGCCCAAGTGCACGCAATCAGTCGGCGTGCCATTAACGCTGATATAACCGTTGTCCAGCGTGCACGGATGCAACGGACGGTCGAGCGTCAGCGAACTGCTGGCGCCGCTTTTGTCCTGATCCGGTGCAATCACCGTGCAGTCGGCATAATCAGCTAACGCAGCGTGTAGCGCGGCAATGCCCGGCGCCATCACTCCGTCATCGTTTGAAATTAGAATACGCATGGGTTGTCCGTATGCCCTGTCGGCAACAGATCGACAAGCTCGCGAACCAATACGGTAGCGAAGCATCCAGCCGGCAGGACGAATTCCAGTTGCAGAATGTCAGGCTCGGGATAATGCCACGTAAGGCCCGCAATGGGGAGGCGTAGAATACGACGTTCGTGCGCCATGTCCGCTTCTGCCAGCCACTCGGCCAAATATTTCTCGGTTTCACCAACGCGCTGTTCGAGTGTCTGCACCGCGCCTGAACTTGGTGGCTCACCCAACCCCCAAAGCGGGCCCGTTGGATGCACATCAAGAATCGCCAGTCGCGGATCGGAGCATTCAGCTTCACCTGCCATGAAAAAACTGCGGCTATCGGTAAACGCTAACAAATCGCCAACTAGGGCTTTATTCCAAGTGCCATCGGCCACGCGCGCAGCTAGAGCTTGATTAAACAGGTAACTACGGGCCGCAGAAAGCAACCGTGAACGAAGATTACGCTGCACTGGACGATCTTTACGCTCGGCAAACTGGCGTGCGTCAAATACATTACCGCCCTCAAAGCCAAAGCGCTGCAAGCCAAAGTAGTTGGGGATGCCCTGCTCGCGAATAACCTGCAGTCGCGCGGCAAGTGCGCTCCGGTCAGCGCTCAATTGGGTGAGACGCAAGGTGAAACCATTCGCGGCATGGGCGCCGCGTTGCAATTTACGCTGGTGACGCACTTGTTTGAGGATGCTCAGATCGGTGCCTTCTGCGGCACTCAGGTCTGGGTTGGCCTTGCCGGGCAGATGAAGACTGAACCATTGACGCGTCAAAGCCTGACGATCTTTAAGCCCGGCGTAACTGATCAACTTGAGCTGCACACCGGCGGCCTTAGCAATGCGTCTTGCGGCTTCTTCGGTATTTAAGCCTCGTTTTTCCACCCACAACCATAAATGCTCGCCATCTCCAGCTAAGGGAATATCGAGCACTTCATCAACCTGAAAATCTTCAGCGCTGGCTTTGAGCAGCGCAGTGCCGCACGCATCGCCATAGGCCTTGGGGCCTAATAGTTCGAACTCATTCATGGGCGAACCAGCAGGGCCACAGCATGTACGGCAATGCCTTCTTCTCGACCCGTGAAGCCAAGCCTCTCGGTCGTCGTGGCTTTAACATTGACCTGATCAAGCTCGAGCTGCAAATCCGCAGCAATCAGCGTACGCATCGCTTCGATATGCGGCGCCATCTTCGGCGCCTGGGCGACAATAGTGGTATCGACATTGCCAACCAACCAACCTTTTGCGGCGATCAAATCGTACACATGCCGTAACAAAACCCGGCTGTCGGCACCTTTGAACTTCGGGTCAGTGTCCGGGAAATGCTTGCCAATATCACCTAACGCCAAGGCGCCGAGCAACGCATCAGCCAAGGCATGCAACAGTACATCACCATCAGAATGGGCAACGAGCCCGTGATGGTGAGGAATTTGAATACCGCCGAGGGTAATAAAGTCGCCCTCGCCAAAGCGGTGCACATCGTAGCCGTGGCCAATACGCATGGTGCTACTCATATAAAAAATCAGGCCCAGTAAATATCAGGGCCTGATTCTACAACGCTATGCGTTCAAGCTGGGCATCGTTGTGCTTTGCAGAACGGTGAAAACCATACAAATATCTGCTCAGACCGACTCGGACAACGCCGCCGCGTGATGACGCAGATGGTCATCAATGAAACTGGCGATGAAGTAATAGCTGTGGTCATAGCCCGGCTGCAGACGCAAAGTCAGCGGATGTCCAGCCGCTTGCGCCGCGGCCTGCAATGCTTGCGGCTTTAACTGAGTCTGCAAGAAGTCATCGCGATCGCCCTGGTCGATCAGCATCGGCAACCGCTGCGTAGCCTCAGCCAACAGCGCACAAGCATCCCACTCACGCCAGCGCGAGCGGTCTTCCCCCAGATAACGACTGAAAGCCTTTTCGCCCCAGGGGGAATTCATTGGATTGCTGATCGGTGCGAATGCCGACAACGACTGATATCGCCCGGGGTTACGCAGCGCACAGACCAATGCGCCATGACCGCCCATGGAGTGACCACTGATACCGCGCTTATCGGTAACCGGGAAATTGGCTTCAATCAAATCGGGCAGTTCTTGCACCACATAATCATGCATGCGGTAGTGACGCGCCCAAGGCTCCTGCGTTGCATTCAGGTAAAAGCCGGCCCCCAGACCAAAATCCCAGGCTCCATCCTGATCATCCGGCACACCGTCACCACGCGGGCTGGTATCCGGGGCAACGATGATCAAGCCCAATTCAGCAGCCAGCTTGTGCGCCCCCGCCTTCTGCATGAAATTTTCATCAGTACAGGTCAGCCCGGACAACCAATACAACACCGGCAGTTTTGCCCCCTGCTCAGCCTGTGGCGGCAAGTAAACAGCAAAGGTCATATCGCAATTGAGCGTACTCGAACGGTGACTGTAGCGCTTATGCCAACCGCCGCTACTCTTTTGGCAGGAAATGTTTTCAAGACTCATCAATCCACTCCTAAACAATCGACTAAACAGCAGACCGCGCAGACCTTCTTATTGATGGTATGCGCGGCTCGGCAGTTGCTCAGAAATTAATGACGGTACGGATGCTCTTGCCTTCGTGCATCAGTTTGAAAGCTTCATTGATCTCTTCAAGCGGCATGTTGTGCGTGATGAAGGTATCCAGTGGGATTTCGCCTTTCTGCGCCTTTTCAACGTAGCCCGGCAACTCGGTACGGCCTTTAACCCCGCCGAATGCCGAACCACGCCAGACCCGTCCGGTGACCAGTTGGAATGGACGCGTGGATATTTCCTGACCGGCACCTGCCACCCCGATGATCACCGACTCACCCCAGCCTTTATGCGCGCACTCAAGCGCGGCACGCATAAGCTGGACATTGCCCACGCACTCAAACGAGTAGTCCACGCCGCCATCAGTCATTTCGACGATGACTTCCTGAATTGGCTTGGCAAAGTCTTTCGGGTTAACGAAGTCGGTAGCGCCCAATTCGCTGGCGATATCGAATTTGCTTGGGTTGATGTCGATGGCAATGATGCGCGAGGCCTTAGCCATCTTCGCGCCAATAATCGCGGCCAAGCCAATACCACCAAGGCCGAAGATGGCGACCGTTGCGCCCTCCTCAACTTTAGCGGTGTTAAGCACGGCGCCAATGCCGGTGGTAACCCCGCAACCGAGCAGGCAAACCTTTTCCAGCGGTGCTTCTTTAGGGATTTTGGCCAGCGAAACTTCAGGCAATACGGTGTACTCAGAGAAAGTCGAGCAGCCCATATAGTGATAAACCGGTTCGCCGTTGTAAGAGAAGCGCGAGGTGCCATCTGGCATCAAACCCTTGCCTTGGGTGGCGCGTACCGAGCTGCAGAGGTTGGTCTTGCCCGAGGTGCAGAACTTACACACGCGGCACTCGGCGGTGTACAGCGGGATGACGTGATCGCCAACTTCCAGCGAGGTTACGCCCTCGCCAACCGCCTCAACCACACCGCCACCTTCATGACCCAGAATGCACGGAAACACACCTTCCGAGTCTTCGCCAGAAAGAGTGTAAGCATCGGTGTGACAAACGCCAGAGGCGACAATGCGCACCAACACTTCACCGGCCTTTGGCGGTGCAACATCAACCTCAACAATTTGCAGAGGTTGGTTGGGCGCAAAAGCAACGGCGGCACGAGACTTGATCATGGAAGGCTCTCCAGCAGATTGATGTAGAAAAATTCAGTGCATGCAGTGTAGATCAATGCTTACCCGGGAATAATCTGTCTCTTGTAAAAACATTATTGCTATATAGGGATAATCGCTTTTTCGCTAGAATCCCCCCAATCCCCACCAAAGACTGAGCACAGCCATGAACAGCTGGGAAGGCATCGATGAATTTGTCGCAGTTGCCGAATGCGGACAATTTACTGCAGCAGCCAACCGTCTCGGCCTCTCATCCTCGCAAATCAGCCGTCAAGTTGCGCGGTTGGAGGAGCGCCTGCAAACCCGGTTGTTCTATCGCAGCACGCGCAAAGTGGCACTGACCGAAGCTGGGCAAACCTTTCTGCAACACTGCCAGCGTCTGCAAGATGCGCGAGAAGAAGCACTGCGCGTGGTTGGCGACCTTAATAGCGAGCCAAAAGGCTTGCTGCGCATGACCTGCGCAGTGGCTTATGGCGAACGCTTTATTGTGCCGCTGGTAACTGAGTTCATGGTTCGTCACCCGCAACTGCGGGTTGATATTGAGCTAAGCAATCGAACACTGGATCTGGTCAATGAAGGCCTGGACATGGCTATCCGCTTGGGCAGCTTGCAAGATTCAAGTTTGGTTGCCGCCAAACTGGCGCCGCGCAAAATGTACCTGTGCGCTGCACCGGACTACCTAAAACATTACGGTCGCCCGCACAGCCTTTCGGAGCTTGAACGACATAATTGCCTGATTGGCAGTTCCGATACCTGGAGCTTCAAAATCAACCAACAAGAAACGTCACAACGGGTGCAGGGCAATTGGCGCTGCAACAGCGGCCAAGCCGTTCTCGATGCAGCGCTACGCGGTTTGGGCCTGTGCCAACTGCCGGATTACTACGTGCTGGCACACTTACGCAGCGGCGCACTGATCTCCTTGCTCGACAATCATCAGCCACCAAACACTGCTGTTTGGGCGCTCTATCCGCAGCAACGGCACCTTTCGCCCAAGGTTCGGCAATTAGTCGATTTCCTCAAAGCCGGGCTGGCCAAACGCCACGAATATTCGCAGTGACAGAATGTCACAGATTGGCTGGGAACCGCTTTAAGTCCCGCATCGTCGTATCTTTAAGGCACTTATCCTAGCCTTGAACAACGAGAGGAAACGGTCATGCAAGTTCTGGTCAACAGTGACAAACATATTGAAGCCTCACTCGACTTAGTTACCAACGTGCGCAGCCGCGTCGAACACAAGATCAAACGGTTTGAGGAGCATCTGACTCGCATCGAAGCGCATCTCAGCGATGAGAATGCGCATAAGAGCGGCACCCAGGATAAGCGCTGCCAGATAGAGGCAAGGATGAAAGGCCGCGACCCCATTTCGGTCACGCATAACGCCGAATCGCTGCATCAGGCGATAGATGGGGCTATCGATAAACTCAGTACAGTTCTTGACCGCAACGTGCGTAAAACTCGCGTCGCCTAACCGCACAAAAAGGTGGACGCCATTTTTGCGTCCACCCTTTCAGCTCGTAACACATGCCTCGACATTGACGGACAAGCTTCGGATTGACCGCCTTACTGACGATCACGCCATAGGCGGGCGAGATTATTCAGGTCTTCCTGGCGGGTGACTTTGATGTTGTCAGCTCGCCCCTCGATCAGCCGCGGCGACTGCCCGGCCCATTCAATGGCCGAAGCCTCATCGGTAATCAGCACTTCCGACACCAACGCTTCAGCCATCGCCCGGTGCAAAAATCCTAAGCGAAACATTTGCGGGGTATAGGCCTGCCAAATCACCGAACGATCAACAGTCTCCTTGACTCGCCCGTCAGCACTGGCGCGCTTCAAGGTGTCTCGCGCAGGCACGGCAAGCAGACCGCCCACAGCATCATGAGCAAGCTCTGCCAGCAACAGATCGAGGTCTTCGCGAGCCAGATTTGGCCGTGCGGCATCATGCACCAACACCCAGTCATGCTCGTCCGCGCCTAGCTCCACCAAG
This sequence comes from Pseudomonas sp., assembly GCF_048265905.1. Taxonomy (GTDB): domain Bacteria; phylum Pseudomonadota; class Gammaproteobacteria; order Pseudomonadales; family Pseudomonadaceae; genus Aquipseudomonas. The sequence continues at coordinate 51,072 of NZ_JBLXAP010000001.1, forward strand.
CGCAACAAGGCATTGAGCACCGACTCGGCACGCTCATCACCACCCGCAGCCACTTCGATACGTTGATCACTGGCGCAAGGCAATTGCGGCCAAAACGGGTCATCTTCGGCAAGGCTTATGACCAAGCCTTTAAGCCGCGGATGATCAAGGAAACACCCAAGGCTGTGCTCAAGAATGGTTTTACCGGCCAGCGGCAAATATTGTTTGGGCCGGTCGGCACGCATGCGACTGCCAATACCGGCAGCTGGAATGACGGCCCAAAAGGCAGGGAGTTTTGGCAGAGTCATGACAGGGTCTTCACAGAGTTATTCAGCCAACTGATAAAGCGTCTCGCCGTCTTTGACCATGCCCAACTCATGACGTGCCCGCTCCTCGACAGTTTCCATGCCTTTTTTCAGTTCGCGCACTTCTGCCTCGAGCACGCGATTGCGCTCATTGAGACGTTCATTTTCGCCCTGCTGATTGGCGATCTGATGCTTCAAATCAGCCACCTGCGCCAAACTTCCATCGCCCACCCACAGGCGATACTGCAGGCCAGCCAGCAATAAAATCAGAATAGGGAACAGCCAATAAGGACTACGCATAAAAACCAGAGAATCCGTCCGAAAAAAAGGGCGACTTACGCCGCCCTCTTTTAACATGCTTAGACTTAGCCGCGGAACTCCGCGATGCCAAGATAAGCAGCTTTCCCGCCCAACTGCTCTTCAATACGCAGCAATTGGTTGTATTTGGACACCCGGTCCGAACGGCACAGAGAGCCGGTCTTGATCTGGCCAGCCGAAGTACCTACAGCCAAATCGGCGATGGTTGAATCTTCGGTTTCGCCGCTGCGGTGCGAAATGACTGCAGTGTAGCCAGCAGCTTTAGCCATCTGGATGGCTTCGAGGGTTTCAGTCAGCGAACCGATCTGGTTGAACTTGATCAGAATCGAGTTACCGATGCCTTTGTCGATGCCTTCTTTGAGGATCTTGGTGTTGGTTACAAACAGATCGTCACCCACCAACTGAACCTTGCTGCCGATCTTGTCGGTCAGGACTTTCCAGCCAGCCCAGTCGGACTCATCCATACCGTCTTCGATGGAGATGATCGGATAACGCTCGGACAAGCCTGCAAGGTAACCAGCAAAACCTTCGGCGTCGAATACCTTGCCTTCGCCAGCCAGGTCATATTTGCCATCTTTGTAGAACTCACTCGATGCGCAGTCCAACGCCAGGGTGACATCATCACCCAAGGTGTAGCCAGCATTGGCGACGGCTTCAGCGATCGCTGACAGCGCGTCTTCGTTGGAGGCCAGGTTAGGGGCAAAACCACCTTCATCACCCACCGAAGTGCTCAGGCCACGCGCCTTGAGAACTGCTTTGAGGTGATGGAAGATTTCAGCGCCCATGCGCAGTGCTTCGGCGAAGTTTTTCGCGCCCACTGGCTGAACCATAAATTCCTGGATATCAACGTTGTTGTCAGCGTGCTCACCACCGTTGATGATGTTCATCATCGGCACCGGCATCGAGTACACACCAGGCGTACCGTTGAGATCGGCAATGTGCGCGTAAAGTGGAACACCTTTAGCCTGAGCAGCGGCTTTAGCGGCAGCCAGCGATACGGCCAAAATAGCATTGGCGCCCAGCGAGGCTTTGTTCTCGGTTGCATCCAAGTCAATCATCGCGCGGTCAAGGGCTTGCTGATCGACAGCATCCTTACCCAGCAGCAGATCACGGATCGGGCCGTTGATATTGGCAACTGCCTTCAATACGCCCTTGCCCAAGTAACGGCTCTTGTCGCCATCACGCAGTTCCAGCGCTTCGCGAGAACCGGTTGAAGCACCCGATGGCGCACAAGCGCTACCGACGATACCGCCTTCAAGGATCACATCGGCCTCTACAGTGGGGTTACCACGTGAATCCAGAACCTCACGGCCTTTGATGTCGACAATCTTTGCCATTGCGTTAAGCACTCCAAAAATTAACTAACGTGAATCTCTAAAAACTATTGCGTAACCGCTATGCAGGTAACAACGCAGTTAGAAACTCTCTAGAAAGCACAGCGGGTTTGGGTTTGCTCAGCAAATCGACACAAATTAAGCTGATGCAATTTAGCTGACCGATCGGTCAGCTTATGCCCGAATTGCACTTTACCGGATAAGCGCCTTTTTAGGCAGTCTCAATCGGCGGAAAACTTTTTACTAAATCATCAAGTTGCTTGAGCTGAGTCAGGAACGGCTCCAACTTGTCCAGACGCAAGGCACAAGGGCCATCGCATTTGGCATTATCTGGATCGGGATGCGCCTCAAGGAACAGCCCGGCCAGACCTTGGCTCATGCCTGCCTTAGCGAGGTCCGTCACTTGCGCACGACGACCACCGGCTGAATCGGCACGACCGCCCGGCATTTGCAAGGCGTGGGTCACGTCGAAGAATACCGGGTATTCAAACTGCTTCATGATGCCGAAGCCGAGCATGTCTACCACCAGGTTGTTGTAACCGAAGGAAGAACCACGCTCGCACAGGATCAGTTTGTCATTACCAGCTTCAACACACTTGGCCAGAATATGCTGCATCTCTTGCGGGGCAAGAAATTGAGCCTTTTTGATATTGATGATTGCGCCGGTCTTGGCCATGGCCACAACCAGATCTGTCTGGCGTGACAAAAATGCAGGCAGTTGAATGATGTCGCAGACATCCGCAACAGGCTGCGCCTGATGCGGCTCGTGCACGTCCGTAATAACTGGTACGCCGAAGGTTTTTTTGATTTCCTCAAAAACCTTCATGCCCTCTTCCAGGCCAGGGCCACGGAAAGAGGTCACAGAAGAACGGTTGGCCTTATCGAAACTGGCCTTGAACACGTAAGGAATACCGAGTTTTTCGGTAACCCGCACATACTCCTCACACGCCTTCATCGCCAGATCGCGTGACTCAATGACATTGATCCCGCCGAACAGTACAAACGGCTTGTCGTTAGCGACTTCGATATTGCCTACGTGAACAATTTTCTGCGTCATGCATTAAGCCTTTTTGCTTTTCTGAGCCAGCGCAGCATTAACAAAGCCACTGAACAATGGGTGGCCATCGCGCGGGGTCGAAGTAAATTCAGGGTGGAACTGGCAAGCCACAAACCACGGGTGATCAGGCGCTTCAACCACTTCAACCAAGGCGCCATCGCCGGAGCGACCGGTGACTTTCAAGCCAGCGTCCGTCAACTGTGGCAACAGGTTGTTGTTGACTTCATAACGGTGACGGTGACGTTCAACAATCACGTCCTTGCCGTAGCAGTCATATACGCCAGAACCGCTTAACAGCTGGCAGTCCTGAGCGCCAAGACGCATGGTGCCGCCCAGATCAGAAGTTTCGGTGCGCTGCTCGGTTGCACCGGTAGCGTCTTGCCATTCCGTGATCAAACCAACCACCGGGTGGGTGCTTGCAGAGTCAAACTCGGTGGAGTTAGCGTCTTTCCAGCCCAGCACATTACGTGCGAACTCGATAACCGCCACCTGCATGCCCAGGCAAATACCCAGATAAGGAATTTTGTTCTCACGGGCATAACGCACCGCTTCGATCTTGCCTTCAACGCCGCGCAGACCAAAGCCGCCCGGCACCAAAATAGCGTCAACGCCTTCGAGCACCGAGGTGCCTTTGGTTTCAATCTCTTCAGAGTCGATATAACGCAGGTTAACTTTGGTACGGTTCTGGATACCGGCATGGCTCATCGCTTCGATCAGCGACTTATAGGCATCCAGCAGCTCCATGTACTTACCGACCATGGCAATATTGACTTCTTTTTCCGGGTTGAGCTTGGCATCAACCACGCGGTCCCACTCGGAAAGATCAGCACCGCCGCAATCCAGACCAAAACGCTCGACGACAAAATCATCAAGACCTTGAGCGTGCAGCACCGAAGGAATCTTGTAGATGGTGTCGACGTCTTCCAACGAAATCACAGCGCGTTCTTCAACGTTGGTGAACAGCGCGATCTTGCGACGCGAGGACACATCAATCGGGTGATCAGAACGGCAAACCAGTACGTCAGGCTGCAAACCAATCGAGCGCAGCTCTTTTACCGAGTGCTGAGTTGGCTTGGTTTTGGTTTCACCGGCTGTAGCAATGTACGGCACCAGCGTCAGGTGCATGAGCATGGCGCGCTTGGCACCCACTTCAACACGTAACTGGCGGATTGCCTCAAGGAACGGCTGAGATTCGATATCACCAACCGTGCCGCCAATTTCAACCATGGCCACATCAGCATCACCAGCACCCTTGATGATGCGACGCTTGATTTCATCAGTGATGTGCGGGATCACCTGAATGGTGGCACCAAGATAATCACCACGGCGCTCACGGCGCAGTACGTCTTCGTAAACGCGACCGGTGGTGAAGTTGTTGTTCTGGGTCATGGTCGTGCGGATAAACCGCTCGTAGTGGCCCAGGTCCAGGTCGGTTTCGGCGCCGTCGTGGGTGACGAACACTTCACCGTGCTGGAACGGGCTCATGGTGCCCGGGTCAACGTTGATGTATGGATCCAGCTTGAGCATCGTGACCTTCAGGCCCCGCGCCTCCAGGATAGCCGCCAGTGAAGCCGAGGCAATGCCCTTCCCCAAAGAAGAAACAACACCACCCGTGACGAAAATGTAGCGCGTCATGAAAAATCCTAGAAATCAGCGTTTAAGCGGTCTGCGCCGCCGGGGAAAGCGAAGGAAATGTAAAGCATCCAGCTACCAAATCGCAGTAACCAGAACACATTCACCGACTCGTTTTGCCACTGGCAAACGGAATCAGCAAAAGCGCTATTAAGACGGGAGCGTAGTCTACTCGAAAGCCCTTTTCAGCTCAAACCCAGATCGCTCGTCGGCAAATCCCAAACAAAACGCCACTCTGCGCCTTGAACTGCGCAGAGCTGCGGCATATTTGCCACGGCAACCAACTGTCCGCCAGCAATCAACAGCGGCAATCGGCCGCGAATAAATCCTGCAACAGCCTGTTCATTGAGCAAGCGCTTAAGATCTCGACGCCCGCGCCCCGGCAGATTCATGACCTCACCGCCTTGCCGGTAGACCACCGACCAATCACCAACAGGCAGTTGTCCTTCGATGCGCACAGAGCCATTACCGGGCAGCGTCAACGACAGCCCCGCAACGACTCGCAAGCAAACCGGCGCAGGTTGTTGCAGCCAGTCGCCGCTGAGCCACCACAACCGTTCATCGGCTCGATGAATTTCACCGGCAGCCAATCGCCATATCGGCGCCGCATCAACTGCGGCATCACGCAAGCTGCACCAACCAGCCCAGTGTTCGGTATCGGGCATCGGCGTCAATTCACGTAACCAGTAGCGCAAGGCATTACGCTGACGTGCCTGACTAAGCTCGCGCAAAGGCGCCAACCCCAAACTGGGGAGTTTAAGCCACGTACAATTCGTTGAGCCTTGCGCGGCAGCGAGATCCTGCACAGCCAGCTCATCGAGCATTTCCGAGGCTTCACACAAATGCTCAGTGGCTTTGCTGAGACGACTGGCCGCCTGCGGCCAACGCTGACTCAGCATCGGCATAATCTGCCTGCGCAAAAAATTACGCGAATACTGCTCATCGCTATTCGACGGATCTTCAATCCAGCGCAACCCATGCTTGATCGCATAATCGCGTAACTCAGCCTGCGAACAGTTGAGTAACGGTCGTAGCAAGCTGCCCCGGCCCAACTGACGGCTAACCGGCATGCCTGCCAGCCCTCGCACACCCGCCCCACGTAGCAGCCGGAATAACAGGGTCTCGGCTTGATCATCTGCATGCTGGGCAACCAGCAGCAACTCTTCGACGGCGAGGTCAGCTGCAAATGCAGCATAGCGAGCATCACGAGCGGCTTGTTCGAGGCTTGCGCTTTGTGCAACGGTCACCCGCACCACCTTGAGCGGCACCGCCAGCTCATTGCAGATCTGCTGACAATGCTCAGGCCAAGCGTCGCCGACAGGCTGTAAACCGTGATGGATATGCAAAGCGAAGAGCGGCGGGATGATCTCGCGTTGCGCAAGACTCGCCAAAATATGCAGCAGAACGGTGGAATCAAGCCCACCAGAGAAAGCGACTTTCCATGCCGTTGACTGACGCCAAGGGGCTAAATTTTCCTGCACCTTGGCAATCAAGCTCATGTCGCACACCTGATTATTGCAACACGGGCCTGGAACGGCCCGTGCAACTAACTTATGCGATACCGTAGCTCATCAGTCGCTCATAACGACGCGCCAACAGCTCTTCGGTATTGAGTTTCTTCAACTCTTTGAGCTGGGTACCCAGCATCTGGCGTACCGACTCAGCAGCAGCCGCTGGATCACGATGAGCACCGCCCAAAGGCTCGCCAATCACTTGATCAACAATGCCCAGACCTTTCAGGCGCTCAGCAGTAATACCCATCGCTTCGGCAGCGTCTGGTGCTTTTTCTGCGGTTTTCCACAGAATAGAAGCACAGCCTTCTGGCGAAATTACCGAGTACGTCGAGTACTGCAGCATGTTCAATTGATCGCAAACACCAATCGCCAATGCGCCACCAGAACCACCTTCGCCAATTACCGTGGCGATGATTGGCGTCTTCAAGCGTGACATAACCCGCAAATTCCAGGCAATCGCCTCGCTCTGGCCGCGCTCTTCAGCATCGATACCCGGGTAGGCACCCGGCGTGTCGATGAACGTCACGATTGGCATCTTGAAGCGCTCAGCCATCTCCATCAGGCGACAGGCTTTACGATAACCCTCTGGACGCGGCATGCCGAAGTTACGACGCACCTTTTCGCGGACTTCACGGCCCTTCTGATGGCCGATAACCATAACGGGTTCACCGTCCAGACGGGCAACACCGCCAACCAGAGCCGCATCATCAGAGAAATGACGATCACCGTGCAATTCGTCGAACTCAGTGAATACATGCTGAAGGTAATCAAGCGTATAGGGACGACGGGGATGACGCGCAAGTTGCGCGACTTGCCAGCTAGTCAGGTTACCGAAAATGGTTTCGGTGAGGGTGCTGCTTTTGTCTTGCAGGCGAGCAATCTCGTCATTGATGTTCAACGAGTTGTCATTACCAACCAGTCGAAGCTCTTCAATCTTGGCTTGCAGGTCGGCGATCGGCTGTTCGAAATCGAGAAAATTCGGGTTCATAGTCATCCGTCTTGCGTCGACGGCCAAGTGGCCGGGAGCTGTATCCGTTTGCGCCATACATTAATGGATCAGGCGCATTAAGGTCGACACCTGAGTGTGTGCACTGCATCGTCATTTTAAACAACACAGGTACCCAGACCACTCAGGGCCATAATTTATCCGCCAATTCTTATACTGAAGTTCAGTGCTAAAAATTAGCGGTAGTGCAGGAAGACGTTGTCTTTCCCAAACTGGTCACGCAATGCCTGAATCAAGCTATCTGCTGGATTGATTCTCCAATCCTCACCAAACTGCAAAAGCGCCTTGGCATCCGTGTTGGTGTAATCCATGGTGATAGGGCAAACACCACGATGTCGAGCACATAAGTCCGCAAGCCAACGCAGCTTGTCCCCCTTCAGGGCATCACTGGCGATTTTCAAGCGTAGGCTATCGGCCAAGCCGGTGCGCGCTTCTTCCAGGCTCATCACTCGCTTCGCACGCAAACGCAAGCCACCGGAGAAGTCGTCATTACTGACTTCGCCTTCGACAACTACTAACGCGTCACTTTGCAGCAATGCCTGATTACTGGCAAATGCATCGGCAAACAACGAGGCTTCGATTCGCCCGGAACGGTCATCCAGGGTGATGAAACCCATCTTGTCGCCCTTCTTGTTCTTCATCACCCGCAGGTTGACGATCAAGCCAGCAACCGTTTGTGTATCACGTGCAGGCTTGAGATCAATAATGCGCTGACGAGCAAAACGGCGCACTTCACCTTCATATTCATCAATTGGGTGGCCGGTCAGGTAAAGGCCCAAGGTGTCTTTTTCACCCTTGAGGCGCTCTTTGAGCGACAGCTCACGGGCGCGAAGGTGATTGGCGTAGACATCCTGTTCTTCATCGGCAAACACTCCGCCGAACAGATCCATGTGGCCGCTATCATGGCTACGCGCTGTTTGCTCAGCGGCTTGTACCGCCTCTTCCATTGCCGCTAGCAGCACCGCGCGATTACGGTCGATATTGGCGTGGTAGGCCTTGATCTCTTCATGGAAGTGCGGCCCCAGGCGATCCAGTGCGCCGCTACGCAGCAGGGCTTCCAATGTGCGCTTGTTGATACGCTTGAGGTCCACCCGCGAACAGAAATCAAATAAATCCTTGAACGGGCCATCACGGCGCGACTCAACAATGGCTTCAACCGGGCCTTCACCGACACCTTTGATGGCGCCCAGACCGTAAACGATCCAGCCCCCTTCATTAACCGTGAACTTGAATTCGGATGTATTGACATCAGGCGCATCAATACGCAGCTTCATGCTGCGACACTCTTCGATCAGAGTGACCACTTTGTCGGTGTTGTGCATATCCGCCGACAAAACGGCAGCCATAAATGCGGCCGAGTGGTGAGCCTTGAGCCAAGCAGTCTGGTAAGAGAGCAAGCCATAAGCGGCCGAGTGCGACTTGTTGAAGCCATAACCCGCAAATTTCTCTACCAGATCGAAGATGTTACCTGCCAGATCCGCATCAATACCGTTATTGGCACAACCTTCAATAAAGCCACCGCGCTGCTTGGCCATCTCTTCAGGCTTTTTCTTACCCATCGCCCGGCGCAACATATCCGCGCCACCGAGGGTGTAGCCCGCCATAACCTGGGCGATCTGCATCACTTGCTCTTGATACAGAATAATCCCGTAGGTCGGCGCCAGAACGGGCTGCAGGCCTTCGTACTGGTAATCCTGATGCGGATAGGAAATCGGCTCACGCCCGTGCTTACGGTTGATGAAGTCATCCACCATGCCGGACTGCAGCGGCCCCGGACGGAACAGCGCCACGAGTGCGATCATATCTTCGAGGCAATCGGGCTTGAGCTTCTTGATCAGCTCTTTCATGCCCCGTGATTCAAGCTGGAATACCGCTGTGGTTTCAGCCTTTTGCAACATGGCAAAGGTTGGTTTGTCGTCGAGCGGGATAAAGTCGATATTCAGATCGGGCAAACCTTGCTTGGCCTGCTCACGATTGATGGTTTCCATCGCCCACTTGATGATGGTCAAGGTACGCAAACCCAAGAAGTCGAACTTCACCAGCCCCGCCGACTCAACATCATCCTTGTCGAACTGGGTTACCAGACCATTGCCTTCTTCATCACAGGCAATCGGCGAGAAATCGGTGAGCTTGGTTGGCGCAATAACCACACCACCAGCGTGCTTGCCCGTGCCCCGACAAATACCCTCGAGCTTGAGCGACATCTCCCAGATTTCAGCCGCCTCTTCATCGGTCTTGAGGAAGTCGCGCAATGGCTCTTCCATCTCGAACGCCTTGGCCAGCGTCATGCCCACTTCAAACGGGATCATCTTCGACAGACGATCCGCCAGACCGTAAGACTTACCCTGCGCACGGGCGACGTCACGCACCACCGCCTTGGCCGCCATCGTACCGAAGGTGATGATCTGACTAACCGCATTGCGCCCGTATTTTTGCGCAACGTAATCAATCACACGGTCGCGACCGTCCATGCAGAAGTCAACGTCAAAGTCGGGCATCGAGACCCGTTCCGGGTTGAGGAACCGCTCGAACAGCAAGTCATAGGCCAACGGATCAAGGTCGGTAATTTTCTGCACATAGGCGACCAGCGAGCCAGCACCCGAGCCACGGCCAGGGCCGACCGGAACGCCGTTGTTCTTAGCCCACTTGATGAAGTCCATTACGATCAGGAAGTAACCCGGAAACCCCATTTGAATAATGATATTCAATTCAAAGTTGAGGCGATCGACATAGACTTGCTTCTTGGCTTCGTAATCCGGCGTGTCTTTAGGCAGCAGAACCTCCAGACGCTCGTCAAGACCATCAAATGAGACTTTGCGGAAGTACTCATCCATGGTCATGCCGTCTGGAATCGGGAAGTTCGGCAGGAAATAGGTGCCTAGTTGCACATCAATATTGCAACGCTTGGCAATTTCAATGGTGTTTTGCAGCGCCTCGGGCAAGTCGCTGAACAATTCTGCCATCTCTTCTGGCGACTTCAGGTATTGCTGATCGGAATACATCCGCACGCGACGCGGGTCATCCAGCGGACGACCCTCGCCAATGCACACCCGAGTTTCGTGTGCTTCGTAATCATCCTGCATGATGAAGCGCACATCGTTGGTGGCAACCAAAGGCGCGGCAAAACGTTCGGCCAGCGCCACGGCGGCATGCAAATGTTCTTCGTCGTTGATCCGATTGGTGCGCTGCACTTCCAGATAAAAGCGCTCAGGAAAGACCTCCATCCACTCTTTGAGCAGCACCTCAGCCTGAACTTGATCACCCGCCAGCAAGGCCAGCCCGACCTCACCCTCTTTCGAGCCTGAGAGCGCGATCAAGCCTTCGTTGGCCGCTTTCACCCAGTCGCGCTGGATGATCACCAAATCATTGCTCTGCCCTTCACTCCAGCCGCGTGATACCAGCTCAGTGAGGTTGCGATAGCCCTTGGGGTTCATCGCCAGAAGAGTCATGCGCGTCAGCGGACCGTCTTCGCAAGTGCTGGCCATCCAGATATCAGCCCCGCAAATAGGCTTGATACCGCCACCCATCGAGGCTTTGTAGAACTTTACCAACGAGCACATATTGCTCTGGTCAGTCACAGCTACTGCTGGCATGCCTGCGCCAGCGACTGCCTTGATCAGCGGTTTGACCCGGACCAGACCGTCGACCAGCGAAAATTCGGTGTGCACACGTAAATGGACGAACGAAGCAGTCATGACAGCCCTTACAAAACACAAAAACGACAAGGTTCGGATTGTACCGAACCTTGGGTAAAACATAAGCCTGAGTTCACCAGCCGGAACAGCTTAATCTGCTACGGCTGTTAAAAACTCAACAATCAAGCCTGTTTACGATCATCCCAGACGCCCGCTTCAAGCTTTTCTTGCACCTCTGGATACTGCGCCGCATCGAACGTCGGCAGCTGTCCGGCTTTGCGTTGAGCGTTGTAATCCTTGGCTAGCTTAAACACCAGGTTAGACAGCAACAGGATCGCTACCAAGTTGGTAATCGCCATCAAACCCATCGACACATCGGCCAGATTCCAGACAAACGGCAATGATGCCAATGCGCCAAACATCACCATTCCCAACACGACGAGCCGGAAGACTAACAAACCTGCTTTATGGTTGTGCTCAAGGAATACCAGGCAGTTTTCCGCGTAGAAGTAGTTTGCAACGATAGAAGTGAAGGCGAAGAACAAAATAACCACAGTCAAAAAATACTTGGCCCAGCCGCCCAACTCGCTGCTCAAAGCATCCTGAACCAAAGTGATACCCGTCGCGCCATCGGTTGGCACTTGCGCCAACAGAATGATTGCTGCCGATGCAGTACAAATCACAATGGTGTCGATAAATACACCCGCCATTTGTACATAACCTTGCGACACCGGATGCGGCGGATAAGGTGTGGCAGAGGCCGCCGCATTGGGCGCAGAACCCATACCGGCTTCGTTTGAGAACAAACCGCGCTTGAAGCCATTCATGATCGCCGCGCCGATACCACCAGCAGCCGCCTCATGCAAACCAAAAGCGCTCTTGAAGATCAGCATCAACACCGCTGGAATTTCGCTGATATTGATGATGATAATCAGCAACGCAATCAACAAATAAGCCGCTGCCATAACCGGTACAGCCAGCTCAGAGAAGCGTGCAATCGAACGCAGTCCGCCAAAGATGATCATTGAGGCCATGACCACCAACCCCGCACCGATAACGGCAGACGCAACCGGGATCACGCTTTGACCTAGGCTGAAAGTCCCCCAATCAAGGGCAAAAGCACCGGTCAACGCATTGCTGATGGTGTTGGCCTGTACTGAGTTAAAAACAAAACCAAAAGCGATGATCAGGAATATCGAAAACAAAATCCCCATCCAACGCGCATTCAGGCCACGCTCCATGTAATACGCTGGCCCACCGCGAAACTGGCCGGCCTCGTCACGGACCTTGAATAGCTGCGCCAGAGTTGCTTCGACGAAGCCCGTAGCCATACCAATCAAGGCAATCAGCCACATCCAGAAAATCGCGCCGGGCCCACCCAAGGTAATTGCTACGGCGACACCGGCAATATTACCGGTTCCTACGCGGGCTGCCAGTGAAGTGCAGAGCGCCTGAAAAGATGAAATACCTGAGTCATCGCTCTGCCGGCTGCCCTTGAGCACGGAGAAGATATGGCCAAATTGGCGGAACTGAATAGCGCCCAACCTGACCGTAAAATACAAACCACTACCGACCAACAGCCAGATAAGGATTTTGCCCCAGATTAAGTCGTTGAGAACATCGACGACCTGAGTGGCGATATCTTGCATTGATCACTCCCAACCGCTCAGCGCGGCTATCCATTGGACCTTATTCTGGCCCGGGAAAATTAAACTCTGACGCTACCGATAACGACGAGCAAGACTGCGCATGCATATACAGCTGCACATTGAGTTTCAACTGAAAGCAGAGCCAAGCGGCACTAAGCCAGTGTAGCCCCTCCGAAAGGGTGGGGACTTTCTAACATTGCGGCCAATGGCTGCATGTGAAGGTGCGACCAATGCGGTCAGTGAGGCGACACTTCAGCCGAAAAATGGGTCATTCAGGTAAGAGCGCGCGAACAGGCGCAAAGGAACGGCGATGAACCGGTGTCGGCCCCAACCGCCGAAGTGCTTCGAGATGCACCGCTGTTGGGTAGCCTTTATGGCCAGCAATACCATAGCCCGGATATTGCAGATCCAGCGCCTGCATCTCACGGTCACGGCTGACTTTAGCCAGAATTGAAGCAGCTGCGATGGCTGGAACTTGGCTGTCACCCTTAACCACAGCAGCGCTTGGCACCTGCAATTGCGGGCAACGATTACCGTCGATAAGCGCCAGCTTTGGAGTGACACTCAAGCCCTCGACTGCGCGCTGCATCGCCAACATGGTTGCATGGAGGATATTCAGCTGATCGATTTCCTCGACCTCTGCGCGAGCGATACACCATGACAAAGCCTTCTCGCGAATCTCATCAAAGAGCTTTTCCCGACGCACTGCGGTGAGCTTCTTCGAATCATTCAAGCCCAGAATCGGCCGCGCCGGGTCAAGAATCACCGCCGCAGTCACCACGGCGCCGCACAACGGACCGCGGCCAACTTCATCGACCCCGGCCACCAACTCTTCAACGGTGACAAAGTCCAGACCTAGTTGCATCAGCTGCGCTCAATCAATTCAAGTACCGCATCCGCAGCCTGAACCGAAGCATCACAACGTAATGTCCGGTGAATCTGATCAAAGCCCAGAGTCTGCTCATGACCATCGTCTACCAACGGCGCAAGCAACTGGGCCAATGCTTCCGGGGTTGCAGCGTCCTGAATCAATTCAGGAACCAACAAGCGCTCCGCCAGCAAATTAGGCAGCGAAATATAAGGGCTTTTGACCATGCGACTGAGGATTTTAAATGTCAGCGGTGCAACGCGATAAGCAACAATCATTGGACGCTTGTATAACAACGCCTCAAGCGTCGCCGTGCCCGAAGCAATCAATACCGCATCACAGGCCGCCAGAGCCAGGTGCGATTGACCATTGAGCAACTTCAGCGGCAGGTCGCGACCGGCAAGCATTTGCTCAATTTGTTCGCGGCGCTGCGGGTTTGCGCAAGGCACGACGAATTGGATGCCTGGGCGCAAGTTGCGTAATCGCTCAGCGGCGTCAAAAAACACACTGCCCAACCGTGAAACTTCACCACCGCGGCTGCCTGGCATTAACGCAACCACAGGACCATCAAGTGGCAAGTCGAGCGTTTCACGGGCAGCTTTGCGATCAGCCTGTAATGGAATCGCGTCGGCCAACGGGTGCCCGACAAAGCGCACCGGCACTTGATACTCGTCGTAGAATTTTGCCTCAAACGGGAACAACGTGAGCATCAAGTCGCAAGCTTCGCGAATTTTCAGCACACGTTTTTGCCGCCACGCCCACACAGACGGGCTGACGTAGTGCACGGTTTTGATACCGGCACGGCGCAGCTTCAATTCCAAGTCGAGATTAAAGTCAGGCGCATCAATACCAATAAAGACGTCTGGTTTGGCCGCAATCAGGTCGCGCAGTAAATGACGACGACGCTTGAGCAACTCGGGCAGGCGCCCAAGCACTTCGACCAAGCCCATCACCGACAGTCGTTCCATCGGAAAGATTGACTGCAAACCTTCCGCTTCCATCAGAGGACCGCCAATACCGATGACCTCGACATCAGCATGACGCTGCTTCAAGGCTTGGATTAAACCGGCACCAAGGATGTCACCGGAAGCCTCACCCGCTACCAGAGCTACACGTATGCGAGCCATGTTTAGCGAGTAATGCCGCGCTGGGATGCCTGAATTGAGTCACGGAATACCGCAACCTCAGGAAATTCGATGGAAGGCTCCGCCAACTCTTTCAAGGCTTCCTCAATGGTCAGCCCTTGGCGGTAAACGGTTTTGTAGGCGCGGCGCAACGCATGAATCGACTCAGCCGAGAAGCCACGACGGCGCAGGCCTTCAAAGTTCATGCTGCGAGCTTCGGCAGGGTTGCCAGAAACCGTGACATAAGCCGGTACATCCTTGCCAATCGCAGTGCCCATACCGGCAAAACTATGCGCGCCGATGTGGCAGAACTGATGAACCAGTGTGTAGCCAGACAGAATTGCCCAGTCACCAATGTGTACATGCCCGGCCAATGCAACGTTGTTGACCAAGATGCAGTGATTACCGACAACACTGTCATGACCAATGTGGGCATAAGCCATGATCAGGTTGTGGTCGCCAATTGTGGTTTCATCACGATCCTGAATCGTTCCGCGGTGCATGGTCACACCTTCGCGGATGATGTTGTGATCACCAATGACCAGGCGGGTTGGCTCACCCTTGTACTTGCGGTCAGGCGTATCTTCGCCCAACGACGCGAATTGATAGACACGATTGTGCTTACCAATTTGAGTAGGCCCTTTGATAATCACATTAGGCCCAAGCACTGTACCCTCACCAATCTCTACATCGGGCCCGATAATCGCCCACGGGCCGACAGTAACGTCGTCAGCCAGCTTGGCAGCGGGATCGATAATGGCACGAGGGTCAATCAAACTCATAATTTGCGTTCCGCACAGATCACTTCAGCCGAACAAACTTCCTTGCCGTCGACACTGGCTTTACATTCAAACTTCCAAATACTGCGCTTGGTGCTGAGAAACTTAGCTTCCAAGATCAGACGGTCACCCGGAACAACCGGCTGACGAAAGCGTAGTTTATCCGAGCCTACAAAGTAGTACAGCGTACCGTCGCTCGGTTTCAGATCCATCATCTTGAAACCAAGAATGCCAGCCGCCTGAGCCATCGCTTCGATGATCAGTACGCCGGGCATAATAGGATGCTCAGGAAAATGACCATTGAAGAATGGCTCATTGATGCTGACATTCTTATAGGCACGAATAGTCTTGCCTTCTACGTCTAGATTGTCGACGCGGTCTACCAGCAGAAACGGGTAGCGATGCGGCAAATACTCGCGAATTTCGTTGATGTCCATCATTTCCAGAGAAGCCTGTAGTAAAAAGAGAAGAGCACGACTTCAGCCGTGCTCAAGCATCAGATGAGGCGTTCCCGCTAGAAGTCACCGCAGCCAGCTGTTTTTCCAGCTGTTGCAGGCGGCGCGCCATGTCGTCAAGTTGACGAATGCGTGCTGCACTTTTACGCCACTCACCTGCGGGTTGCATCGCTGTACCAGACGAATAAGAGCCTGGCTCAGTAATTGAACGAGTGACCATGGTCATACCCGTCACAAATACCCCATCACACACTTCGATGTGGCCAACCATGCCCACACCGCCTGCAATCATGCAGTTCTTGCCAATTTTGGTGCTACCAGAAATACCGACGCAGCCAGCCATGGCGGTGTTATCACCGACCTGAACGTTGTGCGCGATCATGATCTGGTTGTCCAGCTTGACACCATTGCCTATCAGCGTGTCCGCCAAAGCGCCACGGTCGATAGTGGTATTAGCACCGATCTCAACATTATCACCGATTATCACGCCGCCAATCTGGGCAATTTTCTGCCAGACGCCCTTCTCGTTGGCGAAACCAAAGCCTTCGCCACCCAGAACAGCACCCGACTGAATCACCACAGCTTTGCCGATACGCACATCGTGATAAATCGTTACGCGCGGTGCCAACCAGCCACCTTCGCCGATTACCGAGCGCGCACCAACAACACAATGCGCACCAACAGTCACGCCAGCAGCAATACAGGCACCGCTCTCAATCACCGCAAATGGGCCAATGCTAGCGGTCGCATCTACCTGAGCATCCGCAGCAACCAACGCACTCGGATGAACCCCTGCTGCTGCAACCGGCTTGCGATCGAAGGCATGGGACAGTTCGGCATAAGCCAAGTACGGGTTCGCCACTATCAAGGCATCACCGCTGTAGCTTTCCGCATCAGCCACAGTCAACAAAACCGCAGCGGCTTGGCAGCTTGCCAAGTGCTTGCGGTATTGCGGATTGGCTAGAAAGCTCAGCTGCTGCGCATTGGCATCCTGCAAAGTCGCCAAACCGGTGATGACTTTATCAGCAGGACCGCGCAGCGTAGCGTCGAGACGCTGGGCCAGTTGGCCCAACGTATAAACCGGTGAATTCATAATTAACGCAGCTGGTTCATGCGCTCGATAACTTGGCGAGTGATGTCATACTGAGGCTTGACATCAATAACTGCACCACGCTCGAGAACCAAGTCGAAACTGCCTTTCTTGATAACTTCTTCAACCGCTTTATCAAGGTTGGGCTTGAGCTTTTTCAGCATATCGCGGTCAGCAACAGCCTTTTGCTCATTGAGTTCTTTAGACTGGAATTGGAAGTCACGGGCTTTCTGCTTGAAATCAAGCTCAAGACGCTCGCGATCAGCGGTCTGCAATTTCGTACCGCCTTTTACCAAGCGATCCTGAATAGTCTTGGCATCGCTTTCCAGCTTCTTCAGCTTGCTCAGTTGCGGACCGAATTTCTTCTCGGCATCAACCGCGTAACGCTTGGCTGCATCAGACTCGAGCAAAGCCATTTGATAGTTCAGTACAGCAATTTTCATCTCAGCCATGGCCGGTGTCGCCACCGACAACATAGCAACGCTTAACAGTACAACTTGAGTAAATTTACGCACGGTACACTCCTGCAAAAATCCATTTTTGTTGATCGGTCATCAACCGATTAAAACGTCTGGCCAAGGGAGAACTGGAACACTTGTGTATCAGCATCATCCGGCTCCTTGACTGGCATTGCCAAGCTGAAGCTCAGCGGGCCCAGCGCGGTGATCCAGGTCAAACCAACACCGACAGAGCTGGCCATATTGCCCAGTGATATTTCACAACTGTCACTCTCTGCTTTCTGTGCAGAGGAGCAGTTGGTGTCGAAGACATTACCCACATCCCAGAACAGCGAAGTACGCAGCGAACGCTGATCCTTCACGAACGGCAATGGGAACAACAACTCAGCACCACCCTGAACCAATACGTTACCACCGAATGGCAGCGGATCTTGATCCGGGTCAGTGTAGCGACCATTGGCATCCTGTACGCCGTAAACGATTTCACCCTGGTCGTTACGCACAACACTCGGCGTACTGCGCGGGCCCAGACTACTGTCTTCAAAGCCTCGAACCGAGTTAAAGCCACCAGCATAATAGTGCTCATAGAACGGTAGCTCAGAGGTCGAACCATAGCTATCGCCATAACCCAATTGCGTGTGGAAACGCATGGTGTAGTTATCGGTCAGCGGGGTGAAAATCTGGCCACGGTAATCCAGCTTGTAGAACGAAAGGTCGCTACCTGGAATGGTGGTTTCGAGCACCAAGCTTTGCGAGTGTCCCCGGTTAGCCAGTACGCCACGGTTGAGCGTCGACTCAGACCAACCAATCGAGGCCTTGAAGTTTAGGTAGCTGTCGCCTTCCTCTTCAAGGAAGTCGTAGATTTCATCAACGGTATAGATACCGGTGTCGATATCATCCTGCTGAACTGTCAGGCCATAGGTCAGACGCGAGGTTTCGCTGATTGGATAGCCGATGCTCATGCCCGCACCGTAGCTGTCTACCGAGTAGCTTGCGACGTCAGTGTCGAGCTCGTCATAGTCAGTTTCACGGAAGAACAGGTTGTAACCCAGGCTGACGCCGTCTGGTGTCCAGTAGGGGTTAACGAAGCCGAAGTTATAGCGGCTCTGGTATTCACTGCGAGTCAGGCCAAGGCTGACCTTGTTACCCGAGCCGAGGAAGTTGTTCTGGGTGATCGAGCCGCCGAGGATCAGACCGGCGTTCTGAGCGAAACCGACGCTGGCGGTAATCGAACCGGAGGCTTGCTCTTCCACACTGTAGTTAACGTCGATCTGGTCATCTGTACCCGGTACCGCTGGAGTCTCAACGTTAACTTCTTTGAAGAAACCAAGACGCTCAAGTCGGGTTTTCGACTGATCGATCAGGTAGGTTGAAGCCCAGCCACCTTCCATCTGACGCATTTCACGGCGTAGCACTTCGTCTTCGGTTTTGGTATTGCCACGGAAGTTGATGCGGTTAACGTACGCGCGCTTGCCCGGATCAACAACGAACATTACCGAGACAGTGTGATCGTCATCATGCGGCTCAGGTACACCGTTCACGTTAGCGAAGGTGTAACCCTCGTTACCTAGGCGGCGGGTGATCAATTCAGAAGTTGTGGTCATCACTTTACGTGAGAAAACCTGGCCTTCTTTGACCAATAACAGTTTGCGGACTTCCTCTTCCGGTACTTTCAGATCACCGCTCAGGCGCACGTCACGAATCTTGTACTTCTCACCCTCATCAATGTTGACGGTGATATAGACGTGTTTCTTGTCAGGGGTAATCGATACCTGTGTCGAAGCGATATCCATGTTGATATAGCCGCGATCAAGGTAGTAAGAACGCAAGCGTTCCAAGTCACCGGAGAGTTTCTCACGGGCATACTTGTCATCGTTTTTAAAGAACGACAGCCAGTTGGTAGTCTTCAACTCAAACAGGCTCTGCAAGTCTTCATCAGGGAAGACGCTGTTACCCACGACGTTGATGTGCTGAATAGAGGCAACTTCGCCTTCGTTGATATTGACCTTCAACGCAACCCGGTTGCGCGGCTGCGGAATCACCTCAGTTTCAATCTCAGCCGAGTAACGACCTTGGGAAACATATTGGCGTTGCAGTTCATTACGCACACCTTCGAGAGTTGCACGCTGGAAAATCTCACCTTCTTCAAGGCCCGACTGATTAAGTCCTTTGAGGAGGTCTTCGGTGGTGATCGCCTTGTTACCTTCGATTTCGATACTGGAAATCGAGGGGCGCTCAACCACGGTAATAACCAGCACATTGCCGTCACGGCCAAGCTGGATATCCTGGAAGAAACCGGTTTTAAACAGATCACGCGTCGCTTCAACTAAAGAGCGATCATCGGCTTCACCACCGACATTTAACGGCAAGGCACCGAATACGCTGCCAGCGGACACACGTTGGAGGCCGTTGACTCGAATATCGGAGATGGTGAAGGACTCGGCGTGAACTTCGGCGATCATCAATGCGGCGAGAACCACAGGTAGCAGCAGACGTTTCATGAAGTCCTTTCTTATTCCAACTGGCGATAAAAACCTGCCGCTAAAGGCGACAGATTTGTAATTCAAAAGCAGTTACAGACGACCCAGATCATTAACCAGGGCAAGCAACATCACCCCGACTACTAAACTGATGCCAATCTGCATCCCCCAACCTTGTACCCGTTCAGACAACGGTCGACCACGCACCCACTCGACGAGGTAAAAAAGCAGGTGTCCCCCGTCTAGCACAGGGATAGGCAAAAGATTAAGAACCCCTAGGCTAATACTGAGATAAGCGAGGAAATTTAAAAAATCCCCTATGCCCGACTCAGCTGAAGCGCCCGCCACTTTAGCAATGGTTATCGGCCCGCTCAAGTTTTTTACCGAGAGCTCGCCAAACAGCATTTTCTTTAGCGAGTCGAGAGTCAGCACACTCATGGTCCAGGTGCGCTTAATACTCTCTGCAACGGCCTCCAGAGGGCCATAGCTGACTTCGCGAAGCATTTCCGGTGGCCAGTCGACAGGTTTGACTCCTGCACCGAGGTAACCGGTCTGAGCGCCTTTCTCGCCTCGCGCCGCAAGCGTTACAGCCACATCTTGTGGTTGGCCTGCACGGATAATCTGCAATATTACCGACTGGCCAGGCAGGGCACGCACCTGATCAACCAGTTGCTGCCAATCTTTCAGCGGCTCGCCATCAAGCGTAACCAGCTCATCACCCGCCTGTAAACCTGCAGCACCTGCAGGTCCTGCAGGGTCGATTTCAGCCAGTACGGGCTTTATTTCCGGGCGCCACGGGCGAATCCCCAGCGCCGCAATCGGATCAGGCTCATCAACGCCCTGAAGCCAATTATCGAGTTTGATCTGCTCTGCGCTCTCAGCCGTAGAGCCTGGATTCTTGACGGTGACATCAAGGACTCCGCTCTCACCCAGCCGACGAACGAGCTGTAAATTGACCGCTGACCAACCATTAGTCGGCTCGCCATTTATCGCAACAATTTCCTGACCGGGCTCTAAACCGGCATCCGCCGCCAAACTCGACTCAGCCACCGCACCAATAACCGGGCGCACTTGCTGGCTGCCCAGCAGCGCTACACACCAGAAAAACGCAATTGCCAACAGAAAATTCGCAATCGGTCCGGCAGAAACGATAGCAATACGCTGACCAACCGATTTTCGATTGAACGACAGATGGGCCTGCTCGGCAGGCACGTCACCTTCGCGCTCATCGAGCATTTTGACGTAACCGCCTAGCGGAATCGCAGCCAGCACGAACTCAGTACCCTGACGGTCATGCCAGCGCAATAACGGGGTGCCAAAGCCGACCGAAAAACGTAGAACCTTGACACCACAGCGTCGCGCCACCCAGAAGTGACCAAATTCATGGAAAGTCACCAGCACCCCTAAGGCAATCAAGGTACCAACGATCATATACAACGCACTCATCCCACTTCTCCGCGTTGATTAACGCATTGCTCTGCCAGAGCCCGTGCGCGGTTATCCGCAGCAAAGACATTTTCCAGGCATGTGACAGCAGTCGATGCTTCGCTGTTCAGTACCCGGTCAATGATACTCGCGATTTGCGGAAAACTGATCTGACGCCGTAAAAACGCTGCAACCGCAACTTCATTGGCGGCATTGAGCATCGCCGGCGCTGTACCGCCGTGCTCTGCAGCCTCACGCGCCAAGCGCAAGCATGGGAAGCGCTGCTCGTCTGGCGCTTCAAAATCCAAACGCGCCACAGCAAACAGATCCAGCGCCGCAACACCCGAGTCAATTCGTTCAGGCCATGCCAACGCATGGCTTATCGGCGTGCGCATATCTGGGTTACCCAATTGCGCCAATACCGAGCCATCGACATAGTCAACCAACGAATGAATAACGCTCTGTGGATGAATCACAACTTCGATCTGCGCAGGCCTTGCATCAAACAGCCAGCATGCCTCAATCAACTCAAGGCCTTTGTTCATCATACTGGCTGAGTCGACAGAGATTTTTCGCCCCATCGACCAATTTGGATGCGCGCATGCTTGCTCTGGCGTAACCGCAGCCAATTGCTCCAGCGGTGTCTGCCGGAACGGGCCACCCGATGCGGTCAGCAAAATACGCCGCACCCCTACCCGCGCCAGCCCCTGCGCATAGTTACCGGGCAGACACTGGAAAATTGCGTTGTGCTCACTGTCGATCGGCAACAGCACAGCGCCGCTTTTGCGCACTGCCTGCATAAACAGATCACCAGACATCACCAGCGCTTCTTTATTGGCCAGCAACACCTTCTTGCCAGCTTCAACTGCGGCAAGTGTCGGGCGCAGACCTGCGGCCCCCACAATCGCAGCAGTGACGGTATCCACGTCACGATGCGCAGCCACTTCACACAAGGCGGCTTCGCCGAACAAAACCTGGGTTTTTAAACCTGCAGCAGCCAATGCTGCCTGCAACTGCTCGGCGCTCGGTGCATCCGCCACAACCGCGAACACAGGCTTGTGCCGCAAACACAGAGCCTCAAGCTCAACCAGACGGCTATGACCGCTCAAGGCAAAGACCTGGTAACGGTCCGGATGTCGGGCAATTACATCAAGGGTGCTTAACCCAATGGAGCCGGTGGCCCCCAATACAGTGATTTGCTGAAGGCTCACAGGCTGCCCCAACCAAACAATAGCAACAGCACCGCAAACACAGGAATGGCCGCGGTAAGGCTATCGATACGATCCAGCACGCCGCCATGACCCGGCAGTAAGCTACTGCTGTCCTTAACCCCAGCCTGACGCTTGAACATGCTCTCGGTGAGATCACCAACCACTGAGATCATCACCACTATTGCAGCACCAAGCAGCGCCCAGATCATTTCGCCAGCGCTCCAGCCACGTACCACACCGACAACCAAGGTAATCAGCAGGCAAGTACACAAACCACCGATCGCCCCCTCCCAGCTTTTACCAGGACTGACTTGCGGCGCCAGCTTGCGCTTACCAAAAGTCTTGCCGGAAAAGTAAGCGCCAATATCAGCAGCCCACACCAGCACCATTACGGTGATGATCAACCAGTTAGCCAGCGGCCACTGCTTGAACAGCACTAACCCCTGCCAAGCCGGCAGCAAAATCAATAAACCGATGATTAACTTGCGTGGCGCACCCGCCCAGAACTGGCTGCTCTGCGGGTACCCCAGAACCAGCCAAGTCGCGACGCCCCACCAGATAATTCCCAGCAAGAGCACCGGCGTAGCCAGAATCGGCAGGAGATAGAGTACCCAACACAACACAGCAACCAGCGCAGCATAAGCAATGCGCAATGGCTGCGACTCAAAACCGGCTAGACGCGCCCACTCCCAGCCACCGAGACTGACCACTGCGCCAATAAACAGTGCAAACGCAGCGCCATCAAGCAAAAAGAAGCCGGCCAGCGCGATAGGCAACAACACCAGCGCAGTGATTACACGTTGTTTAAGCATTGTGCGCCTCAGACTCTACCTGCGCGCTAGTCTTACCAAAGCGCCGCTGTCTGGTGGCGTAGTCAGCAAGCGCATGACGCATCGCGTCGTGCTTGAAGTCAGGCCAGAACAGGTCGGTGAAATACAGTTCACTGTAGGCTAGTTGCCACAGCAGGAAATTGCTGATGCGGTGCTCACCACCGGTACGAATGCACAGGTCAGGTAACGGCAAGTCACCAGTTGCCAGGCAGCTTTGCAACAGTTGCGGGGTAATATCGCCGGGCTGCAGATGCCCACCCTGCACTTCACGGGCAAGACGCTGCGCCGCCTGGGCAATATCCCACTGACCACCATAGTTGGCAGCAACCTGCAGGATAAAGCGCTTCTCACCGGCTGTTTGCGCCTCAGCCTCGCGCATTGCAGTTTGCAGCTCGGGATGAAAGCGCGAACGGTCCCCAATAATCCGCAAGCTGATGTCATTCTCATTGAGCTTGCGCGTTTCACGACGCAAAGCACTCATGAACAACTCCATCAGCGCGCCGACTTCATCAGCCGGGCGCTGCCAGTTCTCACTGGAAAACGCAAACAGGGTCAGTACCTCGACCCCAGCTTCCGCGCACACCTCAATTACCGCACGCACCGCATCAACGCCGGCTTTATGGCCCGCAACACCCGGCAACAGGCGTTTTTTCGCCCAGCGGTTGTTACCATCCATAATCACGGCCACGTGGCGCGGCACTATAGCTGCCGGGCCACCGTCTTTGGCTTTATCCATAACGATTCCTGACCGTCAGACGGCCATCAGATCCGCTTCCTTGTTTTCCAGTGCCTTATCGACTTCAGCAACATACTTGTCGGTTAGCTTCTGGATTTCATCAGCGGCGCGACGCTCGTCGTCCTCGCTGATTTCTTTTTCTTTTTCCAAGTCTTTAAGTTGCGCCAAGGCATCACGACGGATGTTGCGCACCGCAACACGGGCGTTTTCAGCTTCGGCACGCGCCTGCTTGGTGTAGCCCTTGCGCGTTTCTTCGGTCAGCGCAGGCATTGGCACCCGAATGGTGGTACCGGCCGTCGCTGGATTGAGGCCGAGATCAGAGGTCATGATGGCTTTTTCAACAGCCTGAATCATGCCCTTGTCAAATACAGACAGCGCCAAGGTGCGCGAATCTTCAGTGACCACGTTGGCGACTTGGCGCAACGGCGTATCGGTACCGTAGTAGGACACCATTACACTGTCGAGGATGCTTGGGTGTGCACGGCCAGTACGAATTTTGGCAAAAGCGACATTCAGCGACTCTAGGCTCTTGGCCATGCGTGACTGGGTATCTTTCTTAATCTCGTTAATCATTCTTCACCTTCCTCGATCAGGGTACCTTCAGCGCCACCGACAACAACGTTCAACAGGGCGCCTGGCTTATTCATATTGAAGACTCGCAGCGGCATATTATGGTCGCGGCACAGGCAGATGGCAGTCAGATCCATCACCCCAAGTTTGCGATCCAGCACCTCATCATAGGTAAGGCGCTCAAATTTCTCTGCGTGCGGATCTTTAAATGGATCCGCAGTGTATACGCCATCGACTTTAGTCGCCTTCAATACCACGTCCGCATCGATCTCGATTGCGCGCAGGCACGCAGCAGAGTCAGTGGTAAAGAAAGGGTTACCGGTGCCGGCAGCGAAAATCACCACTTCACCAGTCTTCAGATGGCGCATGGCCTTACGACGGTCATAGTGATCAGTCACACCGACCATGGAAATCGCAGACATCACGATTGCCGGGATATTCGAACGCTCCAGCGCGTCGCGCATGGCCAAGGCGTTCATCACGGTGGCGAGCATGCCCATGTGATCGCCAGTCACTCGGTCCATTCCGGCTGCGCTCAATGCCGCACCGCGAAACAGGTTACCGCCACCGATCACCAGACCAACTTGCAAACCGATGCCTACCAATTGCCCCACTTCCAGGGCCATGCGATCAAGCACCTTGGGATCGATACCAAACTCTTCCGACCCCATCAGGGCTTCGCCGCTTAGTTTGAGCAGAATGCGCTTATAACGCGGTTGACGACCACTCACCTGCTGAGCCATACAATTCTCTCCTGCGGCGTTAAAATTCTATGCGGATAATACAGCCCGCAATTATCGAGTACTTCGGCAACAGTCGGGGCTTTTAAATCACAAAAGCCGGAAAATATTTTTCGCAACCGGCCAAGGCAAACCTTTGAAAACGTCTTGAACACCAAATAGCCAGGTCGAAAGGCGCATCAGCCTTGCAGTTTACAAGAGCTGACCCGCAGCGTAAGCAGCTTTTAACCTGTACCGCTTGGGCCCTTGCTTTCAGGGGCATCCTAATTTGCTACCCTAGTTTGACAAAAAGGCCGCACGCATAAGCGGGCAGCCTCTTTGGGACGACAGTTTTTAGACCGTCTTACTGCTTGCTGGAAGCCAGCTGTGCAGCAACTTCAGCAGCGAAGTCAGTTTCGCCTTTATCGATACCTTCACCCACTTCGTAACGAGTGAACGAAACGATTTCAGCGCCAGCTTTCTTCACCAGATCGCCAACCTTGATGCTGTCGTCTTTAACGAAAGCTTGCTCAACCAGGCTCGCTTCAGCCAAGAACTTGCTGATACGACCAGCAACCATCTTCTCAACGATTTCAGCAGGCTTGCCTTTGATCTTCTCTTCGTTCAGCGCCAGGAAGATTTCTTTTTCCTTGGCAACTGCTTCTTCAGAGACTTCAGCCGAGCTCAGGAACTGAGGGTTGCTCGCCGCTACGTGCATGGCAACTTCTTTAGCCAGCTCAACATCGCCGCCTTTCAGAGCAACCAGAACACCGATACGGTGGCCGTGCAGGTAAGAACCAACAACGTCAGCCTCAACACTCGACAGGCGACGAATGTTTACGTTCTCACCAACTTTAGCAACCAAGGCTTCACGATCAGATTCCATGGCCGCAACCAGCGGAGCTGCGTCAGTCATGTTCTCAGCGAAGGCTTTGTCGATGCTGCTGCTGACGAAGTTTTTGAAATCGTCTTGCAGAGCCAGGAAGTCAGTCTGGGAGTTGACTTCGATGATCAGCGCGCGCTTGTTATCGCCAGCCAATTTGATTGCGATAGCACCTTCAGCAGCGATGTTACCGGCTTTCTTGGCAGCCTTGATGGCACCAGCAGCACGCATATCGTCGATTGCTTTTTCGATGTCGCCACCAGCTGCAGTCAGGGCTTTTTTACAGTCCATCATGCCTTGACCAGTACGCTCACGCAGTTCTTTAACTAGGGCTGCAGTAATCTCTGCCATGTTCGAAATCCTCTTAGGTAGGTCTTCAACCATCTCACCCGCCAGGCGGGCGATGAATTCTATAAGTGACAAAAAGGGGGCTAAGCCCCCTTTTTGCGCAGCGAGTAACGCTTACTGCTTAGCCTTGAGCGGCTTCAGCAGCCGGGGCTTCAGCGACGAATTCGTCGGTGCCACCGTTAGCGTTGCTACGACCACGTACAACTGCGTCAGCCATAGCACCCATGTACAACTGGATGGCACGGATGGCGTCGTCGTTACCTGGGATGATGTAATCAACACCTTCCGGGCTGCTGTTGGTATCAACAACGCCAATTACTGGGATGCCCAGCTTGTTGGCTTCGGTGATAGCAATGCGCTCGTGATCAACGTCGATAACGAACAGAGCGTCTGGCAGACCGCCCATGTCCTTGATACCACCCAGGCTGCGATCCAGTTTTTCCAGATCACGAGTGCGCATCAGGGCTTCTTTCTTGGTCAGCTTGGTGAAAGTGCCGTCTTGCGCCTGAACTTCAAGATCACGCAGACGCTTGATCGAAGCACGGATGGTTTTGTAGTTAGTCAGCATGCCGCCCAACCAGCGGTGATCGACGAACGGAGAGTTGCAGCGAGCTGCTTCTTCACGAACGATCTTGCCAGCAGAGCGCTTGGTGCCAACGAACAGAATCTTGTTTTTACCGGAAGCCAGCTTCTCAACGAACGACAGTGCGTCGTTGAACATTGGCAAGGTTTTTTCAAGGTTGATGATGTGAATCTTGTTACGCGAACCGAAGATGTACTTACCCATTTTCGGGTTCCAGTAACGGGTCTGGTGGCCGAAGTGCACACCGGCCTTCAGCATATCGCGCATATTGACTTGGGACATGGTCGTTCCTTAATAAGTCGGGTTAGGCCTCCACGCATCCCAATCTCCAACCATTTGCAGAACAAACGGCACCCAGGAAATCGTGTCGATACGTGTGTGGGTTTAGGCTTTTGGACAGTCTGCCCATGAAAGCGGCGCGTTTTATACCACAATAACTACCTACAAGCTACACATCGATTACAGCAAAACTTCAGAGCAGTTACCTTTGCCCTTATAGAATGCACCTCTAAGCTGTTACCATATGCCACTTTTCTGCATGCCCGAGACCCTATATGACCGTCACCATCAAGTCGCCCGAGGAAATCGAAAAAATGCGCATCGCTGGCCGCTTGGCCGCTGACGTGCTGGAAATGATCGGCGAACATGTCAAACCCGGTGTGACCACCGAGGAACTCGACCGCATCTGCCACGACTATATTGTTAACGTGCAGCAGGCTATCCCTGCCCCGCTTAACTACAAGGGTTTTCCAAAGTCGATCTGCACCTCTATCAACCACGTAGTCTGCCACGGCATTCCTAACGAGAAGCCGCTGAAAGAAGGCGACGTACTGAACATCGACGTCACCGTGATCAAAGACGGTTACCACGGTGACACCAGCAAGATGTTCATGGTTGGCAAAGTGCCAGAGTGGGCTGAACGCTTGGCCAAAATCACCCAAGAGTGCATGTATAAAGGCATCGAACTGGTCAAGCCCGGTGCCCGCCTGGGCGATATAGGTGAAGTGATTCAGAAGCACGCCGAGAAAAACGGTTTTTCTGTGGTTCGCGAATACTGCGGCCACGGCATTGGTGCTGTATTTCACGAAGAGCCACAGGTGCTGCATTATGGCCGCGCCGGTACTGGCATGGAGCTCAAGGAAGGCATGACTTTCACCATTGAGCCCATGATTAACCAAGGCCGCGCCGAAACTCGGCTGCTCGGCGATGGCTGGACTGCCATCACCAAGGATCGCAAGCTTTCCGCACAGTGGGAGCACACAATTCTGGTGACTGCCAACGGCTACGAAATCTTCACCCTGCGCAGCGACGATACAATTCCACGCGTATCAGCTTGATACGCGCAGACTGCTCCACCGGCAATCAATTCTGATTGAGTCTCTTGTCGCGCTACATAAGGAAGGCCGTTGCATGCCTCAGGTAGATCCTCAGCTGTTCGACCGCGGGCAGTTCCAAGCGGAACTGGCCTTAAAGTCCAGCCCGATCGCTGCCTTCAAAAAAGCCATTAAGCGCGCCAATGACGTACTTAATGCCCGCTTTTACGAAGGCCGTGAAGTTCGCCGTTTGATTGAGGATCGTGCTTGGTTTGTTGACCAAATCCTGCGTGAAGCCTGGCTGCGCCTCGACTGGTCGGAAGATGCTGACATCGCCTTGCTCGCCGTTGGCGGCTACGGCCGTGGCGAGCTGCATCCATTTTCCGATATCGACCTGCTGATATTGCTCGACAATGCCGATCACGAAACCTTTCGCGAACCGATTGAGCAATTTCTTCTACTGCTTTGGGATATTGGCCTGGAAGTAGGCCAAAGCGTACGCTCGGTCAATGAATGTGCCGAAGAGGCCCGGGCCGACCTGACCGTCATCACAAACTTGATGGAAAGCCGAACCATCGCTGGCCCAGAGCGTCTTCGTCAGCGCATGCAGGCGGTGACCAGTACCGAACAAATGTGGCCAAGCCAGGAATTCTTTCTGGCCAAACGCAAAGAACAGCGCGCCCGTCACGCCAAATATAACGACACCGAATACAACCTCGAGCCCAACGTCAAAGGCTCACCGGGTGGTCTGCGTGATATCCAGACCATTCTCTGGGTCGCGCGCCGACATTTCGGCACGCTTAACCTGCAATCGATGATTGAACAGGACTTCCTGCTGAAAACCGAGTACACCATGCTCGCCGCCAGCCAGGATTTTTTGTGGAAGGTGCGCTATGCCCTGCATATGCTCGCAGGCCGCGCCGAAGACCGCTTGCTGTTCGATCATCAAGCGCAGATCGCCGAATTGCTGGGCTTCGAGACTAACGAGAGCAAGCGTGGCATCGAGCACTTCATGCAGAAGTACTACCGCGTGGTGATGGGCATTGCTGAACTCAGCGACCTGATCAAACAGCACTTCGAAGAACAGATATTGCGTGCAGGTGAACGCGGCACCGCCACCGGCCTGAATAGCCGCTTCCAGCTACGCGA
This sequence comes from Pseudomonas sp., assembly GCF_048265905.1. Taxonomy (GTDB): domain Bacteria; phylum Pseudomonadota; class Gammaproteobacteria; order Pseudomonadales; family Pseudomonadaceae; genus Aquipseudomonas. Next base: position 80,522 of record NZ_JBLXAP010000001.1, read on the forward strand.
TGGCTACATCGAGGTGACCCATCCGAATGTCTTCAAGCGCACCCCGTTCGCGATTCTCGAAGTGTTCGTGCTTATGGCTCAACACCCACATATAAAGGGCGTCTGTGCTGACAGTATTCGTTTGCTGCGCGATCACCGGCACTTGATCGACGATGAGTTTCGCAATGACATTCGCAATACCAGCCTGTTTATCGAGCTATTCAAAAGCCCCTCGGGCATCCACCGCAACCTACGCCGGATGAACCGCTACGGCATTCTGGGGCGCTATTTACCTGAGTTTGGCCATATCGTCGGGCAGATGCAGCACGACCTGTTTCATATCTTCACGGTCGATGCACACACCCTGAATTTGATTAAGCACCTGCGCAAATTCAAATGGGTCGAGATGGCCGAGAAGTTTCCACTGGCCAGCAAGCTCATGGATAAACTGCCCAAGCCAGAGCTGATTTACCTGGCCGGCCTGTATCACGACATTGGCAAGGGCCGTGGTGGTGATCACTCGGAGCTCGGCGCGGTGGACGCTGAGGCGTTTTGCGTGCGCCATCAGCTGCCCGACTGGGATACCAAGTTGATTGTCTGGCTGGTGCAACATCATCTGACCATGTCGACCACCGCACAACGCAAAGACCTGTCTGACCCGCAAATCATCCATGACTTTGCCATGCTCGTTGGCGATCAAACGCACCTTGATTACCTTTATGTGCTAACCGTTGCCGATATCAACGCGACTAATCCGACGCTGTGGAATTCATGGCGTGCCAGCCTGCTGCGCCAGCTCTACACCGAAACCAAACGCGCACTGAATCGTGGCCTGGAAAACCGCCTTGAACGTGAAGAGCAGATACGGCTCACGCAGACAGCGGCGCTGGATACCTTGGTCCGCAGCGGTACTGATCCTGACGAGGCCGAGCAACTCTGGTCGCACCTCGGTGATGATTACTTCCTGCGCCATACGGCCAGCGATGTGGCCTGGCATACCGAGGCGATCATCCAGCATCCGAACGATGGCAATCCGCTGGTATTGATCAAGGAAACCACTCAGCGCGACTTCGAGGGCGGCACCCAACTGTTCATTTATGCACAGGACCAACATGATTTCTTCGCCGTGACGGTGGCGGCAATGGCTCAGTTAAACCTGAACATTCATGACGCCCGAATCCTCACTTCGACCAGCCAGTTCACCCTCGACACCTACATTGTGCTCGAAGGTGACGGCAGCTCAATTGGCGATAACCCGGCGCGTATCACGCAAATTCGCCAAGGCCTGATTGATGCGTTGATCAACCCGGATGACTACCCGAATATCATTCAACGTCGCGTACCGCGCCAGCTCAAGCACTTTGACTTCGCACCACGGGTGACCATTCACAATGACGCCCAGCGCCCGTTTACAGTAATTGAGCTGACCGCGCCTGATCGCCCCGGACTGCTGGCCCGAATTGGACGTATCTTTCTTGATTTCGACTTGTCTATCCAGAACGCGAAAATCGCGACGTTGGGCGAGCGCGTAGAAGACGTATTCTTCGTGACCGACGCCAACAACCAGCAACTTTCAGATCCAGAGCTTTGTATGCGCTTACAGGAAACCATTGTCTCGCAGCTAAGCGACGCCAGTACCGTGGGCAGTGAGCCGAGCAAAATTACCATTTGAACCCGACAGCCGCCGCCAGGCTGATATGCCCAGCGGCTAAGACGTTGCCAGGAATAAACCATGAATGACGCGTTAAACCAGTTGCAGCCCTACCCGTTCGAGAAACTCCGCGCCTTGCTTGGCAGCGTGACGCCGAACGCAGAGAAAAAGGCTATCGCCCTGTCCATTGGCGAACCCAAGCATCGCTCGCCTGATTTCGTCGCCAAAGCGCTGAGCGATAACCTTGAGCAACTGGCTGTCTATCCGACCACCTTGGGCATTGCCGCACTGCGCGAGGCCATCGCCAATTGGGCCAGCAAGCGCTTTAACCTGCCAGTCGGTGCGCTCGACCCTGCCCGCAACGTGTTGCCGGTGAACGGTACGCGTGAGGCGTTGTTTGCCTTCACCCAAACGGTGGTCAAACGTGCGCAAACCGGCGAACAGCCTGGCTATGTGATCAGTCCGAATCCGTTTTATCAAATCTATGAAGGCGCGGCACTGCTCGCTGGCGCAGAGCCGCACTACCTGCCTTGCCTAGAGCAGCATGGTTTCAATCCTGATTTTGCTGCCGTCAGTGATGACGTCTGGCAACGCTGTCAGATTCTGTTTCTGTGCTCACCCGGCAACCCGACTGGCGCGTTGATTCCACTGGACACCCTTAAACAACTGATCACGCTGGCTGACAAGTTTGACTTCGTGATTGCCTCAGACGAGTGCTACAGCGAACTCTACTTCGATGAAGCCAACCCACCAGCCGGGCTGCTTACTGCTTGCGCTGAATTGGGTCGCAACGATTTTAAACGCTGCATGGTATTTCACAGCCTGTCGAAACGCTCTAACCTGCCGGGATTGCGCTCTGGGTTTGTGGCTGGCGATGCCGACATACTGAAATCTTTCCTGCTGTACCGTACCTACCATGGCTGTGCGATGCCGGTGCAAACGCAGCTGGCAAGCATTGCGGCATGGACCGATGAAGACCACGTACTCGCCAACCGTGACCTGTACCGCGAGAAGTTTGATGCAGTGCTGGCGATTCTCGATGGCGTACTCGATGTGCAGCGCCCGGACGGCGGCTTCTACCTATGGGCGAAAACCCCAGTTGATGACGAGCAGTTCAGCCGCGACCTGTATGCCCAAGAGCACGTAACTGTTGTGCCCGGCTCATACCTGTCACGTAGCGTTAATGGTCATAACCCAGGTGCTGGGCGCGTGCGCATGGCGTTGGTCGCGCCGCTGGCTGAATGCGTTGAAGCGGCAGAGCGGATTCGTCAGTTTGTAAAGAATGACTAAGGCGAACAATCGCCTGCACGGCTTTAAGAGGTTGACTGAATGAGCAACACCCTATTTGGCATCAAAGCTTGTGACACCATGAAAAAGGCTCGTACCTGGCTCGACGAGCACGCTGTAAGCTACCAATTTCATGATTACAAAGCCGTGGGCATTGACCGCGGCAACCTGGAAAAGTGGTGCAACGAACATGGCTGGGAGATCGTACTCAACCGTGCTGGTACCACCTTCCGCAAACTGGATGAGGCGCAGAAAAGCGACCTCGACCAGAATAAGGCCATCGAGTTGATGCTGGCCCAACCGTCGATGATTAAACGCCCAGTCCTTGATCTGGGCGACAGAACCCTGGTGGGTTTCAAACCTGACCGTTATGCAGCCGAGCTGGCCTAACGCATCTCTTAAATATTGAATTTGCTGCAAGGAACTCAACATGAACAACACTCTCTACAGCCTGGCCTTCGGCGTAGGTACGCAAAACCGTCAAAGCAACTGGCTGGAAGTGTTCTACGCCCAACCATTGCTCAACCCTTCGGCTGAGCTGGTTAGCAAAGCGGCAGAAAAGCTCGGTTATGACGGCGGCAATCAAGCCATCCAGTTCACCACCCAGCAAGCCAGCGACCTCGCCGAAATGCTCAAGGGCGTTGACGCTGCTCAAGCAGCTCTGCTGACTCGTCTGGCCGAAAGCCACAAGCCACTGGTTGCGACCTTCCTCGCTGAAGACGCCGCGCCAACCAGCACCCCGGAAGCCTACCTCAAGCTGCACCTGCTTTCGCACCGTCTGGTACAGCCGCATGGCTTGAACCTCAGCGGTATTTTCCCGCTGCTGCCGAATGTGGCATGGACCAGCCAGGGCGCTATCGACCTCAGTGAATTGGCTGAACGTCAGCTCGAAGCACGCTTGCGCGGAGAGCTGCTGGAAGTGTTCTCGGTCGACAAATTCCCGAAAATGACTGACTACGTTGTGCCCGCTGGCGTGCGTATCGCTGACAGCTCGCGCATTCGCCTGGGCGCATTCATCGGCGAAGGCACCACCGTAATGCACGAAGGCTTCGTTAACTTCAACGCTGGCACCGCAGGCCCGGGCATGATCGAAGGCCGTGTTTCCGCTGGCGTATTCGTCGGCAAAGGCTCTGACCTTGGCGGCGGCTGCTCAACCATGGGCACACTGTCTGGCGGCGGCAACATCGTTATTTCCGTGGGTGAAGGCTGCCTGATCGGTGCGAACGCCGGTATCGGTATTCCACTGGGCGACCGCAACACCGTTGAGTCGGGCCTGTATGTAACCGCCGGAACCAAGGTCAACTTGCTCGACGAGCAAGGCAATCAGGTCAAAGTGGTTAAAGCTCGTGAACTGGCTGGTCAGCCTGACTTGCTGTTCCGCCGCAACTCGATCACTGGCGCAGTTGAGTGCAAGACGCACAAGTCTGCCATCGAGTTGAACGAAGCACTGCACGCGCACAACTAAGCGCGTGTCTGCCTAATCGGGGCCTACCACTCGTGGGCTTCGGTTAGTTTGTTAATGACTGAGAGACTGAACAATGCGCAGCTTGCCCGCTGCTGCTCAAGCAATCCGCAGGGAAGACAACTCGAAGCTTGTCCTCCATGGCTCAATCATCAAAACTCTTTAAAGGTGGGCAAATAGCTCACTAACACAGTTGCTATTGGTGGATGAATAAAGCGCCATCCACCCTACCCTTTGGTTTATCCGCTCACCGTCTCGGAACCCGTTATGTCCCTGCCCTCACCTTGGCGCGCAGATTTCCCCGGCATTCTGGCCCTTGAAGCTGAGGGTCAAACCTATCTCGACAGTGCTGCCACCGCGCAAAAGCCGCAAGCGGTGCTTGATGCCTTGCTCGCCTATTACGCCACTGGCAGCGCGAATGTACACCGCGCCCAGCACCTGCCCGGCGAGCGCGCCACCCGTGCCTTCGAAGCCAGCCGCGAGCACGTAGGCAAATGGTTGAACGCGCAATCCAGCGCACAAATAATCTTTACCCACGGCGCAACATCGGCCTTTAACCTGCTGGCGTATGGCTTGGAGCACCTGTTCCAAGCCGGTGATGAACTGGTGATCAGCGAACTGGAACACCACGCCAATCTATTGCCGTGGCAACAGCTGGCCTTGCGTCAGAAATTGAAGCTTGTGGTGTTGCCGTTACGCGCAGATGGGCGCATTGACTTGGAACGCGCCGCAGAGCTGATTGGCCCGCGCACTCGCCTGTTAGCCGTCAGTCAAATGTCTAACGTGATCGGTTGCTGGCAGCCGGTGGCTGAACTGTTAGCGCTGGCCAAAGCCCATGACGCATTGACTGTGATTGATGGCGCCCAAGGTGCTGTGCATGGCCGCCATGATATGCAGCAACTCGACTGCGACTTTTACGTATTTTCCAGCCACAAACTCTACGGACCTGACGCCGTTGGCGTGCTCTACGGCAAAACCGAGGCATTGGCGCAGCTGAAGCACTGGCAGTTGGGCGGCGAGATGGTGCAAACCGCAGATTACCACTCAGCCATGTTCCGCCCGGCACCACTTGGCTTTGAGGCAGGTACGCCACCGATCAGCAGCGTGATTGCGCTGGGCGCCGCACTCAGCTATCTCGATCAGCTTGATCAACAAGCAATAGCAACCTTTGAGCAGGCGCTGCATCAGCAGTTAATGCAGGGACTTGCCGCCCGCGATGGCATCAGCGTGCTCGGCGAGCCGAACATCGCACTGGCCAGCTTTGTCGTCGCAGATGTCCATAATGCAGACCTTGCCCAACTGCTGACGGAGCAAGGAATTGCCGTACGCGCCGGGCAACACTGTGCGATGCCATTGATGAACCAGCTCGGCCTTGGCGGCGCGATTCGCGTCTCCCTCGGCCTGTACAACAATGGTAGCGACCTTGAGCGCTTCTTCAGCGCACTGGATAACGCCTTGGATATTCTCAGATGAGCCCCGCGCAGCCAGTACTGCCACCAAGCGCCAAGCAAGCACTTGATACATTCCAGCAAGCCGGAAGCTGGGAGCAACGCGCTCGCTTACTGATGCAGTGGGGCGAAAAGCTCGCACCACTGAGCGAAGCACAACACACTGAACAAAACCTTGTGCATGGCTGCGAAAGCAAAGTCTGGCTTGCGGCTGAACACACGGAGCAGCGCTGGCAGTTTTACGCGGCAAGCGAGGCGCGGCTGATTCGCGGCTTGCTCGCATTGCTTCTGGTGCGAGTCAACGGGCTCGACAGTGCTGCGCTGGCACAGCTGGACTTGAGCGACTGGTTCAACCAATTGGGTTTATCGCGGCAACTGTCGCCGTCACGCAGCAACGGCTTGAATGCGGTGTTACAGCGTATGCGTGAGCTGACTACTGAGGCTTAACCCGCTCAGACGGGCGACGGGCGCCCTCAATCAACTTCTCGATAATCTTGCTTACCGCAACCATGGCGAAAGTCGATGTCACCATCATGGCTGCGCCGAAACCGCCTGCGCAGTCCAACGCTACGCCTTCACCGACAAAGCTCTTGCTCTGGCATGTGGTGCCATCAGGCAATGGATAGCGCAGTTGCTCAGTGGAAAACACACACGGTACGCTGTAGTTACGGCCCATGGTGCGTGAGAAGCCATAATCGCGGCGCAGAGTCGAACGCACTTTCGACGCCAGCGGGTCATTAAAGGTCTTATTCAGGTCACCCACGCGGATTTGCGTCGGATCAATCTGCCCGCCAGCCCCACCCGTGGTGACAATCTGGATCTTGCGCCGCTTGCACCATGAGATCAGCGCCGCCTTGGCGTTGACACTGTCAATGCAATCAATCACCGCATCCATGTCTTCGGTGATGTACTCGGCCATGGTTTCACGGGTCACAAAGTCAGCCACCGCGTGCACCTTGCAGGCGGGGTTAATCGCCCGCAGCCTCTCGGCCATCACCTCAACCTTGGCTTTGCCGACAGCACCACTCAAGGCGTGGATCTGCCGGTTGGTGTTGGTGATGCACACATCATCAAGGTCAAACAGCGAAACCTCACCGACGCCCGAGCGTACCAATGCCTCAGCAGCCCAAGAGCCAACGCCGCCAATTCCCACCACCGCTACGTGCGCGGCACACAAACGCTCAGTGCCCTCGCGACCGTACAAACGGGCGATACCTGAAAAGCGTTGTTCATCAATCTGCATGCCTAACCCCAACACCACAAAACCTTCAATCGCGCATTATAAGAAGCTAGCCAGCAACTCCCAAGCCTTTGCTGAGTACCCAGCAAACTTAAGGCCGCTCGACGCAAATAGTCACCACGCTACAAACCCCGCAAAACACTTCAATAGCGTGCAAGAGTGGCTATAAATGCATTACACCTCGAACTTCTATAACCATTTCCCACTCTAAGTCGAATGACGTTCGTGCGCGTGGCAAAAGGATGTGTCAGGCGCTATACAGCTTATCGACGGCGGAGTAGCATGCGCGCCATCCGGTGCTCACCGGCTCCCCCTCGCTCCACGCAGCGGAACCCGAAACAGATATGTCATCAAGAATTTTTGGAATCAACCTGGTCGTTGTCTTGGCAATTGCCGCCTTGTTCTCGGGCTTTTGGGCGCTCTACAACTTGCCGGTTAGCGCACCCGACTGGCCTGACCGGATTGCCGGTTACTCATTTTCGCCATTCCGTGAGGGGCAAACCCCGCAGAACAATATTTATCCAAGCGATAAAGAGATTACCCAAGACCTGGAAATGCTCGCCAAGCAAACCGATAACATCCGAACCTACTCGGTTGACGAAGCGCTGGCGCACATTCCACGCCTGGCTGAGGAATTCGGCCTGCGTGTGACATTAGGTGTCTGGATCAGTAACGATGAAGAACGCAATGAGCGTGAAATTGCCAAAGCCATTGAGCTGGCCAATACATCGCGCAGCGTGGTCCGTGTACTGGTGGGTAACGAGGCATTGTTCCGCCGCGAAATCACTACCGAAAAGCTGATCGGATACCTGGACCGCGTCCGCGCCGGGGTCAAAGTTCCAGTATCGACCTCAGAACAGTGGCACATTTGGGAAGAATCCCCAGAACTGGCCCAGCACGTTGACCTCATCGCGGCACACGTTCTGCCTTATTGGGAATTTATCCCAATGGAGGACTCGACTCAGTTCGTCCTTGATCGCGCCCGCGATCTAAAGAAACTCTTCCCGAAAAAGCCGCTACTGCTCTCGGAAGTTGGCTGGCCAAGCAACGGGCGTATGCGTGGAGGCGCCGATGCCTCCCAAGCAGACCAGGCGATTTATCTGCGCACATTGGTCAATACGCTCAACGCCAAAGGCTACAACTACTTCGTGATTGAAGCCTTCGATCAGACCTGGAAAATCAGCGATGAAGGTTCGGTAGGCGCCTACTGGGGGGTTTACAACCTCGAGCGCCAGCCAAAATTCAACTTCACAGGTCCAGTCGTGGCCATTCCGCAATGGCGCTTGCTGGCTATCGGTTCGGTGGTCATGGCCCTGCTTTCGCTGGCGTTGCTGTTGATTGACGGCAGTTCGCTGCGTCAACGTGGCCGTACCTTCCTGACCTTTGTCGCCTTTGCTGGTGGCTCGGCGCTGGTGTGGATCGGTTATGACTACAGCCAGCAATACAGCACCTGGTTCAGCCTCACCGTTGGCATCTTGCTCGGCATTGGTGCCATCGGCGTATTTATCGTATTGCTCACTGAAGCCCATGAACTGGCCGAAGCCGCCTGGGTTCGTGCCCGACGCAGACCCTTCCAGCCAGTGATGGGCGATTCGGAGTACCGCCCAAAAGTATCGATCCATGTGCCGTGTTACAACGAGCCACCAGAAATGGTTAAGCAGACTCTGGATGCGCTGGCAAATCTGGACTACCCGGATTACGAAGTCATCATCATCGACAACAACACCAAAGACCCGGCGGTGTGGGAACCGGTGCAAGCCTATTGCGAGCAACTCGGGCCGCGCTTCCGCTTCTTCCACAAGGCACCAATCGCTGGCTTCAAGGGCGGCGCGCTCAATTACATCCTGCCCTTCACAGCGCCGGATGTTGAGGTCATCGCGGTAATTGACTCCGACTACTGCGTCGATCCCAACTGGCTCAAGCACATGGTGCCGCATTTTGCCGACCCGCAAATCGCGGTGGTGCAATCGCCACAGGACTATCGCGACGGCAATACCAGCACTTTCAAGAAACTGTGCTACGCCGAGTACAAAGGCTTCTTCCACATCGGCATGGTGACCCGTAACGACCGCAACGCAATTATCCAGCACGGCACCATGACCATGATCCGCCGTACGGTGATGGATGAATTGAAGTGGGCTGACTGGACCATCTGTGAAGATGCCGAACTGGGCCTGCGCGTATTCAAGAAAGGCTACAGCGCAGCCTATGCCCACGACAGTTTCGGCAAAGGTCTGATGCCCGACACCTTTATCGATTACAAGAAGCAGCGCTTCCGCTGGGCTTATGGCGCCATCCAGATCATGAAGGGTCATGCCCGCAGCTTGTTCCTCGGTAAAGACTCAAGCCTCAAGCGCGGCCAACGCTATCACTTTATTGCCGGTTGGTTGCCCTGGGTCGCAGACGGCTTGAATATCTTCTTCACCGTGGGCGCATTGTTGTGGTCAGCGGCAATGATTATCGTGCCGCAGCGTGTCGATCCGCCGCTGCTGATATTTGCGATCCCGCCATTGGCCTTGTTCGTGTTCAAGCTGGGCAAGATCGTATTCCTGTATCAGCGTGCAGTCGGAGTTAACCTCAAGGATGCATTCTGTGCGGCGGTTGCTGGACTGGCCTTGTCACACACCATCGCCAAGGCAGTGCTGTACGGTTTGTTTACCACCACGATCCCGTTCTTCCGCACACCGAAAATGCGCAGCAGCCACGGCTTCTTGGTAGCGCTTGCCGAGGCACGCGAAGAAGTGTTCATCATGCTGCTGTTGTGGGGCGCCGTGGTCGGTATAACCATCGCCCAAGGCTTGCCGAGTGCTGATGTGAAGTTCTGGGTGGCAACGCTGCTTGTGCAATCGCTGCCCTACTTGGCGGCGGTAATTATGGCGATGCTGTCGTCGCTGCCAAAGCCGGTGGAATCAGAAGCGGAAATCGACGCGGAGGTCGTGAGCTAAGCCTCCACTGCTATCTGTGCAGCTAATGCCCAGATTTACAGCCTGACGGCGGCCAATGGCCGTAGTTTTGCTTTAAGATGGCGGCCTTTCTGCTCGATGCCGCTCAGGAGCCGCAATGACTGCCCTCTCCCCAACTCTCGCACTCGCCTGCGATCTGATTAGCCGCCCCTCCGTCACCCCGGTCGACGAAGGCTGCCAAGAACTAATGACTCGCCGTCTGAGCGACCTTGGTTTCAAGGTAGAGCCGATGCGTATTGAGGAGGTTGATAACTTCTGGGCGTTCCATGGTCACGCCACCGGACCAGTGCTGTGCTTTGCTGGCCACACCGATGTAGTGCCAACCGGCCCGGTTCAAGCTTGGCAGCATAAGCCCTTCGATGCTCTGATCGACGAACAGGGCATGCTCTGCGGTCGTGGCGCTGCCGACATGAAAGGCAGCCTCGCCTCGATGATTGTTGCAGTTGAACGCTTTGTCACTGACCATCCAAAGCACAAAGGCGCCATTGCTTTTCTGATTACCAGTGATGAAGAAGGCCCAGCTCATCACGGCACTAAAGCGGTGGTTGAGCTGCTGTCTAAACGCGGCGAGCGCATGGACTGGTGCATCGTTGGCGAGCCATCGAGCACCAGTCTGGTCGGTGACGTAGTCAAAAACGGTCGTCGTGGTTCACTCGGTTGCACCCTGACCGTGCGCGGTGTGCAGGGCCACGTAGCCTACCCGCACCTGGCCAAGAACCCAATCCATCTGGCGGCTCCGGCACTGGCTGAATTGGCTGACACCCATTGGGATGACGGCAACGATTTCTTCCCGCCGACCAGCTTCCAAATCTCCAATCTCAACTCTGGCACTGGCGCGACCAATGTGGTGCCGGGCGAGTTGACCAGCATCTTCAACTTCCGCTTCTCGACCGAGTCGACAGTTGAAGGGTTGCAGCAACGGGTTATCGACATCCTCGACAAACACGGCCTCGACTACCACCTTGAGTGGGCATTGTCCGGCTTGCCGTTTCTTACCGAGCCCGGCGTGTTGCTGGATGCCGTCGCCGATAGCATCCGTAGCGTCACCGGCCGGGAAACCAAACCCAGCACCAGCGGCGGCACCTCTGATGGGCGCTTTATCGCCACCATGGGTGCGCAGGTTGTTGAGCTTGGCCCGGTCAACGCGACGATTCATCAGGTCAACGAACGCGTACTGGCTAGCGACCTCGATGTGCTGACCGAAATTTACTATCAAACCATGGTCAACCTGCTGACATGACCGAATTTGCATCACACTCGCCAAGCCCTGAAGGCAAGCGTTTGGGGCTTATCTGCCCAATCTGTCAGGGCGCGCTCAGTCAGGTCGATAAAACCGTGGCTTGCCCTGCCAATCACCGCTTCGACCGCGCACGTCAGGGTTATTTGAACCTGCTTGCGGTGCAACACAAGAACAGTCGTGATCCCGGTGATAATCAGGCGATGGTCGAGGCGCGGCGCAGGTTTCTCGATGGCGGTCATTACGCACCATTGGCCCAACGTTTGGCCCAGCTTGCAGCAGGTTATGCGCCTGCCCGCTGGCTGGACATCGGTTGTGGCGAAGGCTATTACACCGAGCAAATCGCCGGCATGCTGCCCAAGGCACAAGGCTACGCATTGGACATCTCGCGTGAAGCGGTTAAACGTGCCTGCAAGCGAGCGCCCGCGGTGGAATGGGTTGTTGCCAGCATGGCCCGACTGCCGCTAGCAGATGCGAATTGCGAGCTTTTGGCCAGCGTATTCAGCCCGCTGGACTGGCAAGAAGCCAAACGCGTGCTCGCCACCAATGGTGGATTGTTGCGCATGGGCCCGACCCGCAGTCACCTGATAGAGTTGCGCCAGAAGCTTTATGATGAAGTCCGCGATTACGACGACCAAAAGCATCTGGAACTGATTCCTGATGGCATGCAACTGGCTCACAGTGAAACCCTGAGCTTTTCGCTCAAGGTTGAAAGCGAACAGGCCCGCGCGGACTTGCTGGCCATGACTCCACACGGCTGGCGCGCCAGTGCTGAACGGCGTGCAGCGGTCATCGCAGAACCATTAGAAGTAACGGTCGCCATTCGTTACGATTGGATAGTGCGAACTTAAAGGGCACCGGCATTCCGCAGGCCCGCACATACACCATGCTCGACAAGGATTAATTGCCATGCGCCAACCGGATATCGAGATTTACCTCAAAGATGCCGACCACAATGCGATCGCTGAATGGTTGAGCACCGCGCTCGGTCCTTGCACGCCGTGGCAACAAAAAGGCCAGACTTACAAATGCCGTGCCGGTGATGTACCGGTCACATGGCTACCCAAAGCCGTCGGCAAGTGGAACAGCCTGTTCCTCGAAAGTGATGCTACGCCTTGGCAAGATGACCTGAGCTGCGCACAAGCGGCATTTGCCGCACTTAAGGTCGAAGTCCGTTGCGCACCGGGGAGCTGGGAAGAGGAGGAAAGTGATGAACAGGCTGATCGCTGGATGCGTATCAGTGAAGACGGCGTCGAAGAGATTACCTGGCGCACAAACAACTAGTTGGCGCTGCAATTAAAAAGGCCCGGACATAATGCCCGGGCCTTATAGCAGTTCAGTGACTACAGACCCGCAACATCCTCTGCCTGCAAGCCCTTCTGACCTTCAACTACCGCGTATTCGACCTTCTGGCCTTCTGCCAGAGAGCGGTGCCCCTCACCCCGGATCGCCCGGTAGTGAACAAACACATCGGCGCCGTCTTCGCGCTGAATAAAGCCATAACCCTTGGCGTCATTGAACCACTTAACGGTTCCTACTTCACGATCAGCCATTACCCACACTCTCCAACTACAGTTTTTATTGTCCCGAAGGGAATTACGCGGCGCACTGATTAACATGCGGCTCTGGTCAACAACACCTTGCAAAAAAGGCAAGACCAATCGCTGGCCAAGGGCTCGTTTGCTGCAAATCCCACCCTGCAACCGCTTCTCGAGTATAGAACAAGGTTTGTGACTGAAAAGCACTTTTTCCGATGGATTAAAGGCCATACCAGACAAGCTCTGCAGCGTTACTTCACGGGCCCTGGCGGCATATTTCAGACTAAAACCACACACGCTGGTGATGTGACAGATCGCACAAAAATGCAACTTGGTTGATATTTGATCAACCGTCGAACACTGGGTTCGTCTCGGAAAACAGACTGAAAAACGACGAACGGTGGTAAAAACGGGATTTTTGCGGCTTCTGCTGCGAAGAATTTTGCCCAGCGGCGACTGATCCGGCACACTAGCGCCCCCGAGCAGATGCTCGTTTTTACAGCCTGCAGACTTCGTATGACCCGCTCCCCGTTTCGCCGCCTTGTATTCGGCACAGTGCGCCGCCTGCTGTACCTCTGGGTACGCTCGGAAACCATCAATCAATCAGCCTTTACCCTAAAGCTCGACCGCAGCAAGCCTGTGCTGTTTGTCCTGCAAAAACCCTCGATCAGTGACCTTGCCGTACTCGACACCGAATGCCGCAAAGCCGGTTTGCCGCGCCCGGTGCTGCCTGTTGCCGTCGGCGACTTGATGGAGCCCGCTGCCTACTTCTATCTGAACCCGCCTGCAGGCTGGTTTGGGCGCGCGGATAAGCGCGGTATATCGCCAACCCTTGACCGGGTTGTTACCGCGTTGAGTGACAATGCTGTTGATGACGCCCAAGTGATTCCGGTCAGCGTGTTTTGGGGCCAATCGCCCGACCGCGAAACCAGCCCCTGGAAACTGCTGTTCGCTGATAGCTGGGCGGTCACCGGACGCTTGCGCCGCTTGGTCAGCATTCTGATTCTGGGACGTAAAACCCGCGTCCAGTTTTCTCCTCCGATTCACCTGCGCGAACTGGTTGAACAGAACAAAGGCCATGAACGCACGCTGCGCATGGTGCAGCGTATTTTGCGGGTGCATTTCCGCAACCAGAAAACCGCAGCCATTGGCCCCGATGTTTCCCATCGACGCAATCTGGTTAAAGGATTGATCCATGGCCCGCAAGTGCGTCAGGCGATCACCGAGGAAGCTCAGCGCGAAGGTATTTCAATCGAAAAAGCCGAAGCGCAGGCATTGCGCTACGGCAATGAAATAGCCTCGGATTACACCTATACGGTAATCCGTTTTCTGGAACTAGTACTGAGTTGGTTCTGGAACAAGATCTACGATGGCATCAAGGTTAATCACATCGAAGGCGTGCAGGATGTCGCCCAAGGTCACGAGGTCATTTATGTGCCTTGCCACCGCAGCCACATCGATTACCTGCTGCTGTCTTATCTGCTGTTTCGCAACGGTTTGACCCCGCCGCACATTGCTGCTGGCATTAACCTCAACATGCCGGTAATTGGCGGCCTGCTGCGACGTGGCGGTGCGTTCTTCATGCGCCGTACCTTCAAGGGCAACCCGCTTTACACCGCCGTATTCAATGAATACCTGCACACTTTGTTCAGCAAGGGATTCCCGGTCGAGTACTTCGTCGAAGGCGGTCGCTCGCGTACTGGCCGCATGCTCCAGCCGAAAACCGGAATGCTGGCGATCACCTTGCGCAGTTTCTTGCGTGACAACCGCATGCCCGTGGTTTTCGTACCCGTGTACATCGGTTACGAGCGAGTACTTGAAGGCCGTACTTATCTGGGTGAGCTGCGTGGCGCCAGTAAAAAGAAAGAGTCGATCTTCGACATTTTCAAAGTCATTGGCGCGCTCAAACAGCGCTTCGGACAGGTCTGGGTCAACTTTGGTGAACCCATCAAATTGGCCGAGTTTCTCGACAGCGAACAACCCAATTGGCGCGAACAAACCCATGCCCCGCAGTTCCGCCCCGACTGGCTGAGCGCAACCACTAACCGTCTCGGTGACCGAGTGGCGCAGCACCTTAATGAAGCCGCCGCCATCAACCCGGTAAACCTGGTGGCTTTGGCCTTGCTGTCTACCAGCAAACTGGCACTGGATGATCGTGCCCTGACCCGGGTATTGGATTTATACCTGGAGCTGCTGCGCAGCGTGCCTTACTCACCGCACACAACCCTGCCCGAAGGCAATGGCGAGGCACTGATTGAATACGTAAAAGGCATGGGCCTGCTGGCAGAGCAAAAAGACGCGTTGGGTAAGATTCTTTACCTCAACGAGCACAATGCGGTGCTGATGACTTATTACCGCAATAACGTGCTGCATATCTTTGCCCTGCCCGCATTGCTCGCCAGTTTTTTCCAGAGCAGCGCACGTATCAGCCGTGAACAGATCCTGCGCTTCACCCGCGCGCTGTATCCGTACTTGCAGTCCGAGCTGTTTATCCGCTGGAACCTCGACGAACTCGATGAAGTGATTGACCAGTGGCTCAATGCCTTTGTCGAACAGGGTTTGCTCAAGATAGAGAACGATGTTTACGTACGGCCTGCGCCAAGCTCACGTCAATTTGTGCTGCTGACCTTACTGTCGCGGGCTATCGCACAAACCCTGCAGCGTTTCTACATGGCGATTGCGCTGCTGCTTAATGCAGGACAGAACACCATCAGCGCAGAGCAACTGGAAGATTTGTGTACCGTCATGGCCCAGCGTTTGTCGATTCTTCATGGGCTTAACGCACCGGAGTTTTTCGACAAGAGCCTGTTCCGTCACTTTATCCAGACACTGCTTGATCAAGGCGTGCTGCGCCAGGATGAAGCCGGAAAACTGAGCCACCATCCATTGCTCAGCGAACTGGCCGAGGGCGCCGCAAAGCGCGTACTGCCTGCGGAACTTCGCCTGTCGATTCGCCAAGTCACCATGGATCAGAGCGAAGAAGCTGGCGACTTGCCTTAACGCTTATTTTCAGAATGAAACAGACATCAAAAAAGGTCGCAGCACTGCGACCTTTTTTGTGCCCTGCAACTGCATATCAATTGCCAGTATTCGTTGATCAAATGCGCTATAAAGATGCCTACCGATCCAGCATCAAAGGCGCACGTGCATGCTCGGCATACAGAATCTAGAGCTGTTTATCATCACCGGCTTGCTGCTCAATATGGCGCCGGGCCCAGACTCCTTATTGGTGATGTCGCGCAGTGCCGCCCAAGGCTGGAAAGCTGGCTCAGCAGCCGCACTTGGAATTGGCAGCGGTACATTTATTCATGTCTTTGCCGCCGCACTGGGCTTGTCGGCACTGCTCGCCGCATCAGCCACTGCTTTTTTGGTCATCAAATACCTCGGCGCGGCTTACTTGCTGTATATCGGCATCAGCATGCTGTTAAGCAAAAGCCAAACGAGCGCAGCCCAATCGGCGCCGGTGTTAACGCCGCGCAGTTATGGCCGGCTTTATCTACAAGGATTTTTGACCAACGTACTCAACCCCAAGGTGGCGCTATTTTTTCTGGCCTTTGTGCCGCAGTTCATTTCGCCAGATGCCGAACATAAAGCCCTGGCCTTTATCGTGCTGGGCTGTATCTTCAACTTTAACGGCATGCTCTGGTGTCACTTTCTGGCAGTTTCAACTGCGTTCGCCAGTCGTCACATCCAAGCCAGCCAGCGTATTACGCGTTGGCTAAACCGCACGATTGGTGCGGTGTTTGTCGCCTTGGGCGTGAAGCTGGCATTGTCCAAATAAAACCTGCCAACGGTTTAGCGTAGAGATTGAGCGCTGGTCCAACCAACTTCATAGCTCGTTGCCGTAGCACACCGGCGAACTGGGTCGGTCGCGCCGATCCAACTCTTGTTGCAGAAACTCAGCGAGCACCTGCGCATTGTTGTGCTGGGTGTCTTTAGCGGCATAGAGCAGCGTCAACGTTCCGCGTTCGGCAATATCGAGCAGAGCCATCCAGTGTTCAGGGTGATTGTTCAGCTGTTGCCAATAGCTTTGACGAAACTCGCTAAAACGCTGCTCAACATGCGCAAAGCGTTGGCGTAGCGCGGTGCTCGGCGCCAGCTCTTGCAACCACTGATCAAATACCAGGGCGTCCTTGCGCACGCCACGCGGCCACAGTCGATCAACCAGAACTCGTCGGCCATCGCTTGTGTCTACCGCGTCATACACCCGTTTACATTGAATCATTGAGCTGACCCTTGTGGTGGATCGCTGGCATCGGTAACGTGTTGCGACTTGCCTGGAGACTACTGATGCGCTTACGCCGTACCTTATTGTTCACACTGCTCCCTTTATTCGCCAGTTGTCAGGTGTATACCGGCAAACCCGTCGATGAACAGGCCGCAATGATCCGCATGCAGGGGCAACTGCAATTTAGCGGCGAACAATTAATCTTTACCCCATGCGGTGAGAAACGCCAGTTCGTCATCAAAAATGATGCCTCCAGCAATCTGCGCGATGATGCCAAGGCACTTTACGACGACGGAGCCTCAACCTTACAGGTTGATATGCGTGGCTTGCTGGGCTCGGCCGACAGCAATGATGGTTCATTCAAACCAGACACTGTCTATCGTCTGCAACGCGAGGGCGAACTGTGTAACGACCTGGCCTATCGGCTGACCAAAGTCCGCGCCAGTGGCCATGAGCCAGACTGGCATATTGGCGTCAGCGCACAAGGGTTACTACTGGAACGTCCGGGGCAAAAAGCCTTGGTATTACCCTATCTTGAAGAGCAGCTGCCTGAAGGGCGCATGAGTATCTCCAGCGAAGCCAATGGCAATCGCGTGGAACTCTGGGTCACGCCGCAGCATTGCGTTGACAGCATGAGCGGTGCGGTCAGCCACCTCAGCGCCGAGCTGCGAATTAACGGCCAAGTCATGCGGGGTTGTGGCTATTTTGGCGGTGCTCAGCCCAGATAATGCACCCGACGACCATTAATCTGAGCCGCTGATCGCAGACCCGGTATTAACATGAGGCTTGTATGGGAAAGAAACCTAACAAATCCTCACTTTTAAAGGCTTTCAGCCACGTATGCTGAATCAAAACATAACAATCTTTAACACTTTTGTCATTGTAGCTGTTCGTTTAAGTCGTACCTTTTTCACACAGCGAATCCGGGACGATTCAAACAAAAATAGGCTTAGCCTTGATCGGTGAAAGAGATGCACCTATGTCCGCCTTATGCTACCTTGGCTACGTTGCAATCAGCATTTTGGGTGCCTAGGACGCTACTCCTATGAATACAAATTTAGAAATTTATGGTGTCAACATCGTCACCAGACCAAAGATAAAGGCAACAAAGAAGATTGATCTTAGCGGTGATTATGGCCGCCAACTCGTGAATACAGAAACAAGACTAGCACTAAGAACTCACAAAAGAACTTTTAAGAAGCTGGCTGATATGTAATGGAAGTAATTCGTTTTCCATATGAGCGAGTAATTGAAATAAACACACTCATACTTAGCACTGAACCCGGCATGAAAGGTCCAGTCGATATTCCCATCTTACAAGGTGCACTAGCACGCATTGACAACGCAATTTTATACAATAACTTAGATGATATTTTTGAAATCGCTGCTAAATATACAGCCAGCATTGCTGTTGCCCACTCCTTACCTGACGCGAATAAGCGTACAGGGCTTGCTGTAGGTCTAGAGTACTTGTCCCTCAATGACTATGAAATAACTATAGACAATGATTGTTTAGCTTACGCAGTACGAGATTTAGTACTAGGAGAAATTAATGAATCAAGTTTCGCGGACATTCTCTACTCCTCTTACATAGCGTCCAGCAACCATCATGAATAATGTGTGCAACTATAATGATCGTCAATAGCACGCAACGATGTATAATCGTCCGCCTAAACTAGCTGCCGGGTTACCTCCGGCCCTGATACTGGGTTGTCCGATGTTACGAATCACTGAACTTAAACTCGCGCTTGATCACCCTGATGAAGCGTTGCGCCCCGCTATTGTCGAGCGCTTGCAAATTGCTGATGGCGAATTGCTTGATTTCACCTTATTCAAGCGCAGCTACGATGCCCGCAAAAAATCCAGCGAAATTCACTTCATCTACACCATCGATTGCACCCTGCGCGATGAAGCCGCAGTGCTGGCGAAATTCAGTGATGACCGCCACATCGGTGTCGCACCCGACACCCGCTACCACGCCGTTGGCCACGCGCAGCAACCGCTGGAACAACGCCCGATAGTGGTCGGTTTTGGTCCCTGCGGGATCTTTGCCGCACTGATTCTGGCCCAGGCGGGCCTGCGCCCGATTGTACTTGAGCGCGGCAAGGAAGTGCGCCAGCGCACCAAAGACACTTGGGGACTGTGGCGCAAGAATGTGTTGAACCCTGAATCTAATGTGCAATTTGGTGAAGGCGGAGCCGGGACCTTTTCTGACGGCAAACTTTACAGCCAGATCAAGGACCCGAAGTTTATCGGCCGCAAGGTGCTTGAAGAGTTTGTCAAAGCGGGTGCGCCCGAAGAGATCATGTACGTCAGCAAACCGCATATCGGGACTTTCCGCCTGACTGGCGTCGTTGCCACAATGCGCGAAGAAATCAAGGCACTTGGCGGTGAAGTACGCTTCGAACAGCGCGTCAGTGATGTACTTATTGAGGACGGCCAGATGCAAGGCGTGGTCCTCGAAAATGGCGAACAACTGCTCAGCCAGCACGTAATTTTAGCCCTCGGTCACAGCTCACGTGACACCTTTCGCATGCTGCACAGCCGTGATGTTTTCATGGAAGCCAAGCCATTCTCCGTTGGCTTTCGCATCGAGCATCCGCAGTCGCTTATCGACCGTTCGCGACTGGGCAAATATGCGGGGCATGAAAAACTGGGCGCGGCTGACTACAAACTGGTGCATCACGCTAAGAATGGTCGTTCGGTATACAGCTTCTGCATGTGCCCGGGCGGCACCGTTGTGGCGGCGACTTCCGAGCCCAATCGCGTCGTCACCAATGGCATGAGCCAATACTCGCGTAACGAGCGTAATGCCAACGCCGGGATTGTCGTCGGTATTACCCCCGAGCAAGATTATCCGGGCGGGCCGCTGGCGGGCATTGAGCTGCAGGAACGCTTGGAGTCGCACGCCTATGTACTCGGCGGCAGTACCTATGAAGCACCCGGCCAGTTGGTCGGCGACTTCATTGCCGGTAAGCCCTCGACCGCACTGGGCACGGTTGAGCCCTCGTACAAGCCAGGGGTCAAGCTTGGCGACTTAGCACCTTCACTGCCTGACTTTGCGATTGAAGCGATTCGTGAGGCCTTACCTGCGTTCGAAAAGCAGATTCGCGGCTTCTCCATGCATGACGCCGTACTGACCGGGATCGAAACCCGCACCTCATCGCCGCTGAGAATTACCCGCAACGCAGAGTTGCAGAGCCTTAACGTCAAGGGGCTGTTCCCGGCTGGCGAGGGTGCAGGCTATGCGGGTGGAATACTCTCGGCCGGGGTTGATGGGGTTCGTGTTGCCGAAGCCGTTGCCCGTAGCATGCTTGGCTTAACCGCCGAATAAAACCACTGCTGAGTCGACAGCACAGGCCAGAGCGATTCTGGCCTGTGCTTCACATCCTTATACAACAGACACTGGTGCGCCCTGAGCCATTTGGTCGTCTGGCATGGTCGTCGAAACAATCGATCTCGACAAACCCGGCCTTGCGCATCATGCCTGCAGAGGCTGCATTTTCCTCGTGGCGCTCAATGTATATATCTTTAACACCCTGCTCTGCCAGCTTATCGATGGCAGCCAACAGCATGCGTGAACCCAAACCTTGTCCTGCCGCTTGGCGCGCAGAGACTGCCTCACAGATATACGCCTGCTGATTACTGCAGCGCTCAACTGGCTGGTAATGAGCAAAATGGTCCGTCAATTGATAGCTGACGAAACCTAACAACTCACTGTCAGCACTGGCCACGACTGCTTGCACATCACCTGTGGCAATCGCCCGCAAATGTGCAGTGACGTCAGCAGGCGGCAGGTGATTCCACGGGTTAGGCCCGTGCTCGAAAATCAGTGCGCAGAGTGAATCAATATCTGCGACATCGGCTTGGCGCAGAGCAATAATCGGGCTCATAAACCCGTCACTGGCATTGACGGTAACGTTGCGCCTTCTTCGGCACAGGCACGAATGATTTCTATCAGTGGAGCGAGTTCATAACCTTGAGCCTTTAGCCATGCATCATCGTAATACGTGGCGCTGTAGCGCTCACCGCCATCACACAAAATAGCCACGATTGAACCGCTTTGCTGCTGCGCAAGCATGTGCTGGCCGACCTGCAAAGCACCGACCAAATTGGTTCCGCTTGAGCCGCCAACGCGCCGGCCTAGTTTGCCCGCCAGATAATGCATGGCCGCCAGCGACAGCGCATCCGGTACCTTGGCCATGGCATCGATCACCGAAGGCAAGAATGAAGGCTCTACACAGGGTCGACCAATGCCCTCAATACGCGAGCCACAGTGCCACGTCTGGCTGGCATCGCCGTTGCAGTAATAGTCGTAGAACACCGATTGCTCGGTATCGGCACAGAACACCTTGGTGCAATGCTGGCGATAGCGCACATAACGCCCCAGGGTTGCCAAGGTTCCGCCCGTACCAGCACTGGAAACCAGCCAGCTTGGTTCGGGATGGTGCTCAAAGCGCAACTGCTGGAAGATTGATTCAGCAATATTGTTATTGGCTCGCCAGTCAGTCGCGCGCTCGGCATAGGTGAACTGGTCCATGAAGTGACCGCCAGTCTCACGCGCCAGTCGTTTAGACTCCGCTGATATCTGCGCCGGATCATCAACCAAATGACTCTGACCACCGTAAAATGCGATCTGTGCGATCTTCTCTTTTGAAGTACTGGCGGGCATCACAGCGATAAAGGGAATACCTAATAATCGCGCAAAATAAGCTTCGGAAACCGCGGTAGAACCACTCGACGCTTCGATTACCGGAGCACCGGCCTTGAGCCAGCCATTACACAACGCATACAGAAACAGCGAACGCGCCAAGCGGTGCTTGAGGCTGCCGGTCGGATGACTCGACTCATCTTTAAAATACAGATCGATTCCCGGCAGGCCGGGCAAGTCGAGCGGGATCAAATGCGTATCGGCGCTACGCTGGAAGTCCGCCTCAATGGTACGGATCGCTTCCCGACTCCAGTCTCTCAAATCTGTCACCTGTGCCTCCAAGCTATATTTTACTGATTAACGTCAGTCGAGAACGCCCGCCGGAAGCGGCGGCGTGTTGCGCCATTGACTCAAACCAACACCAGCAAACACCAACCCAGCGGCGCATAGCTGCATCAGGTTGAGGCTTTCGCCAAGTACCAGCATCGCCATGATCAGAGTGAACACCGGAATCAAATTAATAAACCCCGAGGCCTGGCTCGCGGGCAATCGGCTGACCCCGAAGTTGTATAAACCATAGCCGCCAACCGTCACGGCGATGCCCAAATAGAGTAATACGCCGACCCCTTGCAGACTGATACTGTCCGGGAATGGCGCCTGAGAAGCAGCAACTGGCAAGAAAAACAGTGCGCCAATAAACGCCTGCATCGCCGTGAGCATAAATGCCGAATAACGCGATGACAGGTGCTTGAGCAACAGGGTGTAGCCCGTGGCACAAATCATTGCGAGAAATTCGTAGAAGTTGCCCAACAGCGGATTAACCGCATGTTCATTGGCGCTGCCCGCCAGACTCAACCAAACGGCGCCAACCACGGCTAACAAAAAGCCCGCCAAGGTCGTGCGAGTGGTGCGCTCGCGCAGGAATACAAAGGCGGCAACTGCGACCATCAACGGCAACAGGGCGGTTATCATTCCGGCTTGTGAGGCGCTGGTATTCTGTAAGGCCAATGCCTCAAAGATGAAGTAAAGACAAGGCTCGCAAGCCGCCAGACCAATCAGGTATTTCCAGTCGCCTTGACGATAGTCAAAGCGACCACGCCAACGCCAAGCCAACAAGAACACCACACTGCCGAGCAGCATGCGGCCGAAGATCACCCACAAGGGCGGCAACTCGGCAAAAGCCAGTTTGAGGGCAATAAATGAACTGCCCCAAATCGCCATTGCGCTTATAAGGCAAACAATTGCCACGCCTCTGCCCTGCTCCGCACTCATACACGACCTCACAAAAAGACGTCACAGTGTAGAGCCACCGAGCTTGGCGTGACAGATACAGTCGCGCGTGGAAAGTGTGCAGGTAACGGGGGCTGACTTACCGCGCCTGCACAGCGCGGCTCGAGGTTACTGATCCCAGGGTTTGCCGCTGGTGTTCTCGTTGATCCGCAGCTTTTGCTGCATTGCAGCTTTAGCCAGCATATGTGCGCTGACCGGTGCGGTGATAAACAGGAACAGGGTAATCAACAGCTCATGAAAGCTGATGCCATCACCCCGCGCGCCGAAGTAAATCAACGAGGCGATGACCATACCGCCAACGCCCAAGGTGGTCGATTTGGTTGGGCCATGCAAACGCATGAAAAAGTCGGGCAAACGATAAAGCCCCAACGCCCCAATAAAAGTGAACACACTGCCTGCCAACAGAAACAGCGAAACCAGGCCTTCAATCCAGATATTCATGGGCGTTCCTATTCAATGATATCGCCACGCAGCAGATATTTTGTCACTGCTACTGTGCCAATGAAGCCCATCACCGCAATGAGCAACGCCGCCTCGAAATATAGATCCGAGCTGAGCCAAATACCGAACAGCACCAGCAAGGCAATCGCGCTGATGTACAGGGTATCGAGCGCCAGAATCCGATCTGGCATATCCGGGCCCTTGATCAGCCGGGCAACGGTGAGTGACAGCGCCATTCCTAGAAACACCAGACACACGGGAATCACGTAGTCGAGCATGTGAATACCTCCAACAGAGGGGCTTCGTAACGGGTTTTGATCTCAGCCACCAACTGCGCTTCATCCCCCACATCAAGAGTGTGTACCAAGAGCATCTTGCGGTCATCACTGAGATCAGCCGATACCGTGCCCGGCGTCAGTGAAATAATGCTGGCAAGCATGGTCAGCGCCAAGTCATCCTCCAGTAACATCGGGATCTCGACAAATGCCGGGCGCAGCTTGCTTTGCGGGCCGAGAATTAGCTTCGCGACCTGCAAGTTAGCGATGATGATGTCGCCAATAATGCGCAGAAAAAACCAACACAGCTTGAACGGTTTGGAGATCCGTGGCGGGTTGATCCAGAACACCTGAGTAACTAATGGAATCAACCAGCCGAGTATGCAGCCAAGTACCCAACTACCTAGGCTCAGGTCATTTACCAACAGCATCCAAACTACCATCAAGCACAGGCTTAACAGCGGGTGTGGCAAGAAATGACGGGGCTTCATGCGCCTCCTCCGGCCTGAATAATCTGGTAGTACAACGGCAAGTCATGCAACTGCTCAACGGTCGCATGGATGTAATCCAGCAATGGCGAGGCCATGCCAACCAATACCGGGCTCAGGACCAACAGTCCGATGCAAGCAAACAGGCGACCATAATCGAGCTCTGCACTGTCTAACTGGCTTACCCCAACACGCCAGAACAGCGTGCTACCGGCGCGGCTAAGGCCAATGACGGTGACTAAACCACCGATCAAGACCACCGGCCAGAGAAACGCCATTTGTAGCCCAGGCTCAACCGAGCGCAGCAATAGCAACTTACCAATAAACCCGGACAGCGGCGGCAGACCCGCCACGGAGATAGCGCCAATAAAGAACAGCGCGCCTAGGATATAAGGGTTTTGCAACTCAGGCCCTTGTACCAACTCTGTGGTTTTTACTCCGCGCTGGCGCGAGATCAAATCAGCCAGGAGGAATAAGCCGCCGGTTATCCAAGTGCTGTGCAGCAAGTAATACAGCGCCGCCGATACCGACTCAGGAGTGCCAATCGCCAAGCCAGCAAGCAATGTGCCGACCGAAACAACAACCAGATAGGCCACCAGACCATGCAAACTGGCCGCAGCCAGTGCACCGATTGCGCCCAAACCGATCGTCAGCAGCGCTAATGGCCATAGCCAAGCATCCGCCATATTGGCGAGGGTGCCGGCGTCATCGCCAAAAATCAGGGTGTAAACCCGCAGGATCGAATACAGCCCGACCTTAGTCATAATCGCAAACAGTGCAGCAACCGGAGCTGTCGCTGAGGCGTATGCCTTTGGTAGCCAGAAATACAGCGGCAAAAAAGCTGCTTTGAGACCGAATACCACCAGCAACAGAAACCCGGCTGCACCAATCAACGGTGCTTGGTCGGCATTGGCGGCGGCTACGCGCTGAGCCATGTCCGCCATATTCAAGGTGCCGGTGATACCATAAAGCACGCCGACGGCAATCAGGAAGAATGCCGAACCGACTAGGTTCAGCACCACATAATGCAAGCCTGCGCGTACGCGATCAGGGCCACCACCATGCAACAGCAGTGAGTATGACGCGATCAGCAAAATCTCAAAGAACACGAACAGGTTGAACAAGTCACCGGTCAAGAACGCGCCGTAAATACCCATCAACTGGAACTGGAACAAGGCATGAAAATTACGCCCGCGCTCATCGTCACCACGGATGGCGTAGAGCAAGGCGAAAAAGCTAAGCACGGCGGTTGCGACCAGCATCAACGCACTAAGACGGTCGAGCATCAGAATAATGCCGAAAGGTGGCTGCCAATTACCCAGCGCATACACCTGCAGATCACCTTGATTGGCTTGCGCCATCAACCAGAAACTCAGTGGCAGCAAGACCAGCACCACCGAAAACGACATGACACGCTTGACCGGCATGCTCAGACGCGCGCCAAACAACAACATACTGCCGACAAACATCGGCAGCAAAATAGGCAGGATTAACGCGTGACTCATGGTTTGCTCTCCTGGCCGTCAACGTGGTCAGTTTCAGTCTCACCGACACTGCGCAGGGCCAGCACTACAACAAATGCGGTCATCGCGAAGCCAATTACAATTGCGGTCAACACCAGCGCCTGCGGCAATGGATCACCGTACTTGCCGTTCTCGGTAATAACCGATGCGACACCGGTTTGCAGACGGCCCATGGCGAACAAAAACAGATTCACAGCGTAAGAAATCAGGGTCAGGCCCATCACCACGGGAAAGGTGCGGGCACGCAGCAACAGATAGACCCCGCTAGCTGTGAGGATACCCAGTACTGCGGCGAATATTGCTTCCATGTTAGAGAACCTCTTGTCCGGGCTTTTCCTGGGTCAACTTGCCCAGGTTAGCGAGAATCAGCAGCGTCGCACCGACTACAGTCAGGTACACACCCAGATCAAATAACATTGCAGTTGCCAGTTCGATGTCGCCAATAAACGGGATTTCGAAGTGGCCAAAGGCCGAGGTCAAGAACGGCCGATCAAACAACCAGCTGCCAACCCCCGTAAGCCCTGCAATCAGCACCCCAGCTCCCGCCATGCGGTGGTAGTTGAGCGGCAAGCGTGATTGCGTCCACTGCACGCCACTGGCGACGTATTGCAGAATTAACGCCACAGCTGTGATCAAGCCCGCGATAAAACCACCGCCCGGCAAGTTGTGGCCACGCAAGAAGATGAACACCGAAATCAACAGCGCCATTGGCAAGAGTACACGTGACAGCGTCGCCAGAATCAGCGGGTGGCGGTCACGGGCCCAGCTGCGGCCCTCAGCATCTGCGTGAGGTTGAATCAAGCGCAGGCCATCAAGCATCGCGTAGATGCCCACGCCTGCAATCGCCAACACGGTAATTTCACCCATGGTGTCAAAACCACGGAAGTCCACCAGAATCACGTTGACCACGTTATGACCACCGCCACCACTGACGCTATTTGCGAGGAAGAAGCCGGCAATGGTTTCGTATGGTCGCGTCAGCACCGCAAACGCCAACATTGCGATCATCACGCCGCAACCAATCGCCAAAACGAAGTCGCGCAAGGCACGCATGCTGCTGGACTCCATCCGGGTCTGTGCAGGCAAGAAGAACAGCGCCAACATCAACAACACGATGGTCACTACTTCGACAGATAACTGCGTCAGAGCAAGATCAGGTGCGGAATAACGGGCAAATGCCAGAGCGACCATCAAGCCCACAACGCTGAGCATCAGCAGCGAGACCAAGCGCTGGCGGTGGAACACCACGGTAATCAGACCGGCCAATGCCATGATGCCGAGCCCCAACGCGGTGATGCCATCAATCGGTGTCAATGCCACCGGGCCTTGCATTTGCGGCAATGGGCCAAGCGCCAGCGTGACCACGACCAACGCAGCACCCAGTAACAGCGCCAGATAGTGCTGCAGCGACCCGGTTTCAAGGCGACGGGTAATCAGTCTACAAAAATCAACCAGCGTCACCATGCACTGATCGAACGCCAGTTTGGCGTCCACCTCCGGCAAACCGGCGTACCAGCGGAACAGTGGTTGGCGGAAGGCGTAAACCAGAACACCGCCTGCGGTCGCGACAAAGCTCATCAGCAACGGCAAGTTCAGGCCATGCCAAATGGCCAGACTGTATTCGGGCAACTCGCCGCCCAGGCTTGAAGAGGCCGCTGCCGCGAGTAACGGCGCAACAGTATAAGCCGGCACAATACCCACAAGCAGGCACAGGAACACCAGGATTTCCACCGGCACCTTCATGTAGCGAGGCGGCTCATGCGGTGGATACTTCGGCAGGTTTATCGGCTCACCATTGAAGAACACATCGTGGATAAAGCGCAATGAATAGGCTACCGAGAAACCGCCCGCCAATGTCGCGATTGCCGGAATAGCCCAGTCAAAACTGCCAAGCATGTGCTGGTTCAAGGTCTCACTAAAGAACATCTCTTTACTGAGGAAGCCGTTGAGCAGCGGTACACCCGCCATTGCCAGCGCCGCGACCATCGCCAACATCGCGGTGTGCGGCATGTATTTCCACATACCGTTGATGCGCCGCATATCGCGACTGCCGGTTTCGTGGTCAATAATCCCCGCCGCCATAAATAGCGATGCTTTGAACGTGGCGTGGTTGATGATGTGAAAGATCGCGGCGACTGCGCCCAGCTCGGTATTCAAGCCAAACAGCAAGGTGATCAAGCCCAGGTGGCTGATCGTTGAATAGGCCAACAAACCTTTAAGGTCATGCTGGAACAGCGCCATGCAGGCACCTATCAACATTGTCGCAAGGCCGGTGAGACTGACGATATAAAACCACAGGTCCGTACCTGCCAACGCCGGGTACAGCCGGGCGAGCAGGAAAACCCCAGCTTTAACCATGGTTGCCGAATGCAGGTAAGCCGAAACAGGCGTCGGTGCAGCCATTGCGTGCGGCAGCCAGAAGTGAAACGGGAATTGCGCAGACTTGGTGAAAACCCCTAGCAGCACCAAGATCAGCACCACCGGATACAAGGCGTGGGCACGTATAGCGTAGCCTGCAGCCAACACCTGGGATAGTTCAAAGCTGCCCGCAATATGACCAAGCAGCAGCACACCCGCGAGCAACGCAAGACCGCCACCGCCGGTAACCGCCAAGGCCATGCGCGAGCCTTTTCGCGCATCAGTGCGTGAACTCCAAAAACCAATCAACAGAAAGGATGAAAGGCTGGTGAGCTCCCAGAACATCACCATCAACAGCAGGTTTTCTGACAACACCACACCGAGCATGGCGCCCATAAACAGCAACAGGAAGGCGAAGAAGCGCCCCATTGGCTCTTGCTTTGCCAGGTAATAACGCGCGTAGAGGATTACCAGCAGGCCGATGCCAAGGATTAATATGGCGAACAGAAAACCAAGACCATCGAGGCGCAGGCTGAGATTGAGCCCTATCTCGGGCAGCCATTGCACACGTGCCCTGATCATATCGCCAGCAAATACCGTTGCCTGCTGCGACACCAACAAAACCAGAGCCGCAAGAGGCGCAAGGCCTGCTGCGACGGCACATGCTGAACGCCCCAAACGTTCAGCCAGTAGCGGTAAGATCACCCCGAAAAAAGGCAAGGCGATAATTAACGCAAGCACCATATACAAACCCCTTGTGCAAGCACGCGATTGAGATCATCGCGACTTGTTAGTATCCATTTGGTGGTTTGATAGCAAATTGCACTACCCAACTCACGCTCCCAACGGCGGACAACCTGCGTGGCGCAGATCATAAGTCCCTGTAGAAGCTCGACTATTTCCTGATTATCCATGTCTATCGCATAGACGTCATGAATAGAATTATTACTAAAACTCTAGAGCATGTTTAATTGCATGCAGCGCTTCGCTGTGCCTGAGCATTCTCCCCCACACTCAAGGCTCAATCGCACGGGGAACATAGCCTACCAAATAAGCACACGAAACCTCTCGAACACAGGCTGGCAGCGTCGTAGAGACTATTATCTATGGGTAAACAAACTCCGCATGCACTTAAAGCACAGTGGCCAACGGGCCATCACTTGGGCCATGCAACAGCAGAGATGTGTATCGTCGTGAAAAACTGTCGATGCACAAAGAACAATGGCGCCAGTTTAAGCTGACGCCATTGAAGAACAGTTAAGGTGCTACGCGGCTGGTACCGTTGACTGTCAAGATGCGGACGCGCTGGCCAACACGGAACACCTGGTTTTCTTCGACTTGCTGAACATAGGCACGCATGCTGCCATCGTCCTCACGCACAGTGATTTCGACGCCTTGGGTGCGAGTCAGGCCTTCTTCGGTCACTGCTCCCAACAAACCGCCAGCGACTGCACCAATCACTGCCGCAACCGCACTACCGCGACCACCACCGATTGTGCTACCCGCTACCCCACCAACAACAGCGCCTGCGCCTGCGCCGATTGGGGTTTTAGTGCCTTCGATTTTCACAGGACGCAGCGACTCAATGGTGCCCAGGCGAACGGTTTGCACTTGGCGCGCCTCATCACGGCTGTAGGTGTCACCCGTCAAGCTTGACTGGCAACCACCCAGCATCAAGGCCAGCGCGGCAAACGAAGCGATGAGCAGATTGGGTTTACGCATAACTATTCCTCCAGTGAGTATCACTGCATTAGACCTCGACTTGCCAAGCGCAGTCACGGCCTTAATCAATAATCATCTCAGGCGTTTGTGAAAAATCGCCCTGTCGCCCGAGTTATTTCTTCAGCCGCTCTAAATTACTGGTTAGCGTGCTGCCTGCGCAACCTGCCAAAGTCGGGCAATGTCCGTAGTTCTCGCTTGCAACTCGGCGGCTGCATTAGTCAGCGCCTGCTCCAGATCCATTGGACCGGGTGTGAGACTAAATGCCGCATCGATACCACCAGTATAGGTGCGTTGATAATCCTCGCCCAAACTGCCAGCCAAGACCACAACCGGGACCCCTGCCGCTTTCGCTAAACGGGCAACGCCGATGGGTGTTTTACCGTGCAGGGTCTGTGCATCCAGTCGCCCCTCGCCGGTAATCGCCAGATCAGCACCCTGCAAGGCGGTGGCCAACCCCGAAAGCTCGGCAACCAACTCAACACCCGGACGAAACCGAGCCTTGAGAAAGGCTTTTGCAGCAAAACCGAGGCCACCCGCTGCGCCAACACCTGGAATCGCACTGAAATCCTCACCCAGGGTTGAGGTGACAATACGCGACATACGCTGCAAAGCCGCGTCGAGCGATTGAACCTGATCAGGTGAAGCGCCCTTTTGCGGCCCAAATATTGCCGAAGCACCTCGCGGCCCCACCAATGGATTATCGACATCCGCTGCGATATCGAACTGAACCTTGAGTACCCGAGCATCGAGATTGGACAAATCAATCTGCGCCAGATTGATCAACGCAGCGCCACCGGGAGCCAGTTCACGGTCATCGGCATCAAGAAAACGCACACCCAGCGCTTGCATCAAGCCCGCACCGCAATCATTGGTGGCGCTGCCGCCCAGGCCAAGAATGATTCGTTCAACACCGGCATCCAACGCGGCGCGAATTAACTCGCCAGTACCAAAACTGCTGGTGACAGTGGCGTCTCGTTGATCACGCGGCACCCAATGTAAGCCGCTTGCCGCAGCCATTTCAATCACTGCAGTGTTATCGCGCAGCAGCCCCCAATGAGCGCTTACCGGCTGACCGAGAGGGCCCTGTACTTGCAATTCGCGACGCTCGCCACCGGCTGCAGCCAGCACGGCATCAACAGTACCTTCGCCGCCATCTGCCATAGGTTTTAGAGATATTTCCGCCTGCGGATAAACGGCCGACCAGCCCCGCGCAATTGCTTCTGCAACTTCAGCTGCAGTGAGGCTTTCTTTAAAGGAGTCCGGCGCAATCACGACTTTCATAAACATCTCTCTTACAGAGGAATCTCGCAAAACATCGCAACCCTGTTGCGATTACATATTGTCGACTCGCCAGCAGCGGCGCTTGTTACAGAGGCGCTGCTGGCAAAGTCATCGGCAACCCTAGTCGGGCTGACAGTTACAGTAATACCAGGCTCAACAGCCAGACTGTGAGCATGCCAACCACACCCTGGACCAAGGTCGCCATGGTCTGGGCGCGATAAGCCGTCGAGACTTTCATGCGGCTGAACTGACTAACCACCCAGAAGAAGCTGTCATTAGCATGAGAAACGGTCATCGCCCCGGCACCGATTGCCATAACGGTAAGTACGCGACCCATTTCACTGTCCAGGCCCAAGCTGCTCAACAACGGTGCAACCATTGCAGAGGTCGTCACCAGCGCAACAGTTGATGAGCCCTGCGCTGTTTTCAGAGCAGCAGCAACCAGGAAGGGCATAAACAAGCCAACGCCTAATGCAGACAAGCTGGTGCCCAAATAATTGCCCAGCTCAGTAACCTTGAGCATGGCACCAAATGCGCCACCGGCACCGGTAATCAACAGAATAGGCGCGGCCGCGACAAGCCCAGCAGCAACCTGATCATGGAATTGCTGGCGCTTGTTCTCGCCCTTGAGCAGCGTGCACGCCAGCGCTAAGCCGACCAACAATGCTGCCACTGGCTGACCGAGGAAATTCAATACGCTGAATAACGCGCCCTCGCCCAATGGTTTGCTTGGGAAGGCGGCGATAGAACCGAGGCAGATCAACGCGATCGGCAAGAAGATTGGCGCAAAGGCTTGCGTCGCTGAAGGTAGCTTGCCGTAGCGGGCTTTCAACGCTTCGAAGTCAACATCCTCGGCCAGTAGCTCGCTTGGTGCTTCTTCCAGCAGCTCGGAATCATCTTGCTTGATGAAACGATTAGCCCAGAGCATACCCGCCAGCGCTGTAATCATCGCCACGAACAGGCCCACGGCGATCACCAGACCCAGCGAAGATTCCAGCCCCAAGTTACCGGCAGCGGCAATCGGTCCCGGTGTTGGCGGCACGAAAGTATGCGTGGCGTAGAGACCGGTTGCCAAAGCAACGCTCATCGCCACGACTGATATTTTCATACGAGCGGCCAGCGCATTCTTCAATGAATTGAGAATCACGTAGCCTGAGTCACAAAACACTGGAATCGAGACGAGGTAGCCGATGATAGACATGGTCAGCGTCGGAAAACGCTCGCCAAGTAGCTTAATCACCGACTCAGCCATGGTAATGGCAGCACCGCTGCGCTCAAGGATCACACCAATGATGGTGCCGAGCACGATGACGATACCGATATAGCCCAGAATCCCACCGAAACCAGCGGTGATGGTTTTGATGATATCGCCAGCAGGAACCTGATAGGCAAAACCGGCGATCAGAGCCGCTGCGAGCAGTGATAAGAACGGGTGCAGCTTAAGACGTGTGGTGGACAGTACAATGAAAGCGATTAACGCGATGAGGATCAGGACTAGGACCATGTCACTCTCCAGGTTGTTTTTATAGGAATGCCCGGCAACCTGCCGGTTGGCCGAGCATTGTCGCCCAGTCGCACACCCCGACGCCCTGTGCCAGCGCACTGCAAACATTTAGCAAATTCACAGCTTTACTGTGCACGCGCACAATCATTAACATCGATGTCTACCGGCTTATTCGGGGTCCAGCAATTCAAGCCCCAGTGTCAACTGTAGACGCTGATCGAGCCGTGTCAGCTCTACCCCACTATATTCAGCGATTCGCTCAAGCCGATAGCGCAGCGTGTTGCGGTGAATACCCAACGCATCCGCACACACCTGCGCCTGGCCATCGTGCTCGCACCATGCACGCAAGGTTTCCAGTAGAGCACCATTGGCGTCTTGTTTTAGCACCTGTTTCAGCGGCGCCAGCCAACCCTGCAACAACCAGCTGTGACGCTGGGCATAAAGCAGAGTCGATAAACGGTGCTGTTCTAAGCGCAGTAACCGCTCATGCGGGTTACGGGCACGTGCATACACCTGCAGGTCGCGCAACGCCAAACTGGCTTGACGCAGCTCATCAAGTGAATGGGCGGCATCGCTGACCAGCAAGCGGCGAACGCCCCAATCGCGTTCATCAGCAGAGCCTAACCAAGCGCTGTCGCCGCGCCCTGCATTGGCGGGACGACAGTAAAACAGCTCACGCGCACCGGATACTGTGCACAGTTGTTCGCTCTTGCTGTTAAGCACACTCAACACCCGGGCTTGCCTGAGTACTGACTGGCTGTCGTCATCCAGCTCCAGCAGGCAGGCTTGCATTGGCCAATGCAGATGTAAATCCAGGCGCTGGGCCTCGGCTTCAAGGCTGGCCAAAGATTGCTGAGGGTCAAGCAGCATGCGCAACCAGGACTCCAACTGGTGGCGCTGCCAGTTATGCTCAGCCTGCAATTGGCGTTGTTCGACCAGCATTTCCGCAGCCATACGCACCAACTCGGCATAAGGCCGCACCAGCTCAGGAGACCCGGTAATACCCAATACCCCGATAAGCTGCTGGGCATACATCAGCGGTAGATTGACCCCGGGTCTAACGCCACGCAGACATGCAGCGGCTTGCTCGTCGATCTCCACCACCCGGCGATTGGCCAGAACCAACTGCGCCCCTTCATGGCGAGTGTGTAAGCGCTCAGGATCACCACTGCCGATGATCATGCCTTGAGCGTCCATGACATTAATGTTGTGCGGCAGGATTGCCATTGCGCGATCAACAATATGCTGCGCCAGCATCGAATCGAGTATCAATATATGCGCCCTGTTCAAGTCGATTTATCAAACCGACGAAAAAATCCAACCTCAAGCTGTGTGCAACTGCGCGTCAGGGTGCCAGACGCTCGCGCTGCCACTGGCCGTCTAAAAGTCGATAATTCAAACGATCATGCAAACGACTGGGGCGCCCCTGCCAAAACTCTATGCGCTCGGGCAGCAAGCGGTATCCGCCCCAATGCGGTGGACACTCCGGAGCCTGATCAGAAAACCGTTGTTGAGCCTGACCCAGCAGCGCCTCAAGCTCGGCTCGGTCAGCAATCACACGACTTTGCGGCGAGGCCCAGGCACCCAAACGACTGCCCATTGGTCGCACCTGAAAGTACGCATCGGACTCCGCAGGCGTCACCCGCTCAACCCGCCCCTCAATGCGCACTTGACGCTCAAGTGCTGGCCAGAAGAACGTCATCGCAGCAAAGGGCCGAGCAGCCAGTTGCTCGCCCTTGGCACTGTCGTAATTGCTAAAAAAAGTAAAACCACTGGCATCCAGCCCTTTGAGCAACAACACACGGCAGTGCGGTCGACCATTGGCATCAACGGTCGCCAGAGTCATTGCGTTGGGTTCAACCGGTAGTTGTTCGGTCTTCAGCGCTTGCGCAAACCACTGCTCGAAGAGCGCAAATGGCGCTTGCGGAGCCTGCTCCTCGCTTAAACCATCACGGGTGTATTCACGGCGCATATCGGCCAGAGTCTGGGTCATTGGCTAAGCCCTCCTGAAGGATATTGCTTAGCTTACCCGAGCGCTGTGCGGCTGGCTTGATCTGCCGCAAAATGCATGACCCGCCACGCTCTAGCGGGTCACCCGAAGGAACCTCTGAAAACGACCGGGCTCGCTGGTTATTTCAGAAGTTTCCTAAGTGCAAGAAGCGCGGCTTACTTGGATTCGGTCTTGGCAACAACCGGCAACGGCTTCTCGTACTGAGCCAGCAGTGCGTTCAGGGTTTTCTGCGAAGTGAGGATCATTTCAACGCGACGATTCAGATCACGACCCGCAGCGCTGTCATTGGCGGCACGCGGAGCATCAGGGCCCATACCTTTAACCAGTAACCGATCACGCTTCAGGCCGCTGAGCTGGAAAATAGCAACAAAGGCGCGGGCGCGCTTCTGGCTTAATTCGCGATTGAGTTCCAACGTACCGGAAGTATCGGTGTGGCCCAGAATCAAAATACCCATGTCCTTATCATTTTCCAGCAACTTGGCGACCTTGGTGATAGGCGACAAGGTGATTGGCATCAACATGCTTGGGCGATCAGGGTTGAAGTTCGACTTAACCGGCGCGGTTACCACCAATACGCTTTCACGGCGCTCAACCTCGAAATTGCTGCCCTTGACTGCTTCACGGATACGAGGCTCGTATGCGTCCAACCAGGCTTTGGTAACTTCTGGGCTGGGCAATGCTGGCGCCGCAGCTTTAGCAGGACCGGGCGACAGGAAGCTGAGTTGTTCAGGAAGTTTGAAGTTAGAGCAGCCAGAGACCAGCACTGCCAAGCCAATTGCTAGATACTTATGTGAGCGCATCGATTATCCACACCTAATAGAACAGTCAAGTAAGTCTTAGGGATACTCTGAAAAACTACTGACTCAAGCATTAAGATGTTGTCAAAACCCTGAAGTGCTTATTCACAGGTATAACCCGTATTTTGGCCCTCCACACCTTGCACTGCCTTTGCTCGTTACTTTTTCAGAGGTTCCCTAAAGCTATATTGCGGCACAGTTTAGCTGAGCTTGCTACAAAGATTCAGCCAACTTCACTGCAAGTTTTTGCGCTCGGGGGTCCATTAAGACGAATGGCCCTAGATTATTGACCACAAAGCCGAATGCAACATCACGCTCCGGGTCAGCGAAACCAATGGATCCACCCGCCCCAGGATGTCCAAATGCGCCACGGCCCATGCCATAGGTCGCATTGGCAACATCTGGTTGATCCAACATGCAGCCTAGCCCAAAACGCGTTTGTGTCAGCAGGGTTTTATCCTCTCCGCGACTGTGTTCACGGGTTAACTCGCTCAGCAATTCGCTTTCAAGCAAGCTGCCGTCCAGTAACCCACTGTAAAACCCGGCAAGGCTGCGGGCATTGCCGTGACCGTTTGCGGCGAGTTGCTGCATGCGCCGCCATTCGGGTTTATTGGTACTGGTCATTATTGAAGGAGGATTTGTGAATGAGCGTGTCGACATCGCACTGGCATCAGTCATCATCACTTTGAGCAGACGCTGCGCTGCTGCATCGCCTAGATTGCCTTTGCCACGCGACACATTCGCGACGCGGTAAAACTCTTCATCCGCCAGGCCAACATGAAAATCCAAGCCCAGCGGCTTACTGATACGCGCAGCGATAGACTCGCCGGGACCGCGACCCTCTACACGGCGAATCACCTCACCCACCAGCCAGCCGTAGGTAATCGGAGCATAGCCATGCCCCTCGCCAAGCTGCCACCAGGGCTGTTCGGCTGCCAGCGCCGTGGTCATCGCGGACCAATCATAAAGTGCTTCTGCTGGCAGCATGTGATGCAGAGCAGTAATGCCCGCTTGATGACAAAGCAGATGACGAACAGTGATCGAGCTCTTGCCTGCTGCAGCAAACTCAGGCCAGTAACGCGCCACCGGCGCGTCCAGATCGAGTTTGCCTTCACCAACCAGCTGCATGACAGTTACCGCCGCAAAGGTTTTGGTGCAGGAAAACAAGTTAACGATTGTGTCGCTGTTCCATGCCTCCAGACCTTCTTTATCGGCCGTGCCAGCCCAGATATCTATGACCGTCTCACCAGCGACTTGAACACAAAGTGCAGCGCCACGTTCTTGAGGGTTATCAAACAGCTCGGCGAAGGCATCCTTGACACCTTCAAACTTGAGGTCGAAATACCCCTGAATCTGCATGTTTTATCCTTATCGATGGTAGATATAGGTTATGGCTTTGCTTCGGGCTGCGCTTCAGTCTCAGTTGACGACTGTTGAGCAGCCGGTACATCTTTAAGCCTTTCAAGCAAACGGCTACCCACCTTGAGATTGGTCTTGCGCACCGCCTCCACAAAACCTGAAAACGGCCGGTCCGTGATCCCCAAAAGGCCCAGGTGACCATTTTCCCCATCAAGCAAACGCCCCGTGACAGGTTGATCAAGGTATTGGAACCAGTGCGCCCCAACAATTGAGGGTTCAGCCAGCGATTGTTCAATAAAATGGGTATACGCCGGACCACGGTCTTTCTCGGCATAGACCTCGGTCACACCGCCCCAAAACGGCCCGCGATCACGTGAGCCGAAGTGAAACTCGGTGATCATGACCGGCTTGTCGAGGGCACGCAGTGCAGCGAAGTCATATCCATGTTGCGGCTCGAGCGTGTAGAAATTGAAGCTCAGTACATCGCAATACTGCGCACATGCGGCAACGGCTTCTGGCGTACTGATCGCAAAACGCCCACCTAACAACAGTTGATTCGGCGCGTGCCATTGCAACGCATCATCAATAGTCTTGAAATATGTATCAGCAAACAAACGCTGGAAAGCTTGATAATCCTGCTCGATTGCCGGGTATTTCTCATTCGGAAGCGGCGCTTCAAAACCCGGATCTTCCATTAACTCCCACGCAGTCAAATCAATGCCCCAGGCTTTGGAAAGGCCTTGCTGATTGCGGTATTTATCGCGCAGCATCTTTAGGAATGCACGTTTGGCGGGTACATCCGTGGTCGAACGCAGTGTGCCAAAACTCAGCGCATAACGCCCACGCGGGCCCGGATCAGGGTGCGCCCAGGCCAGCTCGTTATCGGCAAAATAGCCGATCAGCCATGGATCATTACGGTGGTCACGCGCAGCAATTGCTACAGCACGTTCAGTGGCCATGGCAAAACGCGGGTCAAACGGATCAGGCATACCGCCCCACCAATCAAGACCGGTGCTGATAGTCTGATAATCGCCACTGATCGAAAGCGGCAATGTATAGGGCACTCGATGCGCGGCCCCAAGTGAATCTGCACTCCAGTTACCAATAGTGTTAAAGCCCCAGGCTTGCAGACGGGTCAGAGCCAACCCAGTCCAGCGCTCGGCATCGAACGAGCTGGTGCTGCAATCAGCCACAGTGGCCGGAGAATTTGCTGTGGCGGGATCAGCAAGCGTTTTATCTGCAGCAGGTTTTGCCGCAGGCTCCGCTGCTGGAGTGGACTCGCCAACATTTGCAGTTGCTGGCTTTGATTCTGGACTGGCCGGCATACAGGCATCATCCGCGTAGGTGCGCTGCAAATTGGCTTTGTAGAAATCGAACCATTTACCCTTGTCGAAACCACGGCCTTTGCCAGAGCCATTATCGCTTTGGTTGTCGCCTTTGCCGTAATGCGCGGCCAAAGGGTCAGCCGCATCGGGCAAGCCCTTGAACATCGACTCACGACCTTCAATATAGGTCTGGCTCTGGTCGGCATTGACCGCATTCACCCCAAGGGAAAAAAACGGATTGCCGTCCGGCGTGACCATAATCCAGCGGTCACCCAATTTTTGCGTACGGAAAAAACCAGTGGCCTCAAGTTTTGGTCCACCCAACACACCACCATACTGATCCAGCTTGGGACGCTCAGTGAGCCATTTGGCCAATTGCGCTTGTTCTTTCAGCGCAGCGCTTTTCAGTTCGTCATTGCTCTTAACTTTTTCTGGCCAGTGAGAACGCGTGAACTGGCCAAACTGATCAACGATCGAGTCATAGGCTGCGCTCTCGATAGACGTGCCTTTATTGACCCCAAAACGCCCGAGCAATATGCTTTGAGCCGCATCAGGGCTATTCAATGACAAAGTCACCCGGCTGACTTTCTGCGGGTCTAGCTCCCCTGTGACATCAGTCGCCAGCAATACCTTCTGACCTTCAAAGGTCAATGGCATCGGCGGCGCGGCGCGCATGCCATGTGCATTCGCCGAAGTGGCGTTGAGCGGTACAACCAGCGTTTGTCCCGGCCCAGCGGGCAAAGCAACGCTGGTGTTCAAGACTTTACCGTCCGCGCTTTCAATCTGCACATTCAGGGTCAGCGCCCAATCCATGGCGTTTTGCAGGTAAAGGGTCATCTGCGCGTTTTCAGACCAATCCCAAACACCATTATTCGGCGTCAGTTCGAGGCGCGGTTGCTGCGCTTGGTTGAACACGAAACGACGAAGGATCTCGCCTTCAGGGGTTTGCTCAGCCGTGAGCTCTGGAAAGTTTGAGTCTTTAGTTACGACTTTGACCACATCAGTCGGGCTGACAAAATTAAGTAACGTGTGCTGCCCTTCAAGCGCAGCAAAGGCTTTTGAGCAGGTGAATAGAGCAACAAGTAATAGCCAACGACGGTGCTTCATTTACAGTCTCTCCCAAACGTCCCATCAATGGACAACCTGATGAGACGAATATTCACCCTAGATTTTTTGACTTAACTTATTTCGCGACGGAACGGTGGCAATGCATTGAGAATGGCCTTGCCGTAGCGCTGCGTGACAACCCGGCGATCAAGCAAGGTGATGGTACCTCGGTCCGCTTCTGTGCGAAGCAACCGCCCGCACGCCTGAACCAGCCTGAGTGAGGCGTCGGGCACGGCAATTTCCATAAATGGATTGCCTCCCCGCGCCTCGATCCACTCAGCCAGCGCCGCTTCTACAGGATCGTCCGGCACGGCAAAAGGAATTTTTGCAATCACCACATGCTCGCAATAAGCGCCGGGTAAATCGACGCCTTCTGCGAAGCTGGCCAGACCAAACAACACGCTTTCTTCGCCACTATCAACCCGAGCCTTATGCTTGTTCAGGGTTTCCTGCTTGGACAAATTGCCCTGTATAAAAACACGCTTGCGCCAGTCACGCTCAAGCCCGTCGAATACCGCCTGCATTTGCTTGCGTGACGAAAACAGCACCAAGGTGCCTTTCGAGCCCTCAACCAAACCGGGCAGATCCCGGATTATTGCCGCAGTGTGTGCAGTTGCATCACGCGGGTCGGCTTTTAAGTCAGGAACCTTGAGTACACCTGCATCGGCATGGTGAAACGGGCTGGGCACCACAGCGGTGACCGCGACCTTGGGCAAGCCTGCACGCATGCGATAACGGTCAAAAGTGCCCAGCGCAGTCAGTGTCGCTGATGTCACCAGCGCACCATAGGCCACATTCCACAGATTACGCCGCAGCATTTCCGCCGCCAGAATGGGACTTGCGTTGACTTCAATATCAAACATGGCGCCGCTTTCAGCCAGGGTCAACCAGCGCGCCATTGGCGGGTTGTCTTCCGGGTCTTCAGCGGTAAATGCCAACCACAACTCCCAATTACCTTGAGCTCGCGCCAGAAGACTGCCGAACAAAGGGTACCATTCTTCTGCCTGATGGCTGGCGATGCCAATGGTCGCTTCACCGTCCATGGCTTCTTTGAGGTGCTCGGTGACGCCCGTGAATAAATCGGTCAGTTTCGAAAAACCCTTTTTCAGCTCAACGCCCAACTCGGTCAGGTGCTCGGGCACCACCCCGCCGACAAACCGGTGCCGCGGGCGCTCGCGGCCTTCCATGTCTTCGCCCGGTTTAAAATCAGCCACCTGCTCACAGGCATTGAACATGAATTGCTGCTGAGTTTTGATCTCGCGCGCAAGCTCAGGCACTTGTTCGATTAAACGCCCGAGATCGCCCGGTAGCGGATTCTGCGCGAGTAATTTGGTCAGATTCTTGGCAACCTGCTCCAACCAGTCAGCGGTTGAGCGCAAGCGGGTAAAGTGTGCGAAATGCCCAATCGCCTTATCCGGCAAGTGGTGACCTTCATCAAACACATACAGGGTTTCACGCGGATCAGGCAGTACAGCGCCGCCGCCAAGTGCCAAGTCGGCCAGGACCATGTCGTGGTTGGTGACGATGACATCGACCTTGCCCATGCCCTCACGTGCTTTATAAAAAGCACACTGCTGAAAGTTTGGGCAATGACGGCTGGTACATTGGCTGTGATCAGTGGTTAAACGCGCCCAGTCAGTATCTTCAAGCTCTTGCGGCCAGCTGTCGCGATCGCCGTCCCACTTGTTACCGGCAAGTTTCTCGATCATCGAGGTGAACAGTTTCTGACTCTGTTCATCGACATCAATCTTGAAACCTTCTTCCTCAAACAACTGCGCCGTGGCGGTCTGCGCGTGGCCTTCTTGCAACAGCAAATCCAGCTTGGACAAACACAGATAACGGCCACGCCCCTTGGCCAGCGCAAAACTGAAGTTCAAGCCACTGTTACGCATCAGGTCCGGCAGGTCTTTGTAGACAATCTGCTCTTGCAGCGCGACTGTTGCGGTGGCGATGACTAAACGTTTACCCGCAGCCTTGGCCGTCGGGATCGCCGCCATGCAATACGCCACGGTTTTACCGGTACCAGTGCCCGCTTCAACCGCAACTACTGCAGCATCGCTGGTACGTTTACCTTCGCCATCGGTTTTAATTACACCGAGGACTTTGGCGATCTCGGCGATCATCAAGCGCTGACCATAACGCGGCTTGAGGCTTTTGGCTTCGAGGAAACGCGTATAGGCGCCCTGGATCTGGGTCTTAAGTTCGTTACTAAGCATGGGAATAATGGCGCAAAAGGCTGGATAAATTTTCAGTGTTTGCAAACGGCCGCTATCATAGCGCGCTAATCAATCCTGCGCAGAAACGTCTGTCCACCAATCAGCCGATTCTCGGCCTAAAGCTATAACAACCGGAGCCTCAGATGACACTTTACGCCCTGACCTACGCTTTACACCTGCTGGCTGCCCTGATTTGGGTTGGCGGCATGTTTTTCGCCTGGATGATCCTGCGTCCGGCAGCAGTCAAAACACTTGAAGCGCCAATGCGCCTGCAACTGTGGGCTGAAGTCTTTCAGCGCTTCTTCCGCTGGGTCTGGCTGGCAGTGTTGGTACTGCCGATCAGTGGCATGGGCATGCTGCACATGCGTTTTTCCGGCTTTGAGGCAGCCCCAAAATATGTGCATGTGATGATGGGGCTTTATATCGTCATGCTTGCGTTGTTCTTACGTATTCAAGCACTGCAATTACCAGAGTTACGCCGCGCGATTGCCGAGCAACAATGGCCAGTTGGCGGTGCTGTGCTCGGTAAGATTCGCCGTTTGGTCGGGATTAACTTAATCATTGGCCTGATCGTCGTGGCGCTCGCGGCCCTACGCCCAACCTTTTAAACATCAATTGCCCCACACTTATCAAGACCTGTTCAGCGCTGAAGGAAGCAGGCATAGAGCCCGCTAGGTCGAGCCCAAAAAAACCGGAGAAATCTCCGGTTTTTTATCAATCGACCCACAGCCCTATGGATGACTCAAGATGGGCTGACCGCTCAAAATGTGATGATATCCGCCGAACCCGGGGCACCCATGGCGCCAGGCTGTCCTGCTTGTCCAGGGCGTCCATTACGCGCACCGCGGGTGTCGTAGATCCAGCAATCTTTACTGGTGCCGCCAGTACCGCCTGCACCTGCGGCCCCCGCCAAACCACCTTCGCCGCCGTCAACATGAACGGTTAGACGCTCAGTTGGAAATGCTTGTGGCACTTCTACACGTACCTGCCCGCCTGACGCACCTGCATGACCATCACCGCCATCGTAACCGTTCAAGCCTTGGCTCGACTGGCCCCATAAGCAACCACCCTCTTTGCCATTGGCGCCCATCAAGCCAGCATAACCGGGGGTGCCTTGGCCGCCGCGCACATCAATCAACAGCGACTCAGTTGTCACATCTTCAAGGCGAATGGCCAATGTACGCCCGGCAACAGCTGGTCGTTCATAGGTTCCCGGCGCTCCCCGAGCGGTAATTTGCGCACCAGCTGCAATCTCTCCAGTAACGGCTTCAAGACGAAATGAGCGTTCACTCGGCGCGATTGCAATTCGCGCTTCGGGGCCGAGATGAATGTAGGCCACGCGAATTTCACTAAGCCCGGCCGGCACCAGCAAAGTGCCGTGGTCCGCTACCTCCAAACGTTCGAGTAACAATACGCTGGAGTTGCCAGGCAAGCGCATCATGCTATTGGGTTCAACTTTGATCAGCGCTTGCGCCAACGCAAAAGGACTGAATAAAGCTGCTGTAAACGCAGCAGTCATAAGCACATTACGCATGGTTGGTCTCCGTCACTGGCTCAAATTGCATGTGCAGTTGCAGATGACTGTCACCTTCTGGTTCAGCCACGGAAACTGCTTGTGATTGCCCTTGCTCGGCAAGCTCCTGGCTCGGCGCAGCGCTCAGCGGCTGATCGCGTTTGAGTGTAAAGGCATGGAAAACACCTAGAACAAGCACCTTGGCCCGGCAAAGCCAAGGCGTTGATGACTGTTGCAGTGCCAACTTGAAATACCATAACTCGACGACATGCGCCGCCGCGACCAAGGCTCCAGCGATATTTAGCAGCATCGAAAAAGGTTGCGCAAAGGGCGCAACAAGATTACCTAGCACCACAGCCCAAAACAGTAGTGTGAGCAACGCGCCCACACCTATAATCACTTTCATCACCGCCCCCAGCAGTTTTTATTTTGCCGCACATTAACGGCTTTCACGCCGCTATGAAATGCTCAGCGCAAATAAACCCGAGACGCAGTGATCCACGCATCCGCCAGAGCAATCAGCTGATGTTCAGTGGAAAAGGTTATCGAGAAGAACGCCTGGACGAACGTCCGCAGCGATAAAACGCTTTAAGCACTTGCGTTACCGGACAAAACCGGTAACTCAAGAGAGTAACTATTACTCCGTCGCCTCAAGCCTGCCCCCGGCAAGCCATGAAGGCCTACCGAGGGAAACTCGAATACAGCGGATTAAGGCTGAGCTTCTACTGCAGCTTCTACGCGACGGTTAATCGCACGACCTTCTGCGGTAGCGTTGTCAGCAACTGGACGGCTTTCACCGTAACCTACAGAGTTGACACGACCACTTTCTACTCCGTACTGGTCAACCAGTACGTTACGTACCGAGTTAGCACGACGTTCAGACAGCGATTGGTTATAGGCATCTGTACCCACGGAGTCAGTATGACCTTCAACCACTGTGGTGGTTTGCGGGAACTGCTTCATGAAATCAGCCAGGTTTTGGATATCGCCGTAGCTGCCTTCTTTGACGTTGTCCTTGTCGAAGTCGAACTTGACATCCAACTCAACGCGAACAGCCTCAGCAACTGGTTCAACTTCCTCAACGACAACAACTTCCTCAACCACTGGCTCAGGCGATGCACCATGAACCCAGCAGTATGCTGCTGCCAAGCCAGCACCAATTGCGGCACCACCGCCAGCCCAGGCAGAACTTTCAATTGCGCCCAAACCAGCACCGCCGATGCCACCAACTACCGCACAAGTAGGCCAGTCACTTTTCTGAATGCCAGCACAGCCAGTCAGGAAGGTGGTTGCCAAAACCAAGGGTACCGCTTTGCTAGTGATGCTCATATATACGTCTCCGGTTAATAATCGGCTCCAAACCGATACTTATGGATTAAAGACGGCACTTCTAAATTCCGCCAGAGTTGATTTACATCGATGTGAAGAACAAACAGTTATAGGCCATCATAGGCATGCAGGTTAGTCTTTATCCACCTGTATGAGGAATATCAATGAGTGAGTGCATTTCTTCACGTACCCCACTGCAAGCTGTAGCGGCCATACTAGAGCGCTACGCGCCTAAACGATTACTGCTGGTTGGCGCCAGTGAATTACCAGCTTTAGCTGCCTTCAAACAGGCG
Source organism: Pseudomonas sp. (assembly GCF_048265905.1). Taxonomy (GTDB): domain Bacteria; phylum Pseudomonadota; class Gammaproteobacteria; order Pseudomonadales; family Pseudomonadaceae; genus Aquipseudomonas. Next base: position 125,038 of record NZ_JBLXAP010000001.1, read on the forward strand.
CACCCAGACTGCGAGATTGCCCATGCTGAGGCCGGATTACTGCCTGAAGCTTTAGCCGCGCAGCGCTATGACCTAGCATTGATTGTAGATTGCCTTGAGCATTTGCCGAAAAGTGCTGGCTTGCAATTACTCGGTGGGATTCGCAACCTGAATACCAATCGAATTGTTGTATTGGTCGATCTAGCCGCCAGCCAATGGCAAGAAACCGATATGTTTTCACTCGCTCTGCAGGCCAGTGAGCACTTTGTACGGGACGAACAGAAGCTCAGCCTGTTCACCTATGACTTACTTGAATACAAACAAGTCCCTGACTGGCTCAACGCAAAATTTTGGGCCAACCCGGAGAACTTCGGCAAATACTGGTGGTAACCGACGCCATGAATATCCCAATAATGGACTCAAGCTGCCCGTGCGGTAGCTCTAATCTGCTGTCCGAATGCTGCGCTCGCTATCATTCGGGCACCCCCGCACCTAGCGCCGAAACCTTGATGCGCTCCCGCTACAGTGCCTATGCGTTGGGGCTCATTGATTATTTGCTGGAAACAACCCTTCCGGCCCAGCAACACCTACTGGACCGCGAAGCCATTAGCGCCTGGAGCCTGCAAAGTACCTGGCTCGGTTTAGAGGTCGAAAACGCCGAAGTACTGGGCGGTAAACCCGAGCATGCCTTTGTGACCTTTACCGCACGCTGGCACGACGCAAGCGGCGAACATAGCCACCGCGAACGCTCAGCGTTCGTTCAGAGCAACGGCCACTGGTACTTTATTGACCCTACGGTGCCGATGAAGATTGGTCGCAATGATTCATGCCCCTGCTCCAGCGGGCAAAAATTCAAGAAGTGTTGTGCAGTCTTTTTCTAATCAACGACAGCAAAATCTTACCGACCATTACAGACCAACACCCAAGCTGCACCGAGCTTAGCCGCAGCTCTGCACGCTCACTCAATCTTGCAGTTTAATATGTGACACATCCGGCGCAGGTCCAGTGGGAGCGGCCTTGGCTTGGCCCATATCGCTGCCGACAGGCGCCAAGGAAAACTGCGAAAAATCAACTTGCGGCGCTTGCGGGTCAGGCTTCTTGTCTTGCAGATCGTCACCTAATGGGGCGATCTCAAAATCGGGGGCTTCAACCTCACTGAACGCCGCCATGTACTCATCACGCGGTAACACCTTGCTGGATGAGTGCTTTTTTGACGGCGCTTCTGCAGGTTTAGTTGGCGCGGCGGCAACAGGTTCAGCCGGCGCAGGAGCCAGCTCGATTTCTTCAATCTCTTCAGGCATAGCGACGATTTCAACCACAGCGCCCGCACGTTCAAGCGTCGCCCGGTACTTTTCGGCGCTCGCCTCATCAAGATTATTTTTGATGACCAAACGGCGCCCTGAAAACATCATCGCGATACGCTTGGGATCAGCCTGAAACAAACGTCCGAGATTGGACTGAACCAAGGCCATATCCGCCCCAGGCACTAACTGCCCCGAGAAAACGACTTCATAACGGCTCATGTAACTCCCCTAATCTGCACTCACTGACACCGCTCAGCAAACGACAAGCTGTTTATACCTTTATCCAGACAAACTTGCAGTGAAGTCAGGCTGACGAGCATCCAAATAATTATTCTGTCCGGCAGTGCCACGCGATAAACATAGCTAACCGCAACTTATCAGCTCAACCGCTGGCTAATATATCCAGCCCAACAGCCACGCTATCCCTTTGCAAGCCCATGGCTATATCCTAGTTGCTTAGACTAGCGATAAGTAGCTCGATACTTGAGGTACATGCCAAATTCACTGACAGGAGATTGAAGCTGTGCGCTGGATCGCGCAATTCACCAGCCCCGAGGTGAAAGTGATCGCCAAGCCATTGGCGAGACCCTAGTTTCGCTGTATTTAACGTTAATTTATTCAAGGATCAGAAAATGCATAACGAAGGCAGCGTATTGCAGGTGATCGTAGTGTTCCTGCTAGCAGCCGTACTCGTGGTGCCGCTGGCTAAACGTTTGCAACTGGGAGCCGTTCTTGGCTATTTGATCGCCGGGGTATTGATTGGCCCATCAATCACGGGCCTGATCACCAACCCAGAAAGTGTGAGCCATATTTCAGAGCTCGGCGTCGTCCTGTTGCTGTTCATTATTGGCTTAGAACTCTCTCCTCGCCGGCTCTGGGTAATGCGCAAAGCCGTATTTGGTGCGGGCATGGCGCAAGTCGTACTTACCGGTGTGATCATCGGTGCCGTTGCCTGGCAGGTATTCGCCCAACCCCTGAAAACCTCGGTGGTACTTGGTTTGGGTCTGGCGCTGTCATCCACCGCATTTGGCTTACAGATACTCGCTGAACGTAAGGAACTGACCAGCCCGCACGGTCGCTTAGCCTTCGCCATTTTGCTGTTCCAGGACATAGCCGCAATCCCTTTAATAGCCATGATCCCGTTACTCAGCGGGGCCACTGCCGGTAGCGGCATCGATACCACGCAATTATTGAAAGTGGTCGGCAGTATTGGCCTGGTGATTGTCGGCGGCCGCTATTTACTGCGCCCTATTTTTCGCGCCGTGGCCAAAACAGGCCTACAAGAAGTATCGACTGCAACCGCATTGCTTGTAGTTATTGGAACCGCCTGGCTGATGGAGACTGCCGGCATTTCAATGGCGCTTGGCGCCTTTCTCGCAGGCTTGTTGCTGGCTGACTCCGAATATCGTCACGAACTCGAATCACAGATTCAGCCATTCAAAGGACTGTTGCTCGGCTTGTTCTTCATCAGCGTTGGCATGTCGGCAGATATCAGCTTACTGATAACCCAGCCGCTGACAGTCATGGGCCTGACCCTGATATTGATTGCACTGAAAATGCCGATATTGCTGCTGGTCGGCAAACTTATTGGCGGCCTCAATAAACAAAACGCGCTGCGGCTGGCCATTGTATTGGCCGCTGGGGGTGAGTTTGCCTTTGTGGTGTTCAAAATGGCTCGTCAGCAAGGTCTCTTTGAACCCGCGCTGTACGACCTGCTTATTTTAACCATCACCCTGTCGATGGCGCTGACGCCACTGATGATCCTGCTTGTCGCACGCATGTTTCGTGAAAAACCAACCGAGAAAGAAGTCCCGGATGAATACAAAAACATGGCGATCGATATCGACTCACCACGCGTTGTCATCGCCGGTGTCGGCCGTGTGGGGCAAATAGTTGCGCGTATCCTCCGCGCACAGAACATCCCGTTTATCGCACTGGACACAGCGGTTGAAACCATTGAGTTATCGCGAAGCCTGGGTGGGCAGATGCCCATTTTCTACGGTGATCCGCTGCGCCCGGAAATTCTACGCGCGGCACAAACCGAACACGCCGAATACTTCATTGCAGCAATGGATGATCCAGACACCAACTTCAAGGCCGTTGAACTGGTGCACCGGCTTTACCCCAAGGTCAAGGTGATTGCCCGGGCACGCAGCCGTAGCCACGTCTACCGTCTGATTGACGCTGGCGCTAAGCCCGTGCGTGAAACCTTCTATTCCAGCCTCGAAATGAGCCGCCTGACACTACTCGGACTGGGCATTGATGAAGAATTGGCCAACCGCCTGATTAGCCGCTTCCAAGAGCACGACGAACAAGTCCTTGAGGCCCAATACCGTGTGCATGGCAACAGTGAAGCGGTGATGCAGACGGCGCGTGAAGCCAGAGCAGAATTGCAGACCCTGTTCCAGGCTGACAGCGAGGACACAAAAACCGACAGCTGAACAGGCTCCGCGGGCAGAAATGTCCGCGGAGATTAAACCCTGCCCGCAAATAAAGGGCTTAATACAACTGCAAGCTGAGCCGTAACATATCTGACCTAATTTTGACTCAGAATGCCGCAGGTTTTTAACCTTAAGTGGCTTGCACCCAAGCGGTTGCTTGTTACACTGGGCGTCTTACGGAGTACAAAATGGCTTATCAGGCACCTATTATAAGAACGCTCAGCCTAGTTTTAATTTTTGGCCTTACCAGCATTTTGAACGGTTGTTCTACTTGGCTGACGGGCGACTTTAAAGACCCAGACGTACGTCTGGTCAAGGTTGAAGTGATCAAAGCAAAATTGCTTGAACAGCAATTCCGGCTACGTTTTCACATTAAGAACCCCAATGACGTCAGCCTGCCAGTGCGCGGAATTGACTACGTGGTGTTTCTCAATGACATGAAACTCGCTGAAGGCGAGTCCGATGTATGGTTTACCGTACCTGCCAATGGCCAGCATTATTTTGAGATTCCAGTGCGTACCAACCTCTGGCGGCATGTCCGGCAGATCGTGAAAATGCTTGAGCATCCCGACGAAGCCATTCGTTACCGCCTCGAAGGTGAGGTTAAAACTGGACTATTGTTCGGCCGCAACGTGCACATGATGCGAAATGGCGAGATAATCCCTGGTGATTTCATCCCGGAGTAATTTCGCATGACCCAGCAACCTCACGTTCATGGCCCTGATTGCAGCCACGACCACGATCATGACCATCACCATGGTCACGTGCATGGCCCACACTGCAACCATCAAGAGCCAGTTCGCAACGAACTCAAAGATGTCGGCCGTAACGACCCCTGCCCCTGCGGTAGCCAGAAGAAATTCAAGAAGTGCCACGGCGCGTGATTAATCCATGAGCTTGCTTTCAGGAGTTCTGATCTGCGTCGCTGTAGCCTTGGTTATTGGCCTTGCCTTTTACGCCCTGTCCTTGTGGCGCAAAGTCTGGTCAAGAGAGTCTCAGCAACGCAATGCGGCCTTCGAACAGCAACAGCGGCTGGGCGAGGATTTAAAAATTCTCGCCAGCAGTTTACTTGATGGGCAATTGCCGCTGATTGAAGGGGCGATTCGCATCAAAGTGCTGCTCGATAACTTCGACATTCGTCTTAGTCAAAACGTGCGGTGCCAGGTATTTCATCAACTGTATGAAGCCACTGCACACGTGCCGACTCATGCCGACTGGAAAGCCTTGGATAAAACCAGCCGTCGCCAGCATGAAAAGAACTTCACTGAGCTGGAGCTGCAGCACAAGGCGCAAGCCCGCGAAGCTGCACGCTGGCTGCTAGAAGAAGCGTTGTAGTCAGGCGCTCTGGCACCTATTGCCGTCAACAAATGCCAGAGCCGCCACACTGCAAAACGTCTTCTTGATGGATTATTTCTCTGACCAACAAATCAACTTCATGACCCTGCAAAATCCAGCGCAAACCTTGAGTGGCGCAAGGGGTTGGCATTTGCCATGTAGTTAGCGTAGAGTTATTTAACTGTGTTTGCATGGGTCGCAGTCGATCGTGGCCTGATGCAGTAGATCCTTACGATCCGCTACATCCCTCCCGAAAGCTAATTCTCCTTGCAACCAGTCTCAGTCCTTCTATTATGAGGAGGCTGTCATCAACTTTAAGTTTCAAGGAATAAAAAATGTCGAATCGTCAGAACGGTACCGTCAAGTGGTTTAACGACGAGAAAGGTTTTGGTTTTATCACTCCAGAAAGCGGTCCGGATCTGTTCGTACATTTCCGCGCTATCGAAGGTAACGGCTTCAAGAGCCTGAAAGAAGGCCAGAAAGTCAGCTTCGTAGCTGTACAAGGTCAAAAAGGCATGCAAGCTGACCAGGTTCAAGTCCAGGAATAATCTTGCCGCTTTGAAGAACCCCTGATGGCAACATCAGGGGTTTTTTTATGGCAGGAACCTCTGAAAAAGGTAGCGAGCGCCAGCGAGTCAAAGATGCGAAAAAGCGAGCGAGGTCGCGCTCGACTTTAGTAATCCTAAATGAGCATTTGATTCGCTTTGCTCACCCCTTCGGGGCCGCAGCAAGGGCTGCCCAACTGAAGTTCGTTCAGCCTTAGGGCTGTGAGCAGTTTTTTAACGCTGTAATACCTAGCGCAGTAGTTTTTCTGAGGCTTCCTAAGGTGCTACATACTTGCGGGTTACCATGCGAAAACGTCAACTCAGCCCCCAGGGCGATTTTCCATCAGCAGGGCTGCCTCGCCGCTTTGCAGCTATGTTCTACGATTTTTTACTCTGCGTAGCACTGCTAATTGTCGTGACATTCATCTACAAACTGATCTTGATGGGCTTTTACGGCGCAGATCAACTCAAGCAACTTTCAGACTCCGGCGCGCTGGATGGCGATCCTGTACTCTCAACCATTTTGTTTATGAGCCTGTTCGGTTTCTTCAGTAAATTCTGGACCTACAACGGCCAAACCTTAGGCATGCAGGTTTGGGGGATTCGCGCGCAGAACACTGACGGCTCAGCGATTAGCCTGTGGCAATCACTGCTGCGTTTTATGGTCTCGATAGCATCGTGGCTGTGCCTGGGTCTTGGCTACTTCTGGGTGCTTATCGATAAAAAACAACGGACCTGGCACGAGATTTACTCAGAGAGTCAAACTGTTCAGTTACCGAAAAACATCCACAAGAAGTGATCCGGCAACAAAAAGCCAGCGCCCTGTTCAGGAGCGCTGGCTTTTTTTCGTGCGCTGGTTAGCCAGCCCGTCGCAGCAACCAACCGCCGGCGACTGCACAGATCCCCGCCGGCACCAGCACCGCCAGTAATGGCGAGAAACCAAATACCAAGCTTGAAGGCCCCAGCAAGTCTTGGGCGATCTGAAACACAAACCCTACCAGCACCCCGGTAAACACCCGCTGACCGAGGGTTACCGAACGCAGCGGCCCAAAGATAAACGAGATAGCCATCAATACCAGTGCGGCGGTGACTATGGGCTGTAAAACCTTGGTCCAAAATGCCAGCCAGTATTGACTGTTATTCAAACCCTGCTCAGACAGATAGCCGGCATAGCGCCAGAGCCCGGAAATAGACAGCGCCCCCGGCTCAAGCACCACAGTGCTCAACAGTTGCGGATTAAGCTCCACATCCCAACGCTCGGTTGGTGCTTTAACCACCTCGGTACTGCGCTCTTTGAAATGGGTCGTGGTTACGTCATCAAGCTGCCAATAATCGCCCTGGAACTGAGCCTTGCGCGAAAAGCTCGAAGAAAGCAGATGGCGCTCCTTATCAAACTGATAACGGGTAACGCCAAACAACAAGCCATTGGGCTGTACAGCGTTGATATGCACATACTCTTCGCCTTGCCGGTGCCACAGCCCGCGCTTGGAGCTTTGCGCGTCCCCCGCTCCCTGCGCCATGGCGCGGTCGGCCTGGGCCATGTTTTCGCTCCACGGCGCCAGGTACTCACCGATGAGAATGCCAGCGAACATCAGCACCAGCATCGGCTTCATCACTGCCCAGACGATACGACGGATAGAAACCCCGGCCGCACGCATAATGGTCAGTTCGCTATTGCTGGCCAAGCTGCCAAGCCCGATCAAGCAACCAATTAGCGCCGCCATTGGCAACATTTCATACGTACGCCGAGGCGCAGTCAGAAACACATACCAAGCGGCGTTGGCCAGACCATATTTTTCATCGACATCACCCAGTTCGTCGATGAATGCGAACAACAATGCCAGCGCTACAATAATCCCCAACACACTGAGGATGGCGAGAAATACCTGCTTACCAATGTATCGATCCAGTTTAACCACGGGCCATCTCCTTCGCGCCACGACGAGCAGCCCACTTCAGGCGTATCGGTTCCCAATAAAGCAGTAACAAGCCTATCGCGATAAACACTGCGTGTACCCACCACAAACCAAGCCCATAAGGAATCCGCCCCTTGTCCATCGCGCCACGCGCGGCAATCAGGATCGACAAGTACGCCATGTACAGCAAAATCGCCGGAAGCAACTTGAGGAAGCGGCCCTGGCGTGGGTTCACGCGGGACAGCGGCACTGCCATCAGGGTCACAACAAAGACCAGGATTGGCAGCGAGATCCGCCACTGCAGCTCTGATTTGTGGCGCTGATCGTCACTGCCGATCAACTCGCTGGTGGGCAATGCCTCACGCTCGCTTACATCCACATTGACTTCAGGTTTGGGCAGCAATACGCCGTACTCATCGTACTTAATTGTCCGGTAATCAGCCTGCCCCGGATTGCCATCGTAGCGGTAACCGTTTTCCAGAATCAGATAGCGGCTGCCGTCTTCCTGAATTTCCTGACGACCACTTTCGGCGACCAACACGGTAATGCCACGGTCTTTCTCGCCATCGGAAGACAGACGCTTTTCAGAAATAAAGATACCGCCAAGCTCGCTGCGATCACTCGACAGTTTCTCGGTATAGGTCACCCGCGAGCCCTCGCCCATCGACTGGAAGCGGCCGGGGACCAAGGTATCGAACTCGGTCAGTGCATCCTGCTGATTAAGAATCTGCGCAACATGAGAAACACCCTGAGGCGCCAAACCTAGGCTCAACCATGCAACCAGCAGCGCGACCAGCGTGGCCGGTGCCATTGAGTACACCATCAGTCGCTGCTGGCTCATGCCGGTGGCCGAAAGTACCGTCATCTCGCTATCGAGGTACAAGCGCCCATATGCCAGCAGGAAACCCAAAAACAACCCCAGCGGCAGAATCAGCTGGAGAAAGCCGGGCAGGCGATAACCCATAATCAAAAACAAAACACTTGGATCCAGCACGCCTTGAGCGGCCTGGGCCAAATATTTGATAAAACGCCCGCTCATGATGATCACCAAGAGCACAGCACTTACAGCGCTCAATGTAGTCAACACTTCACGGGATAAATAACGGAAGACGATCAAACCAGACACTCCAGGGTTGTCAGGCTCAGGTAGCTACGCTCAAACTAGCCACACTGTTTGCCAATTCGCCAAATGGGCGAATCACTAAATTAATTGCCGCCATTATCCAGCAATACCGACCCGTTGTCTTGAGGACACCATTCCATGGAATTTTTTGTCAAAAGCGCTCGTCCGGAAACACTGAAAACCGCCACCTTGGTTATCGCTGTCAGCGAAGGCCGCAAGCTCGGCGAAATCGCCAAATCCATTGATACCGCTAGCTCAGGCGCAATCAGCGCACTGCTCAAGAGCGGCGACATTGCCGGTAAAGTCGGCCAGACGCTGCTGGCACGCAATATTGCCAATATTAAAGCAGAACGCGTTTTATTGGTCGGTTGCGGTAAAGAAGCCGAACTCTCTGACCGTCAATTACGCAAATTGATCGGTTCCGCCCACGCCGTTTTGAAAAATCTTGGTGGCAACGATGCTGTCTTCGCCCTTGGCGATCTGAACGTCAAAGGCCGTGATGCTTACGCCAAGGCACGCTTGCTGGTTGAAACGCTGGCCGATGGCGAGTACAGCTTCGACCAGTTCAAGAGCCAGAAAGCCCCGGCCAGCGCCTTGAAAAAAATCACCCTGATCACTGAAAAGGCTGAGCAAGCCGAAGCTGAGCGTGCATGCCTGCATGCCAAAGCCATCACCACGGGCATGGCATTCACCAAAGACCTCGGCAATATGCCGCCAAACATTTGCCATCCAACTTACCTGGCCGAACAAGCCAAGGAACTGGGCAAGGCCTACAAAGGCTTGAAGGTTGAGATTCTCGACGAGAAAAAACTCAAAACCCTCGGCGCGGGAGCGTTCCTGGCTGTAGGCCAAGGCAGCGACCAGCCGCCACGCATGATCGTGATGAATTACCAAGGCGGGAAAAAAACCGACAAGCCATTCGTGCTGGTCGGCAAAGGCATCACCTTCGACACGGGTGGAATCAGCATCAAGCCAGCGGCTGGCATGGATGAGATGAAATACGACATGGGCGGCGCCGCCAGCGTATTCGGCACCCTCAAAGCGGTGCTTGAACTGCAACTGCCGATCAACCTGGTCTGCTTGCTGGCATGCGCTGAAAACATGCCAAGCGGCGGCGCGGCGCGTCCAGGCGATATCGTCACCACAATGAGCGGACAAACGGTTGAGATTCTCAATACCGACGCCGAAGGCCGCTTGGTACTGTGCGACACCCTGACTTACGCTGAGCGCTTCAAACCGCAAGCGGTGATCGATATCGCCACCCTCACTGGCGCCTGCATTGTTGCCCTCGGCTCTCACACCTCGGGCCTGCTCGGCAACAATGATGAGCTCGTACAGCAGATTCTGACCGCGGGCCAGCAAGCCGATGACCGTGCATGGCAGTTGCCGCTGTTTGATGAATATCAAGAACAGCTGGACAGCCCATTCGCCGACATCGCCAACATTGGCGGCCCCAAGGCAGGCACCATCACAGCGGCCTGCTTCCTGTCGCGCTTCACTAAAAAGTACAGCTGGGCTCATCTGGACGTTGCAGGCACCGCCTGGATTAGCGGTGGCAAGGACAAAGGCGCCTCCGGTCGTCCAGTTCCACTGCTGACTCAGTACCTGTTGGACCGCGCTAAAGCGTAAGCTATGCGCACAAGGTTTGGGTCGCGGTAGCGCGACCCAGGCTTTAAACAGACCCTTTGCACTGATGAACCCATGAGCCGAATTGAATTCTACGTACTCGCAACCGACCGCCCCGCCGACCGTATACGCGCAGCGTGCCAGTTGGCGCTGAAGGCATGGCGTCATGGCTTGCCGGTATTTGTGCGTGCAGCTGATTCTGCACAGTGCGCTGAGCTGGATGAGCAAATGTGGCTGTTCAAAAAGGACTGTTTCATCCCGCACAACCAGCATAGTGACGATCCGCTTGCCCCAGTGGTAATTGGTGTCGATGAAGAACCGAGCGCTAAACAAGGTGTTCTGATCAACCTCAACAATGCGATTTCACCTCACGTTGAGCGCTTCAGCCGAGTGATAGAAATCGTCAACCAACAGCCGGACTTACTGACCGTTTGCCGGGAAAATTTCCGTAGCTACCGCCAGCGTGGCTATGATCCAAAACGAGTTGAGCTGTAGTTAGATTAATGGACACGCCAAAACCGCAACAAAAACCAGGACACTTGCTCGACGATTTAGAGTCGATTCGCGAACTGCTGGGCGATGAAAAAAGCCAAGCATCAACTGCGTTCGATCTTGACTCGATCGATCCGGAGTCAATTCCGCTGCTTTCAGATATTGTCGAACAATCCCCGCAAGCCAGCGCAACACCGACACCTGCTGCCCAGCCAGAAAGCCCTATCGATGATGCGCAAGCTCTGCGCGCGACCGTACGCCAGTCGATCGGCCGCGACAGTGAGATCAATCGTCTCGATACTGAGCTACGCAACGCGGCGCAATTAATCCTGCAGGATGTGATCGACGATTTCGTACCGCAGATCGAGGCTGAACTAAAATCGCGCCTCGAAGCACGCCTAACTCGTCTACTGCCTACGCGCCGGCCCTAGTTTTCGACGAAAATAGACGGTTAACGCCAGTTTTAAACCCGCAATGGCGCCGCATATCTGCAAGCAATCAGCTTGCACTTACCTGACAAGGCTCTTCCCCGCTATACTTGTCGGCTTTTCCGATCAGCCGTCAAAAGGGTCCCGCCGCGCATGGACAAGACCTACCAGCCGCACGCCATTGAAACCAGCCTGTACCAGAACTGGGAAGCGAACAATTACTTCGCCCCACAAGGTTCGGGTCAGCCGTACACCATCATGATTCCGCCGCCGAATGTCACCGGCAGCCTGCACATGGGCCATGGTTTCAACAACTCGATCATGGATGCGCTGATTCGTTTCCGCCGCATGCAAGGCCGCAACACTTTGTGGCAGCCGGGCACCGACCACGCGGGCATTGCCACGCAGATGGTCGTCGAGCGCCAATTGGCTGCCGAAGGTGTAAGCCGTCACGACCTCGGTCGCGACAAGTTCCTGGAGAAAGTCTGGGAATGGAAAGAACAATCCGGCGGCACAATTACCCGTCAGATCCGCCGTCTGGGCTCCTCGGTTGACTGGTCGCGCGAGCGCTTCACCATGGACGACGGCCTGTCTGATGCAGTTAGAGAAGCCTTCGTTCGCCTGCACGCCGATGGTTTGATCTATCGCGGCAAGCGCCTGGTCAACTGGGATACCAAGTTCCACACGGCAATCTCCGACCTTGAAGTGGAAAACCACGATGAGAAAGGTCACCTGTGGAATTTGCGTTACCCGCTGGCAGACGGCAAGACCACGACTGAAGGCAATGCCTTTCTCATCGTTGCCACCACGCGACCGGAAACCATGCTCGGCGACGCCGCCGTTGCTGTGCACCCAGAAGATGAGCGCTACAAATCTCTGATCGGCAGTTTCGTTGAGCTGCCGTTGGTTGGCCGACGTATCCCGATTATTGCCGATGATTACTGCGATCCGGAGTTTGGCACCGGCTGTGTGAAAATCACCCCGGCGCATGACTTCAACGACTATGAAGTCGGCAAGCGCCACAACCTGACGCTGCTCAACATTTTCGATAAGAACGCAGCTGTACTGGCCAATGCTCAGGCATTCAATGTTGACGGCAGCGTCAACGCAGATGTCGATACCAGCCTGCCTGCTGAATACGCGGGCCTTGATCGTTTCGAGGCGCGTAAGCAAATCGTTGCTGCCTTTGATGCTGCTGGCTTACTGGTCAGCGTTGATGACCACGCCTTGAAAGTGCCAAAAGGCGACCGCTCCGGCACCATCATCGAACCGTGGCTGACAGACCAATGGTACGTATCGACCAAATCCCTGGCTGAACCTGCAATTGCTGCGGTTGAAGATGGCCGCATCCAGTTCGTGCCCAAGCAATACGAGAACATGTACTTCAGCTGGATGCGTGATATCCAGGATTGGTGCATCAGCCGCCAGTTGTGGTGGGGCCACCGTATTCCGGCATGGTACGACGACGCAGGCAATGTCTACGTTGGCCGCAACGAAGCCGAAGTGCGCAGTGAGAACAAGCTGGGCGCCGATGTAGCCCTGCGCCAGGATGAAGACGTACTCGACACCTGGTTCAGCTCCGGCCTGTGGACCTTCTCGACGCTCGGCTGGCCGCAACAGACTGAATTCCTCAAGACCTTCCACCCGACCGACGTGCTGGTGACAGGCTTCGACATCATCTTCTTCTGGGTTGCCCGGATGATCATGCTCACCATGCATTTGGTGAAGAACGAAGACGGCACCCCGCAGGTTCCGTTCAAGACTGTTTATGTACACGGTCTGGTGCGCGACGGCCAAGGCCAGAAGATGTCCAAGTCCAAGGGCAACGTCCTTGATCCACTGGACATCGTTGACGGCATCGATCTCGAAAACCTGTTGACCAAGCGTACCAGCGGCATGATGCAGCCCAAGCTGGCCGAGAAGATCGCCAAGCAGACCCGCGCTGAGTTTCCAGAAGGCATCGCCGCCTATGGCACCGATGCACTGCGCTTTACCAACTTGTCACTGGCCTCCACTGGCCGTGATATCAAGTTCGACATGGGCCGGGTCGAGGGTTATCGCAACTTTTGCAACAAGATCTGGAACGCCGCCAACTTCGTCATCGAAAACACCGACGGCCATGACACCGGCATCAATGGTGAAGCGGTTGAGCTGTCCTCGGTTGACCGTTGGATCATTTCGCAGCTGCAACGCACCGAAGCCAATGTAACCCGTCACCTCGACGCCTTCCGCTTCGACCTCGCGGCATCGGCACTGTATGAGTTCATCTGGGACGAATACTGCGCCTGGTACCTGGAGCTGGTTAAACCTGTTCTCTGGGACGAGAACGCGCCGATCGAACGTCAGCGCGGCACCCGTCGCACTCTGATTCGCGTGCTTGAAGTAGCGCTGCGCCTGGCCCACCCATTCATGCCGTTTATCACCGAAGAAATCTGGCAGCGGATCAAAGCCCAAGCCGGGGCGACGGGCGACACCATCATGCTGCAAGCCTGGCCAGTGGCCAATGAAGAGCGCATCGACGCTGCTGCCGAAGATGATATCGAGTGGGTTAAAGCCCTGATGCTCGGCCTGCGCCAGATCCGTGGCGAGATGAACATCTCCATGGCCAAGCGCATCGACATCATCCTCAAGAACGCCAGCAGTGAAGATCAGCGTCGCCTCAAAGACAACGCGCCGCTGCTCAACAAACTGGCCAAGCTGGAATCAGTAAGCATTCTGGCTGCCGGTGACGAGCCGCCATTGTCTGCCACCGCACTGGTGGGCGACATGGAAGTGCTGGTGCCAATGGCCGGTCTAATCGACAAAGCCGCTGAGCTGGGCCGCCTGGACAAGGAAATCCAGCGTCTCGAAGGCGAAGTCAAACGTGTCGGCGGTAAGCTGGGCAACGCTGGCTTCGTCGACAAGGCTCCGGCTGAGGTGATCGAAAAAGAACGCGCCAAACTGGCAGAAGCCGAATTGGCCCTCGGCAAGCTTGCTGAACAACGCGCGCGTATCGCTTCGCTATAATCCAACTGCACAGCCAATGGGGCCCGCGACCGACAAGGCGCGGGCCCCATTGTTTTTAACCGGTACCACAATGTCTAACACTCGCTCCCCTTCCCTGCTCGATGCGCTGCTCCCTATCAGTGTATTGATCGTCCTGCTTGGCCTGTCGGTTTACCTGTTCGGTGACAGCTCCTCAAGCGGCCCCAATCAGATTGCCCTGATGAGCGCGGCCTTTGTCGCTGGTCTGGTCGGCATGAAAAACGGTTTTCGCTGGGCGGATATCGAAGATGGCATCCTCGCCGGTATTCATCTGGCGATGAAAGCCAACCTGATCCTGCTCGCCGTTGGCGCACTGATTGGCACATGGATTCTCGCAGGCACTGTGCCGACCATGATCTGGTTGGGTTTAAAGCTGATATCAGCCGAATACTTTTATGTCACCAGTTGCATTATCTGCGCCCTTACCGCGCTGTCGATTGGCAGCTCATGGACAGTCGCAGGCACCCTCGGCATTGGCTTGATGGGCGTGGCTTCGGGGCTGGGTCTTGACCCGGCGATTACCGCTGGGGCAATTATTTCCGGCGCCTATTTTGGCGACAAGCTCTCACCGCTGTCTGACACCACCAACCTGGCGCCCGCCGCGGCCGGTGCCGATCTGTTCGCGCATATCCGTTTAATGCTGCGCACCAGCGTACCGGCGCTGGCCATTGCTCTGGTGATTTTCTTTGTACTGGGCCAACAAGCATCGGCAAGCCACGACACCGGGCGCATCGCTCAGGTGCTCGATGCACTTGAAAGCCAATTCACTCTCGGCTGGCATTTGCTGTTACCGGTCGCATTTTTGTTATTTCTGGCGGTGCGGCAATGGGCAGCCTTCCCGGCGATCTTTCTCGGTGCATTGCTCGGCGCGGTGTTTGCGCTGATTTTTCAACCCGAGGTCATGAGCCGTCTGGCAGACCCAAGCGCAGGCAATTTAGCCGCCTTGAAAACGGTGTGGACGGCATTGTTTGCTGGTTACGAGTCGCACAGTGGTAATGAGGCGCTCGATGGCCTGCTCTCCAAAGGCGGCATGGGCAGTATGTTGACCACGGTCTGGTTGATCATCTGTGCGATGTGCTTTGGCGGTGTTCTGGAAAAACTCGGGCTGCTGCAGCGCCTGCTGGAAAGCACTATTCATCTGGCCAAGAGCACCAGCAGCCTGATCGCCAGCACGGTCGTCACTACCATCGGCACCAATATCGTGACTGCCGACCAATATATCGCGCTGGTCTTGCCGGGCCGCATGTACCGCGCCGAGTATGAAAAGCGCGGCATCAAGCCGGTTTACCTGTCACGAGCACTGGAGGATGGCGGCACGCTGACCTCGGTATTGGTGCCGTGGAACACTTGTGGCGCCTACATGGCCGCGACACTGGGTGTATCGACGCTGACGTATTTACCCTACTGTTTCTTCAATCTACTGATGCCGCTGCTGGCAATCAGCTTGGCATTTATTGCCCCTGCACCAACAAATGCTTTAGCGGCAAAACCACATACGAATTAACTGGCCAACATACGGTGCAGGTCTCATGCGAAGCAGACCTGCACTGGCTTGCGCAAACGCAAGGGCAAAATTCCGCCACCCAGAACAACTTTTGCAGATAAACCCCTTCCCATACAGACCGCTAATCAGGCATCTTCTACCCCCGCATCAAGAGCCCTCGGCGTTTAAACGCTGGTAAAAAGCCCAGGTTCCGTACGCATTTTCCGCATGAAGATCAGGCAGCAGCTCCCACGCAACAAGCTAAAACGCTTGACGTGTTGTGTGCAGAAAACCGCCTTTGCCTGCAACTTGATTGTTGGCTGCAGAAGATCACCCGTACGGACCGAACTCTGGAATTCTGATCATGTATGTGTTGATGGCGTGTGTTTTTGTACTTGGCTATCTGTGTATTGCTTTTGAGCATCCACTGAAAATCGATAAAGCCGCATCGGCACTGCTGACCGCAGTTATTTGCTGGACTGTATTGGTGATGGGTGCAGATGCAATTCTGCCGGCCATTACCAATATCAACGTTACGCACGGCGACAACTCGGGTTATGTCGTTCATCAGTTGCGTGAGCATCTCGGCGAGATCTCCGAGATATTGTTCTTCTTGCTCGGCGCCATGGTCATAGTCGAGCTTATCGACGCCCACGAAGGCTTTAAAGCCGTCACCGACCACATCAAAACCAATAAGCGGGTAAACCTGCTATGGCTGGTCGGCATATTGACCTTCTTCCTGTCGGCTGCACTGGATAACCTGACCACCACCATTGTCATGGTTTCACTGCTGCGCAAACTGGTTGATGACCAAAAGGATCGCTGGTTCTTCGCCGGTATCGTGGTGATTGCCGCAAACGCTGGCGGCGCGTGGTCGCCAATTGGGGATGTGACCACCACCATGCTCTGGATTGGCGGACAGATCAGTGCCAGCAGCATCATCGTCAACCTGTTCATCCCAAGTCTGGTGTGCTTGATGGTGCCGCTGATTTACCTGAGCTTCCGCCTCAAAGGCGAAGTCGAGCGCCCGCCTGAATACGAGTCGCTGGAAAGCCATCGTGACCCAACCACCCCCTTCGAGCGCAATCTGGTACTGGGTATTGGCCTTGGCTCATTGCTGTTCGTGCCGATCTTCAAATCTGTAACCCACTTGCCGCCCTATATGGGCATCCTGTTCGGACTGGGCGTCATGTGGGTGGTGACCGAGATCATTCACCGCGGCAAAAACTCGGAAGAAAAACACCCGCTATCGGTGATTGGCGTGTTGCGCCGCATCGACACAACCAGCGTGCTGTTCTTCCTCGGGATTTTGCTGGCTGTCTCCAGCCTGGCCACTGCCGGTCACTTGGCCCAAGTCGCCATTGCCCTGAAAGAAAGCCTGGGCAATATTTACGCAATCAACATTGCCATCGGCCTGCTTTCATCGGTAGTCGACAACGTGCCGCTGGTTGCAGGCGCGATGAAAATGTATCCGCTGGTGAGCCCAGTGGCGATCGCCAGTGCCAGCAGCGATGTCAGTTGGCTGCAAAGCTTCACGATGAATGGTCAGTTCTGGGAATTGCTGGCGTATTGCGCAGGCACTGGCGGCAGCTGTTTGATCATTGGTTCGGCCGCTGGGGTTGCGGCGATGGGTATGGAGCGAATCAACTTTATCTGGTACCTGAAAACCATCAGCCTGTTGGCATTTCTAGGCTACATTGCCGGTGCCGCGAGCTATATTGCGATCGCCACACTGGCCTAGTATTTCGACCTGAAGGAACAGCGCATGCAGCAGGAGATCAGCAAAACCAAAAGCAGTTTTTACCGGCGTCTATATGTCGCCTGGCTGATCGACTCTGGCAGCGCGGCGAGTATTCCAGCGCTTATGGAGACGACAGGCATGCCCCGACGCACGGCCCAGGACACGCTGAACGCCTTGGCTGAACTGGATATTATCTGTGAGTTTGAACAACAGCCCGGCACCCGCAATAACGCCGGGCATTATGTCATCCGCAACTGGGGTGCCATCGACAAAAGCTGGATTGGCGCTAACCTCACAGCCATCAAGCAAGCCCTCAACTATCCATAGTCATCACCTGGGAAGCTAAATGAGCGGACGCAAACGCATACTCCTGGTTGTGCTGGTTTTAATCGCTTTGTTTGCATTGTTCGAAGCTTTGGGCATCCGCCAGCAATTCAGTCTTGAAGCCGTTAAGTCGGTCATCATGACGCACAAGTTCGCAGGCATATTGCTGTTTGCCCTGCTGTTCGCCCTTGGCAATCTGATCCAAATTCCTGGCTGGATATTTCTGGCCGCCGCAGTCCTCGCGCTTGGCCGGCTCTGGGGTGGCGTGGCCACCTATGTCGCCGCCTGTTTCTCTTGCATGCTGACCTATTTGAGCATCCGTTATATCGGTGGCAATGCCCTGCGCGAAATCGATAATCGGCTGGCCAAGCGGCTGCTGGCGGGTTTGGATAAACATCCACTCATGAGCATCATTGCCCTGCGCATGCTTATGCAAACACTTCCGGCGCTGAACTACACACTCGCTCTGTCGGGTGTGCGCATGCGTCACTATGTGCTCGGCACACTGCTTGGTTTGCCGTTGCCGATTGCGCTGTACTGCATTTTCTTCGATTACCTGGCACAGGTGCTGCACATCAGTTAAATCGCAAGACTGCTGGCGATTGCTGGCTCAATATGAATAATGCCCCGCTCGCCACCTTGTTTACGGATTACCATGTCTCGCCCACCTGCACGCCCCGCGGCTAAAAAGCCGGCCACTAAAAAACCAGCCGCCGAAAAAGCTGATCAAGCCAAGGGGCAACTGCATCCGCGTAACCGTCATCAAGGTCGCTATGACTTCCCGGCGTTGATCCAAGCCAGCCCCGAACTTGCTAACTTCATGATCATTAATCCGTATGGCAAGGAAAGTATCGACTTCGCCAACCCCGACGCAGTGAAGGTGTTCAACCGCGCCCTGCTCAAGCAGTTCTATGGGATTAAACATTGGGATATTCCCGCAGATTACCTGTGCCCGCCGATTCCGGGGCGCGCTGATTACCTGCATTACCTGG
Organism: Pseudomonas sp.; assembly: GCF_048265905.1. Lineage (GTDB taxonomy): Bacteria > Pseudomonadota > Gammaproteobacteria > Pseudomonadales > Pseudomonadaceae > Aquipseudomonas. The sequence goes on from NZ_JBLXAP010000001.1 coordinate 143,791, forward strand.
CTGACTTGCTGGGGAAAAGTAACGCCGGAGAAATACCGCGTGGCGCGCACATCAAAGCGCTGGATATCGGTGTAGGCGCCAACTGCATTTATCCATTGCTCGGCCACTGCGAATACAACTGGCAATTTGTCGGTTCAGACATCGCCAGCAATGCAATCGACTCGGCACGCGCCATTATCGACGCTAACCCCGGCCTCGACGCGGCCATTGAGCTGCGCCTGCAAACAGACAGCAACCATATTCTGGACGGTCTGATCAGCAGCGATGATCGCTTCGACATCACATTGTGTAATCCACCGTTCCACGCCTCAGCCGATGAAGCAACACGCGGCAGCACCCGCAAATGGCGCAACTTGGGCAAACTCGACCCCAAGCGCAAATTACCGGTGCTGAACTTTGGTGGCCAAGCGGCAGAGTTGTGGTGCAAAGGTGGTGAGGCTGCATTTGTCGCCCGCTTGATCAACGAAAGCATCAACCATGCACAGCAGGTGTTTTGGTTTAGCACCTTGATATCCAAAGCAGGCAACCTCGGCGGAGTTTACAGCGCACTCAACAAGATCGGCGCACAAGAAGTCCGCACCGTGGAAATGGCTCAGGGGCAAAAACAAAGCCGGTTTGTTGCCTGGACATTTTTAAGCAAAGAGCAACAAGCAGTGTGGATTAACAGCCGCTGGCGCTAAGCCAAGAGCTGCGCTACGTTTTAGCAGTGGCTACAGCTCTCGCGACATCAGCCACTGTTCTTTGCCCCAGCCTTCAAAACGGTCCAGCACATTCCAGCCGCGTTTGGCGTAGTAATCGCTTTTGTCGTGGGTATGCAAATACAGGGTTGTGATTCCTGAGTCTCGTGCATGGTCGCAAATCTCCTCGATCAACCGGGCGGCCAAGCCTTGGCCGCGCGCCTCTGGCGCAACCAATACACAGGCAAGCCAAGGTCCGAGATCGGGGCGGCTGGATAAATCATCCTGAGCGAGCGCCGCACCACCGAGCAATTGATCGCCATCGGTGACAATCAAGGACTTCCAGCTGCCATCGGCCTGCCCCGCCGCAAACTCCTGCTGCCACTGAGCGAGACTTTGCCCGACGTACTCATAGCTGAACTGTTGATACAGGCGCTCGGCCATTGTGTCGCAGTGATGCATCTGATTTTCCAGCCAGTCCACACGTAGCATAAAGAGCTCTATTGGTTGAGGGATTTTGTTGGCGGATGAACAACACCCGATAAGTCATATAACGCCAAGCAGCTACTTGGCTTCGTCTTCAGCTTGCCTGTTGATTGCATCGACCGGCAGTAAAAGTGTATCCACTGCAATATCCACCGGCAGTGAAACAACAGTAAAAATCGGGCATACGATCATGTAATAACAAACAACTGGGAGTACGGAGTTTTCGCTATTTGCACGGTAGAATCCCACCGACAGCAAGTCAGACTTGGTGCCCCGGTAATACTCATTTTTAAAAAATCCGTTTGCTGATCGTTCAAGCACTGTTCCACAAGCGGTTAATGAAAACAAAACCACCAATACAATCCCTGTGCGCAACATAGTCATCAGCCAAATTCCCTTTATTGTTTTTTACTCAAGCTATCAGCTCGCTCGAAGGATAGAGAATCGAGTTGCGCAGCAACAGCTGCGTCATTTAAATGGGCAAAGAACGATGGATGCAAACTTGCTTCGTCGCCACATCCATTCGGATTGATCTGTGGCTCGGCGACTCGCCTACTGATCAATTAAGCAATTCGCTAAACAAGGCCAGACGCTAGCGTTAAGATACCCAGATGGCGCAGCATAATACCCCGCAGCACAACCCACCTGCCGCCCGTGGAGCCAGCATGATTGAAGTAACCGAAGTGTCCATTGCCGAGTTGCGCGCCGCGCTTGAATCCGGCCAAACAACCGCGGTTGAGCTTGTTCAAGCTTACCTTGAGCGAATTGCTGCCTACGACGGTGCAGACACACCAACTGCGCTTAATGCGGTGGTGGTGCGCAACCCTGATGCGCTGAAAGAAGCCCAGGCCTCGGATGAACGCCGCGCCCAGGGCGAAACCCTCGGCCCGCTTGACGGCATCCCTTATACAGCCAAAGACAGTTACTTGGTAAAAGGCCTCACCGCCGCCTCTGGCAGCCCAGCGTTCAAGGACCTGATTGCTTACCGCGATGCCTTCACCGTGGAGCGTCTGCGCGCTGCCGGGGCTATTTGCCTGGGCAAGACCAATATGCCGCCCATGGCCAACGGCGGCATGCAACGCGGCGTGTATGGCCGTGCTGAAAGTCCGTATAACGGCGACTATCTGACCGCGCCTTTTGCCTCTGGCTCATCCAATGGCGCAGGCACGGCAACGGCTGCCAGCTTCGCAGCCTTTGGTCTCGCTGAAGAGACTTGGTCCAGCGGTCGCGGCCCTGCATCTAATAACGGTTTGTGCGCCTATACGCCCTCGCGTGGTGTTATTTCAGTGCGCGGCAATTGGCCATTAACCCCCACCATGGATGTGGTCGTGCCGTATGCCCGGACCATGGCCGACCTGTTTGAGGTGCTCGACGTTATCGTCGCCGATGACCCAGACACACGCGGCGATCTCTGGAGGATGCAGCCTTGGGTACCAATCCCAGCGGCCTCATCGGTACGCCCTGTGGCCTACGCCAGCCTCGCCTCCAAGCCCGCTGCGCTAGCCGGTAAGCGTTTCGGCGTGCCGCGCATGTATATCAATGCCGATCCCGACGCTGGCACCTCGGAGAAACCGGGGATTGGCGGTCCAACTGGGCAGAAAATCATCACCCGCGACTCAATGATCGCGCTCTGGCAAGAGGCCCGAAAAAGCCTTGAAGCCGCTGGCGCCGAAGTGATCGAAGTCGATTTCCCAATGATATCCAATTGCGAAGGCGATCGCCCCGGCACGCCAACGGTATTCACCCGCGCCCAGATACCCAAGAACTACATGCACCATGAGTTGTGGGAGCTGTCGGCCTGGGCCTTTGATGATTTCCTGCAAGCTAACGGCGATCCCAAGCTGAATCGCTTGGCCGATGTCGATGGCCCGCAAATTTTCCCACACGACCCCGGCACACTGCCAAACCGAGAAGATGATCTGGCCGCAGGCATGGATGAATACGTACGCATGGCCAAGAGTGGAATTATTCCTTGGGATCAAATCACCACCCTGCCTGACGGCTTGCGTGCGCTTGAGCAGATTCGCAGCACTGATCTTGAGCAATGGATGGATCAACTCGGCCTTGATGCAGTGATTTTCCCAACAGTGGCCGACATTGGCCCAGCGGATGCGGACGTGAATATCAAGTCGGCAGATATAGCCTGGAGCAACGGTGTCTGGGTTGCCAACGGCAATCTCGCCATTCGTCACTTGGGCGTGCCGACGGTGACCGTTCCGATGGGAGTACTGGCCGACATCGGTATGCCTGCAGGGTTGACCTTTGCCGGTCGTGCCTATGACGACTCTGCGCTGCTTAGCCTGGCTTCTGCATACGAAGCCACCGGCTCGAAGCGCTTGATTCCACCGCGCACACCACCGCTGAAACAGCGCTAGTACACGTTGGCAAAAGTCATTAAGGGTCATGGCAGGCCCTTAATGACACCTTTGCATTCCATCAAGGCACGGTACTTGACCGCTGAGCATGGATTGAGCCTTTATCTAGAGCGAATGGCATTACCCGTATAAGATCAAAGCAATAGGTATTGATGCGTCAAGGGTATTACCATGCGGATTGATCTACGCCATCTACGCGCCTTCGAAGCGGTTGCCGAAGAACTGCATTTTCGCCGGGCAGCCGAGCGCCTGAACCTGGCGCAACCCGCGCTCAGCAGAACCATCCAGCAACTGGAGGAAAACGTAGGTGAAGTGCTGTTCTTACGTAGCAATCGGCGGGTTGAGTTAACCGAGGCTGGGCGAGTGTTTCTCGCAAGCAGCCGGACTATATTCGAGCAACTGGAAAACGCCGTACAGCAAGCCCGCAAGGCTGGTGCAGGGCAAATTGGTCAACTGCGTATCGGTTATACCGATTTTGCGGTGTCGGGCCAGTTGCCATCCATACTCGAAGGCTTTCATCGCAGCTATCCCGAGATCAGAGCAGAACTGATATTTGGCTCGACTCAGCAGCAACTTGAAATGCTTAACGAAGGTTCAATCGAGTTTGCTTTTGTTACCGGCCCACTGGTGGAGCCGAACATGGACAGCATCGAGGTCCAGCGCGACCGGTTTGTCGCCGCGTTATCACATCTTCACCCGCTTGCCAGCCGCTCAGAGATCGCACTTGCAGAACTGGCCAAAGAGCCATTCGTACTGGGCAGCATGAGCCATTGGGCCTACTTTCGCCGGCACCTGGATGCGCTGTGTCTGAGCGCAAATTTTTTACCCGAGGTTGCTCAAGAAGCGTTCAATAGCGAGGGTATCTTTGGCTTTGTCGCGGCCAATATTGGTGTGACCATTCACCTTGAGAGTTCAGCCAATTACAGCCGCAAAGGTGTGGTTGTGGTGCCGCTCAAGGATGTAAACACCCGCTTATGCACCTTGGCTGCCTGGTTAAAGACCGGCATAACGCCGGTCCAACAAAAGTTTATCGAATTTCTCAGGCAGTACCCTTCAAGTGGAAATTGAATCGCGGACACTCTAGGCAGCCTCAAATTGCGCCAGCTCGAATGCCAGTGCCTCAAAGCGTGGCCCTTTAATGCCGATGCAAACCAGCTGATTTACCGCCGGATCACGCCGCGCGGGTAACCAGCTGGGCACGCCACCACTCAACTGAAAAACTTGGGCCGTCTGTTGCCCTGTCCGCGCCAGGATGCCCTTGGCGCGCAGCACAACATCGGAATATTGCCGCAGTAACTGCTCCAACCGCTCGCCATCGATTGCACCGCGATAGCTCAGGCTGACCGAACCCCATGCCATGTCACGACTTTGGTTCTGAGCTGCTGCAGGCGTAAGAGAACGTACCGCGGGCCGGTGTACAGACGCCCCAGCATCGGTGTTAAGCCATGCAGCTGGATTGATAGGTTTAAGCAGCTCAAATGCTTGGATGTATGCCTCAGAGTTCGCCGGAGGCAGACGATTAACAACGACTTGATCCGCTCCGGCAATTTGTGACCGCCAGACATCTGCTGTGTAACGATCCCCGGCATGCCTGGTGATTTGACTGCCATCAACCAGACAAATCACCGAGGCCAGCCGCATCTGGCGTGAAGTTCTGCCGATATCAGCAATGCGTGCCGGCTCCGCGACACCGCTTGCTTCAATATAGATTGCAGCAGGACGCGGCTCCAAACGCATAGCTTGAGCCAGCTGCTCAGCCAAGGTGCCGCCAAGCGTGCAGCAAATGCAGCCATTACCCAGTCTCAAAATCTGTTCGTCACGGTATTCGATAAGCTCGGCGTCGATATTGATGTCACCAAAGTCGTTAACCACGATCAAACTGTCGCGGGGTAAGCCCTGACGAATCAAACTATTGAGATGCGTGGTCTTGCCCGCGCCGAGAAAGCCGGTGATCACGGTAAAGGGCACAGGCTCAGGTGTCGGCATTGACCTTTCCTCCAAGCACCGTCGCCAGTACAGCAATATGACGCAACTGGGCGGGTTCGACAGTTAGCGGATCTTGATCGAGCACAACCATATCCGCGAACTTACCCACTTCAAGACTGCCGACTAGATGATCAAGGCGCAGCGTATATGCCGCGCCGAGGGTGATCATTTCAAGCGCCTCGCCAACTGTGACGCGCTCATGTTCACCGAGTACTTCGCCTGACGCACTTTCTCGCATCACTGCGCACCACGCGGTAAACAGTGGTCCCAAAGGTGTCACGGGGGCATCGCTGTGCACCGCCGTCGGAATCCCCAAGCGCCGCGCTGACGCCAAGGGTTCAAGCCTGCGGCTGCGTTCAAACCCTAGCGTGCGGCTACGGTGTATGTCGCCCCAGTAATAGAGGTGATTGGCGAACATATTCAGGCACAGGCCGAGTTTGGCAGTGCGTCGCAGTTGGGCGTGATCGATGACTTGGCAGTGCTGCAACGTGTGCCGGTGATCAGCACGAGGCCACATATCCAAGGCCTCCTCAACCGCATCCAGCATCAACTCAACAGCCTCATCGCCGTTGGTATGAATGTGCAGTTGCAGACCTGCTTGATGGTAAACCTGAACCATTTTGCGCAGCGCTTCGGGAGGCGCATTCCAAATACCATTTGGATGGCCATCGTGGTAATACGGCCACTTCATACGTGCTGTATAGCCCTGAATAGAGCCGTCTGTCATCATCTTGACCAAGCCAAAGTGCAGCTTGTCACTGTTCAGCTCAATGCAGCGATGTAATCGCTTTACACCTTGCTCCGGAGTCCACGCCAGAGCACTCATCGCGGGCACCAAGCGGACTGGAAAGTCATCTGCCGATGTCACTTCCTGCAACGCGGCGATGCCTTCATCAGTCAGTGGATTGTAGAGGTCTGTGATAGTGGTGACCCCAACATTACGCGCAACTTTGCCGTAGCGTTGCAATGTGTGAGACGCCGATACGGCTTCAAACAGGTTGAGCCCCAAGGTTTCAAAAACGGCGTGCATGGCTGCCATTTCCTGTAACTCGCCGTTGGGCTGGCCAGCAGCGTCCAGCATGATGCCTTCAACCCCAGAATGCTGCTGGAGGTTGGATAATTCGAGCATCTGCGTGTTTACGGACATCACATGCAAGCTCGCATGCATCACGATCACCGGTCGATCACTGACCGCGGCATCCAACACTCGGCGGTCAAGTCGATCGCCCTCGAAGTAAACAGGATCAAAACCCCATGCAATTAGTGGCTCACCAGCGGGGAGCAACGCTGCGCCCTCACGCAGACGGTCTTGCATCGCCGCAATACTGTTGGCACCCGGCCAGTTCAAACCATCTGGGTCAACCCGGTCAAAGTAACCAAGATAAAGGTAACTCCACATCGCACCTTCAAGGGCATGGCTGTGCCCCTCAACAAAGCCCGGCAGAATAATATTCTCGGCAAAGCGTTGATCAAGGGTGTACTCGCCCAATTCATCCATCGTTGCCAGCGGGCCGACGCTCAGGACCCGACCATCGCGCACCGCTATATGAGTAGCCTCGGGTTGCGACGGGTTCATGGTCAGAATGCGTTTGGCGGCGTAGACGGTAATGCTCATGAGCAGGACTCCTTACCCTGTAACGGAGGCATGGTTGATAGTTGTGGGCGGCGCAGCATTAACAACGGAATGGCCGCGAGAAAGATAAGTGCCGTACCGCCAAAGACCAGGAAGTAAGTCCAGCCACCCAACGAGGGCACCAGCGGCGCAAAGAAGAACAATATGTGGAAATTGGTGACGATGATGGCCAAATTGAAGAAGGCCAACTCCTTGGGCACCGAGGTGCTGAAATCCGCATCCATCATGCGCAATAACAGCAAGCCGGTACCGGTCGAGCCACAACAGCAACCAAATGCCGTGAGCGCCCTTTCCCTGCCCAAGACCCCGCTCAATCTGCCGAGCAACAAACAGCCAATCAGCGTGGCGATGGTTACCGCCAACGTAACCAACATGATTGGTGTCAACAGGTCATAAAGCACCGTGAACTGAATGCTCATCAAGGTGCCGACCACCATAAAATCCACCGAGGAACCGGTGATCCGCTTGAGGGTTTCATCATCCACACGATGCGACAAGCCCAAGCGATCAATACAAAGGCGCATCAAGACGCAAACCGCCAAACCATGGACAAAGAACATATTGAAGCTGAACAAAACGGAGAGGTTGATACCACCAAGCGTTAAGCCTGCAACTTGTGCCTGGATAAAGTTCAGCCACAGGTAGGTAATCAAATAAGCAACCCCAAGTAACCCGAGGTGATAACCCAGTGAGTCGAGATTCGCCGGATGCGAAATCATTTTTCCGCTACTTGGCGCGGTCTCAGCGCTATAGAAGCCCGACTTGAAGTCGTCGCCAATGTTTGATGCTTTATTGGCATTACGGCCACTGCGGATAAACTTCTTCGCCACTGGCACACCGATCACAAAAGCCACCAAAAAACCCAGTGACGCGTAAATCATACCCACTTGAGCGGCGTTCTCAACGCCATACTGACTTTCCCAGATACCGCCATAGGTCAGCGCCTGGCCCGGCCCCTGAGTAAAACCATGGGTCACAATCGCGCCCAGCCATGCGCTGGTATTGGAACCCGTCGCAGCGTCGTAGGCGACTATCACCAAATAGCCGATAACCCCTTGCAGGCCAAGGCTGATGGTCCAGATAAAGGTCAGCCAAAGCCCGCCACGCACAACGCTGCCCCCGGAAAGCGAGGCATTTTTGCTCTTACCGGTCAGGCACAGGGACATAAAGCTAAGGGTGAAAAAATGAAATGTCAGGGTTTGGAAATCATCCGCCTCAAACCCGGGAATTAAACCCAGGGATAACAAGATGAAGCCAATAACGCCGCCAATAATGCTGGCTGGCGCCAGAGAACTGCGGAGCAAACCGATTCGATTACGCAAGACACTGCCCAGCAACAACATGCTGGCGAGCAAGGCGAAAGCCATTACTCCGTGGAATGTACTTTCCATTGTCAGTCCTCTACATATGCTTATTCTTGGAATGGCAGATAGACGTTGTTGCGATGTTTTTTGTGAGTCGTGGCTCACTTATTGTTCTGTTTCACTGTCACTTGAAACTGTCTGTTATCGACTGCCAGCAGAGCGACGAGCAGGCCTCAAAATCACGACAGCACAGCAAACTTAAAACGCTGGTGATGATTTGTATAATATCAATTAGGCAACAATTGATACCTAACAGGCATCACTCGCATTCTGCTTTATCAAGCGCAATCGGCCTAGGATTCAGATATAAAGCAAGAAAAGCAGCGCCACAGGCCTGTAACGGGCGCGCTGTAGCAAGTCGGATTACGGGGAAAGAAGATGTGATCCCGAAAACGGCATGATGACATTGGGAAATTACTTCAGCTTCACACGGCGAAGCGTTTATCCAAACCGCTGTAGCCCATGCCGATGCCTTTATGCACTTTTAGCTGCACGGGAATGCGCTCCTTCAGCGCTTCGACATGGCTGATGACACCAATCATCTTGCCGCTGGCGTTCAGGCTGTCCAGTGCATCAAGCGCCACTTCCAGCGTCTCACCGTCGAGTGTGCCGAAACCTTCATCGAGAAACAGTGAATCGATACTGGTCTTGTGGCTGACCAGATCCGACAGCGCCAGCGCCAGCGCCAAACTGACCAGAAAGCTCTCGCCGCCGGACAAGGTCTTGGTATCACGCGCGACATCGGCCTGCCAGGTATCAATTACTTCAAGCTCCAACTCACCCTGAGTTTTACGCCCTAACTGATAGCGGCCATGCAGGCGCTCAAGTTGTTGATTGGCCAGATAGACCAAGTGATCAAGCGTCAGGCCTTGTGCGAACTTGCGGAATTTTGCGCCATCAGCCGAGCCGATCAAACTGTTGAGTTGTTGCCATAAATCGTAATCACTTTGCTGCGCGGCAATCTGCGCAAACAGCCCTTGCTGACTTTCACGGCGCGCATCATCACCTTGAATCTGAGCGCGTATCTCGCCGCGGCGTTCGGTCAAGGTTTTGAGTTCACCGCTGAGCGTTTGCAGATTAACCAATAACTGATCATCGCCGACCTCGTTAAACAGTGCTGCTTGCTCAGTGGCTTGCAGGGCGCTAATGCGCTGCTCACAATCCTGCTCCAGCGCCTGCGCGGCAGTAATATCGTGGGTTAGACGCTGCAATAACTCGCGCAACGCTTGACGCTGTTGATCATCAAGCACGGCGGCTAGAAATTCCGTTTCGTCAGCAAAGGGGCTGGCCGTGAGTGCGGCTTGCCAGGCCTCAGCCTGCTGCAACTGCTCTTGCTGCTCGTCCTCAATTCGCTGGAGTACGGTTTGCAATTGCCCCTGCAACTGATCGCGCTGCTGCTGGGCGGGTTGCCAAGCGCTCTGCAAGCCCTGCAGCTGCGCTTGCGGTTGAGCAACGGGAGATAACTCTACACGATCATCCTCGCCTTGCTCGACCCAGCGTTGTTGCCAACTCTGCGCCTGTTCTTGCGCCTGCTGCACCAAGTGCTGCTGCTCTTTGATCTGACTACTGAGCTGCTGGCTCTGCTCTTGGTCACCACGCCAATCTTGCCAAGCCTGCTGTTGCTCTTGCAGCCAGTGTTGTGGGTCGTCTGGCAAGGTGTAGCCTAAGGCTTGCAAACTGCTGCGCAGATCGGCCAAACGATTTGCATGGTCGGACTCAAGCTTTTGCAGCGCGATAACGCTGTCTTGCTGACGTTGCTGCTGGTGGGTTTGCTGGGTCAGCAGCGCCTGTACCTGTGAAGCGCATTGATTGGCCTCACGCTCCGCCTGCATCTGCTGCTGAGCACTCTGTTGCGCAGCTTGCTTGAGCTGGTCGAGCTGAATCAAGCGCTGCTGTTGCTGCATCACATGCTGGCTATTTAGCTGCTGCGCGGCAATCACCTCATTGGCATCGCGAAGTGTCTGACCCAGCAGTTCGCAGCCTTGCTGCCAACGCAGATCGCAATCGGCAATGGCTTGTTCAGCAACGCCTATTTGCATTTGGTTTTGTTCGATTTGCGCCTTGGTCACTTCCAGCTTGGCACTTAGCGCTTCACCTTGATTGCGCACAGCATCTTGCTCAAGTTGCTTTGAGTGCAGTGCTTGTTCGGTTTCAGACAGGTTCAACGCCTGATATTCAGCGATCGCCGGATGGCTAAGCGAGCCGCATAACGGGCAGGCTTCATCAGGCTGCAGCGCCGCACGATAGTGCTCCAGTTGTTGGATACGCTGCTCTTGCTCAAGCAGCTTTTGCTTATCGCTAATCTGTTGTTTGAGGGCGACAAACTGACTGCGCAGCACATCACGCTGCAGGCTTAGTTCAGCTAGCTCACGTTGCCGAGTAGCAAGCTGGGCTTGCGCCTGGCTGTGTTGCTCAACATGTTGCTGACGCAGGTTTGCCAACGCCTCAAGATGCTCAAGTTGTCGAGCACGATCAGTCAGTTGCTGCGACTGCTCACGCAACGCGACATCTGTCTGTCCGGCTAAAAGCGTGTCGAGCTGTTGTTGCGCCAGTTTGGCGGCTTGCTCAGCCTGCGCTAGCCTGGTTTGGACAGTGCTTAGCGCCGCCTGATGCTGCGTCAGTTCACTGCTTAGCTGGCTCAAATGTTGGCTAATCTGCAGTTGCTTGGTTTGCTCCGAACCCTGCTCTTGCTGGTTTTGTCGTAACGCAGCAAATTGCTGCTGCCAGGCATTCAGATACTCGCCTAACTGCGCGCGCTGTGGCTGCGCCGCTATGCGCTGAGCAACCTGATCAGCACGCTGTTGCAACGTTACCAGCGTCTGCTGCTGAGTATTCAGCAGCTGTTGACTCAACTGCTGACCTTGCCAGGCGTCCTGACAAATCGAGTGCAACACAGCACCGTGTTGTTGACGTAATTGCTGAGCAAGTTGTTGGCTGGCGTGCAGTCGTTGGCTGATTTGTTGCTGCGCCTGGTAAAGCGGCTGTAACTGACTCGCCGGCTCGCTGGCGGTTAATCGCTGTAGCTGTGGCTGAGCATCGACCAACGCCTGTTGCGCGGTGCCAGCCTGCTGCTTCGCCCGCTGCAACTGCGTTTGCGCATTGAGCTTAGCTTCGCGCCATTGCTGTTGAGCCTGCAAGGCGTGTTGCTCAGCCACCCAGCGCTGCTCATCAAGGGTCAACCGTGCAACTTCTTCGGCTAGCGCTGCACGCTGCTCTGGGCTAAGCAACTCAACGCCTTCGGCCTTGGCTCGTAGTTGATCAAGCGCCGCCTTCACTTCACGGGTTTGCTCAAATACCCGCTGCGAAATCTGTCCGTAGATATCGGTGCCGGTGAGTTCTTCAAGTAGCTCGGCGCGCTGATTAGCGTTAGCCTCAAGAAAGGCGGCGAAGCCACCCTGAGCCAGCAACATCGACTTGGTAAAACGTTCAAAATCGAGCCCCGTGAGACGTTCGGTTTCACGTAGCTTCTCATTGATTTTATCGGTGACGATTTGCCCGCCAGCCATTTCAGCCAGCTCAACCTTCGGTGACTGCAACGCACCGTCGACCTTATCGCGGGAGCGGCGCTGGCTCCAGAACGCCCGGTACCCCACACCTTTCACTTCAAATTCGACTTCGGCCAAACATTCCGCGGTGTGCCGGGTCATCAACTCATTGCTGCTGGCAGATACCGTATTCATCCGCGGAGTGCGGTGATAAAGCGCCAAGCAGATAGCATCGAGCAAGGTGGTTTTACCGGCACCGGTTGGCCCGGTAATAGCGAATAACCCGTTGTCCCTGAACGGCTCAGCAGTGAAGTCGACCTTCCACTCGCCCTTGAGTGAGTTAAGGTTCTTAAGACGCAGGCTGAGGATTTTCATGCAGGGGTCACTGGCGGTGATGAACAGCTATTCTGGCATTTCCACGAGGTATTTGCAGGGGTTAGTCAGTGGGATGTTCAGGCTATTGGCTATTGATAAACACCGCTTTGGCAAATAGCTGTTTGAGCCATGGTGGACAAGCTTCGCGTTGTCGCACCCTACGGATTAAGTAGGTCTACGCCTAGCCCATCTGATCCAGAAAAAACCAGCCGTTCTATTCTCCCTGCAACTCTTCAAGTGTCTGTCGATACAGCGCAGTCAGTCTCACTTGCTCGGTCTTATCCAGTGTTTCGCTGCTCAAGCGTTGGGCGAAAACTTGTTCGGGGCTGAGTTCATCGAGGGTTTCTTTGGACTCGCTGAATAAGCTGGCAGACGCCGTACCGCGCTCACGACGGATGCGCAGTACTTCAACGGGCAACTCCTCACACATTGCGCCAATCCGCGTTTGCAGGTCACTCAGGTAATCATCGGTGCTGACTTGTATTTCCAGCCACACGGGCCGCTCACTCGAGCCTTGTTTTGCCGCGTCGAGAATCGCTGCTTGCAGCTCCTTGAGCGATCCACGCAGCGACAACAATGGCTGCACGCGGGGCACGGCCAGCGCCGTGATTTGCTGCAAGCCGTTACCATCGAGCTCAACCAGCAGGACTTCCTTTTGTTGCCGGGCTTCATCGAAGCTCAGCGCGATTGGAGAACCGCAATAGCGAATATGCTCAAGCCCGGCGACCTTCTGCGGGCGATGGATGTGCCCAAGGGCGATGTAGTCTGCCGCTGGAAACGCATTGGTTGGAAATGCCTCAAGCGCGCCCACGTAGATCTCACGCACCGACTCGCTGGCGCTGGCACCCACCGTAGTCAGATGGCCTGTGGCAATAATCGGTAAGTGACCGCCCAGCTCAGCCTGCTTGGCTTGAGCCAAATCAAACAGCGCTTGGTAATGCGCGGCGATCGCCTGTTGTAGCGACAACTGCTTTTCAGAGGCGCTCTGCCCTGCCTGGCTTTGCAGCACATCACGCGGGCGTATAAACGGAATACCACAAAGCAGCGCGCCTGGCGTTCCGTCACGCTGATTGAGCACCAGCAGTTGATCGACGATGTTTGCGCACACACCGGGAATTACCCGTGTATCGAGCTGCTCAAGCAAGGTCTTGCTTTCACCCAGCATCGCCACCGAGTCGTGGTTGCCACCCAGCACCACCAGTTCACAGCGGGCGCTGCGCAACTCGACGATAAAGCGATTGTATTGCTCACGTGCGTAACTCGGCGGCGCTCCGGTGTCGAATATGTCCCCGGCAATAATTAGCGCATCGACCTGATGCTCCAGCACTTGTTCGATCACCCAACTGCAAAACTGCTGATGTTCAAACTGGCGGGTCTTACCCATAAAGTGCTGGCCAAGGTGCCAGTCGGATGTGTGCAAAATACGCATGATCAGCTCATCACCCAGTCTTTGACTATTACGTGGGTTTTAACTTTTTGCATGCCGGGATAGTTTTCGATTTCACCGCGTATTTCGCTGAATCGTTGCATGCTCGGCGCTTCGATATAGACCAGCATGTCGGTTTCCCCGCTGATACCACTGCAGCGGCGAACTTCACTGAAGGCGCGCATGCGCTCAGCGTAGTTCTCGCAACGCCCACCGCTGTAAAACAATTCAAGATAGGCCTTGACCGCCACAGCCTCTGGTTCGACCAGGTGCGCGTGATAACCAAGAATGGTGCCGTTGTTTTCGAGTTGGCGAATACGCTCACCCACCGCTGAGCGCGAAAGGTTTATCTCACGCGCTATCTGGCTAACCGATAAGCGCGCATCACCGCGCAACAGCGAGATGATCTGTTGATCAAATTTGTCCACTTCAAACATCCCAGGCAAACAAGTTGACGACTATTTCCGCCATTTTGACGGCAACTACCGCCATTTCGAGCGGAGCCTAACACTGCCCGCCGATTTATTATTAAGGCGCCTCCAAGCAGCTCTAGACAGCACCTGTTAGCGTGCTGCGCCAGCGCCCAATGATTCGCCACCAGAGCATACCCCATGAGCCGTCTAAACCAAGAATTAAGCCTGCTGCAAGGTATAGGTTTACTCAGTACCTCGCTGCTTGGAACCGGGATATTTATTATTCCCGCACTGGCCGCAACCAGCGCCGGACAGGCATCGCTTTGGGCGTGGCTGATACTGATTGTGCTGGTATTGCCGGTGGCCTTCACCTTCGCCCAGCTCGGACGCCATTACCCCCATGCTGGCGGTGCGCCGCACCTGATTGGCCGGGCATTTGGCGCGCGCATGGAACGCGTCAGTGCCTTGCTGTTCCTCGCGGTTTTGCCTGTAGGTTTGCCGGCCGCACTGAATATTGCCAGCGGCTTCTGGCAAGCGCTGTTCGACCTTGATAGCAGCCAGTTGTTGATGGTCCAGCTCGGCACGCTTGGCCTGATCCTGCTGCTCGGCCAGCGCCCGGCCAAAGCCTCGGGCATGATCCAAAGCCTGATCGCCATGGCCATTATCCTGACCATTGGCTACATCTGGTGGGCCGGTGACTTGCCACGCAACAGCCAGCCACTGTTGCCGCAAAACAGCGACTGGAGCTTGATACCCGTCGCGCTTGGCGTGATGTTCTGGTGCTTTGTCGGCATCGAGGCTTTCACTCACATGGGTGAAGAGTTCAAGAATCCGCAGCGCGATTTCCCCATCGCCCTGCTGCTCGGGGTCTTGCTCGCGGGATTGGTTTATTGGGCCTGCTCGGTCGCGGTGCTGAGTTTCAATGTGTATGGCAACGTCAATACCGATGCCAGCTCGCTGCCTCGCATGCTGGATCTGTTGGCCGGTGACAAGGCCCGCTGGATTAGCGCCATCATCGGTTACCTGGCCTGTTTTGCCTCGATGAATGTCTATATCCAAGGCTTTTCACGGCTGATCTGGAGCCTGGCTGACGAGCAAAAACTGCCAGCCAGTCTGGCTCAGCGCAATAGCCACGGCGTCCCCAGCCGCGCCTTGCTTTTGGTGGTTCTGATCTGCGCCATTTGCGCAACGCTGGCATGGAGCCTGTCAATTTCCATAGACCAACTCATCCGCTACGCCAACGGCAACTTTATCCTTATCTACCTGTTGAGCATGGCCGCAGGTTGGTTGTTGCTGAACGGCATCTGGCGATGGCTTGCGGGCTTTAGCGCCGTGCTTTGCGCAATAGTGCTGGCGTTTCTCGGCACCGATGCAGGCTACGCGGTCGGCCTGCTGGCCGTGCTACTGGTGATCGACAAGCTAAACAGCTGGCGGCTTGGCCTAGCCGCAAAACAGCGCATGCTTCAGCCATAACCGATGCAGGCCCAACCGCCAGGGCCGTCGTCATAACGGCCTTGGCGCGA
This sequence comes from Pseudomonas sp., assembly GCF_048265905.1. GTDB lineage: Bacteria > Pseudomonadota > Gammaproteobacteria > Pseudomonadales > Pseudomonadaceae > Aquipseudomonas. The sequence goes on from NZ_JBLXAP010000001.1 coordinate 159,534, forward strand.
GGGCTCTGAACGGCTTACTTGTGGGCGATTGTCTTAGTGGTGAACAGGTAATCCTTGAGTTCATCATTGAGCACGGGATCGCGCCGACGTATCCATTCGAGCACCATCGCCGCATGCTCCTTCTCTTCGTCACGGTTGTGAATCAGGATGGCCCTGAGTTCATCATCCTTGCAGGCATCGACTCGCTGGTTGTACCAGTCAACCGCTTCAAGTTCCTCCATCAGTGACGTAATCGCACGGTGCATATCGCGGGTTTCATCGGACAGCTCGCCGATGGGCTCGTGATAACCTTCATTCGACATATTCATCTCCAGATCAGGCACCGAATCCACGGTGTTCATAGGGCGCGTTGTGGCTGCGCATGCAATAAGCGCAGCGTCACGCATTTTTACCTTATAGCAGTTTCCAGCTTTATGCTCGGTATCAACTACAGCAACCGCAGCCATTGAGAGCTGCGCATTTGCTAAATTCAACAAAGCATATTTAGCCCTGAGGGCCGCAAGGCTCTATCCTGATAAAGAATCTTTTACAAGGAAGCACCATGCCCCGCTTTTTGAATGACCTGAAAATAATGATCTTGGCCAATTTCTGGGTGGTGCCGGTATTGGGATTATTGGTCGGGGCGGTGTTCTACTTTGTTTCCCCGCCGCCGCCGTTAAGCGCGACCATGGCCACCGGCGCCGAAGGCGGTGCATACCGGATATTTGCCGAGCGTCTAAAAGATGAGCTGGCAAAAGATGGCTTTGAATTGAAGCTGATGCCCAGCAACGGCTCGCGCGACAACATCGAAAAACTACTGGATGAAGACTCAGGCGTGCAGATCGCACTGGTGCAAAGTGGTCTTGAGCGCCAGCTTGCACCTGAACAACGCGAGCAATTGCAAACGCTCGGCGCGGTCTATCACGAGCCGCTGTGGTTGTTTTATCGCAGTGATATCAATCTTGATCGTATCGCTGACCTGTTGCCTCTGCGCCTTGCTCTTGGCAGCCAGGGCAGCGGCACGCAAGCGGCCACCGAGGCCATCCTTAGCGCCAACGCCATCTTGCCAGAGCAATACCCCCAAACCTGGCAAAAGATCAGTGGCAGCAAGGCGGCTGAAGCGCTGCTTAACGATGAACTTGATGCTGTGTTCCTAGTTGGCCCTGCAGAAAACGATAATGTGCAAAAGCTCGCCGCAGAGCCGGATATCGCCCTTGCCAACTTTCGCCGCGCGGATGCTTATGAAGCGCGCCTGCCCTTCTTTAACCGCCTGACCGTGGGTGAAGGCCTGCTCAACCTGGCCAATAACGCGCCGTCGCGCGAAGTGGTGACCCTGTCACCAGTTGCGACCTTGGTGGTCAATGACGACTTCAACCCTGGCTTGGTTGCCTTGTTTCTCGAAGCCAGCCGAGAGGTGATGAAAACCGGGACCCTGCTCGACAAGGCTGGTAAATTCCCGAGTGCCGAGCCGCAGACATTCAAACTCTCCAGCGATGCCGACCATTACTACAAAAACGGCTTACCCCTGCTGCAGCGCTATCTACCTTTCCGGGTGGCCTCGCTGGCTGATCGCTATATTATCCTGCTGATTCCGTTGCTGGTCGTGCTCTTCCCATTGTTCAAGGCGGTAGGTCCGTTGTACCGCTGGCGGATCAGGGCGCGGATTTACCGCTGGTACAAATACCTGCGCGAGATTGATCGACAGCTGGATAAAGGCAGTTTGCCAGAACATCTGGACGCAGAGATTGAGCGCCTAGATCAACTGCAGGATGAACTGGCCAGCGTTGATGTGCCTCTGTCTTACTCCAACGAACTCTATGACCTGCACGTACACCTGCGCTATGTGATCGAACGCCTGCAAACCCTGCAAAAGCGTCGTCAGCAGAACGCGGAGTCCACCAGTTAATCAGGTAAACTAACGCCATTCGCGTGGGATTGGCAGCAACCGCCAGTTCTGCGCTACCTGTTTTGATTTTCAAGAGACCCCCCATGCCGATCCGCCACAGTATCGTTCACCTGATCGACAAAAAACCAGATGGCACACCCGCTATTCTCCACGCCCGTGAAACCGAACTCGGCGCCTCGCAGGCTATCGAGAATATGCTGGCCGACCTCAACGACAGCTATAACGCCAAGCAGGGCAAAGCCTGGGGCTTCTTTCATGCAGAGTCCGGCGCATTTCCGTTCAGTGGCTGGCTCAAGGAATACCTCGACGACAGCCAAGACTTCACCGGGTTTACCCGCAAGGCTGTTGAGCATCTGCAAAAGCTGATGGAGGAATCAAACCTGTCGGTTGGCGGTCACGTGTTGTTCGCTCATTACCAACAAGGCATGACCGATTACCTGGCCATCGCCCTGCTCCATCACAGCGAAGGCGTGGCGGTGAATGATGAGTTGGATGTAACGCCAGCCAAACACCTTGACCTGGGGCAGTTGCACTTGGCCGCACGGATCAACATCTCCGAATGGCGCAACAACGCCAGCTCCAAGCAATACATTTCATTTATCAAAGGCAAGAACGGCAAGAAGGTTTCTGAGTACTTCCGCGACTTCATTGGTTGCCAGGAAGGCGTCGACTCGCCGAGTGAAACACGCACGCTACTCAAGGCTTTCAGCGACTTCGTGGAAAGCGAAGACCTGCCAGAAGATCAGGCGCGCTCAAAGACCGATACGCTGGTTGATTACGCCACCAGCCAGGCCAAGATTGGCGAACCAATGACCCTTGAGGCGCTGTCAGGCTTGATCGATGAAGAGCGGCCCAAGGCCTTCTACGACCATATCCGCAATAAAGACTACGGCCTGTCGCCAGAGATTCCGGCAGACAAACGCACGCTCAGCCAATTCCGTCGCTTTACCGGGCGCGCAGAAGGTTTGTCGATCAGCTTTGAAGCGCACCTGCTGGGCTCGAAGGTTGAATATAACGAGGAGCAGGACACGCTGATTATCCGCAACCTGCCGACTCAGTTAACTGATCAACTCAAGCGCCGGTAAGGTGCGGCAACACCAAGCTTGTCCACCACGATGCAACACCAAAACACCCAAACGGCTCGCCCTGTTTGCGACTGCAAAAGTGGTGGATAAAAAAAGCGTTATCCACCCTACGCGCCGCTAAGGTGCGACAACGCGAAGCTTGTCCACCACGATGCAACACCAAAACACCCAAACGGCTCGCCCTGTTTGCGACCGCAAAAGTGGTGGATAAAAAAAGCGTTATCCACCCTACGCGCCTGTAGGGTGCGACAACGCGAAGCTTGTCCACCACGATGCAACACTAAAATACCCAAACGGCTCGCCCTGTTTGCGACTGCAAAAGTGGTGGATAAAAAAAGCGTTATCCACCCTACGCGCCGGTAAGGTGCGACAACACCAAGCTTGTCCACCAAGATGCAACACCAAAACACCCAAACGGCTCGCCCTGTTTGCGACCGCAAAGGTGGTGGATAAAAAAAGCGTTATCCACCCTACGCGCCTGTAGGGTGCGACAACGCGAAGCTTGTCCACCATCTTTCACACAGCGCTGATCTTGAAGCCCAGGCGCGGAAAGTGAACGTGTACGGTGCCAGCGCGTGGGTCTTCGCGGCGCAGGATCAGCTCTTCACTGCCAGCGAACAGCAACTCGCCTTCTACAGGGTCAACACCGTAATCAACTGCGCTGATACTCACTTGCTGGCCCGGCTTAAAGCCGTTTGGATCAACAAACTGCTCATCTGGCAGTGCGGCTGGGGTGGCTTCGCGGGCGATCTTGAGCGCTTCCTCACCATTCATTTCACTGAGCGAGCCATGCCCCATGCCAAGTACCCGGCCCAGCCATGCAGCTACAGCAGGGTAATCATCAACCAGAGGCGAGGTGACTGGCGTGCCACGCAAGAACCACAGTGCATGTGCCAGCGAAAAGTCAGCAATAGATGCTTCGCCAAACAGGAAGTCACCTTCGCCGCTTTCGAGTTGCTGTTGTAAACGTTGCATCAGTGCAGGCCACTGATGCGCGGCCTGCGCTGCCGGTAAGCGCGCCGCCAAGCCGCCATCAAACAGGGTTGAACGATCAGCAACGAAAGCCTTTAGAAACTCTGGCGGTAACTTGCCAAAGCGCGCAGCGATTGACTCGGGCTGGAACACCAGGCTCACGGCATGCAGAAACACCACGGAATCAGCCCACTGGGCAAAGCTGGTGACGGTAAACTCCGAGCCCAGAGGAAATAACGCAGGAGTGGCCTTTTCAGCCTCAAGACGGCGTGCGATCAGTGCCGTGTCGCAATAAATATCAGCACCGACCTGCAGCACCGGCGTCTTGCGATAACCGCCAGTCAGTGCAGTCAAATCAGGTTTTGGCATGATCGGAGGGATCATCACCGAGCGCCAAGAGAGCTGCTTGAAGCCCAGCATCAAACGCGCTTTTTCAGCGAATGGCGATGTTGGGTAGTGGTGCAAAATCAACTCGTGCATGGCGGTCTCCGTGAATTATTAATAGATCACTAGCTTACGCGCAGAAACCGCAACCGCATAACGCCCAGGAAACGATTCGATTAAGTTGATAGCGCAGTATTAGCCGCAGCGATATCGGTCTTGAAGCTTTTCACCAGTATCTCTTTGGCCGCTTTGCTAAGCTTTTTGATCGCCCGTTCGCGGCGCAATGCATCGCCCTTGTCGGCACAGGCTTCGGTGTAGACCAAGGCTTGCGCCGGGCTGGAGAAGAAAAAACGCGCACCTTTACCACTTTGGTGCTTGGCGAAACGTCGCAACGGATCATCACTGATCCCACAATACAAGGCGCCGTTCTGCGCCCTGACCAGATACACCGACCAGGTTTTATCAAGCACTTCAGTCATCTATCAGCGCAGCCATTCACGCAATGTGCGCCACACACAGACCGCCACAAAGTAAACCGAGGACACCGCCCACAACGCCATCAACCATGCTGGCGCTTGTGGATACTGCAGTATCAGCAGCAAGCAGCAAAGCATCCAGATAAGGGTCATGGTGATGTTGACTGGCATGAATTCCTTGACCCGGAACGGGTGCAGGAACTTCATGGTGCTCAGGGTCAACGCCGAAAGTACAACGATGCAGGCAACGCTCATCCAAGGAGATATATCGAGTAGATACAGATAAACGATGACCACATTCCACGCCGCCGGAAAGCCGACAAAGTAGTTGTCCTGACTTTTCATGTTGACGTTGCAAAAACAGAACAGCGATGACAACAAGATCAAACCGACGGCCAGCAAAGCGGTGTATTCGGGCAGTGGCACAAAGCGGTAGATAAAAATCGCCGGGATAAACACATAGGTCAGATAATCGACGACCAGATCAAGGGTGGTGCCGTCAAATTGCGGCAGCACGGTCTTAACGTCGTATTTACGTGCCAACGTTCCGTCGAGGCCGTCAACCAACAGCGCCAAGCCCAACCACAGCAACGACACTCGCGGATTGCCATCAAGCACCGCCAGCAGAGCCAAGAGCGCCAGAATCACCCCGCTGGCGGTCATCGCATGAACACCCCAAGCCTTGGCCTGGGCCAGTCGCAGCAGCAATCCTTGCATGGTCGGTTCTCTCAGTGGCGCGGTTTTGCTCATGGCTATAAATTTCTCACAACTTGGAGGTCTGTCATATAAGACCAATACCTATCAGACAGAAAAGTTGCCCGTTACGTTCAACGTCACTCACTGCGCACATGATACTTTAGCTTGCTTGATTACTCGCGAGCGGCCTGAAATTGCGCCAAGCCTTTCGCCGCCTGACCGCGAATTGCATTTTGCACCAACGGCGTCCAACCCAGTAGACGCCCCTTGAACCCAAGCGCCTGTGAAGCCCAGGACCAAAGATCGAACTGGTCGCGGTGCTCGGCTATCTTGCCATCAGCAAACTTAAAATTTGCATCAATACGATTAACCACGGTGTTACCCGTCTGACTAAACACATAGGTTGCCACCCACTGCGCACTGCCCTGTTGCTCGTCGGCCTGAATATTATCAAAAGTCAGGCTGAAATTTTTGGCGCGACGGGTAAGCATGCGCCACATATCGACGGCATCTTCACCACGCAAGTCAGGAAACACCGGGTCGCTAAAGCGCACATCTGTGGCATAGCAACTCGCCATTGTTTCGGCATCGAGCAGTTGGAAGGCACTGTAAAAGCGCTGAATTAATTGGCCGTTGGTATGGTTCATCGCACAGTTCTCTCCATGATTCTCATTAGACTAGCGCGAAGCAAGCATTCAAGCATCAGTACATATTCTCTATCGCTATGTGCATAGCAACCTTAAAGCTATCCCACAAGCAACCGAACACATAAAAAAGGGAGCCAGAAGGCTCCCTTATCAAGGTGCTGACTATCAGTGCAAGATTTGGCTGAGAAACAGCTGAGTGCGCTCGTTCTCCGGATTGGTGAAGAACTTGTTCGGCTCTGCTTCTTCGACAATCTCTCCCTTGTCCATGAAAATCACCCGGTTGGCCACAGTCCGTGCAAACCCCATTTCGTGGGTCACACAGAGCATGGTCATGCCGTCTTCAGCGAGGCCAATCATGGTGTCGAGCACTTCTTTAACCATTTCTGGGTCAAGTGCCGAGGTTGGTTCGTCGAACAGCATGATTTTCGGCTTCATGCACAAGGCACGGGCAATGGCCACACGCTGCTGCTGGCCACCTGACAACTGGCCTGGAAATTTATTCGCCTGCTCAGGAATACGCACACGCTCCAAGTAGTGCATGGCGATTTCCTCTGCCTGACGCTTAGGCAGCTTGCGAACCCACATCGGCGCCAACGTGCAGTTTTGCAACACGGTCAGGTGCGGAAACAGGTTGAAGTGCTGGAACACCATACCCACTTCGCGACGAACCGCCTCAATCTGCTTGAGGTCATGGGTCAACTCGGTGCCATCGACGACAATACGACCTTGCTGGTGTTCTTCCAGACGGTTCAGGCAGCGAATGGTCGTCGACTTACCCGAGCCAGAAGGACCGCACAGGACAATACGCTCACCTGATTTAACGTCGAGGTTGATGTCTTTGAGCACATGGAATTGGCCGTACCATTTATGTACGCCCTGCATTTGGATCATGCTTTCCACAGCTTCAGGCTTTTTAATTGCTTCACTCATCTAACTAGCTCCTAACGCTTGTGGCCAGTGTCCAATTTGCGCTCCAGATGCATGGAGTAGCGGGACATACCAAAACAGAAAATCCAGTAAACCAGGGCTGCAAACACATAGCCCTCGGTCGACATACCAAGCCACGCCGGGTCTGTGGTCGCTTGTTTGATGCTGTTGAGCAGGTCAAACAGACCGATAATGATGACCAGACTGGTGTCTTTGAACAGCGCGATAAAGGTGTTGACGATGCCAGGAATCACCATCTTCAGCGCTTGCGGCAGGATAACCAGCCCCATCATGCGCCAGTAACCCAAGCCCATCGCAGCAGCCGCTTCATATTGGCCTTTAGGGATTGCCTGCAAACCACCACGCACCACTTCAGCGATATAGGCAGACTGGAACAAGATAACCCCAATCAAGGCGCGCATCAGCTTGTCGAAGCTCATGCCTTCCGGCAGGAACAGCGGCAACATTACCGAAGACATAAACAGCACGGTGATCAAGGGCACGCCGCGCCAGAACTCGATAAAGGTCACGCAGATAACCCGGATAGCCGGCATCTCTGAACGACGTCCAAGCGCCAGCACAATACCCAATGGCAAGGCGCCAGCAATACCAACAGAGGCAATCACCAAAGTCAGCATCAGACCGCCCCAGCGGCTGGTTGGCACGGTTTCCAAACCAAAGTGACCGCCATGCAGCAGCAGGTAGGCCAGAATCGGGTAGATAACCAAGAAGCCCAAGCCATAAATGGCTTTGCGTGGCATTTGTGGCACGAACAGCGGTGCAGCACCGATGATCGCTGCCCACAAGGCAAAGTCAACGCGCCAGCGCAGTTCGCTCGGGTAGAAACCGTACATAAACTGACCGAAACGTTGCTGGATAAACACCCAGCACGCGCCATCACCGGTGCAATCGGCACGGGTTGTCCCCACCCAGTCAGCACTGAACAGCGCCCAATCGAACAGCGGTGGCATCATTAGCCAGATCAAATACACAGCGACAATTGTCAGCAGCGTATTGGGTACGCTGGAAAACAAGTTGCCACGTAGCCAGCCAACCGCGCCGACGCTCAGGCGAGGAGGTGGCAAGTCAGGTTTAAAGGTATGAGTTTGCATGGGCTGCTCCTTACCGCTCGATCAGCGCGATGCGCTTGTTGTACCAGTTCATGAACAGCGAAATGCTAATGCTGATCGCCAAGTACACGCTCATGGTGATGGCAATGACTTCAATCGCCTGCCCTGTCTGATTAAGTACCGTACCGGCAAACAACGAGACCATGTCTGGATAGCCGATACCGGCGGCCAGGGACGAGTTCTTCGCAAGATTGAGGTACTGACTGGTCAGCGGCGGAATGATCACCCGTAGCGATTGTGGAATAACCACCAAACGCAATATCTTCCCGGCAGGTAAGCCAAGCGAACGCGCCGCCTCTGTCTGCCCGTGACTCACTGCCTGGATGCCCGAACGGACGATTTCAGCAATAAAGGCTGCGGTGTAGATCGTCAGAGCCAGAGTCAGAGCGATCAACTCGGGAATCATCACCCAGCCACCACGGAAGTTGAAACCTTTCAACTCCGGGGTCTGCCACGTCAGTGGATTTCCTGACAACGCGATGGTCAAACCTGGTATCACCACCAACATTGCTAGCGAAACCAGCAGCAACGGAAACGGTTGGCCGGTTTTTTCAAACCGTGCCCGTCCCCAACGCACGATGAAGATAATCGCGACAATAGTCAGCAGCAAAGCAATCAAGAACGGTGTAAATGCATCCGTCATTGACGGCGAAGGCATATACAAGCCACGGTTATTGATGAAAAACATACTGCCAAACTCAAGGCTCTGCCTCGGGCTTGGCATAGCCAGCATGACCGCGAAATACCAGAAGAAGATTTGCAGCAGAGGCGGAATATTACGAAAGATCTCGATATAGATCGTTGCCAGCTTACTGACTAGCCAATTAGGCGATAGTCGCGCAATACCCAGAATGAAACCGAGCAATGTTGCACCAACAATACCGATGCCAGATACCAGCAAGGTATTGAGTAAGCCAATGACAAAGACCCGACCGTAGGAATCGCTTTCCGTGTATTCGATCAGGTGTTGAGCAATACCAAAACCGGCGCTGTTATTCAGGAACGAGAAGCCGGAGGTAATACCGCGTTTTTCCAGATTGGTCTGGGTGTTGTCAAACAAGAACCAGCCGAGCGCCACGACAGCGATAACGGCAAGAATTTGGAATATCCACGCACGCACCTTAGGGTCAGTCCAGACGGAGCCCTTGGGGTGAGAGGCATTTGCACTAGTTTGCATATAAGCCCTCTTGGAACACCCACACCCGCATCAGCGGGCATGGGGTTCACATCATCAGAACTATGCTCACGCCCAGGACGGGCGCGAGCACTGACGGTCAGCGCACTGGTGGTGCGTATTGAAGACCACCTTTGTTCCACAGGGCGTTGAGGCCACGTTCGATCTTCAGATCGCTACCGGCACCGACGTTACGGTCAAAGCTTTCACCGTAGTTACCCACTTGCTTGACGATCTTGACTGCCCAGTCTTTCGGCAGCTTCAGATCTTTACCAAACTCACCTTCGGCGCCCAACAGACGTGCGATGTCAGGGTTCTTGGTAGTTTTGGCCATGTCTTCTACGTTCTTCGAAGTGATGCCCAGCTCTTCGGCGTTAACCATAGCGAACAGAGACCAACGCACGATGTCGAACCACTCCTCGTCACCCTGACGAACCACTGGACCCAGCGGTTCTTTAGAGATGACTTCTGGAAGTACTACGTACTCCTCAGGGGCGGCCAGCTTGATACGCTGTGCATATAGCTGCGATTGGTCAGAAGTCAGCACGTCGCAACGGCCTGCTTCAACCGATTTGGCGCTTTCGTCAGAAGTATCGTAAGTGATTGGGGTGTACTTCATGCCATTGGCACGGAAGTAGTCAGAAAGGTTCAGCTCAGTGGTGGTACCGGCCTGAATACAAACGGTTGCACCGTCGAGTTCTTTAGCGCTGGAAACACCCAGTTTCTTGTTAACCAGGAAGCCTTGACCGTCGTAGTAGTTAACGCCCGCGAAATTCAGACCCAGGCCAGCATCACGCGAGCTGGTCCAAGTGGTGTTACGCGACAGCACATCAACTTCACCAGATTGCAGTGCAGTGAAGCGCTCTTTGGCCGTCAGTGGGCTGTATTTAACTTTGGTAGCGTCACCGAAAACAGCTGCAGCAACTGCGCGGCAGACATCAACGTCGAGCCCCAAGTAGTTACCTTTGGCATCTGCGTACGAGAAGCCAGGCAAACCGTCACTAATACCGCACTGTACAAAGCCCTTTTTTTGTACTGCGTCGAGAGTTGCGCCCGCTTGAGCAAAGCCACTGACACCGAGAACAGTCGCGGTAGTCAGAATAGCCAGAGTGGATTTCACCATCTTCATTAAAAACCTCCAGTTGCTTTTGTTGTGTTGGAGTCTCAGCTCTACCACCGTACCCTTATGAGGTGAGTTAATTACGTTGGCAGCGACGCAATTAACCATGGATTGAGCATTAGCGCGAGTTATGTTGCCGTTTTTTCAACCGGCTTTGAACTTGCGCACGTCCGTTGGTAGAACGAACGTGAGACGGATAGCAATTTGCTCATCACCAAAAAAACGCTTCTGGCGACATTTTTTGGAAACCCCATCAAATTGGCTTCCCGTCTGCTATGCATCCGGCAACAATAAATAAAGTGTTACTGCTACCAGACAACATCACCAGTCTTGTTAGATGTAGCAAACCTCGTACCAGCAACGTGCCACTAGCCAGATAAAGGCGGGTCAATAGCAAAACTTGCAAGCGTGCGACATCTAATTCACAGAATAGCCACTATCAAAAGTTTAGCGCGCACCAATTTAGAGCCTAAGCACCAACCCGGAGCCAAACATGAGCGAACCATTGATCCTTCAGCCCACACACGCACCGGATTCGTGCGTAATCTGGTTGCACGGACTCGGCGCAGACCGTTACGACTTTTTGCCTGTCGCCGAAGCACTGCAACAGGTTTTACCCTCCACCCGTTTTGTACTTCCACAAGCGCCGACCCAGCCAGTAACCGTCAATGGCGGCTTCGAAATGCCCAGTTGGTATGACATCTTGGCGATGAGCCCGGCACGCGCTATCAATCGCGAGCAACTCGAAACCTCGGCGCAACAAGTGATTACCTTGATAGAAACGGCACGGGACAGCGGAATTGATCCTCAGCGGATATTCCTGGCGGGCTTTTCACAAGGTGGCGCAGTGGTTTATCACGCAGCGTTCATGCGTTGGGCCGGGCCACTCGGCGGAGTGTTGGCGCTATCAACCTACGCTCCAACCTTTGCTGAAGACATCAGCCTTGCGCCAGAAAAACAGCAGTTACCGGTCTACTGCCAGCACGGCAGCCACGATGATGTTGTATTGCCCAGCATGGGCCGCACAGCCTACGAGTGGCTGAAAAGCAGAGGATGTGACCCAAAATGGCAGGAATATCCGATGGCCCATGAGGTACTCCCACAACAAGTTCGCGATATTGGCGACTGGCTTCTCACCCAATTGAGCAACTAAGGAACCCTGAGCCGGGTTGTGCAGTGCTTTTCTTGCGGACACTAAACGACCGCTGGTCTACAACTCCCGTGACGCCCGGCTTATAGCGAACTCACGCTTGAGCCGGATCAGGCCGTTTGCACCGACACTGAAACCGCTCAAGCATCGGCCATCGGTGCCAGGTTCTGCGTAGGCGGCTTGCCGGCTCAGGCCCGCCCCACTCTGCCCTTCACTAATACGCCAAGCCGCTGGTCGCTCGACAGATTGCAATGCTTGTTCTTATCTAATCTGTCTATATAGAAAAGACGAGATCAAACTCATCACGCGGGGAGCGCTAGGGATGTGTTGGGTGATACGTGCCTGCGTCTACAGGTGGCGACAGTGAAACCAGCTCACTGGCAAGCCGAGACGCAGCATCTTCATAAACTGCGCCTGTTCGATAAGGTCGCATTAAGCAACATTGAGCAGTTGCTTAACGAGTTTTTGGCTTACGACATCGATGCCGGAGAAATCTTGCTGTCGCCGACTACGCGCAACCAATATTTGTACGTTTTGGTCGCCGGCCAACTCAACGTTTACCTGGGTTCGCTCGACAACCAGCCGGTCAGCACATTATGTGTAGGCGATTGCGCAGGGGAAATTAGCTTCATAGACAATGACCACCCTTGCGCATTCGTCGTTGCCACTCAGCCCAGTCGAGTATTGCGGCTGCACCGCGCCTCACTGGTCAATTTGTTTCAACATTCACCGCAGCTCATGCAGAACCTGCTTGAGTTGCTCTGCCATCGGGTTCGCCAAGGCAACCGAATTATCCTCAACAGCGAGCAACACGCCAATATCGACACCCTTACCGGCACCTTCAACCGGCGCTGGCTGGAACATATTTTTGAGCGCGAAACCACACGCTGCGCCTTCAATGGGCAGCCCTTCAGCTTGCTGATGCTCGATGTCGATCACTTCAAGGCCTACAACGACAAACACGGCCACTTAGCGGGCGACTATGCACTTTGCATGGTCGCGCAGACATTGACTGACCAATTGCGGAATAAAGACAGTCTGGCGCGCTACGGCGGTGAGGAGTTCGTCATTTTACTGCCTGAAATGGACACCGATGCTGCACTGAGCATCGGTGAACGCTTACGCTTGAGCCTGCAAGCCGTCGCGACCTTTTACTCACCGACAGGGCCTTTGCCAGGGGTTACGGTGTCGATTGGCTTATCATCCATGCGCAGCCAGGACACCCTGCAAAGCATGCTTGTCCGGGCCGATAAAGCGTTGTACAGAGCCAAACAACAAGGGCGCAATTGCCTGCGCCACTAAAGCTGCAGACACGGATGAATCGTCAATCAATACGCTAGCAGTGTGTTGCAAGCGGCTGTGGCACTTCGCCGCGCCGTGTTCTTGCTTTACACTGGCGCAGTTCACTCCTTAACCAATTGACGAGATGACCGTGCTCAAAGCACTAAAGAAAATATTCGGCAAAGCCGACGGCGAGCAGCCAGCCTCAGTAAGCAGGCCCGCTGCGCCAGCCAACCTTGATAGCGCACCAGCCAACACCAGCCGCAACAGCCGTGCACGCGATAAGAGCCGTGAGTCGAGCAAAGCAAAGGCTGAAGGCGCGAAGCCTGCCCGTAATGACGCGCCCAAAACGGCAAAACCACGCCGCGAGCGCGTAGCCAAACCGGTTGATAACTGGAAACTCAGCGATTTCGCGGTCGAACCGGCTGAAGGTAAAACACGTTTTCACGACTTCAAGCTCAGCCCTGAGTTAATGCACGCCATTCATGACCTTGGGTTTCCGTATTGCACGCCAATCCAAGCGGGTGTTCTGGGTTACACCCTGAGCGGCCAGGATGCTATCGGTCGTGCCCAGACGGGTACGGGTAAAACCGCCGCATTTCTTATCTCGATCATCACCCAGTTGCAGCAAACCCCACCGCCGAAAGAGCGCTATATGGGTGAGCCGCGAGCACTGATTATCGCGCCGACCCGCGAATTAGTGGTGCAGATTGCTAAAGATGCACAAGACCTGACTAAATACTCTGACCTTAATGTCATGAGTTTTGTTGGCGGCATGGATTTCGACAAGCAGTTAAAACTGCTGGAATCGCGCTACTGCGACATTCTTGTTGCAACGCCGGGTCGCTTACTTGATTTCAACCAGCGCGGCGAAGTACACCTCGACATGGTTGAAGTCATGGTGCTCGACGAAGCCGACCGCATGCTCGACATGGGTTTCATCCCGCAGGTTCGGCAAATCATTCGCCAGACGCCAATGAAAGGTGAGCGACAAACCCTGCTGTTCTCTGCAACATTCACCGAAGATGTAATGAATCTGGCCAAACAATGGACCACTGACCCGGCGATTGTTGAGATTGAGCCAGAAAACGTCGCCAGTGACACCGTTGAACAACACGTTTACGCGGTGGCGGGTAGCGACAAATACAAGTTGCTGTACAACCTGATTGCGCAGAACGACTGGATTCGGGTGATGGTCTTCGCCAACCGTAAAGACGAAGTACGGCGCATTGAAGAGCGCCTGACGCGTGACGGCATCAGCGCCGCACAAATGTCGGGTGATGTACCGCAACACAAGCGGATCAAGGTGCTTGAAGGATTCCGTGAAGGTAAAATTCGCGTGCTGGTCGCGACTGATGTTGCAGGCCGAGGCATTCACGTTGACGCCATCAGCCACGTGATCAACTTCACCCTGCCGGAAGACCCGGACGATTACGTTCACCGTATTGGTCGAACGGGGCGTGCGGGCACCAATGGCACCTCGATCAGTTTTGCCGGCGAAGATGACGCCTACGCATTGCCGCCCATCGAGGCGCTGCTTGGTCGCAAAATCTCCTGCGAGATGCCGCCGGATGAACTGCTCAAACCTGTGCCCCGCAAAGGTTAAGCAAGCGCACTAGAACAGGCGAAGCCCAAAAGCTTCGCCTTTTTTGTGCCTGTAATAAACCAGGCGTTGTCATACAAATGGTGGGCAAGCTTCGCGTTGACCACCTTAAGCGCTAGCCTTAGAGCAGTTAACTTGCGGAAATGGAGTCCCATAATGCGCCTGACCATCCAACCGGCTGACTTAGACAAAGCCGTCGCAGCTGGGGTGCTTGCTCCCGGCCAAGACACCGCATTACTCAGTTTTTTGCAGCAACAAAACCCTGAACGAGCGAGTTTTCAACTGGCGCATATCGCGTATTACTTTGGCGCCATGCTGATCATCGGCGCCATGGGCTGGCTGCTGACCGAGGCCTGGATGAACATTGGTGAAGGCGCGCTGCTGATAATCAGTGCTGTCTATATGCTGTTGTTTACCCTGTGCGGCCGTAGTTTGTGGCAACGTGGCCAACAGATTCCCGGCGGCTTATTGGCTGCGGTGGCCGTGAGCATGACGCCACTGCTGATATTTGCCGTACAACGCCTGATGGGCTGGTGGCCGCTGGATGACGGCTTGGGCAGCTATAACGACTACTACAAATACGTGCAAAGCGGCTGGCTGGCGATGGAGCTTGGCACTGTGCTTGTTGGCCTGTTGATGCTACGCCTGCTGCCCTTCCCTTTTATCGTCATGCCGATGGCCATTGCCCTGTGGTTTATGTCGATGGATTTGACCGAGCTGTTGTTTGGCAGCGCCTTTGACTGGGAACAACGCCGCTGGATCTCGCTATGGTTCGGCTTGCTGGTGCTGCTCTGCAGCCTGTGGGTCGATGGCCGCAGCCAACGCGACTATGCATTCTGGGGATATCTGGCAGGGTTGTTAGCCTTCTGGGGCGGCCTGACCCTGATGGACAGCGGCAGTGAGCTGGGCAAAGCATTGTACTGTCTGATCAACCTTGGACTTATAGCGGTCGCGGTGCTGCTGCGCCGCGCTATGTTCATGGTCTTTGGTGCACTCGGCGTCGCATCGTATCTGGGATACCTATCCTATGAAGTGTTTGCCGATTCGCTGCTATTCCCGGTCATCGTTAGCCTGCTGGGCCTGGCGGTTATTGGCTTGGGCATTGTTTATCAAAGGCACCGGGACGCCTTCAGCGCAAAGCTACGCAGCAAAATACCGTCAAGTTGGCAGAGTTTTCTACCTGCGCTGCGTCGTTGAATGACGCTTGCGGCTATGCCCGTAAAGGCATAGCTGCAGGCGAACCAACTGTACAAAAAACACGCTAAACGTTTGATCAACCGAATATTTTTTACGCTAGGGCTTTCGTTTAGTCGCGCAGAGTTGTAGAAAAGACTATGCCTTGCACATTCTCACCAGCCAGTTTTGCTTTGAGTCCTGCTTAACCGCTGGGCAAGCCTGGATTAGCGCCCGGAGTTGGCGTTCAATTTTTAGACGCCTGTGGCAGCTGTGAATCCACAGGGTCGTATTAAAGGAGCCAAGAATGGCCCAACGAAACGTAATAAATGCCTCTGTGAGCCCAAAGGGCAGCCTCGAAACCCTTTCCCAGCGTGAAGTTCAGCAGCTCAGTGAAGCGGGTTCAGCCAGCATCTACAAACTCTTCCGCCAGTGCGCGCTGGCAATCCTCAACACTGGCGCGCAGATCGACAATGCGAAAACCATTCTCGATGCCTACAAAGACTTCGAAGTCCGTATTCACCAGCAAGATCGCGGCGTTCGCCTGGAACTGCTCAACGCCCCAGCGGATGCCTTTGTTGATGGCGAGATGATCGCCAGCACCCGCGAAATGTTATTCAGCGCCCTGCGCGATATCGTCTATACCGAGAACGAGCTTGGCAGTCAGCGCATCGACCTGAGCAGTTCGGAAGGCATTACTGACTACGTGTTCCACCTGCTGCGCAACGCCCGCACCCTACGCCCGGGTTTAGAGCCGAAGATGGTCGTTTGCTGGGGCGGTCACTCGATCAATACAGACGAGTACAAATACACTAAAAAAGTCGGTCACGAGCTCGGCCTGCGCAATCTGGATATTTGCACCGGCTGCGGCCCCGGGGTGATGAAAGGCCCGATGAAGGGCGCAACCATTGCCCATGCCAAACAACGCATCAACAACAGTCGTTACTTGGGCTTGACCGAACCAGGCATCATCGCTGCCGAAGCCCCGAACCCAATCGTTAACGAACTGGTGATCATGCCGGACATCGAGAAACGCTTGGAGGCCTTTGTACGAGTGGGCCACGGCATCATCGTCTTCCCGGGCGGCGTGGGTACGGCGGAAGAGTTTCTCTATCTGCTGGGCATCTTGATGCATCCAGACAACAGCGAACTGCCCTTCCCGGTTATTCTCACCGGCCCGAAAAGCGCCGCAGCCTTTATCCAGCAACTGCACACCTTTATCGGCGCAACCTTGGGCGAAGAAGCGCAGCGTCATTACCAAATAATCATCGACAATCCGGCGCAAGTTGCCCGTGAAATGACGGCAGGTTTAAAGGCCGTTAAACAGTTCCGTCGTGAGCGAAATGATGCGTTTCACTTCAACTGGCTGCTGAAAATTGACGAAGGCTTGCAGCGTCCGTTCGAGCCGACGCACGAGAACATGGCCAGCCTGCAATTAAGCCGTGATCTGCCAGCCCATGAGTTGGCCGCCAACCTGCGCCGGGCCTTCTCCGGAGTGGTTGCGGGTAACGTCAAAGACAAGGGCATTCGCATGATCGAAGAAAAAGGCCCGTATCAGATTCATGGCGATGTGGCCGTGATGCAGCCGCTGGACGAATTGCTGCAAGCCTTTGTCGACCAACACCGCATGAAACTGCCGGGTGGCGCGGACTATGTGCCGTGTTACCAACTCGTTAAGTAAGGCTGCGCATGGGCTGTCGAGCGGTTAATGCTCGATGGCCCACTCACGTGCGGCGCAGCGCTAAAAGCTTTATCGAACGGGCAACTCAGACACCCCAGGCAGCACGCAAGGCGCGCAATGCAGCCTCAATATCTGACTCATTAACAGCCGCAAAACCGAGCACCAAACCCGCACGTTGGTCTGGCAGCTGTTCGCTGTCTGGCAACCAATAATTACTCAGTGCATTGATTTCAACACCGACGGCCTCTGCCGCCTCGATCAACTCTTGCTCACGGGCGACGCTATCGACCCGGACGCAAAGATGCAGCCCCGCATCGACAGCAGGCATTGGCGCACAGCCAGCAATTGCGCGAGGCCAACCGGCCAGCAATGCATCACGGCGGCTGCGCGCAGCACTGCGCATCCGGCGTATATGCCGTTGAAAATGCCCAGTCGCAATAAACTCCGCCATCACCGCTTGGGTGCCAATCTCAGAATGGCGCATATCCAAAGCCCGCCGCCGCGAGAACGACTCAGCCAGGTCCGCAGGTAAAATCAGATAACCAAGGCGCAATGCCGGAAAGGTAATTTTGCAAAAAGTGCCAACATACAACACGCGTCCTTGACGGTCGAGCGCAGCCAACGGGGCCAGAGGTGTACCACTGTAACGGTACTCGCCGTCATAATCGTCTTCGATAATCCAACTGTCGTGTCGCTCAGCCCAATCGAGCAACTCCAGCCTGCGTTGTAACGATAAAGTCACCCCGGTCGGGTATTGATGCGATGGCGTCACATAAGCCAAACGACAAGAGCCAAGCCGCTCAAGCGCAGCCGTATCGATGCCAGCCTCATCAACTGCAACCCCCTGCAACTGGGCACCGGCAATGGCAAATGCATGCCCGGCCGCGCGGTAACCCGGATTCTCAACCGCCACCCGATCGCCCGGCTGCAACAACAACTGCGCGCACAGGCTGATGGCTTGTTGCGCGCCACTGGTGATCACCACTTGTGCCGGATCACACTGCAAGCCGCGACTGTTGCGCAGGTAAGCGACAATCAGCTCGCGCAATTGCCGATCACCTGCTGGGTCGCCGTAGCCGAGCCGTGCAGGCGACGGCTTACGCCAAAAGCGCGCCGACAGCCTGGCCCAGGTTTCAAACGGGAACAGGTCGAATGCCGGAACCCCAACCCGAAACGCTCTCGGTGCGCCTTCTGGCGGCATCGGTAAATGGTGACTGTCAAGCAGGCGCAAGGCATCGCTTGGCGCAGGGCTGGCGGTTTGCACGGCAACCTCAGGCGCAACGCTTGCAAGCTGGGCAACGTAAGTGCCGTCACCGATACGCCCTTCAATGTAACCCTCGGCATATAGCTGATCGAACGCTCGCATCACCGTATTGCGTGAAACATTGAACAGGCTGGCGAGATCACGGCTGGCAGGGAGCCGTGCACCGCCGGGCAAGCGGCCATCAAGGATTCTCTCGCGCAAGCGTTGATACAGCTGCCGAGCCAAACCGCGCTCGGGCTCAAGCTGCATACCAGACAAATCAACTGGCAGCGGCGTATTTATCGCCATAATTGGCCCCTTCAACCTGATCATAAATGGATCTTACATCAGGCCAATATTCTGCCTAGCATGCAGCTATCAATCTACAGCCATCAATCAGAAGGCCCACATGTATATACCTTCAGCGTTTGGACAGGATGATTTCGGGGTGCTGCATGACGAAATCGATAAAGCTCGCTTGGCAACGGTGGTTAGCCATGGCGCCAACGGTTTACAAGCCACTCACTTACCTCTGCTGCTAGTGCGTGAAGAAGGTCAATACGGCACGCTGTATGGCCACCTTGCGCGGGCCAACCCGCATTGGCGCGATTGGCAAGACAGCAGCGAGGCATTGGTGATGTTTAACCTTGCAGATGGCTACATCAGCCCGGCGTGGTACCCGGCCAAAGCTGAGCACGGCAAAGTGGTGCCGACCTGGAACTACATCAGCGTTCACGCACGCGGCCCGATAGAGTTGTTTGATGATCCGCAGCGTTTACTGCAACTGGTCAGCCGCCTAAGCGACAAACACGAAGCCAACCGCGCAACACCTTGGTCCGTCGATGATGCGCCCGCTGACTATATCGACAAGATGCTGCGGGCCATTGTCGGCTTTGCCCTGCCCATTGAGCATTTAGAAGGCAAATACAAGCTCAGCCAAAACCGCGACTCAGCCGACCAGAACGGTGTTCACGCGGCGCTGCAAAGCAGCGCAGATCCGCGCGACCAGTTGCTTGCCGCGCGTATGCCCTGCGCCGATTAAGCCATAGGATTAAGCCATGTCTCTCGAAATTCGCCCAGTAAGCCCTGCCGATCAAGCCGCCTGGCTGCCACTTTGGCAGGGTTATCAGCAGTTCTATGGAACTGAAATCAGCGCCCAAACCAGCGCCACAACCTGGCAGCGCTTTCTCGACCCAATGGAGCCGATGCATGCGGCCATCGCCTGGCTCGACGGCAAGCCGGTTGGCGTTGTGCATTGGATATTTCATCGCTCGTGCTGGACTGTCGGCGATTACTGTTACCTGCAGGACTTATTCGTTGAGCAACAGCTGCGCGGTGCAGGTGTCGGTCGAAAGTTGATTGAGCATGTCTATGCCCAGGCGACAGCAGCAGGCGCCTCGCGGGTGCATTGGTTGACCCATGAAAGCAATACCGATGCGATGCAGCTATACGACCGGATTGCCGACCGCCCGGGCTTTATCCAATACCGCAAACTATTTTGATCGAGGCAGCCAAATGACCTACCAACTCAATGATCGCCCGCTCGATTGGCAAGCAGTGGCCTTGCCTGAGCGAGCCGTGTTGCAAGGCAAATTTGTACAGTTGGAACCACTAGACGCCCGTCGCCATGGCGATGACCTGTGGCACGCACTGCAAGGCCCGGACTCAGACCCCAAGCTGTGGGATTACTTGGCGGTTGGGCCCTTTCTTGAACGCACAACGTTCGATGCCTGGCTCCAAGCCAATCAGGCCAGTGCAGATCCGTTGTTCTTTAGCGTGATCGATAACGTCAGTCAGCGGGCAGTCGGCTTGCTCAGCTATCTGCGAATTACCCCTAAAGACGGCACCATTGAGATTGGCCACATCTCCTTTGGCCGCGTCATGCAGCGCTCACCGGGCTCAACTGAAACTCTTTGGCTACTGGCCAATTATGCAATGAGTGAACTGGGTTACCGCCGACTAGAGTGGAAGTGCAATGCGCAAAACGCTCGCTCAATGCGCGCCGCCGAACGCCTTGGCTTTGTTCAGGAAGGTATATTCCGCCAACACATGGTGGTCAAAGGTTGCAACCGGGACACCGCATGGTTCTCGATAATTGACAGTGAATGGCCACGGTGCCGTGACGCCTTCAAGGTCTGGCTGGATGACGCTAACTTCGATACGAACGGCCAGCAGGTCAACAGCCTTGAGGCGCTGCGCAAGCAATAAAAGGTAGGGTGTGACAACGCGAAGCTTGTCCACCAAAAACCGTCAAACAACCAAGCCCCGCGTCGCAAATGGCGGACAGAAAAGCGCTGTGCGCCCTACAGGAAAAATATCGTTGCGTAGGGTGTGACAACGCGAAGCTTGTCCACCAAATCTCGACAAATAGCCAAGCTCTGCCCTGCTGATGGCGGACAGAAGAGCGTTGTCCGCCCTACTGTTGACTGGGTTTAATTCTGTTTCCAGCGTTGCGCCGCTTGTTGGTCGCTGCAACGGCCCTCGACCCAGCGCGGGCCGTCTGCGGTGTCTTCTTTTTTCCAGAATGGCGCACGGGTTTTCAGGTAATCCATGATGAAGGCACAGGCCTCGAAGGCTGCCTCACGATGGGCACTGCTGGTGCCGACAAAAACAATCGGTTCACCGGGTTCCAGTCGGCCAATGCGGTGGATCAACTCGACCTTGAGCAACGGCCAGCGCTGCGCGGCCTCATCAACAATCTTGCCCAACGCCTTTTCGGTCATGCCGGGAAAATGTTCAAGGAACATGCCGCCGACGTCACGCCCATCGTTGAAGTCGCGTACATAACCAACAAAGGTCACTACGGCGCCGACACCGAGGTTTTGCGCGTGCAATGTGTTGAGTTCGACGCCAGGATCGAACGCATCAAGCTGAACCCGAATGCTCATCGCTAGCCTCCGGTGACCGTTGGGAAAAACGCCACTTCGTCACCTTCAGCCACGGCTTCATCGAGGCTGCACAGCTCTTGATTGCGCGCACACATCAAGTTTTGCTCAGCCAGCACCTGCCAGACACCGTCACGAGCGACTAGAAACTCACGCACATCGTTAAGCGTGGCGAAGTTGGCACTGTTGCTCAGTTGCTCACCATCAAGGCCCAAGGCTTCACGGTAACGGGCAAAGTACTGCACACGAATCATTGTTCACCTTCCACTTGAGCCGCATCGTGTTTGAAATGCCCACTCTTGCCGCCAATTTTTTCCAGCAAGCGCACACTTTCAATGGTCATGCCACGATCAACCGCTTTGCACATGTCATAAATAGTCAGTGCAGCAACACTGGCGGCGGTCAGCGCCTCCATCTCAACCCCGGTTTGCCCGGCCAGCTTGCAGCGTGCCCGGATACGCACGGCATCCGAGCCTTCGGCGCTTAGTTCAACTTTGACGCTGGTTAGCATCAGTGGATGACACAGCGGGATCAGGTCCGAGGTTTTTTTCGCCGCCTGAATTCCTGCAATCCGGGCGACCGCAAAGACATCACCCTTGGGGTGATCACCTTCGACAATCATTTGCAGGGTCTGTGGACGCATGCGCACCAGCGCCTCGGCCACAGCCTCGCGCACAGTCGATGACTTGTCGCTGACATCGACCATATTGGCCCGGCCTTGTGAATCAAGATGAGTGAGCACAGCGTTACTCCGATCTAGGTTGGCTCGATTGTAAACCTCAGAGTCAGGTTTCGGCACCCGCCAATATCAATAAATGGCAATCTCAACCGCATAAAAAAGCCCTGCGAGCTCAAGCTTGCAGGGCTTTATGGTTTACGGCGATTACATGTGGGTTTCTGCGTACTCAGCCAGAATTGAGCGCGGTACGCCCTGTAAGGTGATGTGCACACCGTGGGAGAAATCTTTGAATCGCTCCGTCAGGTAAGTCAGGCCAGAACTCGGAGCCGACAAATAAGGCGTATCGATTTGCGCCAGGTTACCCAGGCAAATCACCTTGGACCCGGTTCCCGCACGGGTGATGATGGTTTTCATCTGGTGCGGTGTCAGGTTCTGGCACTCATCAATCAGGATCAGGCTCTGCTGGAAGCTGCGTCCGCGAATATAGTTGAGGGATTTAAACTGCAGTGGCACCTTCTGCAGAATGTAGTCAACGCTGCCATGAGTGTTTTCATCATCCATATGCAGCGCTTCAAGGTTGTCGGTAATCGCGCCGAGCCATGGCTCCATTTTCTCGGCTTCGGTGCCCGGCAAGAAACCAATCTCCTGATCGAGCCCTTGCACGCTACGCGTCGCGATGATGCGCCGGTAACGCTTGCTGACCATGGTTTGTTCGATGGCTGCTGCCAAGGCAAGAATGGTTTTACCCGAGCCAGCCGCGCCCGACAGGTTGACCAAGTGGATATCAGGATCCAGCAAGGCATAGAGCGCCAGCGCCTGATAGATATCGCGCGGCTTGAGCCCCCACGCTTCCTGGTGCATCAATGGCTCCTGATGCAGATCCAGAATAAGGATCTCACCTTCATCGATCTCCTTGATCCAGCCGACAAAGCCTTGTTCATCGATGATGAACTCGTTGACATGAACTGACGGTAGGTTGTCGGTGAGCTGCACACGATGCCAGGTTCTGCCATGGTCCTGGCGGGTTTCTACTTTACTCACCCGGTCCCAGAAACCACCTGACATGTTGTGATAGCCCTGCGACAGCAGGGAAACATCATCAACCAGTTGGTCAGTGTGATAATCCTCAGAGTCGATGCCACAGGCCCGCGCCTTCAAGCGCATATTGATGTCTTTGGTGACCAGCACCACTGACAATCCCGGTCGTCGTGACTTTAACTCAACCAGTTGGTTGATGATTTTGTTGTCGTTGAGGTCTTCAGGCAGCCAGGTGACAGGAGCTGCACTTTTGCTCATCAGAATTGACAAAAAGCCGCATGCGCCGCTCTTCTCACGCTGAATCGGTACGCCGTGCTCCACTTCTTCAGGTAATGCGCTCCCCAGAATCTTGTCGATCAATCTGATCGCCTGACGGCATTCAGCAGCTACACCTTGCTTACCTGTTTTGAGCTTGTCCAACTCCTCCAAAACTGTCATCGGGATGGCAACGTGATGCTCCTCGAAATTGAGCAACGCATTAGGATCGTGGATCAACACATTGGTATCGAGGGCGTAGAGGGTTGGAGCGGTGGGCTTACAGCGTCCGTGGTCATCCATACTCGTTTACCTTCTAGTAGAAGCCAAGCAACGGAATGCCAGAGTCAGCGCTCCGCTGCAGAGGACCGCCGACTTCTCAGGGGCGGCTGAGAAGCTGCAAACAAGGTGAAGAGCAATATCGCCACCTGACTGCAGGGTTCGGCGTCTGTCTTCTTTGATACTCCAAAAAACATGACAGTTAAACGAAGATTTCAGTTTTTTTATGTTTATTTGTCGGATAGACGAATAGCGCTTGGCGAGCTGGCATTGTGCCGTTAAAGTCAGAAGTCCCATCGCTGCTTTTGCCTGTAAAAATTTCGTTTTCCAGGCATTTCTCTGCACTCTGTCACAGCCTTGCACCCGTCTTTCAAATGCGTCAGGCCAGTAAAATCCCGCTTTGATTGACCTTTTGCACCCACGTCTTTATCTGCGCCAATTGCAGCTCATAGTCATCGGCTATGACTCTGCCGCTGGCCTGAAAACACTTAATAAGCTTTGCGTATTGGCTTAATAGCTAGAGTCCAGATACTCGCTGGCCTAAAATCCCCGCAGACTTTAAGGAGCAGACTTTATGCTGATGGTGATTTCTCCGGCAAAAACCCTCGATTACGAGACTTTGCCTGTGACTGAACGCTTCACCTTGCCTCAACACCTCGACCACGCCAGTGATTTGATCAACCTGTTACGCGATTACTCACCGCAGCAAATCGCTGAACTGATGCATCTTTCGGACAAGCTCGCGGGCCTGAATGCTGCTCGCTTCGGCAGTTGGTCAGTGAAGTTCACCCCAGAAAACGCCAAACAAGCATTGTTGGCGTTCAAAGGTGACGTCTACACCGGTTTAGCCGCAGAAGACTTCACAGATAGCGACTTTGACTTTGCTCAGCAGCATCTGCGCATGCTCTCGGGGCTTTATGGCTTGCTGCGCCCGCTGGATCTGATGCAGCCTTACCGGCTGGAAATGGGCACCAAGCTGCAAAACCCAAGAGGTAAAGATTTGTACGCCTTCTGGGGCGAACGCATCAGCGGTTGGTTGAATGAAGCGCTGGCCGAGCAAGGCGATGATGTCTTACTCAATCTGGCTTCAAATGAATACTTCTCAGCGGTTAAGCGTAAAGCGCTCAATGCCCGCGTGATCAACACCGAATTTCGCGATGAGAAAAATGGTGAGTATAAAATCATCAGTTTTTATGCAAAAAAAGCACGTGGGCTGATGGCTCGGTATGTGATCAAAGAAAAAATTTCTGACCCGCAGGGTTTGAAAGATTTTAACGATCAAGGCTATCGCTATGCGCCAGATCGTTCGAAACCTGACAATCTGGTATTCCTCCGCGAGCAACAAAACGCCTGACTCTCCCCCTCTTCCAGCGGGTT
Source organism: Pseudomonas sp. (assembly GCF_048265905.1). GTDB lineage: Bacteria > Pseudomonadota > Gammaproteobacteria > Pseudomonadales > Pseudomonadaceae > Aquipseudomonas. Next base: position 184,674 of record NZ_JBLXAP010000001.1, read on the forward strand.
GAATATTCAACTCGCTGCGCCTCCTCGCCCAGTAATACTGGATGTATCACTTAACTAACGAATAGTTCAGTGGATATTTAAACAAGCAAAACACCACACTAAATCCCTCTCGACCTAGCAGTTCGGCAATTACAAATAGCCACTATCCACTGCTATCAAAGTGCAACTATCGTGCAACCACAGCTAAAGATTAATCTTCGCAAAAAGTTGACGAACGGTATGAACTTACAGAATTTTCCTACACTCATATTCGGCGTAACACACTTCTTCGCGTAACTTTCAACGCGAACCAAACTGCCATTAACTCTTGAACTAATACTCGAGGTAACGGTTCACCTGAGCAATGCTAGACACACAATTAAAAATAGATGCCTAGTGGCAGTTTGCACCTAACCCCCTCTTTTTAAAGAGTTTTGCAGATCGTAAGCGCACAACTCAGAAACTGAGGAATTAACAGTAGATGCCTGATCACGCCCCATTATGCGAGCGGGCATTCATACGACTGTAATAAGTAGGCGAAATAACAAATTAGATAGGGAACAGCAACTTAATATTCCCGAAACTTTATTAATTCTGTAATAGATGAATGAGGTCAAGACCATGCGCATTAGTATTTTTGGTTTAGGTTATGTCGGTGCCGTATGTGCCGGTTGCTTGTCCGCTCGGGGCCATGAAGTTATTGGCGTTGATATCTCCGCCAATAAGATCGACCTGATTAATAATGGCAAATCGCCTATCGTTGAACCCGGCCTTGAAGCACTTCTGCAACAGGGTTTAGCCGCCGGAAAACTACGCGGAACGACTGATGTAGCCAGCGCAGTGGCTGATAGCGAAGTGTCATTTATCTGTGTCGGCACCCCAAGCAAAAAGAATGGCGATCTTGAACTTAACTATATTGAAGGCGTATGCCGCGAGATTGGCATGGCAATGCGCGACAAGAGCGCCCGACACACTGTAGTTGTACGCAGCACCGTCTTGCCTGGCACTGTTCGCAACGTAGTAATTCCGATCCTTGAAGACTGTTCTGGTAAGAAAGCCGGTGTTGATTTCGGTGTTGCAGTGAACCCTGAGTTCTTGCGTGAAAGCACGGCGATCAAAGATTACGACTTCCCTCCGATGACGGTAATTGGTGAGTCGGACACCACCTCTGGCGACCTGCTGGAAAGTATCTACAGCGAGCTGGATGCACCAATCATTCGCAAGACCATCGATACCGCCGAAATGATCAAGTACACCTGCAACGTTTGGCACGCTGCCAAGGTGACCTTCGCTAACGAGATCGGCAACATCGCCAAAGCGGTCGGCGTCGACGGTCGCGAAGTGATGGACGTGATCTGCCAGGACAACAAGCTCAACCTGTCTAAATACTATATGCGCCCAGGTTTTGCGTTCGGCGGCTCCTGCTTGCCAAAAGACGTGCGCGCCCTGTCCTACCGCGCCACTTCCCTGGACGTCGAAGCACCGCTAATCAGCTCCCTGATGCGCAGCAACGTGGTTCAGGTGCAAAAAGCCTTCGACATCATCTCGCGCTGCAACAAACGCAAAGTTGCATTGCTCGGCCTGAGCTTCAAGGCCGGCACCGATGACCTGCGTGAAAGCCCGTTGGTTGAACTGGCTGAAATGCTCATTGGTAAAGGTTACGACCTGAGCATTTTCGACCGTAACGTCGAGTACGCCCGTGTTTACGGGGCGAACAAAGACTACATCGAGTCGAAAATCCCCCACGTTTCCTCTCTGCTCAACAGCGACTTCGAGAAAGTGGTCGCCGATGCCGAAGTGATCGTACTAGGCAATGGCGACAAGGACTTTGCACCTTTGGCTGACGAGAAATTCGAAGGCAAGCAAGTTATCGACCTGGTTGGTTTCATGACCACAGCAACCCGCAGCGGCGCCGAAGGCATCTGCTGGTAAGTCGCGCTTTTAGTCATGAACCCACCTTGGGCATGTGCCATATCGCGCATGTCCAGGGTGAGTTCAGTAGATACGATGGAAACGCATATGGATAAGCTCAAGACAGGCCTCCTGGAGGCTGCTGGCTGGCTGTTTTACCTGTCATTACTGATGTTGCTCGCCTTGGCATTGCCGACCAGTACCTTCGACCCTGAATCGAAGCACTATCTGCTGCTGATTGGCGCCGTTGGTATCTGGCGTTATTCCATGGGTGCCATACATTTTGTGCGTGGCTGCCTGTTCCTTTATTTGGTTTACCCCTATTACAAGCGCAAGGTTCGTAAGCTCGGCGCAGCTGCAGACCCATCACATGTATTTTTGATGGTCACCAGCTTCCGTATCGATGCGCTTACCACTGCGATGGTCTATCGCTCGGTCATTCGCGAAGCCATCGAGTGCGGTTACCCGACAACCATGGTTTGCTCAATCGTTGAGCTCTCCGATGAGCTGTTGGTGAAAAGCATGTGGGAGAAAATGAATCCTCCCGCCCACGTCAAACTCAACTTTGTACGTATTCCCGGCACCGGCAAGCGCGATGGTTTGGCTTATGGCTTCCGTGCAATCTCTCGACAACTGCCAGACAACAAAGCAGTGGTAGCAGTGATTGATGGCGACACCGTGCTGGATGTCGGCGTGGTGCGTAAAACCGTGCCGTGGTTTCAGCTGTTCCCCAATGTTGGCGGCCTGACCACCAATGAGTTTTGCGAGGTTCGCGGCAGCTACATCATGAGTGAATGGCACAAGCTGCGCTTCGCTCAACGTCACCTGAACATGTGCTCCATGGCCTTATCAAAACGGGTTCTGACCATGACCGGGCGGATGTCGGTATTTCGCGCTCAGGTGGTAACCAATCCTGAATTTATTGCCGATGTCGAAAGTGATCACCTTGAGCACTGGCGTCTGGGTCGCTTTCAATTTCTAACCGGTGATGACAAGTCCAGCTGGTTCAGCCTGATGCGCCTCGGCTACGACACGTTTTACGTGCCTGATGCCGCAATCAATACCGTGGAGCACCCACCGGAAAAGAGTTTCATCAAAGCCAGCCGCAAGCTGATGTTCCGCTGGTACGGCAACAATCTACGGCAGAACTCACGGGCCTTGCGCCTGGGAATAAATCGCCTGGGCGCCTTCACCAGCGTGGTCTTGTTCGACCAGCGGGTATCGATGTGGACAAGCTTGCTGGGCTTGGCTGTCGCGGTGATTGCAAGCATCAAGTACAGCCCGTCATTCATCATCATTTACCTGCTGTGGATCGGTATTACACGCCTGATATTGACGCTACTGCTCAGCCTTAGCGGCCACCGTATCGGCCCTGTTTATCCAGCAATTCTTTATTACAACCAGATCGTCGGCGCGATGGTGAAGATCTACGTGTTCTTCCGCCTCGACCAACAATCCTGGACACGTCAGCCAACCAAGCTCAACCGCGACCTGGCCAGCTTTTCGCGACTGTTCAACAGCTGGTCTTCGCGAGCCATGACTTTTACTGCCACCAGCGTATTCATCGCCGCGCTTCTTGCGTTGGTGTGATCAGAACTGAATAGGAAACCTAACCCATGAACACAGCCGTCAACGTCAATGTGGTCCATGAATCGGAAGCTCAACGCCAGCACGCCCGGGTCAAAATCCCAGCAACCTTGCGCTACATCACCAAAGCGCGCGAGCAAGTTGAGGTGCGCGTGCTCGATATGTCGGCCGGTGGTTTCAGCTTTTCCAGTGAAAAAACCCAAGCCAATGTCGGTGACTTCCACAAAGCACGCATGCAGTTCCAACTGGACAGCCTCAACCTGAGCCTCGATATCGAGTTTCAGGTGTGCTCGACCGACCCGGTCAACAATCGTGTGGGTTGCCAGTTCCACAACCTCAAACCTCGTGAAATCGCCACCTTGCGTTACCTGATCAGCGCGCACCTGAGCGGTGAAATCGTCTCGACTGGCGACCTGCTGAACACCCTGCAACGTGAGAACTTCACCAAGCCACGCAAGCAAGGCAATGGCGGTGGCATGAGTGTGTTCGGGCGAATTAAAGCAGTGACATTCAGCATCGCCATCTTTGCCGTTGGCGTGGCTGCCTTTGGCTACATTTTCAAATCCATTTATGGCTTGTACTTCGTCACCCACGCCTCTTCCGGCATGGTCAACGTTCCCAGCTTGAACATCACCATGCCACGTGAAGGCACGGTACAAAGCCTGGTCGGTGCCGACGGCATTATCAACAAGGGCGCACCCGTTGCGACATTCTCCGCGAGCATGCTGGAAATGCTCAAAGGCCAACTCAGCGATGAACAGCTGACCCCAGCCAACATCGAGCAGTTGTTCAGCAAGCAGATGAAAGGCACCTTGACCAGCCCGTGCAACTGCAAGATCGCACGTCAACTGGTGGCCGATGGTCAGTTCGCCAGCAAAGGCGACGTGATCTTTGAAATGGTTCCGCAGGACAGCAAAGCAACGGTATTGGCCAGCTTCCCGTACCGCAAATTTGCCGAGGCCCGCCCTGGCACGCGGATCAAGTTCTGGGTCGCGGGTGATGATCAGGCACGCAGTGGCAAGATCATCAGCACCAACTTGCACGATGGCGGCTTGTCATCGGATATCCGTGCCACGATCGAGCCGGATAGCACCTTGCCAAGCACCTTGGCTGGCCAGCCTGTTGAAGTCGAAATTGATCGTGGCCCATCGCTCGATTGGTTGATCAACAAAGCAACAGCAGCTGGCTACTAAGGAGGACTCACTCGTGGCTACTGCTCATCCTCAACTACTTATGCTCGCAGCCGCCGTCACTCTGGCCGGTTGCGCAGGCTTGCCAGACCAGCGTCTGGCAAGCGAAGCGCTGAAGCGTGGCGACACCGCCACGGCTGAACGCAACTTCCAGCAACTGGCTGAGCTGGGTTATGTCAACGCGCAGGTGGGGCTGGCGGATATGAAAGTCGCCAGTGGCACTGAGGAAGACCTCAAGGAAGCAGAACGTACCTACCGCTTGGCAATGGACCAATCCCCCCGCGCCAAGGGCCGTCTAGGGCGGTTGCTAGCGCGCAAGCCGGACAGCAGCCATGCCGAACGCAAGGAAGCTGCGACATTGCTCAATGAAGCATTTAGCGCAGGCGAACCCAACAGCTTGCTGCCGCTGACGATGCTCTATCTGCAATACCCACAGGACTTTCCCGCTATGAACGTGCAGCAGCAAATTTCTAGCTGGCGCCAACAGGGCTTTCAACAGGCCGAGCTGGCGCAAATTCTGTATTACCGCACTCAGGGCACCTACGACCAGCACCTGACTGAGATCGAAGACATCTGCCAAAAGCTGATCAGCGAATCCGACGCCTGCTACGTCGAACTGGCCACCGTGTACCAAATACAAGGCAACAGCGAGCGACAAGAAGCGCTGATCGCCAACATGATGAACGAATACCACAGCCGTGCATTACCACCGCGCAGAGTTGAAGCCGTCGCCCAAGTACTCGCCGACGCTGAGTTAGGTAAGCCTAACGAAACGCAGGCAAAAGAATTGCTCGAAGCCATCGCCCCGACTTACCCGGCTGCCTGGGTCAGCCTTGCGCGACTGCTTTACGACTACCCCGCGTTGGGCGACAGCGAAACCATGATGACTTACCTCGACAACGGTCGGGAGGCTTCGCTGCCGCGTGCCGAGCTGCTGCTGGGACGCCTGTATTACGAAGGCAAGATGGTCCCTCAAGACCCGAAAAAAGCTGAGGAGCACTTGCGCAAGGCCGCTCCAAGTGAACCGACAGCCAATTACTTGCTGGGGCAGATCTATCTGCGCGGCTACTTGGGCGATATCTATCCACAGCAAGCCCTTGATCACTTGTTAAGCGCAGCACGTAGCGGCCAGATCAATGCCGACTACGCCTTGGCGCAAATGTACTCACAAGGTAAAGGCATCGTGCCAAACCTCAGCAACGCCTATGTCTTCAGCCAACTGGCACTACCGAAGAACACACAGGCAAGTACCGACCTGGCCAACGAGGTTGCGCAACAGCTAACGCCAACTCAACGCAGTGAAGCCGAGCAGAAGCTCCGCGAAGAACGCGAACTGCGTGGCACCGCTTTGCAAAACCAAACTCAGTTACAGGCACAGCTTCAATGAATAAGAATCCGACGATAAAACTCAACAACATCGCTACAAGCCTGGGCTTGGGGCTGACCCTTTTATCCAGCGCCAGCGCATTTGCAGCGAACAGCCCGGATCAGAACTTCGGCCTGACCGCCAAGATCACCGCGCAATCGGAAGATGATCGCGACCTTGGCACCCGCAGTGGCGGCGACGTCAGCGGTATCGGTCTTGACCTGCGCCCCTGGTTGTACGGCGAACGCGGCGCTTGGAGTGCGTTTGCCATGGGTCAGGCGGTGACCGCCACGGACATCATTGAAACCGACACCCTGCAAAGCAACTCGGACGACAGCGACAGTAGCAACAGCGCCAATAGCAATGACGGTCGCGAGCCAGACAAAAGTTACCTGGCCATGCGCGAATTCTGGGTCGATTACTCAGGCTTGACTGCCTATCCCGGCGAACACCTGCGCCTCGGGCGCCAGCGTGTGCGAAGCGATGAAGGCACCTGGTGGGACACCAATATCGAAGCGCTGAACTGGGAGCTCGACTCCACACTGCTGCGCGCCAACGTGGGCATGGCTGAGCGCTTCTCCGACTACCGAACCGACCTTGATGACCTGGCCCCGGAAGACGAAGACCGCCAGCATTACTTCGGCGGTGTTTCTGCACAATGGAAGCCCGGCCACTGGGTTGGCCTCAAAGCGCACCACAGCCGCGACAATGGCAGCCTGGCAAATGCCGGTGAAGAAATTGATGAGCTGAGTAAGCGCTACACCGGTGACCTGACGTGGTTGGGCATCAGCGCCGATGGTGATTTTTACAATCGGCGCTCGACCCAACCGCTCAACTACTGGGCACAAGCCACCTGGCTGAACGGTGATATCGACGAACTGGAGGTCGCCAACGCAGGCGACCAAAAGTTCGCCAATGGTTCGCGCAGTGTTGATGTCAATGCCTGGGCCGTGGACCTCGGCCTACGCTGGAACATCGACCAGAACTGGAAGGTCGGTGGCGCATACGCCCGCGGCAGTGGCGGCGGCGATGACGACAGTTCGGAACAGTTTCGTCAGACCGGTATGGAAAGTAACCGCTCCAACTTCACCGGCACTAACGCCCGCCTGCACCGCTTCGGTGAAGCCTTTCGTGGTGAGTTGAGCAACTTGCACGCCGCAACCCTGTTCGGCTCATGGCAATTACAGGACGAGTACGACGCCAGCTTGGTTTACCACAAGTTCTGGCGGGTTGATGACAAGCAAGACATTGGCGACAGCGGAATTATCGCCAATCTCGAAAATGGCGAAAAAGACGTAGGCCAAGAGGTCGATCTGGTCGTCACGCGCTATTTCAAACAGGGTTTGTTGCCCGCTGCTTTAGCTGAACAAGTCGATGAAGGTGCCGCGTTGGTGCGTTTGCGCGGTGGTGTCTTCTTGCCAGGCGATGCCTACGCCAAAGGCACCGATTCGGTCATGCACCGTGCATTTGTCGACGTCATCTGGCGCTTCTGAGGACTGCTCATGAACCCACAACCTGACTCACTCAGAACTGCAACAGGCGTCAGCGTGCTGCTCTTGAGCGCCTTGTTGCTCAGCGCGCCGCCGGCCTTGGCAGTCGACACCCCAGATATTCCGGAAACGGCTGAGGTACTGGCTCCTGGCTCGGCGAAGGTGCTTAACGAGACCGACAACTACACCGTCAGCAGTGCGCCGATCGAACCCCTGAGGATGGACAAGCCCAAGCTGCCCGATCTCTCCGGCTACACCGCTGAGGCGGTCGCCGCCAAGGTCAAGCACACGCCCGGCGGCAAGGTAGTGGTACGGCGCATGCTCCAACAAGTGGAACTGAAAGACTTTATCGGTGGTGATGAACGGCTGCGCGAATGGGTAAAGCGCCAAAAAGGCATGCCTCTGGCAATCTTTATCGAAGGGGGTTATGTCACTCCAGAAGATATCGCCAAAGCACTGCCTGATAACCAGTTTGCCGAGACCTCACCCGGCGTCTATCTGGCCCGTTTGCCAATAGTCGTGGCCCAAGGTGCAACCCTGCAGGTTGGCAAAAACACCAAAGACCTGCGCCTGTCGCAAGAGCGCGGCTCATTCATGGTCAATGACGGCATGCTGTTTATTACCGACTCCAGACTGACCGCTTGGCGTGAGGCTGATAATGGGCCTGCAACCTTCCGCACACCGAATGAATTTCGCCCGTTTTTAGTGTCCTGGGGCGGCAGTGAGCTGTATATCTCCAACAGCGAGATAACCAGCCTCGGTTACAACCAGAGTAAGTCTTACGGCGTCAGTATCACCCAGTACTCACCCGGTGTTGATAAGCGCCTCAAGCGCCCTCGCCCGACTGGCTGGCTGATCAACTCGACCTTTGTTGATCACTGGTACGGCTTTTATTGCTACGAGGCGGATGACGTGGTGATAAAGGGCAACACCTACCGCGACAACATCGTCTACGGAATTGACCCGCACGACCGCTCGCGCCGCTTGATCATTGCTGAAAACACCGTCCACGGCACCAAGAAGAAACACGGAATCATCATCTCCCGTGAGGTTGATGACAGCTGGATCATCAACAACAAAAGCTACGACAACAAGCTTTCCGGCATCGTTATCGACCGTAACAGCATCAACAACCTGATTGCCTACAACGAGGTTTATCAGAACCAGTCAGACGGCATCACCCTGTACGAAAGCAGCAACAACCTGCTGTGGGGCAACAAGGTTATGAACAACTCCCGCCACGGTATTCGGGTGCGTAATAGCGTCAACATTCGTCTTTACGAAAACCTCTCTGCGGGCAACAAGCTGACCGGCCTCTACGGCCACATCAAAGACCTGTCCGACACCGACCGCGACATTGACCTCGACCCCTTCGACACCAAGGTGTCGATGATTCTGGTCGGCGGCACGCTGGCGGCAAATGGCTCGGGACCACTGTCCATCGACTCACCGCTAAGCCTTGAGCTTTATCGCGTGAACATGATTGCACCAACGAAAAGTACCGGTATCAGTTTCTCGGGTGTGCTCGGCAAGCGCCAGGAAGAGATTCTCGACCTCTTGGTACGCCGCAAGTTGGCGGTACTCATCGACCCCGTCGAAAGCCAGGCAGAACTGCAGAATTGAGGGCAAATAACGTGAGTAAGAAGATTTTTAAACTGCGCCAACTTGCTGTAGCCGGTGTCTTACTCGGCACCGCCAGCGCAGCCATGGCTGAACCCAGCTATAGCGTGCAGCGTGTCGGGCCATTGTGCCCGGCCGCGCAAAACCCGGCGAACTACAACACCAAGTACCTGAGCTTTTTTACCGCGCTGGTTCAGGGCAAGGGCGACTGGCTATTTCGTAGCCGCAATGACCTGCGTACCGATTTTGGTACCACGCCGCACGGTTACCAGCAATTCAAGCGCCTGCGTGATGCGTTAAAGCGCAAAGGCATCGAGTTGATGATTGTCTATCAGCCAACCCGAGGCTTGGTCAATCGTGAGCAACTGACTGATGCTGAGAAGTCGCGTTTCAACTACGCGCTGGCGAAAAAGAACTATCAGCAAGCAGTTGCAGATCTGCGCAAAACCGGTATCTGGGTGACCGATCTTTCGCCGTTGTTTGATGAGCAAGACGTAAAGACCCCCTACTACTTTGAGGCAGACCACCACTGGACGCCAGCGGGTGCCTCGCGTACTGCCAAACTTGTCGCCGAGACGCTCAAGCAAATACCCGGCTTTGATGACATTCCAAAGAAGGAATTTGAAAGCAACGTCGTTGGCCTCCTTCCCAAGGCGGGCACCTTGCACAAAACCGCAGCCGAATTCTGCGGCGTCAGCTACGCCACCCAATATGTGCCTCGCTATGAAACTGAGCCAGTTGGCGCTGCCGACGCCGACAGTTTGTTTGGCGATGAATCGGTTCCGCAAATCACCATTGTCGGCACCAGTAACAGCGGTCCGGCGTACAACTTTCCGGGTTTCTTGCAGCAGTACAGCAGTGCTGAAGTGCTGAACATGGCCGTCAGTGGCGGTGGTTTCGACAGCGCGCTGCTGCAATACATGAGCAGCGAGGAGTTTCACACCAATCCGCCGAAGATCCTGATCTGGGAATTCGCCACCCACTACGATCTGGCGCAAGACAGTTTCTATCGCCAGGCCCTGCCAATGGTCGACAACGGCTGCGAAGGTCGCCCGGCGGTCATGCATAACAAAATCAAGATGAAACCCGGCAACAACCAACTTCTGGTCAACGGTGAAAACACCGCGCTGCGCGATTTGCGCGGCGGCGACTATCAAGTAGACCTGAGGTTCAGCGACCCCAGCGTGCATGAGTCCAAAGCCACTTTGTGGTACCTCAACGGCCGCCGTGAAAAATTCAAAATTGAGCAAAGCGATCGCGTCGACACCGGCGGGCGCTATGCCTTCGAACTGAGAAACGACCCTGACTGGCGTGATCTCAACCTGCTCGCCCTTGAAATCCAAAGCCCGGAACAGATGCCCGAAGGACTCAGCGTCGAAGCGACACTGTGCAAGCGGCCATCCAGCACCGGCAAAAACCTCACAGCGAAAGCTGACTGAGGATGGAGTCAACTATGCAAGCGAAAAAATGGCTACTCACCCCCTGCTTACTGGCCAGCGCGATATTTGCCCAAGCCAGCTTTGCCAGTGATCTGGTTCCTCCGGCTGGCTACTTCGCGCCGGTGAACAGCACCGCGAAAAAGTCGCAGTCCTGTGACCCAGCACCAAAGCCCTATACCGGCAGCCTGGTGTTTCGCAGCAAATACGAAGGTTCGGACAAGGCCCGCTCGACACTCAATAAAACCGCCGAGAAAGCCTTTCGCGACAGCACCGCCGACATCACCACCATGGAACGTGGCAGCAACCGTTACGTCATGCGCTACATGCAAAACGGCGACCCCAAGCAACTGGAGTGCGCGCTGCAATGGATGGACAGCTGGGCGCAAGCCGGTGCCCTGCTCAGCCCTGACTACAACCACACCGGTAAATCAATGCGCAAGTGGGCCCTGGGCAGCATGTCCTCAGCCTACTTGCGTTTGAAATTCTCCGAGAGCCAGCCGCTGAAGGCTTACCCACAACAGGCGCAGGAAATCGAGCAGTGGTTCGTCAAGCTCGCCGAGATGACCGTCCACGACTGGAGCGACCTGCCGCAACGCAAGATCAACAACCACAGTTATTGGGCGGCCTGGTCAGTGATGGCCACAGCGGTCGCAACCAATAGGCGCGACTTGTTCGACTGGTCGATCAAGCAGTTTCAGGTGGCCGCCAACCAAGTCGATGCCGAGGGTTATCTGCCCAACGAGCTAAGGCGCAAGCAGCGCGCGCTGGCGTACCACAACTACAGCCTGCCGCCTTTGACCATGATTGCTGCATTTGCCGAAGCCAATGGCGTCGACGTTCGCCCGGAAAACCAGCAAGCGCTCAAGCGCCTTGCCGAGCGGGTTATGGAGGGTGTTTCCGACCCCGATGAATTCAAGGAAAAAACCGGCGACAAGCAAGACATGACCGACCTGAAGAAGCGCGCCAAGTTTTCCTGGCTTGCGCCCTATTGCACGCTTTACAGCTGCTCGGCGGACTTCGAGAAAGGTATTGAAAAGTTTGGCCCGTTCAAGACATTCCGCCTGGGCGGTGATGTCAGCAGCGTATTCAACCCCAAGCATCAGGGTGGCTGAACAACGCTTTAAAAACACCCCCGCCAAGCAGTTTGGCGGGACTTATATGACGGGCTGTTGAGCCCTGTTTTGACCTGTTAATGGAGAAGCACGGATGGTCTTTTCATCCAACGTGTTCCTGTTTTTGTTCTTGCCGATATTCCTCGGCTTGTACTACCTCAGTGGCGCACGCTACCGCAACTTGCTGATTCTGGTCGGCAGCTATGCCTTCTATGCCTGGTGGCGGGTCGACTTTCTGCTGCTGTTTGTCGTGGTGACGCTGTGGAACTACGGCTTTGGCCTGCGCATTCATCGTGCCGGGGTACGCACCAAGGCCGCACAACGCTGGGTGCTGTGGGGTGTGGTTGGTAACTTGGCAACTTTAGGCTACTTCAAGTACGCCAACTTTGGTGTCGCCAACATCAACAAGATGATGGATGCAGCTGGCTTCGAGCCGTTTGTGCTGACCCACGTGATATTGCCGATTGGTATTTCGTTCTACATTTTCCAGTCGCTGAGCTACTTGATCGACGTTTACCGCGGGGATACCGAGCCCACTGAAAACCTGATTAATTTCGCAGCGTTTATCGCCCTGTTTCCGCAACTGATTGCTGGCCCGGTGCTGCGCTACAAAGACCTTGCGGACCAGTTCACCGACCGCACGCACAGCATTGACAAGTTTTCCGAGGGCGCTACGCGCTTTATGCAGGGCTTCGTCAAGAAGGTGTTTATCGCCGACACCCTGGCGCCGTTGGTTGACCACTGTTTCGCCCTGAGCAACCCGAGTACCGGTGATGCCTGGCTGGGGATGCTGGCCTACACCGCACAGCTGTATTTCGATTTCTCTGGTTACAGCGACATGGCGATTGGCTTGGGTTTGATGATGGGTTTTCGCTTTATGGAAAACTTCAACCAGCCGTATATCAGCCAATCAATCACCGAGTTCTGGCGCCGCTGGCACATCAGCCTGTCGACCTGGCTGCGTGACTATTTATACGTGCCGTTAGGTGGCAATCGGCAAGGCACATTCAACACCTACCGCAACCTGTTCCTGACCATGCTGCTGGGTGGTTTCTGGCACGGCGCTAACTGGACGTTTCTGATCTGGGGCGCGTGGCACGGCACTTGGCTCGCCATTGAGCGTGCACTTGGCGTCAATGCAGCTCCAGCAGTGCTCAACCCGATCAAGTGGGCCTTCACCTTCTTCCTGGTCATGCTCGGCTGGGTGATTTTCCGCGCTGAAAATCTCGACATCGCCTGGCGCATGTATAGCGCAATGTTCAGCTTCAACGGCTGGCAGCTCAGCGAGTTGAACCGCGCCAATATCAACGATTTGCAAATCGCAACGCTGGGCATCGCCTACGTCGTGCTCGCGGTCTGTGGCGTGCGTGAGTTCAACCGTCATCGCTCAAGCAAACGACCAGCCAAGGATGCAACTCTGGGCAGCGATCCGGTCATCAACTCCGGCAATACCGCGGCCGCAACAGTAATGGCACAGCAAAACCCAGCAATGGCGCAAACCTTGGTTCGTGTTGCGTTGTTGCTGCTGTTTTGCGCATCGCTATTAAAACTCTCGGCGCAGAGCTACTCGCCCTTCCTTTACTTCCAGTTCTGAGTGAGGCCGACCATGACTAAAACCGTAGAAAAAATCTATATCGCCTCATTTATTGGTGTGTTGGGCCTGGGTTTCATCACATCAATGAGCGGCGTACTCGACTACAAGCAACCCAAGACCTACAGCGTGCTTGATGGCAACTTGGCGAAAAGTTTTGAAAGTCATTACGACAAAGAACTGCCGATCAAAAGCATCGGTACCAATGTCTGGGCAGCGCTGGATTACGTGCTGTTCAACGAAGGTCGCCAAGGCGTGAAAATCGGTGCGGACGGCTGGTTGTATTCCGATGAAGAGTTCAAGCCCGAGGCTAACGGCCAGCAAAACCTGACTGACAACTTGGTCATGGTTGAAGCCGTACGCAATCAGCTGGACAAGCAAGACATCAAACTAGTGATGGCAATTATTCCAGCCAAGGCTCGCTTGTACCCGGAATACATCGGTGACAATCACGCCAGCCCAATCCATGCGGACCTGTACCAACAATTCCACAGGGCGGTGCGCAAGGCGGGTATCGCTGCGCCAGACCTGCTTGCGCCGCTTGAATCGGCCAAGCAACAAGGCCAGATGTTTCTGCGCACGGATACCCACTGGACGCCTATGGGCGCTGATATCGCCGCGAAACGTTTAAGTGCAGCCGTACAACACAACTTTGTCCTGCCAGGCGAGCCGCAGCAATACATCACTTCGGCAACGAAAACTGAGCCGTACCATGGCGACCTGACGCGCTTTATCCCACTCGACCCGCTATTCAAAACCCTTATGCCGCGCCCGGATGATCTGCAAAAACGCAGTACTGAAGCAGCCGCAAAGGCTGAAGGCGCCGATGCCCTGTTTGCCGAAACAGACATACCGGTTGCGTTGGTTGGCACCAGCTACAGCGCCAATCCCAACTGGAACTTCGAGGGCGCACTGCGCGAGCACCTGCAGCATGACGTAGGCAACTACGCCGAAGACGGCCGTGGTCCGATTCTGCCAATGCTCAAGTATCTACAGAGTGATGACTTCAAGAACACGCCACCGCAGGTGGTGATCTGGGAGTTTCCTGAGCGCTATTTACCAATGGCCAATGACCTCAGTGAGTTCGACTCAAAATGGATCGCAAACTTAAAAAATTTAAACAACAAACAAAATCTGGCGCTAACCGGCAACCGCTGACGCACCAGTACTCACGTTGGCATGGTGCCGACGCGCAACGGTAAAGAGAGGCTAGACACCTCGCTTAATCAAACGGCTACAACGCCGCTGTGTGAAACGAAGATGGAGAAATACTGATGACCCTACTGACCAATCGCAACTTGACCTCATTCGCTTGTGCAATTGCGCTGAGCATTGGCAGCTTCCATGCGAGTGCCGGAGAAGGTGGTTTGTATGCACCTATCGCCCCTAAAGGGTCAACCTTCGTACGTGCCTACAACGCTGGCAATACCGAGCTGAGCGTCAGCGTCGGTAACACCTCGCTGCATGACGTCTCACCACTGGGCTCAAGTGACTTCAGCTTTATGCCCGCAGGCAGCTACAGCGCCCAAGTCGGCAGTGCGACGATCCCAGTCAAACTCGACGCCGATCATTACTACACCTTGGTCAGCCAGCCAGGCGTTGCCCCAAAACTGGTTGAAGACCCAGTGTTCAAGAACAAACAGAAAGCCTTGCTGCGCGTGCAGAACCTTTCTGACAGCAACGTCACGCTGAAGACCGCCGACGGCAAAACCAAAGTTGTCGACAGCGTTGCGCCTTCCAGTCACGGCGAGCGCGAAGTCAACCCGGTCAAAATCAAGCTGGCACTGTTTAAAGGCGACAGCAAAATCAGCGACCTGAAGCCTGTTGCCCTCGCCCGCGGCGAAGTCGTCAGCCTGTACGTCACCGGCAGTGGCGAAAAACTTTCACCTAACTGGGTAAAGCGCCCTGCCAAAACTGATTGATAGAACCAATAATACAAAGGCCGAAAATCAGGTCGCTAAAAAGATAGCGCCGCTACGGCAGGCGCTACGGAGAAGTCCTCTACGGCTCATATGAGCTTGCTAACGGGTTCTCGCAATAACGCGTGATACCAGCCAAATCTATGAACGTTTCAGGAGTTGATCACATGATCCCAGTAATTCTTTCCGGTGGCAGCGGTTCGCGACTCTGGCCTCTTTCGCGCAAACAGTACCCAAAACAGTTTCTGGCCCTGACAGGCAGCGATAGCATGTTTCAGCAGACCATCAAGCGTCTGTCATTTGCGGGCATGGAAGCACCCGTATTGGTGTGCAATAAAGAACACCGTTTTATTATTCAAGAGCAACTCAGTACTCAGGGCCTCAGCGCGCAGTCCATCCTGCTTGAGCCTTTTGGCCGCAACACCGCGCCTGCCGTTGCAATTGCGGCGATGAAGCTGGTTGCAGAAGGTCGCGACGAGCTACTGCTGGTATTGCCCGCTGATCACGTATTGGACGACCAGTCATCCTTTGAATCAGCTCTTACAGTTGCCCGATCCGCAGCAGAAAAAGGTGAGATGGTGCTGTTTGGCGTACCGGCCAACAGCCCAGAAACGGGTTACGGTTACATCCGTTCAGTCGCCGATGACAGCCTGCCGCAAGGCGTGGTGCGGGTGCAAAGTTTCGTCGAGAAACCGGATGCAGCTCGCGCCTGTGAGTTTGTTGCCTCCGGCGATTACTTCTGGAACAGCGGAATGTTCATGTTCCGCGCCAGCCGTTACCTTGAAGAACTCAAGCGCTATGACGCCGACATCTACGACACCTGTCTGCTGGCGCTTGAGCGCAGCAAGGAAGTCGACATGGTGGTCAACATCGACGAAGCCACATTCGCTTGCTGTCCTGACAACTCGATTGACTATACCGTCATGGAAAAAACCACCCGCGCCTGCGTCGTACCACTTGATGCGGGCTGGAATGATGTCGGCAGTTGGTCGTCAATCTGGGATGTGCACGAAAAAGATGTGCATGGCAACGTCATCAAAGGCGATGTGATGGTTCACGACAGCCGCAACTGCTTGGTGCAGGGTAACGGTAAGCTGGTTTCGATCATTGGCTTGGACAACATCGTTGTCGTCGAGACCAAAGATGCGACCATGATTTCCCACCGTAACAGCGTGCAAGACGTTAAACACGTGGTTAATGAGCTCAACGCCAAGAACCGCAGCGAAGCGCAGAATCACTGCGAAGTTTATCGTCCGTGGGGCTCGTACGACTCCGTCGACATGGGTGGGCGTTTCCAGGTTAAGCACATCACCGTTAAGCCAGGTGCGCAGTTGTCGCTGCAAATGCATCATCACCGTGCTGAGCACTGGATTGTGGTTGCTGGCACCGCTGAGGTCACCTGTGATGACCGCACCTTTCTGCTGACTGAAAACCAGTCAACCTACATTCCGATGACCTCAGTACACCGACTGAGCAACCCGGGCAAAATCCCTCTTGAGCTGATTGAAGTGCAATCAGGAACATACTTGGGTGAAGACGACATCGAGCGCTTTGAAGATGTTTACGGTCGCAGCCATGATGAAGCCGCACGTATAGAAGTACGCTGACTCTAGCTAAACGTTAAACCGAGCGCGGGTTCTTACTCAGAACCCGCGCTTTTTTCGTGTTGATCGCCCGGCAGCGGTTACATTTTTTAACCGGCTAGCCTTCCCCGCCGCATCAGCTTGTGTAGGATGAACAAATGTTCACCGACCAAGGCCACCACCATGTTATTCGGTGCAATCCTGATTCTCAGCTGGTTTATCTTGCTGATTCGCTATCCAAACAAAGCCCTGCCCGTGACTTTGGCCGCGGTAATCGGCCTGTTTATTGTCGCCTCAGCGGTGATATGGCAAGAGAACCGCGAAAAAAACCAGTTGGCAGAGCTCGAACTGCGCTTTATCTATGATCCGCAAAACTGCCCAGCCGACCAACCACTCGCGGTCACTCTGAAAAACGCCAGCCAGAACCCCATGCTCAGCCTGCAATGGGAACTTGCAGCCTACCGCCCGGGCGACAGCGTCAACCTGGTCGAAAACACCTACGACTCGCCCCGTTACAACGGTCCTGGTGATTTGCAGCCTGGTGCGAGCTGGAAAAGCTGCCTGCCGCTACCCGCCATACGCAGTGGCTATCGAGCCAGCAGCCTTGAATTTCGTGCCGAGCGGATACAGGGCAGTTTCGCTAACTGACTGGGCGGGCATGATCAGGTATTCACGCGAGGGATTCCCTGAAAAACGCAGTGGTTTTTGAGAGACTCCATAGGTTTGTGAACCGACATTGGCTTATTCTGAGCCAATCGTTAACTCAGCTCAGGATAGCGCTATGACGACCCAGTTCACTGCATTAATCACAGGATGCTCCAGCGGTATTGGGCGCGCCTTGGCCGACGCTTTCCAAGCAAATGGCTACAAAGTCTGGGCGACCGCACGCAAAGAGTCTGACCTGGAGGCGCTCAGCGCTGCCGGGTTTATCGCGGTGCAACTTGATGTCAATGATGCAGTGGCCGTTGAGCAGCTTGGTGTACGTCTCGGCGAACAGATTGGCGGCCTCGATGTGCTGATCAACAATGCCGGTTACGGCGCGATGGGCCCGCTGTTAGATGGCGGAGCTGAAGCAATGCGCCAGCAATTTGAAACCAACGTTTTCTCAATTGTCAGCGTCACCCGCGCACTCTTCCCCTTGTTGCGCCGCAACAAAGGTCTGGTGGTCAACATCGGCAGTGTCTCGGGTGTACTTGTCACTCCATTCGCAGGCGCTTATTGCGCCTCGAAAGCAGCGGTGCACGCGCTAACCGATGCGTTGCGTCTGGAGCTTGCACCCTTCTCTATTGAGGTGATGGAAGTTCAACCCGGGGCGATTGCTTCAAGCTTTGGCGCGAATGCCAGCCAACAAGCGGAGCAACTCATTACTGAAGCCTCGCCTTGGTGGCCTTTACGTGAAGGTATCCGCGCTCGGGCCAACGCCTCGCAAGACAATCCAACGCCCGCCACCCACTTTGCCCGCAACGTGCTGGCTGCCGTGCAGAGCGCCAAGCGTCCACGTCTTATACGGCTGGGTAACGGCAGTCATATGTTACCGTTGCTGGCGAACATACTGCCTAAAGCACTACTCGAAAAGGGTCTGATGAAGCGCTTTGGCCTCAACCGGACACTCTGATGAATCTACGCAACTACGCCTTCGGTGCCGTTGCAGCCGTCGCCATACTCAACGTGGCGGTGCGCGCCCTACTCAAACTCGGCGGCCTGCCCGCCACTTTGCTGATTGCCGTGGCCGTTGGGCTGATCCTGCGAACGGTATTTCAGTGGCGCAATCAACGTCTGCCCGAGCCACGCGAATACTGGGCGATCGTCGGTATTTATGCGGCAGTGCTCGGCCTGCTCTATTTGGGCCTGCTGGGCATGATGCACCTTAAAGATGAGCCCGGAAACGTAGGCCACATCCTGTTTTGGTTACATTACCTGTGCTACCCGGTGCTGCTCGCGGCTTGCCTGATTCCGCGCCAAAGCGCTAATCCACAGTAGCTTGGTTTCCTGGCTCTACATTCACCCAGGCACCTGCATTGCAGGTGCCTGGCAACACCATGAGCTAGCGCGCAACAGCCACTGCGGTTACGGGCGCCTTGGGCTTACGGAATACCAGAACGTTACCCAGCATTACCAACACCAAGCCAAGTAACGCAGGTGTGGTCCATTGGTAGCCTTCGGCAAAAACCGAGATATTCAATGCCACCACTGGGAACAAAACAGTGCAGTAAGCGGCCCGTTCCGGCCCCATGCGCCCAACCAGCGTCAGGTATGCGGTAAAGCCAATCACCGACCCCGGAATTGCCAAGTACAACAGCGTGCCTATATAGCGGCTGTTGGCCTCAAAGGTGAACGGCGTACCTGTGACAACGCAGATGACCAACAACATCATTGCCCCATAAAGCATACCCCAGGCATTGGTCGTAAGCGGTTTCAAACCGGCTTTTTGTTGCAGGCTTGAGAGCATGTTTCCAGCGGAGAAGCACAGCGTACCGATCACAGCCAAGCCAATACCCAGCAAGGTCTCACGACTCGCCTCATGCCCAGCCAGTTCCGGCCAGAACAACAAGCCCAGGCCGCACAAACCCAACGCACCGCCGGCCAATACGTTGGCTGCAATTTTTTGCTTGAAGAACAGCCGTGCATTCAGTGCATTCCACAGCGTGGCTGTTGAAAAAATAACCGCAACCAAGCCGCTTGGAATCCACTGGCTAGCTGTGTAAAAACACATAAAGTTGACGCAGAACAGGCAGAGCCCCTGAACCAGGCAGATCAATTGCCCACGCCGATCCATTTTCTGCAAGCGCCCGCTAATCAGCAGAATCGCAAACAACACTGCAGCCGCCAGGCCAAATCGATAGGCAATTGATAGCGGGATCGCCACCACACCCAGTTGCATTTTCAGGGCAATCCAAGTGGTGCCCCAGATCAGCACAGTCATCAAATACAGCGACAGGTTCATCACATACTCCCAATAGATGAGTCGAGTGTGTGCTCGATCTAGCGCGATCGCTTGCACAAAGTTGCGCTTTTGATCGCGCGCACCCAACTGACCCAGCAGCAACCTCTGGCGATTGCGACTTGCATAATCTTGCGCTTTTTTCACCTTAGGGGGCTGGAAAAGGACATGTGTAGGGGTAGCATGTTCGAGCTAGAGGACAGGTGTATGGCGCAACTCGAAGAAAGTCAGGTATTCCACGCAATGGGGCAATCGCCCAACGCGCGCTTGCACCACAGTGCCGAGCTGGGCGATGGCTTGGCCGCTGCTTTGTGGAGCAACAGCCATGATGCACGCAACTACGAAGCGCCAACTCACCATACCTTGTCGTGCTATCTCGCTGGCGGCACGGGCACTTTTCGCCGCGACCGACCAGACAGCAAAGGTGCGCCAGACAAACTCTGCGTAATGCCAGCCGGGCACCACTCAAACTGGGTGATAAACGGTGAAATCAATCTGGCTCACCTGTATATAAGCGAGGAACACTTTGCCCTGTCGGCAGTGCGTTTGCTCGACCGCGAACCCCGAGAACTGCAATTACGCGAAGGCACATTCCTCGATGATGCAGAGCAAGCGCAGCGCTTTCGCCAACTCAGCCTGATGAACTGGCACGAACCGGGTGAACGCCTGCTGATCAACAGCATTGCTCACCAAGTGCTCGATCATGCCTTGCTCTCACAAGTGGGTAAGCGTGAAGGCATTAAAATCAGTGGTGGCCTGGCTCCAGCCCAGCGCAGGCGTTTGCGCGATTTTATCGACAGCCACCTCGATCAGCCGCTGAGTCTTGGCCTATTGGCCGGAATGTGCGCGCTATCGGAATACCACTTCGCCCGCATGTTTACTCAGAGCTTTGGCTTACCTCCGCACCGCTACGTGCTCAAGCAACGCCTGCATTTAGCCGCACAGTTGCTGCGCAACAACAAACTGCCACTGATAGAAGTCGCGCTTAACTGTGGCTTTGCCAGTGCCAGTCACTTTAGTAACCGCTTCCGCCAGGCGTTTAACGCAACACCCAGCCAGTACCGTGCTGTATTTGCCCGATAATTGCGCGGCAATACAAGGTTTTTCGCCCAAAATCACTCTTAACCCACGACCTCACCAACCCTGAGCATTACTGCGGCGGGCGTGCCGCTGTCGATATCTGGTTGCAGAATGCCTCTAGCGCAAACTATTTGACCCAACGGTCTGCATTACCCCGGTTAACTGTGCAAGAATCATCGGCTTTGCTTAATTTCATGGCGCGGTGATGCACCATCCAACAGGCTTACAGCAATGCCATTGAATATCCTGCATCTAAGTCAGGATAACTGGCGCTCTACCTTCGATGCCGGGCATTTCCGCCGGGGGCTTGGCTATGCCGAGGAAATGCGCAGCACACTGCTAAACCTAACGGACAACAGCTTGCGCGCCAGCTGCAAAGGTTCTTCTGGGCAAACTTATCAACAACGCATCAACCTGTTTCCAACCACGCATGGCTGGAGCATTAATGGTCACTGCACCTGCCCGGTGAGCTATAACTGCAAGCATGTAGCAGCCGCCTTACTGACCCTTGAGCATCAACAAAAATCTGCCGTGGACCACAGCACGCTGATAACCCCAAGCCAGAAAATCGCCGAACAGCGGCTAGAAGGCATAGCCCCGCAACCCATATTGAGCCTGGGTAGCCACGCTCGGGTACATTTTGACGCGCGCAAAGGCCGTATGTTGGAGCAGACTCAACACCGCGCAGCACTTGCATTCGACTATCAAGGACATCTGGCTTACGGCCGCCAAGACAAAGACTTAATAGTCCGCCAGCAAGCGGATTTAAACCTGCGTGTGGTCCGTGATGCCACGGCCGAAGCCCTGCTGCGTAAGCGCCTGACCGACCTCGGCTTGAGCATTGCCTTGCGCCAGAGCGAAGCGCTGGGTGAACATCCGGGCGAACACTTTGAGCTGCCAAACGAAGCCAGTTGGCTGCGGTTTGTCGAAAAGCATTTGCCCGCGCTAAGTGCACAGGGCTGGAAAATCGAGATGCAACCAGGTTTTCACTACAATCTGGCGCAGATTGACGATTGGTATGCCGAGATCGAAGAATCGGTCGAACATGACTGGTTCGACCTTGAGCTGGGCATCAAGGTCGATGGTCAACGCATCAGTCTGTTACCGGTATTGCTGCAAGCTATTCGCCGCACGCCTTGGTTACTTAACGGCGAGGCCGTCGCTCAGCGTCAGGATGAAGACATGCTGCTGGTCAGCCTGACGCAAACTGATCAACGCGTGGCGCTGCCTTTCTCCCGACTGAAACCAATGCTGGCAACCCTTGGTGAGCTGTTCTTTCGCGAACCCGGCGAGATTGGCTCCCAGATTCGTCTGCCGCGCGCCGACGCACCACGTCTCACCCAGCTCGCCAACGGCCCCGCACTTGAGTGGCACGGCGGCGAGCAACTGCGTGGCTTCGCCCACCGCTTACACGCCTTGCCTGAGTTCGAGGCAACAATACCGAGCGAACTGCACGCCCAACTGCGCCCCTATCAGGTGCAAGGGCTAGCATGGATGCAAGCGCTGAGTGAATTGGAAATGGGCGGCCTGCTGGCTGACGACATGGGCCTGGGTAAAACCCTGCAAACCCTTGCCCATATTCTCAGCGAAAAACAGGCTGGGCGCCTACAGCAACCCGCATTGATTGTAATGCCGACAACCCTGATACCGAACTGGCAAGATGAAGCCGCCCGCTTCGCCCCGACGCTTAATGTGCTTGCGCTGCATGGCAGCAAGCGACGCAGCCTGTTCGCACTGATTGATCAGCACGATGTAGTGCTGACCACTTATGCACTGCTGTCCAGAGATTTAAAAAACCTGAGCGCGCATACGTTTCACCTGCTGATTCTTGATGAAGCACAAAATATCAAAAACCCGCGCAGTAAAACCGCCCTCGCCGCCGGACAAATCGCTGCGCGCCAGCGCCTGTGTCTAACCGGAACACCGCTGGAAAACCACCTGGGTGAGTTGTGGTCACTGTTCAATTTCTTGATGCCCGGTTGGCTCGGCGACAGTAAAAGCTTTAGTCGCGACTACCGCACACCCATTGAAAAGCAAGGCAACGAGCAACGTCTGGCGCACCTGCATGGGCGTATCAAGCCGTTTGTACTGCGCCGTAAAAAACAAGATGTCGCCCGTGAGTTACCGCCAAAAACCGAAATTACCCATTGGGTTGATCTTAGCGCTGCACAACGTGATCGCTATGAAACCTTGCGCTTGGCGATGGATAAAAAAGTACGTGCCGAAATCGCGCGCCAAGGCTTGGCCCGCAGTCAGATTGTAATCCTTGAAGCCCTGCTGCGCTTGCGTCAGGCCTGTTGTGACCTGCGCTTGCTTGATGACAACGACACATCACTGAAAAGCAGCGACTCGGGCAAACTCAGCGCACTGCTCGACATGCTTGAAGAACTATTTGCCGAAGGGCGCAAAGTACTGCTGTTCTCGCAGTTCACCTCAATGCTGGCGTTGATCGAAGCAGAACTGATTGCACGCGATGTGAGCTACGTAAAACTGACCGGCAGCACCCAAGATCGGCGCACTCCGGTCGAGCAGTTTCAAGCCGGTGAACACTCGATTTTCTTAATCAGCCTGAAAGCCGGGGGCGCCGGCCTGAACCTGACCGCCGCCGATACGGTGATCCACTTCGACCCTTGGTGGAACCCGGCAAGCGAAGCCCAAGCCAGCGACCGCGCCTATCGCATTGGCCAGGACAAGCCGGTGTTTGTTTACAAAATGATCACCCGAGGCAGCGTGGAGGAGAAAATCCAACACATGCAGCAAGCCAAAGCCAACCTGGCTCGCGGAGTCCTTGACGGCGGCAGTCAGGAGAAGTGGCGGCTTACTGAAGATGACCTGCAGATGCTGCTTGAGCCTCTAACACCTTAAGCCACCAACACCTTAGTCGAACCTTATTGGCTGGTGCTTTTCGTGATGACCTCACCCGTTGAGTCAATCGGCTTGCTTGAAGGAAACTTGTACGAGGCAAACCTGACTGCAACGACCGACAGCGCCAGCAGGAAAATCCCCGCGCAGGAATACACCAGCCCAATGTCAGGCGGCCGGTGGTGCGAAACATCACCAATCAGGTATCGGGTTAAAGCGGTGATCGCCACGTACAACAGAAAGCGGATTGGCAAGTGATTGGTCTTGAAGTAGATGCCAACCATCGCCCCCAGTTCTAGATAGATAAACAGCAGCAGGATGTCATCAATACTCGCCTGGCCTTTATCAAGCATCGCCATAAACGCCATGATCGACGCCCAAGCGGTGACGGCACCAATTGCGAACAGGCCCAGGTAGTGAAAGCCTTCGACCAGAAAGTTGCCAACCGAATTGGCACTTCTGTGCATTTGCGCACGGCTTCTATCGACCCATTTCATCCAGAACTCCCTAAAACACTTACAGATAGTGTGCTTAACGACTGTGACAAAGATGCCACAGCCTCTGCATGAACAAAAGTATGCAGAATCAAGAGCAAATGACGCTCCTTGGCACAAGCAAAGCACAGTCCAAGTCGGTACAGCGTGAGCAATTCGAACAACGAGACGCAATGGCACTGGACAAACCGCACTAATAGCGTCTAACACTTGATGCACTCGCCCGAAAAGGACTCATTGCAATGACTACACTACAATCGTTCGCCCGCAATGCGGCGCTGGCTGCAACAGTTGCCAGCAGCGCCTTGATTGGCAGCCTGCTACCCGCCAGCGCTAGCGCAGCCCCCGTCGCAAAACAACTCAGTCAGGTTCCCGGCTACTACCGCATGGTGCTGGGTGATCTTGAAATCACCGCGCTGTATGACGGCTATGTCGATATCGGCACGCAACTGCTCAAAGGCGCCAGCGCCGAGGACATTCAAAGCCTGCTGGCCAAGATGTTTCTGGAGTCGAGTAATGGTGTACAAACGGCAGTTAACGCCTTCTTGATCAACACTGGAGAGAACCTGATTCTGGTCGATACCGGTGCAGCCAAATGCTTTAGCCCGGCATTGGGTAATATTCCAGACAACCTCAAAGCTGCTGGCTACTCACCTGAGCAAGTTGATAGCGTGCTGCTGACCCACATGCACCCAGACCATGCATGCGGTTTGCTCACCGCCGATGACAAACCCACTTACCCGAACGCAACCCTCTATGTGCCCAAAGGCGACTCCGACTATTGGCTGAGCAGTGCTGAACAGGCCAAAGCGCCAGAAGCTATACGCGGCAGGTTCGACTTGAGCAAGAAAGTGGTCGCGCCTTATGTAGCAGCTAAACGCGTTGAGTATTTCACCTCAGACAGCAAATTGCCTGAAGGCGTAACCGTGGTGCCAAGCAACGGCCATACACCGGGCCATACCTCGTATATGTTTAGCTCCAAAGGGAAAAAACTGTTGGTCTGGGGCGACATCGTGCACAGCCATTCAGTGCAATTCAGCAAACCAGAAGTGGTAATCGAGTTCGATAGCGACAGCGCCCAAGCACTGCAAACGCGCAAAAAACTGTTTGCTGAAGCGGCTAAAGATAAGCTTTGGGTCGCAGGCGCACACTTACCATTCCCCGGCATTGGTCACGTGCGCAATGAAGGCAATGCCTATGCATGGGTGCCAACTGAGTTTGGCCCGATCCGCAATGATCGCTAGCCAGACCAAATAAACTCGCGACTGGCGATTGGCGCACGCATTGCTGCTGTTCAAACAGCCGCAAGTTCTTTATGCTTGCAGCACTGTATAAACAACCAGTCATATTAATTAGCGTGAAGGCGTAGAGGTGATGAATGGCCGTCGAAGTGGTGTACCGCAGCAGTCGAGATTTGGAGCGCTTGTTCATGGATAAAGCCGAAGCTGACCGTCATGACAAAATGCTTGAGCTGGCAGAGCTGCTCACCGATGTGTTGCAAAAAGCGGTGCCGAGCCTCAATGAGGCTCAAGGCGAAGAACTGGGTATTTATATGGCTAAGAACCGCGATATTTTTGCCAAGGCCTTTAAAAACCAACCCGACGCACTGAATGACCTAGGCCAAGAGCCTGCAGAGTAAGCGGGTTGATTTGCACGCTGTCCAGTCCATGACATGACGCCATGGGCTGGCCTATTGGGATCCAGCAAAAGCCACCAATACGCTCGGTAAGGCATCCCAAATCAAACCACCACCTGCCAGCAACAACAAGCAGAACACCAGCCAACGCACTGTGCGCAGCGATAGTTTGGGTGGATAACGGCGCATCAAGATAGTCACCACAAATACCAGCGGGAACGCTTCCAGGCTTAACCAGGCAATGTGCAAGGTCATTTGCCCTTGTGCGATGACCAATCCCAGGCGGGCAGCTGAATTTGCCGCAAATACGGTAATCAATGTGTTGCGGATCACCTCGTACGCCAGCGGTTGACGATAAAGGTGATAAACCAGAGGAGGCCCGCCGCTGGAGAACAACCCATTAAGCAGTCCGCACAGCCCACCAGAAACCCAGAATGCTGGCAGCCGCGAAAGATGTTCCTGTGGCTTACTTTGCACCACCAGCAACAGGCTACCCAACACGATCACACAACCAAGCAAGAGCCGCAGCCAAGCCATTTGCGCATCGTTGAGTGCGCCTAGCCCCCACATCCCCAGGCTCACGCCGAGCAAGCTGCTGAGCAGTACGGGCATCAATACACCACGGTCCAACTCAGGCTTAGGGCCACCTAAGCTGACCAGCGCATTACCAACAGTCAGGATGCTGATAATAATTGCCACTTCACCCAGCGGGATCAAATTCAAGGAGGCAACCATGCCCAGCAGGATCAAGCCAAAGGCAAATCCTGTGAGGTTCTGGGCCAAAGTGGCAAGCAGCACACAGCCCAAGAACATCAGGTGTAGTTGCAGGGTCATGAATCCATTGAGCCTATCCCATCCGCTGAGCTCATCCCATCCACAGTGCTTATCCCATCCAGTGTACGGCGAGCAGAATCAGGGTCGCGAGAAACAGCGTCTCACTGACCAGTAAGGTTGCCGGGCGCCAGCCCACTTCGAGTAATGATTTGAGCGAGGTCTTCATCCCAAGCGCGGCAATCGCGGTAACCAGACACCAGCTGGATACGCTCACGGCAAACTCACGGATAGCTGGCGTGGTAATGCCGCTGCTATTAATAGCCACGAAAACCACAAAGAAAATGATAAACAGCGGCAATGGCAGCGCTGTACGTGGCCCATTACTACGTTTGCGCAACAACAGCGACAAGCTAAACACAATAGGCACCAGCATCGCTACTCGCAGCAACTTGACCACGGTTGCAGTGTCACCGGTTTCATCAGACATGCTGTAACCCGCGCCCACTACCTGCGCCACATCATGGATTGTCGCACCGAGAAAAACCCCAGCTTGGCGAGCATCAAGCCCAAGCCACTGGGCAATGGGCGGGTAAATAATCATTGCAATGGTACTTAGCGCGGTAACGCTGATGACCGTGAAGATGATATTGCGTTCGCTGTTTTTGTCCTGCGGCAATACCGCTGAAATCGCCAGTGCCGCTGAGGCACCACAGATACCGACGCTGCCACCACTCAAGATGCCGAAGTCCCGCGATTGGCCAAGAATACGCGCCAGCCCTACGCCAAAGGCCATGGTCAAAAACACCCCACCAATCACCACCGCCAGCAAGGTGCCACCCAGCGACATGATTTGTTCAAGGGTGATACGCATCCCCAACAGCGCGACACCAATACGCAGAATGGTGCTTGAGGTGAAACGAATCCCGGCAACTGCCCGCCCCTCTTCAGACAGAAAACCCAAAGCCATCCCTAACAGCAGCGCCATCAACATTACGGGCGCACCATAATGTTCAGAAAGGAATGAGGCACTCACCCCGACCACCGCCGAGGTAATCAAACCAGGCAATATGAGTTTGCATTTTTGAGTACGTCGACTTAACCAGGATTCAGACCCAGCATCCTCTCCATCTGTGTGTATCGCCACCGGAGGAATCGTGTGGTGTTGTTTTGTTGTCATCTTTTCACCTACACCTGTGGTTCATAACTGACCACCGATGCTAGTGAAAGCGGGCCCCACACATTAGGGCCACTGCAGCCCCTTGTTAGGGGCCAACCCAACTGGCCCAATAGAAGTGCAAAGCTGGCGCTAGCTGAAGGTTTTCCAGCGCTGTAGCCTAAGATTGGTGTGCGTGACATCAGCACAATCAAGCTTGCTAGAAAGAACCAAAATGCCGAGAGCAAAATGCTGATGGATAATCGCGACCTGATCCATATCAGTGACAACTTATGCACTCACTGGCAACACCCCAATCCTCTGTTTGCGGGCGGTAATGATCACCGCAGCAGTGAAAACTCGTTGCTCTTGCTGTTCTATGGCAACCTGCATAAAGCTGCGGGATACAACTGGCAAAACGCTGGCCGCACGTTGATAGACAAGACCTACTTACGCATTCTTGGCCTCTGCACCGACATGGATATGCAGGGTTTAAGCACGGATGAGTTAGCTGCGCGGCTAGACAGTTTTATTCGCCGCGAACTCATGCCGCGCTGGCAACTTGTTCGCCAGAGTCACGGCAGTGAGGGGCTTGAGTTGGCCCAAGAGTTGCTCGACAGTGCCGGCCATGCCCTGTTCGAAGCGCCGAGCATGCATAAGCAAACCAGCCAGATACTGTTCTATCTGTGCCCACAATTACCGCTGCTGGTAAGCGAGCAGCCCTTGGCGTGTCAGGAGCAACTCAACACCCTGCCCGTTCTGCCTCGGCCTCTGACATTTGCGGGCGATGCGCAGCAGCAGGCTTTGATTCGCCAGTTAATTGAAGGCAGCGACTGGTGGCGACGGCGAGTGTTGGGCGCCTGGCGCTCTCAGGCAGAGCGAGCAGTGAGCCCCGCCTAGCGGCCAGCTATCAGGAGACTGCCGGCTGCAAACGCTGGCGATCTTCGGCGCTGTACTGCACGACACCCAGCGGAATTTTATCTTGCAGCGCCAGACGAATTTGCGCGACTTCATCAGCGCTAAACGCACCGCACAATTCAATTAACTCCACATGCCGTGTCAACAGCTCAAGCGCCACCATCACGGCTTGATCGACATCTGCAACGCCACACAGCGTCGCAGCAAAACTGTCGGATTCTAGCTGGCCATTATGGGTCAGGAAATCCATACCTGGTGCTTTGAAAATAAAACCGTAGCGTTGCACAGCCATCGGTATTGCCTCTCATTAAATGGTTAAACCGCGACTGCCCGTTTCAGGGTTTGCGTAGAGTAATCTGTGAAAATGGACGACAACGCACATGAGGCCAACCGCGCCGTCAGAGGGTCAGCTCTTGAGGTGAGAATAATCGGTACACGTGCCCCCAAAACCAGACCCGCAGCCGTTGCACTCATAAAATAAACCATTTGTTTGAACAAGAAATTACCCGATTCAAGGTTCGGCACCAGCAGAATATCTGCATTGCCGCTAACCTGACCGCTGATGCCTTTGATGCGTGCCGCCTCTGTCGAAATGGCGTTGTCAAAACCCAGCGGCCCTTCAATTCGCGCACCAGTAATTGCGCCAATTGCCGCGAGTTTGGTTAACTCTGCAGCATCCTGACTCGACGGCATACTACTGCTCACCTCTTCAGTGCCAGAAAGGATGGCCATGCGCGGCGACTCGTACCCCAATGCGTGCATCAACTGAATGGCATTACGCGCAATATGCACTTTGTCGATGATCGAAGGCTGCACATTGATCACTGCATCGGTAATTGACAGGGCCTTATCACTGCCAGGCAAGGTCATGTGGAATACGTGGCTGAGCCGGCTTGCCGTGCGCAGTCCGGCATCACGTTTCAGCACTGCGCGGAGCAAGGTATCAGTATGCAAATGGCCCTTCATCAAAGCCCCTGCTTCACCCTTGCCCGCTTGCGCACAACTGATCGCGGCGCTTTCTGCCTCATCACCTGCTTGTAGCAAACGCAGGTCATGCAGGTCCCAATCCAGCTCTTCTGCCAGCGTCTGTATCTGACGGATATCACCGACCAGAATCGGCTCGATCAACCCTTCATCACAGGCCTGCTTGGCACTGCTCAATGTCAACAAGTTGACCGGATTGGCCACCGCGGTGACGACCCGCGGCAAGGCCTTGGCCCGATTGAGCAGAAACGCTGGGCACTCATGCGCAATGGTGCTCAACATAAATTTATCTCCAACTGATTTTACTGGCGATAGCCGTTTGGCAATACTGCAGCGGCGCCCAAAGGCGCCGCTGCAGAGACTTCACAAACAGTGGTCAACGCTTAATGCGCAGACCATTTTGCTGACGCGGCTTATACGTAGTCTTTGTACTTATCCAGGAAACGTACAGGCTTGGACAACGCATCCCGGCGGAACGGATCGCCCAGCTCACGGGTACACATGATTTCAATAACCGTGGTCTTACCTGCTTTTTGCGCTTCACACGCAGCGATCAACGCCGGACCGACATCTTCAAGGCGATCAACCGTGACACCCTCGGCGCCCATCGAACGCGCGATACCCGCAAAGCTCTGGTTCTCAAGATCACCGGCAACGAAGCGACGGTTGTAGAAGTCGACCTGATTCTTCTTCTCTGCGCCCCACTGACGGTTGTGGAAAACAATTGAAGTGACCGGAATGTTCTCGCGAACGCAGGTCATAACCTCCATCATCGACATACCCCAGGCGCCATCGCCGGCGTAGGAAATCGCAGTGCGATGCGGCGCTGCAACTTTGGCACCGATAATGGTTGGCAAGGCATAGCCGCAGTTACCAAAGCTCATGGCGGCGAAGAACGAACGCGGCTGTTCAAAACGCAGGTAGCTGTTGGAAACCGAGTTGATATTGCCGATATCCGTCGAAACCATGGCATCAGCAGGCATGGCTTTTTCCAGCTCACGCAGTACCTGACGCGGGTGCAGGTAGTTGCCGTCCTCACCTTTCTGCTCGTTGATCATGTCCAACGAGTATTCATCCTTCTCATGAATCCACCCGCTCAGCTCAGCTTCCCAGTTGGCTTTCTCCATGGCGATTTCTTCAGCGCGAGCGCCCTTGTTTTCGAGGCACAGCACATCAAGATCTTGCAGGCGAGCGAGCAAGTTCACGGCCGCCGCTTTGGCATCACCACAAATACCTACCGAGATTTTTTTAACCAGACCAAGCATCTTCGGATCGCAATCGATCTGAATAACCTTGGCCTGCTTTGGCCAGTAATCCATACCGTGCTGCGGCAACGTCCCGAACGGGCCAAGACGCGTACCCAAAGCCAAAACCACGTCAGCGCGCGACAGCAACTTCATGCCCGCTTTCGAGCCTTGATAACCCAGCGGGCCACACCACAGTTGGTGACTGGCCGGGAATGAATCGTTGTGCAGATAGCTGTTCACAACCGGCGCGCCAAGGTATTCAGCCAGCGCCTTACAGGCGTCGACTGCATCGCCCATCACCACGCCGCCACCGGAGATAATCACCGGGTTCTTGGCCCCAGCCAAGAGTTGCGCGGCCTCGCTGAGGCTGTTCTCACCGCCAGCGCTGCGCTCGATACGCATCGGCGCAGGAATATCAACGTTGATATCGCCGTAGAAGAAATCGCGCGGAATGTTCAGTTGTGTCGGGCCGTTTTCCTGCATGGCGCGATCAAAGCAACGCGCTGTCAGTTCAGCCATCCGCGCCGGGTTTGCGACATGCCCTTGATACTTGGTGATGGTTTCAAAGAACGGCAACTGCTGTGCCTCCTGAAAACCACCAAGCCCCTGACTCATTGAGCCGGTTTCAGGGGTGATTACAACCACAGGACTGTGCGCCCAGTAGGCAGCGGCGATAGCGGTTACAAAGTTGGTGATGCCTGGGCCATTCTGCGCGATACATACACCATGACGGCCACTCACTCTCGAGTAACCATCAGCCATGTGACCGGCGCCTTGCTCATGCACAACCGGGATAAAACGGATGCCCGCTGGGGCAAAAATGTCCATCGCATCCATGAAGGCCGAGCCCATGATCCCGAAAATATCGGTTACGCCATTGGCGACCATCGTTTCAACAAGAGCTTCGCTGGGTGTCATGCGTGCCATATCGACTTTCCTCTCAGTACTTGGTGTACGACGGCCGAGCCGCCGGTTAATCGGGGCTTAGCCGCACAGCGGCATCGGCGCACAGGAATAGCCGAGAAACTCGGCACCTTCAGAACAGCTGATCTGCCCTGCTTTAATGTTCAGGCGCTGCATCACGAGAGTCGCAACTGGCACCATTAAAAGATGCTGTTGTGGATGATTGATCACATTCGAAATTCGATTATTCATGTTGATCTCTCCTCTTATTCTTGTGATGAAGCACTGCCAGCCCTGCTAAACCCTGCATTGCGTTGCAAATGCATGTTCGGCTTGGCTGGACCTAGAGTAGGAGCGTGAGAGATCAACCCGATAGAACCAGTTGCGGGCCAGTTGTTGCGCCAGTGCTAATCCAGCGTTTTCTGCGCGCGCAGGACTACACACCGCACCTTGGAGCAGCGGTGTCTGGTACCTCGAAAGTAGTTAGTGGCGCTTAGCGTGCCATTGGAAACGTGGGCGAACAAAAGCGCCATGGAGAACAATCAATAGCGCCCGATACCGCCGACACCCTGCCACGACTAGTGAAGCAGTTTTTCCGGTGGGCCTTCGCTGAGCTGCTCAATCAACTCAGCCAGTAGCTTGATACCGGGGCGAATGCGCTCTGCGGCGATCGACGAATAGCCTAGGCGGAAATAATTCAACGGCGGTTTATCTCCGTAAAAATGAATATCACCCGGTTCAATCAGAATGCCGTGTTTTGCGGCCTGTTTATGCAGTTCGCGAGCATCCAGCCCATCTGGACCTTTGACCCAATAACAAGACCCGCCAAAACTCGGCTCACGCGATGAGTCAGGAAGAAATTCGCGCAAGGCATCACCCATTTGCTGATGACGATCCTGATAGGCACGCATCAAACTCATGATCAGAGCATCGTGATAACCGCGCTCAAGAAACAGCGCAACCGAGCGCTGATTGTTCGCCGCAGGATGACGCACCATCAAGCGGCGTAAGGCTCGCGCCTCGCGAATCAGTGGTTCAGGGCCGACCAGATAACCTACACGCAAACCTGGCGCGAGGGTTTTTGAAAGACTGCCGACGTAGAGCACCCGATCGTTTTTATCCAGGCTCTTGAGCGCGGGAATCGGGTTGGCCTTGAAGTTGGTTTCGCTTTCGTAGTCGTCTTCAATAATCAGGAAATTGTGCTCATTCGCGCGACGCAGCAATTCATAGCGCCTTTCCAGCGGCATGGTCACAGTGGTCGGACACTGATGGCTCGGTGTGGTGTAGACCAAGTCGCAGGCATTGAGTTGATCACTGAGTACCAACCCTTGCGCATCAACCGCCAGCGGTTGCACCCGCGAAGGATTGAGCATGGCGATATTGCGGATGTCCATATAACCCGGATCTTCGATCCCCATCAGGCTATCGGGACGCAATAATAAACGGGCAAGCATATACAGCCCATGCTGAGCGCCAACCGTCACCAGTATCTGGTCGGGCGATGCCCAGACACCACGACGTGGCAACAAGCGCGTGCGAATTTGCTCCATCAACAACGGATCATCATTATCAAAGCGATCAGAAGCCCAGTCGCGAATCGCTGGAATACTCACCGCGTCGCGACAGCATTCTCGCCAGTTCGCCGTAGGAAATAACACTGGATCGAACTGGCCGTAAATAAACGGGTACTGATATTTCTGCCAGTCACGTGGCTTGCTCATATTGCGTTGCTCGGTCGGCTTGACCACCAACCGGCTTGACCAGTCCGGGGTATGATCGAACGACGAATCAACTGGCGCTTTAGCGGGCTCGACCTTGCGCGCAAGAATATCCGGGTTAACGTAATAACCGCTGCGCTCGCGAGCGACAAGATAACCGTCATCGAGCAAATGCTCGTACGCCAGTACGACCGTATTACGCGCAATATTCAGTTGTTTAGCGAGTTTTCGACTGGACGGCAGTGGGCTGTCGAGGGGGATATTGCCGTTGAGAATGACCTGAGCAATCTGTTCACGTAACTGCTGTTGCAAGCCAGTTGGCTTATCAGCGGACAAATGAAAAAGATGAAACATATCGCGGCCTCAGTTGTAGTAACTGCACATGCTGGAATCCACTTGCGACCCAGCAACTCCACTTTGCCCAGCACCAAAGTGCGATGACTGCGGGGCAGACTAGCACCAACAGTCATCCAAGACTATCCGGCCAGGAACCCCATGAAAACCAATGCGCCAAGTAGAGCTTGAAATAGTTTTTTGGACAAAACGCCAAAGCCGATCCGACCTGCAACAGCAGATCAGATCGGCTTGATACCCGCCAGTTTGACGCTTAGGCAACTCGCCCAAACGCGTTATCCAGTGCGTTAATAATCTGATCCAGATCTGCCTGAGTTGCGATCAACGCAGGGCTGAAACACAGGGTGTTATTGAACTGCTCAAAGCTGCGGTTGGTGCGGCCAATAATCACCCCTTGACGCATGCAGTCCGCAGCGATGGCCATGGCAACGCTTTCAGCAACCGGTTCTTTGGTCTCACGGTCTTTGACCAGCTCCAAGCCGCAGAACAAACCCTTGCCGCGTACATCACCGATCAACGGGTACTTGTCTTGCAGCTCACGCAGGCGAGCCATGAAGTACTCGCCCATTTGCGTGACGTTTTCGAGCAGACCTTCATCTTCGATAATCTGCATATTGGCCAGAGCCGCTGCGGGCCCCGCGGTGCAGCCACCGAAGGTGCTGATATCGCGGAAATAACCCATGCGATCCTGAGCATCGTCCTTGAACGCATCAAAGACTGCTTCAGTGGTCACGGTGCAAGAGATTGCGGCGTAACCACTGGCAACCCCCTTGGCCATAGTCACGATATCGGGCTGGATGCCGTAATGCTGATAACCAAACCATTTGCCTGTGCGGCCAAGACCACAAACAACCTCGTCAATGTGCAGAAGAATGTCGTACTTTTTGCAGATCGCCTGAATGGTTTCCCAGTAACCAACGGGTGGCGTAATCACCCCGCCACCTGCCGTGATCGGTTCAAGGACTACCGCGCCGACGGTATCTGGTCCCTCTGCCAGAATGACTTTCTCCATCTCCAGCGCGGCACGCACGCCGTAGTCCGCCACATCACCAAATTGCGAACGGTATTCGCAGCAGTGAGCAAACTCCACAAACCCCGGAGTGAACGGACCATATTGGTTTTTACGCTCAAACTGGCCGGTAGAGCTCAGGGCGGTAATGGTGGTGCCGTGATAATCACGCTCGCGGAAGAGAATCTTGTGCTTCTTGCCACCGTATTTCTTGTGGGCAATCTGACGAACGATTTTATAGGCCTTTTCGTTAGCCTCAGAGCCGGAGTTGGAATAATAGACACGGCTTAGGCCGGGCATTTTCTCGATCAGTTTTTTGGCGAACAGAGCGCCGGGAACACTACCGGCAGTACCGGCAAAGTAGTTGAGCTTGACCAACTGATCTCGCACCGCATCGGCAATGCTTTCACGGCCATACCCGACGTTAACTGTCCATACACCACCGGACACTGCATCCAGGTATTCGTTGCCCTTGATGTCCCAAACGCGCATGCCTTTGCCTTCGACAATCACCATCGGATCATTCTGTTCCAGTGGCTTGTGCTG
This sequence comes from Pseudomonas sp., assembly GCF_048265905.1. Classification (GTDB taxonomy): domain Bacteria; phylum Pseudomonadota; class Gammaproteobacteria; order Pseudomonadales; family Pseudomonadaceae; genus Aquipseudomonas. The sequence goes on from NZ_JBLXAP010000001.1 coordinate 220,080, forward strand.
GGTGAGGTGATGCCAGACGTGACTGCGGTCACTGGCAAGCACTTCAGCTGCATCAAATTCGTTCGTCATGTTGTTCATGCCAACCTCCTGCGTGGAACTTTGTAATTGTGAGCGGTCGGCCTGGAGATGCAGGCGCCGCAGTCATCCAACAATAGGCTGTGGTGAGCAAAGACCTGAGTCAGCCTCTGATGACGAAACTAAGAGCATGGCGTCAGCGCAGATAGAACCAGTTATTACCCAACTGAGGTGCCAGCCCGACTACAGGGCACTTCCACCGTACAGACTGGACCAATATGGCTGGCCCCATTGGCTCTTCAGGCGCATGTAGAACAGGGCAAACATACGGCTACCCCGAGCTTATTTATCCGCTTTGGAGCTCTAATGATTGAAGTCACGATTAACGGTGAGACCCAGCAACTGCCTACCGACTTGAACCTAAGCGAGTTGCTTGCGCGCCGAGGTCTGGAAAACAGGCGCTTAGCGATTGAGCTCAACATGCAGGTGATTCCACGCAGTCAGTTTTCGCAGCTGCACCTGCAAAGCGGGGATCGCCTGGAAATCGTGCATGCCATCGGTGGCGGCTGATCAGGCGCTATTTATTACTGTGTTTGGGAGTTGATATGACGCTTGCTATGCCATTGGATGATCCACTAATCATCGCCGGGCAACCATTCAAATCGCGCTTACTGGTCGGCACTGGCCATTATGCTGACCTCGCAGAGACTCACGCAGCGGTGACCGCAAGCTCCGCGCAGATCGTCACTTTTGCCGTGCGCCGCAGCAACATCGGCCAGAATGCACAAGAGCCCAATCTGCTCGATACAATTGCTCCGGAGCGGTTCACCTTGCTACCCAATACCGCCGGTTGTTACACCGCCAAGGATGCAGTGCGCACCTGCCTGCTGGCGCGTGAACTGCTCGACGGACATGATCTGGTCAAGCTAGAAGTGCTCGGCGATAGCCAGACACTCTACCCCGACATTACTGAAACGCTGGCGGCTGCACGGCAACTGGTTGAGCTGGGTTTCAAAGTGATGGTTTACACCAGTGATGACCCGCTGATAGCCCGACGGTTAGAGGAACTCGGTTGCGTGGCAGTCATGCCACTGGGTGCGCCTATCGGCTCGGGCCTGGGCATTCGCAACCCATATAACATTCGCCTGATCGTCGAAAACGCCAAGGTACCAGTGATTGTCGATGCCGGTGTCGGTACCGCCTCAGATGCTGCGATTGCCATGGAGCTAGGCTGCGACGGGGTGTTGATGAATACCGCTATTGCTCACGCACGAGAACCGATCCGTATGGCTTCAGCCATGCGCCAAGCGGTTTGCGCCGGACGCGAGGCTTATCGAGCTGGCCGCATGCCGCGCCGGCTGGACGGCAATGCCTCTTCCCCGTTGAGCGGGTTGTTTATTTAACCCGCAGGCCTTTTGCTAACCCCCACTGGCCTTGTGCTAAACAGTATTTAGGCGTCGGTGTTGAACATGACCGCCAACTGCTCGGCGGCCATCTGCATGTGCACGATGCCTTCAATCAAGTCATTCAGGCTCTTGCGTGCAGTTGGCGCATGACACGCCAGGGCAGCCACACAGCGACCATCGCGGTCACGGATCGGTACTGCCACCGCCACCATCCCCGCGACAAACTCCTCGCTGTCGATACCCACGCCTCGGCTGTTAATACGCTCAAGTTCCGCCTGCAATAAACCCATATCCGTGATGGTACGCGGGGTTTGCGCAGTTAACGGCAAGCGCTGCAGTAGCTGTTGGCGCGCATCGACTGGCATTTCAGCCAGAAACAACTTACCGCTCGCCGTGCAATGCAAGGGCACATGCGTGCCGGGCTCAACATGCAGACGCAACGGCTCCTGAGTTTCAACCCGATCTATATAGATCACCTGGGTTCCGTCCAGCGCCGTGAGGTTGCAGGTCTCGCCCAAGGTTCTGACCAGCGATTCCAGGATCAGCCGATGACGCTGCATGACCACATCATTACGCAACAAGCGCAGGCCCATCTGCGTCGAGCGCGGGCCGAGCAAGTAGGTCTTTTCATCCACCTCACGCAATAGAAAACCCAACCGCTCCAATGCTTGAACCATGCGCAGCAAAGTAGCTTTGGGCGTGGCCAGACGGTGACTTAACTGCGCCAATGACATGGGCGCGTCAGCCAAGGCAATGGTTTCCAGCAGTAACAATGCTCGCAAGCTCCGGTCTGGATTTGCAGCTGGATCAATATCGGCCAAGAGAACATTTGATTTCGATACGTTTTGTTCCAATTTATTAACCATCTGAAAATTTCATCCCTAAATTAACTACATGATTATAAAACAAATTACGCCATAGACCAGTCAAATCAAGGCATTGGACTCAACCGAAACATATTTCTGGCCCAACAATAATGAACCATTTTGTTCTAATTTAATTTTGAAGTTCGGTTTCACACTAATAAAAACAAAGAGGATTTCGAATGTCGCTCACCTATGACTTCGTCGTAGTGGGTGCTGGCTCTGCTGGCTGCGTGCTAGCGAACCGGCTCAGCGAGAACGGGCGCTACAGCGTCTGCTTGCTGGAAGCGGGCCCACCGGATCGCTATCCGTGGATCCACATTCCCATTGGCTACGCCAAGACCATGTTCCACCCTGTCTATAACTGGGGCTTCTACACCGACCCAGACCCGGGCATGAACAACCGCCGCATTTACTGGCCACGCGGGCGAGTATGGGGCGGTTGCAGCTCAATCAACGGACTCATCTACATTCGCGGCCAGCAGGCTGATTACGATGCATGGGCCGAATCCGGTAACGAAGGCTGGAGCTGGAAGGATGTACTGCCCTACTTCCGCCGCGCTGAAAACAACGACCTCGGCCCAGGGGCAACTCATGGCACCGAAGGACCGTTATCTGCCTCAAGCATCAAGGCGCGTCATCCTCTCACCGAAGGTTTCATTGAAGCCGCCAAAGAGCTGGGCGTACCGCGCACTAATGACTTTAATACAGGCGATCAAGAAGGTGTCGGTTATTACCAACTGACTACCCGCAACGGCCTGCGTTGCAGCACCGCCGTAGCCTATCTGCACCCAGCGCGAAAGCGCAGCAACCTGACGATCATCTCGCTGGCCAAGGCGCAGAGAATAGTATTCGACGGTAAGCGAGCAACAGGTGTGGTGTTCGAGAAAGACGGACAGTTGCAAACCCTCAACGCCAAGCGCGAAGTGATACTCAGCGCTGGTGCGTTGCAGTCGCCGCAGTTGTTGCAGCTTTCAGGCGTGGGTCCAGGCGAGTTGCTGAAGAAGTTTTCGATCCCCTTGGTTCACGAGTTGCCTGGGGTCGGTGAAAACCTGCAGGATCATTTGCAGATCCGCATGATCTACCAATGCACCCGGCCCATCACCACCAACGATGAGCTGCGCTCGCCTTGGCGCAAATTGCGCATGGGCTTGCAATGGCTGCTAACTCGCAGCGGGCCGCTGGCCATTGGTATCAATCAGGGCGGCTTATTCACCAAGGTGCTCGAACAAAGTAAAACGCCCGACATCCAGTACCATTTTGGCACGCTCAGCGCCGATTCCGCAGGCGGCAAGGTGCACCCGTTTTCGGGGTTCACCATGTCGGTTTGCCAGTTAAGGCCAGAGAGCCGTGGTTACGTGCGGATCGTCTCCAACGACCCGAACCAGCCACCTTCAATGCAGCCCAATTACCTGTCCACGGAGCTGGACCGGCAAACAGCAATTGCCGGTGTGCGCTACACACGCAAGCTGGCGGCAACAGGGCCACTCAAAGACCTGATCAAGCGTGAGCACCTGCCGGGTGTCGAGCAACAGAGTGACGAACAGATTCTGCAGTTCTGTCGCCAGTACGGCGCCACCATCTTTCACCCGTCAGGCACTTGCAAAATGGGTTCAGACTCCTTAGCAGTGGTTGACTCACGTTTGCGTGTTCATGGCATCAAGGGCTTGCGGGTGGTCGATTGCTCGATCATGCCGACCCTGGTTTCCGGTAACACCAATGTGCCGGTGGTGATGATCGCCGAGAAAGCCTCGACGATGATTCTCGAAGATGCCGTCAAGCCCACGCTTGTTGAACCCAATGTTCTTGCAACGCAGCCCTCGGAAGCGCTTTCCCCCGCGCTCTGAGCAACCTACAGCAGTGAAGCTAGCGCTGCGTCAGGTCACCGCAAGCAGGCTTTATTGCCCAGCCAAACACATAGGAATACTGACATGTCCACGCCCAATCCCGTGCGCAAAGTCGTAATCGCAAGTGTCATCGGCGCCACCATTGAGTGGTACGACTTCTTTCTCTACGGCGTCGTTGCCGGCATCGTGTTCAACCATCTGTACTTCCCCAGCGATGATCCGCTTATTTCAACCATGCTGGCCTACGGCACCTTTGCTGTTGGCTTTTTGAGCCGGCCAATTGGCGGCGTGATTTTCGGTCACTTCGGTGACAAGATCGGTCGGAAAAGCATGCTGGTCATGACCATGATGATCATGGGCGTAGCCACCTTTCTGATCGGTCTGGTACCCACCTACGACAGCATTGGCATTTGGGCACCGCTCACCTTGCTGCTGTTGCGCATCTTCCAGGGCATCGGCCTGGGTGGCGAATGGGGCGGTGCAGTGTTGATGGCCTTTGAATATGCCCCCAAGAACAAACGCGGCTTCTACGCCAGTTTGCCGCAAATTGGCCTGGCCATCGGCCTGTGCCTGGCCTCGGGTGTCGTCGGGCTGCTGTCGTATTTCCTGACGGAAACGCAATTCCTTGAATGGGGCTGGAGAATTGCCTTCTTGCTTAGCGCAGGCCTGGTATTTGTCGGCACCTGGATTCGTCTCAATGTCATGGAGAGCCCGGAGTTCGCCAAGGTCAAGGCTGCAAACGCCGAAGCGGCCATTCCATTTGTCGACATGATGAAGCGCTACCCGAAAAACGTGCTGGCTGGCATGGGCGCACGCTATATCGACGGCGTATTCTTCAACGTATTCGGGGTGTTCTCGCTCAGTTACCTCACGCAAACGCTAAACCTACCACGCTCTGAGGCGTTGATTGGAGTCATGGTAGCCGCCGTCGTGATGTGTTTTAGCATCCCCATGTTTGGCGCATTGTCCGACCGAATCGGCCGCACGCGAGTCTATTTCTGGGGCTCACTGATCACCGCGATTTCAGCCTTTCCAGCGTTTTGGTTGATGATGACCAGCGACGGCAATATGTTCATCATCTGGTTGGCCATTGTGGTGCCACTGGGCATTTTCTACGCAGCGGTTTACGGGCCAGAAGCGGCTCTGTTCTGTGAGCTGTTTGACGCCAAGGTGCGCTACACCGGAATCTCGTTCGTCTATCAATTCTCCGGGATCTTCGCCAGTGGCTTGACCCCGATGATCGCCACCGCGCTGATGCGCAGCAGCGACGGACAACCCTGGACGACATGCCTGTATGTACTGTTCGCCGGAGCGGTAAGTGCTTACTCCGCGTGGTGGATTGGCAACCGCAAGAAACAGGCATCGACTGAGCCTGTGATGGCAGCAGAGCCCGCAACCAGCCGCTAAAGGGCTAACGTAGAACCATTGCTGTCTGCCCCGCATCCGGCTTACCGTTTGCGGGGCTTTGATTTGTGGTAACTGATTGTGCGCAGCGCGCAAGATTCAACTCCCCAGCGCCTGACAAATCTGCACACTGGCACCATTAACGCTGCAATCCTGGCTCTTGGCTAACAGCAGCCGCCAACTAAACTGTATACAACTCTCCCAACGAGAGTGGCCTCCCTTCCCGACGTTACTCTGCACCTTGCGCCAAGCCTGCTGCCCGGGAATCGCTGAAAACAATAACAATGCGCCAAAACCGTTCAACTGCTGAATAAGCCAGTTGGATTGTTTGCTGTGCGCTTTATATGGAGCCGAACCTTACAGACAACTTGAGAGCAACTGCCATGAACGACTATCCGACCCTGAAAGAGATGGGCATTGACGCTGCTGGAATGATCAAGCGCTTTAGTTTGCGTCACGAACGCGACCGCGATGTATTGAAAATCTACTTCCATCGCCCAGCCAACTCTCTGCGCTCGCACAGCCAGAAGTTCACCTTCGCTCATCCACGCCGGGCCATTCCTGGCCAGAGTCGACACAGTCAAGCCTTCGCTGAATTAGCTGCAAGCAGCCCGGTGTTGCGCAGCGCACTGGCTGAGCTCAAACAGCTTACGGCCGTCGAAGTGCCGCAGCTGTCGCCGAAAGAAGAAGTGCTGCAAGACTTGCAACACCTGGAGAATGTTATGGAAGGCAAGCTCGCTGAGATTCGCCAGAAAATCGAATACTTGGCCTGAAGCTACTTCAAGCCTGGACTGGCTCAGCTTTAGCCATCTGCGCCATTTTGCTGGCAAAGAGCTGAGCCAACGCATCTGAGTCGCCACCCGACTCATCCAAAGCCTCAACCACCGCCTGCAATGTCGGCTGCGTTTTGCTGAGTAGCGCCTCGATGTACTGCTCTGGAGTGACCTGGGTATGCGCCTCATAGCGCTTAAACAGGTCGAGCAGTTGGCTGTTGATTGGCAGCGTCAGAGTATCTGTGGACATCGGATAAACCTCTTTAGAGTCGTCGGGTAAAAGCCATTGCACCCGCTTGGCCCCATCCTTAGCGGGTTCGGCCTCGGACAATAGAGCCAGTTCATAGCCAGTATTGGCTCCAGGTAATAGCGACCAATGCCCGCGTCATGATTGGCCTATACCTTATCTGGCAAGTTTGTTGGTCAAACATTGGCCGCATAACCCATCGCGAACTGGCCCCTTCGCTGCAACTTCCGCGCCCCTAGAATCAGGTAATTCTCCTGTTATCGAGGCACCACGCATGACTGACCTGACTCTTGAATCTGCCAGCCGCCTGGTGTCAGCCCGCGAACTATTTGGTATCGACAGCAACATGCGCGTCCCAGTGTTGCTCAAGCAGGATGATCAAGTACCAGAGATCGATAGCGCTTACCGCTTTAACCCAGAAGTAACCCAAGCGGTGCTTGCCGGTTTCACCCGCAACCGTCGTGTGATGCTGCAAGGCTTGCACGGCACGGGGAAATCCACCCACATTGAGCAGATCGCCGCACGACTCAACTGGCCCTGTGTGCGGGTCAACCTGGATGGTCACATCAGTCGCCTCGACCTGATTGGCAAAGACGCAATCGTGCTGCGTGAGGGCAAACAGGTCACCGAATTTCAGGAAGGCATATTACCGTGGACGCTGCGCCGTCCTGCGGCGCTGATTTTCGATGAATACGATGCCGGACGCCCTGACGTGATGTTCGTTATTCAGCGAATCCTTGAACGCGACGGCAAACTCAACCTGCTCGATCAAAATCGACTGATCACGCCACATCCACAGTTCCGTCTGTTTGCCACATCCAACACCGTTGGCTTGGGCAACCTCAATGGCCTATACAACGGCGCACAAGTGCTCAATCAGGCACAGCTCGATCGCTGGAATATCGTCGCCAGCCTCAACTACTTGCCCCCCGAAGAAGAACAAGCAATTGTTGCGGCCCGGGTTCCACAGTTACTGGGGCTTTATGACTCAAGCCTGCTTGCGTCAATGGTTGCCGTTGCTGGTTTGACCCGGGAAGGCTTTGCCTGCGGCGATCTTTCAACACTTATGTCGCCGCGCTGCGTAATTTCGTGGGCTGAAAATACGGAAATCTTCGGTGACCCAGCGTTGGCGTTTCGCTTGTCTTTCCTCAACAAGTGCGATGAAACAGAACGCAGTGTCGTTGCCGAGTATTACCAGCGCTGCTTCGATCATGAGCTTAAAGAATCCGCCCTGCCGCATTTGGCACTGGCTTGAGCGCTGAGATGAAGCAGCCGCCTCGGCGTGAGAAGCACCAGCAACAACTCGAAGAGTTATGCGCGGCGACTTTGCGCGCTCTTTCGGGGGAGCGCCGCGTGCGTTATCGCGGAGCTCGACTTGAGGTAAACGGTCGGCATATCCCGGTTCGTGCACCGCACCTGCACCCAGACCCGGAGCAGGATGACTTTTCGGCATACCGAGGCGTCGCCGACAGCCTGGCTCTGCGCCTCAAGCACAGCGACCGAATAATACTGCAAACGCACCTGCCCGCTCAGCCGATTGCCCGTTTGGTTTTTGAATTACTTGAGCAGTTACGGGTTGAATCGCTGGTCAGTGACAGTTATCCAGGTGTGCGGCGTAACCTGATGTTGCGCTTCAGCCAATGGAGCCAGCAATTTCTCGATTCAGGTCAGACCGAGGGCCATGTTGGCCTTATGCTCTATACCCTCTCGCAGATGAGTTGGTTTCTGTTATGTGGCGGACAGGCCAACGAGCAGACGGAGATGCTGATCGAGGCCCCAAGGCTGAGCCTGCTCGGCCATTTTGGCCCGCACTTTGGTTTACTGCGCCGCTGCCGTCATGATCAATCGGCGTACAGCGAGCACGCGCTGTTCATTGCCAACAAGATTGTTGAGTTGCTTGAACAACTTGACGCACAACTGCTCAATAACGATGAGCGTAAAGTATCGGAAGTTGCTGAGAAGACCCATCTGGCCTTTGCTCTGCTGCTCGACAGTGACGCCGATGAAGAGGGTGCAGACAGCGCTAGCGCTACTGCACAAGGCAACTCACGCGACAGCTGTGACGCATTCAGCTATCAGGTGTTTAGCCGCGACTATGACCGCGAAGTACCTGCTGCCAGTCTGGTTCGCGCAGATCTACTTAAACAATTACGCCAGCGTATGGATCAACGCATGGCGACTCAAGGCCTCAACCTGCCGCGTCTGGTCAAGCGCCTCAGCGCATTGCTCGCTCATCCCCAGCGCGATGGCTGGGCTTTTGCTCAAGAAGAGGGGCAAATCGATGCAGGCAGACTCAGCCGTCTGATTATCAGCCCAGAGCAGCAGGAGATTTTCCGCAATGAGCGCATGCGCCCGCAATGCGATTGCGCAATCAGCCTGCTGATTGATAACTCCGGCTCAATGCGCAACCACATCGACGCCATCGCCTTGCTCGCAGATACCCTGTGCCGAGCGTTGGAGCTGGCAGGCGCGCAGACTGAAATACTCGGTTTTACGACTGGACAGTGGAATGGTGGCCGTCCACTGAAACGTTGGCGTGCAGCGGGGCAACTCGCAAACCCTGGGCGCTTGAATGAATTGGAACATCGCATTTACAAAAACGCCGACACCACTTGGCGTAAAGCACGGCCAGGTATCGCCGCACTGCTCAAGTCAGACCTATTTCGCGAAAGCGTAGACGGTGAAGCCTTGCTCTGGGCCCAGCGCAGACTGCTCAAGCGTCTGGCCACGCGACGCATCCTGATCATCATCAGCGATGGCTGCCCAATGGACGGCGCCACTCATCAAACCAACTCCAGCGACATTCTCGACCTGCACTTAAAACAAGTAGCCCGGCAGATTGAACAGCAATCCGCGGTTGAATTGTATGCCTTGGGTGTCGGTCTGGACCTGAGTAACTACTACCGCAACAGCCTCGAACTAGACCTATCGAATAGTTTTGACAACCGGGTTTTCGATGAAATTCTACAGCTATTGCACAAGTCCAACTGAGCGTGCCGTTTAGCTGTAATCTGGCTCCCTGCGTCGCGCTATAACGGGTCTTTGAGCATGGCCGTTTTTTGGTGCAAATACCTGATTTAACGCGTTTTTTCGCCCCTCATTTGGGCATAAAAAACTGGCCCCAGACAGGCTCCAAATGTGGCCCTAAACAGCCTCCCAACACAGGCGGATTATTGATCCGGTCAAATGTAATTGACGGGCAACAATCAGCCGCACTTGCAGCACGCTTTGCACCGTGCTCACCCGTTAAGCTTTGCTCGAGCTTGGCTCACGCAGCATTTGTGAAGGCTGCTCGACCTGCACTTTCGTAATCAAAACAACTAGAACGGAGTACGCAGTTATGACAACCAACAAAGAGTTCACCCGACCGCTCGTTCTCGCCCTGTGCCTGTTGGCAACAGCCTTGGGCAGCAGTCTGACTCAGGCGAAAACCTTCCGTGTTGCAGTAGGCGATGGCGCTGGCGGCACCCAGCACGAGTTGGGCCTCAAGTTTGCGCAGGAACTGAAAACCAGAACCGATGGCAAGGATGACGCCAAACTATTTCTCAATGGCCAGCTAGGCAGCGAGGAAGACACCGTCAGCAATGCCGCGATGGGCACGCTGGACTTCTCGATTCTGGCCATCAACAACGTCACGCCATTCTCACCCTCGGTTGGCATCCTGACGATGCCTTACATGATTCAAAGCCTCGATGATGCTGTAGCCCTGACCCAAAGCGATATCGGCAAAACACTGATCGACAATACCGTGCGCGATGCCGGTGTGCGCATTATCGGCTGGGCATACTCAGGTTTTCGGGTACTGACCAACTCGAAAAAACCGGTCAAAACCGTAGAAGATCTCGCTGGCCTGCAGATTCGCGTACCCAAGAACGAAATCATGATCGACACCTACCGCGCCTGGGGCATCAACCCGACGCCAATGGCCTGGTCAGAAACCTTTACTGGCTTGCAACTGAAGGTGGTCGATGGCCAGGACAACCCGTACTTGACCGTCAATGCCATGAAGTTTGATGAGGTGCAGAAATACGTCACCAACCTGCGCTATCTGTTCTCCATCGAGCCATTGATTGTCAGTGAGTCGATGTTTCAGGAACAAAGCCCAGAGATGCAGCAAATCATCCTCGACGCTGGCAAGGCTGCCACGCTGCACAGTGCCAAGTGGCTGGTTGAGCAGGAAGACAGGATCAAACAAGAGCTGGTCACAAAAGGCATGGAAATCAGCGACCCGGCCAATGGTGAGAAAGAGTGGATTGACCTGGCTGTGTCGAAAGTATGGCCGAAGTATTACGAGCAACTCGGCGGCAAAGATCAGGTCAATGTGGTGCTCAAAGCATTGGGCCGCGACGCCATCTAAGCCCGCTGCCTGTTGGCTCAGTCCAACAACCCAAGTTTCCTCCTTTGTCATCGCCATCGGTGAGTCTCCGACATACCGATGGCTAACCGCTCACGCTGTAGAGCGCGAAGCCTGAGTTCTTGGGCCTCGCGTTCAGGAAGGCACTAATGAAATCTGCCAGCCGCTTGTTCAAAATTATCGACAACCTTGAGAATTACATCTGCCGGGTACTCTTGGCGCTGTTTGTAATTATCCTGTTTGCCCAGATTCTCAGCCGTAACCTGTTCAATCACTCTCTCTCCTGGACAGAAGAGTTGGTGACCTACATGTTTGTCTGGTTCGCCTTCTTTGGTGCCAGTTACGCCGCCAAGCTCGCCGCCCATAACCGTGTGACTTTTCAGTTCAAGCTGATGCCGCGCAAGGTGGCCGTTGCGCTTGAGGCTCTCTCGGACTTTATCTGGATCTGCTTCAACTGCTACTTCGTCTACCTCAGCGTGATGTTCTTCATGAAGGCCAATGTCTTCTGGAAATCACAAACTCTGGGCGTGCCGATGAAGTACCTCTATCTGATTTTGCCAATCGCCTTCAGCTTGATGACCCTGCGCATAATTCAGGTCAACTATTACAAGCTGGTCAAAGGTATTGATGTTCGTGACCCGGAAACTCAGGAACTGGACAAGATTATCCACGACGCCCAAGCCCAGACACCTGAGCAAAACCCGAGCACCCGCAAAGCAACCCACCTGGAGCGGGCTCATGGTTGACACCACTATTGTCTATATTCTGTTTGGCTCATTCATTCTGCTACTGTTGATCGGCACCCCGATCAGCATCGCACTGGCGGTTTCAGCCCTGGCATCTTTCACCTACCTTGGCGAAAACCCGATCAAGTTTGTCCAGATCGCCTTTACCTCGGTGGGTTCGTTTCCATTAATGGCACTGCCCGCATTTATTCTGGCCGGCGCATTAATGGAGGCCGCGGGGATATCCAGGCGCCTGGTAGCACTGGCAGAAAGTTTTGCTGGGCCAATCACAGGTGGTATCTCGGCCGCTGCGGTACTGGCTTGCCTGTTCTTTGGCGCCATCTCTGGCTCGGGCCCGGCCACAACAGCGGCTGTCGGCATGTTGATGATTCCGGCGATGGTCAAACGCGGCTATGCCAAGGGTTATGCCTCGGCGGTGACGGCCTCATCCGGCGGCCTGGGCATCATCATTCCGCCGTCGATTCCAATGGTCATCTTCGGTATTTCAGCCATGGGAATGCTGCCGCCACCTGCGGCTATTGAGAAATATGGTGCATTCGGCACTGTGTCGATCCCAAAACTATTCATCGCTGGCGTCGTTCCTGGCCTGATGCTGGCTGGTGGCCTGTTGATCATGAATTACTTCCGCTGCAAAAAGCTGGGCTATACCGGCAGTGGCGAAGGTTGGTCAGCAAGCAAGATACGCAAGGCCATGCGTGAAGGATTCTGGTCGATGCTGGCGCCATTTGTGATTCTCGGCGGCATTTATACGGGGCTGTTCACCCCAACAGAATCAGCGATTGTGGCGATCTTCTATACATTGTTCGTCGGCCTGTTTATCCACAAGGAGCTGCATTACAAAGAGATTTTCAAATCGCTTGAGACAACCACATGGATCACCGGCCGGGTGCTGGTCATTCTATTCACAGCCACGGTATTTGGCCGGTTGCTGGTAGAAAATCAGATTCCAGCAGTGGTGGCCGACTCGATGCTGAGCCTGACAGACAATATCTACCTGATCTGGATATTGATTATTGGCTTCTTGCTGTTTGTCGGCATGTTCATGGAAACCCTGGCCGCGATCATGATTTTGACCCCGGTGATCTTGCCGATAACTTACACATTGGGAATTGACCCAGTGCACTTCGGTATCGTGCTGATCTGTTGCCTGAGCATTGGCTTCATGACGCCGCCCATGGGTGAAAACCTGTTTATTGCCTCGGGCATATCCGGCACCGCGATTGAGGACATATCCAGGCGCGCCTTGCCATTCGTCGCGATACTGACCATTGCGACCTTTATCATTGCCTGCGTCCCGGCGATCAGTCTTACCCTCCCCAGATTGCTCGGTTATTGAGCCTGCCCAGCAAACACAAAAATGGCCCGTTTAATCGGGCCATTTTTATTTAAGTTAATAACTCTCTGATGAATCAGAATAAAACGCTGCAGCAACTCGCACAGCCCGCAACTTTTAGCCTGTCAGGGATATAACAAGCGCTCTGCCAACGCGTCAGCCACCCGCGCTGGCGGCCGTTTATCCGCTTGGGCGTGGGCAAATATCTCAGTCAACCGCGTCGCTATTTTGGCTAAATGCGCGGTGATCGAAGGCAAACTTTCACCTTGGTGATTGAGAGCTACGTAAATCAAACCACCCGCATTAATCACATAATCTGGGGCATAGAGAATGCCACGTGCTTGCAGCGCATCAGATATCTCAGGGCTGGCTAGTTGGTTGTTAGCTGCGCCAGCAACCGCAGAACAGCGAAGCCTTGCCACTGCCTGCGCATCAAACACACTGCCCACGCCACACGGAGCCAGAATGTCACAGGGAACGCTGAGTATCTCGCTATTAGCCACTGGGTGCGCGCCAAGTTGCTCAATCGCCAGCTCGACTTTCCCCAAGTCCAGATCGCTGACTAATAATTCTGCCCCTGCAGCATGCAGTTGCTCAGCAAGTGCGAAGCCAACATTACCCAAACCCTGAATGGCTACACGCAGGCCTTCCAAATCATCAGATCCGAGACGCGCATAAGCTGTGGCGCGGATCCCAGCAAACACTCCAAGTGCGGTATGTGGCGATGGATCACCCGCATGAGTGGTACTGGTGACATGTTGTGTAGCCTGAGCAATGCAATCCATATCCAGGCTGGAGGTACCGCTGTCCATCGCGGTGATGTAGCGGCCGTTGAGGGTCTCGATAAAACGCCCAAATGCCTCAAATAACGCGGCGCGGTCATTTACATGGGCAGGCCGTATGATCACAGCTTTACCACCGCCCTGCTTTATACCGGCCAGTGCAGCTTTGTAACTCATGCCTTGGGCAAGGCGTACCGCATCATGCAAAGCCAACTGGGCATTTGCATAAGGTAAAAACCGGCAGCCACCCAAAGCGGGGCCAAGCTGGGTGTTATGTATCGCAATAATTGCTTTAAGACCTGTCTGCGGATCCTGTGCGACATGCAACGTCTCAAGCCGGGCGGCGTCCATGATTTCAAACATGTTATGGCTCCCTAGGGTTTGCTCCCGCCTTATCAAGAGCAGCTTTGCGGTAAAACGATCACAACCCCTAATACGAACTGATGCAAGTATAGCTATCAACGAATACTGCAACTGACAGCCTCAGCATAAGCCAGCGCAACGGCCTACTCTGTTTGCATAAGCAGTTAGCAAAGCACGGCCCCCAAACAGATTAATAAACCAAACAAAAGACCACAGCATTTAACGCCTCAGAACTAGACGTGCCGAAACAAGACAGTTACAAATAGCTATAAGAGGTATGACCATGACCCCGCGCCAAAGCTGCTTTGCCTGTCTTGCACAAAGCCCGCCTGCATTGCTCGAAGCGGCGCTATGGCTTGCGGCTGAGCACGACCCTAGCCTGCAGCCTGCTCATGTACTCGCCGAGTTCAACGAACTGCTACATCAGGTCAGAACGCGCTTGCCGGAACTGCCAGTGGCAGAATTAGCAATGCCGCTGCTGCGCTGTTTGAATGATCTTGATTTTCACGAGGATGACAGCGCCCCGCTTCGCCCTCAGGCAGCATTGCTGCATTTAGTGATGCGCCGACGCCGTGGCCAGCCTCTATCACTGGCGGTAATCGCGCTGGAACTCGCCCAGCGCCTGAATATCCCACTGCAAGGCGTGAGTTTTCCGGGGCACTTTCTAGTCCGCGTATCGGGCGCCGATCACATGCTCGACCCTTGCAGTGGTCGACGTTTGTATACTCAGGATTGTCGCGCCATGCTGCTACGCTACTTCGGCAACAGAGAGCTGCAGGCGAGCGATCTCGCGGTCTGCGACCCGTACAGCATTATCCAGCGGATGTCGCGCAACCTGCGCCACTTGCATGTGCAGGATGATGATTACTTGGCGGCACTCAAAGATGCCGAGCGGGTGCTCCAGCTTTGCCCGCCCACGGCGGCCGACCACCTGGCTCGCGCTGATATCTACCAACAGTTGGATTGCCCACAGGCCGAGCGCTTTGATGTCGAACGTGCCTTAATGCTCAGCGACAGTAACACTGAGCAGTTGGCGCTTAGTCAGCGCCTGCGCAAACTGGGCCATGCCCAACCGTTGCATTGACACCTTGCTATAACAAGCCTTGGGCTTTGGCGCTGGCAACCGCTTGAGTGCGTCGTGCAACTCCGAGCTTGCCGTTAATGCGCCGGGCATGGGTTTTAACCGTGTGCAGCGAGATAAATAGTTTGTCAGCCACTTCCTGATTGGAACAACCCTGTGCAATCAGTCCCAGTACCGCCAACTCGCGGCAACTTAATAAGGTTTCCGTGGGGTTGCTGGTACTCTCTGCGACGGTTAGATCCACGCTGCGCTGAGACCACAAGCACTGGTAGTTCAACCGCGTTGCCAGCTCATGCAATTGCGCACGAGCATGTGCTGCTCCAGCGTCGTCGTTCACCCTTTCACAAGCTCGGGCCAGTAATGCCCAAAGCTCGCAAGCTACAACTAAACGCCCCTGCTCAATCACCTCTTTAAGCATGTGCTGCAAGGGCTCACGCACATCCACGCCCTGACCAAGATCAATGTTCAGTAGTGAATAGCGCAGCCGCACAATAAGCTCCGGATAATATTGCGGTGGCAACATCGCTTGCTCGCGCTGGTGATACTCAAGCACACGGGTAAGCGCCTCACGCGCACGCTCATGATGGCCTTGCCATATCCACATCTGACTGCTCGCCAAGAGCAATACGCCTCGATACAGGGTATCGGCGACACGCTGGCGTTGCATCAAACGCTCAGCTTCGGCAAGCAAGGCAAAGGCTCCGGGAATGTCATTCTCGGATGCAGCCAGCTCAGCCAGTGCCAAATAGCTGTAGAAAGCCCCGGGATCTCCGTAATCAAGCGCTTCGCTCAAGGCCGTGCGCAACATGCACCGTGCATGCTCAAGCTGGCCCTGACGCATGGCCAAACGCCCGAGTCGCAGGTGAATACGCCCCCAGACCGGTGTTTTGCGCACAGCTTGATGCTGATACTGATCACGCACCCGCCCTAACAGCGCCTGCGCACGTACAAACTCGCCGCGCACTTCAAGCAATAACGCGTGATCAAGCTCAAGTAGCGCCTCAAACACTGCACTGTCATGGCTGCGAGCAACCTTAAGCGCCTCGTAGCTCAGCCGCTGCGCCTCATCGAGATGGCCTTCACCAATCGCTATCTGAGTCAGTACCGAGCGACAAATAAGCGCTTGCGCCCATGCGCTTTCAGGCAGGTATTGAAGTGCCTGCTGCAGATGCTCAATTGCCTGTTCACTGCGCACTCGCAAGCTGGCTTCAAAGCCTTTTAAAGCCTGCCACTGGGCGAAAAGCTCACAAGTCCGTGTAGATTCTGGGCGCGGCTGAAATCGTGCCAGTGCCGCAGCGCAATAGCTTGCCTCGTCCAACCGTCCCGCCAGCAACAATATCCAGGCATTCAAAACCACCAGCCGTGGAGTACTCATCAACAGGTCTTCGGGCAAATCTGCACGCCAGCGCAGTATCAGCCCAATGTCTTTCCCCTGGAGCAGATTCTCCTCAGTGAAACGCTCGAGAAAACTCGCCGCAACTTCAGGCTGGCCTGCCTTTAACGCGTGCTCAACTGCTGACGGAATATCACCATTGGCAGCGAACCATTGGCTGGCATGCAAATGAGTAGCCGTTATGGGCAGATGGGCCGAACAATGCCGCAACTGCGCAGCCAGCGGCGCAAACAACTGAAACCAATCATTTTGATCATCGATCGGCTGGATAAACAGGCCACGGGCACGCAGTGCTTGCAGCCAATTAGCCCCTTCACCAACGCCCATGACATGCTCACACAACTCGGCGTTGAAGCGTGGTAAATGCGCCAGTTGCAGCAACGCTTCGCGCAGCTCCGGCCCAAGCCCCGCCAATACCTCATGCTCGATATAATCGAGCAATACACCGTTTGAACCGTTGAACTCATGCGGACTTTCGGAACGCGAATTGCTCGCGGCCAGATGCAATAAGCGCATGGCCGCCGGCCAACCAGCACAAAGCTCAAATAATTGCTCGGCGTGCTGTACGTGAGCTGCATCGACACTGCTCAGCCACTCACACAGCTCATCGTAACTGAATGCCAGTTCGTTGCTTCCCAGCTCAAACAGTTCGCCCTCAAGCAATAACCGCGGGAGATTACATTGCGGTCGCCGACGGCTGCCTACCCACCAACTAACTGAGTCAGCGGCACTCCCAATCAGGCGATCAAGGTAGTTATCCAGCAACTCATTGGGCTCTCGCGCGTAATCGTTAAGAATGATCCACAGTTTGCGAGTCTCGGCGCCGATAGCCCGCAATAGCTGATCATCTGAGAATTGATTTGCATAACCCAGTGCGCTGGACAGTTGCTGACATAGATCACTGCTGGTCCATTGCGCACCGGCGCAATTAAGCCAAACCACGGTGCAGTCGGCTGGACACATACGCATGCAGTCAGCCAGCAAAACCGACTTACCAAAGCCTGCAGGAGCAACCAAAAGGCGCAGGCGACAGTTTTCAGCCAACAGCCGTTGCTGTAGCGGTGAACGAATAACGTGTCCAGGCGGCACTCTGGGCAATGTGGTCTTGGCGCAGATGGGAAGTGCCACGCCAGCGGAAAATGCGTAAGCGCTCATAGCCACTCATAATTATTGTTGTGGAGCAGATAGCATAGGACGCTAACCCCTATCCCGCTCAGGATGAAGCTCCATAAGCCCGAATGATGCCGGGCAATAAAAAAAGCGGCCCGAAGGCCGCTTTGAATATGGAGTGTCAGTCTGCTCTATATCTGAATCAACGCACCCCGGATGCCCGCAGAGCTGCTGGAGTGTAGTCGGCGACACTGGCTTTGAAGCCGAACTCGTAGGCGGTGCTTTCTTCGTTTTT
Source organism: Pseudomonas sp. (assembly GCF_048265905.1). Lineage (GTDB taxonomy): Bacteria > Pseudomonadota > Gammaproteobacteria > Pseudomonadales > Pseudomonadaceae > Aquipseudomonas. The sequence continues at coordinate 238,092 of NZ_JBLXAP010000001.1, forward strand.
CAGGCCCAACGCGATGTAGCGACCTGCGATGATGTCGTACAAGGTCTCCACGGTATAACCGGTCATCTGCCGCGGGTAGTAAAACTGAGCATGGCCTTCGGCGACGCGCCAGAGTTGGCCGCGACCGTCGTAGTGATCAGCCAGAACGATTTCCCAGCTATCTTCATCGATGAAATAGTGACGCTTGGCATAGATGTGACGCTCACCCGATTTCAGTGTCGCTTCAACTTCCCACACCCGGTGCAGCTCGTAACGGGCCAGGTCCTGGTTGATATGACCCGCCTTGATGATCTCGTCATACTTGATCTTCGGCGAGTCCAGCTTGTAGGCGTTGTATGGAATATACATTTCCTTCTTGCCGATCAGCTTCCAGTCATAGCGGTCTGGAGCGCCCGAGAACACATCAAAGTTATCCGCGGTACGCATGCCGTCAGACGCGGTACCTGGGCCGTCGTAAGCCACTTGCGGCGCCCGGCGGACCCGGCGCTGACCAGCGTTGTAGATCCACGCCAGACGCGGCTCTTTAACCTGGTCGATGGTTTCGTGAACCAGCAGCACGTTACCGGCCAAACGCGAGGGTGCAGTCACTCGCTGCTTGAAGTACAGCAGGATGTTGTTGGTCTTGGCTGGATCAGCCCCTTCCAACTCGGTAGGGAATGCAACCTCATCCTCGAACTTGACCAGGCTGTATGAGCCATTCACCTGTGGCGTTGCCTGAACAATATTGCGCCGCACGTTGCCGCCGCGATAACGGGTGATATGGTTCCAGATCACCTCAACCCCGGTCTTCGGGATAGGAAACGCGTAGTAACGACTGTCGCTGAAGTTCTGCAGACCGTTTCCGCCATCGACACCCACGGTATTGAGCGCACTCTTCTTGGCTGCCGCGTAAATTTCTGGCGGAGCACCAGCTGTGCGGTGGGTGGTATACACCGGCATTTTGTAGGTTTGTGGATAACGCTTGAACATCGCCAGTTGGCCGGCAGACAACTTGTCCTTGTACTGATCAACGTTGCTCGCGGTAATCACGAACAAGGGTTTCTCGCTGGCGAAGGGGTCGGTGACAAAACCAGCTGCATCGACCGTACCAGCCGTTTTCGGTAGGCCGCCATCCCATGCGGGAATAGTGCCCTCAGCATTTCCAGCCTTTTCCGCGCCCAGCGGTGTCAACGTTGTGCCTAACTGGGCCGCTTCTTGTTCAGACACGGCTGCCATTACACTGCTGGCCAGCAATGTCAGTAACAGCGCGCCCGTCGATAGGATTCTTGTGTTTTTCATCGATTACGGATCCTTTGGTTATCGTTGATCAGAAGTTCACACCGAAGCTCAGGGCAACGAAATCACGGTCTGTAATCACGTTGTAATCACCACCAAAGAAGTCGGTGTAGCTGAGGCTGGCGTTGTATGTGTTCTGGTACTCGGCATTCAAGCCAAGGCTTATGGCTTTGCTGCCTTCAGTGAAGTTAGGACCATAACCACTCACGTCATGTGACCAAGCCACGCTTGGAGTCAGATTGATGCCGGCAAACAGGTTGTTGTAGTCAGCACTGGCGCGCAGTCGATAGCCCCATGAACTCGAAGTGTAGAAACCATCGTCATTACACTCATCGGGGTTAGCGGCGTTGAACGCCTCACAAACACCGGGTGCGGTAAACTCGCCGGCACCAAAGATGGGGTCGCGGCCAAAGCGCACTTCCCCTACATCATCGCTAATTCCACTGATGTAGTTATAGCCCACTTCACCCAACAGGGTCAGACGGCTAGCGCCCAGCACCCGATCAATGAACTGCACAGCAGTGATCTGCGCTTGAGTCACTTCACGGCGCTCATAACCATGCAGATCAGCTGCCGAGGCGTTTTGTGATTCACCGGAAACAAAGATTGGCGAGAACGGCAGGCCTAACGCGGCAAAGGACATGTCGGTCGAGTTGATCTGCAGCGGCATGTTCGGCCGGTAGCTCAACTCACCCGAAACTGCGGTACCTTCGACGTTGGTGGCGAAACTCAAACCATAGAGGCGGATATCTTCCGGGTACTCAATAAAGTAGCGCGCGTCTGGCGCGCCCGGAATAAATGCTGGGCTTGGCGAGGTTGTGCGAATGGTGCTGAACACCGGACCACGGCTGTGGTAGTTCATGGTGTACAAGCCAAACTCGGTATCGTTCAGCGACTCGGCATACCAACGCAATGCTAAGCCATACTGGCCGCTGTCCCGTGCATCACGGTCACCAGCACGCGGAATGTAGGCGTTATCGACAAAGGAGTTGGTTGACTCACCCGGCGGCAGGTCTGGCCCAGCAACCACCAAGCGGTCCTCGCAACCGTCAGCGACAACATCGGAGGTCGAGAAGAATGTGCCGCAGTTGTCCGCTACCGTCTGGTCCCACTCCAGTTGGTAGAAGGCTTCCATACTCACGCTATCGGTCAGGCTCTGCGATACATAGAGCATGTTGACCGGAATCAGGCCCTCTTTGATTTCGGCGCCTGGACGACGGAATGCAGCGGCGTCGATCGGGTTGATTGAGTTGATCGAGTTTTGGATAAACGTACTTTCACCCCAACTAACCACCTGCTTACCTGCCCGAACGCTGCCCGGCAAATCGCCAATGGTGTAATTGTGGTAGATAAAGGCATCGAGAATCTCTGCACCCGACGATTGCGCAGCTTCTTTGCGGTTGTGGTCATCGATGTCGTAGAACAAACGGCTTTCGTCTTTGGTTTCGAAGTCATACCAATACTTGCCGCGGACAAACACCCCAGTGTCACCGTACTTCAACTCAAGGTCATGAATACCTTTGAAAATCTTCGAGAAGGTTTCACCCTTTTTGAAGTTAAGCCGGCCATCGTCCGAAGTACGCGACGAGGCAGTCCCGCCACTGGCTGTCGAAATAAAATCTTTATCGCCATCACGCGTAGCCCAGCTCGCCCCCACAGACAGTGATGAATCGAACTGCGCCTCGATAGGACCAATATTGAAGTTCACAGCTTGGGCTTCGGTTGTGCATCCGAGTGCGACCGCGGCAGCCAGCGCACAAGGCTGAAAGAATGCATGTCTTGTTTTTGTTGTCATGCGACGCTCCTGAAAGCGATGTATTGAGTGTTGCCGCCAAGCTACCCAGAGCGTCCCCGAGCGATAAGCGCCCGAAAGAGGTATTTTGTCTGTCAACCGAAAGAATGAATCCCCCCGTCAATACAGCGTTTCAGCAGGTCAATCGGCATGCACAATGGTGCATTATTGAGTGACTGAATAATGCGCCAGCATGCCAAAACTCTTGGCCCAGATCTTAAACAAGCACCCTAAAAGGCTGATCTAGAGCTTTAGTGCACTATTTATTGCGCCGCCATAAACATCTGGCGCACCAATCGTATCCAAATCAATACACCGTATTCAAAACAATACACCCGTAATGACTTACGGTATTAGGGGGCTTGCTTAAGTTGTTGTGCGACGCTTTAAAAAAGCCGTATTGATTTCAATACATAATAAATTATCAAAGTGCCACAGATTTTACTTAACCCATTGATTTTATTGGCTATTGCTTGTGTGGCACTCACCTTGCAGTCAGTTACTACAAGACGCTCGCTTATCGCGAGCACCTGGATCATCGTCTGCAATAGAAACAGACGAGACTGTCACTTGAGGAGTTCACATGAGCGAATTGCGTTTTACCGTCGAGCACGAATGGCTGCGTCAGGAAGAAGATGGCCTGGTAACCGTTGGCATCACAGCCTTTGCCCAGGAAGCACTGGGTGACGTGGTATTCGTGCAATTGCCGGAAGCGCAAAGCTACAGCGCTGAAGCCGAAGTCGCCGTACTGGAATCAGTTAAAGCCGCCAGCAACATCACCATGCCGCTCGACGGCGAAGTGGTTGAAATCAATAGCGACCTTGAAGCCAGTCCTGAACTGGTTAACGAAGACCCGCTGGGCCAAGGCTGGTTTTTCCGTTTCCGCCCTGCAAACCCAAGTGCCATCAATGATCTGCTCGACCAGGCCGCTTACGACCGCCTGCTAAACGCTAACGCTGACGCCTGAGGCTAGCTGATGACTGACCTGACGACCGAAAACGAATTTATCGCGCGCCACATCGGCCCGCGTGACGCTGATATCAACACCATGCTCCAGCAGCTTGGCTTTGATTCACTCGACGCACTCAGCGCCAGCGTTATCCCCGAGAGCATCAAGGGCACCAGCGTACTGGGCCAGACTCCGGGCCTGAGCGAAGCCGCTGCATTGGCCAAGATCAAGGCAATCGCCGCCAAGAACCAACAGTTCAAGACCTTTATTGGTCAGGGCTATTACGGCACCCATACACCGTCGCCGATTCTGCGTAACCTGCTGGAAAACCCAGCCTGGTACACCGCCTACACACCTTATCAGCCTGAAATTTCGCAAGGCCGTCTGGAAGCGCTGCTCAACTTCCAGACCTTGGTCAGCGACCTGTCTGGCTTGCCGATTGCAAACGCTTCATTACTCGACGAGGCTACCGCTGCCGCCGAGGCAATGACTTTCTGCAAGCGCCTGTCGAAGAATAAAGCCAGCAACAGCTTCTTCGCATCCAAGCATTGCCACCCGCAGACGCTCGACGTACTGCGCACCCGCGCCGAGCCTCTGGATATTGAAGTTGTGGTTGGGGATGAAGCCGAAATCACTGACGCCAGCGCCTATTTCGGCGCTCTGCTGCAATACCCGGCAAGCAACGGTGACATTTTTGATTACCGTGCACTGGTTGAACGTTTCCACGCGGCCAATGCGCTGGTTGCGGTTGCCGCTGATCTGCTGGCCCTGACCTTGCTGACCCCGCCGGGTGAGTTCGGTGCTGACGTCGCTCTGGGTAGCGCGCAGCGTTTCGGTGTACCGCTGGGTTTCGGTGGTCCGCATGCGGCCTACTTTGCCACGCGCGATGCCTTCAAGCGTGACATGCCTGGCCGTCTGGTTGGTGTCTCGGTTGACCGTTTCGGCAAGCCAGCCCTGCGTTTGGCCATGCAAACTCGCGAGCAACATATCCGCCGCGAAAAGGCGACCAGCAACATCTGTACCGCACAAGTACTGTTGGCCAACATCGCCAGCATGTACGCGGTTTATCACGGTCCACAAGGACTGACCCGCATTGCCAAGCGCGTGCACCAAATGACTGCAATCTTTGCCCAAGGGCTGGCCAAACTGGGCTTTGCGGTTGAGCAGGACAACTTCTTTGACACCCTGACCGTTGCCACGGGCGAACGCACCGCAGCCTTGCACAAGCAGGCACGTGAACTGTCGATCAACCTGCGGGTGATTGATGCGCAGCGCGTTGGTGTCTCGTTCGACGAAACCACTGATCAAGCCGCTATTGAAAGCCTGTGGGAAGTCTTCGCCGAGCCTGGCAACAGCCTGCCAAGCTTCACTGAATTGGCCAAGGCCGTTGCCACTCGCCTGCCGCAAGCATTGTTGCGTCAGTCGGCAATTCTCAGCCACCCGGTATTCAACCGTTATCACTCTGAAACCGAGCTGATGCGTTATCTGCGCAAACTGGCGGATAAAGACCTGGCGCTGGATCGCAGCATGATCCCGCTGGGTTCCTGCACCATGAAGCTCAACGCCGCCAGTGAAATGATCCCGGTGACTTGGGCTGAGTTCGGCAACTTGCACCCCTTCGCACCTGCCGAGCAAAGCCAAGGCTATCAACAACTGACCGATGAACTGGAAGCGATGCTCTGCGCCGCAACCGGTTATGACGGTGTATCGCTGCAGCCTAACGCCGGTTCGCAAGGCGAGTACGCAGGCCTGCTGGCCATTCGTGCGTACCACATCAGCCGTGGCGACGATCAGCGCGATATTTGCCTGATCCCGCAATCGGCCCACGGCACCAACCCGGCGACCGCCAGCATGGTTGGCATGCGCGTTGTGGTTACCGCCTGCGATGCCCGCGGTAACGTGGATATCGAAGACCTGCGCGCTAAGGCTATCGAACACAAAGATCGCCTCGCTGCATTGATGATCACCTACCCCTCGACCCACGGTGTGTTTGAAGAAGGCATCCGTGAGATCGCCCAGATCATTCACGACAACGGCGGCCAGGTGTACATCGATGGCGCCAACATGAATGCCATGGTCGGCCTCTGCGCCCCGGGTAAGTTCGGCGGCGATGTATCGCACCTCAACCTGCACAAAACCTTCTGCATCCCGCACGGCGGTGGTGGTCCGGGTGTTGGTCCAATCGGCGTCAAGGAACACCTGATTCCGTTCCTGCCGGGCCACGCCAATATGGCGCGTAAAGAAGGTGCTGTCAGCGCGGCGCCATTTGGCAGCGCGAGCATTTTGCCAATCACCTGGATGTACATCAGCATGATGGGCGGCGAAGGCCTCAAACGTGCCTCGCAGCTGGCAATTCTCAACGCCAACTACATTGCCCGTCGCCTTGAAGAGCACTACCCAGTGCTCTACAGCGGCACCAACGGTTTGGTTGCCCACGAATGCATTCTCGATATTCGCCCGATCAAAGACGCCAGCGGCATCAGCGTTGATGACGTAGCCAAGCGCCTGATCGACTTCGGTTTCCATGCGCCAACCATGTCGTTCCCGGTTGCTGGCACCTTGATGATCGAGCCGACTGAAAGTGAATCGAAAGAAGAACTGGATCGTTTCTGCGACGCAATGATTGCCATCCGTGACGAAATTCGCGCGGTTGAACGCGGTGATCTCGACAAAGAGAACAACCCACTGAAAAACGCACCGCACACCGCGCTTGAACTGGTCGGTGAATGGACGCACAGCTACAGCCGTGAGCAGGCGGTTTACCCAGTTGCCTCGCTTATCGACGGTAAGTACTGGCCACCGGTGGGTCGTGTCGACAACGTGTTTGGCGATCGCAACCTGATCTGCGCCTGCCCGTCTATCGAAGCGTACCAGGACGCCTGATGCAGCACCGGCAAACGCCCGCACTAATTGCGGGTGTTTGCACTGATTCAAACTCGGCTCGTGATTCTGGTTCCGGGTGGGCTGCGGTCATCAATAATGATGACCGCACCAACAACTGAATGCCGAGCGCAATCAGTCCAGCAACAAAACACAGCAGCAATCCTTACAAAGGCAACAGATTCCACTCGCAATACCACTGCTAACAGCCCCTATCGAGCGCAGGCTACCCCTGACGCTAACAACAACAAAAAGGTGCGTTCCATGGAATTTATCAACTCCCTCGTTAACTCAATAAACGGTCTCGTCTGGGGCCCACCGATGCTGGTGGCGATTCTCGGTACAGGCCTGTACCTGATGCTGCGTCTGAAGTTCATGCCGCTCAGAAAGATTGGCGCAGGCTTTAGCTTGATGTGGCAAGGGCGCAAGAAAGACGACGAAGCCAGCGGCGAGATCAGCCCATTTCAGGCGCTGATGACCTGCTTGGCTGCAACCGTGGGTACCGGCAACATCGCCGGTGTGGCGACCGCTATTTTCCTTGGTGGCCCCGGCGCACTGTTTTGGATGTGGTGTACCGCACTGGTCGGCATGGCGACTAAATACTGTGAAGTGGTTCTCGCGGTGCATTACCGCGAGAAAGATGAGCGCGGCGAGCATGTAGGCGGACCGATGTATGCCATCAAAAATGGTCTGGGCAAAAAGTGGCTGTGGCTCGGCACTGCATTCGCCATCTTTGGCGGTCTGGCTGGCTTTGGCATTGGCAACATGGTCCAGGTCAACAGCATGGCCCACGCCCTTGAAAGCACCTTCGACATTCCGCTGTGGGTAACCGGTGTTGTCAGCATGGTCGCGGTAGGCTTGGTTATTCTTGGCGGTATCAAGCGGATTGGTGTCGTTGCGGCTGCCCTTGTGCCGTTTATGTGCATCGCTTACATCGTCGCCTCTATCGCAGTACTGGTGGTGTTTGCTGATCAAATTCCTAACGCCTTCAATCTGATTTTCACCCACGCCTTCAGCCCGATAGCAGCCACGGGCGGCTTTGCTGGTGCAGCAGTGATTGCGGCGATCCGTTTTGGTGTGGCACGCGGTATTTTCTCCAACGAAGCAGGCCTTGGTACCGCCGGTATCGCTCAAGCAGCGGGCACCACCAATAGCCCAGTGCGCTCAGGCATGATCGGTATGCTTGGCACCTTTATTGATACCTTGGTGATCTGCACCATGACCGGCCTGGCCATCATCTGCTCTGGCGTCTGGACCAGCGGTGTAAGTGGCGCAGCCCTTTCAGCATCAGCCTTTGAGTCAGCAATGCCGGGGTTCGGCGGCGCGTTCCTGAGTATTGCGCTGGTGGTATTTGCCTTCACCACTATTCTTGGCTGGAGTTACTTTGGCGAGCGTTGCTGGGAGTTTATGGTCGGCACTAAAGCGATCATGCCGTTCCGCATCATTTGGGTACTGGCCGTGCCATTCGGCGCTATCGCCCAGCTCGATTTTGCTTGGCTGCTGGCTGACACTCTGAATGGTTTGATGGCCCTGCCGAACCTGCTCTCGCTACTGCTGTTGAGCCCGATTGTGGTCAAGTTGACTCGCGAGCACTTCAACCCTGACATCGTTAAGCGCAGCGTCGAATCGCTGCAGCGCTAACTCAACATGGCGCGAGCGATAAACGCTCGCGCCCGACTTTAAGGACACCTTCAATGTTCTACAAAAGCCTGACTCTGAACGAATACGACCCAGCATTGGCACGTGCACTGAACGCCGAAGACCGCCGCCAGGAAGCGCACATCGAGCTGATCGCCTCGGAAAACTACACCAGCCCAGCGGTGATGCAAGCGCAGGGCAGCGGCCTGACCAACAAGTACGCAGAAGGCTATCCAGGCAAGCGTTACTACGGCGGCTGTGAACACGTTGACGTGGTTGAAAGCCTCGCCATTGAACGTGCCAAGCAACTGTTCGGCGCCGACTACGCCAACGTCCAGCCCCACTCTGGTTCATCAGCCAACTCAGCAGTGTATCTGGCGCTGTTGGAAGCGGGTGACACCATTCTCGGCATGAGCCTGGCGCACGGCGGCCACCTGACTCACGGCGCAAAAGTAAGCTCGTCGGGCAAGCTCTACAACGCAGTCCAGTACGGCATCGACGAACAAGGTCTGATTGATTACGCCGAAGTGGAGCGCCTGGCGCTTGAGCACAAGCCCAAGATGATCGTTGCCGGTTTCTCCGCATACTCGCGCACCCTCGACTTCCCGCGCTTCCGTGAAATCGCTGACAAAGTCGGCGCTTACCTGTTTGTCGACATGGCCCACGTAGCAGGCCTGGTTGCAGCGGGCTTGTATCCGAATCCTCTGCCGTACGCAGACGTTGTCACCACCACTACGCACAAAACGTTGCGCGGCCCACGTGGTGGCCTGATTCTGGCCAAGGCCAACGAGGCGATCGAGAAGAAACTCAACTCGGCAGTTTTCCCAGGCAGTCAGGGCGGCCCGTTGATGCATGTTATCGCCGGCAAGGCGGTATGCTTCAAGGAGGCCATGGAACCGAGTTTCAAGGCCTATCAACAGCAAGTGATCAACAACGCCCAAGCCATGGCTGAAGTGTTTATCGGTCGCGGTTTTGAAGTGGTTTCGGGCGGTACTGACAATCACCTGTTCCTGCTCAGCCTGATCAAGCAAGGCCTGACCGGCAAAGCCGCTGATGCAGCCTTGGGCGCTGCGCATATCACCGTCAACAAAAACGCTGTACCGAATGATCCGCAGTCGCCTTTCGTCACCTCGGGTATTCGTATTGGCACCCCGGCAGTGACCACGCGCGGCTTCAAAGAAGGCGAGTGCCGTGAACTGGCTGGTTGGATCTGCGACATTCTCGATGAACTGGACAACCCAGCTGTAATCGAACGTGTACGTGGTCAGGTTGGTGAGTTCTGCAAGACCTTCCCGGTCTACGCTGAATAAGTAAGGCGCATAGATCGCCTCATCCGGCGAGTGCCTCACATGCAATTATTGATGCGGTTTGCAGCCACAAGCGCAAACCGCGGATAACCGAGGTTATATGTCACTCAGTGTTTTTGACTTGTTCAAAATTGGTATCGGCCCTTCCAGTTCACACACGGTTGGCCCGATGCGAGCGGCTGCTCGCTTTGTCGAAGGTTTACGCCGCGACGACCTGCTGGCGACTACCGAGCAGGTCAAAGTCGAGCTTTATGGCTCGCTGGGCGCAACCGGCAAAGGCCACGGCAGCGACAAAGCCGTGTTACTCGGCCTGCTTGGTGAACAACCCGACAACGTCGATACCAGCACCATTGATGCGCGCCTGAAAGCAATTCGAGCGGCTGGAGAACTTAATTTACTCGGCGAAAAAAACATTCGGTTTGTCGAGAAAGAACATTTGGCGATGATCCGCAAGCCGTTGGCGTTTCATCCCAACGGCATGATCTTTCGCGCCTTTGATCAAGCTGGCCTGCAAGTACGCAGCCGTGAGTATTATTCGGTTGGCGGCGGCTTTGTGGTGGATGATGAAGCAGCAGGCGCGGACCGCATCGTTGAGGACCAAACCAAGCTTCCCTACCCGTTCACCACCGGCAAACAATTGCTAGCTCATTGTGTCGAGCACAACTTGTCGATTAGTCAGGTGATGCTGGCCAATGAAGCGGCCTGGCGCCCCGAAGCGGAAACCCGTGAGCGCCTGCTGAACATCTGGCAGGTGATGCAAGATTGCGTCACGGCTGGCTGCAACAACGAAGGCATCATGCCCGGCGGTCTGAAGGTTAAACGTCGCGCAGCTGCCCTTTATCGTCAGCTATGCAAGAACCCCGAAGCCAACATGCGCGATGCGCTGAGCGTACTCGATTGGGTCAATCTGTATGCCCTGGCAGTCAATGAAGAAAACGCCAGTGGCGGCCGCGTAGTCACCGCGCCAACCAATGGCGCGGCAGGTATCATCCCGGCTGTCATGCATTACTACACCCGCTTTATCAGCGGTGCCAACGACGATGGCGTGGTGCGTTTTCTGCTCACCGCAGCGGCTATCGGTATTCTCTATAAAGAAAACGCCTCGATCTCCGGCGCCGAAGTTGGCTGTCAGGGCGAAGTGGGTGTGGCCTGCTCAATGGCAGCTGGCGCCTTGTGTGAAGTGCTTGGCGGCAGCGTGCAGCAAGTTGAGAACGCAGCTGAAATCGGCATGGAGCACAATCTCGGTCTGACTTGCGATCCGGTCGGTGGACTGGTCCAGGTGCCCTGCATCGAACGTAATGCGATGGGCTCAGTTAAAGCCATCAACGCCGTGCGCATGGCCTTGCGCGGCGACGGTCAGCACTTTATCTCGCTGGATAAAGTGATTCGGACCATGCGCCAGACCGGCGCCGACATGAAAAGTAAGTACAAAGAAACCTCTCGCGGCGGTCTGGCCGTGAACATTATCGAATGCTGATTAAGCGCTGCGCATCGCACAGGAGCGCAGCGAACAGAACACCAAGGAGACATGCATGACTACCGAAACCCTCGCAAAAACCCCATTGCACGCGCTACACCTTGAGCTTGGCGCACGAATGGTGCCGTTCGCTGGCTATGACATGCCTGTGCAGTACCCGCTTGGCGTCATGAAAGAGCACTTGCAGACCCGTGATCAAGCAGGCTTGTTTGATGTCTCGCACATGGGCCAACTTGTGCTACGCGGTACCAATGCAGCAAAAGCCTTGGAAACCTTGGTGCCGGTCGACATTATCGACTTGCCGGTTGGCATGCAGCGCTACGCCATGTTCACCAATGAAAACGGCGGCATCCTTGACGACCTGATGGTTGCCAACCTCGGTAATGACACACTGTTTCTGGTAGTCAATGCGGCCTGTAAAGATCAGGATCTGGCGCACCTGCGTAAGCACATTGGCGAACAGTGCGAGATCGAAAGCCTGTTTGATTCTCGCGCCCTGCTAGCCCTGCAAGGCCCAAAAGCAGTTGACGTCCTCAGCCGTCTCGCCCCTGAAGTGGCGAAGATGACCTTTATGCAATTCACTCAGGTTCGCCTGCTTGGTGTTGATTGCTTCGTCAGCCGTTCGGGTTATACCGGCGAAGATGGCTACGAAATCTCAGTACCCAATGAGCATGCTGAAACACTGGCGCGCAGCCTGCTGGCTGAGCCTGAAGTCGAAGCGATTGGCCTTGGCGCCCGCGACTCACTGCGCCTCGAAGCAGGCCTGTGCCTGTACGGCCATGACATGAGCACCAGCAGTACGCCAATCGAAGCCAGCTTGCTTTGGGCCATGTCCAAACCACGCCGTGCTGACGGCGCGCGTGCTGGTGGTTTCCCCGGCGCAGAACAGATCTTCGCGCAGCAGCAAACTGGGGTTGCCAGCAAGCGCGTAGGCCTGTTGCCACAGGAACGCGTACCGGTTCGCGAAGGCGCAGAAATTGTCGATGCCGACGGTAACACCATCGGCACAGTCACCAGTGGCGGTTTCGGCCCAACGCTGGGTGCGCCGGTTGCCATGGGCTACGTTCAAGCCAGCCATGTGCCGGTTGGCAGTGATGTCTGGGCAATCGTGCGTGGCAAGCGCGTGCCGATGAAAGTTGCTAAGACACCTTTCGTAGAGCAGCGCTACTACCGCGGCTGATCGACCAGCAGCAATGGCTGACAAGCAAACCTTGTCTGCCATTGTGTGTTTCGTAGGGTGCGGCAACGCGAAGCTTGCCCACCAGAGTCCAACCATTTGACACAGGCGTTAACCGTGCCAAATGGCGGACAAAAAAGCGTTGTCCGCCCTACCGCCCTACTCGCCCATGATTGCTTTTAACGCATCTGGACGCGGAGCACCTTGTTGCTGCTGCATACGCCCGTCTTTATCCAGATAGAAAATCGCCGGGGTCGCCTGGCCACCCAGTTCGCTCATTAGCGCTAAGTTGCTATCAAGCTGTTTCTGGATATTCGCCGGAATGGTTTTTAACGCTGCAAGTGAACTTGAGCGCCCCGCGGCCTCATGCTCGTTAAGCGTTTGCTCTGGCGACTTGGCCGTCAGTATTGCAGCAGCCTTAGCTTCGCTGTCGTCGCGGATGATGCCGACCATTATATGGCGCAGTTGCACTTTTCCGGACTCAACCCAAGGTCGCGCCTGCTTCCAAAACATTGTGCAGTACGGGCAGTTCGGGTCGCTGAATACATAGACCACACGAGGCGCGTCGGCTTTACCGTCCGCCACCCAGCTGCTTTTCTCCATGCGCGCCCACATTTCCTTGGCCATCGGCTGATAGACCAACTTTTCCAGCGGCGCCTCACTGAGATCAGCACCCTGCTCATCGAGCAATGTGCCAAGTAGCACGTGCTTACCATCCGGCATCAGGTACAGCGCTATGGCTTGGCCATTGTATTTAGCTGCGAAACCTTGCATGTCGCCGGGGGCATCAAACCGACCGACAACTTGCGCACCCCGTGCTTCTACAGCTTTGATCGGTGCCGGCCATTCTTCGGCATGTATGCCGGCAGCACCTGCGCTTAACAACGCTAGCGCCAGCCAGCGCGAGGGTTTAAGCATGAACCTACTCATTGTTTACCATCCTTTTTAAACAGTTCTAGTACTTGCGATAGGCTCGCATCAGATAACTCACCGAGGTGGCTGCCAATCTGGCGGCCTTGAGCGTCATAAAACACCGTGGTCGGTAATGCGCGTGAGCCAACTAACGGTCCAAGCTGCGCGCCGCTATCAAGCAGCACATTGCTCATCGTCAACTGACCCGCCTGCAGAAATCGACTGATTTCGTCCTGGCCTTCACCTTGATTTACGAACAAGAAGGTCACGTCAGTATGACGCGCTTGCGCCGCAGCCAGCACCGGCATCTCTCGCCGGCATGGCGGACACCAGGTTGCCCAAAGGTTGACCACTAAAGGCTTGCCCGCATAGTCGCTCAGGTTAACCCCTTTGCCATCCATTGTGGCGAGGGCAACCTCGGGTAAGCGAGTGCCCTGCTCCAGAGCGCGCATCATTGCCGTGCCTGAGCCCCAGATTAACAACCCGGTAATCAATGCGATGCCCAGTGGACGGCGCATCAGTGGTTCCCTGACCAACCAATACAGGCCCAACCCGAGCGCCAGCAATACACCGGGCCACGCGATAAAGCCGCCATCGCGCAGGTCGATCACTTGCCATAAGTCATTCTGGAAATGCTCAAAGTAGCTCACAACAAAGGCAACTCGTGCGCCCAGCACGCCAAACAGGAACATCAGGAACAGGCGGTTTTCTGGATTGCTCTTGGCGTTGCGCCCAACCCACCAGCCAACCAGCGTGGCCACAAACAAGCTGCTTAATAACAGCAAATGAGCCGCCGACATGTTCAACGGCCCAAGGTTAACGCTAAGCATCTGCAATCCTTGAGATGAGCTGTGCCTGAGTTGGATTACTCAGGCAGACAACTGCGACCTATCCATTCAATAAAGAGTTCAGTAAAACCAAACCCTCAAGCGTTACGAGCTATGTTCAGCGCAACTGCTCAACCATATCAGCGATCACGCTGAGTACATCCTTGCCCAGTTGTGCCGAACGCTGACCATTCCAGCCGGTGCGCGGACACGGTGTGTCGTTGTGATCCTTGAACGGCATTTCGATGGTGAACGCCAAGCAGTCGAACTCCATACCCACTGAGTTGCACGCCAAGGTGGTGTTGGCCTTGCCCGGTTCACTGCGCGGATAGCCAAAACGCGTCTGAAACTCAGCACCACTGGCAACCAACCGGCTGCGAAACTCGTTTTCAAGCGTCTCCAGCCGTGGGCTGTATCCTGGATTACCCTCACAACCGGCAGTAAACACGTGGGGAATTTCTTCATCGCCGTGAATATCCAGAAACAGATCAACGCCGATCTTGCGCATCTGCTGCTGAACGAAATACACCTCGGGGCTTTGCTCTTCACTTGCTGATTGCCAAGCTCGATTAAGATCCTGACCGGCAGCATTGGTGCGCAAATGCCCACGGTAGGCGCCATCAGGATTCATATTCGGCACCAAGTACAAATCAGCATGTTCGAGCAAGTGCTTGAGCTGGGCATCTTCACTGTTTTTCAGACGGTCAATCACGCCCTCCATGTACCACTCAGCCATATGCTCGCCTGGATGCTGCTGGGCAATGATCCAGACTTTGCGCTGCGCATTGGGGTTACGGCTGACTTTCAACAGCTGGATATCGCGCCCTTCAATACTCTTGCCCGTAGCGATAACTTGCGCCCCAGCATCGGCAACTGCGCTGGCTATCAGTTGATCATGGCGAGCACGGCTGTAAGGTTCAAAATAGGCAAACCATATTTGCGTCTGATGCGGTGCCAGCTCAAAATCGAGCGCACCATCCTGAAAACGGCTCGGGACTCTGAACCACTTTTTCTGATCATAAGATGCTGCGGTGTCGTAACCCGTCCAGGCGTGGCTGTAGGCAGACTTGTGGGCATTGGTCAGGCTGAATCCAACCGGCTTGCCCGGTGTAAGACCATCCACCTTGAAGTGAAACCACTGGAAGTGATGACTGCGCAGATCAGGACGAATCGCCAGCAATACCCGTTGAGGATTACTGGCATCAATAACCTCGATATTGCCACTGTCAAAATCACAACTGATCTGCATACGCACCTCTAACAGGTTTAATTCAAAAGCTCCTTAAAAGGATCGCAGGTCTAAGCCCACTTGCAAACGCCAATGGCGACAAAATAGTTGCCGTGGGCGCATGCAATTCGCCACTGAAGGTGACTACCTGAAAACCCAAAGCACCCGTGTCGCCTGCTGGCTGAGATTGGCATAACGAAACTGGCTGTGTGGCGGCAGCTGGAAGCCATCGTTGGCGCGCAAGGTCACAGGACTTTCCTGGTCATCGCCAGCGTCCTCGAACCAGATTGTCAACTCACCCTCAAGCACAAAACCACCTTGCTCGGAGCTGTCATTCAAGTGCCCTTCACCGCTTGTCGCACCGGGCGCCAAATGGCTTTCCAGCATCGAGAAACCGGCCGACATCCTCGGCGAGACCAGCACATCGGTAATCCCGCCAGCGTAATATAAAGTTCGGCGCTCGCCCGGGCGGGTTACCCAACCAACTTCCCGCGGCTTGCTGAGGCTGTAAAAGTAACTGGTAGAAACACCCAGCGCCTCTGAAATAGCCGTGAGATCAGCCACCGTTGGTTTGGAGATTGCTCGCTCAACCTGTGACAGAAAACCCACAGAGCGACCGACCTGCTCAGCCAACGCCTCAAGGCTCACCTTCTTGTACTTGCGTAGGTCGCGAATCAGTATCGCCAGTCCTTCGACCTCATCCTGCATATCCATATCAGCTCCTTGAAGCGACTTCATCGAATCACTCATATACCTGCAAAATTAAAGCGTATCGCGCAGCCGATACCACGCCTTGCCCAGCGCCTCAATGGGCGCAGCTAAACGTGAACCACCGGGAAACGCCGGGTTATGCAGCCGTTGGTAAAGCTTCAACAGCTCAGTGTTGCCCGCAATTGCATCGGTCACCGCTCGCGCACCAGCCAGTGTAGGGAGCACGCCATGCCCGGAAAATCCCTGCAGCCAGTAACGCTGACCTTCACAACCGATATCTGGAGTTCGCTTCATTGTGCAATCGATATGCCCGCCCCAGGCGTAGTCCAACTCAACACCCCGCAATTGCGGGAATACTCGCTCAAGATAAGGCCGGGTAGCTGCCGCAACATCCTTTGGAATACCGCCGAGATAGGTACAGCCGCCGCCGAATAGCAGGCGGTTATCTGGCGTTAGACGGAAGTAATCCGGGACAAACTGGTTATCAATCACACAGCTGTTTTTGGGCAGCAATGATTGTGCAATTTCTGGTGCTAACGGCGCAGTTGCGACCTGGTAGGAACCCACCGGCAGAATGCGTCGGCTCAATGCTGGCTCTAGCTTATCAATGTAGGCGTTGCAGGCGAGAATCAGCACATCAGCGCTGACCTCTGCTTGAGCTGTTCGAGCACTGTATCCTTCAGTGGTCTGGCGGTAATCCAGCACCTGACTCTGCTCAAAAATCTGCCCGCCCAGTTGCTCAATCGCCGCAGCTAAACCCTGGGCAAGTTTCAGTGGGTTGATATGTGCCCCTTGCGGATCGTAAAGCCCGGCCAGATAGCGATCACTGCCAATCCACTCGCGTAATTCCTCACCCGCGATAAAACGCACACCCGGCGAGTCCCATTTCTCATGCGCCTCACGCTCAGCCGCTTGCAACTGAGCGACACGTCGCCCCAGAACAGCGGTGTATAAACTGCCTGATCGGTAATCGATATCGAACCCATAACGCTGCGGCAGCTCGCGCATTTCTGTTGCCGCCAACTGCATACTGCGCCACAGTTGCTGAGCGCCACTTAAACCCAGCGTCGTTTCAAATGGCGGCATATCGCACGACCAACCGAGCAACGCTTGGCCACCATTGCGCCCCGAAGCAGCCCAAGCCAAGCGACTTGCCTCCAGAACAACTACACGCTTGCCAGCCTGCAACAATTGAAGCGCACAATGCAGACCGCTAAAGCCGCCACCAATGATCAGCACATCGGTGCAGAGCGACTCTTTAAGCGTTGGCCTTAACTGCAAAGGCTCGGGATAGGTTGCTGCATAATAGCTGGAGACGTGCTGGGCAGACTGCTTGAACATGACGGCCTCATGAATTATTCAACCAATAATTTCATGAAAATATACTCCATAAATTTCAGCAACCCAAGCCGCACACTGTTTACCTAACTTATTCACAGAGTTGTTGTCTTTGCTTTAGCCGCAATAACTCATTTTGAGGCCGGAGACGTTTAACCTGACGACCGTACCGAGAAGCCTGCCCAAGCTTCGCTCTCGATACTCCGAAGGGATTGAAGCCTCCTACACGTAGCCAAAGCATCGCGTGCAATATGCTCTCGTCAAATCAGGAATAATCAATGATGAAAACCAATTTACTGGCGCGCTCAACTCTTCCTGCAGTGTTCTGCACCCTGCTTTTTCTCGCCGGTTGTGCCAGCAAAGGCACCGACAGCGAAGCAACAGCGCCCGGTACCAGTCCCGCAACGACTCAAGAACAAACTGCCAACACCGAGTTTGATCAACTGCGAAAAGCAGCCGAAGCCGGCGACCTGGATAGCCAATTCAAATTAGGTAGCGCCTACTTCGTCGGCCGCCCGGTCAAGGACCTTAAGCAAGCAGAAGCCTGGTGGAAGAAAGCCGCGGATAAAGGTCACTCAATGGCTGCGGTGAGTTTAGCGTATCTGTACACAGGTCGCGATGACGCCTCATTTGCTAACCGCGACGCCATGCTCAAGTACTTGAACCAGTCGGCCTCAGGCGGCAACCCAATGGCCCAGCATATCCTCGGCAATCTTTACTTCACGGGTGAACACGGCGTCGCGCGCGACCCAAATCAAGCAGTCGCCCTGTACACCGCAGCCTGCAAAGCTAACTATGCAGTCAGCTGTGAAGCCCTGAAAAAACTGCAACAGCCTTGATCCACAATGCTCTAACATTTTTCCGACATCGACTAAAAAACCCTGTGCTAAGGACCCTCTGAAAAAGGTAGCGAGCGACGGGAGCACAAGGCAAAAAACTGCGAAAAGCGGCCGAGGTCGCGCTCGACTTTACGTGTTGTAAATGAGCATTTTGAGCAGTTTTTTAACGCTGTAATACCGAGCGCAGTAGTTTTTCAGAGGTTCCCTAAGGGTTTTTTAGTCGCGCAAACAACTCCAGCGGTTATAACTACAAGTCAAACATCCAACTGCCGTACTGGGCGCACTTCTACACAACCAACCCGCGCGGCTGGAATATTACCCGCGAGCTGAACCGCCTCATTCAAATCACGCGCTTCAATCAGATAAAACCCTGCCAATTGCTCTTTGGTTTCTGCAAATGGACCATCGGTGATCGATAACTGGCCCCCGCGCATGCGCACGGTTGTTGCACTGTGCACCGGCTGCAAAGCTTCTGCGGCAATCATCCGTCCACTGCGCTGTACCGCTTCGGCGTAGGCCCAGCACTCTTCATCTTTAGGGCTGTCTGCCGAGGAATGTAATTGCTGCTCATTGCTATAAACCAGACATAAATACTTCATCTCTGCCTCCAAGGCGGTGCTGTATACATGATGTGTATGACCTAGTCGTTTGAGAGTCTTCTCATTCGACATCCAATCCGTTTTTAAGTCTGATCCAGCCCCTATACAGGCTGAAAGACTCGCCCTAGAGCGGTTTAAGCAAAGATCAAAAAAGCAAAAAAACATGCAAACTGTTCAATCTCGGTTAATTTTATAAATATTTGTAATCTTTCCATGTCCAGCCAGTCTTACTTATTCTTGAAAACACACGCTTACAGGGGCCGATCAAATTCAGCCCACCGAACGCATCAAGTGTGCCAACCGAAGACAACTCAACGCCACACTAATATAGGTATAAAAGTACAGCTAATGTTTGCTACAAACCGTATAAAAACTGGACATTTTCAAACCGTTCGCGATAATTGGCTGAGATCGATAGTAAAAGTCGACACCGCTAAGGAACCTCTGAAAAAGGTAGCGAGCGACGATAGTACAAGGCAAAAAAATGCGAAAAAGCGACCGGGGGTCGCGCTCGACTTAGTTGTCCTAAATGAGCATTTTGAGCAGTTTTTTAACACCGTAATATCTAGCGCAGTAGTTTTTCAGAGGTTCCCTAAAGAAATTGTTTTCATTGCCTGTGGCTGTATAGCCCGAGTCAGTACTTTGTATACTCAATTGAAAACTGACCGTACGCTTTCAGCATAACGGTGGCCGTAACAACGAGCTATGACAGCTCGCGTTGCCACCTTAGTAATACAACTCAGACCTTGGGATTTAACGTGACGAAAGACGAACTGCGCGCCGAACTCGAGCGCCAGGCGCAGCGTTACAAGGATGTTTACGGCGGAGAAGTTTTAACCTACGCCGCTCAACCCGAACCGGAACGCAAGCCCTGGCGGAAAAGAGCCTCTCTTCTCGACCAAGCTTTTGATAAAGAAATACAGAAAATCGAAAAAGAGTTGGAAGATAAATCCCAACTTTAAAGGAGCCTTTGAAAAAAGTAGCGAGCGACGGGAGTACAAGGCGCAACGACCAACGGGAGTAACAGCCAGAGGCTGGCCTGAAGGGCGAGCGCCAGCGAGTCAAAGGTGCGAAAAAGCGACCGGGGTCGCGCTCGACTTAGTTGTCCTAAATGAGCATTTGATTCGCGTTGCTCACCCCTTCGGGGCCGCACTAAAGTGCGTTCAGCCTAAAGGCTGTGAGCAGCTTTTCAACACAGCACGGGCTGCCCCAGTAATCCCTAGCGCAGTAGTTTTTCAGAGGTTCCTCAAGGAAGTGCTGAAATAGCCGGCCATACAGAGCTATTTAACCTCAATCTGGCCGGCCAAGCTTAAGGCCGCTTCTTCAGCGTTTTTTACTGCCTAATAAAGAGCCCATCAACCCTCGCACCAATTGCCTGCCAAACTGGTTGGCTGCTTGGCGTACGGCGGTTTTCATCGCTTGGCTGGCAAAGCCGCCCAGCAAATCCGTAGCCATATCAGTAAGGCTTTCACCCTCTTTGGCGGCTTTGCTGTTGCCTGCAGTTGGAGCGGCTACTTGAGCGTCTGGCTTGACCTCAGCAGCGGCGGCACGTGCGGTCAGCAATTCATAAGCGGACTCGCGGTCGATCGGTTTGTCGTACCGCCCAGCGAGCGGCGATTGCTTGATCAAAGTGACGCGCTCGGCCTCAGTCAACGGCCCCACTCGTGACTGCGGTGGAGCAATTAACACACGCCTGACCATGGCTGGCGTGCCCTTCTCTTCCATAGTGCTGACTAACGCCTCGCCGATGCCCAGTTCGGTGAGCACGCTGAGCGTATCGAACGCCGGATTCGGCCGAAAACCTTCGGCTACCGCGCGCAACGATTTTTGCTCTTTCGCAGTGAATGCGCGTAGACCATGCTGAATACGCAAACCCAGTTGGGCCAGCACATCATCGGGTAAGTCACTCGGCGACTGTGTGACGAAATACACCCCGACGCCTTTCGATCTAATCAGGCGTACCACCTGCTCCAAGCGCTCTTGCAACGCTTTTGGTGTATCGGCAAACAACAGGTGTGCCTCATCAAAGAACAGCGCCAGCACTGGCTTATCGGCATCGCCGCGTTCAGGTAACTGCTCAAAAAGCTCAGCCAGCAACCACAATAAGAACGTTGCATACACTTTTGGCGCTTCATGCACCAAGCGGCTGGCGTCTAACAAATGCACACGGCCTTGGCCGTTGGCGTCGGGTTGAAGAATATCTTCCAACTGCAAGGCGGGCTCACCAAACAAAGCCTCTGCACCCTGCTGCTCAAGGCTTGAAAGCCTGCGTAACAGGGCCTGACCTGAAGTTTTGGTAAAGAGCGCACCGTCATCACCGAGCACTTCGGGGTGGTCCTTGAGATGATTGAGCAGTGCTTTCAAGTCTTTCAGGTCAAGCAACAACAAACCTTCGCGATCGGCCACTTTAAACGCGGCATAGAGTGCTGCTTGCTGGCTATCGCTCAGCTCTAGCAGTGAGCTGAGAAGCAAAGGTCCCATTTCACTCAAGGTGGTACGCAGCGGATGGCCACTTTGTCCGTTTATATCCCAGAGTGAAACGGGACATGCCTTGGGTACATGCTCAAGCCAAGGCATGCTGGCAATGCGTTCGGCAATCTTGCCTTGTGGGTTTCCAACGGCTCCGACGCCACACAAATCGCCTTTTACGTCA
Source organism: Pseudomonas sp. (assembly GCF_048265905.1). Taxonomy (GTDB): domain Bacteria; phylum Pseudomonadota; class Gammaproteobacteria; order Pseudomonadales; family Pseudomonadaceae; genus Aquipseudomonas. The sequence goes on from NZ_JBLXAP010000001.1 coordinate 259,694, forward strand.
GCGGCAAATACTGCAACGCCGGCCTCACTAAAGGTTTCGATCAAACGCTGCAGTGTCACCGTTTTCCCGGTGCCGGTTGCACCTGCAATCAAACCGTGACGATTGGCAAGGCGCAAGGATTGACCGACCTCTTGACCCTCAAGATCAGCGCCTAAAATTATTTGGTTTGCTACAGCCATATTTACCGTCCTCTGGATTAAAGCTTCTGAGCCCGCTTGCCGACATATCTGATCATGGAGCCTCTGAAAAAAAGCGAGCGAAGGGAGTACAAGGTGCAACAACCAGCGGGAGTAACAGCCAACGGCTGGCCCAAAGGGTGAGCGCCAGTGAGCATCTGAGGTTCCCTAAGGCCGCTAGTTTGCGACGCCGTATATATCCTTATCAAAGACTGGCTTCAGTACCTTACGGGCGCAAGAGTGTATGAACACAAATTTGAAATTCAGTCACAAGATACTGCTTGCCGCTGCATTAGTAGTAGTTGCAGCCTTCTCGATTTTCACACTGTACAACGATTACCTGCAACGCAATGCCATTCGCGAGGACCTTGAGAGTTACTTGCATGAAATGGGCGATATAACCGCCAGCAATATTCAAAACTGGTTATCGGGCCGGATTTTGCTGGTTGAGAGTGCAGCACAGTCGATCTCGAAAAATCCTGATACTTCCGCAGTAACTGGCCTGCTTGAGCAAAAAGCGCTGACCTCGACGTTCGACTTTACCTACCTGGGTGGTACCGACGGCAGCTTCGCAATGCGCCCCGACGAGAAAATGCCTGACGGTTATGATCCACGAACACGGCCTTGGTACAAGGATGCGCTCGCAACCGCAGGCACCACGCTGACCGAGCCTTATGTGGACGCAGCCACCGGCGGCCTGATCATCACCATTGCCACACCTGCTCCGAGTGCTGGCGTAGTTGGCGGCGACCTAAGCATGAGCACGCTGGTTGAGACCATCAACTCGCTGGATTTTGGGGGTATGGGTTACGCATTCTTAGTCAGTGCAAACGGTCAAATTCTGGTGCACCCGGACAAATCTTTAGTGATGAAGTCGCTCAAGGATGTCTACGCAGAAAATGCTCCGACCATCAGCAGCGCCATTAGTGAAGTAGAAATCAACGGCAGCACGCGCATCATCAGTTTCGCCCCGGTAAAAGGTTTGCCATCGGTGAGTTGGTATTTAGGCCTGTCGATCGATAAAGACAAAGCCTATTCGATGCTAAGCGAGTTCCGTGCTTCAGCTATTATCGCGACAATTATTGCGGTGGTCTTGATCATGCTATTGCTTAGCGTATTGATGCGAGTGCTCATGCAGCCCCTGCATACTATGGGCAAAGCCATGCGCGACATCGCCATGGGTGAAGGTGACCTCACCCAACGCCTGAGCGCCAACAGCAACGATGAGTTCGGTGAGATGGCCAGGTCGTTCAACCAGTTCGTTGAGCGGATTCACACCTCGATTCGCGAAGTATCTTCGGCAACGATTCAGGTCAACGAAGTTGCCAAGCTGGTGGTGAATGCCTCGAACTCATCGATGCTTAATTCCGACGAACAAGCCAGTCGCACCAACAGTGTCGCAGCGGCGATCAATGAGCTTGGTGCTGCAGCCCAGGAAATTGCGCGCAATGCTGCCGATGCCTCGACTCAGGCGTCCGATGCCCGCGAGCAAGCTGAAGATGGTCGCTCGGTGGTTGAGCGCACCATCGCGGCGATGAATGATCTGTCTGGAAAAATAAGCGCCTCATGCAGCAACATTGAAGCGCTGAACAGCAAAACCGTGAACATCGGCCAAATCCTTGAAGTCATCAAAAGCATCTCACAACAAACCAACCTGCTGGCACTGAACGCGGCGATTGAAGCAGCGCGCGCGGGTGAGGCGGGCCGTGGTTTTGCGGTAGTTGCTGATGAAGTGCGCAACCTTGCACACCGTACACAGGAGTCGGCGCAAGAGATCGAAAGCATGATCGAGGAGCTGCAGGTGGGCTCACGTGAGTCTGTGACAACCATGACTGAGAGCCAACGCTACAGCGAGGAAAGTGTGTCGATTGCCAATCAGGCAGGCGAGCGTCTTGGTAGCGTCACTCAGCGTATCGGCGAGATCGACGGCATGAACCAGTCGGTGGCCACTGCCACCGAAGAGCAAACCTCGGTTATCGAATCGCTGAACATGGACATCATCGAGATCAACACCCTCAACCAGGAAGGCGTCGAGAACCTGCATGCAACACTTCGTGCCTGTAGTGATCTGGAGCGCCAGGCTACACGCCTCAATCAATTGGTAGGCAGCTTCCGTATCTAAGGAACCTCTGAAAAAGGTAGCGAGCGACGGTAGGACAAGGCAAAAAACTGCGAAAAGCGGCCGAGGTCGCGCTCGACTTTACGTGTTGTAAATGAGCATTTTGAGAGGTTTTTTAACGCAGCAAGGGCTGCCCCAGTAATATCTAGCGCAGTAGTTTTTCAGAGGTTCCCTAAGCATCTTAAATCCGGGTGCAGTGAGCTAAATACAAAGGGCGCCATCGAGGCGCCCTTTGTATTACTGATGTAGCGCTATTGATCGTCTTTCTGATCACTTTGATCAAGGCTTTGCGTTTGCTTCAACAGCGACTGTGCATCAGTAAAGTCTGCGCCGTCTTCAGGGCTCAATTGATCGATGTCGTAACGGCTCAGGCAACCCTCACCAACAGTTGCCGGGGCCTTTGATACGGCGCGATCGAGCGGATCAGCCATGATCTACCTCCTTCGACAGTGTGCTCACAATTACTGAAGTGCACGGATAAACAAGACCTTCAGCTTCGCGCTACACACTCTTGTTTAACAGATTATTGATGAATAACTGGCTCACTCAAGTGCCTGTCGGCCTTTCTCATGCTGGGCAAACTCTTTAGCGGCGCGCAATACATCACTGCGGCTTATCTGCCCGACCAGTCGCCCATCAGCAATCACCGGCAGGCGGCCAAGTTTACCCTGCAAAAAACGCTCAGAGACCTCAATCACGCTTGCTTCTGGACTAATGCTCTCAATATTGCGACTCATGTAATCACCAACAGTGCCGCCAATTGACTCGTAGTAGGCGCCAGACAGCGTTGCTCGCAAACAATCACCCTCAGATATCAAACCGATCAAGCGCCCCAGAGAGTCGACCACAGGCGCCCCAGAGATCCGGTGCTCAAGCAATCGGTCTATCGCCGTGAATAAATCCGTCTCGGCGCGAAATGTCACAAGGTGAGTGGTCATGTAGTCACGCGCTTTGATTGACTTGAGCATAATCGAACTCCTTTCAGATACGCCCAGGTTGCGATACAAGGCGTATCAATCAAATACAACCGTCTTGTTGTCGTGCACAAGAACACGGTCTCCTAAGTGATAGCGTAGTCCACGAGAGAGCACCATTTTTTCAACATCCTTACCAAGGCGAACCATTTCTTCAATGCTTTCACGGTGGCTGACCCGCACCACGTCTTGTTCGATAATCGGGCCCGCATCCAACTCCTCGGTTACATAGTGTGATGTCGCGCCAATCAGCTTGACCCCACGTAACGACGCCTGGTGATACGGTTTGGCCCCACAAATGACGGCAAGAAGCTGTGATGTATGTTTATCACCCGTTGCGCATAATCGCGGCACAACTGCGGCGGCAGTATCTGCATATAGCGTGCAAGCACAATTACGTCGGCCTGATGCGCCTCAACCAAGCGCGCCACTTCATCAAAAGCTGGCTGCTTATCTTGCGCATCAACAGGTACATGAAAGAACGGAATACCGTGCCACTCAACCATGCTGCGCAGGTCATTGTGATTGGAAATGACACAGGGTATTTCACAGTCGAGTTCGGCACTGTGCCAGCGATGTAACAAGTCAGCCAAACAGTGGGATTCTCGGCTCGCCATAAGCACTACGCGTTTTTTATGATCCGAATCGGTAACCCGCCATTCCATCGAAAACTCACGCGCGATGGGACCAAAAGCCTGCTTGAAGCCATCTATATCGAACGGCAAAGAGTCCGCACGGATTTCATGGCGCATAAAAAACCAGCCAGTCTGATTGTCAGAATGGTGGCTAGCCTCAGTAATCCAACCATTATACGTCGCTAGGAAATTACTGACTTTGGCCACGATACCAACACGGTCTGGGCAGGCAATAACCAGCCGAAAAGTGCGCATGAAAAGCTCCCGCTAAGTTTACAAAGGCGATCATTCTAGACATCGCGAGAAAAAACCGCATTAACCCTGAGTGGTTGAGTCCACTAAAAAAACCGCAACCCGAGCACATCTCACAGCCGGGGACTTATGCCTCCAAGACATTCCTGTCGGGTCACAGGCAGCGCCATAATTAGACGCGCCAACTTAGTGACTGTTATTTTCTCAAAAAAATGGCTATTAGCAGACCCGCTAAACAACTAATTACTTGCAGTAGTGTGTCTTTTCTTTATAAACCGGTTTACTTGTGAAAAGTGCGTGTCTATTATTAGTTACACATAGTCACCTCAGAATGAGCCAAGGTACACAATATGTCGCTGATCAACGAATACCGCGCTACAGAAGAAGCCATCAAAGAACTGCAAGAACGCCTGAAAAACATGTCACAAGATGACAAACTGCAGAAAGAACTGGAGTTCGAAGGCAAACTGCGCAAACTGATGGGCGAATATCAAAAATCCCTGCGGGACATTATCGCTCTGCTCGATCCAGATGCGAAAATGAGCAAGAACGCTCGTGCCACTAAAGGTACCGGCACCAAGCGTGCTCGCAAAGTTAAGCAATACAAAAACCCTAACAACGGTGAGGTCATCGAAACCAAAGGCGGCAACCACAAGACACTGAAAGAGTGGAAAGCCAAGTGGGGCGCTGACGTGGTTGAGAGCTGGGCTACTTTGCTGGGCTAATCAGCCGCAAGTTTCTCGTTGTTACAAAAAACGCCGGTTAGTCCGGCGTTTTTTTATGCCAAAAAATTAACGTCAACAATGCAATGACGCATCGTTAGCAGGCAAACAAATAATCCAGGTTATTAATGACTACGCGACATACTCCATAACCCTACACTGCCCAACGCAAAATCCCTGATTAAGAAAGGCCGTAGCGGTGGGCTAATTGCTGAACATAGTCTTGCCACGCATGCAGAACTTGTTGCTGAGCAGGTGACGCAGTTGGTAACACCTCAGTCATCGCCTGAGCAAATTGTTGCACTGTATTGGGTGCACCAAACTCGGGCAATGTTAGGCGTTGTTGGCAAAATGTTTGCCAACGCACTTGTTCTTCAGCACTCAAACTCGATGGTACATTACGTGCCCGATAACGAAATAACAGTTCAGGCAAGCGCGGATCATCAAACGGCCAACTTTCTGTAGCCAGTTGTTCAAGCTCACAAGTGCGCACACGCTCGCACAAGCTACGGTCGCGGTTACCGATAAAACCGTCATAAAGTTGCTGCTCGGGATCATCACTTCCGGCAAACGCTTCCTCGCGATACACCTCGGGTATTTTTTCCTGCCAATGCGACTGTGTTGCGATTAGCTGCTCAGCGCGTGCCTGGATAGTCACCATATCGAGCTCTAAACGCTGTATGTCGCTGTCACGCAGCACGCTTAACGGCGCAACAACCGGGCAGCGATTAATCTGTAGCAACTTAAGGGGCACCGGCAACTGACCGTCGAGTAATGCATCATGGCGGGTATATAAACGCTCACGAAGGGTGTCTGCAGTTTCATCGAGCAGCACGCTTGGATCACGTTGCAAGTCGCATACGATCAGCGCATTGCGGTTACGCGGATGCCAAGCCAGCGGCAACACCACTGACAAGTAATGGTTGGCCCCGGCAAAGCGCCCAGAAATATGCACAATGGGTTGCAGTAATTTAATCTGATCAAGTACCCGCGCCTTACTGCGCAGGCCATACAGATAATTGTAAAGCTTGGTTTGCTTGTCACGCAGTAGCCGCGCCAAAGCAATAGTTGCACGCACATCAGACAATGCGTCGTGCGCCTGACCATGCTCAATACCATTGGCGGCCGTTAACAACTCCAACTTCAGGCTAACGCGCCCTTCCACCTCCGGCCAGACGATCCCTTCCGGGCGCAATGCATACGCCGTTCTGACCAGATCAATCAAATCCCAACGACTATTACCGCCCTGCCATTCGCGCGCATAAGGGTCATAAAAGTTGCGATACAAGCTGTAACGCGTGACCTCATCATCAAAACGAATACTGTTGTAGCCCGCACCACAAGTACCGGGCAGCGACAACTGCGCATGCACCTGCGCCATGAACTCAGCTTCATCAAGCCCCCGCTCAACCAGTATCTGTGGAGTTATACCGGTAATCATGCAGGCGGCTGGGTGCGGCAGGATATCGTCACTGGGTTTGCAGTAAATATTCAGCGGCTCGGCAATCTCGTTCAGTTGTTCATCAGTGCGGATACCAGCCACCTGCAAAGGGCGATCGCGGCGCGGGTCGATACCAGTCGTTTCGTAGTCGTACCAGAAGATGCTTGAAGTCACAGTATTGTCCTGAGCGAATGGCTGATGCAGTCTAACATCGCTTAATTGTGTGGCTCTATTTACCAATCGGATGATTAGGACAGCTCAAAAAAGCAGCAACCAGAGCCGCATCAATGGCTGCCGAAACCCCGACTATCGCAACATTACCTGCGCAGTAGTTTTTCAGAGATGTCTCAGATTGCGGGGGGAATCTACAGATTGTGTCTAGACCAGTTGCCTCAGCGGCTCGCTCTGGCTAGCATCGGGCTTTATTCATCGCAGTCAGCCGATGCCGCATACCAAAAACAATCAAACAAACGCCACCAGCCCCGCCTCAAGCCGCCCCGCCGCTGAGTTGCTGGATACGCGTTATCACGTCGAGACGCCAGAAGGTATTGATCTCTCGCTGCGCCCAGCCGGACTGGTACCGCGTGCGCTGGCGTATTGCATCGACTTGATCATTCGCGGCATCGTATTGGGCTTGATGTACCTGCTATTAAGCATGCTCGGCAAACTAGGTATGGGCTTAGGCACGATTTTGCTGTTTATAGTGACGTGGTGGTACATGGTTTTGTTTGAGGTGCTCAACCAAGGCCGCTCCCCCGGCAAACAATGGTTGGGGTTACGCGTGGTACACGACGACGGCACGCCAGTGGGCTGGCCAGCCTCCCTGACCCGCAACCTGCTGCGCTTTGTCGACATACTGCCATTCGGCTACACCTTCGGCATTCTCAGTTGCCTGAACAGCCCAACGTTCAAACGTCTGGGCGATATAGCCGCAGGCACGCTGGTGGTTTACCGCGAGGAAAAGCCGCTTGCGCCGGTTTTACCTGAAGCAGAGGCAGTGCGTGCCCCCATCGCCCTTAGCCTGAAAGAACAACGTGCAATACTTGGTTTTGCTGAGCGCGCCAGCAGCCTGTCGCAGGAACGCCGCGTTGAACTGGCCAACATAATCGCGGTACCACTGCAGGTGCCGACCGAACAAGCTGAACAAACTATTAATGGCATTGCCCACAGTCTTGTGGGGCCTCGATGAAGCAGAGTCAATTCGAGAGCCATCACCAAGCCAGCTGGAAAGCATTCGCCAGCAAGTTAGATGGCCTGGAGAAAACCGGTAAAACCGATGCGTCGCACAGCAAGGGCTTTGCGGCTGATTACCGACGCGTCTGCCAACAGCTCTCGTTGGCCCAGGCCCGAGGCTACAGCAACCACTTAATTGAACAGTTGCAGCAATTAGCCTTGCGCGGCCACCAACAACTCTATCGCCACCGCAGCACTATTGGCGCCCAGCTAGTAAGTTTCCTGCTCAGTGGTTTTCCACGCTTGGTTCGCGCGCAATGGCGCTTTGTACTGGCCGCCAGTCTGTTGTTCTTTGGCAGCTTGATAATCATGGGGCTACTGGTCTACTGGTTTCCCCATCTTGTTTACAGCGTGGTCGACCCACAACAAGTCGCAAGCATGGAAAGCATGTATGACCCGGATGCCAGACGCCTGGGCCGCTTCAGTGAGCGCGGCTCTGGGGACGACTGGATGATGTTTGGCTTCTACATCATGAACAACATCGGCATTGCCTTTCAGACATTCGCCAGCGGCTTGTTATTCGGGCTCGGCAGTTTGTTCTTTCTCCTGTTCAACGGGGTGATGATCGGCGCAGTAGCTGGTCACCTGACGCAAATTGGCTATAGCGAAACCTTCTGGTCCTTCGTTATCGGTCACGGCGCTTTCGAGCTTACCGCCATCGCGCTTGCTGGCGCTGCAGGCTTGAAGCTGGGCTGGGCATTACTTGCCCCAGGCCGCTTGCCCCGCACCGAAGCCTTACGCTTAGCCGCAGCAGATAGCATTCGTTTGGTTGCTGGTGTTGTGGTGTTTTTGTTACTTGCAGCCTTTATCGAGGCGTACTGGTCATCAATGACCTTCGCCACGCCGCATGTTAAGTACGCCGTGGGCGCTTTACTCTGGGCATTGGTGCTGAGCTATCTGATCCTTGCCGGGCGAGGTGCTCATGCGTCTGACTGAAGTTAACGTCGCAATTCGTCCACGCAGTGGCTGGGAAGCACTTGATCTCGGCGTACTACTCGCGCGCCGACATGCAGGATTGCTGATGGCCAGTTGGGCGCTGGTTACCCTGCCGATATTCGCCCTGCTTTGCCTGATTTTCTGGGACTATCCAAGCATTGCCATACTGGTGTTCTGGTGGCTGAAACCAGCCTATGAACGCTTGCCGTTGTATATCTTGTCCAACAGCCTGTTTGGCAATACACCGACACTAAGGCAAGCGCTCAAAGCCTATCCGCGACTGTTAAAACCACAGCTATTGGCCAGCCTGACCTGGCGACGTATCAGCACTACGCGCAGTTTTGATATGCCAGTCATGCAACTGGAAGGACTTTCAGGCGCCGCTCGCAGCCAGCGCCTGACCGTCCTCGGGCAAAAAAATGCAGGTGGCGCGACCTGGCTGACAGTCGTCGGCGTGCACGTTGAGTTTGCCCTGAGTCTTGGCTTGGCTGCCTTGTTCTACTTAATGCTGCCGCAACAACTGGAACTGGACTGGAGCTGGCAAAGCCTGATTGCCCCCGAGCAAAACGACTGGATGTGGCTGGAGCATTTGTCCAACGGGCTCTACGCCTTGCTTCTGATTGTCTGGGAACCAGTGTATGTGGCATGTGGATTCAGCCTGTACTTGAACCGCCGCACCACACTGGAAGCATGGGACATTGAACTGGCATTTCGCCAATTGCGGCAACGCTTAACAGGTGTTGCCTATGCCGCGCTGCTAGCTGTAGGCCTGCTGTTCAGCCAACTACCAAACACGGCAATGGCCGCAGCAGATGCCGCAGCACCAAACAGCTCTGCGACGGCTCGTCCACCAGCCGAGCAAGACCCGCTTGGACCACAAGCCGAGCGCTTGCAAAAACAAGCCTTGAGCAGCCAGGCGGCGCAACAAAGTATCAGCCAACTACTTGATAAGCCGCCGTTCAAAAACCCGGAAACGGTAACCCGCTGGCGCCTGCGAGATAGCGAAAAACCAGCCAAGCCAGACACCGATTTCCTTGAGTCGCTGATTTCAGGTTTGGGCAAACTGGCTGAGCTCTGGAAGTCGATGGAGACCTTGGCTCAAATCTTCGCCGCCCTGCTCTGGGCGGCTCTATTCGCCCTTATCGCCTGGATAGTGTGGCGCTACCGGGATTGGTTAAATACCTTCACCGGGCGCTTTACTTTACCCCAGCGCACTAAAAGTGCGCCGCCGAGCCAGATGTTCGGTTTGGAAGTCGCCCCTGAAAGTCTGCCGGATGATATTTGTAGCGAAGTTAGCCAGCTTTGGGATCGTGAGCCACGCGCAGCCTTGGGCCTGCTCTACCGTGCCCTGCTCAGCCGCTTGCTGCATGATTACCGACTGGGTCTGAAAAGCGCCCACACCGAGCACGAAGTCTTGCAACTGGTTGAAAGCCTTGAGCAACCAGAGCTTGATCGATTCAGCTCAACGCTGACTCATCATTGGCAAAATCTAGCCTATGGACACAAGCTGCCACCGGCCTCTGCCAAAGCATCACTGTGCAACAACTGGCGCCAGCTGTTTGAGCCGGAGGCTGCGGCATGAGCCGACGTAACGGCTTTATCATTGGCGCACTGATTATTCTTGCCCTTGGTTTGCTTGCCAGCTATTTGCTGGGGCGAGCCGAATCCTATGAAACCGTTATCGACCACGGCGCCGCCCCTGAAGTTAAAGCGAATCCTTACTTCGCGGCGCAGGCTTTTTTGCGCGACCAAGGCGTCAAAGTCGAAACAGCTGATAGCTTGGCCAAGCTGGCGCAGTTACCGAGCACTGGCCACACCTTATTACTGTTGGGCGATCGGGAAAAAGTCACACCTCAGCAAACCCAGCGACTGCTCGACTGGTCAGCCAAAGGCGGACACCTGATATTTGTCGCAGAGCGCTTATGGGACGAAAAGAAAGGCAAGAGTGGTGATTTGCTGCTCGACAGACTGGGGATTCAGCAACTCGACAGTGATGATTTAGACGCCCTTGAAAAGGCGTCCAAAAGTCCTGATTCGGCCCCGACTGAAACCAGCCACGACGCAGATCAGACAGCAGCAGAGCCTGAACCAGAAAGCTATTCGCAATTGGAACAGTTATCGCAAGGCGAGCCCGATCAGCCTGAAGCCGCACCGGTGATTGACGATGAGCAAGACGCTTACCCCAAGCTAACAAAGCTCTATCTCGAAAATGAAGATGCACCCGCCTACATCAGTTTCGACACTGACTTTCACCTTTACGACGCGAAAAACATCGCCACGGCCTGGGCCAATAGCGCTCAATCAACCCATATGCTCCAGCTCTATCACGGTGATGGGTTAATCACCGTTTTAACCGATAGCTGGGCCTGGCAAAACGACAAAATCGCCAAGTACGATAACGCTTGGCTACTCTGGTACCTGACTCAGGAAACCGATGTCACCCTGCTCTTTCGCGCCGACCATGACGATTTGCTGAGTTTGCTCTGGAAGTATTTCCCACAAGCGCTATTGGCCCTTGGGTTGCTCCTTGCTCTGACGCTCTGGAGCGTCGGCATGCGTCAAGGTCCATTGCAATTACCGGCGAGTTTCAGCCGCAGACAGCTACAAGAACACATCCGCGCCAGCGCTGACTTCAACCTCAGGCGCAATGGCCAACAAACACTGCTACAAGGCTTGCAACTGGATATTCAACGCCGCGCACGCAAGCGTCACCCAGGCTTTGAACGTTTGCCAGTCGCTGATCAATGGTTAGTCCTCAGCCGCCTGACGCGCCTCAGCACTGGCGCGATAGGCAAAGCCATGCGACCAGTCCCGCAACAGCGGTTAACCGCCACCGAATTCACCCGTCAGGTTGCCCACCTGCAAACTCTCAGGAATGCCTTATGAGCGAACACACTCCCGACCAGTCAAGCGCCAACCCAGCCGCACCTGCCAGCTCAGCTCCGGCGACTTCGGTCGCGAATACGGCGCAACAACGTCAGCGCGCCAGCCAACTGGCTCAAGCGCTGCGCCTGGAGTTGCAAAAAGCCTTGATCGGCCAAGCTCGGGTAATTGACGATGTGTTGACCGCGCTGATTGCTGGCGGCCATGTGTTGATTGAAGGTGTACCGGGCCTCGGCAAGACTCTATTGGTACGCGCGCTGGCCAAATGCTTTGGCGGCGAGTTTTCGCGTATTCAATTCACCCCGGACTTAATGCCCAGCGATGTCACCGGGCATGCGGTATACGACCTGCAAAGCGAGCAGTTCAAACTGCGCAAAGGCCCGGTGTTCACCAATTTATTGCTGGCCGATGAAATTAACCGTGCACCGGCCAAGACTCAGGCAGCGCTGCTTGAAGTGATGCAAGAACGCCAAGTCACTCTTGAAGGCCGGGCGCTGTCTGTACCGTTGCCATTTATGGTGTTGGCCACGCAGAATCCGATTGAACAAGAAGGCACTTACCCGCTGCCCGAGGCCGAACTTGATCGTTTCATGCTCAAGCTGCGTATGGATTATCCGCAGCAGGATGAAGAAATGCTCATGGTCCGTCAGGTGACTCGCTCCAGCAAAGCCGACATGCTTGAAGTCGCCCCGCTGCGCACCCTGCTGCAAGCCAAAGACGTACAAGCGCTGCAGAAAATCGCCAGCGACTTGCCGGTTGACGAACAGGTTCTCGACTATGCCGTGCGCCTGGCTCGCGCTACGCGCAACTGGCCTGGATTCGCAATCGGCGCTGGCCCGCGCGCCTCAATTGCATTGGTGCGTGGCAGCCGTGCCCGTGCGTTATTACGTGGTGGTGATTTCGTCATCCCGGATGACATAAAAGGCTGCGCCCTGGCGGTGCTGCGTCACCGAGTACGCCTGTCACCTGAGCTGGATATCGAAGGTCTGTCGATTGACCAAGTGCTGCAACAGCTTCTCGATCAAGTGCCGGCGCCACGTCTATGACCACAGTAACCTCAAACCACGAGCAAGCTGCGCGATGAAACCGGCCCGCCGCCTGCTCATCGCCGTGGCCGCTCTGTTGCTCTGCGCAGTTCTGCTCGGCGCCTTGGATGCATTGGCAATAGAACTGCCCGAGGTCATCAATTCGCTCTGGTGGGGGCTGCTGTTACTGCTGGGCGGGGCAGCACTGGTTGATGCCTGGCTGCTGCACAAGACACCCTCGCCGCGCCTCGAACGCAACTTACCCGGCCAGCTCCCACTGGGGCGCTGGAGCGATGTGCAACTGACCCTGCACCACGGTTACACGCAACACACTGAAGTGCAGGTATTCGACCACTGCGCCCATGAAATGGCCAGCGAACACCTGCCACAGCGAGTGGCGTTACGGCCAGGGGAACAAACCCAGTTCAGCTACCGCGTGCGGCCACTGGTGCGCGGCCACTTCAGCTTTCCACGGGCAGAGATCAGCCTGCCAAGCCGATTAGGCCTGTGGTGTGCTCGGCGGGTACTGAATGTCGCTGACGAAACCCGGGTTTACCCTGACTTTGCCCGACTCTACGGCGCCCAGTTACTGGCGGTTGATGACTGGCTCAGCCAGATGGGTGTTCGTCAGCATCAGCGACGCGGCTTAGGCATGGAGTTTCATCAACTGCGTGAGTTTCGCGATGGCGACTCGTTACGTCAGATCGACTGGAAAGCCACTGCTCGCAAACGCACGCCGATTGCCCGTGAGTATCAGGATGAACGAGACCAGCAGATTGTGTTCATGCTCGACTGCGGCCGACGCATGCGCAGCCAGGATGGCGAGCTTTCCCATTTCGATCATGCGCTAAACGCCAGCCTGCTGTTGAGTTACATCGCATTGCGCCAAGGCGACGCCGTAGGCTTGAGCACCTTTGCCAGTGAACAAAGCCGCTACCTTGCACCCGTCAAAGGCGCTGCGCAGCTGAATGTATTGCTTAACAGCGTGTATGATCTTAAAAGCACCCAATTGCCTGCGGACTATACGGCGGCGACTGATGCACTGCTCAGCCGCCAACGGCGGCGGGCACTGGTGGTGATCGTCACTAACCTGCGCGATGAAGACGACCAGGAACTGCTTAGCGCCGTTAAACGCCTGAGTCGTCAGCATCGTGTATTGATCGCCAGCTTGCGCGAAGAAGTGCTGGATACACTACGCCAAGCACCCGTGCAAAATCTCGACTCGGCACTCGCCTACTGCGCAACCGTCGACTACCTAAATGCCCGCGACACACTGCACGAGCGTCTAGTGGCAAACAATGTTCCAGTGCTTGATGCACGCCCTAGCGAGCTGGGGCCAGAGTTGGTTAGCCGTTACTTGTCATGGAAAAAGGCGGGCGTCCTTTAACCCTGATTTAAGGTTATAAAACTGATACAAAAAACCCGCTAACGTAAGCGGGTTTTCTATTCATTATTTAATTTACGCAGTCAGCTAGTGTGCGGCTGACTTGATCAGCTCAATATAGGGCTGTGCATTACGCTGATCCTGAATCAAGGCAACAAAGTCGTTGCCGTCAGCATCTTTAGCGTTGACGTCATAGCCTGCGGTGACGAAAAAGCCGAGGAAGCGCTCAAAGTCATCGAAACGCAGACCGCGATAGGCTTTAACCAGCTTGTGCAACGACGGCGGCGTGTCATCAGCGGGCTCGACATCGAGGAACAACTTGATCGGCTCATCACCAATCTCTTCACCAATCACTTGTTTCTTGTCTTTACGCATCACTGACTCCAGCTAAACCGGGCTACACGGGCCGGCAAGTGTACCCCGCGCACCCATTGTGCTCAACGCTCAGTCGATTGCGTCAAACTGCGCGCGCATCCAACTCAGATACTCGGCCACCTGCGGGCTCCCCTCTTGCGGCGCCCAACTGGCGTGCTCGCCCTCGCCAATCGGCAAATACGGCCCGGCCTTGCACTCAAACAGAATACTGTCGGCCTCAAGCACAACCAAGGCGTGGAAGATCCCTGGCGGTAGATCAACACCAACACAATCAGAGCCCGCCGCAAGGATACGCTTGGCCTGCACTGCGCCGTCCTGATCAAAAATCAGCAACCCCAAGCGTCCCTTTACCACCAGCAACGCTTCAGCCTTGTCGGCAGAAAGGTGGCGATGCGGCGGGATGTAGGTATCCGGCTGCAAGCCAATTGCCATGCGATGACAGGGTTCCTGCATTTCATGGAAATTGTGATGCTGGCGCTGGCGTGGATTCTGCGCAGCCTTGGCAGCCAAGTCAGAGAACAGGGCTTGATCGAGAAATTCAGGGCCGCGCACAGGCTTACATGCCTTTAACGGCAAAAATGCCTGCAGCGTTGCGCCAGTAACCTTTGTAATCCATGCCGTAACCAAAAATGTAGCGATCAATGCAGGGCAAGCCAACATAATCGGCTTTCAGGTCCGGGCGCGCCTTGCGGTCATGATCTTTATCAACCAGCACAGCTGTATGCACTGCGCGAGCACCCGCGTGGTGGCAGAAATCGATGATTGCGCCGAGGGTGTGACCTTCGTCGAGAATGTCATCAATGATCAGGACATCGCGGTCAATAAACGAAACCTCGGGCTTGGCCTTCCAGAACAGGTCGCCGCCGCTGGTCTCGTTGCGATAACGGGTGGCGTGCAAATAAGACAGCTCCAGCGGGAAGCTCAGCTTCGGCAACAGCTTACCGGAGAAGATCAGCCCACCGTTCATGACACAGAAAACTACAGGATTGGTATCCGCCATCTCGGCGTTGATAACTTCAGCCATCTTGCAGATGGCGGCTTCAACCTGTTCGTCGGTGTACAGACAATCAGCTTCAGCCATTACCTGGCGGATGTGCGCGAGATCAGCAGACATGTTCGTTCCTCTTGGGTTAGCGCAACACGAAAACCTGATCGGTGCGTCAAAATAAAAGTCGGCAAAGGTACGCATCTGTCTGCCGGGGAGCAAGCCTTCACAGACGAACGAGCGCCATTTATGCGCAATATTTCAGCAATCCAGATAATAATTGGCATAGATCAACAAAACCAATCTTAACTTAGGCGACATCAGTGAACACAGCGCCGCCCTTTATTGCGCACAATGCTTTAATCTAAGCCAGTTTTTTTGCCAGCTCAGTCGGAGAGCCCTAACACATGCCAATTCAAGAGATTCGCCACCCGCTGATTCGCCACAAAATCGGCCTGATGCGTCGCGCTGATATCAGCACCAAGAACTTCCGCGAATTGGCTCAAGAGGTCGGTGCCCTGCTGACTTACGAAGCAACTAAAGACCTGCCACTGGAAACCTATGAGATCGCCGGTTGGTGTGGCCCGGTACAAGTAGAAAAGATCTCCGGCAAGAAGATCACGGTGGTGCCTATTTTGCGCGCAGGGATTGGCATGCTGGAAGGCGTCCTTAGTTTGATTCCGGGCGCCAAGGTCAGCGCCGTCGGTGTTGCGCGCAATGAAGAAACTCTACAAGCGCATACCTACTTGGAAAAGTTGGTCCCGGAAATTGATGAACGCCTGGCAATGATTATCGACCCGATGCTGGCGACCGGCGGCTCGATGGTCGCAACCATAGACCTGCTGAAAAAAGCTGGCTGCAAGGAAATCCGCGCCATGGTGCTGGTTGCCGCGCCCGAAGGGATCAAAGTGGTCAACGATGCCCACCCAGACGTGGCAATTTACACCGCATCGATTGATGAACGCCTCAACGAACATGGCTATATCATCCCCGGGCTGGGCGATGCCGGTGACAAAATTTTTGGCACCAAGCAAAAGGACGCCTAAGCATGCAAGACCGAGTGCAAGACGCCACATGGCGTCAGGCGTTGGCCGGTTCACAAATGTTGTTCGTAGCATTCGGCGCATTGGTACTGATGCCGTTGATTACCGGAATGGACCCCAATGTCGCGCTGTTTACAGCAGGCCTTGGCACATTGATTTTCCAGCTGGTGACGAAAAATCAGGTACCGGTGTTTCTCGCCTCGTCGTTTGCCTTTATTGCCCCTATTCTTGCCGCTAAAGCAGACTTCGGCCTGCCCGCCACGCTCGGCGGTTTAGTCGCTGCTGGCGTGGTTTACATGCTGCTGGCTGGCGCCGTCCGGATCAATGGCACCGGATTTATCGACCGTTTACTACCGCCAGTGGTCATTGGCCCGGTAATCATGTCGATCGGCCTGGGCCTGGCGCCAGTTGCCGCCAACATGGCCATGGGTAAAGCGGGTGATGCCAGCGCACAACTGGTGCCTTACGACATTGCGCTGATGATTTCGCTACCGGCGCTGATCACCACATTAATCGTGGCAGTCGTCGGTAAAGGCATATTCAAGCTGATCCCTATTTTGCTTGGTGTAGCGGTCGGCTACAGCCTGGCCTGGGCATTTGGCGTGGTTGAGTTTGCACCGATTGCAGCCGCCCCGTGGCTGGCTGTTCCCAACTTTGTAGCGCCTGAGCTGAACTGGAACGCAATACTGTTCATGTTGCCGGTGGCCATTGCGCCAGCGATTGAACATATTGGCGACGTACTGGCAATCGGCACAGTCACCGGCAAGAACTACCTGAAAAAACCCGGCTTACACCGCACGCTGCTCGGTGACGGCTTGGCAACCTCTGCCGCAGGCTTGCTCGGTGGTCCGCCGAATACGACCTATTCGGAAGTGACGGGCGCGGTCATGCTGACCAAGAACTTCAACCCCAAAGTCATGCTCTGGGCGGCGGTAATTGCCATGGCTTTGGCATTCATTGGCAAGTTCGGCGCTGTACTGCAAAGTATTCCGGTACCGGTGATGGGCGGGATTCTTTGCCTGTTGTTCGGCTCAATCGCAGTGGTCGGTTTGAATACCCTGATCCGTCATCAGGTTGACCTCTCCGAGGCGCGCAACCTGGTGATTGTCGCGGTCACCCTGGTCTTCGGCATTGGCGGCATGGTCATTGGTGCTGGCGATGTCAGCCTCAAAGGCATTTCGCTCTGCGGGATCATCGCGATTTTGCTCAACCTGGTACTGCCGGGCGGTGCAGGCTGGCGCAACAAGACCCTGACGGATGAGGTGAAATAGCTGACGCAGCAAAAGCCCCGCACTTGGCAGGGCTTTTTTATACCCGAGTGTTTAGCGCTTAATTAGCTAAACGACGCACTTCACGCAGAACCATACTCGCGTATTCCGGCGGTGTGAGTTGCGCAACCTGCTCACGCATCCACTCTTCCCACTTGCCTTTGCGCTTGCTCTTCTCACCAAACAAGCGCGCGGCATCGACTTTTGAACGCTGTAGATTTTGCTGCCACAACTCAAACAAACGCGCCTTTTCAGCCTCTCCAGCATTACGCTCTTCAGCGGGTTTGTTCGCTAGATTAAAACTCATTGAGCACTCCTGTTGCGGAAAAAGGGGCGGATTCTACGCACTTTTCACATCGCAGACAGGGGTTTTACTCAGCCAATAGACCAAGGGTTACTGGCGGGTCAGCTTAATCTTCCAGCTCACTTAAACGCCGCTCAATCATCAAGCGATCAGGACTTTGCCCGGCCAGTTTCAGCGCTTCGAGGTAAGCCGCCCGCGCCGCAGCTCGCTGATCCAGACGCCGCAAGCAATCGGCTTTAGCCATCTGTGCAAGGTGATAGCGCGCAAGCTCGCCGCCCTCTAGCAAGGCATTGATAATGCTGAGTCCTGCTGTCGGGCCATCGCACATTGATACCGCGACAGCCCGATTTAGCTCAATCACCGGCGAAGGTTGTAAGCGCAGCAGCACATCATAAAGTCCGACAATCTGCGACCAGTCTGTCTCTGCCGCAGTCGTAGCCTCGGCATGCACGGCGGCAATCGCAGCCTGTACGTTGTAGTTATCGTAACCGCCCTGCTGCAGAGCCTGCAGGACCAGCGTTTGACCTTCTTCAATATGTGCAGGCGACCACAGGCTGCGATCTTGCTCCTCAAGTAACACCGCCTGCCCGTCTGCCGAAATCCGCGCAGGGCGGCGCGACTCATGCAGCAACATTAACGCCAACAAGCCTTTTACTGACGGCTCTGGCAAAAGCTCAAGCAGCAATCGCCCCAACCGAATAGCCTCCGTCGAGAGTTGGCTGCGAATGACTGACTCGCCTGAGCTGGCAAAATAGCCTTCGTTAAACACCAAGTAGATAACCCGCAACACCGTTGCCAAGCGCTGTGGAAGTTCACCTCTGGTTGGTACCTCGTAAGGGATTCCGGCATCACGAATCTTGGCTTTAGCGCGCACGATACGTTGCGCGATTGTGCTGGGAGTCGTGAGAAATGCTTTGGCGATGTCCTCGCTGCCAAGGTCGCATATCTCACGCAAGGTCAAAGCAACCTGGGCATCTTCTGATAGCGCCGGGTGACAGCAGGTAAAGATCAAACGCAGGCGGTCATCCTCGACGCTTTCAAAGTCATCCAGAGCAGGCGCATCGGCGGCTGCCTCATCGGGCTCACCAAGCGGTTCAAAGCGGGCATTGCGGCGCAATCCATCAATGGCTTTAAAACGTCCCGCAGACACCAGCCAGGCCCGTGGATTAGCCGGTACACCTTGAGTTTGCCACTGCTCAAGCGCCGCACGAAACGCCTCATGCAATGCTTCTTCGGCCAGATCGAAATCACCGAGCAGGCGAATCAAGGTGGCCAAGACGCGCCGCGACTCAGTGCGATAAAGCACTTCCAGTTGCTGGTTCAGCGCCTGAGGCGTGTCCAATCGCAGCTCCTCCAGTAACCCACAGTGACTGTCTTAGCTTTTAAGTCGATAACCGCTTTTGAATATCCAGGCAACAGCGCCGATGCACAGCGCCAAGAAGCCCAGAATCATGCCCAGACTGATACCAACACTAACGTCGGACACTCCATAAAAACTCCAACGAAATGCGCTGATCAGATACACCACTGGGTTGAACAGTGTGACCGTCTGCCAAACTGGCGGCAGCATGCTGATCGAATAAAAACTACCGCCAAGGAAAGTCAGCGGCGTGACGATCAGCGCGGGGACGATTTGCAGTTTTTCCCAGCCATCCGCCCAGACCCCGATAATAAAACCGAACAAGCTGAAGGTCACGGCAGTGAGGATTAAGAAGGCCACCATCCAGAATGGATGAAGAATCTCAAAGTCGACGAACAGCCGCGCCGTCAGCAAGATGATCAACCCCAGAATGATGGACTTGGTCGCCGCAGCGCCAACATAGCCGATAAGGATTTCAAGGTAAGAGACCGGAGCAGAAAGTATCTCGTAAATAGTCCCTGAATACTTCGGCATATAAATACCAAACGAGGCGTTGGAAATGCTCTCGGTGAGCAGCGCCAGCATGATCAAGCCAGGGATGATAAACGCCCCATAACTCACGCCATGAACCTGAGTCATGCTCGAACCAATCGCCGAGCCAAACACCACGAAATACAGTGAAGTCGTGATCACCGGCGTGGCAATGCTTTGCAGCAACGTGCGCCAGGTACGCGCAAGCTCAAACAGATAAATGGCGCGAATCGCATAGAAATTCATGCGCGGTTCCTCACCAAGTTTACGAAGATTTCTTCAAGCGAACTCTGGCTCGACTGCAGGTCTTTGAAGTCGATGCCTTGCTGCGCCAAGTCTTTGAGCAGCTCGGCAATACCGGTGTGTTCACGTTGGGCATCAAAGGTAAACACCAGCGCATGGCCGGAGTCTGCCAATTCCAGCGGGTAACTGGCGAGAGCATCTGGAATGCTGGTCAACGGCTGCTGCAGGTGCAAGGTCAGCTGTTTCTTACCAAGCTTGTGCATAAGCGCAGCTTTATCTTCAACCAGAATGATTTCACCCTTGCTGATAACCCCAATGCGATCAGCCATTTCCTCGGCTTCTTCGATGTAATGAGTGGTCAGAATGATGGTTACGCCGCGCTCGCGAAGGCCACGCACCATATTCCACATGTCACGGCGCAGTTCGACATCGACACCGGCTGTTGGCTCGTCGAGAAACAGAATCTGAGGTTCATGGGACAAGGCTTTGGCGATCATCACACGGCGCTTCATGCCGCCGGACAACTCAAAAATGCGCGCATCCTTTTTATCCCACAGCGACAAATCACGCAGCAGCTGTTCGAGATAAGCAGGATTGGCCGGTTTACCAAATAAACCCCGGGTGAACTTAACCGTGGCCAACACACTTTCAAAGCCTTCGTTGAACAACTCCTGTGGCACCAAGCCAATCTTGGCCCGCGCTGCACGATAGTCGGAGATAATGTCGTGGCCTTCGACCAGAACCTTGCCTGTGCCAGGATTGACGATGCCGCAGATGATGCTGATCAGGGTGGTTTTGCCTGCACCGTTGGGGCCAAGCAAAGCGAAAATCTCACCTTTTTTGATATCAAGATTGATGGAGGTCAACGCCGGGTGGCCCGAGGCATAAACCTTGCTCAACTGCTGTATCGAGATAACTGGTTGCACACAACCACCTTGGTTTTGGGAGCGTCAGAAGGCATCGCTATATTTGTCGAGCCGGAAGGCGCGGATAGCTGCACAGTCTAGCTAAGTCAATGTTCGACCTCAAAACAGCTGTCGCGTTTCTGGCAGACAGTCGATAGACGTCGTGACAAGGCTAAAGACCGTGTTATTACAGCCAGCCTGAACATTAAAAAACGCTACTCTAGCCCATCCGTATGCCATGTTGCATCAGGCCAATTATGTGTTGGGTTGGGGAATGGCTCTGGTTTGGCCACGCTTGTGCAGCACCGTTTATCGGCATGCTGTGCCTCGATCCAGCCGCAACGAATAGCAACCCGATGTCAGCGCTGACCCTTGAATGGTTTGACCAAAGACAAGTTTTAAACTCAATTCGCAGGCTTGCAGGCTTGGTCACAGTCGCCGGTATCGTTATGCTTGCACACCGCCGACAGCCTTGGATCGTCGCTTTGCGCTTGCCAAGCGCGCCAATTTTGCACAGGCTGTGCCGTTATCACCCGTTCAGAGGACACCTACATGCAACTAAAACATCTCGCTGGCTTGGCTCTAATTGCATCACTAAGCGCCTGTAGCTCAATGGACGGTGGCAGCTCAGACACCGCGTCGGATACAGCCGCGGCAGTTGCGTCTGATCGCTTCAAGGACAAGTGCAACGCCGAAGCTGTCCAAGACATGCTGGGGCAGCGAGTCACTCCGGCGTTAAGCAAACAAATCAAAGAAAAAGCCGGCGCTAAAAGCGTTCGAGTCTTGGGCCCAACCGACCCAATGACCATGGATTACAAGTCATCTCGTTTGAACATCGATACCGACGAAGCTGAAATTATCGACCGCATCACCTGCGGTTAAGCTCAGCAGCGCCCCACCAGCGCAGCGCTGGCCTCTTAACTTTCCAGGCACTGACGCATGCAGATTGATGAAGACTTCACGCTGAAGAAGCTTGAAACGTTTCTCGCGTTCATGCGCAGTGGCAACCTCAGTCGCGCAGCGGCAGAACTGCAGACCAGCAATGTGAGCGTACATCGGGCGATTCATTCGCTTGAGAGTGCGCTGCGTTGCCCGCTGTTCAAGCACGAAGGGCGCAACCTGATCCCGCTGGAAAGTGCTTATCTGCTTGAGGATCGTGCCCAAAAGCTGATTCAGGATGTACTCGATACGGTTCGCTTAACCCGTGAAGCGGCGGGCTTTTCTGCGGAGCGATTCAAGCTCGGCTCGCTGTATTCACTCACGGTGAAAACCGTTCCCCAGTTGATCATGGGGCTAAAGCTGCGGCGCAGCGAGCTGAATATCGACCTGATTCTTGGTTCAAATGTCGACCTGATGTTTAAATTGAAGAATCTCGAAGTGGATGCAATTTTGGTGGCTCTGAACGAGCACATCAATGATCAGGATTGCGAGCAACTGCCGTTGTTTTCGGATGATATTTTTCTCGCAGTACCAACCGACTCACCCTTTGCCCAGCAAACTGAAGTTGATTTGGCGGCTCTCAAAGAGTCGACTTTTATTACCCTGACCCACGGTTTCGCCACACATCAAGATGGCGTGCAGGTGTTTCGCCAAGCGGGGTTTGAACCGAAGATTGCGATGCAGGTGAATGATATTTTCACCTTGTTAAGCATGGTCAGTTCCGGGGTGGGTTACGCCCTGCTCCCCGGTCGAATTGCGGCAGTTTATGAAAACCGGATCAAGCTCATCCCCTTGCAGGCCAAGTACCATATGCAGCAGCACATTGGCGTGGTCTTCCTCAAAGCCAAAGAGCGTGATCCTAATCTGTTGGCGTTATTGGCGGAGTGTCGGATGTACAGTATCAACAACCCCGCCTGAGCAATACTGTTGCTCAGGCGGGGTAAAGCACAGCTTCGGCTTCGATCAGTTTCAGCCCATCAGGCCACGCATGATCAGGAACAGCAGCGATGGGCCTAGCAAACAGCCTAGCGCCGTGTAGAAAGCTGCAGTCAAGCAACCGTAAGGCACCAGCTTAGGATCTGTCGCGGCCAATCCGCCAGCCACTCCGCTCGATGTGCCAATCAGGCCACCAAAGATCACTGCGCTGCGTGGATTGTTCAGGCCGATGTATGGCGCAACAAAGGGCGTGGCGATCATCACCAGAATAGCTTTGACCAGACCCGCACCAATCGACAGCGCCATGACCTCTGAGCTTGCACCAATCGCGGCACCCGTCACTGGACCAACAATATAGGTCACGGCACCCGTGCCAATAGTGGTCAGGCTTACCGCATCGGTATAGCCGAATGCCATCGCGACACCGACGCCCGCGACAAAGGATGAACCGATCCCCACGAACAACGCCAGTACGCCAACCAGCCCCGCACGTTTTAGCTCTTCAACATTGACCCCGTAACCAGTGGCGACAATGGCAAAGTCACGCAGCATGGCGCCGCCCAGAATACCGATTCCGGATAGCAGCGGGATATCGACCAAACCTTTACTGCCACCGGTCATAGCGCCACCGACATAGGCTAAAACCAGCCCCAGAAGAATAGCGATTGCAGAGCCGTGCAGCCGGCCATTGGTCAGCTTGTCAGACAGCCAATACGACAACCACATTGTAATACCGATAATGGCAAAACCGGCGATCAAGCTGTAAGCGGTGAATACTTTCAGAATACTCTCGTACATAGCTATCACCGTGGCAGTTTAGGCAAAGGGTTTACGTCAGGCTCAGTTGGCGCATCAGGCTTTTTTTGGCCCATCCGGTCTAAAACCGGGACCAGAGCAAAGGCCACAACCACCGCCGCCACGCCAGCAAGAATCGCCATTGGCCCGCCGCTAAGCGCGCCAAAGACATTTTGCTGGGCAGCCATTGCCACCACGATAGGGATATAGATTGCGCTCCAGAACTCGACGCCCTGTTCTGATTTAGGAATCAGATAGCCGCGCTTTTTTAGATAGCCGCCGAGAAAAATCAGCAACATCATGGCAATACCGACGCCGCCAACGTTGGCCGGCACACCAATCAACTTCCCCAGTAGCTCACCGATGGTGATACCAACCAGGGTGCAGAACGCAAGAAACGCCACACCATAAATAATCATTATTTTTATCCTCAAGAAACAGTTCGAAGTTGTTGTTTTTGTCCTTCGTAACGATCAAGCGGTACAGCTCAGTTCAAGAGTCGCGGCTCGCCTCCTGACGCAACATGGCGTCCAAGGTATCGAGCCGAGCGCCCTGAAAGGCGATGGCTTGCCCGGGTTCAAACACGCGCCGGGCCAAGCCCGTCAACACAGCCCCAGGAGGCAGTTCGAGGTGCAACCTAACACCGCGTTCATAAGCCGTGCGCAACGTGTTATGCCAATCGACGACGCGGCACATATTGTTCGCCAGGTCATCGCGCAGTTGTTCCGGTTTGTTGAGTAAACGTGCACTACTGCTGCTTAAATATCGCACTTGCGCAGGACTTACACTGACCTGAGCAAATGCCTCAGCGAGTGTCGCCGCAGGGCTCTCAAGCAACGAGCAATGCGAGGGCACGCTCACCGCCAGACGTTTAGCACAAGCCGCTCCGGATTTTTTCGCCAGCGCCGCCACTTGCAGCATGGCGCTATGGCTGCCCGCTATTACCTGCTGTGCCTCAGCATTGATATTGGCCAGATACACCGGCTGTTCGGCGCTGTTTACCTGCGCCAGCAAGTTTTCAACTGTGCCGAGATCCAACCCCAAAATAGCGGTCATGCCAAAGCCTTGCGGATACGCCTGTTGCATGAGTTCACCGCGCAGGCTGACTAAGCGCAGCGCATCAGCGAAACTGACTGCGCCCGCTACAACCGCTGCGGCGTATGCGCCAATCGACAAACCCGAAACATAATCAGGGCGATGGCCACGCTGCAGTAACATCCGCGCACAAGCCACCCCGGTAATCAGTAAGCACAGCTGTACCGCGCGGGTTTCGGCAAGAGCACCAAGTGAGTCCAACGCCAAGGCATCTTGTTCAAGTACTGCACTGGCCTCATTCACGCACAAGCGTGTCTCAGGTGAATCTGGCAGCGCGTGCAACATGCCCGGTTGCTGCGCACCTTGGCCAGGAAAAACCCATATGCTGCTCATGCGACAGCCAACTCTGGCGCCCACGGGTCATCGACCAACACCGCTTGAGTCTGGGTTTTAAGCAGCACCTTCGAGCTGCTCATTGCCCATTCACGCAGAGCAACCGCGCCCGTCGGGCATTGCAGTTGCGCATCGACTGTCACGACGGCGCTATCCAGCAATGCCAGTAAAACCATCGCCTGTGAACGCGACATCGGCTGCGCTGTACGCACCAGCAAATCGAGATCGCTGGCGGGATGAATCGCTTCGATACCGCTGGCCAACTGAAATCCAAGGCTGCCGGTAATCCCCCAGCGCAAGCCACTCTGATTAAGTGACCCAGCCAGCTGCGCAAGCGCCTTAAACAGCGGCCAGTCGCGATAGCGTTGATCTTGCAACTCAATCAACTGTTCCGGCTGCACACAACGGGTCACTGCCGAGAGTGGCATCCAGCAAGCAAAGCGCTGATCACGTGTTTTGCCGCGCAAACCAACAGCAATCATGCCCGCTGAGGCTGGCGCTCGCCTAACCACAACCGGCGGCTCGAAGCGCAATGCCTCGGCCGCCCACTCAGGCGCATCTGCCGGCAGATGCTCTGGGGCAAAACCCCAAAGCAAATCGTGTGGCAGATAGTGCTGTTGCGTTGGTAGATCGAGGCAATTGATCACGTGTTCAGCTCCAGGCAGTGACGCTTACGTTCACCACTGCGCCCGTAATAACTCGCGTACCCGTGATGAAGCTTCGCGGTTGGTCGCGCCAAGCCTGCTGCGCAAGTCCCGCGGACTGTTGGCGATATCATCGAGTGCGCTGCTCAGGCAGCCCTGCACCCGTGCGACATCATCAGCCTGTGGCTTAACGGCGTCATCAACACTCAAGGTTTCCCAAAGCAGGCCAAGTGAGTCATAGCTCTCAATGTCATAAGCCATTGGTGCAATGGTCGACGCCAGCGCTTCCAGCTCATCAACACTGCGCAAGGTCACGCGCGCGGCAGACTCCTTGCCCATGGCATGCACCATCACGCTTGGGTCGCGTAGGGCAATCAAACGGTTGGCTTGATAACCGTGCGCCAGAAACGCACCGGACATCGCCTTACCCACCAACAATGCAATAACTGCATGACCCGCCAGACGCGCACGGGCATAACTGTCGACCGCACCCGCCAACGCCTGGTGAATACCCAGCGCCTCTTCACGGCGGCCATATGCCTGACTTGGCACATCGACGATGGCGATCAACGCCCGCTTGTCTTCACGTTCGCGGTCCTGCTCAATCACTTGATCAATCGCTTGGGCCAGCCCCCAGCCTTCAAGCAGGCCGACCTCGCCATTTCGCGCACGGGGAAAGCGGTTATTTGCGTCCGCTACCACGGCTAAATAGCGCACAGGTTGGCCGTTCAAGGTGCTGTCAGCAACCAGCAGCGAATCCGGTAATCCGCTAACCAACTGCGCATTTACAGCCAGCGACTCGAACCAGTTACGGCCACGCGGTTCAGTGGTTGCACTCATGACTGCTCTCCTTGGTAGAGGCTGCGAACACCTGCGGCATCGATTTGCTGTGCAGCATCGAACGCCTGCAATCGCTGAAGAAACCAAGCATGCTTGCGGCTGCGCTCAAGCGCAGGTCGACCTTGCTTGAACAACCTGCGGACTTGTTCACGAATAACCTCAAGATCATCCGCCACGTAACCGTCAACCAAGCCACTGGCGTTGCGTTGCTCACCGCCGGTCAGGCCCCAGATGAAAGGTCGGTCACGGGAGTCGTATTCATCAAGACCAGCCTCCTGCTCAATGACCTGCGGGCCATTGAGGCCGAGCCGGGCTTCCTGAGTCACCAACAGGTAACTGCAAAGACCCGCCGCAATCGACATACCGCCGAAGCAGCCGACTGGCCCAGCAACCAAGCCTATGACCGGCTGGTACTGGCGCAGGTCAACAATTGCAGACTGAATTTCAGCAATTGCCGCCAGTCCCAGATTGGCTTCCTGCAAGCGCACACCACCGGTCTCCAGCAAGAGCAAGGCGCGGGTGGCGATACCGTTACGATTATCCTCAGCGGCAAGCTCTAAAGCGCCGGCAATCTTTGCCCCACCGACCTCACCGAGGCTGCCACCTTGGAACGCCCCTTCGATTGCCGCGACCACAGCAGGCTCACCGTCAATGGTGCCTTTAGCGATAATCACCCCGTCATCGGCCTGAACTACGATGCCTTGTTTGGGCAGCCAAGGTGAAGTCACCCGAGCGAATGGATCGAGTAGCTCGCGAAAGCTACCGGCGTCGAGCAATGCGCGCGCGCGCTGACGAGCACCGAGTTCAATAAAACTGCGCTGTTCAAGCAAGCGCGCGATCTTGTCTGCATTTGCATCAGTCATCAGTCAAGGCCTCCATTGCTTGTTCCAGACGCAGGCGCACAACCCCTGGAGTCGCGCCAAAATCGTGGATCGAGATGTTTAACGCAGGCATCTGCTGCTCACTGAACATGCGCTGAAACAGCTGCTGCCAACGCGCATCGCTGCCATTGACCGAGGTCACGACCTCAATTGCCAACGTGCCGCTGGTACCCGGTTCAAGCATTACTTCAAGATCACCCGAGCCGACACAGCCGACCAGAGCGCGGCCAAGGGCGGGTTGCCCGGCACTGAATTGGAAAGACAGCGTTTGCATAATCAGACACTCCCTATCGGCGCGTGCAAGGCAGGCGCAAGGCGGTCGAGAAATAAAGTCGCGGCGAGTAAATCAGCAGCCCCGCCGGGTGAGGCACGTAGCCTCAACATGTCGTTATCGAGATTACGCAGCAACCGACGGCCATCGAGACTGGCGCAACCGCCTGCCTCTAGCACCGCTCGTGCTCCGTTCTGCATGCAATCGAGACCAGTCAGACCGGCGCGATAGAGCACACAGGTATCAGTTAGTTGACTCATGATCGCCAGCAACGCATCCAGCCGTGCATTCTGCTCGCCCGCCTGCGTTGAACGGCTGCGCAGCAACTGTGGCAGCCCATGCTGAGTGATCGCCGGAAAACCCAATTGAGCTTGTTCTCGGGCACCGGGCAAGCCGAAGGTTCGGCAAACTTGCTGGCCGTGGCTTTCGGCCATGACGGGCATGGCCCGGTCGTTGAGCATGGCAATTCGCGCGGCGCGCAAGGTGACTTCACCGGCACTCAGCGCTTGACCATCCAGCGCTGCGGCTGCGCACAATAAGCCCAGTGCCCAGATTGCGCCCCGGTGCGTATTGACGCCGCCAGTAACGCGCAGCATTTCAACCTCGCCTTCACGACCGATGCGACCCAGCGCCTCTCGCAACGCCTGATTAATCTCAGTTTGCTGGCTTGCGGCCTCAGCCATTTGCTTAAAGGCAGGCCACAACGACAACGCAGAAGAATGCATCAAGCCCAAGTGCAAATCGTCATGGGCGCCATTGTCGCGACGATCAACCAGCCCCGGCTTGGGTGACAAATCAGCTTCATCGATCAACACATCGACAGCTAGATCAGCCAGGTATTCAGCAACACTCAGGCGCGGCTGTTTAACGTATAAAGCAGTCATCACCAGCTCCTGAATTTAGCGGGCGGGTTGTACAAACCGCCTGACCACTCAACCAATTCAGCGATACTCTTGGCTGCGAGCAACTCACGGCTGGCGTCTGCGCGGCGAATGCCCAAGTCTTCAGGCAGAGCAATCAAGCCTTCCTGACGCATGCGCAAGGTATCTTTAGGATCATGGCGCAACCCAATACTGGTAACCCCAGCCACTGCGGCGATCATCGCCTGGCGCTCTTCAAGTGAGCGCGCCTTATATAAGTAGGCGATACCTTCCTCGGTCAGCAGGTGCGTCACGTCATCGCCATAAATCATGATCGGCGCTAATGGCATGCCGCTTTTACGCGCCACTTCAACCGCATCTAAAGTCTCGACGAAGGTCGGTTTGCCGCCTTCCTGGAAGGTTTCAACCATCTGCACCACCAGCTTTTTACCGCGTTCAAGCATGGTCACCGGAGCACCGGTGTCGGAGCACATATCTAGCCAAGCTGGGGTTGCATGGCGTCGCCCGCGTGGGTCGTGCCCCATATTTGGCGCACCACCAAAACCTGCAAGACGACCTCGGGTAACGGTTGATGAGTGACCGTCGCCATCGACTTGCAAGGTGGCGCCAATAAACAGGTCGACCGCGTATTGCCCGGCCAACTGGCACATCATCCGGTTTGAACGCATCGAGCCGTCTCGCCCGGTGAAGAACACATCGGGGCGCATGGCGATGTAGTTTTCCATGCCCAACTCGGTGCCAAAGCAATGCACGCTTTCGACCCAACCGGTCTCGATCGCCGGGATTAACGTTGGGTGTGGGTTGAGCGTCCAGTTGCGGCAAATCTTGCCTTTGAGGCCGAGCTTTTCACCGTAGGTTGGCAAAATAAGCTCGATGGCAGCAGTGTTAAAACCAATGCCGTGGTTTAGCGACTGCACGTTGTGTTTTTCGTAGATGCCGCGAATCGCCATCATCGCCATCAATACATGCACCGGCTTGATGTGGCGTGGGTCACGGGTGAACAGCGGCTCGATATAGAACGGTTTGTCAGCCACCACCACAAAGTCGACCCACGACCCCGGAATATCAACGCGCGGCAGTTCGCTGACATCATCAACCAGCTCATTGACCTGCACGATCACAATGCCATCGCTGAACGCAGTCGGCTCAACCAGCGCAGGCGTGTCTTCGGTGCTTGGCCCGGTGTAGATGTTACCGGCACGATCTGCCTTGAACCCGGCAACCAGCGCAACGTTGGGGATCAGGTCAACCAGCAGTCGCGAATAGAGTTCGATATAGGTGTGAATCGCACCGACTTCGAGCAGACCATCTTCGAGTAATTGGCTGATGCGCAGGCTTTGTGGGCCCGCAAAGGAAAAATCCAGTTTGCGCGCAATGCCACGCTCGAATAAATCAAGGTGCTCCGCGCGGCTCACGCTCGGCATAATCATATGCAGGTCATGCAGGCGCTCGGGGCTGGCTTTCGCCAAGGAGCGAGAGAGGAAATCGGCCTGTTTCTGGTTATTGCCTTCAAGCACCACGCGATCGCCCGGGGCAATCAAAGCTTCAAGCGCGGCAACGATTTTATCGCTGGGCAAAACCACACCGTCGGCGAGTGCACGGACTGTCTCAAGGCGGCGCTGTTTCTCAGTCCGGCGACGTGACCAGTTCGGCGGCGGGGATATTATTGTTGTCATGCTGACTCCACGTAGTGCGCTGTCGTGGTGCCACATTAGGAGCGCAAGCCGACGGCTATCAATCAACTAGACGATGGAATCATTACGCTTAAAGTAATGATTGTTTTTTCTCTCACCAGAACAACCTGATAACAGCAACAGTTAACGTCAGCGCGCAGACCGGGCATACTTAGCTATTGTCCCCAGTTTTAGTTGACCGCATGCGTATCCATGTCACCTTCATCGACCGCGTAGGTATCACCCAGGAAGTGCTGGCACTGTTGGGTGGGCGCAATCTAAATCTGGATGCGGTCGAGATGGTGCCGCCCAACGTTTATATCGACGCACCGACATTGAGCCCCGAAGTACTCGATGAGTTGCGCGAGGCCTTGTTCAAGGTTCACGGAGTGCAGGCGGTTACCATCGTCGATATTCTCCCCGGCCAACGTCGCCGCTTGCAGCTTGATGCCTTGCTTGCAGCAATGAGCGATCCGGTGCTGGCGGTCGACAGTCAAGGCCGCGTATTGCTGGCCAACCCTGCCTTGATTGCCCTCTGTGAACAAGAGCCAGAAGGCTTGGCTCTTGGCGATCTATTTGCCAACCCAGCCCTGCAACATGAGCTGCTGGAACAGAACTTTCGCCTGCCACTGCGCGAAGTCACCCTAAACGGTCAAGCGTTGCTGCTGGATGCCATGCCAATAAGTGAAACGGCGGGCGCAGGTCAGTTGCAGCTCGCGGGAGCATTGCTCACGCTGTACGAACCTAGCCGGATTGGCGCTCGCCTCTCGGCGTTGCACCATGATCACGCTGAAGGCTTTGATTCGCTGCTTGGCGACTCCGTGCCGATTCGCACGCTGAAGGCCCGTGCGTTACGCGTTGCAACGCTCGATGCCCCCTTATTGATTCAGGGCGAAACCGGAACCGGCAAGGAACTGGTGGCGCGTGCTTGCCACACTAGCAGCGCGCGTTGCGATGCACCATTTCTAGCCCTGAACTGCGCGGCGTTACCGGAGAGCCTCGCCGAAAGCGAGCTGTTTGGCTACGCGCCAGGCGCATTCACGGGAGCCCAGCGCGGCGGCAAGCCTGGACTGTTAGAGCTGGCCAATCACGGCACTGTATTTCTTGATGAAATCGGTGAAATGTCACCTTACCTGCAAGCCAAACTATTGCGCTTTCTCAGCGACGGCACATTCCGCCGTGTTGGCGGCGAGCGGGAAGTTAAGGTTGATGTACGCATTCTCAGCGCCACCCACCGCGACCTTGAAAAAATGGTCAGCGAGGGAAGCTTTCGCGAAGACCTGTACTACCGTCTCAACGTACTCAATCTTGAGGTTCCGCCGCTGCGTGCCCGTGGCCAGGATATTTTGCTCCTGGCCCGCCATTTTATGCGTCAGGCTTGCGCACAGATTCAGCGATCGCCGTGTCGTTTGGCACCTGACACTTATCCGGCTCTGCTGGGTAATCACTGGCCAGGCAACGTGCGCCAACTGCAAAACGTAATTTTCCGCGCTGCCGCTATTAGCGAAAGCAATCTGGTGCTGATTGACGACCTGGATATTGCTGGCACAGCAGTCGCTGCACAATCACCTGAAGAAGCGGTTGAAAGCTTGGAGTCAGCAGTCGCAGGGTTTGAAAAAGCCTTGCTCGAAAGATTCTATGACAGCCACCCTTCTACCCGCCAGTTGGCTAACCGGCTGCAAACTTCGCACAGCGCGATTGCGGTGCGCCTGCGCAAATACGGCATCCCCAGCAAGAGCTAGATCCTGCTGCCATGACGCCCATGGCCACTTTTGAAACGTTTGGCAGCGGCTTCAAACTCACGCAAGGCATCCGCCAGCGCTTGTGCGGTAGGTCGGTCAACCGCGTTACAGAGCCGCGCCCGATTGATGGTCAACGTTGTAATCGGCCCAACCTTATCGATGAGAATGTTCATGGCTGCGTCGTTTCCAGAAAATGTGCCTGCTGCTGTGCTGACACAAAAAGGCCAGCGCATGGCTGGCCTTCACTTTAAAACGCTAACGGTAGCCAGTAACAGCTCGCATACCGGCCGAATCAGATGGCATATTTTTGCAGGTTAGCCATCATTTCTTTCAACGCCTGTACGTTATCGGCTGGGTGCGCTGCGTTTTCAAAATCGCAGATTTGCGCCCAGTGTGCGGCAACATCTTCAGGGCTAAAGCCTTCGCGCGGATCGAAGCCTGCACCGAGACTACGTTCCCAACGCACTTTACCGATCCAACCGCCGCCTACTTCAAACAGCCCCGACGTCTCTTCGCAGCTATTGCTGGCCAGGTAAACCACCAGTGGGCTAACCAATTCAGGCTTGAGTTGTTCAAACACTTGTGGCGGGATCAAACCTTCAGTCATACGCGTGCCGCCAGTCGGCGCAATTGCGTTAATCAGAATATTATTTTTACGGCCCTCAATCGCCAAAGTGCGCGTCAGGCCATACAAGCCCAACTTGGCCATGCCGTAATTTGACTGACCAAAGTTCCCGTAAATGCCGGAAGTCGATGATGTAAAGATCACCCGCCCATAACCTTGTTCACGCATATGTGGCCAGGCCGCACGAGTAATCTTGTAGGCGCCTTCAACATGCACCTGATACACCTGATCCCAGTCAGCCTGTTCCATCTTGTGGAAGGTCTTGTCGCGCAGGATTCCAGCATTATTGACCACTACATCTATGTGCCCGAAAGCATCCAAGGCATGCGCAACGATTTTGTCGCCGTCTGTCACCGAGTCATGATTAGCCACAGCCACGCCACCAGTTGCACGAATTTCTTCGACCACTTTGTCTGCCGCAGAGGCATTGGCTCCTTCGCCGTGGGTGCTGCCGCCTAAATCATTAACTACAACTTTGGCGCCATGCTTCGCGAAGAGCAGCGCATGGGCACGCCCCAAGCCGCCTCCGGCACCGGTAACAATTACGACTTGGTCTTGGAAACGAATGGCTTCACTCATCAGAAGGCTCCTGGCAGTGTTTAGGATTGAGCAGAGTGTCGGGCAGTGCCCCGATTGTCACAACGATGACAACCGGGTCTGAATAGTGCCCGATAAGGCAAAGCGATAAGCTGGCGCGACCTTGATCATGTAGATCAATTGGCCACGCTACTGCGTCAGCGAATTCGCAACCGACGCAGAGGCTTGATCCAGCGGCTGACGAAACCCCAAGTAATGCTCAAGCACGGCTTCTGGCGCCTCGGTTTGCGGGTAATGGCCAATCCCCTCCAGCAGCACAGTGTCGGCCCGAGGAATCAATTCCCGATAGCGCTCAACCATATGCAGTCCGGAAATCGGATCGACAGCCCCGTCAATTACCCGCATCGGCACCTGCGCGACCTGCATCGCCGTTACCCAACGATCGCGGTGCTGGCGCCGCTCGGGCATGTAGCGAATCAGCCGGTGCATAATCGCCGGCCCATTGTTTTGCGCAATCAAGTCCCAGAAATCATCCAGCTCTGCCGCATCTGGCAAGGTACCGGGGCCGAACACTTTAGCGAAATTCGCTTCAAGCTTTTTACGACCGAATAAACGACCAATGAATGGCCCCAGCGGGCTAAGCAGCAGCTTTTGGACTAATACGGGATGATGGGCTTCCGGAAATAACCCGCCATTGAGGAACACGCAACTCGCCAGTTTGAATAGCCCCTCTTGATGACGTGCCAGTAATTCCTGAGCGACGCTGTCACCATAATCATGGGCCAGCACATGCACTGCGCCTGAAACCTTGAGCTGGGCCAGTAACGCCTGCTGCAAATCCGCCTGTTCAAGCAAGCTGTAATCGTGCCCAGTCGGTTTCGCCGAATAGCCAAAGCCGAGCATGTCACATGCAATCAGCCGGTAGTGCTGCGCCAATGGCTGCCAAAGATAATGCCAATCCCAGCTAGCCGTCGGGAAGCCGTGAATAAGCAACAGCGGCGGAGAGTCGGCGGCGCCTGCGGTCCAGTAATGAATCTCATGGCCGTTGAAGTTAAAACGCTGACTTTTCGCACGCCACTGCGCCAGCGGGATGCCTGGCAGTGCCATTAGCTGGCGTAACCTGGCATTTGCTGGTCGAGCTTACGCAGCAAAGCCGGCCAAGCCAAGGAACCGCCCATGCCCTGCGGGCTTTTCATCACACCGGCAACCATGGCTTTGGCGCCATCGAGAATTTGCTGCGGGATGTGAATCAATTCAGCTCCGCCGCTCTGCGCCATGACTTGAACCTCGCACGCACGCTGCAAAGTGAACATCATCAGAAAGGTGTCGGCGATACTCGATGAGGCAGTCAATAATCCGTGGTTGGGCAAGATCATGAAGTTCTTGTCGCCCAAGTCTGCCTGCAAACGCGCCTTCTCATCATGGTTCAGTGCCACGCCTTCGTAACCGTGATAGGCCAAGCTGGAAAGTACAAACAATGACTGTTGCGAAAGCGGTAACAAACCCTGTTTCTGCGCCGAAACGGCAATACCCGCCGCCGTATGGATATGGACGACACAAGCAACATCGTGGCGAACCTCATGCACTGCGCTGTGGATGGTGTAGCCCGCCGGGTTGATCTCATACGGACTGTCCATCAGCTTTTTACCCGCGAGGTCGATCTTAACCAGGCTGGAAGCGGTAATTTCATGGAACATTAAACCGAATGGATTGATCAGGAACTCATCAACGCCGGGGATTTTCGCAGAGATATGGGTAAAGATCAGGTCATCCCAACCGTGCATCGCAATCAATCGATAGCAAGCGGCCAGATCAACACGGGTTTGCCACTCGGCAGCAGATACCTGATCTTTGAGACTTACGCAGGTCAGTTCTTGGGCAGCACTCATCCTCGACACCTCTACACTTATTGTTATGACGTGTATTGAGTCTAGCGAGTGCTTAGTCCTTGCCTAGTCGCTCTGGCAGCCAGCTTAGTGTCCCAGCGAGACACCACGGCGTATTTACAGCTGACATTCAGACGCTGAATATCCTCATCCTCAGATCACTCAGGCTTTGAGCGCCGCAATAAAGCTGGCAACCCAAGGCTCGGCATCAGTTTCCGGAGTTACGCTTTCACTGGAATCAAGGCGCAGCATGTCCTGAACCTCACGAATCCCTAGCTCAGCGTATAACTCGCGTACCAGTTCACCACCACCACAGAAGGTATCGCCATAACTGGAATCACCCAGCGCGATAACACCGCCGGGCAGTCCGCTCCAAGCAGGCAGGTGATCACGAATAGCGTAATACAGCGGCTGCAGGTTATCCGGTAGCTCGCCCATGCCGGTGGTTGAGGTCACGGCTAAAAAGGCCTCTGGGGCGAACGCCTGAACATCGGACAAACTCGCGCGAGGATCATAGAAGGTCTCAAACCCGGCTGCTTTTAACAGCTCCCGCACATGACGAGCAACTTCTTCGGCTGTGCCATAAACCGAGCCAGAAAAGATCGCGACTTTCATAAAACCTGCTCCAAAAACTGTCCAATTCAGCAGCTATTATGCCGTAACTGGACAGCCTCTTCGGATGTTTTAGAATGCCTTAACCTAGACTTGGAATTCAGTGCATGATCAGCGCAAAACTGCTACAGCTGGTGGTTGACGCCTCAAACGATGGAATTGTGGTCGCCGAACAAGAAGGTGATGACAATATCCTGATCTACGCCAACTCGGCTTTTGAAGCGCTAACCGGCTACACCAAGGAAGAGATTCTGTACCAGGACTGTCGATTCCTGCAGGCTGACGATCGTGGCCAACCAGGACTTCAAATCATCCGGGAAGCCCTGAAAAACGGTGAACATTGCCGCCAAGTCATAAGAAACTTCCGAAAGGACGGCTCTCCATTCTGGAACGAGCTATCAATTACGCCGATTTATAACGAAAGTGATAACCTCGTCTACTTTATTGGTATCCAGAAAAACGTTACAGAGCATGTGCAAGCACAGGAACGAATCAAGCAGTTGGAAGACGAAGTTGCACGACTCAAAACCCAACTAGCGGACCGCAATCCTGATGCTTGAATACTAGGTTTGGTTTTTCTCTGAAGGTTAAATATCGACGTAAGAGTTCATCATGGAAGAACCGGCACTGCTCACGGATGAAGAGCTAGCATTTATACAGCAGCTTTATAACCAACCCGAGAATGAGCAGCACGGGGCCTTGCCTGTCCAGAATGATCTCGAAGACTCATTGAATGACCTGCTCGGCAGTTATGCAAACCTTGAGAGCATCAGCATTGACGTGCGAATTGTTAATCTCCACGGCAATGTGCAATCAACTTTCCCTGTCTACACTCGAAGTGGGAACCCTGTTTTCTGTCAGGGTATTCAGGACGAGATTGCCTTGCAGTTGCATACGCAGGAGCGCGTCAAACAACTAGAGGCTGAAGTGGCACTGCTTAAAACCCGACTAACGGACAGTTTTACCTAATTTAAGCGTAAAACTAAAGCTGCTATCCATTGTCTTACATTGATCAACAACGCTTCGCGTAGAGTTCAATATGCAAGATCCAGTACTGCTTACAGAAGATGAGCTGGAGTTTATCCAGCACCTGTATAACCGACCTGCAAACAAGCAGCCTGGAGCTTTGTCTGTTCAAATTGACCTCGAAGAGTCACTAAAAGACCTGCTTAGCAATTACGCGAACGTTGAAAAGCTGACCATTGACGCCCGTTTTGCTAACCAGCGAATGATCTTTACCCCGTTTGTCTCCGAAGATGCTCAGCACAACCAGCACCTTGAACTTGGCACCCCGCAAATATTCGATGAGTCCGGAACTGACAGGCGCGCTTGGCGCTTGCATCTAAAGACACCACTTGAACTGCGCAACCGCAATGGCAGTGCAACCGGCCTGCTGGTACATGAACTGTCGCTCAATGGCTTGCTTATTGAACCGCTAGCAAACCGCAAAGCTCCCACTCAATTCAATTTGTTACTACCGCTTGGTGGGCAAAAACCGATCTCGATCAAAGGCCGATTCGTGCGCAGAGCGACCAAAAGCCTCCTTGCTTATCAACTGGAGCCAATGGATAGCCTCAGTAGCGAACGCTTGCAGCAGTTTCTTTATCTGCAGCACCGTGCCCTTTACCCACACGCACACCCGGAATAAGCAGCCGCGATTGCCTGGCTAAGTATCCAGATGCCCCGCCAGAAACTGTTGCAAGCGCCGCGACATCAAACGCCCCTCACTCCCCAGACAGGCAATCGCTGAACCACTCAGCGCATCCTCTATCAGATCAGCACAAGCTCCCGTCAGAGCAACCGGGCAATCAACGGCCAGTTCCAGACGCTTGAGTGTCTGTGGCAGCTGTTCGCTGGGTGGCTGGTTGGAAAACAACACCAGCCCCAAGGGTTTGATCCGTTCACATAGGTAAGCCAACTCCGCAAGAGGCTGCCCCACGCCCAATACAGTGACTGCAGCGCTGGAGTCACTCAGTAACAAACCCGCCACCAGTAATTCAAGCTCACGACAATGGCCGGGTAACGCCGCTAATAGCACGCGTTCTTCGGTTTGACTGCGCATTGCATGCAAACGCTGCAGTACACGACCACGCAAGAAGCCATCATAGAATAGCCACTCACTGGCTTGGCTGACATCACCATGCCCCATAAGCAAGTCTTGCCACAGTGGCATCAGGACATCCTGAAACACCACGGGCAATGGATAACTGGCAAATACCTGGCCGTACAGACGATCCAGTTGCAAGTCATCAAAGCAACCAACAGCGGCACGAATCTGCGCTTGCCACTGCTGCCACTCTGACGCAGTGGCCACCTCGTACACGGGTGCACTGGCCGCTTTGGCCGAGCTGCTCTTGGCGAGAATCTTGCCGACCTTACTGACAGTTACACCACGTTCAGTCCAGGCCAGAATACTGCGTACAGATTCAATATCAGCCTGCGAATACAATCGGTGCCCACTTTCAGTACGCGTCGGCTGAAGAAGCCCGTAGCGTCTTTCCCAGGCACGTAATGTGACTGAATTGACGCCGGTTAAACGCGAAACTTCACGAATAGGAAACAGCTCTTCCTGTTTTAGAGCACTGGAGTTCAAAGACAATGCACCAACGGGATCTGACATAGCAGCGGGTTCGGCAAAAGAGAGTGCCGATAGTGTAACTCATCTGAGTTATCAGACTTGCTGCCTGATACGCTCCACTTAGCCTGCCTACTGCACCTAGGCGGTGCAAGACGCTAACTGACAACTCTAGCGATACTGGCTGCGAAGCCCGCTCTGGCTAATTTCTTAAAAATCGGAATAATCCTTGCTTATATTTTGCGTTGCTCACTATCCCGAGCGACGTATTGCCTGCACTCATACCCTGAATGCCGGCCCGGCTTAATGGAGATACACAATGTCTGCACAACCTGTCACCTTGATGGTGGCTCGCCGCGTTGCCAGCGGGCGCTATCACGACCTTATCGCCTGGTTACATGAAGGCGAACACCTGGCCACCGACTTTCCCGGCTACTTGGGCTCTGGCGTGTTGGCTCCGCCGCCTTCTGGCGATGAGTTCCAGATTATTTTCCGTTTCGCTGACGAACAAACTCTGGCGTCATGGGAGCATTCCGCTTCACGTACCGCTTGGCTTGCACGCGGCGCCGGTCTGTTTGCCCAACCACAAGAGCAGCGCGCAGTCGGCATCGACTCCTGGTTTGGTGCGGCTCACCGCCAGCCACCTCGCTGGAAACAAAGCGTGGCCATATGGCTGGCATTCTTTCCAGTATCACTGGGTTTCAACCTGCTGTTCGGTGGCTGGCTAAACGACTTTTCCTTGCTTAGCCGAGTGCTGCTCTCGACCTTGGCGCTAACACCGCTGATGACGTATTTGTTTATCCCGCTTTCGACTCGCCTGCTCGCGCCGTGGCTGCATAACCGTAGATCACCCCCGCTGCGCACCCTTGGAACAGCAAGCTCTAGATAACCCGAAACGCGATCTGGAAACGACACCCCAAAACCGGCCGACACCTTTAGCTCAATGGTTTGAGTCATGAGCTAAAGGGCGAAGTGCTGTGACCGGCGTCAGTAGTTTGGGGTTACAAAATCCATGCAAGCACCTCGGAAGGGTCCTATAGACTGCTGTGAAGTCGCTTACATATTGCCTACAGATTTGTCGGCAGGCGGCTCTGCCAGCAACGTAGAACCCTATTCATAGCTCCGCCTTGCAGCCGTGAGCTGATCATTCCGCGTAAATGGACTGTTTCTATATGACCCGCTACTTCTCAAGCAATTTAATGACCACTGCTGCGGCTGTTCTCAGCCTGAGCCTGGCCTCGTTACCCGCCAATGCAGCAACCGCAAGCGAGCCGGCAAAAACGGCGTCAACAACAGTAGCGCCACCGGCTTACGATATAGACCTGACTAACTACCAATATCCCTACCCCGTCAGCTTCTTTGAACTCAGCAGCCAA
This sequence comes from Pseudomonas sp., assembly GCF_048265905.1. Taxonomy (GTDB): domain Bacteria; phylum Pseudomonadota; class Gammaproteobacteria; order Pseudomonadales; family Pseudomonadaceae; genus Aquipseudomonas. The sequence continues at coordinate 299,129 of NZ_JBLXAP010000001.1, forward strand.
CAACACGCAGGTTCCAATAAGCCGCTGAAAATGGCTTACATGGACGTCCCGCCTGCAGAAGGCAAAAGTAACGGTAAAAACATCGTGCTGATGCACGGTAAAAACTTCAACAGTGCCTATTGGCGTAACACCATCAAAGTGCTGACAAACGCTGGCTATCGAGTAATCGCACCGGACCAGATCAGCTTCGGCAAATCGACCAAACCCATCGCCTACCAATACAGCTTTCAGCAACTGGCGAATAACACCAAGCAACTGCTCGACTCTTTGGGCGTCGAAAAAGCCAGCATACTGGGGCATTCCATGGGCGGAATGCTCGCGACTCGCTTCAGCCTGATGTTCAGTGACTTCACGCAACAGCTGATTCTGGTCAACCCGATTGGCCTTGAAGACTGGAAAACCAAAGTCCCTTACGCCTCAGTCGATGCCATCTATAAATCGACCCTTGCAACCAGCTACGAGCAGGTCAAGCAATACCAGCTCACAAGCTATTACGATAACAAGTGGCAAGCGGGCTATGACGAATGGGTCAATCTTCTTGCAGGCATCACCAGTGATAAAGACTACCCGCGCTTCGCCTGGAATGCGGCGCTGACCGCAGACATGATCTTCACTCAACCGGTGGTATACGAGTTTGGCCAAGTGAGCATGCCGACCTTGCTGATCATTGGCACGCGTGATCGTTCTGCACTTGGCAAGGACCGCGTCAGCGGCGAAGTGAAAGCCTCACTCGGCCGCTATGACCAACTGGGCAAACAGACGGCCAAAGCGATTCCCGACGCAACATTAGTGGAGCTCGATAACGTCGGTCATATGCCGCACATCGAAGCTTTCGATCGTTTCATCAAGCCGCTGGTAAGCTTTTTGGACGAGTCAAAGTAAGCGACTAAATGATGACCTGCTGCACGGCAGGTCATCAACCGTCTGTGTTCAACACTCACCTTTCTCAACTCGACGATCTACCAACGCAGAGCTGAGCCGCTGATCTACAGTTCACACATAAGCCTGCCTGGTTGTACAAGTACAACTGCTGGTATAGCGTTAGGCACGGTTCGTCCGGAGTTCGCATTACGGGCCAGATGCCCAGCTTCAGGTGACTGAACCACCTTAACCTTTAACCTGAGTGAACCATGAGTGCCGACCTCGCCCCGATTTTGATTACTGGCGCCAGTCAACGCATTGGCCTGCACTGCGCCCAACGCCTGCTCGACGAGGGCCAGCCGGTAATTGTCACCTACCGTACTGAGCGCAAAAGCATTGACCACCTGCGCGCGCAGGGTGCCTTGGCAATACTCGCCGATTTCAGTTCAGAGGCCGGTATCCTCGAGTTTATCGACGCACTTAAAAGCCAAGTACAGAGCCTGCGAGCAATCATTCATAATGCCTCGAGCTGGCTGGCTGAGCAGCCAAGCCATGAAGCCGAGACATTTCAGCAAATGGCCAATGTGCACATGTTGGCGCCTTATCTCATCAACCTGCACTGTGCCGCGCTGCTGGAGCAATCATCCTGCGCCGATATCATCCATATCACCGATGATGTGGCACGCAAAGGCAGCGCCAAACATATCGCCTATTGCGCCAGCAAGGCGGGCCTTGAAAGCCTGAGCCTATCCTTTGCCGCCAAATACGCCCCGCAGATCAAGGTCAACAGCATTGCCCCGGCGCTGATCATGTTCAATGCGGGTGATGATCCGGCTTACCGCAGCAAAGCGCTGAACAAGTCGGCACTGGGTATAGAGCCCGGCCCCGATGTGATCTACCAAGCTATCCGCTACTTACTCGATTCGCCGTACACCACGGGCACCACCCTTACCGTAAATGGCGGCCGTCACCTGAAATGAGGCGAGCCTTGAGGACTCTTGAATGAACGATCAACTGTCCGATCAGTATCGTCAGATATTGATCGGCGTGGGTGAGAACCCCGACCGAGAAGGCTTGCTCGACACGCCAAAACGCGCTGCCAAAGCCATGCAATACCTGTGTCACGGCTACACGACAAACCTCGAAGAAGTGGTTAATGGCGCACTCTTTGCCAGCGAGAGTGATGAGGTGGTCATCGTCAAGGATATCGAACTCTACTCCTTGTGCGAGCACCACTTGCTGCCCTTTATTGGCAAGGCGCATGTTGCCTATATTCCGACCGGCAAAGTGCTGGGCCTGTCGAAAATAGCTCGAATAGTCGATATGTATGCGCGCCGCCTGCAAATTCAAGAAAACCTGACTCGACAAATTGCCGAAGCGATACAGGCCGTCACACAAGCCGCGGGGGTTGCGGTTGTCATTGAAGCCCAGCACATGTGCATGATGATGCGCGGTGTCGAAAAGCAGAACTCAGTAATGAGTACTTCTGTCATGCTTGGGGCGTTTCGTGAGTCGTACAATACCCGCCACGAATTTCTGCAATTGATTGGACGGAGTAAGTAACTATGCCGCGACTGGAACCCGGGATGGCGCGGATTCGCGTCAAGGATCTACGCCTGCGCACCTTTATCGGGATCAAAGAAGAAGAGATTAACAACAAACAAGATGTGTTGATCAACCTGACAATTCTCTACCCGGCAGTAGAGGCAGTACGTGATAACGATATCGATCACGCACTGAATTACCGCACCATCACCAAGGCGATCATCCAGCATGTTGAAGACAATCGCTTTGCCTTGCTCGAACGCCTGACCCAGGAAATTCTCGATTTGGTGATGCGCAACGAGGCGGTGCGCTACGCTGAAGTAGAAGTCGACAAGCCTCATGCCCTGCGCTTTGCCGAGTCAGTATCGATCACGCTTGCCGGTCATCGCTAAGCGAATAAATGATGGTGTTGCGCTACGCCACATGGCGGGCATAGCGCGACGACCACCGAGCAAGGATTGCCGCCCGGCTATTAGCCTTTTATTATCGGCCCATTCCTGCCCTGCCCGCCCGGAGCACTGCCATGACTGATCAAGAACGTCTCGAACTCGAAGCTGCTGCTTTCCGTAGCTTGGTACAACATCTACGCAGCCGTCCTGATGTACAAAACATCGACATGATGAACCTGGCCGGATTCTGCCGGAACTGTTTGTCCAAGTGGTTCAAAGCTGCCGCAGATGAAAACGGGATTGCTATTACCCCTGATCAAGCGCGCGAAGAGGTTTACGGCATGCCGTACGCCGACTGGAAAGCCAAATACCAGCAAGAAGCCACAGCCGAACAATTGGCTGCCCTGAACAAGCAAAACAGCAAAGGATAGGTTGCATGAGTGCCCTGCAAGAATTTCGTACACGCCTGAATAGCGACACCTTCAACTTTGCCGAGACCCTGTCATTTATTGCCAGCCACTATCATTACCAGCCCAGCGCTTTCAGCAATGGTGGCGTTGAAAACGCAGCGGGGCAAAACGAGGGATCGTGCAAAACTTTAGGTTTGGCATTACTCGAACAACTGAGCGATGACGAAGCGCTGCGCTGCTTTGGCGAACACTACCGCAGTGTTTTGGCAACGCCGGAAGGTTCAGACCACGCCAACATCCGTGCTTTGATGGTGCATGGTTTAAGCGCTGTTGAGTTTGCGCAACAACCGCTTAGCCGTTCGCTGTAAATACCGGATTTAACTCAACAAAAAGCCCCGCACAATGCAGGGCTTTTTGTTAGCTGACTTAGTAATCAAAGGCCATCAAGGTAGCGTTCAACATCCAACGCAGCCATGCAACCGGCGCCTGCCGAGGTAATCGCCTGACGGTAGATATGGTCTGCCACATCACCCGCTGCAAACACTCCGGGCACGCTGGTCGCAGTGGCATTCCCTTCACGACCGCTCTGAACCACCAAATAGCCATCTTTTAGCTCAAGCTGGCCCTCGAACAACGAGGTATTTGGGGTGTGCCCAATGGCGACAAATAGTCCATCCACCTTCAACTCTGCGTGGCTACCGTCGTTATTGAGCAAACGCACACCGGTAACCCCCATGTCATCGCCAAGCACTTGCTCAACCTGCGCGTTGAGTTTGAGTTCGATCTTGCCTTCGGCAATTCGTGCCTGCAGTTTATCTTGCAGAATCTTTTCAGCGCGGAAGGTTTCACGGCGGTGTACCAACGTCACCTTGTTGGCAATATTGGCCAAATATAGCGCTTCTTCCACTGCGGTATTACCACCACCAACCACCGCAACTTCACGGTTCCGGTAAAAGAAACCATCACAGGTGGCGCAAGCTGAGACGCCCTTGCCCATGAATGCCTCTTCACTCGGCAGGCCCAGATAGCGTGCGCTGGCACCAGTGGCAATGATCAAGGCATCACAGCTGTAAGTTGCGTTGTCACCCACCAGGGTGAACTGCTTGCCGGCAAGGTCAACCGCATTGATGTGGTCAAACACGATCTCGGTTTCAAAACGCTCGGCGTGCTCTTGCATACGCTGCATCAGTGCCGGGCCGGTAAGACCATGTACATCACCCGGCCAGTTATCGACTTCAGTGGTGGTGGTGAGCTGACCGCCCGCCTGCATACCGGTAATCAGCAGCGGCTTGAGGTTAGCCCGAGCTGCGTAAACCGCTGCGCTGTAACCAGCAGGCCCAGAACCCAGGATAATGACGCGTGCGTGACGTGTAGCCGACATAATTGACTCCCACAGGCGCTGAGCCTGACAAAATAAAGCGGGACTACTCGGACACCTAGGGGAAGGTCATGGTCAAAGCAGTAGCCCCAAAACTTAACTGAGGCGAAGATTACTGGGGCTGCGTGATTGATGGAAATTTGCTTTAACAATTCACGGCATAGACCGCGACTATAACTGTGTAAAGACAGCGGGCTAGCGCCTGCCGAAGCTTTCCCCTGCGCGGTAAAGTCGGTAAGGTCTGCACAACTTGTTTTACACGGAAACTCCTATGCCTGCCCCCGTACTATCTGGCCCACAATACCTCAGCGAAGGCCTCAAACTGGTCCTCAGCCCCGGTCTGCGCCTGTTTGTACTCTTGCCGCTGACCATCAACTTGCTGCTGTTTGGCGCTCTGGTGGGCTTTGCCACGCAACAATTCAGTGGCTGGGTCGATACATTTATGCCCAATCTGCCAAGTTGGCTGAGCTTTCTTGAGTACATAATCTGGCCGCTGTTTGTGGTTTTGGTGCTACTGATGATTTTCTTCACCTTCACCATGCTGGCCAATATTATTGCGGCGCCATTCAACGGTTTTCTTGCGGAGAAAGTAGAGGTCGTGGTGCGCGGTGAAGACAACTTCCCACCATTCAGTTGGGGCGAACTGGCCGCAATGGTGCCACGCACGCTGAGCCGCGAAATGCGCAAGCTGGGCTACTTTCTGCCACGGGCGATTGGCCTGTTCGTTTTGTCGTTTATCCCGGTGGTCAATTTAGTTGCCGCACCGCTCTGGCTATTGTTCGGGGTATGGATGATGGCAATTCAGTACATTGACTACCCGGCGGACAACAACAAGATGAGCTGGCAGGACATGCTCGCCTGGTTGCGCGAGAAACGCTGGCAGTCACTCGGTTTTGGAGGAAGTACTTACCTGGCCCTGCTGATCCCCGGCGTTAACCTGGTGATGATGCCTGCGGCCGTAGCAGGTGCCACGTTGTTTTGGGTTCGCGAGCGCGGCGATACTCGGGTAGCGCCCAGCCAAGCACATTCATAATATCGCAATAAATCCGACACATTGACTACATGACAGCAGCCGAAACTGCTGTCATGAACACACCTTTACTGTACATCGCACTAATTACTGAAACCTTCACGCCTGAAATCAACGGCGTGGCCAATACCCTTGAGCGATTGGTTAATGGCTTGCGTGAGCGCGGCCATCAACTACAGCTTATTCGGCCACGGCAAAGCTGCGACCGCGAACGCAAGAGCGATGAGCATTTAGTGCTCACGCGCGGCTGGCCGCTGCCTGGTTATGCCGGGTTGCAGTGGGGCCAGACAGCGCGGCACAAGCTCCTCAGCCGTTGGCGCAAACAACGCCCAGACGTGTTGTACATCGCCACAGAAGGCCCGCTCGGTTGGTCTGCATTGAGCGCAGCCAAACGCTTGAATATCCCCGTGGTCAGTGGCTTTCATACCAACTTCCAACAATACAGCGGGCATTATGGCGCCGCCGTGTTGACGCGGCTGATCACCAATTACCTGCGCTGGTTTCATAACCGCTCACGTATGACTCTGGCCCCAAGTGTCAGCCAGAAAATTGAGCTGGAACGGCGCGGCTTTGAACGCGTTGAACTGCTGTCACGCGGGGTAGACAGTCAATTGTTTAATCCGTCCAAGCGCTCAAACGAGCTCCGCCAGCAATGGGGGCTAGGTGAGTCAGATACGGCGGTGATTCACGTCGGCCGACTGGCTGCAGAAAAAAATCTGCAATTGCTGATAGACACCTTCAAGGCGCTGCAACAGAGCTATCCGCAGCGCAATCTGAAACTGATTCTAGTCGGCGACGGGCCGCAACGTGCAGAACTGCAGGCGCAACTACCCGAGGCGCTATTCTGTGGTGTACAACGCGGTGAACAACTGGCAGCGCATTACGCCTCAGGTGACCTGTTCGTATTCCCCAGCCTGTCCGAGACCTTCGGCAATGTGCTACTTGAAGCTCTGGCCTCTGGGCTCGGAGTAGTCGCTTACGACCAAGCCGCAGCCAGTCAACATATCCGCCATGGGCACAATGGCGCCTTGGCAATGCCGCAGGATCAGCAGGGATTTATCGAGGCAGCCTGCTGGTTGCTTGAAACGCCGGAAAGCCTACGCAGAGTTAGGCTCAACGGCAGACAACACGCTGCCCGTCAAGGCTGGGCGACGATCATCGACCTGTTTGAGCAGCATCTGCGCAACGCACTCACACCGATAGAAGATTTACCCACAGCTCGTACTCAGCCCTGACGCCAGAGCAGGCAACAGCTTAAATCGCAGAGCTAAAAAAGCCCCGATGTGCCGGGGCTAAGGAAAGTGCTCGGCCAGTATGTGGCTGAGCAAACTTTAAAGGTTAAGCGAGGCTCATCAGAGCTTCGCGACTGAACGGTAGAATCTCTTCCTCGCGGCCGTCACGGACTTTCAACGACCAGTCAGGGTCGACAAGCAGTGCACGACCGACTGCAACCAGATCGAACTCCTGATTATTCAAGCGCTCAAGCAGCCCTTCAAGCTTGGCTGGCTGCGCGACCTTGTCAGTGTTGACCATAAACTGCAAAAACTCGCCATCAAGACCAACGCTGCCGACGGTGATGGTCGGTTTGCCGATCAATTTGCGTGTCCAGCCTGCCAGGTTCAACTCTGAGCCTTCAAACTCAGGCTCCCAGAAGCGTCGAGTCGAACAATGGAAGATATCCACGCCAGCTTCTGACAGCGGTTTGAGAAACGCTTCAAGTGCTTGCGGAGTTTCTACCAAGCGCGCGCTGTAGTCTTGCTGTTTCCACTGCGAGAACCGCAAGATGATTGGGAAATCAGCACCCACAGCAGCGCGCACGGCCTGAATCAACTCAATCGCAAAGCGTGAACGCTGAGCGAGGTCACCGCCGTACTCATCGGTGCGCTGGTTGCTGCCTTGCCAAAAGAATTGATCTATCAGATAGCCATGGGCGCCGTGCAATTCGACCCCATCCATTCCGATGCGCTTAGCGTCCGCCGCCGCTTGGGCAAATGCAGCAATGACTTCGCGGATGTCGTCGTGGCTCATGCCGTGGACAACCACTTCACCGTTCTTTACTTTCTCGCACGGGCCATAGCCCGGCACACTCGCATCAGGCTCAGTACCGAGTTTGCGCACGTTGCCTACGTGCCACAACTGCGGAACGATCTTACCGCCTTCGGCATGGACTGCTTCAACCACTTTCTGCCAGCCCGCCAGCGCGTCTTCACCATAGAAACGCGGCACATTCGGGTAACCATTGGCAGCCTTGTGATCAACGGTGGTGCCCTCGGTAATGATCAAACCGACACCGCCCGCAGCACGGCGCCGGTAATACTCGATAACGTCGTTGTTAGGCACACCACCCGGCGAGAATGAACGGGTCATCGGCGCCATCACAACGCGACTCGGCAACGTCAGGCTACCCAAGTTAAACGGCTGAAACAGAGCTTGTGCAGTCATAACTTCTCCAGCAGCACGCCTTGATCGAACTCGACGGAGTGATCGGGCGCAGCGAATTCAATTTCGGTAATTATCAATGCAAGACCGACATTTGGTCAGCGACACTCGATAAGGCAGGCGCCCACCACCAAGTGAATGCATCAATGATTTGAACGCGACAATAGAGCTGAGCAAGCACTATGCCCAGCACTATTGATAGCAGTGATTAAGGTAAAAACATCACTGAACGCGGGTTCACAGCCACGTGACATGCTGCTCCGCGAGGAAACGCAGGCGCGGGTTATAAACACCCTTCTCACCTTGCTTGCCGACAGTCAGCAGCATGAGATGCACTTGCCTAGACAAGCATGATTGCAAATCATGCCAATTACTTGGCGCCTATGGCTTGCTCAGTGATACCCACACTGCTTTCAATCGCGTGAATCAATGCAGGATCTTCCGGCGTCATGCGTGGCGAAAACCGCGCTAACACACGGCCATCAGGGCCGACCAGGAATTTCTCGAAGTTCCAGGTGATATCCCCAGGAAATTCGGCGCCCTCGCCTGCTAGCAAACGGTATAAAGGATGACGCTCTGCACCGTTAACCTCAATCTTGCTGGCGAGTGGAAAGCTCACTCCATAATTGGCAGTGCAGAACTCTTTGATCGCCTCTTCACTGTCTGGCTCTTGCCCGGCGAACTGGTTGCATGGCAAACCCAGCACACTGAAACCGTGATCGCGATATTCCTGGTAGAGCTTCTCGAGGCCAGCATATTGCGGGGTCAAACCGCATTTGGAAGCCACGTTCACCACCAGAACGACCTTGCCCTTAAACGGTGCTAACGGCAATTCCTGGCCGTCTAAAGCCCGCAAAGTTAAATCGTGAAAGGCACTCATGGCTTGCTCCTTGAGCTCACAGCAAATTCCACATGGGACAAAAAAGGCGCCCTTGAGGCGCCCTTTCTTACTCACTTCTAGCTTAGCAGCCAGTCACACTTATAACAGGACCATAAGTCGTTTTGTGTGATCAAACGGCACGCAGCAATTAATGCTGGTGACCGCCTTCGCCGTGCACGTGGCCGTGAGCAACTTCTTCTTCGCTGGCGTCGCGAATGTCAACGATCTTCACTTTGAAGTTCAGACGCTGACCAGCCAGAGGATGGTTGCCGTCGACAATAACGTCGTCGCCTTCAAGCTCACGAATTGTCACGATCTGCATGCTGCCGTCTGGACCGGAAGCGTGGAACTGCATGCCCACTTCCAGTTCATCGACACCTTCAAACATCGAGCGATTCAGCGTAGCCAGCAACTCAGCGCTGTATTCGCCGTAGGCGTCTTCTGGCTCAACCGAAACGTCCAGTTCGTCGCCAACTTTTTTGTCCAGTAGCGCTTTTTCTAGGCCGGCGATGATGTTGCCAGCGCCGTGCAGGTATACCAGCGGTGCGCCGCCAGCGGAACTATCTATCACCTCACCAGCGTCGTTGGTCAGGGTATAGTCGATGGATACGGCCTTATTGGCAGCGATCAGCATGGGGCGGGACCTTTTGCTTATGAATAAAGAACGGACAAGTTTAACCAAGGCCTCGCCCGAAAGCGAACCCGGCCCAGACGGACGGACTGGCAGCATACCCGTGTACTTGCTTGACTTCCGTCAGGACGAGGACGGTCACTGGGTGGCAATATTGTCATGCGGCCACACCCAGCATCTGCGCCATGAGCCGCCATGGCAAAACCGTCAATGGGTGCAAAGCCCTGAACTGCGCAGGGCTCAGTTGGGTCAGCCGTTTGACTGTGGCTGGTGTGCAGCCGCTGCTACGCCACCGAAACCGGATACAGAAACGCCCTGAGAATGCTAAGGAACGCTAAATGCAGGCAAGCAATATATTAGTGATTAATTGCGGCAGCTCGTCGATCAAGTTCGCCTTGGTCAATACGACCGAGCCCGACTTCACCCTTAGTGGCTTGGCTGAACGCCTCGGCAGCGCTGATGCAGCGCTGCACTGGCAGTATCGCGGCAGCAAAGACTCCAAACCAATCGGCAATGCCGTCCACCGTGAGGCACTGGCCGAACTCCTGCCTTTAGTAGAGCGTGCAGCCCAAGGCAAGCTGCTGGGCATTGGTCATCGCGTGGTGCATGGCGGTGAACACTTCACCACCGCCACCTTGATTGACAGCAAAACGCTGCAGGAAATCAAATCCCTGGAGCCGCTCGCACCGTTGCACATCCCGGCTAACGTCCAAGGCATTGAGGCCGCAGCAAAATTATTTCAGCATTTACCTCAGGTTGCCGTTTTCGACACTGCATTCCACCAAAGCCTACCGGAACATGCATTTCGCTACGCTTTGCCTGAAGCCCTCTACCGTGAACACGGCGTGCGGCGCTACGGCTTTCATGGCACCAGCCATCACTATGTCAGCGCGCAAGCAGCAGCCTTCAGTGGCCTTGCTTACGGCGACAGCAGTTGGTTAGTCGCTCACCTGGGCAACGGTTGTTCGACCTGTGCCGTGGTTAATGGTCAAAGCCGCGACACCAGCATGGGATTAACCCCACTGGAAGGCTTGGTAATGGGGACCCGCAGTGGCGATGTCGACCCGAATCTGCACGGCCACCTCGCCAGAACCATGGGCTGGAGTCTTGATGAAATTGATCGCACTCTCAATCAAGACAGCGGTTTGCTTGGCTTGTCAGGCTTGTCGAATGACATGCGCACCCTTGAACAAGCACGCGAACAAGGTCACGTCGGCGCCACGTTGGCAATTGAAGTGTTTTGTTATCGGCTGGCCAAATCGATCGCATCAATCAGCTGCGCACTACCGCGCCTTGATGGTTTGGTCTTTACTGGCGGCATCGGTGAGAACTCCCCGCTGATTCGTAACAAAACAGTTCAACACCTCAGCCTGTTCAACATGCAACTTGACCGCGAAGCCAATGCCTTGTGCATTCGAGGCGTGGCTGGCCCCATTCATACTCCGGGCCATACTCGAGTGCTGGTAATCCCCACCAATGAAGAGCGGCAAATTGCCCTCGATACGCTAGCGTTGTTGAGACAGCACACTGCGTGATTGTGCCGCTGCCTTCTTAACCCAGTACCCGCGCCCGCAAAAGAACATAGGTTTAACCATAGGATTGAGCATGCATACCTTCTTCATTTCGCCCACAGGTTTCGGTGTCGGCCTCACCTCAATCAGCCTTGGCCTGGTTGGCGCGCTGGAGCGCGCGGGGCTCAAGGTCGGGTTCTTCAAGCCCATTGCCCAGCCGCATCAGGGTGACTTGGGCCCTGAGCGTTCCAGTGAATTAATTGCACGCACCCACGGCCTGCACTCACCCAAGCCACTGGAACTCGCCCATGTTGAACGCATGCTTGGCGACGGTCAGCTTGATGAGTTGCTCGAAGAAATAATCAGTTTTTACCAAACTGCTGCCGCTGACAAAGATGTGGTGATTGTCGAAGGTATGGTCCCAACCCGCCAAGCCAGCTATGCCGCACGGGTCAACTTTCACCTTGCTAAAAGCCTCGATGCCGATGTGATTCTGGTGTCTGCACCAGAACAGGAAAGCCTCAGCGAACTATGTGATCGCGTTGAGATTCAGGCTCAGATGTTCGGCGGCCCGAAAGACCCGAAAGTACTCGGCGCGATCCTTAACAAAGTGCGCAGCGAAGACGGTATAGAGGCATTTGCTGCACGCCTTAAAGAACAGTCACCATTGTTTAGACGCGATGATTTTCTGCTGCTCGGCTGCATTCCATGGGAAGAAGAACTCAATGCCCCGCGCACTCGCGATATCGCCGATTTACTTGGCGCGCGCGTACTCAATGCGGGCGATTACGAGCAACGCCGCATGCTCAAGATTGTGCTTTGCGCTCGCGCCGTAGCCAACACGGTGCAACTACTAAAGCCGGGGACGCTGGTGGTGACGCCGGGCGATCGAGACGACATCATTCTTGCCGCCAGCCTGGCCGCCATGAACGGCATGCCGCTAGCCGGTTTACTGTTGTGCAGCGACTTTGCTCCGGACCCGCGCATTGTCGAACTCTGTCGTGGCGCCCTGCAAAGTGGCTTGCCCGTGATGGCGGTGAGCACTGGCTCCTACGACACTGCAACCAACCTCAACCGGCTCAACCGGGAGATCCCAGTCGACGATAAAGAGCGCGCAGAGAAGGTCGCAGACTTTGTCGCCAACCACATCAATCATGAATGGCTGCGCGCGCGCTGTGGCACCGTGCGTGAGCTGCGCATGTCACCACCGGCCTTCCGTTATCAGTTAGTGCAGCGTGCCAAGGCTGCAAACAAGCGTATCGTGCTGCCCGAAGGTAATGAACCAAGAACCATTCAGGCAGCCGCGATCTGCCAAGAGCGCGGTATTGCTCGCTGCGTGCTGCTGGCCAAGCCAGATGAGGTATTGAGCGTGGCCAAGGCGCAAGGCATCGAGTTACCGCCCGGCCTGGAAATTCTGGACCCTGACCTGATTCGTGAGCGCTACGTTGAACCCATGGTCGAGCTGCGTAAAAGTAAAGGCCTGAACGCGCCGATGGCCAGTGCTCAACTTGAAGATAGCGTGGTGCTCGGCACGATGATGCTGGCACTCGATGAGGTCGATGGCTTGGTCTCAGGCGCAGTGCACACCACTGCCAACACCATCCGTCCGGCTCTGCAACTGATCAAAACAGCGCCCGCCTACAAGTTGGTGTCTTCAGTGTTTTTCATGCTTTTGCCGGATCAAGTCGTCGTCTATGGCGACTGCGCGGTAAATCCTGACCCGAGCGCTCCTGAGCTGGCTGAAATCGCGCTACAAAGTGCTTCATCGGCAAGCGCATTCGGCATTCCACCGCGCGTCGCCATGCTCAGCTATTCGACCGGAGATTCTGGCACCGGCGAAGAAGTGGAAAAAGTCCGCGAAGCAACGCGCCTAGCCAAGTTAAGTTCGCCCGACTTACTACTTGACGGCCCTCTGCAATACGATGCGGCGGCAATTGAATCTGTCGGCCGTCAGAAAGCCCCAAACAGCCCGGTTGCCGGACGCGCAACAGTGTTCGTATTCCCCGATCTAAACACAGGTAACACCACCTACAAAGCCGTGCAACGTAGCGCCGACTGCATCAGCGTCGGTCCTATGCTGCAAGGCTTGCGTAAACCGGTAAACGACTTGTCACGCGGTGCGCTGGTAGACGACATTGTCTACACCATTGCACTCACCGCGATACAGGCTGCAAACCTGCCCAAATAAGTTAATTGAATATTATCGCCGGTCGACTTCGACAGAGTCGCTCGGCGATATCCAGTATTTTTTTGCAGTTATTGAACCTGCCATGAGTTGAAGTTCATGCAGTTCGAGTTAACCTGTGCGCAAACCGACCTGTGGTAAAAACTACAGGCTTTGATTGAATCGGGGCGCGCCCCACCTGTTGGAGGCACTTGCCCCCATGCTGAATTTTCTACCTGCATTTTTGCGCGGCATTATTGGCCTGTGCTGTTTAATCCTGAACACGCTGATCTGTTGCGTCCCCTTGTTCATCGTTACCTTTCTCAAAATCTGTTTACCGTTTGCCGCTGCACAGCGCGTGTGTAACTGGATAATGAACTTCATTCATGAGTTCTGGGTGAGCTGCAACAAGGGGTGGATGGATTTAGTTTGCAGTACCCACTGGCGGGTAAATGGCCTTGAAGGCCTGGATTACCAGCACTCTTATTTAGTCACCAGTAACCATCAGAGTTGGGTCGATATTCTGGTACTGCAATACCTGCTCAATCGACGCATTCGCCCGCTAAAATTCTTTCTTAAACAAGAGTTGATCTGGGTGCCGGTGATTGGCCTGTGCTGGTGGGCGCTGGGCTTTCCGTTTATGAAGCGCTACTCCAAAGCCTATCTGGAAAAACATCCGGAAAAGAAAGGCAAAGACCTCGAAACGACACGACGCACTTGCGACAAATTCCGTGCGAACCCGGTCGGCATCTTCAATTTCCTGGAAGGTACACGCTACCACCCAAGCAAGCATGCTGCGCAGCAGTCGCCCTATAAACACTTGCTCAAACCCAAAGCTGGTGGCATCGCTTTCGTGCTCGACGCCATGGGTGACCAACTGCATAGCATCGTCAATGTCACCATCCACTATCCACAAGGCAGCCCCGGCTTCTGGAAGCTGCTCAGCGGAGAGGTCAGAGAGGTGGTGGTTAATATTAAGGAATTAGAAATCCCAGCTGAGTTTATCGGCAAGAACTACGACCAGGATCCAGAATACCGGCAAGCATTCCAACAGTGGATCAATGCGCTGTGGCAACAAAAAGATGCCGAACTGGTGAGCCTGCATCAATAGCCACTCACTTGCAGCCAGTTAATCTGCTGGCTGCAACTCTACTGAGCGCTGAGTCCAACTCAGCCTGACTTCCTCTGGCTTTAGTTCCGCCGCGATTAAAAAACCTTGCAGCGCATGACAGCCATGTTCCACTAGCCAGTCACGCTGAGCTTTGCTTTCAACTCCGGTGGCAATCACCTCAAGCCCCAGGTTTTGTCCGAGCTGAATGATCGATTTAACAATTGCCGCATCCACAGGCGACTCAAGCATTGTCTTGATGAATTGACGATCAATCTTCAAGCCGTCCAAATCGAAGTTGCGCAGATCCGCCAGCGAAAGTGGCCCTCGGCCAAACCCATCAAGCGTAGTCTTAACGCCTAAACTGCGTAAGCGTTTTAACTGTTCACGACTGTGCGTAATGTTTTGCATGAGCGCAGTTTCTGCAATTTCCAACTCGACCTGCGCAGGCTTCGCTGCACATTCTGACAACACCTGACTGAGGTCATCGCTCAACCCGGTCAAACTGAACTGCAGCGCACTGATGTTGATACTCACGCGCACCTCATCAGCGACCTTATCGGCTAGTGATTGTCGCAGTTCAACTGCCTGGCGAAATATCCACAGACTCAACTCATTGATTAACCGCGAGTCTTCCAAGACCTGCATGAAATCGGCTGCCGGCATCAGGCTGTTATCCGCCTGACGCCAACGCAACAAGGCTTCTAAGCCGCGTAATTCTCCGTTGGCCAGATTAATTTGCGGTTGATAAGCCAGGCTGAATTGTTGCTGAGTAACGGCGCTGCGTAACTGACCCTCAAAAACCCGTTTCGAGTTCTCACGCCCGCGCATTTCTTCGGTATAAACCCGGTATTGGCGGCGGCCGCTGCGCTTGGCTTCGTACATCGCCATATCTGCTGCGCCAAGCAATGCCTCAACGCCCATGCCCTCTTCAGGCAAATAGGCAATACCAATACTGACGCCAAGATTGAAGTCGAAACCATTGAGGTTGCGCCGTCCGGAGACAGTCTCAATCAACTTGCTGGCAACCCGCTCAGCATCACCAGGGTTACGCAGACTATCAAGTAACAAGGTGAACTCATCACCACCCATTCGCCCGAGTGTGTCATAAGAACGAATGCACCCGCGCAACTGTTTTGCAACCTGACACAAGAGCACATCACCGGCATCATGACCCAACAGATCATTAATGCGCTTGAATCCGTCCAAATCCATATACAGCACGGCAAGCCCGTGCCCGCTTCGATCTCGGCGCGACAATGCACCAGTCATAGCTTGAAGAAATCCGCGACGATTTAATAACCCGGTCAAGGCATCAGACAATGCCAATGACTCAAGTTGTTGATGCAGGCTTCGCGTTACCGACATATCCAACGCCATAAAAACCATGGCCTGCTGCGTCGGTAGTGGTGAACAAGAGAGTGCAACAGGTATCTGTTGTGCATCCTGGGTGAACAGCGACGCATCATGCAGACAATATGTTTCGCCCTGTAGCCAATGCTGGTAAAAACTGCACGCCTGCCACTTCTCAGTAACGGGTTGAACTTGCAGAAAACGCTGCGCCTGTAAGCCCAGAAGTTCGTTTATCGGACAGCGCAACATATTGGCAAGCGCAGGGTTTGCGTAACGTATGTCCCCTTGCTCTGACACCACCATGATGCCTTCGGCAGCATTTTCAAGTATCGAAGCATTGAAGCTGCGCGCAGTATCAAGTTGCTCAGTTAAAATACGCAATTCACGGCGCTGGTTCTCAAGCGCAAGCAACACGCTGACCTTATGACTGAGTACTGCGGGATCAAATGGCTTTTTAATAAAGTCGATCGCACCGGAAGCATATCCGCGAGCCAAAACCGAATCAGTTTGATCGAGACCTGAGAGAAATATAATGGGGGTTAATTGAGTCTTCGGATTTTCACGCAAGCGCCGAGCAACTTCAAATCCATCCATCCCCGGCATCTGCACATCAAGTAAGATCAAATCAACATCGTGATCGTCTAAGAACTCAAGCGCCGCCTTACCATTGTTGACGCAATGAAGTTTTCTTGAGGGTTGGTCAAGTAACTCCTGCACCGCATCAAGATTATCCTCAAGGTCATCAACCACCAGGACCACCTGCACAACCGGTTCTTGATCGAGTTGCGGTTTTAGCATAGAACCCTCAACGCTAGAGTACTGCAATTGGTGTTGCACACGTCCGTGGTATCGACCTCGCCCCTATTTTCTTGAGCGACTGCCAATTTAAGATTAGCCAAGTAAATAAAAATTGCACTCTGCCAGTAGTTAAAGCCCGCCCTCTACAGAGCCTCTGCCCATGCCAAGGACGAAGGACGTAAAGGGGCAATGGCTAACGAACTAGTTGGCGCAAAGGTTTGCGTCGAGCGTAAAAAAGGGGGCAAAACGGCTTGGTGCGCACTCGATCGTGGTATCTGAGAGCATTTAATTCAGGCAGCCCCCGGTTGTAGCCTTCACCGGGATTGCCCCAGCAAAGGCCTTATAAAACTACATACTGTCGCTCATACTGACAACCTCATAGATTCCAGCAATCAGTAATTGAATACCTATCACCGCCAATATCAAACCCATTAACTGAGTAATTATCTTTAAACCGTTCTCCCCAATGATCTCGACCACTCGGGCACTAAAAATAAAGCAAAAGAACGTGATCAGCCCGAGCAGTGCATACATTGAAATAGCCATAATTGCACCCATCGAACCTTCTGAAGCAGAATAATTCATGGCGGTCGCAATGGTGCCTGGCCCTACCAAAATAGGAACAGCGATAGGACTGACTGCTATATCTGTATCCCCATCGTCCTCGGCATGAGTGCCCGAGTTATGTCCATTTAGCATTTGATAACCGATGATAAAAACCAAAATACCACCGGTAATACGCAATGCCGGCAAAGTAATGCCCAACAGGTGAAAAAGTGCTTTACCTAACAATGAAAAAAATGCCACAACACAAAAAGCAATAACTGTTGATTTAATTGCAATTCGATAGCGCTCGGCTTTATCTGTTTTACGGGTCAAACCCGCAAACACTGCCGTATTTGGAATGGGATTAGTAATAGCGAAAAAGCCAAGAAAAATAGTGATGAGTCGACCGTATATATCCATGTCCATATTATTGCTCCCTATAAAAAATAGCCCAACCGGTTCCTAGTCAGGACTGCTCTTACTCTGACAATTTCGCAAGTATCATAACGCCCTCAACCCATTGATAACAAACATATCAATTTCCAGGAAAATTTCCGCAACGTTACTCAATTAAAACCACTCTCCTTGGCTCACCGTCTTATCGATAAAACTTACCTACAGAGATAAAAAATCCGAAACGGCTTGGCGTTCCGGATTTTTCTGTTGAATATGGATTAGCCAATAATCCTTAACTGCACAGTTGTGCCCAAACCTGAGGCGTTAGACCTCTCCGAAATCATAGCTGGCGAAGGGTGATTTCTACACGGCGATTTTGGGCGCGACCCGATTCGGTGGCATTGCTGGCGATTGGCTGATTAGGACCTGCACCAAAAGCCGAAATGCGATTACCCGCCACACCATTCGAAGAAAGGTATGAGGCGACACTTTGCGCACGCGCATTAGACAGGTTCTGGTTCAGCGCCAGCGAGCCAGTGCTGTCGGTGTAACCGGTGATATCGATACCGTTCTTGTCGAACTCTTTAAACACAGTGACCAACGAGTTTAGCGTTGGATAAAAGCTGCTGGAAATATCAGAAGAGTTGCTGGCAAAAGTAATATTACCCGGCATGATCAGCGTTAACTGGTCACCATTACGCTGAACCTGCACACCGGTTCCGAGTAATTTCTGACGCAGTTGAGCTTCTTGTTTGTCAACGTAATAACCATAGCCGCCACCCGCTGCACCACCCACGGCAGCACCGATCAACGCGCCTTTGCCGCGATCTTTCTTGCTGGAGGTTGCTGCGCCAATCAAAGCGCCTGTTACCGCACCAATGCCACCATAGATACCTGACTTGCCAGCTTCGCTTTCCCCGGTGTACGGGTTGTTGGTACATGCGGCAAGAAAAGTAGATGCTGCAACTACCAGTGCAAATTTACGCACATTGCTCATAAGTATTCCTTTGTTTCCTACTGTTAAACAGGCAAGCACCTGCGCCTTCAAGCTTTAGATAACTTCAAGCAAGCCTACCAACCCTTGCTCTCACACTGCTAGCGATTCGATCGATCAAGCTTTGATAAATGGGTTCTCACGCATCTCATCACCCAACCGTGTGTCTGGCCCATGGCCCGTTACCACGGTTGCGTCTTCATCGAGGCGATACAAGCGCTGTTTGATCGAACGTTCGATGGTTGCGTAATCGCCGCCCCATAAATCTGTACGACCGATACCGCGCCGAAACAGGGTATCGCCAGCGATCAACAGCTTCGCCTGAGGAAACCAGAAGCTCATCGAACCTGGGGTATGCCCCGGTGTGTGTAATGCCACGCCACAGCCGCAATCCAAGGCTTGGTCATCTGCCAGCCACTGATCCGGCGATGGCACAGGCGTATACGGCACGCCAAACATTTTGCATTGCATCTCAAGGTTGTCCCACAGGAACTGATCCTCCTTGTGCAAGTGCAGCGTTGCACCGGTTTTCTCCTTCATCTGCCCTGAGGCCAGAAAGTGATCCAAATGTGCATGGGTGTGAATAATGCTGACGACCTTCAAACCATGAACGTCAAGACGCGCCATGATCTCATCGGGGTTGCCACCCGGATCAACCACAATCGCCTTCTTGCTGACGGGGTCACCAATGATCGTGCAATTGCACTGCAATGGCCCAACAGGGAAGGTTTCGCGGATTAGCGTTGGTTTGTTAACGTCCATGGGTGTTCCTACAGAGTTGGCCGTACAATTTTGGCACAGACGGATTAGCACATGCGAACAGATCAAGACGTAACCAAAGCAATTACAGATCCAGCCTACAAATGGTCAGGTCTCAACCGGGCAAGGCGGCCTATATTACCTAGAAATAGCTAATGTCCAGTCTCCAGCGCACGATTTGTGATATCCCGGAACCGCCCCACCAGCCAGCAAGAATAGTCCTACATAAAACCTACTGCGTTTTGGCCACCATAGCCCCGCTTTATTGGAGCAGTTGTGCTCGGTAGACAGCACCATTACTAGTTTTGGCCGTTCAGGACAAAGCTTGTTTACAGTTTGATGAACTTTAAGAAACCTCTGTCAAAGGTACAAATGACAGAAGAGCCGAGCGCCACGAGCAGCGGGAGTAATAGCTACAGGCTGACCAGAACAGTGAGCGAATGTGTTGCATTAGCTCATGCCCTCAGAGCAATCAACTGCGTGATATCAGCTAGGCATTTGGCTATGCCGAACGCTGCATATGGAAAATACACCGATGTAAATAACCGATAGCTGATAACGAGACCTCTATCATGGCGATTGGCTTTTTGGGGCACATGCCTGATTAGTTAGACGATTTGGCTGCAGAGACTATGCTTAAGCATCCAAGGCTATTACAAATAATTGCTATTCAAACACAGTCACTACGAAACACTGTCATTGAGGCAACATCAATATTTGCTGTACACAAGACTCATGTCTGTCACCCGAACTCTGGACTGCTTCAACGCCACATAAAGCTGACGCTGGAAACATCCTTAACATGTAGTCTTAATATTATTTATTAAAGTATTTAGGAGCAGTATGCGCAAAGTTATGATTGTTGACGACCACCCAGTGATCCGGTTAGCCGTTCGAGTACTACTCGAGCAGGAAGGATATGAAATCGTGGGTGAAGCAGACAATGGTGTGGATGCTTTGCAGCTAACTAAAGACAAAAAACCCGACGTTGTGATTCTTGATATCGGCATTCCCAGGCTGGATGGATTACAAGTTATTGCTCGGCTTAAAGCCACAGGAGGCTCCACTCGCGTGCTGGTACTAACCTCGCAACCAGCAAGCTCTCTAGCAAACCGTTGCATGCAGGCTGGGGCAGCAGGCTTTGTCAGTAAAGACCAAGATCTGGCCGGGCTATGCGGTGCAGTCAACGCAATTTTGTCCGGTTATACATACTTTCCGTATGGAATCATTGGGGCGACTCACGACGGTGAACAGCCCGAAAGTCAATTATTGGAAAGCTTGTCTGACAGAGAGCTTATGGTGCTTCAACACCTCGCCAAGGGCATGACCAATAAACAAATTGCCGACGTAATGCTATTAAGTAACAAAACCGTAAGCACCTATAAAACACGCCTGTTGCAGAAGCTCGGAGCGACGTCCCTGGTTGAGCTACTCGAGTTTGCCAAACGTAATAATGTCGCTTAAAAATCATGGCCCATTTCCTGCGTATTTCTTGCCTGATTTTTTTATGTTTGGGTGCATTTACTCTTGCCCATGCAAATAAAGCGACCGAACACTTCACTCACCTCAAGCTATTGGGGCAATCTCAGTCAGCCCTGCATCGCACCCAGTTAAGCGATGACGACTGGAGCTGGTTGCGCAAGAAAGAAACATTAGTCGTAGGCACCTTTGGTTCAGACTACCCCCCATTCAGACTCGGTAGCGATAGCAACGAATTCACAGGCATAACAGCAGATATTATCTCGCTCATCAGCCGTGAACTGAGCGTATCCTTTGAGGCCCATCTCTACAAAGATCGCCAAGAGGCAGTAGATGCGCTCAAAAATGGCGATATAGACATGCTCACGTCATTAGCATCGATTGCAGATGATGCCGACCTTCTGGAAAGCGAGCCCTACATTAACTCAACACCTGCCTTCGTCCAGCCTACCGGAGACAGTTGGGAGGCGTCAGAGGAGGCCTTGTCCGGGCGAAAGGTTGCTTACAACCTTATGGACATGAGTCGTTCCCAAGCCGAAAGTTTGGCTCCCGGGGCAATACTCACACCATTTTCAAGCAGCCTGGAGGCATTTTCATCAGTCGCGTTTGGTTTGCAGGATGTTGTACTAAGCGATGTTGTTTCCGCCAATTACCTGGTCAATACCTACTACGCAAACGAGTTAAAGGTAACCAATGCATTCTGGGGAGCCCACTCGAATGGCTCACGGTTTGTAATAAACCACACAAATGAACGATTACTGAATATTCTCAACAATGTGATCCATGTTGGGATATCAACCGAGCAACGCAAGAGCATCTTGAAACGCTGGAGCGGAGGCGGACTTTCCAGCGTCGAGATGCCCGAGTTAACTGCGCAGCAGAGACGCTGGATTAATGCAAATCCAGTGCTGCGAGTTGCCGTCGCTGAAAGTTTTCCGCCTTATTCATATTTCGGCAGTGACGACAGCTACTACGGACTCACCGCCGATATACTCGCGTTGATTCAGACACAAACCAACCTGCAGGTGGTGGTCACTCGGTTTGCCAAGATCAATGACATGTTCGACGCGTTGGCCGATGGCGAAGTCGATATAGTTGCCGATATTTCGCCAACGGAACAGCGCAGTAGCCGAATGGCATTCAGCCGGACCTATATGTCCGCGCCCTATGCATTCATCACCATGGCGAACCAGCCAAGCATCATATCCCCGGAGCAAATGCGCAATAAACGCATCGCACTGGCTAAGGGGCATGCATTAATACCCTACATACACGAGCACTATCCGGATATCAAACTGGTCGAAACTCCAGACACCTCAGGTGCTTTTGCACTGGTGGCGGCTGGCGATGCAGATGCCACCATCCAACCCTTGTTCGTTGCCCGCTACTACATTGCACGCCTGTATAAAAATCAGTTGCGCATTAACACGACGATTGCCAAGCCATTATCCGCCTCATCCTTTGCGCTGCGCCCCGAAGACCGCCAACTGCAGGCGATTATCAACAGCGCGTTGATGGAAATCTCGCCTGATGAGTACAGTGTCCTGATCAATCGCTGGCGTACTCGTGTAATCCTGGCGCCTCCCTCTTGGCGCAGTTACAAGCAACTCATCTTCCAGGCTATAACCGCCGCAGCAATAGTGCTGGTGGTCTTTCTCGGCTGGAACTTTTACCTGCGCAACCAGATACGCAAGCGGAAAGTGGCTGAGCGCGAACTTAGTGAGCAGATACAGTTCATGGAGTTGCTGATCAACGGCACACCCCACCCGATCTATGTTCGTGATATCGACATGAGCGTACGCATATGCAATGACAGCTACCTGGAAGCGCTCGGGGCATCGAGGGAGGAGATCATCAACAGTTCCGATCTCAAACATTTCTCAGAAGAAGATGCGAAAGACATCAAGCGCGATCACCACCGGGTAATTGTTGAGCGAGAGCCAATCATTATCGATCGTATGGTCACGCTCAATGGCGTGCCTAGAGTCATTTATCACTGGAAACTACCCTACCTCGACCGCAACGGAGTGGTGCGTGGAATTATTGGCGGCTGGGTGGATATCAGTGACCGACGCGCATTGCTTGAGCAACTGCGCGTCGCCATGGACCAGGCAGATAAAGCGAATCGAACCAAAACAACCTTCCTGGCCACCATGAGTCATGAGATCCGCACACCACTCAACGCGGTGATTGGTATGCTGGAACTGGCTCTAAAGCGGGAAACAAATGCCCCGCCGGATCATGCATCCCTTGAGGTTGCCTATAACTCAGCCAGTGGGTTGCTTGAACTGATTGGCGACATTCTGGACGTGGCCCAAATCGAGTCCGGGCATCTGAGTATCAACCCGGAACGCGCCGATCTCAGGCACATTGCTGAAGGCGTGGTCAGAGTTTTCGAGGGCTTGGCAAGGCAAAAGTCGCTGGAGTTACGACTTGAACTTGAGGGGGCACTCGAAGATCACGTATTACTTGACCCGGTGCGTTTCAGACAGGTGCTGTCAAACTTGATCAGTAATGCAATCAAGTTCACCAAGCAGGGGCATGTCCTGCTCAAGTTAACCGGCACCTCACTGGGTGATGATTATATTCAGTTAAGGGCAGAAGTATCCGATACCGGAATTGGCATCTCCCCGAATGATCAGGCGACCCTGTTCCAACCTTTCGTTCAGGTGAATGAGACCTCAGGCGGCAGCGGCTTGGGTTTGATGATTTGTCGAAATATTGTCGAGATGATGGGCGGCACCCTGCTCTTACAAAGCCAGGAAGGCGTGGGAACCTGCATTACCGTAGAACTTAAACTCTTGTGCTTAGAGACAGTGCAAAAGAAAAATGAAGTATCCACGCCGGATCAAACACCCAAACTAAATCTGCCGAAGCTCAAGATTCTGGTAGTTGACGACCACCCGGCCAACCGCATGCTACTGGCACAACAAATGAAGTTTCTGGGCCAACAAGTGGAATCCGCTGTAGACGGTGATAGTGCATTTACCCTTTGGCAGTCAAAACACTTCGACCTTGTCATTACCGACTGCAACATGCCAGTAATGGATGGCTATACCCTGAGCCGAGCGATACGCAGCAAGGAGCAAATGCTGGGCGCAAATGCCTGCACGATTTTGGGGTTCACCGCCAATGCGCAACCCGAAATGCTTCAGCGCTGCATCGACGCAGGCATGAATGGCTGTCTGTTCAAGCCAGTCGAACTTGATGACCTGGCGCAAGCCCTTAGCGCCCTAAAACAGCAAGAACCTGAGAGTACCTGGGTACCATCCGATGTGTTTGACCAAGGAGCACTCGAACGGA
The DNA here is from genome assembly GCF_048265905.1 of Pseudomonas sp. Taxonomy (GTDB): domain Bacteria; phylum Pseudomonadota; class Gammaproteobacteria; order Pseudomonadales; family Pseudomonadaceae; genus Aquipseudomonas. The sequence goes on from NZ_JBLXAP010000001.1 coordinate 323,103, forward strand.
TAACCGGAGGCAACCAATCAGTCAGTATCAGGCTGATGGATCAGATGAAAACCAGTGTCGCAGAAGATCTTTCTAGCCTTGGCCAACTGCTGACAACCATGGATCTTGTCGCGCTTTCGGAACTCGCACACCGCATCAAAGGTGCAGCAGCAATTATCAGAGCGACACAGCTAATCGACTGTTGCGTCGCCTTGGAGCACGCTTGTGATGATGGCGATACGCAACTGGTCATGGAGCAAGCGAAACGCATGGGCAGCGCCTTGCAGACGCTGGGTCAAGCGCTCGATCAAGTGAGTCAGCAAGACACCCCTGCCTGAAAATACATCGAAGTGACCGCCCCAAACGGGGCGGTCTAAGTGTGGCTTAATTATCGGACTCTATAATCGGTAATGCGTAAAGCTTAAGCAGAGACTCATCGGTAGCACTTGGCGCACCAAGGTACTTGCGATAGGCCTTGAGCAGTTCACCTGAGTCATTCATCTCACTGATCACCGTATCAACCAGCAAGCGGAAGTCCTCATCTCCACGGCCAAGCACCATACTGACAGGCGCGCGCTCATAAATATTGCCCAGCACCCGAATACTTTCGCTCTGAGCAGACTTATGTGCGTAGCTGGTCAGTAGGATGCGGTCAGAGAAGAACGCCGAAACCTCACCATCAGCCACAGCTTTGACACCCTGCTCATGGTTATCGACGGTGATCAATTTGGCGACTAACCCCAACTTGTTCATCCGTTGGCGGATCCAATCGAGAGTAACCCCGCCTTTGATCGCCGCGAATGTATGGGTTGCGATACCGCGGTTTATGGTCGCCCGCCATGTAGGGCCAGCATGCCCTTCCTTGCCTTGGAGAATCCTCACCAGGCGTTCTGGCGCATCATCACGAACCAGTGCAGCAAGGCCTGCGGTGTAGATCGGCAATGAATAGCTGATCAGCTTACGGCGAGTGAGTGTTTGCGGTAACGGCGTGCAAAGAATATCGACATCACCATTACTGACCGCCTTAACGGCATCATCATCGCCAACTGCAGCAAAGTTCAGTTGCAAGTCAGAAAGCTCAAGTTGCTGCTTGACCCGCACGGCGATATTGCGACAAATATCGATCGCGTAACCTTCAACCTTGTCACCTTGCTTGCTGCTAAAGGGCTCGACATCCGGCATATAGCCCATAGTCAATTCACCACTGCTGCGCACGCGGTCGAGCGTCGCGGCAGTCGTCAGCATGGGTACGCTAAAAGCCAGCGCCAGCACGCAACCAAGTAGTCTTTTCGTATGTTTCATATTCATTTCCTAATCCCTTGATTCCTGATGTCCGAAGCGTTGCAAGCACAGCGGCTATGAGCTGGCGGGCTGGCTTGCAGGTTCATCGACAAACCGCTTGGCAATAAAGCCATACATCAGGTAACCAACAGCCATAACAATCATGGCACCAAATACCGCGTCCTTGCCCGAGGCATACAGGGCATAAAAGGAGTAAAGCATTGCGACCAACAAGATCACCACATTGCGTCGGAACACCCCGGCGCTAACCTTGGCCTTGTACATGATGACCAATAATGCTGAGAGCGAGGTGACATAGGGAATCAGGTTGGTGACTGCAGCCAGGTTAACCAGCTTGCTGAACTGCTCGCTGGCATTTGGCGAGATGGTTGAGACCGCCATCAGGGTTTGCAGAATGCCGCACACAACCATGCCGATCACCGGCGCGTTGTGTTTGGTCACGCGGGAAAACAGCTTGGGAAACATGCGCTGGTCTGCAGTGACTTTTGCCGTCTGGGCCAGGGTAAACTGCCAGCCCAGGAGCGAGCCCACGCACGCCATAACAGCGAGCCCCATGATGATCTGCCCCACGAATGGATTGAACATCTGCGCATAAACGGCGGCGAATGGCGCGCTGGAGTTGGCCAACTCAGCGTTGGGCACAATGCCCTGAATCACAGTGGTGGACAGGATATACACCACCGCGGCGCCTAATGTGCCGAACAAGCACGCCAAAGGCACGTTACGCTTAGGGTCTTCAACGGCGTCAGAGTTCTGGGCTGCTGATTCCATCCCCAAGAACGCCCACAGGGTCAGCGGAATGCTCTGGCCGATTGCCTCACTCAAGGCCAGGTTATGAGGATTCCACGCTGCCACCAGTACATCTGGCTTGAACCAGAACCAACCAATAACGCTGAGCCCGGCAACGGGAATAATCACCCCCCATACGGTAATCGCACCAATTTTTCCGGTGATTTGTGGGCCACCGAAGTTGGCAACCGTGGTTAGCCAAATCAAACCCACGGTACCGATGAACAGCGGGATTGCGCCAGTCCCCAACCAAGGGAAAAACGGCGTCAGGTAACCCACAGCCGAGATACCGATGGCCACGTTGCCAATTGCCAACGAAAGAAAGTACAGGAACGAACAAAGGAAGAATGCCGACTTGCCATGGGCTTCTTCACTGTAGGCCGACATGCCTCCCGAGCGATGACAAAAGATCCCGCACTGGGCAAAGCAATAGGCAATGGCCATCGACCCGACAGCGGTAATGATCCATGACAACAGTGACACCGCTCCCAGCTGAGCCATGCTCGAAGGCAACATGATGATGCCCGAGCCCATCATGTTGACCGAGACCAGGGTAGTAAGTCCCATCAGGCCCATTTTCTTTGTTTGCGCCATAAAAGGCTCCTTGTGCTAAACGGCAATATGTTTCACGCACTCATGTGCTGAACTAGGCCTTGACCACGTACACCATGTAAGTAATGTCACCGTCAGCGCTGCGCTCTATTTCAACCCCGTGGTTGTCATGTTCGAATCCCGGGAAGTGACCGTCGAACAACTCCATCGCCAGCAGGTAATCGATAATTGCGCGTTTATCGGCATCCGCTTTTTCTCCGGGCATCATCAACGGAATACCTGGCGGATAAGGCACGATTTGCACGGCTACAGTGCGCCCAAGCAAATCGCGCACGGGAATCTGCTCAATCTCACCTTTGACCAATTGCGTGTAGGTCGCACGTGGCGAACTGACCTGATCCGGAAGCAGGGTGAACGCAGCATCCATGTTGTGCAGCAGCTTGGACGCGAGCATGTCGGCATGCATCTCATCAGCCAGATCTTTGAGTCCCATACCGCTATAGCGCTCGGGATAGCTATCGAGCAGGTCAGGCATGACCTGCTCCAGCGATGTGTTGCTGTCGTAATGCTTTTTGAACTCCATCAGGCCTGCGACCAAGGAGCCCCACTTGCCTTTGGTAATGCCAATACTGAACAGCAAGAGAATCGAATAAGGCTCGGTTTTCTCGACCACAATGCCGCGACTGGAGAGAAAGGACGAAACCAGCGGTGCCGGAATGCCCGCCTCTTGCATCTCACCCTCAAGGCTTTGCCCCGGCGTCAGTATGGTGACCTTGATTGGATCAAGCATGCAGTAATCGGCACCCAAGTCACCAAAGCCATGCCAGCTGTCCTCTGGTTTGAGCACCCATGACTGACCTTTGCGTAATTGCTCGACCGGCAACTCGACAAAGGCCACACCGCCAATCTGGTCCGGCTGCCAGACACCAAACCACCAGTCGTCTGAGTCGCGCTGATTGATTTGATTGCCGAGCCGTACCATCGCCTGACGAAAAGCAATCGCCTCGCCAATCGATTCATCGGTTAGATACTCACCGGAATCATCCATCATTTTCGCCGACACATCGGTCGAGGCGATGATGCTGTATTGCGGTGAAGTCGAGGTATGCATCATAAAGGCTTCGTTGAACAGCGCTGGCCTGACCGGCACCTTGCCTGAGCGAATATGAATCATGGATGCCTGAGACAGCGCCGCCAACAGCTTGTGTGTCGAGTGGGTGACAGTCACAGTTGCATCATCGGCATGACGCTCCCCCCGGTGCATGCCGTAGCGGCCTTCGTACAAGGGGTTAAAGCGCGCATAGGCGTACCAGGCTTCATCATAATGAATGCGGTCAACGCTCTTGCTCAATTCGCGCGTTGTAGTTTGCACGTTGTAGCAAAGGCCGTCGTAGGTCGAGTTGGTAAGCACCGCCAATACCGGCTTGTGCTTTTTGTCAGTGAGCAAAGGACTGTCTGCAATTTTTTTAGCAATAGCATCGGGGCTCATTTCCGACTGCGGAACAGGGCCGATCAAGCCACGTGCATTACGCCGTGGGCGCAAGTACAGAGGCACAGCACCCGTCATGTTCAATGCATAATTAAGCGACTTGTGACAGTTACGGTCGACCAACACCGGATCAGAATCAGTCACCGCCGAATGCAGCACAATCTCGTTACTGGCCGAACTCCCGCCCACTGAAAAGAAGGTGTAATCCGCGCCAAAAACCCGCGCCGCATTGCGCTCAGCCTCAAGCACAGGACCAGAATGGTCATTCAAGGAGCCAAGCTCACCCACCGAAACACTGAGGTCTGAGCGGAGCATTTCCTCACCATAAAAATCGAGAAAGCTGCGCCCTACCGCGGTTTTCATAAAAGCCGTACCGCCGGTGTGACCTGGGGTATGCCAGGAGTATTCATGGGTGTCAGAGAAGTTGACCAAGGCACCGAAAAACGGCGGCAATATGCTATCGAGATAACGCTTAGCAGCAGCGGCGATGCGTCCAGCGATGAATGTTGGGCTGTCTTCTGGATGCCAAATAAAGCCGTCGATCTGCTCAAAGAATTCAAGCGGCGCCTGCTTATGCTTGGACTTGCTCATGGCAACGATAATCGGCAACTGCGCAGTGCGTTTGCGGATTAATTTAATAATGTCCATGGCCTTGGTCATGTCGTCTTCACACAGCCCCCAACCGAGAATGACGCAGCTGTAAGCGGGACTAGACAGCAACGCAACTTCGCCATCTTCAAGACTGTTTGCAACCTCAAAACTCAGGTCATGTGCAGCTAATGCCTCACCGATTTCCAAGGCGCTGCGCAATACCGCACTGCCCGTTTGCGCTTGCACTTGAGAAATAATTAACACGGGATATTGCTCTGCAAGTTGTCCCGGCAGAGGCTGTTTACGATTGCTCATTAACGCTCACTCCATTAGGCATGTGAAAGGCTGCTTGAGGCTTACTTAAGACACCAGAAGTGATAGTCACCGTCCTTGTGCACTGCGCCCTCGACTTCTTTCTCGAAGCCAGGGAAATGATTCCCCCAATCTTGCAGTGCCTGGATATAGCGAATCCAGGGACCATCGAGCGGCCCAAGGTTTTCACCCGGCATCACAATTGGGATACCTGGTGGATAAGGCATGATGCCAACGCCTGTCACCCGATTAGCGGCCTGAGCCAGCGGCAAGAGTTCAGCTTCACCGGCTTGCAATGCCTGAAACGCAGCGCGAGGCGTGGTTTCAATCTTGGGCAGCGAACCAAATGCTGCGGCCTGCAGATCATCCATTCGGCTGTTGCGCATGAACTCAAACATTTCTTGGCTCAGATCACGCAACCCCATGTTGCTGTAGCGCTCAGGCGCTTGAGCAACCAGATCTGGCAGCACTCGCGCCAAGGGAAGGTTATTGTCGTAATCACGCTTGAATGCCAGCAATACGCTGATCAAGGTGCCCCATTTGCCCTTGGTCACACCGATGCTGAACAGGCACAGCACCATAAAATCGGTAATACGCGAAGGTACGATGTTCTTGCGATAGAAATAGGCCCCCAGAATGGGTGCAGGAATCCCCTCGGCCAACAGCTTACCGTCTGCTCCCATGCCCGGAACCATGATGCCGACCTTGATCGGGTCAAGCATGCACCAGCCATCCTCAAGCCCTTCAAAACCGTGCCACTGCGCCCCTGGCTCCAACGTCCAGCAGTTCGGGTCGGTGGTCAGTTGCTCGGCGTCAGCATCGGCAAAGTCAACCAGCTCACCGGTCTTGGCATCTTTAATCTGCGGGGCATTCCAGGGCTCGAAAAACCAATCGCCACGCTCGGCAAATTCACGGTGGGTGCGGGCAAGCGCCTGCCTGAAATCAACCGCTTCGCGAATGGTGTCCTGGGTCAATGAATAACCGCCATTGCCGTCCATCATCGCCGCCCCGACTTCATTGGAAGCAAACAAGGCGTACATTGGCGAAGTGGTGGCCTGGATTACAAAGGACTCATTGAACCGGCTGTGCTCAATCGGATTACGACCATTGCGGACATGGATAAAAGACGACTGAGACAATGCCGCAAGCAACTTGTGGGTTGAGTGGGTTGCAAAAACTGTTGGTTGATCGGGTTGATGGTCTTTAGGCTCGCCGCGCATGGCGAAACGACCTTCATACATGGGGTTAAAGCGCGCGTATCCATACCAGGCTTCATCAAAATGAATACGGTCCACATTGCTCGCCAGCATGTCTTCGGCCTTTTCGACGTTCAAGCACATGCCGTCGTAAGTACAGTTAGTGACCACCGCGTATACCGCTTTATTGCCTTTGGCCTGTGCCGCCAGCGGATGATTGGCGATCGCCGCATTGATTCGTTCGGGCTCAAACTGTGCAGGCAATAGCGGGCCGATGATGCCGTAGCGGTTACGTGTAGGCGTCATATAAATCGGCAGGCCTCCGGTCAGAACCAGACCTTGCTCAATCGATTTGTGACAGTTTCGGTCGCACAGCGCATATTGGTTCTCACCTACACACGCCATGAAGATGGTGCGGTTTGAGCCTGAGGTGCCGTTAAGCACGGCGTAACTGGCATGGGAGCCAAATACCCGTGCGCAATAGGCTTCAGACTCACCGACCGGGCCGCTGTGATCCAGCACTGAGCCCAGATTGCCTCGTTCTATGCCACTGTCCGCCCGGAACAGGTTTTCGCCGAAGAAGTCGAAAAACACCCGACCAATCGGTGACTTGGTAAAAGCGATGCCGCCCTGATGACCGGGTGCTGCCCAGGAGTGCTCATCCTTTACTGTGTAACGCAGCAATGCGTCGGTGAACGGCGGCAACAGGTGTTCCAGATAACGATTGATCGCGGCAACTGCACGACCGGCAATAAAAGGCGCAGTGTCTTCGAGCATCCAGACAAACTCATCAGCCAGTTCCATCGCTTCGACCGTAATACTTTTCTTGGCATCGTGATCTGCCATCAAAAACACCGGCGCACGCTCGTGACGTTGGCGAATAGCACGCAACAACTCCAAAGCCTGGATGTGGCTGGCGGTATCGTTCTGCCCCAACGTCCAGTCGACACAAAAGCAGTGCAAGGCCGCATCAGAGGTTACAGAGGCCAAGCCGTCCTCATAGGAAGTAGCCAATACCAATTCTGCATTACGGCCACGAAGTTCTTCTTCAAGCTCAGCCAGTACCCGACCGCGGGCACTGTTTGGATTGCCCAAGTCGTCATCGACGACCAGAACGCGCATCATCAGCTTTTTATTGGTTCTTCCAATCATTCTGGTCATCCTTGTCTGTTCAGTTTGAAAGCCGTGATCTAATCACCAGAGCGCCCGGCTACGTTTGATGCAAATCAATACTTTCGACTAGTTGAAAAACTAGCGTAGGACAAACTTCTAATACTTGCTGAATAACTATTATTCGCTATTGACTAATCAAACATTCAACAGCAAAAAGCCACTACCGCAGACTTCAGCAATACCGCCGCACAGACTCAGATAACCAAGTGAAATGACTTTTATTTGAAAGGACAGACGCAGCTAAAAATCCGACAAGTGGCACAAGCAACTTCCAGAACCCATATGGCTCCTTGAGCAAAACACGTAGGAAAAAGCCTCAAGAACAGTGCTTTCAGCGATAAGCACTGGGTAATTTACCGGTCCATTTTTTAAACGCCCGGCGAAAATTAGACGGGTCGTTGAAGCCCAACAGATAGGCGATTTCATACAATGGCAAATGTGTGGTCGTCAGGTATTGCAGCGCTAGGCTGCGACGCACATCATCCAGCACTTCTTGGTAACTGGTCCCCATACTGGAGAGGTGCCGACGCAGAGTACGGCCACTGGTATGCAATGCTTTTGCAGCATTAGCCAAGTCTGGAAAATCGCCAGGACGCGCGAGCAACAAACGGCGCACACGGATTAGCAGCCCATCCTGAATATCTAAGGTTGAAAGTAGCGCTTCGCATTGCTGCTCGCACATCTGCACCGTAGCGGGATTAGCCAGCGCCATCGGTTTTTCCAGATACAGCTTAGGTATGCTCAGGTAGAGGTATGGCTGCTCAAACTTAGCAGCCACACCAAACACCTGCTCATAGCGACCGGCATATTCAGGCTCGGCATAGGTAAAACCCACCTCAACATCACGTAACCGCTCACCCACCAGAAAACCGGCGATTGTGAATAAGCTGGCAAACAAACCTTCTGCGGCAAACCGGTTGAGTTCGCCTAACGGCATGCTTTCACTGGCGCGCAATTCGACTCGGTTCGCTAACTCAACACGCTCAAGTTCAAAGCTTATGCCGAGTACCCGGTAGTACTTAAGTGCAAACTGAATCGCCTTATCGAGGTTGGCGCTAGAAAGCACCGCATAACCAAGAATGCCGTGGGTCGATACATTCAATCTGCGGCCCAACAACAGGCCTAGTCCAGGCTCATTGCTCAGACGTAATGCGCTGAGTGCAAGCAAGTTGAAGTCTACAAATGACAATCGCCCCTGCGGGCTATCCAGCACTTGCGGGCGAACATTTGCGCCCGCATAAACCTGCTCACGGCTCACATCAAGCTCTTCTAGCAACTCGAGAAGAGCCTCGGCATAGGCAACCGGCACCAGTTCTGCGTTGAAATTCAAGATCGACGTCATCAGTTTCTTATTGTTGTTGGCCAGATATGACCATAGACCAAAAACATAACCGCAAGCGTCCAAGCGCAGCAAGCAGATAAAGCCGGTTTCGCCATTTCTGCCGATTGCTAGCTGTGATACCAGCATGGATACATGGCCATATATGACCTGAATATTGGCAGTTGATAACCTTTTCCAATAGACACGAGCCACTCATAGTGGGCTACCTAGAAGAACTATAAATCAGGAGTCAGCATGGTCAGTACTACACCTGCGGGATTAAAAATTCGCCCAAGACACATGGATTTCGACTTTCCCAATCCTTTGCCTCGACATTGGCATAGCGGCGACGCCTTCAAGAGCCACCTGTTTGACTCCATGTCAGTGTTGTTCCCTGATGGCGAGCGTTTCTTCATCGATTCGGTGCGTAAGTTTCGTGACCAGATAAGTGACCCTGAACTATCCGAACAAATACGCGGCTTCATAGGCCAGGAAGGTCATCACAGTCGCGAGCACTTGGTTTACAGCGACCGGCTGAGGGACTTGGGCTACGATATTACGCGAATGGAAAATCGCGCCAAAAAACGTATTCACTACACGCAAAAAAAATTCTCTGCAAAACGTCAATTAGCCGCGACCGCAGCCATGGAACATATAACCGCGATCATGGCAGATGGACTTTTGCGTAACGAAAAACAGATGGAGGGCGCCCATCCTCTGATGCGCCAGTTGTGGCGCTGGCATGCCTTGGAGGAAACCGAGCACAAGGCGGTGGCTTTCGACGTTTATAACCAGGTTGGCGGCGATAGAAAAATTCTGCATCGGGCGATGCGCATCGGCACGTTTTTCTTCATCAAAGACACATTTCTCGGCCTGGCACACATGCTTAAACAAGATGGCTTGCTGTGGAACTGGCGTATTTGGCGCGACGGCCTGCGCTGGATGTGGGGTAAAGAAGGCGTGTTTAGACCCATGATAAAAACCTACAAAGACTTCTTCAAAGAAGATTTTCATCCATGGCAGCACAACAATATTGAGTTGCTTTATGCCGTTCGCGTTGAGTTTGACGAAACAACAGAGCCCGCCGCAGCCTGAGTCAAACCAGTACGAGCAAAGGCTAAGCTTTTAGCCGCGAATGATGGATACATCCGTCATTCGCGGCGGCGGATTAAATGACGAACTCGAGCGAGTCAGGTGCCCGCATAAACTGCAACGCATCGGCGGCACTTTGCCAGGGGATTTCCTCCATAGGTAGATGCCCAACGCCCGGATAGGTTTTGACTTGAATACCCGGCAAGTCACGCTGCCATAACTGCACATGCGCTGGCGAAATCCAACGGTCGGACTCCCCCCATAACAATAAGGTAGGCGCTCTAAGTTTGGCGACTGCTGCCGGGGTTAGATGCAGTTGGGTGCGGTTAATCAAAACCAGTTGCCGGAAAATCTGCATCATGGCCTTACGATTTCCGGGGCGTCGGCTCAGCCGATAGTAGCGCTCAATCACATTCGGCTTAATTCTGCGCTGATCACCGTAAACATCTTTTACACCTTGGGCGATTAGTGCTCGAGGCATCCAGATCGGCATCAAGACCGTTGAACCCGGCAATGCAGACGCCGCGATCATCCACGGCATTTTTTTCATGGCGTAGCCCGCAGGGTCGATCAACACCAGTTTCTCGACACGTTCAGGCTGGCTCAAAGCGAAGTTCCATGCCACATATCCGCCCAGTGAATTGCCGGCGAAACTAGCCTTCGCAACACCGAGGTGATCCATCAATAGACTCACGACGCTAAGCATCCGCTCAATCGTATAAATGCCATCCACGCTTGGCCCAGTTAAACCAAAACCAGGAAGATCAAAGCGGATCACCCGGTAATCTTGGCTAAATTCCAGAAGCCAGTCATCCCACGTATGCAGCGATGCAACCACACCGTGAAGCATAATTATTACCGGCAGTTTGTGGTCGCCTTCATCACGGTAGTGCAAATTGAAGCCTTCGATCTCAACAAACTTAGAACCACTACTCACCGGAGCGTAGAGCGACTTCAGCTCATTCAGAGCCAGCGCACCAACCCCAAGAGAACTGAACAGCTTGGCCACAGGGGAGAACAGTGCGGTGTCGGATACAGACATTAAAAGCCCCTTTTTATAGTTTTATATACGGTTTTGACACCACCGCTGGCTGATGAAACGCGTCCGAATATCTACGAGTACGCCCACAACCTATAGCCATAACACCACGCCGGGGGACCTTGCTCTACCAAACCTAGGTACAGGGCAACAATAGCCATAACCAAGAGTGCTACTGGGTAACTTCAGCGTGGAGGTTAGAGGTAACGCTCAGGCGTCTTTAACGCGAGAAGGCGGCTGCAAGCACCATGCAACCCCATACTTTCATTCGGCAGACATAAGGCGCTTGAAACGCTAGCGTCAAATCCAGCCAGAACATGCAGGATGCCTTGGGTGCAGTTAACTAACAGATATCGTTCATTCACCTTATTAGTGATCACACTCTTACTGCTGTGGATCAACGTTGCCGGTGCCACGCAACTGTTCTATTTGGGTGAAAAAATTCCGGACATACAGCGGCCTTGGAGCAGCACCCATTACCAATCCTTGATTGCGGCCTTAAAAAAGGTAAATCAAACCCAGGCCAACGCACTGCCAAGGCGTAGCGGAGAGTTTACGGGGCCAATCTACCAACGCATGGTCAGCGATGAGAATCTACAAGCTCAGCTGAATATCTACCGACCACTAGTGTCGCGCCAGAACGAGGCACGAGAGTCGTTATTCCAACTCAAAGAGTTAATGCGCTTGTACTTTGACTTCAATGTTGCCAAACAGCCTTATGCTGCTGAGGCACTTGGTTTGATGAGCTACTCACTCAATCAACAAGCGGTACTTTTTAGCCTGACGACCGAGTTTTGGATGACTCTTTCCCCCGGCGAAATGAGTAATCCTGTACGCCTTAAAGGGCTGGCTGAAACCAAGGCTGCAGCTGCATTGCTGACCAAAAGCTCGCTCGATTACCTAGAACTCACTCAACAGTTTGGTCGTGAAGAATTGGTTCTGTACAGCGCGGATCTGAGCAAGCAGTTACCCAACTTATTTGTGCACCTATCCAGCGATGCCCGGCAAGGCTTGTTGGAACGAATCACCTATATTGGACAATCGCACTCAAACCCCGTCGTACGTACTAACATTGAGTCGCTGCAACCTGTTTTAGTCGAACTTCAGGACGATATGCAACAACAACTAAACCTCAGCAAGCGTAAGCAAACCGAACAAAAGTCCAATCCACAATTGAGTTTGAAACTCCCCAAGTCTGACCTGCCCTTCTAAGGAACCTCTGAAAAAGGTAGCGAGCGACGGGAGTACAAGACGAAAAGATGCGAAAAAGCGCAGTTTAGCTGTCCTAAATGAGCATTTTGAGCAGCTTTTTAACGCAGTAATACCTAGCGCAGTAGTTTTTCAGAGGTTTCCTAAGCCAAAACCCAACAGCCCACCTCAGAGCAGCCCCAAACTATTAGCCCGCGCTACAGCTTGGGTTCGCCTCTCAACCCCCAGCTTGCTGTTGATATGCCGAGCATGGGTTTTAACGGTATGCAGCGAAATAAATAACCGCTCGCTAATTTCCTGGTTCGAACAGCCCTTGGCAATCAACTCAAGTACGGCTTGTTCCCGGCTGCTCAATGCATCAATAAGACTCAGACACTCACGCGTCACTTCGGGCTTTGGATCAAGCGCTGGTAGCAACGCCAGCAAAGCTTCATTCACTGGATTACTAGCACGCGCCATAAGCTGCCCACGTAACCATTTCGGTTTATGCACCAAGAGCTCATCAAACTGCAGCAAGCCGCCCCCTGCTGCAACCTCCAGCGCATTATCGAGGTGCTGCTGCGCCTCTTGCTCTCGCCCAGAATGGAGGACAAGTAAAGTCAACTGCACTTCTGCAAACGAACCAATGAACTGTCCACCAGTTGTTTTGGCCCGCTGAATCAGCGCTTTTAATCGCCGCTCGGCTTCGGTGACACGCCCTTTAATCCGTTCAAGAACCGCTAAATGAAAGTCGATGTGCAACGCCAACTGCGGATGGTATTCAGGTGCTGTTGCAGCCTGTCCTGCTCCATAGGTTTCATCCAACCTCTCAAGCCAAGCCTCAGCAAGCTCTACCTGACCTTGGCGCAACCAGAGTTCACATTTGATTAGCGTAATCATCGCAAGATAATAAACAGCAGGCACATCCCAGATGTGCATCAGTCGCTCCGCATCACTGAGCAAAGCGAAAGCCTCGGACAAGCGCCCTTCACGGCCTTCTTGACTGGCTAAAACGCAATAACCGATCAACACATTAATGTCGCGACATGCACGCGACTCTTTGATACCCGCACGTAAATGAGAAGCCGCTTGTTTAGGCTGCAACCCTAGAGAAAGCAAGGTGCCCTCATACAGTTTGAGTCTGGCGCGAGCCGCATAAAAGCGGTGGGCCGGAACATCACGCAGCAATTCCAAACCTTGGCGCGTTTCTGCCAAGGCACGTGAAATTTCACCGCGTGCTTGCAGCACCCGAGCACGATCATAATAAGCGAGCGCTTCAAACAGTGGATTGGCAATACGCTGGGCAAGCTCTAACGCGTCACGATTAAGCCCTCGTGCTCGCCACAGGTCGCCTTGCACAATTGCCAGATTTGCCAATATCGACAAGCAGTTCAATCGCGGACCATAACGTTCGTGAGATAACCCGGCCAATGCGGCTGTACAGAATTCGATGGCTCGCGAGCTATCGCCGCGCCCCCGCGCAATCGCGCCACTAATCGCTAACCATTGCGCGACTAATTCTCGTTGCTGCTGATCAGATGGCGCGGGCAGAAAACGACTGAGCTGCGCGGCAAGCTCTTCAGCGGCGTCAAGCTGACAGGCTAAAGCCAATGCCCAGCTGTAAAGTAAAATCAGCCTGGAAGTACTGCTTAGCAAGTGATCTGGCAGATCCATTTTCCAACGTAATAATGCCGAAACATTTTGCTCCGCCAGCAACTGCTCTTCTGAAAGGCTCTGCACTAGATTCGCGGCAACGTCAGGCTGTCCGGCCTGCAGGGCCTGTTCGATTGCTTCATCGAGAAGGCCTTGAGCGCTGAACCAACGACAGGCACGTAAATGCATGTGAGCAACATTTATCTCGGAACTTTGCAGGGGGCGGACCCGCAATAAGTCTGAGAACAGGTGATGATAACGAAACCATTTACCCTGCTCATCCAGCGGTACGAGAAATACCTGGTGCGTCTGCAAGTAGTCCAAAATACTCGCGCTGTCGCGACTATCACGAATTACATCGCACAGTTCAGCACAAAAACGATCCATTCTTGCGGTGTCATACAAAAATGTCTGAACGTCCGCAGGCTGACGCTCAATGACCTCTTCAAGCAAGTACTCACGAATCAATCCTTGCGCACCATGTGGCACCGCCATCACATGATGCAGATCCGTCAATTGCCCGGCATCAGTTGCCGCCAGCAGCCACAAGCGCAGCCCGGCAATCCAGCCTTCACTGCGCACGCACAACTCAGCCAGTGCCTCCGCAGGCAAACTCGCACCCTGTCGACTCAACAACTGGCTGATCTCGTCTTGCGTCAAGCGTAGATCCTGCTCGTTTAGTTCTAATAACTGCTGCGATAAGCGCAGCCGTGCAAGATGCCAATCGGGACGCTGACGACTCGTCACCAAGAGCAACATCCCACTTGGCAGATGATTCAGAAGAAACTGCAAGCAACGGTCGAGGACCGCACCCTGAGCCAGATGATAATCATCCAACACCAGCAATAACGGCTGGCGCGGATCCAATACACGGGTCAAATCATCAAGGAACGCGTCCAGCCACTCTTCAAATGCAAAAGGCTGATGGCGTTGACGCATCTTCAACAACCCCAGCGCCTCATCCCCAACATTCGGGTAATGTTGTTGAAGCCCCAGTAACAGACGCTCCAGGAACTTCCCCGGATCACTGTCGCGTTCGCTCAAACCCAGCCATAGGTTTTGCCAGTTACTCGGCAAATGCTCACAAAACTCGATCGCCAAAGAGCTTTTACCGAAACCTGCAGGCGCTGATACCAGCAACAAACGACCTTGCAGACCGTGCTCTAGTCGTAGACATAGACGTGACCTGGAAACATGCCCTTCAGGCAGCGGCGGCCTGTAAAAGCGTAATTCCCCTTGGGCGGTGATTCGAGATGAGCCCGGCAGGCTGGATAAGTCGGTCATTTGCCTGTTCTTGGATGAGTTAGGTCAGCAATCTACATGACAGAGCATCAGACTAACGGCTTGATCAAGGCATTTGAAGCATTTAGGTGTTACCACACATAAAAGCAGAACCATCTGGTTTGTCATCCTGTTCTGTTGCACTCAGGCCTGAACAATAAAAAACCGGCACTAGGCCGGTTTTTTATTGCAGGGCCCGGTACGCTTAGCGTACGCCAGCCTGGCGCAGTGCCGCTGGGGTGAAATCACTTTCAGTGGCTTTGAAGTTAAAGTCGTAAGCCTCTTTCTCTTCGTTCTTCATGCCCAGTGCCAAGTAGCGTCCTGACAACAGGTCATAAAGGGTTTCCAGGGTGTACCAAGGCACTTGGTAGTTGTAGTAGTACTGCGAATGCGCTTCGGCTACACGCCACAGAGTGCCACGGCCATCGTAATGGTCGATTTCAGCCGCTTGCCAGGTATCTTCATCAATGAAAAAGTCACGCTTGGCATAGATATGGCGTTCACCCTTTTTCAAGGTTGCAGTCACGTGCCACACGCGGTGCAGTTCGTAGCGGGTCAAGTCTTGGTTGATGTGGCCTGGCTTGAGGATTTCCGAATACTTCAGCTTTGGCGAATCCAGGTCATAGCTGTTGTAAGGGATGTACTTCTCTTCCTTACCCACTAACTTCCAGTCATAACGATCTGGGGCACCGTTGTACAAGTCGAAGTTGTCCGAAGTACGCAGGCCATCGGCAGCGGTACCTGGGCCGTCATACGAAACCTGTGGAGCACGACGCACGCGACGTTGACCGGCGTTGTAGAGCCAGGCCAAACGCGGCTCTTTTACCTGGTTAAGGGTTTCGTGTACCAGCAGTACGTTACCTGCCAAACGCGATGGCGCGGTTACCCGCTGTTTGAAGTAGAACAGCACGTTGCTTTCTTTGCTTGGATCGTAGTCTGTCAACGAGTTACGAAAGGTAAACTCATCCTGGAAGTAAACCAGCGAGTAAGAACCGTTCGGCTGCGGCGTAGCTTGCGCCACAACCCGCTTGATGCTGCCTCCGCGGTAGCGAGTAATGTGGTTCCAGATAACCTCCAAGCCGTCTTTCGGGATTGGGAACGGGTTAGCGGTATCGAAGTTTTCCATACCGTTGCCGCCCTCAATCAACTTGGTGTTGAGCGCATTTTTCTTGGTCGCCTCGATAATCTTGGCGGGCACGGTTGCCGAACGGTGCGTGGTGTAAACCGGCATCTTGTAGGTAGTTGGATAACGCTTGAACAACGCAATCTGACCCGGCGTCAGATTAGCTTTGTACTGCTCCATATTTTCGGCAGTGATGGTGAACAACGGCTTTTCACTAGCGAACGGGTTAGCCAGAAACCCGCCAGCGTCAACCGTACCTGCGTTGGTTGGCAGGCCACCGGTCCAAGCTGGAATAGTTCCAGCAGCGTTCCCAGCCATTTCAGCACCGATAGGAGTCAAGCTAGTCCCCAGCTTTGCTGCTTCCTCGGCGGAAACGGCAGCAAGTACGCTGGTGGAAATCGAACTCAAGGCAAAAACTATTGCACTCGTTTGTAACAGACTTCTTGTTGTTTTCATAAATACAGCCTTCCTTTAAATCGGGTGCCTTAGAAGTTCATACCGAAGCTGAGCGCAGCAAAGTCGCGATCCGACTGAGTGCTGTAATCACCACCGAAGAAGTTGGTATATGACAGACTTGCGGTGTAGGTATTCTGGTATTCAGCATCCAACCCCAGACTTACACCTTTGCGGCCTTCTTCAAAGTTGGCGCCAGGGCCTGGGGAATAACCGTCAACGTCATGCGACCAGGAAACGCTTGGCTTGAGGTTGATACCCACTAATGCATCCGGGTATTCCCAAATTGCCCGAGCGCGGTAGCCCCAGGAATCTGCCGTGGTGAAACCTTCGTTATTGCAATGACGGCTAACGTTCTTGCCATTCGGGTCGCCCAAGGTACCTGCGTTGAGTGCCTGGCATGATGCAACACCACCGATCTGCCCCGGCAGCTCACCTGGACCGAAGATAGGGTCGCGGCCATAACGAGTATCGCTAGTGCTTTCGAGTCCGCCAACGTGAGTCCAGCCAATCTCTCCCACCAACGTTAGCCGGCTGGCGCCCATCACCTGATCGATGAAGTGGGTGAAGGTAGTTTGCAGTTGGGTGATTTCTTTACGACGATAACCCGGCAAATCCTGCCCTGGCTGACCATCCAGCAACGAAGCATTGTCGTACACCGCATTGCCGCCAATGCTGATCGGATTCAGACCGGCATACAAAATGTCAGTGGTGTTGAGCTGAACAGGCGCATTCGGCCGATAGCTCAACTCACCGCTCCACGCAGTACCTGTAGGCAAGGTGGTCGAAAAGCTCAAACCATACAAGCGGATGTCTTCAGGGTATTCGATGTAGTAGCTGCCGTTACCCGCGGTTGCTGCTGCGGCCAAACGTGCAGCGGTTGAAGCCCCTACCAAACCAGCCGCACCGGTTGCAACAGAGTTAATGGTATTGGTTGCATCAACTGAAGCACCTTGGCCGCTGAAAATTGGCAGCCGGCTGTGGTAGTTCATGAAGTAGGCGCCGAACTCAGTGTCTAGCTGATCCGCGAAGTAACGGAACGCCACACCGTACTGGCCACTGTCTCTGGCATCACGGTCAGGACCGCGCTTCACCAGCAAACCTTCATCCCAAGGTGATGGAGTCACACCCAAGCCAGCGCCGCCAAGGATGCTGTTAATCAGGTTAATCGATGCGGGGTCATTGGACAGTACAGCCAGATTCTGATCACAACCATCGGCCACGACGTCAGGCTGGGAGAAGAAAGTACCGCAGTTATCAACGACGGTCTGGTCCCACTCAAGCTGATAGAACGCTTCCATCGAGAGGCTGTCTGTCAGACTCTGCGATACATAGAACATGTTGACGGGGATCAGGCCTTCCTTGATCTCCGCACCGGGGCGACGGAAAGCGGAGACGTCAACCGGGTTGATCGAGTTGATCGAGTTCTGGATGAAGGTGCTCTCACCCCAGCTCACAACCTGCTTACCTAAACGCACAGTACCAGGCTGATTGCCGATGGCGTAGTTGTGGTAAACGAAGGCATCGAGGATTTCAGCACCGGAGGCCTGCGCCGCGGTTTTGCGATTGTGATCATCGATATCTTTGAAAAGACGATCTTCGTCTTTCAACTCGAAGTCATACCAATACTTGCCGCGAACAAACACGCCAGTATCGCCATACTTCAACTCAAGGTCGTGAATACCCTTGAAGATTTTCGAGAAGGTTTCGCCGCTCTTGAAGTTAAGACGCGAATCATCTGAGGTTTGTGAAAGACCACGACCGCCGTTATTAGAGCCAATCAGATCTTTGTCAGGACTCTCGGTAGACCAGCTTGCACCGACAGAAAGCGAGGAGTCGAATTGCCCCTCTATTTCACCAATGTTGAAGGTCACACCGAATGCAGGTGCGGCAAGAGTAGAAGCGAGGCCTACTGCCAACGGCAGTTTCGCCAGACGCCACTGTGGACAGATTTTTATTGTCATCGACACAACTCCATGGTGTTTTATTTTTATTTATGGCTCGACTATATCCAGCGTGCAAAACGGATTGATCCCTCGAAAGTGTGATTTGCAGAGCTTCAACCACTCTGGCCCAACGGTTTCACCGCATATAGCAATGTGCCGCTAAAGCAAGAATGGCTAGTAAATAGCAATTAGCAAGCCAAACGCTTGTTTGACTGATCAGTCACAGTCAAACCTTCGACTTACATTGGCTATAACGTCGACAGAAATTCGCTACCGGCTGCTTGCCATTGGGCGATATCCACGCGAATTCGTTTCTTATCCAGCTTGCCCACACTAGTCTTGGGAATTTCAGTAACAAGCGCAATTTGCGTTGGAATCGCCCACTTATTAATGTGGCCCTGCTCAACAAAAGGCTTGAGATGTTCTTTTAATCCTTTAGCGTCCAACTGCTGACCTTCATGCAGCACTATCAAGGCAAATGGTCGTTCACCCCACTGCGGATCAGCCACTCCAACCACTGCCACTTCACGCACAACGCTGCAGCGACTAATAAGGTCTTCAAGGGCAAGTGATGACAACCACTCACCGCCAGTTTTAATCACATCTTTAATCCGGTCGCGAATATCAATTACACCCATGCCGTCAATCGTCGCAACGTCACCAGTGTGCATCCAGCCGTGTTGCCACAACTCCTCACCTTTCTCAGGCTCACGGAAGTAACCTTGGGTTAACCAAGGCGAACGCAGCACCAACTCTCCTTGGGTTTCACCGTCAGATGGAAGAATTTTGCCCGCGCTATCCATGATGACCGCTTCAACCATTGGCACGGGAACGCCGGCCTTGATGCGATAGGTAATGCGCTCATCTTCGCTGCCCGCTTGCAACTCCGCATTGAGGTAGCCACAGGAAATCAATGGGCAGGTTTCCGACATGCCATACGCCGCAGTCAACTGGATACCAGCCGTTTTGGCTGCATCGTAAACAGCACGGTTCAACGAGCTGCCGCCAATGATCATTTTCATCCCGCCAAAGTCATGGCCCTTGGCGCTTGGGCTGTTAAGCAGCATCTGCAAAATGGTCGGAACACAGTGCGAGAAGGTTACTTTTTCTTCGCGGATCAACTTGCACAGCAGTTCAGGTTCATAGCGCCCCGGATAAACCTGCTTGATCCCGAGCATGGTCGCCACATATGGAATACCCCAGGCGTGCACGTGAAACATCGGCGTAATGGGCATATAAACATCGCTGTTGCCGAGCAAACGTATGCTATCGAGAGAGCCAACAGTCGTGCCTAATGCAAGGGTATGCAACACCAACTGACGGTGCGTGAAATACACACCCTTCGGATTACCTGTAGTGCCGGTGGTATAGAAAGTAGTCGCGACTGAGTTCTCATCAAAATCAGCAAAGTCATAGCTCGGGCTCGCACCCGCAAGCAGTTCTTCGTATTCACCCACGCAATCAGGAAGGCTCGAGGTTTTAAGCGCTGTATCGGTCAGTAACAGCGTCTTCTCAACGGTGGTCAACTGATCCGCCAAGCCGTTGTAGAGTTCGACAAACTCAGTATTGACCAGAACAAACTTATCCTCAGCATGATTCATGGTGTAGAGGATTTGCTCTGCGGACAAACGGATATTGATGGTATGCAGCACCGCTCCGATCATCGGCACGGCAAACATGCATTCAAGATAACGGTGACTGTCCCAGTCCATCACAGCGACAGTATCCCCAGCCTTGACACCTGCTTCGCTGAGAACATTGGCTAAACGCGCAATACGCTGATTCAGTGTTTTGTAGTCGTAGCGAACTTGGTCGCGATAAACGATTTCACGGGTTTTTTCATAACGCCCGCCTGAAAGCAGCAAGCTCTTTAGCAATAGAGGCGATTGATGTGCATTAGCTGAAGGAGGAATTATCCGAGTTTGCAACATTTGGCACCTTTCGACATTCGGGTATTTGAGTCGCTAAGACTCTAGAACGCTCTAGCAAGACGCAAATCAACCAAAAGAATGATTTGAAATATGACTATAAAACCAACTTAAGTCACACTGCATCACTCAAGTACATGTAAGTCACAATTCGTCCTCCGTATCGATTTATACCCTTTGTTTATGAGGTAACAACCATGTCTGAGATTGTCATCGTTAGCGGCGCTCGTACCCCAATGGGCGGCTTTCAGGGCAACTTATCCAGCGTTCCGGCTGTCGAGCTTGGCGCCACTGTTATTCGTGAAGCGGTCAACCGGGCTGGCATTGCCCCAGACGATGTAGAAGAAGTAATTATGGGCTGTGTGCTGCCTGCGGGCCTAAAACAAGGCCCCGCTCGTCAAGCTTCGCTGAACGCAGGTCTGCCAAGCAAAACCGGTTGCACCACTATCAACAAGCTCTGTGGCTCGGGCATGAAAGCGGTAATGCTGGCCCACGATCTGATTAAAGCGGGCAGCAGCAAGATCATGGTTGCTGGCGGTATGGAGAGCATGTCTAACGCGCCATATGTCTTGGAGAAAGCGCGCAATGGCTTGCGTATGGGCCACGGCGAAATCAAAGACCACATGTTTCTCGACGGTTTGGAAGACGCACGTACGGGTCGTCTGATGGGTTCCTTTGCCCAAGAAACTGCCGACGCCCATGGGATTAGCCGTGAGGAAATGGACGCCTACGCCATTGAGTCGCTTAAACGTGCTCAAGCGGCGATCAGCAACGGCTCGCTCGACGCCGAAATCGTTCCGGTCACAGTCAGCAGTCGCAAAGGCGAGGTTGTGATTAAGGATGATGAGCAGCCGCACAATGCCAACATGGAGAAAATCCCAAGCCTGCGCCCGGCCTTCAAAAAGGATGGCACCATCACCGCGGCCAACGCCAGTTCCATCTCCGATGGTGCCTCGGCACTGGTTATGATGAGCGCTGAAGAAGCAGCCAAGCGTGGCCTCAAACCGCTGGCAAAAATCGTTGGCCATGCCACTCAAAGCCAGGACCCCAGTGAATTCACGCTTGCGCCAGTTGGTGCAATGACCAACCTGTTTAACAAAACAGGTTGGAGCGCAGATCAGGTTGATCTGTTTGAGATTAACGAAGCCTTTGCCATGGTGACCATGCTGGCAATGCGCGAACACAATCTCGACCACAGCAAGGTCAACATCTACGGAGGGGCTTGCGCCCAGGGCCATCCGGTTGGTTCTACTGGTTCGCGAATTATTCTGACGCTGATCAATGCCCTGAAAAACACCGGCGGCAAGCGTGGCGTAGCAGCACTGTGTATCGGTGGTGGTGAGGCCACTGCTGTGGCAGTTGAACTGTTGTAATTACCGTCTCGCAAAAACAACGCCCGGCTTGATGCCGGGCGTTTTGCTGCTTACAGACAAGGTTTCTAGTGCACAGAGGTAAACGCCAGTTTTATACCCAACCCCACCAACACCACGCCCATCAACCGGTCAAACCAGTGTCCCATCCGGGCAAAGCCAGCACGTACACGTTGGTGACTAAACAGCATCGCCACCAGACAGAACCACAATGCCGTAGCCGCCGCCAAATACACCCCGTAGCCGGCCTGTACCAGCAGCGGCGTGTGTGGATTGATCACCACGGTAAACAGTGACAAGAAAAATAATGTGGCTTTAGGGTTAAGCCCATTGGTAACAAAACCAGTGACAAAAGCCCCACGCGCTGAGCGCTCATCAATAGGTTTATCCAGATCAAGGCTGGCCGGGTCTGCTGGCTTGGCGCGCAGAGCTTTGATACCGATGTAGAGCAAATAAGCCGCAGCCAGCCACTTCAATGCATTAAATAGCACGATCGATTGCGATACGATCAGGCCAATGCCGAGCAAAGAATAGGCAACATGAACAAAAATACCGACGCCAACACCAAGGGCAGTAAAGATTCCTGCACGACGTCCAGAGCCAACACTCTCGCGAACGACAATCGCAAAGTCAGGGCCGGGACTGGCGACAGCGAGCAGATGAATTAATGCTACGGTAAAAAACTCGGCCCAATACATGGCAGTCTTCGTTCCCATGAGTCTGTTAGTCTTCAAGACTACGCCCTTTCCATCCGCAAAATAAAGGTACAGCTGATGAGCAACAGTCACCTCGCAGTATTCCTCGACCACAGTTCTCTTGACCTCGGCGACCTCGACATGGCGCCATTGCAGCAAGCCTTTGGCGAGTTACGCGTGCATGATCGCACTGCCCCGCAACAGATCATCGAACGCCTGCAAGGTGCTCAAGTAGCCATCATCAACAAGACCATAATCAACGCGCAAACGCTGAAGGCCTGCCCTGACCTCAAGCTGATTCTGATCTCAGCAACCGGCACTAACAACGTCGATCTGAATGCGGCGCGTGAGCACGGAGTGACCGTGTGCAACTGCCAAGGCTACGGGACACCTTCGGTTGCTCAACATACCTTGATGCTGCTGCTGGCCATGGCAACTCGCCTACCGGATTACCAACGTGACGTAGCAGCTGGTTTGTGGCAAAAATCGTCGCAGTTTTGTTTGCTTGATTATCCAATCGTTGAACTTGAAGGCAAAACCCTTGGCGTGCTCGGCCACGGTGAGCTTGGCGGTGCGGTTGTTAAACTGGCAGAAGCCTTTGGCATGCGTATTCTGATCGGCCAAATTCCAGGCCGTCCCGCTCGCCCTGATCGTCTGCCGCTGGCCGAGCTGTTGCCACAGATTGATGCACTCACCCTGCACTGTCCGCTCAACGCCGACACCGAAAACATGCTCGGTGCTGAACAGCTCAAGCTGATGAAACCAACCGCTTACATCATCAATACCGCGCGCGGCGGCTTGATTAATGAACAAGCATTGGCCGACAGCTTGCGCAGCGGGCATCTGGGCGGGGCTGCAACCGATGTTCTCACTCAGGAGCCGCCTACCAGCGACAATCCTTTGCTGGCGGGTGACATTCCTCGTTTGATCATCACGCCACACAGCGCATGGGGCAGTAAAGAAGCACGCCAACGTATCGTGGTACAGATGGCGGAGAATGCTCAGGCATTTTTCAGCGGTGCAGCGCGTCGCGTAGTCAGCTAAGCTGCGCGCCTTTTTAGATAGAGGAGCGATCATGGACCCGCGAAGCGAAGTGCTGCTGCGACAGGCAGAGCTGTTTGCCGGCCCACTACTCTTGGCGGGACTGCCCAGCGATGATTTGCTCGGGCATCTGCCGGATGCGCAAAGCTGGAGCTGGCATGCAGGTGATCACGCTCTGCTTGAAGCCCGCTTTGCCGGGCGCAATCACTTTGGTGTCAGCGCCCCGCAAACCTCAGCAGAAGCCGGCGTGCTGTTTCTGCCTAAATCCCGCGAACTGACCGAATACCTGCTCAACGCTCTGGCCGCAGTGCTGCCGGGACGCGAACTATTCTTGGTCGGTGAAAAACGTGCGGGCATTGAGCGCGCAGCCAAACAAATGGCGGCATTCGGCAAGCCACGTAAACTCGACAGCGCTCGTCACTGTCAGCTTTGGCAGGTGCGGATTGATAATGCCCCACCAGCGCCTGACCTGACTGCATTAGCGCAGCACTACACACTGCAACTGCCTGACGGCCCATTAACGATTGTTAGCCTGCCTGGCGTATTCAGCCACGGCCGCCTGGATATCGGCAGCCAACTGCTGCTGGAGCACCTTGATGGCCTGCAAAGCGGGCATATACTCGATTTTGGCTGTGGCGCCGGGGTCTTGGGCTCAGCCCTGAAACGCCGCTATCCAGATAGCCGTGTGAGCATGCTTGATGTCGATGCCTTTGCAGTTGCCAGTAGCCGCCTGACGCTGGCGCAAAACAACCTTGAAGCCGATGTGATCTGTGGCGACGGCATTGACGCCGCGCCGTTTGAGCTAAGTACCATCCTCAGCAACCCGCCGTTTCACCAAGGTGTGCACACGCACTACCATGCCAGCGAAAACCTGCTGCGTCAGGCTGAGAAACACCTAAAGCACGGTGGTCAGTTGCGCATCGTTGCCAACAGCTTCCTGAAATACCCAGCATTGATCGAACAGCACCTTGGCGCCTGCACGACACAAGCCGAGGCCAAGGGTTTTCGTATTTATGACGCACGAAAAAACTGAGCGCTTGGTTAATTCAACTTGCCCAACCTTGCCTGTTTAGGCAGAATGCTCGCGTCCTAGGGGAGTAGTCTCCCGCAAGCCCTGCTCAGCAGCGAGTTTGCCCGGCGCTCGTCAACATACTTGGTCAACAGACCATGGCGAGTGCGACCCAGGCCCAAGCGGCCAGCGGTTTGACAAGACCTATGACACGCACACCTTACCCGGGGCGGGAAGGCTGTACGTGTCATAGCCGTTTTGACCCGCCCCTTCGGAAACCTGATGCTTGAATCTCTAACCGTCCCAACCCTAATCGTTGCCTTGGCTGAAATCGGCGATAAGACGCAACTGCTTGCGCTATTGCTGGCTGCGCGCTTTCGCAAACCCTGGCCAATTATCGCGGGTATCATCGCGGCGACACTGGCCAACCATTTTCTAGCGGGTGCCGTCGGCAATTGGGTTGCAGGGTTCTTCTCTCCCGCCACGCTAAGCTGGGTGCTGGCAATCTCGTTTATCGCCGTAGCGTTATGGACACTGGTGCCAGATAAACTCGATGACGATGAAGCCTCAGGCCTCAAGCGTTATGGACCGTTCCTGACGACCTTGATCGCATTCTTTCTGGCTGAGATGGGCGATAAGACCCAAGTCGCGACGGTGATGCTGGCAGCGCAATACCCGCATTTTATTTTGGTTGTCATCGGCACCACGCTGGGCATGTTGATTGCCAACGTACCTGTGGTTCTGGCAGGTAACTTTGCCGCTGAACGCCTGCCGCTCACCCTGATTCGCCGTTTGGCAGCAAGCGCCTTCGCGGTTCTGGCAGTGTATGCGACCTATCAAGCACTCAAGTTCAGCGGTTATTTATAATCGACCCGAAGCTTGAAGGTATTTGCTCAGGTGGCACAGCTATATTCAGCTGCGCTGCCTGAGCAAACACAATCATTTATCGATATAGCCGTTGTCACGAAACCACTTAATGGTGCGCGCCAAGGTCTCATCCAATGACTGCTCGGCGACAAAACCCAACTCCTCCCGCGCCTTGCTGCCGTCGAGAAACTGACCGCCAGCCATCACCGCAATTGCGGTGTCGCTGAGCAGCGGTAGCTTGCCAGTTAAGCGGTAACGTAGACGCCCAAGAGCGGCGATAACCCGCACTATTTTTAACGATGCAGGTTTGGGAGCTGGCACGCCCAACTGCTGAGCAATCTTTGCGCTCAGCTCAGACAGCATGATGTTTTCTCCAGTCAGCAGATAACGCTCGCCAACCCGGCCTTTCTCCAGCGCCAGCAACAGCCCTCGTCCGGCATCGGCAGCATCAATAACATTACGTGCGCCTTGCACATAACGAGTCATTTTCCCACTGGCGATGGCGGTAATCAAACGCCCGGTACTCGGTCCGCTGTCGTATTCGCCCAAGCTCATGGCCGGAATCGCGGTTATAACCGGCAAACCGTTGCGGGCCTGTTCTCGGGCCTGCTCATCAAGCGCCCATTTACTCAGTAAGTAGCTATTACGCCATTGTGGCATTGATGGGTAAAACAGCCCTTCATTGCCGAGCCGAACCTGCGGGTCACGTGGCAAAGCAATCGCCGCACCGACATAGACAATACGCGGCACACCAGCGGCCAGGCATGCGGCATAGAAATGGTTGTTGAGATCCAGCGCACTCGACACATCATCCTGCCAACGCCGGGGCCGCGTCGGGTAGTAGCCAGCGCTAAAGATCACACCATCTATACCGCTTAAAGCCTGCACCAAGGCTGCATGATCAAACAGATCGGCACTGCGACACTCGGGACTCAAGTAGGAAAGACGCTCGATACGCGAAGATGGCCGATGAATAAGTACCAGCTCATGTCCTGCAGCACGAATGGCGCGGGCGGCGTGATGGCCCAATAAACCGGTAGAACCAATGACGGCGTACTTCACAACGACTCCTGAGACTATAAAAAAGCCCAGAAGACCAATACGGTCACTGGGCGATTTAACTTACAAGGTTTGTCTCAGCGTTTGGCCTGCTGGTACAGCGGCATCACCTTTGGAATCGCTGCTTGCAATGAGGCAATGCGGCTATCTGATGAAGGGTGAGTACTCATAAACTCCGGTGGCGCGCCCTCGCTGGCCTTGGCCATCTTGTTCCACAGGCTAACCGCAGCATTTGGGTTATAACCTGCACGCGCGGCCAACTCCAGACCGATCAAGTCCGCTTCGTTTTCGTTCGACCGGCTATTTGGCAGCGTCATACCATATTGCACCGCATAGTCGGTGAGCCCCATCACATCCTGGCCCAGCCCCAATAACGCGCCAGCACCTTGTTTGGCGATCTCGATGCCGTAAGCCTTGGACATGGCTTCACGCCCATGCTCGCGCAGAGCGTGAGCAATCTCATGGCCCATGACCGCGGCGATCTCATCGTCGGTTAGCTTTAGTTTGTCGATCAGGCCGCTGTAGAAAATAATCTTCCCGCCAGGGCCGCAATTGGCGTTGAGTTCCGGGCTATCAATTAAATTGACTTCCCATTGCCACTGCGCGGAGTCAGGACGAAAGTTCGGCGCTTGCTTGATCAAGCGGTTGGCAATGGTTTGCAAGCGCTTGGCGTCGGCCGTGTTTTTTTCCAACTTGCCTTTGCTTGAGGCGGCAGCCACTGTCTCTTTATACGACTGAGCGTACGACTGATTAACTTCATCGGTCGAGAGCATGCTGAACATGTACTGTTTGCGATCGACGCCCACAGCGCCGCCACTTGTGGTGTTCACAGCTTGGCATCCAGCCAGCAGCAGTGCCGCAGCGAGCGCCGTTACGGGCAACGACTTCTTCATCCTGAATCTCCTTTGGGTAAGACCACTATGCTAGGCCGCACAACGTCTCTGAGCAACTGGAAAACATACGCATAAGCCGCTGTTTGTGAAGAATTTCTTAGAATAACAAATAAGTCAAAACGCCCTATTACGCCGGTGTCAGGCACTCAGGTGCATCAAGCGCGGGATCATTAACAAAGTTGGCCAATACACGCTCGCGCAATACCGGCTGCGCACTGGTGAGTATCATCAGTAGCTCATCAAAAGGAGTGTCTGGATCAAGCCAGAGTTGCTGCTGCGCCTCATTTAAAATCAACGGCCGCCGCTGATTGGCTGCCGCCTGAGTAACCACCGCAGCACTTAAATAGACAGCGCCATCAACAGGATACGCCTCCCACAACGCAGCGAAATACAGCGTCGGGCTGTCGCCAGCCAGCCAGTAAGGGCGCTTGCGTGTAGTGCCACGCCATTCGTAAAAGCCATTGGCAGGCAGCAAACCACGACGCAAGCGAAATGCCTCACGAAACATTGGCTGGTCGGCGACAGTTTCAGCACGCGCCTGTGCCGGTGTCTTGCTGAGGTCAACCAGCCAAGGCGGCGTTAAGCCCCAGCGCACACGGCTGAGGGTTTGCTCGCCAGCTTCACGACGCAGCAACAGCACCTGCGAGTTTGGCGAAATACTCCAATGTGGCTGTTGGTCCTGCGGGAAGCCCGGCAACCCTGCAAATGCTGGCGACCAACGGAAAAAAGCATAACGTCCACACATGGTTTTACTCAATTTTGCAGCAGGCCATGCAATGCATGCCGGATTTAATCTGACGATAGGTCTAACAGACTAATTCGCCTTGATAGCTCTCGGGTTCATCGCCCGGTAGCGGTTGCGCACCATTGTACGCAGTGATCAACTCGCGCGCCTGCCCCGCCTGCCGATCATTAACCATCAAGCCAAGCAAACCGCTGGCCGGCAACTCACCAACCGCACCGGAGAGATGGCGCCCCGATATAAATGCTTCGATCCCTTCACTTGCGAGCATGCCAAGTAGCAGCTCAGCCTCGATCAAGTCTTGCGGCTCGTAGATCCGTTGCATTAGTCATTCTCCGCTCTGACATCCAGCGTCCAGTCTTCACCATTAGTGGAGAGGTCAAAGACAATCGGCCGGCAACACACTTCACAGTCTTCAATGTACTGCTGATCCCCGGCAGACAGGTCAAGCAGCGCCTCGACTGTCTCACCGCAATATGGGCATTGATACATCTGACTTTCGAGCATCCCAGCCTCCGTGTGACTTGAGGGTATAATCGTGGGTCTATTGCAAGCCCATGCACTTACTGTTGATATACGCCGCTGTGCAGACCCACAGTATTTGCAGGACGTTTACTTCAAAATACCGGTAGCACCTAACCGGCTAACCACATGAGATCATGATGGGCGAATTCGATTCCATCCGGCCCTACGCCGACGCCGAAGTTCCCGCCGTTCTGGCGCGATTGCTTGCGGACGACGTATTTCTCGGCATCCTCACCCAGTTCCGTTTCCCCCGTTTGGCCAAACCGTTCGGCTGGTTGCTTAAACCACTTATAGCCTATCGGCTGCGCAAAGAGTTTATTGGGGTCAATTCTGTCTCTGCCTTGCAGGACAAAGTCGAACCCTACGTTGACCGCTCGATTGAAGATGCAACCGACGGCGTCACCTATTCAGGCGTCGAGGGCCTCAAGCGCGGCAGTGCTTATTTGCTGCTGGCCAACCACCGAGACATCGTGATGGACCCGGCCTTTGTCAACTATGCGGTGTACCACGCAGGCTTGCCTACACCGCGTATAGCGATTGGCGACAACTTACTGCAAAAGCCTTTCGTTAGCGACCTGATGCGCCTCAACAAAAGCTTTATCGTGCACCGGACACTCAGCGGTCGGCGAGAAAAACTGGCGGCATACCAATTGCTCTCGGCCTATATCAGCCATTCGATTATCAATGATTGTGAATCGATCTGGATCGCCCAAGCTGAAGGGCGCGCCAAAGATGGCGATGACAGAACTGACTCGGCAATCCTGAAGATGTTTCATATGAGCCGCAAAACCGAAGCGTTCGGTGATGTGATCCGCTCACTGAAGCTGACCCCTGTTTCGATCAGCTATGAATACGACCCTTGCGATCTGGCCAAAGCCCGTGAGCTGTATATCCGTGCCACCACCGGCACCTATGAAAAAGCCGCTGGCGAAGATGACCAAAGCATCGGTCTGGGTATCACCGGTTACAAAGGCCGTGTGCATATCCACTTTGGCAAGCCGATTGAGAGTGAGTGCGAAGACAGTAAGCAACTGGCGCTCGAAATGGATAAATGCATTCTCGGCGACTACCGCTTGTTCCCTGTTCACTATCTGGCTTACGAAATGTGGGCGGAGCAGGATCCTCAATTGCAGGTGCCGCCAGCACTTCAATTGTTCGGCAAAGACGAGCTTGAAGCTGCCAAAGAGCAGTGGAGTAAGCGCTTGGCTGCGTGCCCAGCGGAACAGCAACCGTACTTGATCCTGCAATACGCCAACCCGGTGCGTAACCAGTATCGAGTCAAAGCAGGTTTGCCGTTGTAACCCAACGCTGAATCCAAAAAGGCAGCCTGAGGCTGCCTTTTTCAGATCAGTTACGCGCAAACCTAGAGTTGCGTGCTCGCCTCAGATAACAGCAAACCAAACAGCAACGCCGCACTGGCAAAGCCATAAAAAAACTGATTCAGGCGCTGTGTTGGCGCATCAATCATTGCGGACTCATCGACCCGCGCGTCGACATCACTGGCAAGCATACGCGCTATCGCACGCTGCTCACGGACACGGGTCATCAACAGCAACAGACCTCCAGCCAAAGCAAAAAACAGCGCCAAGGCATTCACCGTTCGCCTCGGATACGCGGTAAACAACGACCACAACAGCTGCAATAACATCAACATCTCCACATCAGATTGGTGCAACTTGCGACGGGCCGCACCAGCAAGGGGACAAAACCTGCCCGCATTGCTTATAAACCCTAAATAAAAAGCCTTATCTGCCTCGGAAAAATCGCATTTTAGGGATCAAAATGGCTGAGCAAGCCCTAATCCGTGGGGTTAGCGCACCGCTGAAAACTGATCGGCGCGCCTCAAAGGCCGAAATAAAGCGGCGCAGTTTACGCCAACCGTGGACTTAGATGATTCGCTTCCGACGAATGAAAAGCTCAGATCAAAGCTGTCTGAAAATCGTCATAAAACTGGCCTAATGTTTGAATCCTCTTTGTTACGCAGCTACGCAACACTGCGCGGCGCGCTTCCTACGGTAAAGAAGAGGAAACTGTCATGCTCAACCCACAACCTGTTGACCACGATTACATGATCGAATCACTGGATGAAGTGGACGATGTGATTGATGAGCTTTCTTTCAATGTCCAGGACAATCACTGGCTGGTGTACTGCTCAATGGGCGGTCACGAACATTACGACCTGCCTGATATCGATACCCACACTGGCTTGAGCCTGCCCGAACTCTACGAAGAAGTTGCTTAAGAGCCCTTCGAGTTAAACGCCCAGCCAACAAAAAACCCGCAATCAGCGGGCTTTTTGTTGGCTGGGCAAAACTATTACTGAGCCAGAATCTGGCCAATCGTTGGATCTTTAAAGCTACGGGTCAACGCGTCACTGAGTACATCGCTAACCAGTTTGGTATTGGTTTCCTGATTAGGCGCAGTGCCTGAACGTTGATTCAGCGACGCGCCGTAACGGCCGGTGTAGCGACGCGTGCTGTTTTGCACCTCGGAACGAATAGTAGCGCTGATATCAGACTCATTGACGAACATATTGTCCTTCGGCGATTGGAACTTCAATTCAGCCAAGGTCAGGGTCAAGGTTGGTGCATTGACTGCGTTTGCCGTCGGGGTGAAGCCCAGCAAGCGTACTGCAGCTTCTGCTTGAGCCTGCAGTTTGGGCACGATGCTATTGGCCGAGACTGAAATTGAGCTGGTTTCCGGGTACAAACCGCCGCGCGTGCCCAGCACTGGAGACGGGCGTCCATCAACCACGCGGACCACAACCGGCTGGCCACGGCCAACGGCGGTGAGCGGACCGGTCAGCTTTGGGTCGGGATTAAGTTGTTGAGGGCTGAGTGCGCAGCCAGCCAGTGTCAGGCTCGCTATAGCTAACAGACCAATAAACAGGCGGTGCAGCATGCTCGTTTCTCCCTAAATTGAGGCGTAAAAAGTTGCCAGCAGTATACCTAGGCTAACAGCGCCAAGCATTAAGAGTCTAAAAGGCCACCGCAGGTTCCTGTAACTGCCTTGTAATGCGCTTGTGAGATAAGACTTTAGTCTTTGTTTTAGCGGGGGATTGAGCCATGTCACTATTGCGTTCGTTGTTTTCGCCACGCCACCCAATGCGTACTTTTGCCCTGCTCGACAGCCACGGAGTTTGCCGTGCCTTTAAGCAGTCAAGCCAAGCCCCACAAGGCTTAGGTTGGATTGAAGTATGCGAGCAACGCCTCAACTGGCTCAACAAGCCACTGCCTGCCCATGCCAGAATTGCACCGGTCGTCACATACTCAAATCGGAAAAAACCGTTGGCTGCCTGACCGGCGGAAGAATAAAAGTCACACAGGGCGATCAATTTTTCCTCTTTCGCCTTATAATCGCGCCCCGATTATAAGGACGCCTCCTGATCGGCCTCGCCGTCCCGCTGATGCTTAAGCCATCGGCAATGCCCACAGAGAGTCGCCCATTTCGCACCCCTGCTTTGGCTGCAATCCATCAGTTGGTCGTGCAACAATGCTGGCATCTTGTGCCGCATCAGTTGAGCGTACGGCTGACACACGCCAAACAGCGGCGCGAACTTTTGAGGTTCACGTCTCCAAAAGAGCGTGAAAAAAACGGTTTTAACAACTTCACAAGAGTGTGGCGAAAATATGAACAGCATTGCGTGCGGCAAGCGCTCTGTTATCACCCAATCCCAAACAGCTAGAGGCTTCAGCAACTGCTGACCTGCGAAGTTTCACGCGAAGGCTTTAAGCCTTGACTTGGGTGCTGATTTTGGAGAAGTGGTAATGGCGCAAAACGATTACGAATCAGTCGATATGGTGCTTGTCGGTGCCGGTATCATGAGCGCGACTTTGGCCGTGCTTTTGAAAGAACTCGACACGACCATCAAGCTTGAAATTGTTGAACTTATGGACTCTGGGGCCGTTGAAAGCTCCAATCCGTGGAACAACGCAGGTACCGGCCATGCTGGCCTCTGTGAACTGAACTACACGCCTGAAGCAGCGGATGGTTCGATCGACATTAAGAAGTCGGTCAGCATCAACACACAGTTCGAAGAGTCCAAGCAATTCTGGGCCTATTTGCTCGAACAAGGCAGCCTCGGCTCGCCAAAAAGCTTTATCCATCCAGTGCCGCACTTGAGCTTTGTCCGCGGCGAAAAGGGCATTGAGTTTCTCAAAACTCGCTTCGAAGCGTTGAGCAAGCATCACGCCTTTGAAAAGATGGAGTACACCGAAGATCGCGAAACCATGGCGCAGTGGATGCCGTTGATGATGCCGGGCCGCGACCCGAACGAACGCAACGCCGCAACCCGTGTAATGGCCGGTACGGATGTTAATTTCGGTGCATTGACCAAACACCTGCTCGATCACTTGACCAAGCAACCAGACGCACTCGTCACGTGCAACCAGAAAGTCACTGGGCTTGAGCGCAGCGGCGACGGCTGGCGTGTCACCATCAAGAATGTTAAAGATGGCAGCAATCGTCAGGTACAAGCCAAGTTCGTCTTTCTCGGTGCTGGCGGCGCGGCGCTGCCACTGCTGCAGAAGTCTGGCATCCCTGAAGGTGAAGGTTACGGCGGCTTCCCGGTCAGCGGTCAGTGGCTGCGCTGCGACAACCCGGAAGTGGTTAAACAGCACCAGGCCAAGGTCTACAGCCAGGCAGCGGTTGGCTCTCCGCCTATGTCGGTACCGCACCTTGATACGCGCGTAGTCGACGGTAAAAAGTCGCTTTTGTTCGGCCCTTACGCTGGCTTCTCAACCAAGTTCTTGCGTCACGGCTCATTGATGGACCTACCGCTGTCGGTACGTCCAAACAATATTGGCCCGATGCTCGCAGTTGCCCGCGATAACTTCGACCTGACCCGCTACCTGATCAAGGAAGTATTGCAATCGGAAGAGAAGCGCCTGGAAACCCTGCGCGGCTTCTACCCGGAACTGAACCCTGCTGATTGGCGTCTTGAAGTCGCAGGTCAGCGCGTGCAAATCATCAAGAAAGACCCTAAACGCGGCGGCATCCTGCAATTTGGTACGGAACTAGTTGCTGCGGCTGACGGCTCTCTGGCAGCTCTTTTGGGGGCATCGCCAGGTGCATCGGTAACGGTCTCAATCATGCTCGATCTAATCCGTCGCTGCTTCCCTGAACAAGCTAAATCCGAACAATGGAGCAGCAAGCTCAACACTATTTTCCCAGCGATGGGTGATGTGCTGGCGACTGATGCTGAGCGTTACCGTGAAGCTCAGGCGCGCTGCGACCGCCTGCTGCAACTCGACGAGCCTGAAAACGCTTGATCCAAGTTGGATTAGTTGCATAAAAAACCGCCTTCAATGGCGGTTTTTTATGCCTACAGCGCACTCAAATGCGGCGCAAACTCAGGCAGACGCCGAAAGCGGATGGAAGCTGAAATAGACGCGTAAGGCTTCAACCATTTCAATGTATTCAGTTGGCGGGGCGGTCAACGAGAAGCCTGAGTCAAAGTAGCCGGGAGTCACATCTTCGCGGGACCATTTGCAGGTCGCTGTAAAGTCGATAAAGCATTGTGTGATCTGGCCAGGAAGCTTAATCCGCATATCGAACCGGCCCGCAACCAACATCGGCAACTCGCTGACCAGTAACAGACCGTCGTAAGACACGTTGCCGATATAGCCCATAGGTTTATCGGTTATACGGTTATATACCTTCAGATAATAAGGTAGTTGATGGCGCTCAATATGTCGCTGCATTGGCATGATGGCATATCGCTATGTTTAGCCAAATAGTATGGCTGTACTTATGCATTTAGACCAGTTCACAAACAACGACTGGAGATTTTTTCACGCAACTGTGCGCGCGCCTGATCCAGTTGCGCATCACTGTAATAAGTCCGTTCACCACTCGCTTCAACCCGATAATAACGACGGCCTTCGGGCATTTGCGCAAGGCTACTGCGTAACTTCTGACATTGCGCCTCACGCTCACTACGGCGCTGCGCAGATGCTGCATCCGCTTGGGCCTGCTCTTGGCGGCGCGCATCATAGAATCGTTCAGAGCGCTGTTCGCTGTCACGGGTGGCCTGATCACGCTCAATCACCTGCGGCTTGACCTCAACCGCTGTGGCTCCCTGCCCCGTTGGTCGCTGGTCGAAATGGACCTGTCCCTTAGCGTCGGTCCATCGATAAATCTCCGCCGCCGCGAGTCCCGGCAGCAAAAAGAAGCAAAGTAACAACCGCATATTTCCCTCATCCGGCAATATTGAGTGCTGTTTCCAAGCAATAAATTAACAGCCCGTAACAACCAAACTTCAAAGTGAAGTATGAGTCGTTTTTAACACTGGCGGAGTCACCTTGTGCCCCAGCTCACTCAGCGTTTGCAGGCGTGCTTTGGCGCGAAATGCATATTCGCTGGTGGGATAACGACTAATAATAAAGCCATAAGTTTGTGCAGCATCGACAAACAAACTCTGACGCTCAAGGCACTGTCCGCGCAGTAGTGAGATTTCCGGCTGAATATAACGCCGTGACCGGCTGTAACGCTCAGCTTGGGACAATTCCAGCATTGCCTTATCGCAGTTACCTTGGTCATACGCCTCATAAGCACTGTTCAGATGCCGATCAAGCGCCCAGCGCGTACAGCCCGACATGGCTAACAGCAGGGTTATCAACAACAAGGTTCGCATACACTCTCTCCTTTTCTGAAGAGTCTATCGGCACATTAGGCAAAAGCTTCAGCCCAAACCTCAGATCGGTACTGCCAGCAACTTGTCCACGCCTAAACTCGGGACTCAATCTACGAGCAAGGAAGCACAATGCTACCTAAGCGCCTTGTCAGGTATCTGCTTTCCAGCTGTTTGGCCATCAGCGCGTGCGCTCCAACTACTCCATTGTTTATAGCTCAAGTAACAACGGGTGAAGTGGTTGAATACAAAGCCCTGAAAGCCAACCGAATGACCGCAGCAATTGAAGAAGAAGGTGACCTTCTGACTTACAGTGCGCTGGCCATTCGCGATGTCCAAAGCCCACAGGCAGAGAACCTCTATCTATCAGGCTATAGAGATCGCAACCTTAGCAACGAAATTCGGGCCATCGCCCTTTACCAGATCGCCCTGATCTACATGAACCGTTTCAACGATCAGCGAGACGACAGCAAAGCACGAGACTACCTGCTGCAAATAAACCGCGAGTTCCCCAGCAGCCAAGCTGCAATTCGCAGCCACAACAAGCTGTTGATTATCGAGCAGCGCGCGGCACAAGGCGTACAAAAAAACTCACGCGAACTGCTCGCACATTGGCAGCCGCAACTGAATCTGGACCTCAACAAGCCAAGCCTAGACCATGACATGACCTTGCTTTCACGCCGCGCCGTATTGAAGAACCGTGTTGCCGAGGCTGAAGCACTCTACCGCCTGGCAGTAGATGACCCGGGCGTGCCAGCGGTTATCAAACATAAGGCCCTTTATCAAATGGCGCTGATGTATCAAGCCCCCGATAACCCTCGCGCTAATCGCAACAAAGCAATCGCTTACCTTCGTCAGTTGCTGCAACAAAAACCTGAGCCCAAGCTGAGCCATAAGGCATCTGCACACCTTGATCGAGCATTGAATCAGGGCCCTATCTAACCGGCATTAAGCCGTCATGTTCTTCTACTACCCTGTAATAAGTAATGATTGAGGACACAGCGCAGTACAGACGCTGTGTCACCATTCGGTGACAGATAAAATAAGCCGGTAGTGCAGATGAACAATGACTACAGCCTTACAGCGTAGTAGCCTCCCAGCCAGCTTCAACTCAGGAGTCTGTGCATGACCTTTCGTCGTACCAAAATCGTTGCCACCCTTGGCCCGTCCAGCAACTCGCCAGAGGTGCTTGAACAACTGATTCTCGCTGGCCTTGATGTTGCTCGCTTGAACTTCTCCCACGGAACACCAGACGAGCATAAAGCGCGCGCCAACCTCGTTCGTGAGCTCGCCGCCAAACATGGCCGCCACGTAGCGCTGCTCGGTGACCTGCAAGGCCCTAAAATTCGTATCGCCAAGTTCGCAAACAAGCGTATCGAGCTTGCCGTTGGCGATAGTTTCACCTTCTCAACCAGCCACCCGCTGACCGAAGGTAACCAACAAATTGTGGGTATCGACTACCCGGACCTGGTTAAAGACTGCGGCGTGGGTGACGAGCTGTTGCTCGACGACGGCCGCGTTGTGATGCGCGTTGAGTCTGCAGCCGCCGACGCATTGCATTGCTCCGTGCTGATTGGCGGTCCACTTTCTGACCATAAAGGTATTAACCGTCGTGGCGGCGGCCTTACTGCGCCAGCACTGACTGAAAAAGACAAGGCCGATATCAAACTCGCTGCTGAAATGGATCTGGACTACCTTGCCGTCTCGTTCCCGCGCGATGCCTCTGATATGGAGTACGCACGTCAATTGCGTGACGAGTCGGGCGGCACTGCCTGGCTGGTGGCGAAGATTGAACGCGCTGAAGCGGTTGCCGACGACGAAACCCTCGACGGCCTGATCCGCGCCAGTGATGCCGTAATGGTCGCCCGTGGCGACCTCGGCGTTGAAATTGGTGACGCTGAGCTGGTCGGCATTCAAAAGAAAATCATCCAGCATGCGCGTACGCACAACAAGGCTGTAATCACTGCAACGCAGATGATGGAGTCGATGATTCAAAACCCGATGCCAACCCGCGCTGAAGTATCTGACGTGGCCAATGCCGTGCTCGACTACACCGACGCGGTCATGCTCTCGGCAGAAAGTGCCGCAGGCGCTTACCCACTGGAAGCCGTACAGGCGATGGCACGTATTTGCATCGGCGCAGAAAAGCACCCAACCAGCAAAACCTCTAAGCACCGCATGGGCGAGCGTTTCCAGCGTTGCGACGAGAGCATTGCGCTGGCGGCAATGTACACCGCCAACCATTTTCCGGGCGTTAAAGCGATCATCGCGTTGACTGAAAGCGGCTATACGCCACTGATCATGTCGCGGATTCGCTCATCAGTCCCGATTTACGCGTTCTCCCCGCACCGTGGCACGCAAGCACGCGCAGCCATGTTCCGTGGGGTTTACACAGTACCCTTCGACCCAGCAGAGCTGCCGCCCGAGCAAGTCAGCCAGGCGGCGGTGGACGAACTGCTCAAACGCGGCGTGGTTGAGCCCGGCGACTGGGTCATCCTGACCAAGGGCGACAGCTACCACACCATCGGTGGCACCAACGGCATGAAGATCCTGCATGTCGGCGAAGCACTGGTCTAAGCTTCGCAGCTGCAAAAAACCGCTCATCTGAGCGGTTTTTTGTTGTTAATACCTATGCATCCAAGCATAAATAGCTTTTTTTGACCGCCAACTACAGATTAGAAAAATCAGGCTTACGCCGCTGCATAAACGCAGTCATCGCTTCGCGTGCTTCCGGCGAATGCAGGCGCTGGCTGAACAACTCGCCTTCCTCTGCGATGACTTGGCGCAACTGCTCGCGATCGGGGGCACGCATCAAACGTTTGCTGTCCGCCACCGCCGAGGGTGGCAGCAGGCTAAATCGCTGAGCCATGTCGAAGGCTTTGGCGATGGTTGCAGCACTGTCATGTAGCGCCTGATTGGCAATGCCCCAGGCAGCAGCTTGCTCACCATTGAAGGCACTGCCCAAAAGCAACAGCTCCGCGGCTTTTGCCTGACCCAGCAAGCGCGGCAGAATCATGCTCGAGCCATATTCAGGGCAAAGTCCTAGATTAACGAATGGCATCTTCAAGGTCGCATCACGGCTGACATAAACCAAATCGCAATGCAGTAACAAGGTGGTGCCAATCCCCACGGCTGAACCACAGACAGCGGCCACCACCGGCTTGCTGAAGTCGAACAAGGCCTGCATAAACATGAACACTTCACTGTTCAGCCCGTCAGGCGGTGCTTGTAAAAAGTCGGCGACATCATTGCCACTGGTGAAACAATCATGCCCGCCGGTTATCAGTACACTGCGAACGCTTGCATCCTGATCGGCTTGAGTCAGCACCTGCGCCATGGTTTTATACATCGCTCGGGTCAGCGCGTTCTTTTTCTCGGGTCGATCCATACGCAGAATCAACACCCCACCTTCGCGCTCAGTCAGTACGTGCTCACTCATGCGAACTCCTAGAAACAGTCCGCAAACGCCTGTAGCTACTGAGCGTGCGGTAAGAAAAGGTCAGAAAATGTCTGATTGCGCGGCACGCCTGCCATGTACAAGCTGCGTGCAAACAACTCAACATTGTCGGGTTTCCCGCAGATTAAGGCGAGTGTTTGCCGGGGGACAAGCCGCAGTTGCGCCAAAGCCGCGGGCAACTCAGCCGTGCTCACGTGCTGCACCTCCAGCTGTGGAGTGTTTGCTGCCAGTGCTTGCAAGGGTTCACGCAGGTACAGCGCCTGAGCATCATGGGCGCTGTGAATAAGCCGTATCTTAGCTTGATGATTGTGCTGCAAGGCGTCACGCAGTACTGCATACAACGGTGCCAAGCCGGTGCCAGCAGCCAGTAGAATCAGTGGGCGTTCTTGCCAATCCGGCTCGTAACGCAACTCTCCGCCGCTAACGACGCCGATATGCACAGCCCCACCGACACTGAACAAACGCGCAGCATCGGTAAACGCTCCGCTGTGTCGGCAATCGATATGAAACTCCAGCCAAGGATCAACATCAGGCACACTGGCGAACGAATATGGCCGAGCGACGCCCTGTTCCGACCACAACAATGCATGCTGACCTGCACGGTAAATCACTGGTTTATCGGGAGTCAGGCGCAGTCTTAACACCTCAGCACTGAGCCAGTCACATGCACTTATAGCGGCGCGGGTTGCCTGCTTGCTTGGGTCATAGAGTTCAATACTCAGATCACCCATGACTTGGCACTGACAGGCCAGCCGCCAGCCTTGTGCCCGACTTTGAGTATCCAGCGCCAGTGGTTGGTTGTCCTGCAGCTCACCAGCTACACAACGCACGAGACAGGCATGGCAACTGCCCGCCCGACAGCTGTAAGGCACTTTGATGCCGCTATCGAGCAAGCTATCAAGCAGGTTTGCAGCCGCTGCGACCGTGACTACTTGGCCCGCTGCGCGCAGCTCAGGCATCCGCGCCTGCCCATGAAGCAGCACAACGGTTGCGGCCGCTGCGTTTCGCCTGGTACAACGCTTGGTCGGCGCGGTGTAGCGCTTCGTCTAGATCATCATCCATTTTAAGCAGGGTCATTCCAATCGATAAGCTGAGATTATCCACCTTTATACCTAAAGGTTCAGCTCGGCTAAAGGCCACCCGCAAACGCTCGCAACAGGCAACAAAGTGGTCAGGCTCGGTATCGGGCAATAACAACACAAACTCTTCGCCGCCATAACGCGCAACCACATCACCGTCACGTAGACAGGCTTGCGCCACGCTGGCGAAAGTTTGTAGCACCCTGTCACCCGATGCGTGCCCATGGACATCATTAATCCGTTTGAAATGATCCAGATCGATCAACGCCAGCCCGTGCTGGTGGCCCCGACGCAAGCCGGACAGCTCTCGCGTGGCAAGATTGAGGAAATGCCGGCGGTTGAATAAGCCGGTGAGTTCGTCTGTCGAGGCAAGGTCCTCAAGTTGACGCATCATCCCACGCAAGGTGTCTTGGTGCGCCTGCAAGGCGAAGCGGCGCTGGCGCATACGTTGGCGCATGCTATGCACATAGCTGGCGAACAAACTCAGCCACGCCAGTGCCACGCTGAGCACACAAACCTCCAGTACAGCGATCCCCGGCCTGTCTAACTTGAGGTTGTAGGCATCAACGATGTTCAAGCCTGCAAAACCGATAAAAGCCGCGATTGCGCAGCGCACAAACACTTTCGGCCGCAGTTGGAAAACCCCGAACAACAAAATCAGCACATACATGACCAGCATGGGTCCACGCGCATCGTCCAGCATGGCAAGGGTCAGGGTTTGCCAGAGCAACGCCACCAGCACCTGCGGCTCGGTCAAGCTAGGATCCTGAAACAGCAGGTTCTTGCCTGAAAGAAACAATCCAAGAAACATCAACTGACTGGATATGACGCCGCCGATAAGCAATAAAAAATTGCCGAGCGGTATTTCTAAATGGTTATAGATGAAGGCAAGAGTGCCTAGGGCTAGCGCCAAAAAATAGGTGAAGACAGCCATGCCAAAGCGTTTCAGCATAAGGCTTTGCAGGGAGCGGCTAGCAAGGACTTGAGCGCTTTTGCTCATGGATTCCATCCCATAAAGGCATATCGCCACTACTGTACCTTTAACTCTATAAACTAACTAGCGCGGTTTAGCAGAATACGCCCCTCAATAGGCAGGTGCCCGCCAACCCGTGTGCGCGCTATACTACGCGCCCTTTTTTATCGTACGCACGCCGGATAGCTCTATCGGTGCACCCATCAAGTTCCTGCCCAAATAAAGGAGCGCCAAGCATGACCGTGATCAAGCAAGACGATCTGATCCAGAGCGTTGCAGACGCCCTGCAGTTTATCTCCTACTACCATCCCGTTGATTTCATTCAGGCGATGCACGAGGCCTATTTGCGAGAAGAGTCGCCAGCTGCACGCGACTCAATGGCGCAAATCCTGATCAATTCGCGCATGTGCGCTACCGGGCATCGCCCAATTTGCCAAGACACCGGTATTGTCACCGTCTTCATCCGCGTCGGTATGGATGTGCGCTGGGATGGCGCGACCATGGGCGTTGACGACATGATCAACGAAGGTGTGCGCCGCGCCTATAACTTGCCTGAAAACGTGCTGCGCGCATCGATCCTGGCTGACCCAGCTGGCGCACGCAAGAACACCAAGGACAACACGCCAGCGGTTATCCACTTCTCTATCGTCCCTGGCGATAAGGTTGAAGTAGACGTTGCGGCCAAAGGCGGCGGCTCCGAGAACAAGTCGAAAATGGCCATGCTCAACCCATCCGACTCGATCGTTGACTGGGTACTGAAAACCGTTCCGACCATGGGCGCAGGCTGGTGTCCGCCGGGTATGCTCGGCATCGGTATTGGCGGCACGGCTGAGAAAGCTGCGGTCATGGCCAAAGAAGTGCTGATGGAATCCATCGACATTCACGAATTGAAGGCCCGCGGCCCTCAGAACCGTATTGAAGAACTGCGTCTTGAGCTGTTCGAAAAGGTCAATCAACTTGGCATTGGCGCTCAAGGCCTTGGCGGTTTGACCACCGTGCTTGACGTTAAGATCATGGACTACCCGACCCACGCAGCTTCGCTGCCGGTATGCATGATTCCTAACTGCGCGGCCACACGTCACGCTCACTTCGTACTGGATGGCTCTGGCCCGGCCGAACTTGAAGCACCATCGCTGGACGCCTACCCGGAAATCGTCTGGGAAGCAGGTCCTTCGGCGCGCCGGGTTAATCTCGACACCCTGACTCCAGAAGACGTACAAAGCTGGAAGCCAGGTGAAACAGTCTTGCTCAACGGCAAGATGCTCACCGGCCGTGATGCGGCGCACAAACGCATGGTTGAAATGCTCAACCGTGGCGAAGAACTGCCAGTCGACCTCAAAGGTCGTTTCATCTACTACGTGGGCCCGGTTGACCCAGTAGGTGACGAAGTCGTTGGACCGGCAGGCCCGACTACTGCTACGCGGATGGACAAGTTCACCCGTCAAATCCTCGAAAGCACTGGCTTGCTGGGCATGATCGGTAAATCCGAACGCGGCCCTATCGCCATTGAAGCAATCAAGGACAACAAAGCGGTGTACCTGATGGCTGTTGGCGGCGCCGCTTATTTGGTGTCGCAGGCGATCAAAAAATCCAAGGTTCTGGCATTTGCCGAGCTGGGCATGGAAGCGATCTACGAGTTTGAGGTCAAAGACATGCCGGTCACTGTGGCAGTCGACACCAAGGGCGAGTCTGTGCACATCACTGGCCCGGCGATCTGGAATAAAAAGATCACTGACAGCCTGGCGGTTGAGGTTAAGTAAGCGCACGCTTTTTAATCGGTCTTACCCCGCGATTACTGCCTTAAACAAAACGCCCCGACTTGCTCGGGGCGTTTTGTTATGGGCCTGTAGCAAGTTACGTTACACCGCCGCTCAGCCTGTGCGTCCAACCACAGTCAACTCGGTAACGCGGCTCTGCCGCTGAACCAGGTAACGACTGCAACTCACCCGCAAAAAGGAGGCGAAATTCACCACCTCGCCGCGATAATCCATGACCTCGTCATAAAGCTTGCTGATCAGTTGATTGGTGGTCATACCGTCAACCTCGGCGATTTCGTGGAGGATATCCCAAAACTGATTCTCCAGGCGCAAAGTCGTGACCACGCCGCGAATGCGCAGTGAGCGCGAACGCGACTCGTACAGAATCGGGTCCGCTTTGACATATAGCTCACACATAAGCCTGCTCTCCTTCAGCGAATCTCAACTACTGCAGCCAGAGTAATCGAGGCATACCGTCGGTTACTCAGTGCATACGGATAACCTACAGGGAAATTTTAGCGCCCAGCAGCATCAAAAAACCTGCCAGCCAGGTCGGATGTGCTGGCCACGCAGGAGCGGTCACCAGATTACCTTCAACGTGAGCATGGTCAGCGGCGATATCGACAAAAGTGCCACCGGCCAAAGTCACCTCAGGCGCGCAGGCCGGGTAAGCGCTGCACTCACGGCCCTTGAGCACGCCAGCAGCCGCAAGCAACTGGGCACCGTGGCAGACGGCCGCGATCGGCTTATCGGCTTTGGCGAAGGCTTGCACCAGCTTCAACACATCGGCGTTGAGACGCAAATACTCGGGGGAACGACCGCCAGGTACAACCAGCCCGTGATAATCCTTGGCTTTGGCATCGGCAAAATCAAAGTTCAGAACAAAGTTATGTCCCGGCTTTTCGCTGTAGGTCTGGTCGCCTTCAAAGTCGTGAATCGCCGTGCGCACAGACTGCCCAGCGGTTTTATCAGGGCAAACAGCGTGAACGGTGTAACCCACCATCTGCAATGCCTGAAACGGCACCATCACTTCGTAATCTTCGACGTAGTCACCCACCAACATCAGAATCTTCTTCGCAGCCATGTTTGCATTCCTCGCTAGATTGTTAATCTCGGCAATCAGTATCTGCCCCATGCAGGGTAGACAGGTAATAGCCGATGACTACTTCAAGCAATAGTGAAAAATACCTACAAGCGCCGCAGCACAATGCTGTGCGTTAGATACCAATGTGCTGCAAAGACTCGCCTACGCTGCGCCAAAAACTGCGCTGAGGACGCTCCTCGGGAACCTCTGCATCTATCTTGAGCAGCGGCTGAATCTTGCGCGCATAAGCGATCTCCGGCTGAGCAACCGATGCGGACACCAGTTGCAGTGGACCATCACCAATCATTGGCGACGCACTCACACCCGGCGGAGGATTAAGCTCGTCATAGCGAAAAAAGTAGCTGCGCCCGACTTCGGTATCCAAACTAAAACTGGCGATCCGGACAAAGTCTAATGGACCGTCGGCGAACCATGTCCAGTAACCGCCGAAGAGGGGTCGACGCAGT
The DNA here is from genome assembly GCF_048265905.1 of Pseudomonas sp. Classification (GTDB taxonomy): domain Bacteria; phylum Pseudomonadota; class Gammaproteobacteria; order Pseudomonadales; family Pseudomonadaceae; genus Aquipseudomonas. Next base: position 367,159 of record NZ_JBLXAP010000001.1, read on the forward strand.
TCAATCTTGTAGCGCGCGGGATCAAACTCGAATACCAGATAACCATTGCTTGGCAGGCTGCCCTTGAATTGGTTGTTCAGAAATAGCCCCGGCGCTTCAAGCTCCTGGTCAGCCCAATCACTTTTCGGGCGGTATATATAGGCGATCACTCGCGATGTGCCTACAGGTTGCTGGGCCGTGAACACTGGCCCTTGAGTCTCCCCAAAAAAACCGCCCAGAGTTGAGCATGCGGTAAGTCCAAGGGGCATTAGGCTAAGCAATATGAGTAAGCGGTGAGCTGTGCGCATAACAATTCCCTTGTCGTTATGCGCCGAGCATAATCCTGCTGAACAACTACTAAACCCCAGCAAAAGTGCGGCACCATAATAGGCGCCAGTCATGCCTTAGCGGCGCCGATCCAAAAGATTGACCGCCACTCGGTCGAGCCACCCCCAAAGCCGTTGTTGCACGCGTTTCCACCAAGGGCGCGCCAACCACAGGTCCAAATCGACTTGGCGACTGTCGGCAAAGTCAGTTTCGAAGCAACTAACAATCGCCTGGGTAAATGCTGTATCCAGCGCTTCGAGATTGGCATCCAGATTAAAGCGCAGGTTCCAATGATCGAAATTGCATGAGCCAATGCTCACCCAGTCATCAACCAGCACGATTTTCTGGTGTGAAAAGCGCGGTTGATATTCAAAAATCTGTACACCTGCACGCAACAGTCGCGGGTAATAGCGATGCCCAGCCAACCGTACAGGTTGGTGATCAGTGCGGCTTCCGCTGAGCAACAAACGCACGTCAACACCCCGTGCGGCCGCCTTGCGCAAAGCCCTTCGCACTTTCCATGTTGGCAAGAAGTAAGGCGTTGCAAACCAGATGCGGCTTTCGGCTGACTGCAGCGCACGTACCAAAGACTGCAAAATATCCCGATGCTGCTTGGCATCGGCATAGGCGACTCGGCCAAGACCGACACCAACAGGTGGTGACGCCGGTAACCGTTTAAGCCCAGCAGTCGCCTTGGGTATCCATGAAAGGCGGGCATTGCAGGCCTGCCATTGGCGCTCAAACAGTTGCTGCCAATCCTCAACCAGCGGCCCGTCGATTTCGACCATCAACTCATGCCAGATACTGTCGGGGTTGCCGATGCACCAGAAATCGTCAGTCACACCGGTGCCACCGACAAATGCGGTGTGTCCGTCGACCAAAAGCAGTTTTCGATGGTCACGGTAAAAATTATGCAGGCCGTGACGCCAACGTATAGGGTTGTACCAACGCACATCAACACCCGCATTGCTGAGTAAAGCACGATCCGCCTTAACCAGTGCCTGAGCCCCATAACCATCAAACAGGCAACGCACAGCAACGCCACGCTGGGCAGCTGCACATAACGCACGCACAACCTGATCAGCACAGCTGCCGCTTTCAATCAGGTAAAGCTCGAACTCAACTTGCCGCCGCGCACTGTCTATTGCTTCGAGCATTCGAGGAAAGAATTCTGGCCCGTCATTGAGCAAAGTAAATTGATTACCTGGGCGCCAATCAAAAACCAGGCCCGGCATCAGCGACGCGTAAAGATGAGTACAGCGCCAACCGGCACTGAGCGACTGATAGCGGATAACCCGGCGATTTTACGCAACGCATCCAACCCTTTGACCAAATCGAAGTTCCCGGCATTGAGCACCAAAGGCGCAAGCGTAACCACCTGAAAACGATGATCATCAAGGCGCGTAGCCAATAACTCAGCGGTATAGGTTTGGCTTTTACCGTGCAGCGTCAGGGTTAGCGGCAAGCTCAATTCGAGTTGCGCTCCTGCAGCTAACGTATCGATAGGCCGGACATCCAGTTGTGCAGATACCGTGGCCTGAGGAAACTTATCGATATCAAACAACAATGTGCGCATGCGTTCATCACGCAGTGACACGCCGGTACTGACTGACTCCAACTCAACCCGCAAACTGGCTTTACCGCTGTCGCTGACCATTCCGTGTAAGGTCAGAAAGCGATGGACTTCGGAACTATCAAGATTTTTGGTTGAGATAAACGACAGCCGCGAAGACTCATTATCCAGGTACCACGCAGCCTGAGCAGGCAGCACAATGCTCAAACTCAGAAGTACGGCAAACAGCAGGCGCATAAGTCTCCAGATCAACAGTTGCTGAAGGGGTGCAACGCGGCACATGCGCAACGATAGCCGCATGAGCGCGCCTTGCAAACCCTCTCGAGGCTGATCCTTCAATTTGTCCGGGTTACTCGGGTAACTCAACGGCTTGTGGCAATAACTGACAACCTTGACGTTGCCCCAACCACTGCGCTGACTGGCTACGGCCCAGGGCACGCGCAGTCACTCGCTCATTGGCCTCATCATCAACAAAGCCACTGAGCGGCAAATACTGTTTGCTGTAGCCAGCACAGTAATCGGCGGGATTGTCCATCACGTAGCGACAGGAGCAATATTCTTTAGCCGTGTACGCCCCGAGGATGCCTGGAAAAGCTTGCAGATGGTCACGATTCAACCATGCCCAGACAGCCAGCAGAACCAGTAAGATGATTAACAGCCGGGTCAGCAAACGACGGATCATGGCTGCACCTCGACAAACGCTGCCTGCGCAAGTTTGAGTAGCTGATTATGCCTGTAGCTGCCGTCACGGTCGTCCGCGTAACGCACGATAATCAGGTCTTCGCTGGGGATCACATATAAGCTTTGCCCCCAGTGACCGAGCGCCGCAAAGGTGTCTTGCGGCGCATCCGGCCAAGGTTTAGCGGCGCCGTTCAGTGCCAGATTGAGCCACCACTGACCGCCCGGAATCGAATCATTCGGTTGCTCAGCATTAACCTGATAGTTGGCAAATGGCGTGAGATTGAAATCGACCCAGGCTTTGGGCAATAACTGCCGCTCGCCCCAACGTCCGCCACGCTGCATTAACAAGCCAACCCGAGCCAGATCGCGCGCGCTCATGTAGGCATAGGATGACGCGACAAAAGTGCCCTTCGGATCGGTTTCCCACACCGCAGAGTTAATACCCAACGGCTCGAACAGCGCCGTCCAAGGGTAGTTCTTGTATTCATCAGGACTGAGCATGCCTTGCAGCGCAGCGGCGAGCACGGTGCTGTCACCACTTGAATACCGAAAGCGCTGACCCGGCTCGGCATCAGCCGGATGCTCGGCGATAAACGCCGCCATATCACTGCGACCACGGGTATAGAGCATGGCGACTACTGATGATTTTAGCGGCGCATATTCGTAGTCTTCTTGCCAGTCGAGCCCCGAGGCCCAGTTAAGCAGGTGGCCCATTTTGATATCGGGATGCGCAGCCATGGCGGGATAATAGTCAGCCACCGGCGCATCAAGCTTAAAACGCCCCTGTCCGTAAGCAACGCCCAGTACTGCAGCAAATATACTTTTGCTCACTGACCAGGTCAGATGCGGCGTACGGGCCTTGGTTGGTCCAGCATAGCGCTCATAAATAATCTGACCATCACGCACAACTAGTAACGCGTCGGTACGCACACCCTTGCGCGTCTGGTCGTCACGTTGAGGAAAGGCATAGTCTTCGAGTGCGGCGAGTGCCGACTTCTGTGCAGCGCTTTGGCTGACCGCTTGCGTCGACCAATCAGGTATCGGCCAATTCTCTGCGTGCGCAGTCATGCTGGCGGTGGCGAGCAGCAGCGCGAAGCTCAGCTTGGGTAAAATTGAAGCGGGCATTGATGCGCCTCTTGTTGGGTTCGAGGCAGCACACTAGCACGGCAAATATGACCGAAGTAGCACCGAACGCGCCTGTTTAAGTGGCAATTCGGCACATTATCATCGCGCTCAATCAACGCGGCTCGCGAAAGTCTTCCTGGCTGAGTAGATCCAAACCGCAGTCGAGGTTTTCGACCCACAACAAAAACGCATTGATCATCTCTTTACCCACAAAGGGCCGGCCATGTTGCGGCACAATCATGTCGATATCCATCTGCCGAACCATCGCTACCCACAACCGGCAGACTTTGTTGCTCGCCATGTATCGCCGGTGAAACCCCAGCATGTTTGGCACATGGTTCATGAAGTCAGTGACCGGGTTGGCGTCATCGACCAACGAGGCGCCCATGTCGCCACTAAACAGAATTTTGCTTAACGGGTCGTAAAGTTGGAAGTTACCCACAGAGTGCAGAAAATGCGCGGGAATCGCTTTAAGTTTACTGCGCCCCAAGGCGAATGATTCACCGCGATCAGGCAAGGCAATAATCCGGTCGTAAGTCGAAATACCGTGATTTATGGCCAGGTAGTTAGCGGTTAAATGCGGTAAAAATCGCGCCCACAACTTCGAGCAAATCACTTTGGCTCGGGTATGCAGCAGCCACTTGTCCAGCGAGGAAATAATGTCAGGGTCTTGGTGAGAGGCGAAGATATAGGTTAGATCCTGTACCGGGATGTACTTGGATAAACCCAACGAAAGCGGTGTGTAAGTCAGATCACCACCGGGATCAAGCAGTAGGTATTTATCATCATCGATGATCAGAAACTGATTGGACTGCACGCCTTCGCCACTGACCAGATCATCAAACATCAGGCACTGATGACCGTCTTTCTCAAACAACACAATTGGCTCGCGGCGCATGGATTTACCTCCCCCCCAAACGACGCGACATTAGCCAGCTTGTGCCTGTCTGTTACTGATCTGGATCAATTCAACGCAGCAAATTCTGCCGCCCCACAAAGCGATGCAAAAAACAGCTTCGACCGAATTACTCAACCGGCATGACAAATTGCGCCTGGGCTCTTTGCAGGCGCGTCGTGCGGGCGCTATTGGCAATCGACATTAGCGCTTTATCGCGCTGCCACAGAGCCTTCCAGTGCGGTTCACCGGACGCGAAAGCACTGTCCAACTCAGGACCAAGCGCCGCGAATTGGGCAAACAGGCCGCCGAGGAATACATGCGTAGTTGAGGCATTGGCGCTCATTTTGCTGACCTCAGCACAGCCACTCAAAAGTCCAAGCAAACGCAATTGCAGAGCATTCGGCCAAGCTGAATTTTGACCAACCCCATACAGCCACGCACTCATCGCTGCCAGCACATGCAGGTCTTCGATGCTGCGAAAAGGTTTTACATAGTCTGCCCAGCCATCACCCGGCAGTCGCTCACACATGGCATCCTCAAGCGTCAACCGTGCATGACTGACATCGGGGATAAACTTCAGCGCAGGCAATTGCTCAACCAACACTCCTGCGCCACCGCTCTCCACCACCGTAACAGCCACTTGCGGCGGTTCACCCTCCGCCTCCTCTCGCGCAGCAACTAACAGCCACTGCGCCGCATCCCCGGCGGTGACAAAGTCTTTAGTGCCGCTGAGTCGCAACTGACTCAGGCGCGTCTGCATATCCGCTGGGCGAACACTTTTACGCTCGGTCACGCAGAGCGCGCCCAACGTCCACGGAGCGGATGGCCAGAGGGCACGCAAAGCACCTTGATAACCAGCCAGAAATGCCATGCCCGGGGTGGGCGCCAGGCTTGCGCCGAGCACGGCTAACTCAAATGCTGACGGACTGGCCAAGCGCTCAAGCAGCGTCGAATACCATTCTTCAAGCGCAAGCCCGGCAGGCATGTGTTGGTGCGGTTGCAACAATTTATCCCAGAGCATTGGCGAATCCTTTTCAGTTATGAGTTGAGCAAGCGGCCGCTGTCACACAAGCATCACTAAAACTTCACAGTGGTGACACCCAGCCTACTTAGCCTGAGTTTGCCTAACAAGACTGATCGACTGAAAGGCACCGCGCCAGTTTTCGAACCACAAGGTTTGACAACAGCACAGACAACAGTCGGCTAACGGAGGGAACGTTATGACTCAGGTAGCGCATGACAAAAGCACTGCAACTCGCCGCTTGCGAGCTGAACGATTGATTGGCAGTGCCGCGCTTAAAGAGGCCCAGGCACTGCGCTATCGCGTATTCAGCAGTGAGTTTGATGCAAAGCTCAAGGGCGCAGAGCTCGGTCTGGACATGGATGATTACGACGTTCACTGCAGCCACATTGGTGTGAGGGACCTCAATAGCGGTGAACTGGTTGCCACCACTCGTCTGCTCGATCATCACGCAGCTGCCAGCTTAGGCCGCTTCTACAGCGAAGAAGAATTCAGCCTGCATGGCTTGGCTCACCTACAAGGTCCGGTGCTGGAAATTGGTCGTACCTGCGTTGACTTGGCGTACCGCAATGGCGGCACTATCGCGGTGCTCTGGAGCGAGTTGGCTGAGGTGCTCAATGAAGGCGGCTACAGCTACTTGATGGGGTGTGCGAGCATTCCGATGCAGGACGGCGGTATTCAAGCCCAAGCCATCATGCAGCGGTTGCGCGAGCGCTATCTGTGCACCGAACACCTGCGCGCCGAGCCGAAAACACCGCTGCCGGGCCTTGATCTACCCAGCAATATCATTGCCGAGATGCCACCTCTGCTCAAAGCTTATATGCGCTTGGGGGCGAAGATTTGTGGCGAGCCGTGCTGGGACCCAGACTTTCAAGTGGCCGACGTGTTCATTCTGCTAAAGCGTGACGAACTGTGCCCACGTTACGCCCGCCACTTCAAAGCTGTTGGTTGACTATAAACGGCTAGCGCCTCGCGGCGCGGTATTGCGCGTGCGGGGCGCTAACTCTGCTAATCGGTGACTGCACATAACCCCCCGCGCCTTGTACACTCAGGCGCGTCGTCACCCGCCAGCTCTGGAACTCACATGATTAAACTGCGCCTTTATCTTCGCCTGCTACGCTTACTTGCAGTCATTGCCCTTGGCACCTTGATGGCAGGGATGATCAGCTTGATCGAACGCATGGTTAAACATGATTTGATGAGTACCCGGCAACGCCTGACCCGCTGGTTTATGGCACGCCTTAGCGCCGCCCTGCCCTTTAGCATTAAGGTCAGCGGGGAGCGGCCAGAAACGCCAATGATGTGGGTCAGCAATCACATTTCCTGGACCGATATTCCACTGCTCGGCATGCTCGCGCCGCTTTCATTCTTATCCAAAGCTGAAGTGCGCAGTTGGCCGATAGCTGGCTGGTTGGCGCAAAAAGCCGGCACTTTGTTTATTCGCCGTGGCGCGGGTGATAGCACGGTGCTTAACCAACAACTCAGTCGTCACTTGCAGCAATCGCGCAACCTGTTGATGTTCCCGGAAGGCACCACCACCGACGGTCAGGCGGTACGCACTTTCCACGGCCGCTTACTGAGCAGTGCGATTGATACATCGGTAGCGCTGCAACCGGTAGCGATTCGTTATCTGCGCAACGGCGAACGCGACGAGATCGCCCCGTTTATTGGTGATGACGATATGCTTTCGCACCTGCTTCGACTGTTTCGCAGCGACGTCTCACAGGTCGAAATCCAACTGCTAAAGCCTATCGAAAGCAGCAACCTGAACCGCAACGCCTTGGCGCGTCAGGCTCAAGCAGCAATATCGGCAGCGCTGTTTGGCGCAAGCGTAGAACCGGTGACTGACGACGGCGAACTCGAAGCCGCTTAAGGCTTATCCGCACCTGCAAGTTGCTGGTCAACGTATGCTTGCAACTGCGGGTAGAACTGCTGGAAATCATCCATCAACGGCTCGTACAACCGCTCTAGCTCATGCATCGAGCCATGCATGCCCTCCGGCCGTGATAAACGCCGCTGTATGCCGTAAATCACCTGCTCCAGCACGCTAAAATCAGTGTAACTACCGAGCCAATCCTGCGCCGCCATCCGCGGTGCAATGTACGCCAAGCGCTCTGGTAGCTCGGGCTCATCGGTCAAGACCTGATAAACCCGCCCGGTGAACTGCGCCAAAGGCTCATCGCTGAATTGCCTCCAATTCAAGGCCAGACAATGGTCAAAGAACACATCCAGCAAGATACCGGAATAACGCCTGCGCGCCTCAGGAAAACGTGCGCGAGCCTGTAACTGCAGCGGATGGCTGTCGGTAAACACGTCAATACGTCGATGCAGGCGGATCGCCGCTTCGATATCGGCTGGCCACTGACCGGCAAGCGGACCTTTGACAAAGTCGCCATAAAGACTGCCAAGCAATTGTGCCGGTGCGTTACCACCGAGGTGGAGATGGGCAAGGTAGTTCATGCCGACAGCTTACCTGTTCTTGACGTTCTGCAATATTGGCATGCCAGTAAAACTGCAAACTACATGGTGGGCGATTCGAGCTGTTTATCAGTGCTGTCGATGAAGAGTATCGCTACAAACGATCTGTATATCGTCCAAACACGATATACAGTTCGTTTCAAGCCGATATAACCCCGATCAGCCAGTTGCTGGTCACGGAGTCAGTTACATGAGCGCCACCCAACAACTCGACATCGATGAAATCGTCAAAGCACTGGCCCATCCAGTTCGCCGCGACATTCTGACCTGGCTGAAAATCCCTGAAGCGTATTTTGCTGACCAGGATCATCCACTGGAAATTGGTGTCTGTGCCGGCAAGATTGACCAGCGCACCGGGCTTTCACAGTCGAGCGTGTCAGCGCATCTGCGCACCTTGCAACAAGCGGGTCTTGTCACCAGCAAGAAGATTGGCCAGTGGCATTTTTTCAAACGCGATGAAGACACCATCCAAGCATTCCTGACGCAACTCAGCCAACAGCTTTGACTGCCTGATCGTTCAACCAGAGTTTTATTTATTGCGGAGTCGCGGGCATGCCCATTGCGCTAATCGTTCTTGCTTTATCTGCGTTTGCCATTGGCACCACAGAATTTGTGATCATGGGCCTGTTGCCCGAGGTTGCTACAGACCTGTCTGTTTCGATTCCCGGTGCGGGCTGGTTGGTGACAGGCTACGCCCTCGGCGTGGCAATTGGCGCCCCGATCATGGCGCTGGCGACCTCAAGTTGGCCGCGCAAAGCCGCGCTGATGAGTTTGATGAGCATATTTATCGCCGGCAACCTGTTCTGCGCGCTGGCCCCTGATTATCAAATGCTGATGGCAGCTCGCATCGTCACAGCACTGTGCCACGGTGCCTTCTTCGGCATTGGCTCGGTTGTCGCAGCCAGCTTGGTGCCAGCTAACCGCCGCGCTTCAGCAGTTGCCTTGATGTTCACCGGTTTGACCTTGGCCAACGTACTTGGCGTACCGCTGGGCACGGCCCTTGGCCAAATGGCCGGCTGGCGCTCGACATTCTGGGCCGTCACCCTGATTGGTGTAGTCGCCCTGATTGGTTTGTGGCGTTACCTACCTAACCAGCATGACGCCGAAAAAACTGATCTGCGCGGTGAGATTCGCGCGCTCAAGAACAGTGGTTTGTGGTTGGCGCTGAGCACCACCGTATTGTTCTCGGCCTCAATGTTCGCCCTGTTCACCTATATCGCCCCGCTGCTTGGCGAAGTCACCGGCGTATCCCCCAAAGGCATCACCTTGACGCTTTTGCTGATCGGCCTTGGCTTGACCCTCGGCAATGTGCTCGGCGGGCGGTTCGCTGATCGCCACCTGAAATACACCCTGATTACTGTCTTCGCCTCCATGGCGATTATTTCAACGCTGTTTAGCTGGACCAGCCAAGCCGTGGTCCCCGCAGAGATCACTCTGTTCTTCTGGGCCGTGGCTGCCTTTGCCGCCGTGCCTGCATTGCAAGTCAATGTAGTGACCTTTGGCAGCGGTGCGCCAAACCTGGTCTCCACCCTGAATATCGGCGCATTTAACGTCGGCAACGCGCTTGGCGCCTGGCTCGGCGGCGTGGTTATCGCTCAGGGTTTCGGCCTCTCAAGTGTGCCCTTTGCCGCTGCTGGCCTAGCTGTTCTTGCCTTGCTTGCCCTGTTACTGACTTACAACTCGCGTCGTCCTGACGCAGTACCTGCCACTGAACCGACTGCAGCTTTTGCACTCAACGAATAAACCTGATGGAGAACCAAGCAATGACAACTCTGTTTGATCCAATCAAAATCGGCGATCTTGAACTGAACAACCGCATCATCATGGCGCCACTCACCCGCGCCCGTGCAGATGAACGCCGTGTGCCAAATGCTCTGATGGCTGAGTATTACGTGCAACGTGCCAGCGCTGGCCTGATCATCTCGGAAGCCACTGCCGTCACGCCAATGGGCGTCGGTTATGCCAACACTCCGGGCATCTGGTCTGACGAGCAAATACGCGGTTGGAGCAACATCACCCACGCGGTTCACGCCAACGGCGGCAAGATTGTTCTGCAACTGTGGCACGTAGGCCGCATCTCTGACCCAAGCTTCCTCAATGGCGAAGCGCCGGTTGCTCCCAGTGCAATCGCAGCCAACGGCCATGTCAGCCTGCTTCGCCCGCTGCGTGACTACCCTGTGCCGCGCGCCCTGGAAACCGAAGAGCTTGATGACATTGTCGAGGCCTACCGCCAAGGTGCAGAAAACGCCAAAGCGGCTGGCTTTGATGGCGTTGAAATTCACGGCGCCAACGGTTATCTGCTCGACCAATTCCTGCAGGACAGCACCAACAAGCGTACTGACCGTTACGGCGGCTCGATTGAAAACCGTGCCCGCTTGCTGCTCGAAGTGACTGACGCTGTCATCTCGGTATGGGGCGCTGGCCGTGTCGGGGTTCACTTGGCTCCCCGTGCTGACTCCCACGACATGGGCGACTCACAACGCAGCGAAACCTTTACCTACGTTGCCAGCGAGTTGGGCAAGCGTGGTATCGCCTTTATCTGCGCCCGTGAAAAAGCCGCGGACGATAGCCTGGCGCCAAGCCTCAAGCAAGCTTTCGGCGGCGTATTCATCGCCAATGAGCGCTTTACCAAAGAGCAGTCCAACGAGTGGCTGGCCAGCGGCAAAGCCGATGCTATTGCCTTCGGTGTGCCTTTTATTGCCAACCCGGACTTGCCTGCGCGCCTGCAAGCCGATGCACCGCTCAATGAGCCGCAACCAGAGACGTTCTACGGTTCGGGCCCCGTTGGCTACATCGACTATCCGCGCCTGTAATCTGGTGCGTTAAGTACTAAAAAACCCGCTAACGCGGGTTTTTTAGGTATACAGCTATCGACTATTTAGCGTCGATTTGATCCTGCAGATTACGGATCTGCGCCTGCAAGGTGCTGGTGGTACGAGTTACCTGAGCGCGGAAGGCATCGAACTCGGCGGTGTTGTTCTTTGGCGCCGGACGGTTATCCAAGGTGCTCTTCAACACCAGCAACTCGTCCTGCAAATCATTAATCGCTTGAGTTGGATTCTCCACCTTTTTCAGGGCCTGCACGTCAGTGTTAAGCGCTTTGATCTGAGTCGATAGCTTGCCTTGATCGGTCAACACGCTTTTCAATTCAGTCTGAGCATCGGTCAATGTGGCCTGCTCAGCAGTCAGAGCCTTCAAGGCTTTATTCAACTCAGCGTTAGCATCTTGCTGTGCCTTCAGGTCACTGCCGATTTGTTCCAGACGCTTGCTCAGGTCGCCCTGCTGCCCGCTGCTGCCTTGCTGTTGCTTGCTCAACTCGGCCAGCTTGCTTTCCAGCTGTCTGACTTGCAGTTTTAGCGCTTCACTGCCGCTGGTAACGGAGGACTCGGTGGCAACCACTTTGCCGGAGATGTCCTTGATTCGCCCCGCAGCCTCTTCACTGATTCGCGCAAAGCTCTCCTGAGTGGCAACCAGCTGCTGCTCCATCAGGTTGATCTGCTGGAAGCTCCACCAGCCCAAGCCAGCGAAAGCGATCATCAATGCGCCCACCAATGCCCACAATGGGCCAGTGCTCGCAGCCTTAACCTGCACAGCGGGAGCATGCTGTGTCGAACGGATCACCTCAGGCGCGGGTTCGCGACGCGGTGCCACATATTCCTCTTCCTCACGCGTACCGGCAGACAAGCTCGGCACATCATCAAGTTCATCATTTGCATCGTTACGCATGGTTAAACCTTCAAACAAAAAACACGGAAAGGGCTGCAAAGCCTTTGGATCGCAGCGCCCGCCTGATGCATTGCAAAGCAGACTGAGCAAACAACTGCCGGGCACTGGTTCAAGTACCGAGAGCAGACGACGGTTAGTATAACGACTCGCAGAGTTGTAAGCAGTTTTGCGCCAAGCCAGTGCAAGCCGCACCGAAGCCGTTCAAATCTTCAGCAGATCGACCTGCCAGAAGCCACACAGTTCCTCATTATGTGATCTGGTATGCACCTTGCATCGCCCTGAACACAGCCAAGACGCAATGAAAGCGGTGTCTGCCCGTACCTAGTTCCTGACATAAAAAGAACCTGATAGTTACGAGGATGAACAATGGAGTTGAATAAAGCTGTACTCGATTGCATGCAAAGTTTACGTCGACGCTTGCGTGAGGAAATGTCGATTGATATTCGACTCAGCCAACCGGACGCGATTACCGCGATGCTCAGTGCTTGTCTCAGCTCCAGCAACGAAGACACCCGCCAACTGGGTCAAAAGCTGGCGCAATTCAGTGATAATCCCAACGCATTTGCACCGCCAAGTAAGCCTTTGCAAACCGATATCGCGCCGATTCAGCCTAAAGCGCCTACAGGTTCGTTGCGCATGTACCGAGGCCAACGCGTTTACGCTTAAAAGCCTTAAGTGCTTGGTTGGTCACCCCTGCTGATGGGCTTGCCACCATTGGCAAAACTCATCCAGCGCTGTCCATACGCTAACTTGCGGGTCGTAATCGAGTAGCTCACGCGCTCGGCTGATATCCAGCGAGAAGTCCTTGGCCATCACCGCAACGCCCAAGCGAAACAGAGTAGGTTCAGGTCGCCCCGGAATTAATTTGCAGACACCTTCATTCAGGGTCGCAGCGCTGTACGCAAGCCAGTACGGCAAGTGCCGAGTAACCTGTGGCTGGCCCATCTGGCGCAGCACATAGTTGACCGCATCCCACAGCGGCACGGGCGCACCGTTACTGATGTTGTAGACCTTGCCCAAAGCAGGGCCGGCAGCCAGCAGGCAGCTAAACAAGGCGTCATTTAGATTGTGCACGCTGGTGAAATCAACCTTGTTCAGGCCATTACCGATAATCGACAAGCGACCTTTGCGGTGCATGTTGATCAAGCGCGGAAAAATGCTGGTATCCCCAGCCCCCGTAACAAAACGCGGACGTACCGCCAGCACTTCAAGGCCAAACTCCTGCGCGCCAAATACCTGCTGCTCAGCCAGATACTTGGTCTTGCCGTAATGATCGGAAAACCGTTTGGGCACCTGTTCTTCGTTGATATTGATATGTGACTGGCCATCGAAATAAATCGACGGTGAAGATAAATGCACCAACCGACGCACATGTTTTTTCAAGCAGGCTTCGATAATGTTCTCGGTGACTACGACATTGGCTTGGTGGAAGTGCTCATACGTGCCCCACACGCCCACCGCGCCGGCACAATGCACCACGGCTTCAACGTCATCACACAGCGCCAGCGCTAACTGAGGATCGTTCAGATCACCCTGAATAAATTCAGCACCACGCTTGATCAGATGCTCAACACCTTCGGGCCTGCGCCCGTTAACTCTCACCTGCAAACCTTGCTCGAGGGCGAAGCGAGCAAAGCGCCCGCCAATAAAACCGCTTGCGCCGGTGACGAGAATTTTCATTGAGCACCCTCAATTGTTGTTATCGACTGATGCGCTACTGTAGCAGCGTGTACTGCCGGATACCCTGTCTTAACACGCCAGATCCAAGGCCGTCCAAGCCGTTCAGGCATGGTTGAACACAAGCTTACTCACAATGGTTGAAGCTGCCAGCGTTAGACTGCGACTGAGGCGCGGTTTCTTTGCGAAACAAGAAGGGTTGAGCAATAACGCGGAAATTATTTTAGTCGACAGCTTGAATAGGAGCGCTGCAGTGTCAGCGCTCCTGTCGCTCAATTGAGCTTATGCCAATTTGGCAATCAGGTCCTTGCGAGAAGGCGTCCAGATGCTCAGGACAACACCGGGAGTATTCGAGTTATTGGTAATGTTATGCAGTTGGTTTGGATCAATGGTGATTGATTCCCCAGCACCCAAGGTGACAGTTTCACCATCCGACATAAAATCCAGCGTACCACTGACCACATAATTCACCTCTTCATGGGGGTGATGGTGTGGCGTCGCGATTGCGCCAGCCGGAATCTCAAGCTCGGATACAGTCAGATCATCACTGTTGCTCAAGATTTTGATGGTTACATCGCCAAACTTAATTTCATTGCCTTGATTAGCCATAGATCCCTCTACTTTCTCTTCAGGTATTAATCGTTAGCTGAGGCCTCAGATAACGTTGTGTTGCCGTCCGGCAACGTCAAGCACGGCTTAATTGCTGCAAGACTAGACGCTCGCTTCAAACACAGGCGCTCACATCAGTAATCGCCGCGCTGCACCCTAAACTAATACACAAGCACCGCGCATAGGAAATATCTTAAAAACCACAGCGCAAGCACTTATTGTAGCCGCCAGTGCACATCATGCAGCGTCAGGCCTCAACATCCCTCTGGCAGGCAACGACGTGACGATATGCCTTTCAGCCCTTACTATCCTTTGCATGAGATAGCGCGCGTCGGCAAACCAGCCGGCGCTCCCATTCAATAATCGACTGAAAGGACGCACGAATGTCAGAGAAATTTGACGCAATCATTATTGGTGGAGGGAACGCCGGGCTTGGCGTTTCGTCGATCTTGGGCAAAGCCAACAAAACCGTTGCCTTCATTGAACAGGCCGAGTTTGGCGGAACCTGCCCAAACCGTGGCTGCACCCCGAAAAAAGTGCTGGTTGCTGCAGCCAAATCACTCGACGAAATTGGCAAAGCAGCAGGCCACGGCATCAACGTTGGCAAACCGAGCATTGACTGGGGCGCGTTGATCGCACGTAAAGACCAGATGATCGACTTTATTCCAGGCGCCATGAAAGCTGTGGCCGAGAAGCGTGGAAAGGTATTTACCGGCCAAGGCAAGTTTGTCGGCAAAAATCAGGTTGAAGTGAACGGCCAAATCCTTGAAGCCGAGCACATCATCATTGCAACAGGCTCGAAAACGCGTCCGCTGCCAATTCCTGGCGCCGAGCTGATGATTACCTCTAACGACGTGCTTTCCAACAAGCAGCCGCCCAAGAACGTGGTCTTTATCGGCGGTGGCGTGATCGCGCTGGAATTCAGCCACGTGTATGCCCGAGCTGGGATTAACGTGACCATTGTTGAAGCAATGCCGCAACTGTTGCCGCGTCTTGATGCTGACGCCGTAGCCGCACTGCAAGCCGCCACAGAAGCACTTGGCATCAAGGTTAAAACCAGCGTCACGGTTGAGAAAATCAGCAAAGATGCAACGGGTTTGGCCGTACACATCCAGCATCAGGGCAAACCCTTGGTACTCAAGGCTGACACCGTGGTCAACGGCGCAGGCCGTGTCGCCAATACTGAGGGCCTCAATCTCGAAGCCGCCGGCATCCGCCATGACGGCGCCCGCATCGAGGTCAATGCAAATTTCCAGTCGACCTCCAACCCGCATATCTGGGTGGCTGGCGATGCCCTAGCCACCACGCCACAGTTGTCCCCCGTTGCTACCTATGAGGGGCAAATTGTCGGCAACAATATTCTCAACAATAAGCAAACCAGTGATTACCGGGTATTGCCCACGGCGGTGTATACCATTCCGGCATTGAGCAGTGTCGGCCTGACCGAAAAAGAAGCGCGTGACTCAAATGCCTCAATCGAAGTTGTCACCAATGACATGGTCGACTGGTTTTCCAGTCAGAATGTGCTGGCCAAACATGCGTGGGCGAAAATCATCATTGATAAGGATACCGACCTGATTCTTGGCGCACATATGCTCGGCCATCAAGGTGAAGAACTGATCAACCTGATTGCTCTGGCGATGCGCTTCAACATCACCCGAGCTCAGCTCAAAGATCAGTTTTACGCCTATCCGACCTTTAGCTCGGATATAAAGAACTTGTTGTAAACCTCAGGAAAATGCAGGCTAAGTTCAGCAAAAGCCGGTTTAAAATCCGGCTTTTTGCAATCTGCTAAGCTACAGGTCAGCCGACTGGATTAAAGGAACTAGCGCATGACTAAAAGCAAATGGATGATTTATGGGGCCAACGGCTATACCGGTCACCTGATTGCTTCCCAGGCCGCCGCCCAAGGAATGACGCCAATATTGGCTGGGCGCAATCCCGGGGCCATTCATGCGCTTGGCACGCTGCTCGGCCTTGAGTGCCGGATTTTCGACCCACAACAACAGGACCAAGCGGCTGACGCCTTACATGATGTTGCCGTAATTGCTAACTGCGCGGGTCCATTCTCGGCAACCGGTGCAGCGATTATTTCAGCCTGCCTGACCAGCAAAACCCATTATGTTGATATCACCGGTGAAATCAGCGTATTTGAAGGTGCATTTGCCCGCGACCGGCAAGCACGTGAAGCTGGCATAGTGCTCTGCCCCGGCGTTGGATTTGATGTCATACCGACTGACTGCATTGCGGCCTGCTTGCATCAAACCATGCCTGACGCGACGCACTTAGCCTTGGGTTTTGAAACCGCCAGCGGGCTGTCACCGGGTACCGCGAAAACCACTATTGAAGGCTTGAGTCTGGGTGGCAAAATCCGCCGCGCCGGTGTAGTTACCGACGTACCGTTAGGCTATAAGCGCCGCCAGATCAATTTTGGACGAGGCACCAAAGCCGCGGTGACTATTCCATGGGGCGATGTTTCAACTGCCTACCACTCGACTGGTATCGACAATATTGAGGTCTATTTACCCGCCCCTTCAGCTGTAGCTATCAGCATGGCGTTGCTCAGCCCGATACGTAAACTGTTTGGCCTGAACGTGATCCAGAACGGCTTGAAGGGCTTGGTCGACAAATTCATCAAAGGCCCAAGCGAAGCGCAACGCAAACAGCTGCACACATGGCTCTGGGGTGAAGTCCGCAATGGTGCGGGCGAGGTCAAAACTGCCTATTTGCAAACCGCCAATGGCTACGATGTGACAGTACACGGCGTGCTGCATGCGGTGCAGTACCTGCTTGATTATCAGGGCGATGGCGGCTACTTCACCCCATCAAGACTGCTCGGTGAGCGCGTTATTGAGCAGTTGCCTGGCTCAGGAAAAATTACTATCAGTTAGTTGCTGCCAACTAGTTGCTGTCAGAACTTTTTGCAGCAATCAGGCTCGCACGCGCTGTACAGAGCAGGTGATCAGTGAGCTGATTGAGCAGCTCGCCACCATTACGCCAATGGTGCCAATACAGCGGCACATCAATTGGCTGCTGCGGCTGTAGCTCTACCAACCCACCGCTGGCCAACTCATTGGCGACTTGCTGCTCAGGCACCAAGCCCCAACCTAAACCGGCCTGAGCCAAGCGCAAGAAGCCTTCGGATGATGGGCAAAGGTGATGCACAAAACCTCCTTCGACACCCTGCGTTGCCAAATAGCGATGCTGCAGAAAATCATCAGGCCCGAATACGATTGCTGGCGCCTCAGCCAGTGCCTGAGCACTAAAGCCGCGGCTGAAATGGCGATGGATAAACGCTGGGCTGGCCAACGCCCGATACCGCATCGAACCCAACGATACGCTGCGCGCGCCTGCCACAGGCCGGTCCGTGGCACATACACAGGCGGCAACGTCACCTGCGCGCATACGCTTTAAACCTACGTCTTGGTCCTCAACCACCAACTCCAGTAGCAACTGCTTATCAGCACAGAACTGCCCAACCGCACCCGCCCACCACGTCGCCAAACTGTCTGCATTCAATGCAACCCGTAAACGCTCCGGTGTGCCGTTTTCATTTAAGCCCGGCACCTGCCCCTGCAAGTCTCGTTCAAGCAAACGAACTTGCTGCACATGATTGAGCAAACGCCGACCAACATCCGTTGGCGTTGGCGGTGTGGCGCGCACCAGCACCGGCTGGCCGACACGCGCCTCCAGCAACTTGACCCGCTGCGATACCGCCGACTGTGACAAGCCCAGCACCTGAGCCGCGCGCTCAAACCCTGCCTGTTCAACAACAGCAGCTAAAGCGGCAAGTAACTTGTAATCAAACAAATCATTTTTCCTAATGACACATGAGCAAGATTGCTTTTCCTTATACAGCCGAAACACTCAAACTGGCTACATCCAATCAACAGGAATCCAGTCATGTCAGGGCAAACATCGCTGCAAACACTGCTGCAAAGCATGAAGCCAACTTTAAACCCTGGCGCCTATGTGTTTTGCAGCATTGAGTCGCTAAAGCAGTTGGGCGACATCGAGCCGCTTGGCAGCTTTCGTGAGCACGAAGGGCTCACGGTGATTATCTCTCAAGCGCAAGCGCAACAACTCTCGCTCAAGACGGATTACATCGCAGCATGGCTCACCCTTGAAGTGCACTCCGCGCTCAGCGCCGTCGGCCTGACCGCTGCGTTTGCCAATGCACTGGCCAAACACAACATCAGCTGCAACGTGATTGCCGGCTATTTCCATGACCATATTTTTGTCGACATCAACCAAGGGCAACGCGCCTTGGAGGTTTTGCAACAGCTGAGCCTTCAATCCGTACCGCAGGAGTAAAATCATGTGGCAAAGCTATTCAAACGGCTTGCTGATAGCAATCGGCCTGATCATGGCAATTGGTGCGCAAAACGCCTTTGTCCTCGCACAAAGCCTGCGCCGTGAACACCACCTGCCCGCCGCACTGCTGTGCATTGCCTGCGACGCAGTTTTGGTTGCTGCCGGGGTGTTTGGCTTGGCCGCAGTGCTCAGCCAAAGCCCGACTTTGATGGGTATTGCGCGCTGGGGCGGCGCAGCATTTTTACTCTGGTACGGCAGCCAGGCTCTGCGCCGGGCCTGGCGTCCAAATGCATTGGACCAAGGTGGCTCGCCGCTGCCACGCTCTTTGAAAGCAGTTATTCTGACGACACTCGCCGTCACCCTGCTCAACCCACACGTGTACCTCGATACAGTGCTGCTGATTGGCTCACTCGGCGCCCAACAAACAGTGCCCGGAGCTTATGTTATGGGCGCAGCGAGCGCTTCGTTCCTTTGGTTTTTGAGCCTCGCTCTGGGCGCAGCCTGGCTGGCACCGTGGCTGGCCCGACCGCTTACCTGGCGGCTAATTGATTTAGGCGTTGCGTTGATGATGTTCAGCATTGCCTGGCAGCTCCTGAGTGAAGTTATCTGAAGACTCAGCCGACGCTTATTCACTCCAGCAAGGGCTGAAACCTCCACTGCGAATGCTTTCCCACACAGTTGTTGCGTGGTTATGGCGCAATGCCGATGCTATGATCGTTGGTCTGCGTCGTTGCGAGCCTGCCCATACGGTGAACAGGCTCTAAAACAGTTAACATCGACGCGAACAGTCTTATGTGAAAAATGTAGAGAGCGCAGCGAAAACTGACTGGCTGCGGGTGACATTGCGTCAACCTGTAGCTTTTGTCCGGTTAAATCGTCTCAGCGCCGAACGCAGTCTTTTTCACACAGTCTGTATTGTATGGCCGTCCGTGATCGGCCTTGCGCTCACCGCACATGACCTGAGTAGGAGATTAACCATGGCTTTTGAATTGCCACCGCTGCCGTACGAGAAAAACGCCCTCGAGCCGCACATTTCCGCCGAGACTCTGGATTACCACTACGGCAAGCATCACAACACCTACGTTGTGAACCTCAACAACATGGTGCCTGGCACCGAGTTTGAAGGCAAAACTCTAGAAGAGATCATCAAGACTTCTTCGGGTGGTGTTTTCAACAATGCTGCACAAATCTGGAACCACACCTTCTACTGGAACTGCCTGAGCCCTAACGGCGGCGGTCAGCCTACTGGCGCACTGGCCGATGCGATCAACTCCGCATTCGGTTCGTTCGACAAGTTCAAAGAAGAGTTCAGCAAGACTTCGATCGGTACCTTCGGTTCTGGCTGGGGCTGGCTGGTCAAGAAAGCCGACGGTTCCCTGGCATTGGCTAGCACTATTGGTGCTGGCTGCCCGCTAACCAGCGGTGATACTCCGCTGCTGACTTGCGATGTCTGGGAGCACGCTTACTACATCGACTATCGCAATGCGCGTCCGAAGTATGTAGAAGCTTTCTGGAATTTGGTGAACTGGGATTTCGTAGCGAAAAACTTCGCCGCTTAATGTCAGCACCCCAACAGGCCTTGCGCTTGTTTAAAAAACCCGGCAATCGCCGGGTTTTTTTTGCACTATTTCGTAGACCTAGGTAGCTTAATCAGAAGATGGCTAAACGCCACCCCACTGAAAGTACTATGCTAGAAAGTCGGCCTCACGAATTAAAGCAGAGTAAACTTTTGCCAGCATGGCAGTAAGCTACTGCCCGCAAGAGTTATAAAAAGAACACTAGATTTCAGTCGTCAGAAGACACTCAGCCAGCAATGGCTTTTTTGACTGCAACCCTGAGTTTGCCAATACTCAAAGCGCCTCCCAGCAGCCGGCATCACAAGGACCTATCTTTTGAAGTTGGAACTCAAGCATAGACTGTCACTGAGATTACTCCGCATAGTGCTGCTCTCAGCATTAATTGTTGGCGTGGTTTTGAGTTGTGCGCAAATTGTCTTTGACGCCTATAAAACCAAGCAGGCTGTGGCGAACGACGCCCATCGCATCCTCGGGATGTTTCGCGACCCCTCGACTCAGGCGGTGTATAGCCTGGACCGGGAAATGGGCATGCAAGTGATCGAAGGCCTGTTTCAGCATGAGTCCGTGCAAATGGCTTCGATCGGCCACCCGAACGAGCCGATGCTCGCAGAGCGTGAACGGCCACTGGCAAATATCGCTACGCGATGGCTGACTGACCCCATACTCGGCAAAGAGCAAAAATTCTCAACCGACCTCGTGGGCAAGGGCCCGTACAGCGAATATTACGGCGACCTCAACATCACTCTCGACACTGCGGAATATGGTGAAAGCTTCATCACCAACTCGGTGATTATCTTTATTTCAGGGGTGCTGCGCGCACTCGCAATGGGCTTGGTGTTGTATTTGGTCTATCACTGGTTTTTGACCAAACCACTGGCCAAAATCATTGAACACCTAAGCCACATTAACCCTGACCGACCCAGCGCTCACAAACTGCCGATGATCAAAGGTAACGAGCACAATGAGCTGGGCTTATGGGTCAACACTGCGAACCAGTTACTCGAATCCATCGAACGTAATACCAGCCTGCGCCACGAGGCGGAGAACAGCCTGCAGCGCATGGCTCAATATGACTTCCTCACGGGCCTGCCAAACCGTCAACAACTACAGCAGCAACTAGATCAGATATTAAATGATGCGGGCCGCCTGCAGCGCCGCGTCGCTGTACTGTGCGTAGGCCTGGATGACTTCAAAGGGATCAATGAGCAATACAGTTACCAAGCCGGTGACAAGCTACTGCTAGCGCTCTCTGACCGTTTGCGTGGTCACGGCGGACGACTCGGCGCTTTGGCACGACTGGGCGGCGACCAATTCGCTTTGGTCCAGGCGGATATTGAACAACCTTACGAGGCTGCCGAGCTGGCACAAAACGTTTTGGATGACTTGAGCAACCCGTTCATCCTCGATGACCAACCTGTGCACCTGCGCGCAACGATCGGCATTACCCTGTTCCCCGAAGACGGTGACAGTACTGAAAAGCTGCTACAAAAAGCCGAGCAAACCATGACGCTGGCAAAGACCCGCTCGCGCAACCGTTACCAGTTCTACATCGCCAGCGTAGACAGCGAAATGCGCCGTCTACGAGAGCTGGAAAAAGACCTGCGCGTTGCACTTGAGGGCAATCAGCTGCACCTGGTCTATCAGCCACAAATCAGCTATCAAGCTAAAAATACGGTTGGCGTTGAAGCCCTGCTGCGCTGGGAGCATCCGCAGCTTGGCTGGATCCCACCCGACCAGTTCATCCCGCTGGCAGAGCAAAATGGCAGCATCATTGCAATTGGTGAGTGGGTGCTTGATCAAGCGTGCCGACAACTGCGCGAGTGGCACGACCAAGGCTTCAACCAATTGCGCATGGCAGTCAACCTTTCAACCGTGCAACTGCATCACGCTGAATTGCCAAGAATGGTCAATAACTTGCTGCAAATGTACCGCCTTCCGGCTCGCAGCCTTGAACTTGAAGTGACTGAGACCGGCCTGATGGAAGACATCAGCACCGCAGCCCAACACTTGCTCAGCCTGCGCCGCGCCGGAGCACTCATCGCGATTGACGACTTCGGTACCGGTTATTCGTCATTGAGCTATCTGAAAAGCTTGCCGCTGGACAAGATCAAGATTGATAAAAGCTTTGTTCAGGACCTGCTTGAGGATGAAGACGACGCGACCATCGTCCGCGCCATTATCCAACTGGGCAAAAGCCTAGGCATGCAAGTGATTGCCGAGGGCGTTGAGACAGAAGGCCAAGAAGCCTACATCATCCGCGAAGGCTGCCATGAAGGTCAGGGCTATTTCTACAGCAAGCCACTGCCAGCTCGTGAACTGACCCTGTACCTGAAACAAGCTCGTCGTGTCCGCGCAGCATCTGACTCGACAGCCTTGTAGTCGCCTGCAAATCTTGTAGTCGCCTGGATTAAACAGCAGGCAATTACCGGCTGCTTTAAGGTGTTAATTCTGCGCTGAACCTATAATGGTTTTATGCCGAGAAACCAGGCACAACTTATTGCTCCCAGCAGACACACCAGCGCAGCACCTGCAGCTTGCCAGTAAAAGCCGCGGGCCAATTCATCCTCCCCCGTGGTTGAGAGCACGAAAGGTTGCGACTCGCGCGGCTTTGCCAGGTGATGCAAAGCAGGCTTGAGGCTCTGCTGCCGATGGCGATCCTCCGCCTCCAACTGTGCAGCCAAACGCACACGGCGCCATTCCTGATCATCGAGCAGGCCGTTATTGTCGCTGTCGAAGCGTTGCAACAGGCCGGAAAAATCAGACTTCCACTCACGAATCACTGCGCCTTGCTGCGCCGCTAAATCCAAGCCCTGACGACCGCCACCCGAACTGCGAAAATCCCCAATCGCATAAAGGGGTTGGCCAACGTGCAAACGTTCCTCGGTATAGCGATAATTTTTACCGATACTGAGAAAGCCCAGCAGGCCGCGCTTATTGGCCAAACGTGGGTGACGCTGGCGGCCATTCCAGACCTCTCGCGTCGTCGTTCGGACGTGCGCGCCGTCAGGGTTAATCAAGCAATCGCCGGTGCCATCGTTCAGCGTAAATAACGCATCACTGACACCCGATTCGAGCGAGCGCCAGGATCGCTTGTTATCGTCCTGAACATGCTCTTCGATCTTGAAGCGCCACCAAACACAGGGCTTACCGGTTAATGGGCCGATCACAGTGCTTTCAGGCTGCGCAGTTATAACCCCGTAGAATTCAACATAACCTTGCGCCGCCGAACGAATCTTGGAGGTTGGCGTATCCAGCAAATGCCGCGCCTGTGAGACTCGGCGCAGACACCACCAAGCACTTACAGCCGAAGCGCCAACACTCACGGCCAAGCCAAACCACTGCGCTTCGATGGCCATGACTCAGTTGAACAATGACTTGATACTTACATCAGCTTTCTCGGCCTCACTGAACTGCAGCAAGTCGCCTGATTTAAAGCCCATCGCCCGCGCGACAAGCACATCCGGGAACTGCTCGATGCGCACGTTATTGAGATTAACGGCCTCGTTATACAGTTCACGACGATCAGCAATGCCGTTCTCCAAACCGCTGATGCGTTGCTGGAGGTGCTGAAAGCTTTCATTGGCTTTTAGCTCAGGGTAATTCTCAGCCAAGGCAAACAGCTGGCCCAAACCCGCGCGCAGACCGCTTTCGGCCTTGCCCAAAGCAGGCACGTCGCCCTGCTCACGCGCCTTGGATACCGCTTGGCGCGCAGCAACAACCTGCTCAAGTGTTGTGCGCTCGTGTTGCATGTATTGCTTGCAGGTTTCTACCAGCTTGGGCAGTTCTTCGTGGCGCTGCTTGAGCATCACATCGATATTAGCCCAAGCTTTACTGATGCTGTGTTTCAAACGCACCAAGCCGTTATAAAGCGTCACTGCATAGCCTGCGAGCAGCACTATGATGACGATGAACACAATACTGGTGAGGCTCATGAAGGTTTCCCCATAACGACTACAAATGGTTGATAGTGGCATTCTAGCGGCATTCAGTTGCTAACAGAGTGACCCAGTGCATGAGTTTTTTATAAGAATTAGTCGTAACACTCTTTACACGGAATGCAAATCTTTCGCATTATGTTGTGAGTTTATAGGCGCAAGCGCTAATTCTTCTTATCAACTGCAAAGGATGTTGTCATGATTCGTATGCCCCTGGCCTCCGCCAGCCTGCTGGCCATTGCTATCTCTCTCGCCGGCTGTGGCGAAGACAAGGCGCCTACCACTCAGGCAGCCAATACTGAAACCGAGCAAGCCACTCCAACTGCCGCTGCAGAGAAAGTAGATAGCGCAAACTCATATGATGAAGCTGCTGCCAAAGCAGTTGTTTCACACTATGCCGACATCGCCTTCGCGGTATTCAGCGACGCGGCCAGCACAGGCAAAGCCCTGCACGCTGCGATTGAGACCTTTCTTGCCACACCAAACGACGCCAACCTGAAGGCTGCTCGCGAAGCCTGGGTCGCTGCACGTACTCCTTACATGCAGACCGAAGTGTTCCGTTTTGGTAACGCAATCGTTGACGATTGGGAAGGCCAACTCAATGCCTGGCCTCTCGATGAAGGCCTGATTGACTACGTCGCCAAGGATTACCAGCACGCACTGGGTAACCCTGGCGCAACAGCCAATATCGTGGCTAACACTGAAATTCAAGTTGGCGAAGATAAAGTCGACGTCAGCAAAATCACTCCAGAAGTACTCGCCAGCCTGAATGAGCTGGGCGGTTCGGAAGCCAACGTTGCTACCGGTTATCACGCGATCGAGTTCCTGCTTTGGGGCCAAGACCTTAACGGCACCAACCCAGGTGCGGGCGAGCGCCCAGCGACCGACTTCGTTGTTGGCGAAGGTGCAACTGGCGACAACAACGAGCGTCGCCGTGAGTACCTGAAAGCCGCCGCTGACCTTTTAGTAAGCGACCTGGATGAAATGGTTGGCCAATGGCAAGCCGGTGTTGCTGACAACTATCGCGCCAGCCTTGAAAAAGACGATGCTAAGAACGGCCTGCGTAAAATGCTCTTCGGCATGGGCAGCTTGTCGCTGGGTGAACTGGCTGGCGAACGCATGAAGGTTTCCCTGGAAGCCAACTCGACTGAAGACGAGCAGGATTGCTTCAGCGACAACACTCACAACGCACACTTCTACGACGCCAAAGGTATCCGCAACATCTACCTGGGCGAGTACAAGAAAGTTGATGGCACCATGCTTTCCGGTCCAAGCCTGTCTTCACTGGTAGCCAAGTCTGACGCAAAAGCTGACGAGACCCTGAAAGCTGACCTGGCTGACACCGAAGCCAAGCTGCAAGTCATGGTCGACAGCGCCAACAACGGTGAGCACTACGACCAACTGATTGCCGCCGACAACGCCAAAGGCAACCAGATCGTACGTGATGCAATCGCCGCACTGGTCAAGCAAACCGGCGCTATCGAGCAAGCTGCTGGCAAACTCGGCATCAGCGACCTCAACCCAGATACCGCCGATCACGAGTTCTAAGCGAGACGGTTGTCGATCAAAGCCGGTGCGTTAACAGCGCACCGGCTTTTTTATGTCTGCGCGACACTGACTTGACCGCCTTTGCCCTGCGACCTAGTAGCGCAGTACCATCCAAACCTTGTTGATAACGCAAATCGCTCTTATTTAAATACTGCTGTGCTGATATGATTGCGCGCAGTTTTTCTCGGATTCATGCTGATGTTGACGCTGTCGCAACGCCCTACCCAATTAATAGCCCTCGTTTTGGCGTTGGTCTTGAGTGGGTGTGAAAAGCCTCCTCAGTTCACTCAGGCAGAACCGGGTGAAGCACTCTCCGGCGGCAGCACCAGCGTGTCCAAAGCAGATCACAATGCTTACTCGCAACCTTCGGCGAATCTCTCACCCTTGCGGCGTTTGGATTTCAGCGTGGGCAACAGCTTCTTCCGTAACCCATGGGTTATCGCCCCAGCCACAACAATCGCGCGTGACGGTCTTGGCCCACTCTTCAATACAAACGCCTGCCAAAATTGTCATATAAAAGACGGCCGTGGACATCCGCCAAAGCCTGATGCCGTCACCGCCACCTCAATGTTGGTGCGCTTGTCGATCCCGGCAACGACTGCCGAGCAGGCAAAAATAATTCAACGCCTTGGCGTGGTTCCAGAGCCGACTTACGGCGGCCAGTTGCAGGATATGGCCAACCCCGGCGTCGCCCCGGAAGGCAAAGTACGCATGAGCTATACCCTGAGCAACGTCGAGTTCAAAGACGGCAGCAAGTTTGAGTTGCGCAAACCAACGCTGAACATCACTCAACTCGGCTATGGCCCGATGCATCCAGACACGATGTTTTCGGCGCGCATCGCCCCGCCTATGATTGGCCTGGGTTTGCTCGAAGCTATTGCCGAGGCTGACATTCTGGCCAACGCCGACCCGGACGACAGCAACGACGATGGTATCTCGGGTCGGCCCAATCAAGTTTGGAATGATGAGTTGGGGCAAACCGTGCTTGGTCGTTTCGGTTGGAAAGCTGGACAACCCACCCTGAACCAACAAAATGCTCATGCCTTTGCCGGCGACATGGGCCTCACCACCAGTTTACTGAAGAGCGACGACTGCACGGCGGCACAGGCCGATTGCCTTGCCGCACCTAATGGCGGAGAACCCGAAGTCAGCGACAAACTGCTCGCCAGCATTCTGTTTTACAGTCGCAATCTGGCTGTGCCAGCGCGCCGCGATGTTGGCAGCGCTGAAGTGCTCAAAGGCAAAAACCTGTTTTACCAAGCCCAGTGCAATGCCTGCCACATAGAGAAATTCACCACGGCGGCCGATGCAGCCGAGCCTGAACTGGCGAATCAAACCATTCGCCCATTCACCGATATGCTGCTACATGACATGGGCCCCGATTTATCTGACAATCGCCCTGAGTTTGCTGCCACCGCTCAAGAATGGCGCACACCGCCACTGTGGGGCATTGGCTTGACTCAAGCCGTCAACGGACATACCCAGTTTTTACATGACGGTCGCGCACGCAACCTGCTCGAAGCTATTGCCTGGCATGGAGGCGAGGCCGAAGCGGCCAAACAACGCGTTTTAGCTTTTAACGCCGAGGAGCGCAAAGCGCTGCTGGCCTTTCTGAATTCGCTATAGGAGCTGCACATGAATCGCTCACCATTAACTCTCGCACTACTGAGCGTTTTACTCGGCGCCTGCGCACCAAGTGATCCACAACAAAAAGTCACCTCTGCATTAGCCGATGGTGTGATCCTGCCCGCCTACAGCTCCTGGGCTGAAGCAGACCAAAAACTGGCAGCAAGCGCCCAAGCATTCTGCGCAGGTGAGCAGGACTTGCCGCAAGCGCGTGAAGCATTCCTCGCGGCACAAAGTGCATGGGCTGGCCTGCAAACCGTTCTGGTCGGACCAATGACAGAGGGTAACCGGGCTTGGCAGGTACAGTTCTGGCCGGACAAAAAGAACCTTGTCGCCCGCCAGGTGCAAGCTTTGCTGAAGAACAAACCACAGCTCACACCTGCCGACCTGGAGAAGTCCAGCGTCGTAGTCCAGGGTTTGACCGCCTATGAATACATCCTCTACGACGAGTCAATCGATCTGACCGATGCTCAACAGAAAACCCGCTACTGCCCGCTGATTATCGCGATCGGTGATCACCAGCAAAAGCTCTCAGCCGACGTATTGGCTGATTGGCAAGCTAAAGACGGCGTTGCCAACCAGCTCAAAGAGTTCCCTAACGCACGCTACACCGAAGCACCTGAGGCGCTTGCTGATGTACTGCGCAGCCAGGTCACTGCAATTGATGTGCTGAAGAAAAAGCTCGGCACTCCATTGGGTCGTCAAAGCAAAGGCCAGCCACAACCTTATCAGGCCGAAGCCTGGCGCAGTCACGCAAGCCTGTCCAACATCGCGGCAACTCTGGCCAGCGCCGAACGCATCTGGCATGGCGCCAATCAGGATGGTGTGCAAAGTTTGCTTGGTAGCGATCAGGACGCACTGAAAGAACGTATCAACGCGGCTTATATCGACACTCGCCAACGTCTTGCTGCCGTGAAACGCCCGCTGGCTGAACTGCTCAAAGAAGAAGACGGCCGCGCCGTACTCAATGAATTTTACGATAGCCTCAATGTGCTGCACCGACTGCACGAGGGCGAGCTGGCACGAACCCTGGGCATCCAGCTCGGCTTTAACGCCAACGACGGAGACTGAATGAAACGCAGAGCATTTCTGGGCCTGGCCGGCACCGCGCTTGCCGCTAGCGCCTTCGGTGGCTGGACACTGGTCAACAACACTTCACAGCCATTACTGGTCTCGGCCCGTGACGGCAGCAATGGCCAACACTACGCAGTCGGTTACCATCTCGATGGCAGCCAGGCGTTCGCCACCCAGGTCAAAGAACGCTGCCACGACGTAGTGCCGCACCCGAGCCAGCCAATGGCATTGTTCGTGGGGCGCCGTCCAAGTACCGAGAGTTACTTGATCGACACCCGCGACGGCAAGCTGTTGCAGACATTGACCTCG
The DNA here is from genome assembly GCF_048265905.1 of Pseudomonas sp. Taxonomy (GTDB): domain Bacteria; phylum Pseudomonadota; class Gammaproteobacteria; order Pseudomonadales; family Pseudomonadaceae; genus Aquipseudomonas. The sequence continues at coordinate 395,636 of NZ_JBLXAP010000001.1, forward strand.
CCTGCCGAGCGTCACTTCTATGGCCATGGCGCTTTTCATAAAGATGGCAACTGGCTGTACGCCACGGAAAACGACACTTCTGAACCGGGGCGCGGTGTAATCAGCGTCTACCGCGTACAAGGCACGAAGCTTGAGCGTGACCATGAGCTTTCAACCCACGGCGTCGGGCCACACCAATTGCTATGGCTGCCCGATGGCGAAACACTGGTCGTAGCCAATGGCGGCATTCGAACCGAGGCAGAAAGCCGGGTCGAGATGAACCTCGATGCGATGGAACCCAGCCTGGTATTGCTCAAACCTGATGGCACGCTAATCAGCAAAGAACAGTTGCCGGAGCGTATGAACAGCGTACGCCACCTGGCGATTGCCAGCGACGGCACCATTGTCAGCGGCCAGCAATATATGGGCGACATGGCGGACAAAGTGCCATTGCTGGCAATCAAACGCCCAGGGAAGCCATTCGAGCACTTTCCCCTGGCAGAAGAGCAACGCCAAGCCATGCGCCAGTACACCGCAAGCGTGGCGATCAACAGCGAGCTACGCTTGCTGGCCATGACCGCGCCACGCGGCAACCGGGTATTTATCTGGGATCTGGACAGCGGCGCGGTACGACTCGACGCCCCACTGCCCGATTGCGCCGGGGTCGGCGCTGTCGAACAAGGTTTCGTGGTGAGTTCCGGGCAGGGCCGTTGCCGGCTGTACGACTGCCGTGAAGACAAAATCGCTATGCAACCCCTGCAGTTGCCCGCTGGCTTGTGGGACAACCATCTGCGTCTCGCCTGACACCCTGCCCACGACCGCCAGCCAGACAACTTGACTGGCCGGCGGTCATATTCCCCCCGCCCACTCTCAAGAACCAAAGTTTATCGCCGACAAAGGCGACAGCAACTTTCCATGCGCACATTGTGCACAACACGGAAGTTTCACCACCTAGCAAAGTGGTGCGCACAAAGCGGCTTACAACTTTTGGATAGAGATCAAAGCGATGATTTTAAAACACTCCCTACGCGCGCAAATCCTTGCCCTGCTGAGCGGAAGTCTACTGCTCATATTGGTCATCGCACTGCTGTGCTTTGCATTTCTGTCCAGTTCGATGCAGTCCTACCGCAGCCTGATTGATGGCCCAATGCTCTCATCACGGCTGGTCAATGAAGCCAACGTTGAATTCAAAACTCAGGTTCAGGAGTGGAAGAATGTACTTCTGCGCGGCAAGAACCCAGCCGACCGCGACAAGTATTGGCAGCAATTTCAAACCAAAGAAACCAAAGTTCAGCAAACGCTCAAACAGCTTGCGCAAAATGCCGCTGCAAACAATAAGCACCAACTACAAACCCAAACTGAAAATCTGCTTAGTGAACACCGTACAATGGGCAACGCCTACCGAAGTGGCTTTCAAGCGTTTGTCGACGCAGGTGGCGATGCAGCGGTTGGTGATGCGGCAGTTAAAGGTATAGACCGAGCGACCAGCCAGAAGATGGAAGAGTTGGTCAGTCAATTGTCTAAACACAGCCAAGAGCAATCAGTCATGATTGGTGCCCAAGCCAGTCAGGCCTTGAGCTTAGGCATTGGCTTTATGCTTATTTCGAGTGTGATTGTCGGCCTGGTCAGCCTGTGGCTGGTCAATCGCAACCTTGTGAATCCAATACAGCAACTGATCGAGTACATCGCTCAACTCAGCCAGGGCAACTTTGCCAATCGCGCCGAGGTCAATCGCCAAGATGAACTCGGGCGCTTGGCTGTCGCAGCGAATACTTTGCGCGACTTCCTGGCTGAGACCTTCATTCAACTCCAGCGCAGTACCACCGACCTGGAAAGTTCCAGTAGCGAATTGAGTGCAATAGCGACGGTGATGGCCCAAGGCAGCCGCGACCAATTTACCCGTACAGACCAAGTTGCCACCGCCATGCATGAGATGTCCGCCACCGCGCAAGAAGTTTCCCGCCACGCCGGTGAAGCTGCCAACGCTGCCGATGATGCCGACAGCTCTGCGCAGCAAGGCGAGCAGGTTATGCAGGCCACCATCGAAACCATCACCCACATGAGTCAGGAAATCATGACCACCGCTGGGGTAATCCGCCAACTCGAAGGCGATAGTGGCCGCATCAGCAAGGTTCTTGAAGTCATCCGCGGGATTGCTGAGCAAACCAACCTGCTCGCGCTCAACGCGGCGATCGAAGCTGCACGTGCCGGTGAGGCGGGTCGCGGCTTTGCCGTAGTTGCTGATGAAGTGCGCACGCTGGCCCAGCGTACCGCCGAATCAACCGCTGAGATCAACCAGATCATCAACACCGTACAAACCGGCGCCAGCAATGCCGTGCAGGCTATCGACAGCGGTCAAAAGCTAAGCGACAAAGGCCTTGAGCAAGTCACAGAAGCAGGCCTCAAGTTGCAACAGATCACGGCAGCGGTTGAGGCGATCCGTGACATGAATCGTCAGATCGCAACCGCCGCAGAAGAGCAAACAGCAGTTGCCGAAGATATTTCGTGCAACCTGACAGAGATAACCACCATCGCCAGTGAAAATGAAAAAAACGTGCAGCGCACTGAAATTGCCAGCCAAAACCTGCGCAACCTGTCAACTGGCCTTAGCGATGTGACCCAGCGCTTGAGCGCATAACCTGACTGCACAATAGGCATGTATGGTTGCATGCCTATTGCGTCGTTCAGCGCTGAAGATGCAGGCAACGCAACGAAAACAGGCGAACTTGCCAGATCGCGCACACACCGAAATCATTTGTTAATTGCAGGCTTTGACTTGCCCTCACAACGGCACTAATGTTCCACCTTGGCCAATAATTTAGGCTCCCTTTACCTGCCAAGGATATGCAACATGTTGCTTCGCCGGATGCTAATAATGATAGGCGTCGTTGTTCTGGTAGTGCTCGCTCTGGGCGCTTACAAGGGCTACACCATCTACCAACAAATCCAAATGTTCTCAGCCCCCGCGCCAGCGATCAGTGTCAGTGCCAGCACTGTTGCAGAGCGCCCGTGGCAGCAACGTATTCCCGCGATCGGCACTCTAAGGGCATTTCAAGGTGTTGACCTGACAGTTGAGGTCAGCGGCATTGTGCAAAGCGTGCTGTTTAATTCAGGCGAGCAGGTCAAGCAAGATCAGCCGTTGGTTCAGATGAGCAGCGATGTTGAAACTGCAAACCTGGCAACCGCCAAGGCAGACCTTGATCTCGCACGCGTGGAGTTTGCACGCGGGAAAAAACTGGTCGCTCAACAGAACCTGTCAAAAAGTGAATACGACCGCCTTGCAGCAGAGAACGCCAAGGCCAGTGCCAGTGTCAAACAGCTGGAAGCATTGCTGGCGAAGAAACGCATACTTGCCCCCTTTAGCGGAACCATCGGTATCCGTCAGGTAGACGTAGGCGACTTCCTCTCATCAGGCACTTACATCGCCACCTTGCAGGACATCTCGCAGCTGTATTTGGACTTCTTCCTCCCGGAGCAAGATGTCCCGAAAATAGCCCTTGGCCAGACCATTAGCTTCAGTGTCGCGGCGTACCCGCAGCAAAATTTCACCGCAACTATTTCTGCGATCAACCCTAAGGTTGAGGACAGCACGCGCAACGTACAAGTGCGCGCGACGCTTGAAAACCCAGACAACAAACTACTGCCGGGCATGTTTGCCAACCTGCAATTGCTGTTACCTGACAACAGTGCGCAGAAAGTCATTCCTGAAACAGCCATCACCTACACCCTGTATGGCAACTCGGTGTATGTGATCTCTGAAAAGAAAGACGAACAAGGCAATGTGGTCAAAGAAGAGGATGGCCAACCCCAGTTGGTTGCCCAGCGGCGCGTAGTTGAAACTGGCGAGCGGCGCGATGGCCAAGTGGTGATTTTGAAAGGTTTGCAGACCGGTGAACGGGTGGTGACTTCGGGCCAGCTAAAACTCGATAACGATGCTCACGTAAAAATCGCCGACCAACCTTCAGCAACGGCCAGCACGTCTGGCGCCGAACAATAAGCGGCGCTCAGCCCAAGGAATCAGACATGGCTTTTACTGACCCATTTATTCGGCGCCCAGTTTTGGCGACCGTGGTCAGTTTGTTGATTATCCTGCTCGGTTTGCAGGCCTTCAATAAACTGACTATTCGCGAATACCCGCAACTCGAGAATGCGCTAATCACCGTCACCACCTCCTACCCCGGAGCGAATGCGGAGACTATTCAGGGCTACATCACTCAGCCCTTGCAGCAAAGCCTGGCCAGCGCCGAGGGCATTGATTACATGACCTCGGTAAGTCGCCAGAACTTCTCGGTGATTTCGATCTACGCGCGTATTGGTTCTGATAGCGACCGTTTGTTTACCGAGTTGCTGGCCAAGGCCAACGAGGTCAAGAACCAGTTGCCGCAAGACGCCGAAGACCCAGTGCTCTCAAAAGAAGCAGCTGATGCCTCTGCGTTGATGTACGTGAGTTTTTACAGTGATGAACTGACCAACCCGCAAATCACTGATTACCTGTCACGCGTTATCCAACCAAAGTTGGCGACTCTGCCGGGCATGGCCGAGGCCGAGATTCTCGGCAATCAGGTATTCGCCATGCGCTTGTGGCTCGACCCGGTGAAGATGGCCGCATATGGAATCACCGCAGGTGATGTAAATACGGCCGTACGCAAGTACAACTTCCTCTCCGCGGCTGGCGAGGTTAAAGGCGAATATGTCGTTACCAGCATCAATGCCGAAACCGACCTCAAGAGTGTTGAGGGCTTTGCTGCAATCCCGCTGAAAACCGATGGCGATAGCCGGGTTCTGATCGGCGATGTTGCACGCGTTGAAATGGGTGCGGAAAACTACGATTCGATCAGTTCCTTTGATGGTATTCCCTCGGTTTACATCGGTATCAAAGGCACCCCGAGCGCCAACCCGCTGGACGTGATCAAGGAAGTTCGCAAGATCATGCCATCGCTTGAGGCTCAGCTACCGCCAAACCTCAAAGTCTCGATCGCCTACGACGCCACGCTATTTATCCAGGCCTCGATTGATGAAGTGGTCAAGACCCTCGGCGAGGCAGTCCTGATTGTCATCGTTGTGGTGTTCCTGTTCCTTGGTGCGCTGCGTTCAGTGTTGATCCCGGTGATCACCATCCCGCTGTCGATGATTGGCGTGCTGTTTTTCATGCAGCTCATGGGTTACTCGATCAACCTGCTGACGCTGCTGGCGATGGTACTGGCGATTGGTCTGGTGGTGGACGACGCGATTGTCGTGGTGGAGAACATCCACCGCCATATCGAAGAAGGTAAAACCCCGTTCGATGCCGCGATCGAAGGGGCACGCGAAATCGCTGTGCCGGTGGTCTCAATGACCATTACCTTGGCTGCCGTGTACGCGCCTATTGGCTTCCTTTCAGGGCTTACCGGGGCGCTGTTCAAAGAGTTTGCCCTGACCCTTGCAGGTGCGGTGATTATTTCCGGTATCGTCGCCCTGACGTTGTCACCGATGATGTGCTCGAAACTGCTGCGCCATGAAGAAAAGCCCAGCGGGCTTACCCACAAGCTGGATAAAATCTTCGATGCACTGAAAAACCGTTACCAGCGCAGTTTGCACAGCACTCTTGAAACCCGCGCTGTGGTTCTGGTGTTCGCAATCATCGTCATGTGTTTGATTCCGGTGTTGCTCAAATTCACCAAAAGCGAACTGGCGCCTGAAGAGGATCAAAGCATCATCTTCATGTTTGCCAATGCGCCGCAACCGACCAACCTTGATTACCTGAACAAGTACACCGATCAATTCCTGCCGATATTCAAGGACATCCCAGAGTACAACTCCTGGTTCCAGATCAATGGTTTTAACGGTGTGCAATCGGGTATTGGCGGTTTCCAGTTGAAACCCTGGGACCAACGCTCACGCACCCAAATGGAATTGCTGCCTGAGGTGCAAGCCAAGCTCGACCAGATCCCGGGCTTGCAGGTATTTGCCTTCAACCTGCCCTCCTTGCCAGGCACGGGAGAAGGTTTGCCATTTCAGTTTGTGGTCAACACACCGAATGATTACGAGTCACTGCTGGCACTGACTGACAAGATCAAAAAGCGTGCAGAAGAATCCGGGAAGTTCGCTTTCCTTGACGTTGACCTCGCATTCGACAAGCCAGAGGTGGTGGTTGATATCGACCGCGAAAAAGCCGCGCAGATGGGCGTGTCAATGGAAGATATCGGCACCGCCCTTTCCAGCTTGCTCGGCGAAGGCGAAATCAACCGATTCACTATCGAGGGCCGCAGCTACAAGGTTATCGCTCAAGTCGAGCGGGCTTACCGAGATAACGCCGATTGGCTGAACAGCTACTACGTAAAGAGTGAAAGTGGCGCACTGTTACCGCTGTCGACGCTGATTAAAGTCAGCGACCGTGCACGGCCGACTCAGCTCAACCAATTCCAGCAGCTTAACTCGGCAATCATCCAAGGCTTTCCGATTGTCAGCATGGGTGAGGCCATCGACACGGTTCGCCAGATCGCGGAGGAAGAAGCCCCTGTTGGCTACTCGTTTGACTACGCGGGTTCTGCACGTCAGTACATTCAAGAAGGCGCCGCGCTGTATACAACCTTCGGTATCGCCTTGGCACTGATATTCCTAGTGCTGGCTGCGCAGTTCGAGAGCTTCCGCGATCCGCTGGTGATTATGGTTACCGTACCGCTGTCGATTTGCGGAGCATTGATACCGCTGTTTCTCGGGCTATCGAGTATGAATATCTATACTCAAGTCGGCTTGGTGACCTTGATCGGGCTGATTACCAAGCACGGTATTCTGATTGTCGAGTTCGCCAATCAGTTGCGCCGGGAAAAAGGCATGTCTCGTCGTCGGGCTATTGAGGAAGCAGCCGCAATTCGTCTGCGTCCAGTACTGATGACCACCGCCGCAATGGTCTTCGGTATGGTGCCGCTGATTCTAGCGACCGGTGCGGGCGCGGTGAGTCGCTTTGACATCGGCTTGGTGATTGCCACCGGCATGACTGTCGGCACCTTGTTCACCTTGTTCGTATTGCCATGTGTGTACAGCCTGATTGCACACCCGGACACCAAAGCTGATGCACCTGCGCCTGAATTAACCACTCAACCTATAGCGCCATAAAGCGCTTGAACACAAAAAGCCCCGCACTCGCGGGGCTTTTTGTTGAGGCTGAAGACACTGCCTGATGACATACGCCGCGAACAATCCACTCGCGCGATGCTTTGTGGTGGCCTAGCGTACGGGCTGGGACATGCCGAACATAAATAACAGCAGGTCATGATCAGGTTTGGTTTGTTGATCCATACGCTGACTGACTGGCATTGGGCAATAACCCTGACTGAAGCCAGTAATGACTTGCGGGCTGCCTTCACTCCACGCGGCGAATGCTATAGACGTCACACCGAGTGCGGCGACCAGAAACAAACCTCGAGCAATTTCTAACTTCATTACCGCAACCTCTTGATAGCGCTGCCAAACGCGTTGTATTAACGTAGATCACCTAGCTTAATTTTGTCAGCTTAGGCGACAAACGGTAGACGCTTAAATCAAGGCTGCAGGTGAATAAAGCAACAACATGCGCAGGACTCAAGGAATATCGGCAGGGTTCTGAACCTCATGCGCCATGATTGGTTCAATCTGTAATCGATATTTACAGATCGATCGTGAAGAAAGCGTCAATTGCCTCGAACTAAAGCTCATTAGTGGCTTTTATCAGGCATAAAAAAACCCCGCGACTTGCGCGGGGTTTTCAGGTACCAGGTGCAGGCTGGATTACATCATGCCGCCCATGCCACCCATACCACCCATGCCGCCCATATCAGGCATTGCAGGGGCTTTGTCGTCAGCTACTTCAGCGATCATCGCTTCAGTAGTGATCATCAGGCTGCCGATAGAGGAAGCAGCTTGCAGCGCCGAACGAGTCACTTTAGCTGGATCGAGGATACCCATTTCGATCATGTCGCCGTATACGCCAGTCGCAGCGTTGTAACCGTAGTTACCTTCGCCTTGCTTGACCTTGTCGACTACAACGCTAGGCTCGTCGCCTGCGTTAGCAACGATCTGACGCAGTGGCGCTTCAACCGCGCGACGCAGCAGTGCGATACCAACGTTCTGATCTTCGTTGTCGCCTTTCAGGTCAACGATGGCCTGCAGAGCGCGAACCAATGCCACGCCACCGCCAGGAACCACGCCTTCTTCTACCGCAGCACGGGTAGCGTGCAGGGCGTCTTCAACACGGGCTTTCTTCTCTTTCATTTCAACTTCGGTGCCTGCACCGACTTTGATTACCGCAACACCACCAGCCAGTTTGGCCAGACGCTCTTGCAGCTTCTCTTTGTCGTAGTCCGAAGAAGTGTCTTCAACCTGCTTGCGGATCTGAGCAACGCGGGCTTCGATATCAACCTGCTGACCAGCACCGTCGATGATGGTGGTGTTTTCTTTGCTCAGAATCACGCGCTTGGCGTTACCCAAGTGCTCAAGAGTAGTGCTCTCAAGGCTCAGGCCGACTTCTTCAGAAATCACAGTACCGCCAGTCAGGATCGCGATGTCCTGCAGCATGGCTTTACGACGATCACCGAAGCCCGGGGCCTTAACGGCAGCAACCTTCACGATACCGCGCATGTTGTTCACAACCAGAGTCGCCAGGGCTTCGCCTTCAACGTCTTCAGCAACGATCAGCAGCGGACGACCGGCTTTGGCAACAGCTTCCAGCACCGGCAGCATTTCGCGGATGTTGGAGATTTTTTTGTCGACCAGCAGGATCAGCGGGGTTTCAAGCTCAGCAACCATGGTGTCTGGCTTGTTGATGAAGTACGGCGACAGGTAACCACGGTCAAACTGCATGCCTTCTACAACAGACAATTCGTTTTCCAGGCCCGAACCTTCTTCAACGGTGATCACGCCTTCTTTACCGACTTTTTCCATGGCTTCAGCGATGATGTCGCCGATGGAGTTATCGGAGTTGGCCGAGATAGTACCAACCTGAGCAATAGCCTTGGTGTCAGCGCATGGCTTGGACAGGTTCTTCAATTCTTTAACAATAGCGATGGTCGCTTTGTCGATGCCGCGCTTCAGGTCCATTGGGTTCATGCCAGCAGCGACGGCTTTGAGGCCTTCGTTGACGATAGCTTGAGCCAGAACGGTGGCGGTAGTTGTACCGTCGCCTGCTGCGTCATTCGCCTTGGAGGCAACGTCTTTAACCAGCTGAGCGCCCATGTTCTCAAAGCGATCTTTCAGCTCGATTTCTTTAGCAACAGAAACGCCGTCTTTGGTGATGGTTGGAGCACCGAAGCTCTTTTCCAGCACAACGTTACGGCCTTTAGGGCCCAGAGTTGCTTTAACAGCGTCAGCCAGGACGTTTACACCGGCGAGCATTTTTTTACGGGCGGAGTCGCCGAATTTAACTTCTTTAGCAGCCATGGAAATGGTTCCTCAATTCTTGACGGTTAAACGGAGATTCGTGGAAATCAGGCTTCAACAACAGCCAGAATTTCGCTTTCACCCATTACCAACAGGTCTTCGCCATCAACTTTGACGGTGTTGCTACCGGAGTAAGGGCCGAACACAACCTTGTCACCAACCTTGACGGCCAGTGCACGAACTTCGCCGTTGTCCAGCACGCGACCAGTGCCTACGGCAACGATCTCGCCTTGATTAGGCTTTTCTGCAGCGGAACCTGGCAGCACGATACCGCCAGCGGTCTTGGTTTCTTCTTCGCTGCGGCGAATCACTACGCGGTCATGCAGAGGACGAAGCTTCATTGTCGATCTCTCCCAATAGATTGTTTTATCAGCCGGTGTCTTCACCGACGGTTAGCAAAGTCCGGCGTTGCCGGTAGCGTTGCGCAATGCGCAACGCTGAAGTCTGTTCTGTCTAAATGACAGAAAACCTTGCGGTGTCTGCTACATGTGGGCGTAAAAGAGGATTTCAAGGGCGCCATGTATTTTTTTTACATAAACGCCAGCATTTACAGGCTCGAGCCGCAGGCCGAATCAGCCTGCTCACTTGGGCCATAACAGGCACTCAAGAAAAGCCCGCGCTAGGCACGGGCTCCGTTCAACATAAGGCTACGATCGCTGCAATCGCTACGATGTCAGTCGCGACGCTCGTACTCACCTTCGAGCACATTAGGACGCGAGTCCGCCGGACGCTGCGCCGCAGCAATATCATCGGCAAATGCGCGCTGACGTGCCGCCTGTTCGGCGGCCCGGGCACGAATTTTACCGACGAAGATTCGACGAGTGAACGGAATCAGACAGAACAGGCCGAAGATATCGCTGATAAAACCTGGCAGCAGCAGCAAACCACCGCCGACAGCAATCATCAGACCTTCAAGTACTTCCTGCTCTGGCAGTTCACCACGAGCAAGACGCTCACGAGCACGGAATGCCGTAGCGATACCGGCTACACGCAGAAGTATGCTACCCAGTACGGCAGAGCCGACTACCAGCAAAATAGTCGGCAGCGCACCAATTGCACTACCGACTTTAATCAATACGGCCAGCTCTATGAGCGGGAATAACAGAAACAAAAACAAAAAAGCACGCATCAGAGTTTCCTTAACGGAAGAACAGCTTCCTATGAGGATGAAGTATGGGTTCGCGCACTTAATTCAAGCTTAAGCAGCATTATTTCCCGGCCATTCATCGGCGTGAGCCAGCGCCACCAATGCCTGACGCACCGCACCAGGAGTGTTACAAATTGTTGGAAAAGCCAGCCAATAGATGCTTTTAGCGATAGACAGGTGAAAGCCTTCGCTATCAATACCCACCATTTGCGCCGGAGGCTGAGCCGGTAAACCGGCCAGTTCGACATAGTGGGCGATGGCTTTGCTGTGATCGGCATTCATATGCTCGAGCATGCTCAGCTCAGCTTCGCCAGCAAACTCGTTTGCCAACGTAACCTGATCAACCCAGTGAATAGCGCCAAAGCCGCCGATATAGCGACTTCTTACTGGCTCAAGGCGCCAGAAGTCGAAATCATGAGCCCGATGGTAATCTGCAGACTCGGGGAAATAGCGATAATAGCGTTCGGCTGCAGCCTCAATCGATTGAGTATCTTCAAGTCGACGAGCCTCGGCCAAAATGGTCAAGCGGCCTGCGGCCTGAACATCTTCAGCGGCACGCTCGCCGACCAATATCGAGCACTTTGGGTCACGCTGTAGATTATGAGTGTGCTGGGCGATGCGGCTGATAAGGATCAGCGGGTAGCCCTGCGCATCCAAGCAATACGGCACCACTGAGCCGAAAGGAAAGCCGGGCATGCTCTTGGAATGTGTCGAGAGTACGCCGCGGTATTCCTTGAGCAGCAATTCTCGGGCATGCTTAGCCGCGCTTAAGCTCATAATATGACTCCCTGCAAAGAATCCGTCACAAAAAAGAAATTGGAATGGCTGTTGCAACCAGCTTCCGCGAAACTGAATGCTTAAAAACCAATATGAAACACCCGTTGAAACGAGCAGTTTACGCGCTGCCGATATTTTTGTTCAGCAGGTTTCGCCTCTTTTGAGTGAAGCGGCTAGTCGTTCGAGGGGGATGACTGGCTGCCGCAGGGGCATACACACATTTTAGATGGGGAACCTCCATGCAACTGCAAGACAAAGTCATCATCATCACTGGCGGCTGCCAAGGCCTGGGCCGTGCCATGGGCGAATACCTGGCGAGCAAAGGTGCCAAGTTGGCACTGGTCGATCTCAACCAAGAGCGCCTCGATGAAGCGGTGGCTGCCTGTAAAGCGCTGGGTGCTGAGGCGCGCGCGTACCTGTGCAACGTCGCCAATGAAGAACAAGTCACGCACATGGTCGCTCAAGTCGCTGAAGACTTCGGCGCCATCAATGGCCTGGTTAACAACGCTGGCATTCTGCGCGACGGCCTGACCATCAAAGTCAAAGATGGTGAGATGAGCAAAATGAGCCTGGCTCAGTGGCAAGCCGTTATCGACGTCAACCTGACCGGCGTGTTCCTTTGCACCCGTGAAGTCGCGGCCAAGATGGTTGAACTGAAGAATCAAGGCGCGATCATCAACATTTCGTCGATCTCACGCGCAGGCAACATGGGCCAGGCCAACTACTCAGCCGCCAAGGCTGGTGTGGCTGCTGACACCGTAGTCTGGGCCAAAGAATTGGCGCGCTACGGTATCCGTGTTGCGGGCGTTGCACCTGGCTTTATCGAAACCGAAATGGTTGCCAGCATGAAGCCAGAAGCGCTGGAAAAAATGACCTCAGGTATTCCGCTGCGCCGCCTGGGCAAACCAGCTGAAATCGCCCATTCGGTCGCCTACATCCTTGAAAACGACTATTACACTGGCCGTATTCTTGAGCTTGATGGCGGTCTGCGTTTGTAATCGCTGCGCGCGACTAGCACGTGCAACTAAAAACGCCCCGCATTGCGGGGCGTTTTAATTACGTTTACTCGATACTACCAACCAACGCCGAAACCGAGGCTATAACGGGTTTCATCCAACTCGTTGTCGGAGTCGCCGCCACTGACCAGATCTTTCTCGGCCTTCATATTGAGCGAAGCCCAGTCAGTTACCTTGTAGCGCAGTCCGACCTCAGCATCAAAGGTGTACTCGGCTACGTTATCAAGCGGCTTGCCGACCTCACCCGTGGTGAAGAACTCAACAGCTTTACCCAGCAAATAGCGGTTGTAATCCCACTTGCCGCTAATTGCGTAGAAGTTTGACTCGTCGCCGTTGGCATACTCGTAATCAGTCCGGTTGATCAGCCCCGCGACAGAGAAAGCACCCAACTCGTCATCCCAGAACTGATAGCCGGGACCCGTACCGACCGTACGTTGGCGCTCTAACTCTTCGACTTTATCGCGCTTGTACTCAAGACGCCCTTGCCAGAACCAGTGCTCATCAAGAAAACGGTCAAGGGCATATTCAGCGTCCCAGTTATCCGTTGTGACCACATGATCCGAGAGTTCACGGTTGTAACCTGCTGTCGCATTGTGGCGCCAGCGACCGTGACGCGCCTGGGTCTTCAGGTCGATGTCGTAATCATCGGTATCGCTATCTGCTCGCTTGTAATCAAGCGCCGCATCAATATTACCGCGCCACGTCAGGTCTTCGACAATCGGCTTAGGCTTCATGATCTGGGTGATGCTTGCCAGCTCAATAGTGCGCGGCGCCTCGCCATTGACCAACACTACTTGCCCAGCCTCGCCAGCCCGCAGCGACTTGGCTCGTTCACCATGGATGTCGTCTTCCTTGACCAACAGCTCACGGTCGCTTTCAAGCGTTTTGATTTTGCTCCACGCCAACGGAATCGCTCCACCGTAATCGGTTTGCAGGAGTAATTTGTTGCCGTCAAAGAATTTGATTGTCCCGGTCAGGCGGTCGCCATTTTTAAGCCAGACTGTGTCAGCTAAAAGTGGCGAGGCAACCAAGGACAATGTGATGCTCAGTAACGCACGAGAAACTGTTTGTGAAAACATAGATGGACTATGACTGCTCAGATTCTAGAAAAAGTCGCGCATTATCTACTTTCGCGACACCTGAACAAGCACAGACCGAGCTTTTCCAGTCAAGTTCAGGATTTTCCCGACCAACCGACTCAAGTAATACCTACCAACCCACGCCAACACCAATCAAAAAGTTCTCATCGGTGTTATCACCAGCTTGCGCTTCGATGCGGTCTAGCTCATACAAAATAGACACCCGCGCCCAGTCATTTAGCCGGTAACGCAGGCCAAACTCACTTTCATAGACATAGTCAATTTCACTGATTTCAGGGAACTGGACTTCCGCATTGGTATAGAACTCCAGACGAGTCCCCCACAGCAGGCGCTTGTAATCCCAAACCAGTGAGAATGTGCGAAAACTCAAATCGCCACCGGGGTAGTCAAACTTGACGTGGTTGACCTGGCCAATCAAATCAAAACGCCCCAGAGAATCATCCCAGAACCGATAGCCGGGACCGGTGCCGATAATTTGCTGTTTTTCGACAAATTCAAGGTGATCGACTTGCTGTTCACCGCCCAGACGCCAAAACCAATGCTCGGTCAAAAATCGATCGATATCGTATTCAAGGTTCCAGTTGTCATCGGTCACACGATCGTTTTTAGTCTCACGTTCATATTCGCCATTCATCACCTGCCGCCAGCGTCCTTGCTCGATTCGCGTGTCGCCCTTGAGCCTGAACTCATCGGACTTATCATCCTTGCGTTCGAGATCAAGCTTGGCGTCAAGATTGCCCTCCCACGTAAAATCCTGAAGAAACTCACGCGCAGGCACCAGACGCGTCACGCTGGCCAGCGGTACGGTTTGCGTCGTGACATCGGTGATCCGCACCATTCCTTTGCCCGCCGCTGCTAGCTGCTTACTATGTTTGCTGTCTAAACCTTGGCGGCGAATGAGTAGCGGTTGCTCTGAGCTGAGTGTTTCGATATCAGACCAGTTGATTAATACTTGGCCCGCATACTTGGTCTTTAAAGACAGTTTCCCACCATCGAGCAGGATAATTTCGCCGCTAAGACGGTCTCCATTATTCAACCAGACCGTATCGGCCATAAGCGGCGCGGCAACCCACAACGAAATTAAGAGCAAGCAGGTACGCAGCCACATGATTGATCACCCAGACCTGGAACAGGTTAAATCAGCCAAGGATGCCGCCTTGCCATCATCCAACGCAAGTCAACAGGAGCGTAAAACAGCCTTGTATACCGTGCTCGCACAAATTCCTGAGGGGTGTGTAGTGAGTTATGGCCAGCTGGCCGAACTCGCGGGCCTTGGCCGTGCCGCGCGCTGGGTGGGCCGCACGTTAAGCCAACTGCCAGACGGCAGCAGCTTGCCGTGGCATCGAGTAGTTGCCGCAGGAGGCAGACTGAGCTTAAGTGCAGGCAGCCATTCTGGGGCAGAGCAACGCGCTCGATTACGGGCCGAAGGCATCACTATTCGAGGAGAAAAAGTGGATATCCGACAGCACGGCTGGCGTCCAATGGAGCACAGCGGTTAGAGTGCGCCCTTTGTTAAGTATTTCTCTAAGCTGAAACCTGCCTAATGCCTCAAAAAAGCTGGCGCGAAGCACTCGACGCCTACTCTAGCCCCTCGACACTGGTACTACTGCTACTTGGATTCGCCGCAGGCATGCCTTACATGCTGGTGTTTTCCACTTTGTCAGTATGGCTGCGTGAAGCCGGTGTCGCCCGCGAAACCATCGGTTTTGCTAGCCTGATCGGCCTTGCCTATGCCTTTAAATGGGTTTGGTCGCCGCTACTCGACCAGTGGCGTCTGCCGCTACTGGGGAGTCTGGGGCGTCGCCGTTCCTGGCTCGTGCTTTCGCAATTGTTGATTGTTATCGGCATGGCTGGCATGGCCATGTGTGATCCACAAACCCGTTTGACTTGGCTGATTGCGCTTGCGGTATTGGTCGCGTTCGCCTCCGCCACCCAAGACATCGCAGTCGATGCTTATCGCCTTGAGATTGTGGACGACAGCCGTCAAGCAGCCCTCGCCGCCAGCTACATGGCCGGTTACCGCATCGCCGCACTGCTTGCTACTGCAGGCGCGCTGTACTTCGCCGAAGGTTTCGGCTCAACCACACAGCTCTATCAGTTCAGCGCGTGGTCGAGCACCTACTTGGTATTTGCTCTGCTGATGGTGCCTGCGCTGATTACCAGCCTGTGGATGCGTGAACCCGACGTGCCGATCCGCACACAACTGGCAGCTGCTCGCTATGGCTTTAGCCATCAGATTGCCTCGGTACTGGTACTGATCGTACTGCTGGTTTCGGTACCCGCGATGTTCACGCAGCTTTATAACACCGACTTCGCCAGCGTTATATCGGGTCAGATGAGCATGCTAGACCTGCTGCTGACCGATCGCGCATTCCTGCGCGCCCTGCTCTACACCATTCTGACGACCCTGTGCCTGTCATCAATGGGCCGCCGCAGCCTGGCACCGGTACTGACACCAGTGAACGACTTTGCCATGCGTTATCGCTGGCAAGCCTTCATCCTGCTCGGGCTGATCGCCACGTACCGTATGTCCGATACGGTGATGGGCGTTATGGCTAACGTGTTCTATATCGACCAAGGCTTCACCAAGGATCAAATCGCCAGCGTCAGCAAGTTGTTTGGTTTGGTGATGACCCTGTTCGGCGCAGGGTTTGGTGGGTTGCTGATCGTCCGCTTTGGCATTCTGCCGATTTTGCTTATCGGCGGTGCAGCGTCAGCAGCGACTAATCTACTGTTCCTTATGCTCGCCGGCATGGGCGCGAATCTGGATATGCTGATTATCACCATATCAGCCGACAACTTCAGCGCAGGCCTGGCCACAGCGGCGTTTGTAGCCTATCTCTCGAGCCTGACCAACCTCAAGTTCTCAGCCACTCAATATGCCCTGCTCAGCTCCATCATGTTGCTGCTGCCGAGGCTGATTGGGGGCTACTCCGGGGTTATGGTCGAGAAGTTCGGTTACCCGCATTTTTTCCTGATAACTGCTCTGCTCGGTTTGCCAACGCTGTTTTTGATCATCATTCAGTGGCGCCGTGAACGCTCACAAACCAATGGCGAATCGTCTGCGCCAGCCAGCCCCTCCCAGCCGCCACGCTCGACCGAGCAGGCCTGAATCTCTCAAGGCAATGGTGGTGCAAGCAAAAGCACCACCTCATGCCTGACAGACACATTATCTAAAACTTAATATTGATCTGCTGCAATCCTGCAACAAAGTGATGGTATCGTTGGCAATCACCTTGAATTTTTTCACTCAAGACAATTCTATTAATCCAAATAACAATAAAAACAACGCTACGCCAACGACGACGCAACAACTCAGTTTGATTGCACGACAGAGGCGTAGAGCGATTGGTTTTACGCTACGGAGCGCAGCATGCAGGCAGAGCAACACCCAGCTTCCACCTCTGAAAACAATGTGTTTGATTCATGGTGGAAAAAACAAGGCGAATGGGTTGAAGAACCCAACGTTCGTCGTGGTGGAGAAAGTGGTGTACAGCGCATCTACGATGACAACGGCAACCTGCTCTACGCCAAGCGCCAAACGGGACACATTCACCGCAGTTGGTTACATCCACTCGGTCGCCTGACTGTTTTGCGTGAGCGCGATGCGCTAATCGGCGCAAGACAGGCTGGTGTGAATGTGCCGCAGATTGTGTACTGCTCAACCAGCAATGAGCGTGGCTTGCTGATCACTGCGGCTTTGGAAGGCTACCAAACCATTGAAGACTGGTACGCCGCTGGCGGCCGCGAGCAATATGGTGAAGCCCTGCACACCCAATTGCTAAAAACCATAGGCATCAACATCGCCAGACTCAACCGTGCACGCTGGCAGCATGGCTGCATCTATGCCAAGCATGTGTTTGTTTATGTTGAAGGTGAAGGGGCTGCGGCCAAACCGCATGCAGCGCTACTTGACCTTGAAAAGTGTCGCCAGCGCTTGACCAGCAAACAAGCCGCATTGCACGACATGAAGCAGTTGCGCCGCCATTCCAACTGGAGCGCAGCCGACTGGAAAATCCTTAAAGACGCTTACGAACAGGAATTTGGTCGCAAACTGAGCGAACTGCCCGACTGATTAAAAACCTGAACAACCCAGCCAGACATTTGGCAATCATCTGTCTGACTGGGTTGTATTCGTCACCGGTGCTTGGAAAAGCTTACGCCGCAGGCGCCTGCACCATATGCATGACACGTTGTGGGAACGGGATTCCGATACCCGCTTCAGTCAACTCCACTTTGGCTCTTTCAGTGAAATCGAAAGTCACTGGCCAGTAATCCCCCGTCGCGACCCAAACGCGCAACGCTAAATCAACCGAACTCTCGCCCAACCCCGTCACATACACCACAGGCTCTGGCAAGGTGTGTACACGCGGGTCCTCAGCGATTTTCAGCAACACTTCTCGGGCTTTTTTGATGTCGCTTGAGTAATCGATGCCCACGGCGATATCAACACGACGCTTGGGTTCACGTGAATAGTTGGTGATATTGCCATTCGACAGGCTGCCGTTCGGCACAATAATCACTTTGTTATCCGCAGTTTTCAGTGTGGTGTGGAAGATCTGAATGGTATCGACAGTGCCGCCCACCCCTTGCCCTTCGATCCAGTCACCCACCCGAAACGGGCGGAACATCATGATCAGCACGCCACCGGCAAAGTTGGCCAGACTGCCTTGCAGCGCCAAGCCAATTGCCAAGCCTGCGGCACCAATCATCGCAATAAATGAAGTGGTCTCAACCCCTATCATCGACGCAACGCTGATTATCAGCAGTATTTTCAGGATGATATTGGCCAAGTTGCCGATAAAACCATTCAGTGCAGGATCAAAACTACGCGCACTGAGCAGCTTGGAAACGCGGCGAGTCAATGAATTGATCAACCACCAGCCGATGCACAGGGTCAGTAAGGCTAAACCAAACTTCAAGCTGTAACTGACGATGATTGGCAACCATGCCTCGGACATCGTGAGAATTTGATCGACAGTTATATCCATGGAGCACTCCCTTTATAAACAAACACGCACTAAACCCAATGCGTAAAACGAAATCGCCACGGCAAGCCATGGCGATGAAATTGCTATAACACCTTTTTGCGACGACAAAGCACCGCCAAGGTTCAATCCAGTATGGATTAATCGCGGAAATTGTTGAACTGCAGTGGCATACCAAACTCTTTCGCACGCAATACGGCAATAGCCTCCTGCAAGTCATCACGTTTCTTGCCGGTGACACGAACCTGCTCGCCTTGGATGGCCGCCTGTACTTTTAACTTGGCATCTTTTATGTGCGCGACGATTTTTTTCGCCAGTTCTTTGTCGATACCTTCACGCAAGTTGGCTTCCTGCTTCATGGACTTACCGGAAGCGTAGGCATCCTTGAACTCAAGGCATTGCACATCAATTTTGCGCTTCACCAAACTGAGTTTGAGGATTTCAGCCATTTGCTCAAGCTGAAAATCTGCATCAGCGGTTAAAGTGACCGTTAAATCTTTGGCTTCGAAGCTGCCTTTACCGCGAAGATCGTAACGACGTTCCAGTTCTTTCATGGCATTGTCGATGGCGTTAGTCACTTCGTGTTTATCTAGCTCGGACACCACGTCGAACGAAGGCATAGGTTTCCTCCTGTATTTGGCGCGACCCACATCACGAATGGGCCGCTGATTGCTTGACGAGTAAAAATCCTAGCCATTATATATCGGGAGCGACATCGACTGCCCAGCGACGGCCCCAGATCACACCTCCTTTTGTGAGTTTTAAATGCCCAACCCACACCTCAGCATCATGGTGGTGGACGATGCCAAGTTCTCCAGCGCAATCATCGGCCGCATGCTGAACCAGGCCGGTTACATTGATATCCGCTTCGCCACCAGCGCCAACGAGGCGATCAAGCAGCTTGAGGCACGCCCTGCAAGCGTGCTCCTTGCCGACTGGTTAATGCCCGAAACAGACGGCCTAATGCTCACCTCCCAAGTGCGCCAGCTGGATGAGACTTCCGATCATTACACCTACGTGATCTTGCTCACTGGCAAGGAAGGGGAAAACGTTCTTAGCGAAGCCTTTGACAGCGGCGTGGATGATTTCATCAACAAATCCGTGATGAACGAGCAACTGGTGCCGCGCGTGTACGCCGCTGACCGCCTATGCAGTACATTGCAACGCCTGTTGATCGAAAATCGTCTACTGACTGACAATATCGCCAGCCTCGAACAGCGCAACTTGGTTGATTCGCTTACAGGCCTTGGAAATTTGCGTTACCTGGAGCAAAAACTCGACACAGGCTTGCGCAATGTCGAGTCACGCGGTGGCGCGCTGGGTTACTTGCTGATTGGTCTACAAGAAGCTAACGAACTGCGTAAACAATACGGTGAACCCCTCTACAACGAGCTTCTACACAGTGTTGGCAGGCGCTTGCAACAGCTGGTTCGTCCACTCGATGTGCTGACCCGCATAGATGACAATCATTTTGGTCTGGTTACGCTGCTGTCCAACCTGCAAGAGTGCTCACCGAGCAGCTTCAAGCGTTTGCACGAGGGCCTTAACCTCAAAGCCTTCAAGACCAGTGAAGGCTTTATCAGCCTCAAGGCGGGGGTTTGCTTGATCGGGCTCGACAACCGCAACTTGCCCGTTAGCCCAGCCGACTTGATCAACAGTGCCAAGCGCCTGTTACCCGATGCCTACGCCAGCGGCCGAGTCGCTGCGATGCGTTTGCCTGAGACCGCTTGAGTATGCGCTGGCATATCCTCGGGGCAGGCTCTCTTGGCAGCCTCTGGGCGGCAAGACTGTTTCGAGCCGGTTGCGATGTAGAGTTAATTTTACGCGACCAGCAGCGCCTTGCTAGCTATCAAAGCGCCGGTGGCTTGACCCTGGTCGAAGACAATCAACCTCATTGCTACCCAATACCTGCTGTCAGTATTGATGACTGCGGCCCTATCTCGCGACTACTGCTGGCCTGCAAAGCCTACGATGCGCCAACGGCTATCATCCAACTCGCGCCCCTGCTTACGGCCGATGCAGAGGTTATCCTGCTGCAAAACGGCCTCGGCAGTCAGGAGCGTGTAGCGGCACTGATCCCCCAAGCCCGCTGCATTTTGGCTTCGAGTACTGAAGGGGCATTTCGTCAGGCCGATTTTTGCACTGTGTTTGCTGGACGCGGCCACACATGGTTGGGCGACCCACTGCAGCCTGAACCACCGTCTTGGCTTGGCGATTTACTGCAAAGTCAGATCAATCACGACTGGGCAGAGGACATAGTCAGTCGTTTGTGGCGCAAGCTGGCACTCAACTGCGCGATCAATCCACTGACAGTTTTATACAACTGCCGCAATGGTGGATTGCTTGAACACCAGGCTGAAGTGGCCACCCTGTGTAATGAGCTGAGCCAATTGCTTCACGCCTGCGGCATGTCGACAGCTGCAACAGGTCTGCATGAACAAGTAATACGTGTGATCAACGCCACCGCCGCGAACTACTCATCAATGCATCAGGATGTCAGCCAAAGACGCCGCACTGAGATTGCTTATCTGATCGGTTACGCCTGCGTCGCCGCTGAACGCCAACAGCTGCAACTACCGCATTTGAATGCCTTAAACGAACGACTTGGCCAGTACCTTGATGCACACGGATTGCCCCGCCACTAGCACCACGCTACCCTCATAGCATTCTAGCCATTGCGACCTCTCCTGTTATGTCCCTGCGCCAGCATTTAGAAAACCTACCCGTTGGCCGAAAAATGCTTGCAGCACTGTTGGTGCTCGTCATCGCCGTGTTGCTGGTTGCCAACTTGGCCTTTATCAGTGCGGCTTACTGGATTTCCCAGCAAAGCATGGCGCCGCAAGCGATGCACACGCTCGGACGAATCATCGCCAGCCCCGAGCTGAGCCATAAAGCCTTAAGCTCAGCCAGCGAGGCGCAAGCGGTGCTCAAGCGGTTGGACGACTACCCGCCATTACGTGGCGCGGTGATCTACGGCAGTAACGGGCGCAGCCTCGCGCAGTTACAGCGCGGTGAAAAGCTCGAGATGCCTGAACGCCTCGAGGAGCTGGACTCTTGGCGTGTAACCGAATTTCGCAGCAATCAACTAATCGAATTGCCGCAGCTTAATGGGCGGCCCGGTCATCTGCTGCTGGTCGCCTCCAGCGAGCTACCGGGCGCCTTCTACACCGGTACGTTGACAGCCAGCCTGTTGATTCTGGCCGTTAGCGCAATGCTCTGGTTTTTGGTTGCTCGACAGATCCGTCGTTTAGTCACCAAACCAATTCGTAAGCTCGAAGAGCTGTCGCGCCAAGTGACCCGCGAAGAAAATTACTCCTTGCGCGCCAAGCGCGGAAATAAAGACGAAATCGGCAGTCTTGCGGATGCGTTTAATACCATGATGATGCGCATCGAGGCACGTGAGCAACAACTCAAGCGCGCCCGTGACGAGTCGCAAACAGCCTTCGATCAAGCCCAGCAACTCGCAGAAGAAACCCGTCATTCAAACCGCAAGCTCGAGCTGGAAGTTCAGTTCCGCAGCAAAATTGAAAAGAAACTCACCGGCTTTCAGAACTATCTCAACAGCATCATCGACTCGATGCCTTCCGCGCTTATTGCCTTGGATGACGAGCTTTACGTCACGCAATGGAATCAGGAGGCCAGTGCTCTGTCAGGGACCACGCTAGATGAAGCCCTTAACCAGCCAGTGTTCCTAGCCTTTCCACACCTTAAGCTTTACCTCAACCAACTCAAGCGCACCATCGATAAACATAAGGTCGAGAAAATTGAGCGAATTACCTGGAGCCGAGAGGGTCAGCCACATCACTTCGCCCTGACGTTCTACCCTCTGACCGGCGTTAGCGGCCGTGGCGTAGTGATCCGAATTGACGACATTACCCAGCGCCTCAACCTTGAAGAGGTCATGGTTCAATCCGAAAAAATGCTATCGGTAGGTGGCTTAGCTGCAGGCATGGCCCATGAGATCAACAATCCGCTCGGCGCCATACTGCATAACGTGCAAAACATTCGCCGGCGCTTGTCGCCAGAGCTTGAGCGCAACCGCAACATAGCGGCACAAGAAAATATCTCACTCGATGCCATCGACCGCTATTTGCAAGCCAGAGAAATTCCACAGTTACTCGCGGGCATTCAGCAGGCTGGTACGCGGGCCTCTAAAATAGTCAGCCACATGCTCAATTTTAGCCGGTTGAGCAACCGTCAATTAATCCCTTGTCAACTGCCTGCACTTATCGACCAAGCACTCGAAATTGCCAGTAATGACTTTGACCTGGCCGAACGCTTCGACTTCAAGAGCCTGATTATCGAGCGCAAATTTGACAACACTCTTGGCCCGGTACCGGTCACTGCAAACGAGCTAGAGCAGGTTTTGCTCAACCTGTTGAAGAACGCAGCCCAAGCTATTCATCAGCGCGATGATCAACGTACTCCAGGACGAATAAGCTTACGCACTCGCCTGAGTCCACCTTGGGCAATCATTGAAGTTGAAGACAACGGTATCGGCATGCCCGAATCTGTACGCAAACGTATATTTGAACCGTTTTTTACCACCAAGGAAGTAGGCCAAGGCACTGGGCTGGGTTTATCAGTGTCTTACTTCATTATCACCAACAACCACAAAGGGCAGATGGAAGTACAGGCCAACAAGGATAAAGGCACCTGTTTTATTCTGCGCTTACCACTGATAGCCCCACCTCAAGCCACAGGTTTATAAACATGGGTTTTCGCCTCTCAAAAATTTATACGCGCACCGGCGACGCCGGCGAAACCGGTTTGGCAGATGGCCGGAGAGTGACCAAAGATCACCCCCGAGTTGAAGCCATGGGCGAAATTGACACGCTAAACAGTCATATCGGCCTGTTGATTGCCGAGTTGCAACAGCTAACAAGCCAGCACCCAGACCTGAGCGATGTAATCGAGGTGCTGGAGCCCTGCCAACACCGTTTGTTTGACTTGGGTGGCGAGCTGGCAATGCCCGACTACCAAGCTCTGCAAACGGCTGAAGTTGAACGCCTGGAGCAGGCTATTGACCGCTGGAATGAAGTTCTCGGCCCACTTGAGAACTTCATCCTCCCTGGCGGCTCAAAACTCGTCGCGCAAGCACATATTTGTCGGAGTCTGGCGCGTAGTGCTGAGCGGCGTTGCCAGCATCTGAACGCACAAGAGCCTATGCGCAAGGTCGGGCTGGCTTATATAAATCGTATGTCTGATCTACTGTTCGTTGCTGCCAGAATCATCGCCCGGCACCAACACGTCAGCGAAGTGCTCTGGCAAGCAGCACCAAAACTCGTTGAGTAATAAGTAGCGTAGTGTGGCTGGCGTTTTACCAGCCACCAAATGCGGCTACAGATATTCGGTGTATTGGCTAAGCAATGCTGGACACGCTTCGCATGGTCTTACCCTGAGAACTGCTCAGAGCAAACTCAACTGGCTTCGAAAACTGCGTTCCTCACCGCTAACCGGATCAATAAACTCCAGCCCCTGCGCCAGCAGTTTCAGCGGCTTGCTGTAGTCATCAGGAGTGCCGGGAGCATCTATCACCTCGGGGTAAAACGGATCATTGCAGATTGGCGCACCTAATGCGGCGAGATGTACACGCAGTTGATGCTTTTTACCCGTCACCGGATACAACGCATACAGCCATTGATCACCCAACTTCTGCGCAATTTCTATGCGCGTCTCGGTATTGGCAGCACCCTCAACTTCTTGCATGCGAAAGAATGGTTCGCCAGGCCCAAAGCGCGTTTTGCGCAACAGCGGAAATGTCAGCTCAGGCAATGCCTTGGCAAGGGCTTCATAACGCTTAGTGATTTTTCGTTCTCGAAACAACGCTTGATACAACCCACGAGTTTGTACATTGGTCGAAAACAGCACCAAGCCCGCGGTATGCCGATCAATGCGGTGTAACGGCACAATATCCGCATTGGCAAAACGCTTGGTCAACCGCGCCTGCAAGGTCTGTTCAACGTAGCCTCCGGAAGGCATCACCGGCAAAAAATGCGGTTTGTCGACAACCATTAAATGCTCATCAAAGTGCAAAACAACTTCGTCGAATGGAATGACTATTTCAGAAGGCACTTCACGAAAATAATGCACACGCAGCCCGGCTTTATAAGGATGCTCTAAGCCGAGCGAAACACCATCAGCATCGAGCACGCGACCACGCGCAAAACGGTCAATCCAGACCTCACGCGTAACCCCGGAAAAATGCGCGCACAGGCAATCCAGAACCGTCAGCCACTGGCCCTGCGGCAAGTGGACGGTGCTGGGACGCATGTTGGAAGGAGAACGGGCTTGAACAGGCATTTAGACTCTCGACAACGGATACACAGGCAGCGCCGGCCTATTAGGCCGTAGTCGCGTCGAGCGCCGCAACAGCTAGCGCAAAATTACCGCCCAAACGAGAGCAATCATGCTCAACACGGCGACCAGTGCCAGCAGACACGCGGCAATAAGCACCGCCTGTCCGTATTTGAGCCACGGCTGTGAACATAGCAATTCAAGGCCGTAGTTCAGCGTCATCAAGCGCACCCGTGTTTCGGGCAGACTTAGTCGAGCTTACGCAAAACGTATATACGCCACAGGGCATAACCCGGAATGAAATCTTTATGGCCGACAATTTTAAAACCGGCCTGCTTGAACTCTGCCTCGATGGTCTCGCGTGGAATCACAAAACGGTTTTGCAGCAAAGGATCGCGTTCGGCAGCAGGACGACGAGCCTCGCTACGCTTACGTTTCCACGCTTTGTAATTACCATCCACCCACAAGGACATAACCACGGTATCGCGGGTTACGCGCCTGAACTCTTTGAGCATGGCCTGACGGTGATCTGATTTGCCGATGTGGTGCATCAGTCGCATCGAAAAAATGCAGTCGACTGCGTTTTCACCCAGGTCGATAGCAAAGGCCGAGGTTTGAAACGGCTTGACCCGGGCGGTAACCTCAGCTGGCTGCCCGTACATACCGGCATCGAGCATGTCTTGCGAATTGTCGGCAGCCAAAATCATGCGGTTGGGTTGTTCACAGAGCATCGGCCAAAAACGCCCGGCACCCGATGGCAGATCCAGAACCAAGCTTGGATCACCTGCCATTTTCAATGCAGCACGGGCAATTTGTACCTCACGCCAGTGTGACATGCGCCGAGACAAGCCTGTCTTGTGCTTGTTTAAATACATGTTGGCGTGCTCGCGATCGTACTTGCTAGAGAACTCGAGCTCTATTGGGCGTGCTTTAGACATAGCTTTGACTCACTTGAATGACGTGAATCAAAGCTAACCGGCAATTCATCATGCTGCCGTCAAGACAGCGTGAAAAAATCGTGAAACCAGCCGACTTTTCACCGTTCAGGGCTTTTAAGTAATGCGAAATATTACTCCGCCGCTTTTAAAAACACTCTGAACTCACTTCCGGATGGTTCCAGGTTTTTGACACTAACGACCCATTCTTCATGAGAACAAATGCGCTTGACCAAAGACAAACCGAGACCTAAACCTTCACCTCGTGATTGCTGCCCGCGCACAAAGGGTTTGAACATTTGCTCATGTTGCTCTAATGGAATCCCCACGCCGCTGTCCGCAACACAAAAACCATCCGCCATTAACTCCAGACGTACGCCTCCTGTCTCTGTGTAATGCAAAGCATTGCGTAGCAGGTTGGACATAACGGTACGCAAAAATGTCAGGTTGTAGCTCGTATTATCAGCCCCCTGATCGATCATTTCGAATGTCAGGCCTTTTTCTCTGATCATCCCGCCCCACCGCGTACTCTGCTCGTCGGCGACTGCTCGTAACGTTGCCCGACCGCCCTCAATGGAGTCACTGCTGGTAGCGCGAGCCAAGAGTATGAATGTTTGCACCAATGAACTCATCTCATCTGTTGCCCGCTTAATGCGCTGGATCTTATCCCGCTGACGCGGCTCAAGATTGGTCGCCACATCGAGCAACTCACAAGATGAGTTGATGACCATTAGCGGAGTCCGCAATTCATGACTTACATCACTGGTAAACAATCGCTCGCGTTCGAGCGATTTACGCAACTGCCCCAACGTGCTGTCAAAAGCCTGAGCTAGATGCCCGACCTCATCATCGGCATAGTCGGGTGCAATATTGGGTGCAAGTTGATGTAGCTGATCGCGGTGCCGCACCTGGCTGGCCAAGCGCACAACAGGCGCGACGATTTTGCGGGCCAGCCACAAGCCGAGTATCCAGGACAGAATCACACTGAGCACGAAGCCCGCAACAACTGCGCGATAAAGCGCCGTTTCACGCTCTTCAAACTCTTGCTGCTCCTGCACTAAAAAGAAGCTCTGCCCTTCAATATCACGTCTAAAAATGTAGAAGGCTTGAGTCTCGTCTACCACTTCAGAAAAACCTTTTTCGGCCTTTGCAAACTGTGGCGGCGTTGCATAACGAGGCAAGTCTGAGGCAAAAAAGCGCGTACGTGAGTCAAGGCGTGGTGGCAAACCGTTGGCCAGATCGTGCTGTAAAACACCGACCAACTCCTCATTGAGCTCTTGTGAAACCAAGTTCTCCTCAATGAAATGAACAACCGCGACAATACTCAACGAAAAGAGTCCACTGACACAAAAAGTCATCACCACAAAAGCAATAACAATGCGTCTCAGTAGTGGTTGTTTAGCCACCATCAGCGGACTCCGCAAGGCGATAGCCGACGCCGTGAATGGTGTGTAGCAAAGGTTTATCGAATGGTTTGTCGAGGACTTGACGCAACTGATGGATATGGCTGCGTAAGCTGTCGCTATCTGGGCAATGGTCTCCCCAGAGGGTTTCTTCCAGCACCTCACGGCGAACCACTGCGGGGCTTTTTTGCATCAGTACAGCCAGCAGTTTCAGGCCAAGAGGATTTAGCTTCAAGGCTTGGTCAGCACGCGAGATGTATAAGGTGTCGAGATCATAAACAAGGTCCCCAACTTGCAACTTTCGCTTACGACTGCCATGGCTTCTGCGCAATACGGCTTCAATACGCGCAACCAATTCAGACAACGCAAAGGGTTTTAGCAGGTAATCATCAGCACCTGCACCCAGCCCTTGCAACCGATCATCCAGCGCATCACGGGCGGTCAGCATGATCACAGGCGTCTCGCTGAGAGCATCTTCTCGTAGCCGCTTACACACCTGATAGCCATCCATGCGCGGCAGCATGATATCCAGCACGATCAAGTCGTAGTGCTCCGTAACGGCCAGGTGCAAACCACTGACACCATCTTGAGCACAATCGACCGTATAACCTTTGATGGTCAAGTAGTCCATTACATTGGCGAGGATGTCTTGGTTGTCTTCAACCACAAGAATACGCATCTTGATCATGCCTCCGGGCAACGCTACTGAAATACTATGCCCGGGTATTAAACACCAATCTCCGCGTAGTGGTCGATGCGCCGGTCGTTACAGCGGTTATCAGTCAAGCACTTGAATAGGTTTAACCTTTCGCTCACAACTAGCGACAGCAAGCTCACACTTTTTGCTTTACCAACCTGCAACGTCTAGAAAGCAGCGTTATGACGAATCGATTCAATCCAGAACAAACACAGCGACAGCGTGATCAGAGAACCGACCGTCGACAACAAAATACTGTTAGAGACAACGGCTGCATCGCGACGATAAAAGTCGGCCAGCATAAAGGGGCCAGTACCCGTTGGCAGCGCGGCCAACAACACTGCCGACATTGCCCACAACGGTGGCAACTGAAACACCCAGAATGCCAGAATCCAGACCAGCAACGGGTGCAAAAACAGCTTAAGCAACACTAATGGAATACTCCCCTGACTTTGCCCCGACTGTTTATGCGCCAAGAACAGGCCCAGCGAAATAAGCGCGCAAGGCGCCGTGGCATTACTCAACAAGGTCAGAAAGGAATGTACAGGCGTAGGTAACGGCACCCCTGAATAAGCCCAAAGCCCACCCAAAACAGGGGAAATAACCAGCGGATTCTTAGCAAGTGCCAAGGCAACTTTGCGCACTGCACGCAACATGTGTTTCTCGCCTTGCAGAGCCACTTCGATGCATACAACTGACAGCGCAAAGAGCACGCAGATCACAATCAAACTGGCAATCAGTGCAGGCTCCAAACCATCGTCACCAAATACCAGTATGCACAGCGGAATTCCCATATAGCCGGTGTTAGCGTACGAAGCACTCAGCCCCTGAATGCTGGCATCAGCCAAATCACCGGACTTACGCATGCGCCAAAACACGGTAGCAATGAACACAACCAAGGTGCCTATGGTATAGGCCAAAATAAATTCAGGCTGCCATATATGCGACCACAAGGCTGTAGCTGTAGCCTCAAACAGCATGGCTGGCAAGCATAGCCAGACCACCATTCGATTAATTTCTGAGGCGGCGTCGGGCCCCAACAATTTCAGCTTTCGACATGCAAAGCCTGCCAGAATTAACGCAAAAATCGGCAGGATGACACTCAGCACTGACGCCATAAAAAACAGCTCTCTTGCTAGAACATGGATTGCCCGGCACGCACATCAAAGCACGCTAGAACACCTTAGCCAGACACATAAGAGTTATCCGGCTTTCTCTAGTGCGCTCCGATACAACGCGGCGACAAGATCGGTCTGAGTCACGATACCCAGCAATACCTTATTTTCCCCTAGAACCGGCATGCGATGCTCAACTGAAGAGCCAAGGCTTTCGAGCAAATATGAAACCGGCCAATCGCTTTTGCAGGTCAACACATTGCGCTGCATGATGCGCTCACAATTGCCTTGGACATCTGCTGTCGCCACCACATCATGCAAACTCAACATGCCTTGCAGTTGCTTGCCTTGGTTGATGACCGGCAGCGCACTCAGACGGTGCTCGAGCATTATCGTCAACGCAGCGCTGACAGATGTTTGCGCACTCACACTGAGAACATCTTCTGACATTATGTCGCCGCAACGTATCTCGCCAAACCGGCGACGGTAAGCACGCTCTTCAGTCTGACGAAGAATCTCCTCAAGATCATCACGGGCAATGTCGAGCAATTCTCCGCGCGCATTGAGCACAGCATCAAGATCGTCAGGAGTAAACCCCACCCGGTCACGCGGCAAGGCATCGATGGTTTTGTGTGGGTTTTGATGATCACTCGCCCGGTGTGGGTATCGCCGTTGCAACAGGTTATTGAACAACAATGCGATCAACAGCATCGCTGCAGCATTAATCGCTACCGGAAAAACCACAAAGTGATAACCCAACTGGGCGACAGGTTCTCCAGCCAATACCGCGGACAAAGCCACTGCACCGCCAGGCGGGTGCAGACAACGCAAGGCGAACATCAAGCCAATTGCCAGCCCTCCCGCCAAACCTGCAACCCAGCCACTATGCCCCAACCAGCGCGCACAGCTGACACCTACCAGCGCCGAGACGATACACCCCCCAAGGATTGACCATGGTTGCGCCAGCGGGCTCGAAGGCACGGCAAACAACAGTACAGCGGAGGCCCCCATTGGCGCTATAAGCCATAAGCTCGATGCACCAAGGACTGAATGGCAAAACCAGGCCGTGAACGACAAGCCGAAAAAAGCGCCAAGACAACTAACTGCCTGCTGGCTTTTGCTGATTGCCATCGGCGCGGGCCAGAAAGATCGCAGCCACGCTTTAGTACTACTCACCGGTGCCCCTCAGCTATAAAAATGATTAATTTGGCACTGCATCAACCGTGCGTCGTGCAAGCAGCTTGCCCCTGTCATTGCAGGGGAATACTCACTGTGGCCAAAACGCACGAATGCCAGCCACGCCTTGTGCACCTAGCTGGCGCGCATGTGTTAGATCTTCAGGGCCGACACCGCCGAGCAAATAAACCGGCAGTTGCGCTGTTGCCAGCAACGCCTCAGCGTACTGCCAACCCAGAGGCTGGGCGTCAGGGTGCGTTTTTGTTGCCTGTAACGGTGACAGCGTGACGAAATCAACGCCTAACCGTTGTGCAAGCAACAACTCCTCAGCCGAATGACATGACGCGGCCAACCAGCGTTCAACTGGAATAGGCCGCTCACCGGAGGCCAGCTGGCGCAGTTGCTTCGAAGTCAGGTGCCAACCTGCCGCAGGAAAATCACTGAGCCACTCCAGCGGGCCTTTAAGCATCAGCTGAGCGCGGCCAGCACAGAGACCAACCGCATCGAGTGCGAGATCGCGATACTGCGGGTCAAACATGTCTGGCGCTCGCAGCTGTATCAGACGAACGCCATCGTCTACTGCGCGCTTGATACCTCGCAACAGCTCGCCCGCATCAAGACCCTCAGGGGTAATCAGGTAGTGTTCAGGCAGCCGTGCGGCGGCCACGATCGGCTTGTTCGCCGCCGGGAACTGGTACTCCAGAAGTTGCCGGTTGGTTACCCACATCAATGGCTGACCTTCTGCGCCATGGGGCTCACCCTGAAAAGCGCTGACATTCCAGACGTCGAGCAGAATTTGCTTGTCTGGATAATCGTGCATGATCTGTATCAGCGGCTGCGCGGCCGTCGGCACAATACCCAGTTCTTCGCTCAGCTCACGGGCAAGCGCGGCTTCGACAGCTTCGTCCGACTCCACCTTACCGCCAGGGAACTCCCACAAACCGCCTTGATGTTGCTCATCCGCACGTTTGGCAATCAGGATCCGGCCATCGTTTCCACGAATAACAGCCGCGACAACATGTACTCGTTTCACCCAAACTGTTCCTCTTGCGCTGCGTTGTACCAGCGTTGAAAAGCTGGCCAGTTATAGATGGTCTCAACATAGGCACGCGCTTCAGGCGGCAACTCAACCTGGTAGCTGCGCAGACGGCTGGCCACCGGCGCGTAAAAAGCATCAGCAGCACTTGGCTGACCAAACAGGAATGGACCATCCTGAGCAAATGCAGCCCGACACTCGGCCCACAATGCACATACCACCTGAATATCGATAGCCACTTCCGCAGGCATATGGGCCAACGGCTGGTCACGCTGCAGATCCATCGGCATGTGCGTTCGCAAGCTCGCGAAACCGCTGTGCATTTGCGCGCACACACTGCGTGCCACTGCCCGGGCATAAGTGTCCTGCGGCCAAAGCTCTGGATGTTGTTCAGCGAGATATTCAACAATCGCCAAGGAATCCCAAACCGGGCCCTCTGCTGTTTTCAGCAAAGGCACTTTACCGGTCGGAGAGTGCAAGGCAATGCGTTGAGCGGTATCGGGTTGGTTCAGCACAATGAGTATTTCAGAATAGCTGGCACCCGCCAGCTCAAGTGCAAGAGCCGCACGCAATGACCAGGAAGAATAGCGTTTATCCCCAATAACTAATTGCAGCGACATAGGTGCTCTCCGGTGACTTAGAGTTGGTCATGGCAACGCAGGGGCAATAGAACACCCCTGCGCCAGGTCGAGGCCTAGATCAGGTGCGGTATTCAGCGTTGATCTTTACGTACTCATGCGACAAGTCGGTGGTCCAGATGGTTTCACTGCTCGCGCCACGCCCGAGTTCAATACGAATGGTGATTTCTTCTTCAGCCATCACCGTCGAACCTTGCTCTTCGGTATAAGTCTCTGCCCGACAGCCTTTACTGGCGATACATACATCACCAAGAAATACATCAATCTTGCTGACATCAAGCTGCGCTACACCCGCACGGCCAACTGCGGCAAGAATACGCCCCCAGTTAGGGTCGGATGCGAACAGCGCGGTTTTGATCAGTGGTGAATGTGCAACGGCATACCCCACATCCAGACACTCTTGATGCGTCGCGCCACCATTAACAACAACAGTAACGAACTTGGTCGCACCTTCACCATCACGGACGATGGCTTGAGCAACCTCCATGCACACCTCAAACACGGCCTGTTTCAAGGCCGCAAAGTAAGCGCCTTTGGCTTGGCTGATCTCATCCAGCTCAGCCTTGCCGGTTGCGACCAGCATGCAGCAATCATTGGTTGAGGTGTCGCCATCAATGGTAATGCGGTTAAACGACTTGTTCGCCGCATCACGCAGCAAATCCTGGAGCACGCCTTGGCTTACCTTGGCATCAGTGGCGATGTAACCGAGCATGGTCGCCATGTTGGGCTTGATCATGCCAGCGCCCTTGCTGATACCAGTGACGGTAACGGTGACGCCTTCATGAACGAACTGGCGACTGGCGCCTTTAGGCAAGGTGTCGGTAGTCATGATGCCCGTTGCGGCATCCGCCCAGTTGTTCTCTGATAGGTTATCAAGCGCCGCTTGCAGGGCACTTTCGATCTTTTCAACAGGTAACGGCTCGCCAATCACACCGGTTGAGAACGGCAAGACTGACTGTTCATCTACACCGGCCAACTCGGCCAGCTTGGCACAGATACGCGCAGCATTTTCCAACCCAGGTTCACCGGTACCCGCATTGGCATTGCCCGTGTTGGTGAGCAAGTAACGCACCGAGCCGAGTACCCGCTTTTTAGCCAAGATCACCGGCGCTGCGCAAAATGAATTGAGAGTAAATACGCCAGCAACGCTTGAGCCTTCAGCGCAGCGCATGACGACAACATCTTTTCGCCCCGGGCGCTTGATGCCAGCACTCGCGATTCCCAGTTCAAAGCCTGCAACCGGGTGTAGGGTAGACAGCGGGCCAAGACCTACAGCCATGAATAAACTCCTTGAGATGTTGAAGCGTCGTGCGGTTAGTTGGATGGTAAAACGCCGCGATCGGCTTAACCGGTCGCGGCGTTTACGGGTCAGTCGAGCTTAACTACTTTCAATCACCTTGGCAGCCAGCGGCGAGCCAAGGTCATGTCAATTAGCCCAACTGCCCGTGGCAATGTTTGTATTTCTTGCCAGAGCCACAAGGACAAGGTTCATTACGTCCGATCTTCTGATCGGCGCGTACTGGTACAGCCGTCCCAGCCGCCTCATCGTTTTGCGGCTCAACTTCTGGCTGATCTAGAGCAGAAGCGTCGGCATGCTGAAACTGCATGCGTGCGGCCATGGTCTCAGCTTCGCGGCGCAAACGTTCTTCTTCCTCGACCGGATCTTCACGACGAACCTGAACATGCGAAAGCACACGGATGGTGTCGCGTTTGATCGAATCAAGCAGTTCTTGGAACAAGGTGAATGACTCACGCTTGTACTCTTGCTTCGGGTTCTTCTGGGCGTAACCGCGCAAGTGAATACCGTGACGCAGGTGATCCATTGTCGACAGATGATCTTTCCATAGGTCATCAAGAACACGCAGCAGGATTTGCTTCTCGAAGGTGCGCAGAGCTTCCGCGCTGGCTTGCTCTTCCTTCTCGTTATAAGCGCTGATCAGCTCCTGAAGAATGCGCTCACGCAGGGTTTCTTCATAGAGTTTGTGATCATCATCCAACCACTGCTGAATCGGCAGGTTAATACCGAAACCAGTATAAATCGCAGATTCCAGACCGATTACATCCCACTGCTCTGGCAGGGACTGCGGTGGAATATGCTCATTGATGGTGCTTTCTAGAACTTCCTGGCGGAACTCTTCGATGGTTGCGCCAATTTCTTCCGAGGCTAGCAGCGTGTTACGCATGTGATAAATCACTTTACGCTGTTCGTTTGCCACGTCATCAAATTCGAGCAATTGCTTACGCATGTCGAAGTTACGACCTTCAACCTTACGTTGCGCCTTCTCAATAGCGTTGCTCACCATGCGGTGCTCAATCGCTTCGCCCGGCTGCATGCCCAGCGCTTTCATGAAGTTCTTCACCCGATCAGAGGCGAAGATACGCATCAGGCTGTCTTCAAGCGACAGATAGAAACGACTGGAGCCTGGGTCACCCTGACGACCGGAACGTCCACGCAACTGGTTGTCGATACGTCGCGACTCGTGACGTTCCGAGGCAATCACATGCAGACCGCCCGACTCAATCACCGCCTGATGACGCTTCTGCCAGTCAGCCTTAACCTGAGCAACTTGTTCGTCAGTTGGGTTTTCAAGCGCAGCGACTTCAACTTCCCAGTTACCGCCCAGGAGAATGTCAGTACCACGACCAGCCATGTTGGTGGCGATGGTCAGCGCGCCTGGACGGCCAGCCTGAGCAATGATTTCTGCTTCTTTTTCGTGGAACTTCGCGTTGAGAACCTTGTGTTCGATCCCTTGCTTGTTGAGCAAGGCCGACATGTACTCGGAAGTTTCAATCGAGGCAGTACCCACCAGAATTGGGCGACCTTGCGCCTGACACTCTTGGATGTCCGCAACAATCGCAGCGTACTTTTCTTCCTGAGTCAGGTAGACCAGGTCATTGAAGTCTTTACGCGCCAGCGCACGGTTGGTTGGGATAACCATGACCTCAAGCCCGTAAATCTGGTGAAACTCAAACGCTTCAGTGTCAGCTGTACCAGTCATGCCGGAGAGCTTGCTGTATAAGCGGAAATAGTTCTGGAAGGTGGTCGACGCAAGCGTCTGGCTTTCAGCCTGAATGTTCAGGCCTTCTTTGGCTTCAATCGCTTGGTGCAAGCCTTCGGATAGACGACGCCCCGGCATGGTACGGCCGGTGTGCTCGTCGATCAGCAAGACCTGATCGTTCTGCACGATGTATTCGACGTTGCGATGGAACAATTTGTGCGCACGCAGGCCAGCATAGACGTGAGTCAGAAGGCCAAGATTGTGTGCGGAGTACAGGCTTTCACCCTCAGCGAGCAAACCGGCCTGAGTCAACATATCCTCAATGAACTGGTGACCCTGTTCATTGAGTTCAACCTGACGTGTTTTTTCATCAACAGTGTAGTGACCTTCTTTAGTCACCACGCCTTCTTCTTCCTCGACGTGCAGCTCAAGTCGCGGGATCAGGTTGTTGATCTCAACGTACATTTTTGAGCTGTCTTCAGCCTGACCCGAGATGATCAGCGGGGTACGGGCTTCGTCAATCAGGATCGAGTCGACTTCGTCGATTACCGCGAAATTAAGTTCACGCTGGAACTTGTCTTCAAGGCTAAACGCCATGTTGTCGCGCAGGTAATCGAAACCGAACTCGTTGTTGGTACCGTAGGTAATGTCAGCAGCGTAGGCGGCGCGCTTTTCTTCAGGCGGCATGAATGGGGTAACAATGCCGACCGACATACCAAGGAATTCGTACAGTGGACGCATCCAGTTGGCGTCACGACGGGCCAAGTAGTCGTTGACCGTAACCACATGCACACCTTTACCGGCCAACGCATTGAGGTACACAGCCAGAGTTGCTACGAGGGTTTTACCCTCACCGGTGCGCATTTCGGCAATTTTGCCTTCATGCAAGGTCATACCGCCGATCAGCTGTACATCAAAGTGGCGCATGCCCATTACACGCTTACCGGCCTCACGGGCCACAGCGAAGGCTTCGGCCAACAGCTGATCAAGCGTTTCACCCTTGGCTAAACGGGCTTTGAACTCATCGGTTTTGGCACGCAGTTGCTCATCCGTGAGTGCAAGCATCTGCTCCTCAAAGCCATTAACGGACTGAACCGCCTTGAGCATGCGCTTAACCTCACGCTCATTCTTGCTTCCAAAGAGTTTTTTCAACAAAGGCGCAAACATATCGACAGGTTCTTCCCACACGTATGGATGGAGGGCGGCCCAAGAGTCGCCCATGCAGCCCTAATGGCTGCGTGCGAAGGGGGCATTCTACCCGGAAACGAAGATGATGAAAGCGGCGTTATCAGTTGCCGCTTACACGAGCTATGTAGCTGGAAGGGTTTACCACTCGACCAAGCTTGGTTACTTCGAAGTGCACATGATACCCCGTAGAGCGCCCGGTGCTACCAACCAGAGCAATTGTTTGCCCTCGTTTGACCAGATCACCGACTTGCACCACGTTGCGTTTATTGTGCGCATAAAGGGTTGTATAACCATCCGCATGGCTAACCTCAACCACATTACCATAACCGTTTTTACGCCCGGAAAAGGTTACAACGCCCGCCGCTACAGAAATCACAGGACTGCCTGCCTTAGCGGCGAAATCAACCCCTTTATGCACAGTGGCACGCCCGGTCAACGGGTGTATACGGCGTCCAAAGGGTGAGGAGACATACCCTTGCAAGACTGGACGGCCCGCCAAATATTCAGCTTCGGTGAGCCGGCGCTCAGCCAACAACTGCTCAAGCACCTCTAGCTGCTGCTCACGGCTGTCGAGCTGTAAAGCCAGATCATCCAGCGTGCTCATGAATGCGGGTGGTGCATAGGCAGCGCTACCATAAGCATCTTCAGCCCCACCCTGCCCTACGTTCAGCGAGAAGTCGAACTCGCTTGAGTCTATATCTGCCAGCTCGGTCAGGCGCTCACCTAGCGCGTCGAGGCGCGTTAAACGTGCCTGCAGTTCCGCAACATAGACAGCGAATGCGTCAAGTTGACGCTGAGCATCTACGCGCACAGCACCCACTTCGGCACGCTGCTCATCCAGCGCTTGGTTAATTATTTGGCTGTCATCATGCGCAATCGCCTCGGTTTGAGGTGACATCTGCACACCGACAAAGGTGCCGAGGCTGAGCGAAACGCCCACCAATATGAATATTCCTGCTACCAACCACCTTAAATCGAAGCTTAGTGTTCGGGCAGCGCCATGGCGCCGACTGAGTAAAATTATTTGCACGACTTCCCCTTTTAGTGGAGCCCAAGTCAGTAGCAGCATTTCTGCTACCATGGCGATTCCACAAACGTAGGCGTCCAGCCATGACTTTTCGTCCGTTGCCAGCTAAAGCTCCTGCCGCGCTATTGCGCGAGGCGAAGCCTTTGCAAGCCTTGTTTAATCAAGCTCAGCGGCTTGATCAACTGCAGCGCTTGCTTGAAAGCCAGCTTCAACCTGCTGCCAGAGAACACTGTCATGTAGCGACCTGGCGTGAAGGCTGTTTGCTTCTTATTGTCACGGATGGTCACTGGGCCACCCGCCTGCGTTATCAGCAAAAACGCCTGCTCAAACAGTTGCAGACGCTCGAAGCGTTCGCGACATTAACCAAGATCCACTTCAAGGTGCAACCGCCAACAGCTGAAAGGCGTGCGGGACGTCGCACAATTATCCTATCGGACAGTGCAGCCGAGAATATTCAAGCCACAGCCGAAGGTATAAGCGACCCAACATTGCGCGCAGCCCTTGAGCGACTGGCCAAGCACACCAAACCCGCCGACTGACTTCACTGACGAGCCAACAAGCCCAACGAAAATCTAGCTGGAGTTTTGTAGCAACTTCCCTGCATCGAAACATTTAATAAAAAAGGCCACCTGAGGGTGGCCTTAAGCGTAAAGCGGAGAGTGTTCGGTTTAACCCGCAGCCACAGGACGCATGTAGGAAATTGGCGCATTCTTCGGATCATCAAAGGTCACAGTTTCCCAAGCATCCGGCTGCGCAATCAGCTCGCGCAGCAAACGGTTATTCAGGGCGTGTCCAGATTTGAAACCACGGAACTCACCAATCAAGCTGTTACCCAGCAGATACAGATCGCCAATCGCATCTAGAATCTTGTGCTTAACAAACTCGTCCTCATAACGCAGGCCGTCTTCGTTCAACACACGATTTTCGTCTACCACGATTGCGTTATCTACACTGCCACCGAGCGCCAAGTTCTGCGAACGCAGGAACTCGATATCGCGCATAAAACCAAATGTGCGCGCCCGGCTGACTTCCTTAACAAAGGATGTACTGGAGAAATCAACGCTTGCCATTTGCGTACGGTCACGGAAAACAGGGTGATCAAAATCGATCTCGAAACTTACCTTGAATCCTTCGAACGGTACGAAGGTGGCGCGCTTGTCGCCCTCTTCCACAGTCACTTCGCGAATGATTCGGATAAATTTCTTAGCCGCTTCCTGCTCTTGCAGGCCTGCGGATTGAATCAGGAAAACAAAAGGACCCGCACTGCCGTCCATGATCGGGACTTCGGATGCAGAGAGTTCGACGTAGGCGTTATCGATGCCCAGGCCTGCCATGGCCGAAAGCAAGTGCTCTACAGTATCCACCTTGACGTCACCATTAACCAACGTGGTTGACATGGTGGTTTCACCGACATTGCTTGCCCGCGCAGCAATTTCTACGACGGGGTCTAGGTCGGTACGTCGGAACACGATACCGGTGTCCACGGGTGCCGGCTTCAGGGTCAGATAAACCTTTTCCCCGGAATGCAGGCCGACGCCAGTGGCGCGGATAATGTTCTTTAAGGTGCGTTGTCTGATCATGTCTCTGGCCGCTATAGCGCTAGTTGCGAATTGTTTTCAACAATGGCCGGCGATAATAGCAGAACCGGCCTTTGCTGAATACCAATCACCCTAATGCTCCTGATACATTTCATTAATCGGCCTGACGGCGCAAGAACGCAGGAATGTCCAGATAATCCAGATCGTCTTGCGGATTCAGCTTAGCTGCAGTCGCAGCACCGTGGCTCTGACGCTGAACGGTTGGACGCTCATAGTCTTTGTAGTTAACGGTTTGCTCGCCACGTGGTGCAGCAGTCGCAGCTGGAGCCGACTGAGAGGTTGACGGAGCCGAAACCGGCGCAGCGCTAACCTGAACAGTGTTGTCGATAACCTTTACCGGCTTCTCGATTTTCGCACCCAGACCCGTTGCAACAACCGTTACGTGCAGCTCATCGCGCATATCCGGGTCGATCACGGTGCCGACTTTAACGGTGGCGTGCTCGGAAGCGAATTGCTCAATGATGTTACCCACGTCGGAGTATTCACCCAACGAAAGGTCAGGACCAGCAGTGATGTTCACCAGGATGCCACGCGCGCCCTGCAGGTTTACATCTTCCAGCAGTGGGTTGCGGATAGCCGCTTCAGTTGCTTCACGCGCACGGTTCGGACCACTGGCGCAACCAGTGCCCATCATCGCCATGCCCATTTCGCTCATCACGGTTTTAACGTCAGCAAAGTCGACGTTGATCATACCTGGACGCTTGATGATGTCGGAGATACCGCGCACGGCGCCTGCCAATACATCGTCAGCCTTAGCGAAAGCCGACAGCAAGCTGGCGTCTTTGCCGAGGATAGTCAGCAGTTTTTCGTTAGGGATAGTGATCAGCGAATCAACGCTTTGCGACAGAGAACGGATGCCCTCTTCAGCAATTTGCATACGCTTACGACCTTCGAACGGGAACGGACGCGTTACCACGGCAACGGTCAGAATACCCATCTCTTTGGCAACTTCAGCGATCACTGGAGCAGCGCCGGTACCGGTACCGCCGCCCATGCCTGTGGTGATAAAGACCATGTCTGTGCCTTGCAGCACTTCAGCGATACGCTCGCGGTCTTCCATAGCGGCCTGACGGCCAACTTCTGGATTAGCACCAGCACCCAGACCTTTAGTCACGCCAGTACCAAGTTGCAGCACGGTGCGCGCACCAATATTCTTCAACGCTTGAGCGTCGGTGTTGGCGCAAATAAATTCAACGCCTTCAATGTTACTGACGCACATGTGGTTCACGGCATTACCGCCACCGCCACCGACACCAATAACTTTGATAACTGCGCTCTGCGGGATGTTATCTACGAGTTCGAACATTTTCCCTCTCCTTTACACTCTAGTTTTGTAACGCCTACTACACACGCTTAAACAACTTCTGATAAATCAGAAGTTGCCCTGTACCCAACGCTTTAAACGCTCAAGTACGGGTTCTTTTTTGTCTTCGCTGAAGCCACTGCTGCCAACTGAAGACATGGAAATTCCGTCGGCTTGCTTTTGCAGGCCGTACAGCAACAAGCCAACGCCTGTTGAATAAATTGGATTACGCACTACATCACCCAGACCTTTAACGCCTTGAGCTACACCCAGGCGCACCGGCATATGGAAAATTTCCTCTGCCAGCTCAACCGCGCCCTCCATCTTCGAGGTGCCGCCGGTCAGGACAATGCCTGCTGGAATCAAATCTTCATAACCGCTGCGCCGCAGCTCTGCCTGAATCAGGGTGAACAGCTCGTCATAACGCGGCTCAACCACCTCGGCCAGCGTCTGGCGAGACAGATCACGTGGGGCACGATCACCCACGCTAGGCACCTTGATGGTTTCACCAGGGCCGGCCAGCTTGGCCAGTGCGCAGGCATAGCGAATCTTGATTTCTTCGGCGTATTGCGTCGGTGTACGCAGCGCCATGGCGATGTCGTTGGTGACTTGATCACCCGCAATCGGGATCACCGCAGTGTGGCGAATAGCACCTTCGGTGAAAATGCAGATGTCGGTCGTACCGCCGCCGATATCAACCAGGCAAACACCCAACTCTTTCTCGTCGTCAGTCAGCACTGCGTAGGCCGAAGCCAGTTGCTCAAGAATGATGTCGTCAACTTCAAGGCCACAGCGGCGCACGCACTTCTCGATATTCTGCGCGGCATTCACTGCGCAAGTGACCACATGAACCTTGGCCTCCAGACGCACGCCAGACATACCCAGTGGCTCACGAACGCCTTCCTGGTTATCGATTACGTAATCCTGCGGCAAGGTGTGCAGCACACGTTGATCTGCCGGAATGGC
Organism: Pseudomonas sp.; assembly: GCF_048265905.1. GTDB lineage: Bacteria > Pseudomonadota > Gammaproteobacteria > Pseudomonadales > Pseudomonadaceae > Aquipseudomonas. Next base: position 436,414 of record NZ_JBLXAP010000001.1, read on the forward strand.
GACCGCCTGGGCGGCATCAAGCACACGCTCAAGATCGGCGCGGCTGACTTCGCGATCACGGATCGCAACAATTCCGTGGGAGTTGAGGCTACGGATGTGATTGCCAGCGACGCCGACGAATGCCGAGTGGATACGGCAGCCCGCCATCAGCTGCGCCTCTTCGACAGCACGCTGGATCGACAGCACCGTCGACTCAATATTAACCACCACGCCCTTCTTCAGGCCGCGTGATGGATGCGTACCGATACCGACGATCTCTAATTGGCCGTCCGGGGTAACTTCACCCACCAGTGCCACCACTTTAGAGGTGCCAATGTCGAGGCCGACGATCATCTTGCCACTCTCAACGTTTGCCATGTGTATTGCCTTCTCCTGATTCACTGCACAGCAGCGGTTTCAGCCGCTGTGGGCGCTACCGGCTGACGCCACGCAACGGCCAGGCCGTTGGAGTAACGCAGATCGATACGCGCGATATTCGCGATTTGCTCTTTCAATTCTTTGTCGTAAATGGCAATGAATCGGCGCATTTTTTCAACCAGGTGATCACGCCCTAACAGCAGCGCAACCCCCTGCGATGTCACTAAAAACCAGCTTCCACGCTCACGCAGTTCAAGCCGGGCAACTGAGAAGCCCATAGGCCGCAACATCTGGCTCAGCACTTGGTATTGCTGCATAACCCGTTGCTGCGCACGCTTAGGACCGTACAACTGCGGTAAATGTTCGTATCGGGCCAAACCTTCTGGCGCGAACGCCTGGCCCTGGTTGTTCAACAGCGAGCCATCCCCCCAGCGGGCGATCGGCATTTGCTCTTCAAGACTGACCACAATCTGATCGGGCCATACCCGGCGCACAGTCGCATTGGCGATCCATGGCATCTGTTCCAGCTCATGGCGCATCCCGGTCAAGTCGACACTGAAAAACTTCGACTTGATAAACGGTGCGATTCGTTGCTGCACCGCATCCTGACTGACGTAGCTCAATTCACCCTCAACACTGACCTTGGCAATCGGCCGGTCGGCATAAGGCATCAAGCGCACTGACAGTTCATAAGCCCCAAAGCCCAGAGCCAGCAGCAACAGCGGCCACGTCAGACGCTTAAGGAAGGTCAGATCAGGCTTGCGCAAGCGCGAACCAATCGGCTCCTTAGCCACCAACCGGCTGGCGCCACGCTGCGCAGGCTTACCGCGCACGGGTGCACCGGTCGCTCCTGGCTGATGGCGGGCAAAGGCGTTCATGACTTAACCCCGAGCCTCAATACTGTCGGCCAAAATCGCCAACACCAACTGTTGAAAATCCAAACCGGCAGCCTTCGCTGACATCGGCACCAAGCTGTGATCAGTCATACCCGGCACCGTGTTGACTTCGAGCAGCCAGAAAGCACCGTTGGCATCCTGCATCACATCTGCACGCGCCCACCCCTGCACCCCGACTGCATCACAAGCACGCTTGGTCAGCTCTTTAAGTTCAAGCTCCTTGCTGGCGTCCAGGCCGCAGGGAATGCGGTATTGAGTGTCACTGGCCAAGTACTTGGCGTCGTAGTCGTAAAAGCTGTGCGGCGTGCCCAAACCGATCACCGGCAGCACCTGACCGCGCAACATCGAGATGGTGTATTCAGAACCGTGGATCCACTGCTCGACCAGTACTTGACTGTCGTATTGGCTCGCGTCTTTCCATGCAGCGACCAGCTCTTCAGCACTGTTGACCTTGGCCATGCCGATGCTCGAACCTTCATGAGCAGGCTTGACAATCAGCGGAAAGCCCAGATCGGTTGCCGCTGCCTGACAATCCTCAACGCTTGCCAGCACAGCGTGGCGCGGCGTCGGCAAACCAAGGCTTTGCCACACTTGCTTGGTCCGCAATTTGTCCATGGCCAAAGCCGATGCGAGGATGCCGCTGCCGGTGTAAGGAATACCGGCGCACTCCAGCAAGCCCTGCATGCTGCCGTCCTCACCGCCACGGCCGTGCAGAACAATAAAAGCGCGGTCGATTTTTTCGTTAAGCAAACGCTGCAGCAAGTCATCACCGACATCGATACCAAACGCATCAACGCCCGCCGCTTGCAGCGCCTTTAACACGGCCTTGCCCGACTTCAGTGAAACTTCACGCTCAGCGCTCTTGCCGCCAAACAACACGGCAACACGACCGAAAGCACTGACAGGCAGCTCTGACTTCAAACCGCTAAACACTTGGCCACTCATTTCGACTTACCTACAGCCGCGCTGAACAGCGGGCTCTGCAATAGTTGTGGAGCCAAACCACCGATATCGCCCGCGCCTTGACACAGCAGAATGTCCCCGGCGCGCAGCAGTGGTTTGATCAGCGGAGCGAGGTCAACGCCGCGCTCGATATAAATAGGGTCCAACTGGCCGCGTTGACGGATGCTGTGGCACAGCTGTCGGCTGTCGGCGCCTGGAATCGGCTCCTCACCGGCTGGATACACTTCCATCAACAGCAACACATTGGTTTCGCCCAGCACCTGCACAAAGTCGTCGTACAGATCGCGGGTACGGCTAAAGCGATGTGGCTGATAAACCATGACCAAGCGACGCTCTGGCCAGCCGCCACGTACCGCCTTGATGACTGCCGCCACTTCACGCGGGTGATGACCGTAGTCATCGACCAACATCACTTCACCGCCTTCAACTGGCAGCTCGCCGTACACCTGAAAACGTCGGCCAACGCCCTGGAAACCCGACAAGCCCTGTACGATCGCCTCGTCAGAGATGCCTTCGTCTGTTGCAATGGCGATAGTTGCCAAGGCATTGAGCACGTTGTGGTTGCCGGGCATATTGACCGATACATCAAGCGGCTCACTGTCACGACGCAACACGGTGAAGAAGGTTTGCATGCCTTGCTGGCGAACGTTGATTGCGCGCACATCGGCGCCTTCATCAAAGCCGTAAGTCATGGTTGGACGCGCCACCTGCGGCAGGATTTCGCGCACAACAGGGTCATCCACACACATCACAGCCAGGCCATAGAACGGCAGGTTGTGCAGGAACTCGATGAAGGTCTTCTTCAAGCGATTGAAGTCGCCCTCATAAGTGCTCATGTGGTCCATGTCGATGTTGGTAACAACCGCAACCATCGGCTGTAGGTGCAGGAAGCTGGCATCGCTTTCATCTGCTTCGGCAATCAGATAACGACTGGTGCCAAGCTGTGCGTTCGTACCCGCAGCATTAAGGCGACCACCGATCACAAAGGTTGGATCAAGACCGCCAGCGGCAAATACCGAAGCCAGCAGGCTGGTCGTGGTGGTTTTGCCGTGGGTGCCGGCAACCGCAACGCCATGCCGGTAGCGCATCAACTCGGCAAGCATCTCGGCGCGAGGCACCACTGGAATGCGTCGTTCAAGGGCAACGGCAACTTCCGGGTTCGCAGTATTGATTGCACTCGATACCACCAATACATCAGCGCTTTCGGCGTTTTCTGCGCGGTGACCGATGAAGATCTGCGCACCAAAATTTTTCAGACGCTCAGTCACTGCAGACTCTTTCAGATCAGAGCCTGAAACCTGATAGCCAAGATTCAACAAAACCTCGGCAATGCCGCACATGCCTGCGCCACCGATGCCAACGAAATGGATCCGGCGAATACGGCGCATCTCCGGCTGCGGATAAGCTTTTTGATTCTCAACCACGGGCCACCTCCAGGCAGATATCGACGACAGTGCGGGTTGCGTCAGGTTTCGCCAGTTGACGTGCTTTGGCGGCCATTGCGGTCAGTTGTTCGGAGTGCATCAAAACCTCGGTCAGCTGTGCAGCAAGCGCGGCTGCATCAGTGGAACGTTGTGGCAGGAGGATGGCTGCACCCTCGCTTACCAGATAATCTGCATTGCGTGTCTGGTGATCGTCGATGGCATGGGGCAGCGGAATCAAAAATGCAGCCAGCCCTGCTGCAGCCAACTCACTGATGGTCAACGCGCCAGCACGACAAACCACCAGATCAGCCCAGGCGTAGGCTTGGGCCATGTCTTTTATAAACGGTGCGACCTGCGCTTCGACGCCTGCCTCGCGATAACGTTCGCCAGTAATTTCAGCGTGTTGCTTGCCAGCCTGATGGAACACTTCAGGCTGCAATTCAGCAGGTACAAGCGCGAGAGCTGCTGGCAGTATTTTGTTAAGTGGTTCGGCGCCCAAACTGCCGCCCATCACCAGTAACCGTGGCTTGCGGTTCTGCAAACTGTCGCGCGGGGTTGCAAGAAACAGTTCTTCACGTACAGGGTTACCGGTTGTGCGACGTTTGTCCGACGCCGTAAAGGTGTTCGGGAAGGCTTCGCACACACGGCTGGCAAATGGCACCAAGCTGCGGTTAGCCGTACCGGCCACAGCATTTTGTTCGTGGATGATCAATGGCGCGCCGGCCAACTTGGCAGCCAAGCCGCCGGGACCCGTGACGTAACCCCCCATGCCCAGCACACAAACAGGCTCAAGTTTGCGCATCACTTTGCGCGCCTGAAACAATGCTTTGAGCAATTGAAAGGGTGCTTTCAGCAATGACAACTTACCCTTGCCGCGCAAGCCCGACACATCAATAAGGTGCAACGGCAAACCGGCGGCAGGCACTAATTCGTTCTCAATGCCGCGCGGCGTCCCTAACCAGTGAACGCTGTAACCACGGGCTTTGAATTCAGCCGCACAAGCCAATGCCGGGAACACATGCCCGCCGGTACCGCCAGCCATTATCAGCACATTACCGCGCATGACTGGCCTCCTTGACGACACTCAGCTTGCCCGGCTGTTCTTCGGCGAAGTCAGACTCATCGAATTCGACGTCTTCACTGCCAAACTGATTGCGACACTCCCACTCGATACGCAGCAGCAACGCCAGGCTGATGCAGCAAATAACCAGCGAGCTGCCGCCGTAACTCAGGAAAGGCAAGGTCAGGCCTTTAGTCGGCAACAAACCAATGTTCACGCCAATATTGATCAAGAACTGACCAATCCACAGAAATGCCAAACCATAAGCGGTGTAAGCCGCAAAGAACTGCTTGGCACGCTCAGCCCAAAGACCGATGTACAGGGCACGGACGCAGACATACACAAACAAAGCAACCGTCGCCAGCGCGCCGACCATACCTAGCTCTTCGGCAAGTACCGAGAACACAAAGTCAGTGTGTGCTTCTGGCAGATAAAACTGCTTCTGAATGCTGTTGCCCAGGCCAACGCCAAACCATTCGCCACGACCAAAGGCAATCAAAGCCTGGCTGAGCTGGTAACCCGCACCGAACTGATCGGCCCATGGGTCGGCGAAGTTAGTCATACGCGCCCAGCGGTACGGGTCTTGTACCAGCGCCGTGACAGCACCAACGGCCAACAACACCATGAGTCCAAAACGGAACAGGCCAACACCGCCAAGAAACAGCATTGCCGCCGCCGCGCCGAACATCACAACGGTGGCGCCAAAGTCTGGCTCTGCCAGTAACAGGGCCGCCATCGGCAATAGCACGACAAAAGGCTTGAAGAAACCAGCCCAGCTTTCGCGAACCTCTTCCTGACGACGCACCAGATAACCTGCGAGGTAAATCACCGCAAACACCTTGGCGACCTCAGAAGGCTGAACGTTGAATGCACCAAAGCCAATCCAGCGCATCGAGCCATTCACTTCACGCCCCACACCCGGAATCAACACCAGCACCAACAGGCCAATGGCGGCAATCAGCAAAATCCAACCACAACGCTGCCAGGTCGCCAGCGGAATCATGACCACAACCACTGCCGCACCTAAACCTATCAACAGGTATATAAGGTGGCGAATCATGTAGTACAGCGGATTGCCTGTGTTCACCGCAGCGACTTCGGTTGAAGCCGATGAAATCATCACCAACCCCAGCCCCAGCAGCGCCAAGCAACCGGCAAGCAGGCCAAAGTCCATGTCAAAGCCGCGACGGCTGAACAGTGGCGAAGGATAAGGACGCAGTAAGGACAACATTAGTTAAGTCCCTCCACTGCTTGCGCGAACAAACGCCCGCGCTCTTCAAAGTTCTTGAACATGTCGAAGCTTGCGCATGCTGGCGAGAGCAATACTGCATCGCCCGGTTCGGCCAGTTCAGCGCAACGCAAAACGGCTTCTTCCAGGGTTTTGACCTGAATCAATGGTGCGGCATCACCCAGCGCCTGCGCCAAGCGCTCAGCGTCACGCCCCAGCAACACCACCGCTCGACAGAAGCTGGCGACAGGTTGGCGCAGCGCCGAGAAATCAGCACCTTTGCCGTCTCCGCCCGCAATCAACAGCAACTTGCCTTGGATATCGGCGCCCAAACCTTCTATGGCGGCGATGGCAGCGCCAACGTTAGTCGCCTTGGAGTCATCGTAATAACTAACCGCTTTGCGTTCGCCAACCCATTGGCAACGATGCGCAAGCCCGGCGAATGCTTTGAGCGTATCCAGCATCACCGGCATCGGCAGGCCAACAGCATGACCCAAGGCCAGTGCCGCCAATGCGTTTGACTGGTTGTGCGCACCACGAATTTTCAACTCGCGCACGGGCATCAAGCGGTCGAACTTGAAGCCAAGGTATTTCTCGCCGTTTTCTTCGATCAGACCAAAGCGCTGAAAATCTGGCTTACCCAGACCGTAGCTCCAGCACGGCACTTGATCGGCAATCAGCGGACGCGACAAAGCGTCGTCACGGTTGACCACCACTTGCCTGGCGCCACGGAAGATGCGGTGCTTGGCCAAGTGATAAGCCGGCAAACCGCTGTAGCGATCCATGTGGTCTTCGCTGATGTTCAGGCAAGTCGCGACTTCAGCATTCAGCTGATCAGTGGTCTCCAGCTGGAAGCTCGACAATTCCATGACGTACAACTCAACGTCATCGCCAAGCAGATCAAGAGCTGGCGTGCCCAGGTTACCGCCAACCGCAACCTTCTTACCGGCCGCCGCAGCCATTTCACCCACCAAGGTAGTGACTGTGCTTTTCGCGTTGGAGCCGGTGATCGCAATGATCGGCGCCTTAGCGTTACGTGCGAACAACTCGATATCACCGGAGATTTTCACTCCACGGCTTGCCGCTTCCTGCAGCGCCGGAGTTGAAACCGCAATACCCGGGCTAACCAGTAACTCGCTGGCACGGCAGAGGAATTCGACGTCCAGATCACCACAACGCACTTCCACCTGCGGATACTGTTCACGCAAGGCGCTCAGCTCCGGCGGGTTCGCACGCGTATCAACCACAGCAAAGCGCACGTCTTGGCGCGCCAGGAAGCGCACCAGAGACATGCCGCTCTTGCCGAGGCCGACAATAATGCGGAAGTGATCAGAAGCAATCAGACTCATCTCGTCCTCAGCGCAGTTTAAGAGTGGCAAGGCCGATCAACACCAGAATCACGGTGATGATCCAGAAACGAACGATGACGCGTGGTTCAGGCCAGCCCTTGAGTTCAAAGTGGTGATGAATCGGCGCCATGCGGAAAACCCGCTTGCCGGTTAACTTGAAAGATGCAACCTGGATGATCACCGACAGGGTTTCCATCACGAACACCCCGCCCATGATGAACAGCACCACTTCCTGACGCACAATCACGGCAATGGTGCCCAATGCAGCACCCAGCGCCAGCGCGCCCACGTCACCCATGAAAACTTGCGCCGGGTAAGTGTTAAACCAGAGAAAGCCCAGCCCGGCACCGACCAACGCGGCACAGAACACGATCAACTCGCCAGCACCCGGCACATAGGGAATAAATAGGTAATCAGCGAATTTGATGTTGCCCGACAGGTAGCAAAAAATACCCAGCGCGCCGCCGACCATCACCGTTGGCAAAATGGCCAGGCCATCGAGGCCATCAGTCAGGTTGACCGCGTTGCTCGAGCCGACGATAACCAGATACGTCAGGATCACGAAGCCAGCGCCCAAAGGAATGCTGACATCTTTAAGCAGTGGCAGGATCAGCGTGGTTTCCACTGGCGTTTGTGCAGTGACGAACAGAAAAACCGCTGCGCCCAGACCAAACACCGATTGCCAGAAATACTTCCAGCGGCTCGGTAAGCCACGGGAATTTTTCTCGATCACTTTACGGTAGTCATCGACCCAACCAATGGCACCGAACAGCAAGGTCACCGCCAGCACTACCCAGACATAACGGTTGCTAAGGTCTGCCCAAAGCAAGGTGCTGACAGCAATCGCCGAAAGAATGAGTGCGCCGCCCATGGTTGGCGTGCCTTTTTTCGACAGATGCGACTGCGGGCCATCATTGCGCACCGACTGGCCAATCTGACGGATTTGCAGGGTGCGGATCATCCAGGGCCCCAGGCACAGGGACAAGGCCAGTGCGGTGAGCACGCCAAGAATTCCGCGCAGTGTCAGGTATTGAAACACTGCGAAGCCCTTGTGGAACTGTTGCAGGTACTCAGCCAGCAGCAGCAGCATTAGTGTTTCTCCCCAGACGTGCCACAAAGCGCCGCCACGATGTTTTCCATCGCGGCGCTGCGTGAACCTTTAATTAGAATTGTGGTGTCGCTGCTCTCGGCCTTTAAGGCTTCGATCAGACTGGCTTGATCGGCAAAATGCCGGCCATTGCTTGCAAATTCTTCTACGGCGTATGCCATCAGCGGGCCAACGGCGAATAGCGCATCAACCTTGCCCTTTGCGTAATTACCCACATCGCGATGGCTTTGCTCGGCCCAGTCGCCCAACTCGCCCATGTCACCCAGGACCAGCACTTTGTGCCCGGAGAATCCGGCGAGGATGTCAATCGCCGCACAAATTGATGCGGGATTGGCGTTGTAGCTGTCATCAATCACGCGCATGCCAGTTTCAGTCAGTTGCGCTACGGCGCGACCTTTGACCGGAAGCAGTGCTTCAAGGCCAGTTTTGATATCAACCAGCGGAACGGACAATGCACTTGCAGCAGCTGCCGCAGCCAAGGCATTGCCGACGTTATGCTCACCGAGCAAGTTGAGCTGGATACGAGCCTGCCCTTGCTCACTGTGCAAGTGGAAATTTGGGCAGCCGCGGCAGTCGCGCGCGATTTCGCTGGCGAAGAAGTCCGCATTACTGTTGCTCAGCGAGAAGCTCAACAACGCCTTGTCTTTAACCTTTTCAGCCCAGATCGCGAAGGCTTTATCGTCAAGGTTGAGCACTGCCACGCCGCCAGTATCAAGGCCTTGCAGGATCTCGCCTTTGGCTTCAACAATCTTTTCAGGGCCGCCAAACTCACCCACATGCGCGGTGCCAGCGTTGGTAATGATCGCAACATGGGGTTTAGCCAAGGCCACGGTATAAGCGATTTCACCTACCCCGGATGCGCCCAGCTCGACTACCGCAGCCTTATGTTCAGGCCCCAGTTCCAGCAGCGTCAGTGGCGCACCCAACTCGTTATTCAGGTTGCCGCGAGTGGCCAATACTGCGTCGCCATGTTCAACAAAGGCTTCGCGCAGAATGCTGGCGAGCATTTCTTTAACTGTGGTTTTACCGCTGGACCCAGTCACCGCAACCAATGGCCCGCCGAATGCCTGACGATTTAGTGCACCTAGCTGGCCCAAGGCACGGCGCGTATCGGCGACGAGCAACTGTGGCAGCGGTGAGTCTGGCACTTCACGCTCAACCAACGCGGCGACTGCGCCTTTGGCACTAACTTCAGCCAGATAATTGTGGCCATCAAAGTTCGGGCCGGTCAGTGCTACGAACAACTGTCCGGGCTTGATCGAGCGGCTGTCAGTTCCGACAGCGGCAAAGGCGCAGTCCTGACCAATCAAACGTGCATTCAGTGCATCGGTGATTTCGCTCAGTCGCAATGCCTTAAGCATGGGCCACCTCCCAAGCAGTCAAGGCCTTGGCCGCTTCCTGCAAGTCGGAAAATGGCTGACGCACACCGTTGATTTCCTGGTAGTCCTCGTGGCCCTTACCTGCCAGCAGCACAACATCGTCAGCACTTGCTGCGCTGATCACTTGGGCGATGGCAATACCACGACCGGCAATAAATTGTGCGCTGTCGGCATTAACCAAACCGTCACGAATATCGGCGAAGATTTGCTCAGGCTTCTCGCTACGCGGATTGTCATCAGTGACGATGACCTGATCAGCCAGGCGCTCAACTACGGCTGCCATTAACGGTCGCTTGCCGCGATCACGGTCGCCGCCACAGCCAAACACACAGAGCAGCTTGCCCTGGACGTGTGGGCGCAGGGCTTCTAGCACTTTCTCCAGGGCGTCCGGCGTGTGCGCGTAGTCAACTACAACCAGCGGTTGCTTGAACCCAGCGACATTTACTCCACCGAGGCGCTGCATGCGACCAATTGGCCCCTGCAAGTTTGGCAACACTTTAAGAATTTCATCCAGTGCGTAGTCCAGCCCAAGCAAGGCCCCCACCACTGCTAGCAAATTGCTCAGGTTGAAACGACCCAACAGTGAGCTGCGCAGGCTGCCTTCGCCACGCGGAGTAACCAATGTAGCGCGCACGCCGTGGTCATCAAACTGCACATCACGACAATGCAGATAGGCATCTGCGTTATCCAGGCTGTAGCTGATCAGCCGCGACTCATGCTTTTGCAGCGCCAACTGCTGACCGAACGCATCATCCAGATTGATTACCCGGCAACGCAGGCTCGACCAGTTGAACAGCTTGGCCTTGGCAGCGGCATAAGCTTCCATGGTGCCGTGATAATCAAGATGGTCACGGGACAGGTTTGTAAACACTGCGATGTTGAAATCAAGCGCTGCAACCCGGCCTTGATCCAGGCCGTGCGAGGACACCTCCATCGCCAGCGCACGGGCGCCAGACTTTTTCAGGTCAGCCAGCACCGCTTGCACGCCAATAGGATCAGGCGTTGTATGCAGGCCTTGGGCCAGAGCGTTATAAAAACCATTGCCAAGCGTGCCAACAATCCCGCAACGCTCGCCGAGCATATCCAGCGCCTGCGCCAGTAACTGGCTGACACTGGTTTTACCGTTAGTGCCGGTAATGCCAACCATGTGCAGACCGCGACTTGGCTCGCCATAAAAGCGCCCGGCGATCGCCGATAGCTGGCCAGCCAAATCCTTGATTGCAACCAGCTCAGCATTATCGACGCTCATGTCGAAGGCTCCGCCAGCTTCATAGGCCACGGCGGCTGCACCACGTTCAAGCGCATCGGCGATGTGCTCGCGACCATCCTGATTCAAACCCGGCACAGCCAGAAACAGATCGCCCGGACGCACCTTGCGGCTGTCCAGCGTCAACTCGCGGATCAAAACACTGCTGCTCGCTTTAGGTAACAGCTGATTAAGAGGCATTGGCATCAGCCGCGCCCTCCTTTATTCGATGTTGCATCAACTGTTTTCACATCTTCTTCAGATGGCAGATTGTCTGGTGTCACGTTCATCAACCGCAGGCCACCAGCCATGACCCGGCTGTATACGGGCGCCGAAACCAGACCGCCGTAATAGCCAGCTTTGGTCGGCTCATCAATCACTACGGCCAAGGCAATACGCGGGTTATGCGAAGGAGCAAAACCGGCAAATAACGAACGATAAGAATGTGGGGTATAGCCTTTGGTCCCAGCGGTAGTTTTACGCGCCGTGCCGCTCTTGCCCGCCACATGATAGCCAGGCACCTTGGCGCGATAGACTCCGCCCGGTGCCTCGATTACCTGCTGCAACATGCCTTGCACAGTTTTGGCGATGTCTTCGGGAATCACCTGAACGCTGTCCGGGGTTTTATCGACGCGAATCATCGACAAAGGCACTGAGCGACCGTTGTTGGCGAGCACTGAATAGGCATGCGCCAGCTGCACAGCGGTTACCGAAAGGCCGTAGCCATAAGCCAGAGTTGCGGTCTCGGCCTGCCTCCACTTGCGATGGTTCGGCAGATTGCCAACCCGCTCACCCGGGAAGCTCAAACCAGTATCTTGCCCGAAGCCAACTTGCTGCATAACGCTGTAGATCGACTCTGCGCCGATATCGAATGCGATTTTGCTGATCCCGACGTTGCTCGACTTAATCAGGATACCGGTCAGATCAAGCACACCACTGTTGCGCGAGACATCGCGAATTGTGTACTTGCCAATACGCAGCCAGCCTGGCGCTACGTCTACCGTATCGGTCGGTTTCCAGCGACCTGATTCCAACGCTGCGCTGATCGAGAACGGTTTAACCGTCGAGCCCGGCTCGAATACATCAGTCATGGCCCGGTTGCGCATGGCCGCCGGATGAATGGTGCGACGGTTATTCGGGTTGTAGGTAGGCTGGTTGACCATAGCCAGGATTTCCCCGGTCTTCACATCAACCATCACCAGGCTGCCCGCCTTGGCGCCGAACTCAACCAATGCATTGCGCAACTCACGGTGCGCCAGATATTGCAGGCGCAGATCAATAGACAGCGCCAATGCCTTACCGGCCTTGGCGTTCTGGGTAACCTGCACATCCTTGATCAAGCGGCCGCGCCTATCCTTCAGCACCTGACGCTTGCCTGGCACGCCCGCCAACCACTCATCGAACGCCAGCTCCATACCTTCGCGCCCGCGATCGTCTACATCGGTAAAACCAACCACGTGAGCAGCCACTTCACCTGCGGGATAGAAACGACGGAACTCTTCGATCGAATAAACGCCGGGCACGTTCAAGTCGAGAATTTTCTGGCCTTGCTCCGGTGTCAGGCCACGTACCAAATACATAAACTCACGGTTGGCGTGAGCTTGCAGGCGTTTGGCGAAATCATCCGGATTTTGACCCAGGGCTTCAGCCAGCGTCGGCCACATACCTTTCGCGGCCTGCAACTCTTTACCGTTGGCCCAAAGGGTAGTTACCGGCGTACTTACCGCCAACGGCTCACCGTTACGATCAGTCATCAAGCCGCGATGTGCGGGAATCGGAATATGGCGAACGCTACGCGCATCACCATGAGCCTGAAGGAAATCGTGATCAAAAATCTGCAGATCAACGATGCGCCAAACGATTGCACCGACCATCGCCGCCAAAAGCAGCAATACAAGGCGGAATCGCCACGGATAGAGCGCGCCTTCGAGCTTGATCATGGCTTCACCATGCGCACTTCGGCGGCGTCAGGTATGCGCATGTTCAGCTGTTCGCTGGCCAAGGTTTCGATACGGTTGTGCGCAGTCCAGGTGCTTTGCTCAAGAATCAAGCGCCCCCACTCGGCCTGAGCCTTATCGCGCACGCTTAGCTCGGAATACAGCTCGTTGAGCAATTGGCGATTCCAATGCGCGCAATAGGACACAGCCAGCGATGAGCCGAGCACTGCAACAAACAGTCCCAGCATCAACAGGCTGCCACGCGGAAAGGATTTCACCATGCGCAGGTTCATCGCAGCTTCTCCGCGATACGCATGACCGCGCTACGCGAGCGCGGGTTGGCTTTGAGCTCGGCTTCAGATGCGAAAACCGGCTTACCGATCAGTTTCAGTCGCGGCTCAAAGGCCTTTGGAATAATCGGCAAATCACGGGGGAGTTTGTCCTGCTCGCCCTTGGCGTGCTTACGCATGAACTGCTTGACGATACGGTCTTCCAGCGAGTGGAAGCTGATCACCACCAAACGCCCACCGACTTCCAGGGTTTCCAGCGCAGCATCAAGCCCAAGGTGCAAATCACCCAATTCGTTGTTGATGTAAATGCGCAAGCCCTGGAAAGCACGGGTGGCCGGATTCTTACCTTTTTCCCACGCAGGATTGGCAACGGTTAGCACCTGCGCCAGATCAGCGGTACGCTCAAATGGCTGTTCCGCACGACGCATGACCACGGCGCGCGCCATGCGCTTGGAGAAACGCTCTTCGCCGTACTCTTTAAAAACCCGGGCAATTTCTTCTTCGCTGGCCGAGGCAATCCACTGCGCCGCGCTGACGCCACGCGACGGATCCATGCGCATATCCAGCGGGCCGTCATTGAGAAAGCTAAAGCCGCGCGTGGCGTCATCCAATTGAGGCGAGGAAACACCCAGATCCAGAAGAATGCCGCTGACCTTACCCGACAGATCGCGGACAGCCGCTTCCTCAAAAAGTTCCGCAAAACTTCTCTGCACAACGACAAAGCGGCCGTCTTCGGCCGCTAGCGCATTCCCCGTGGCGATTGCCAGGGGATCTTTATCGAATCCTAGCAATTGGCCATCAGGGCCAAGCGAGTCGAGAATTAGCCGGCTATGCCCACCCCTCCCAAACGTGCCATCTATGTAGCGACCATCTGCTCGCACAGCCAGCCCTTCGACAGCCTCGTCGAGTAGCACGGTTATATGGCGAAAATCGCTATTCATAGTCACAGGATCAAGTCACGTAGATCGTCAGACAAAGCACCCGGTTGCTTAATGGCTGCCAAATCGGCGTCTGCCACTGCATTCCAGGAGTCTTCATCCCACAATTGAAATTTATTGAGTTGGCCGACCAACATGGCGCGCTTGTCCAGCTTGGCGTATTCGCGCAAGCGTGGCGGCACCAGAAAGCGACCGCTGGCATCAAGCTCAAGGTCAACCGCATTACCGATCAACAAGCGCTGCAAACGACGGTTTTCTTCACGGAAAGAGGCCAACTCACGAAGTTTGGCTTCAATCAGCTCCCACTCGGGTAGCGGATACACACATAAACAAGGGTCAATCGCATCAATCGTGATAATTAACTGGCCAGCACAGCGCGACACGAGCTCGTCCCGATACCTGCTTGGCATCGCGAGTCGACCTTTTGCGTCGAGACTTATGGTGTTGGCTCCACGAAACACGATTGCGTTTCCCCTTGTTATTTAGCTATCCATGCCCAAAAAACCCACTTTCCGCCACTTCTTACCACCTGCGCACACTATAGGAACGCGCATACCCCACCGTCAAGGTGCTTAAACAGGGAAAAACCCTTATAGAACGGAGATTTAGCGAATTTTACGAAGGTGGGAGAACAGCTTTAGCCGACATTCAAAGACTAAATATCAGCACACACACATAGCTGCGCTTCAAACTTAAAGTAGTTTGTTAAGAGTAAGATTATTTAGGTATTAGAATCGCAAGGAAGAACACCAAGCGTACTACTAGAAAGAAAGGTGGAGAGTCGATCTGTAAGCCGGGTTCTGTCGAGGACAGTCATTCCTCTACGACGCACATCACTGTACGCCTTTAGCAACCTACCCGGTTTCAGCGCGGGCCACGCCAATGAAACCCTATTTGGTCTTGCTCCGAGTGGGGTTTGCCTAGCCACGGACTGTTACCAGCCGTGCGGTGCGCTCTTACCGCACCTTTTCACCCTTACCGGCGCCGAAACGCTTAGGCGGTTATTTTCTGTGGCACTTTCCGTAGGCTCACGCCTCCCAGGCATTACCTGGCACTCCGCCCTATGGAGCCCGGACTTTCCTCCCCCGCACCTCGTAAACGAAGCACAGCAGCGACTGTCCGATCGACTCTCCGCCGCATAGGGTAATTGCACTTGCACATTAGAACAAGCGTAACCGAGCACCGGCGCGGCAAAAACCCAAATATCGACGGTAAAATCAGCAATCAAGCGCGCCGAAAATGGCGACTCAAACTCCATGCACAACCGTCCAAACGACACGCCCGAGCCAGTTACTCTTCAGCCTGTCGCTCCAGCGCCAGTTGATAAAGCAGATTCTTTCGCACGCCGGTAATTTCAGCCGCCAAAGCCGCCGCTCGCTTCAACGGCATCTCTTTTAACAGCAAATCAAGCACCCGCACCGCCTCGGCACTGACAGCCGCCTCACCTTCAGGCGCCTGCCAGCCCGCGACCAATACCACACATTCGCCACGCTGCTGATTTGCATCTGCCGCAACCCACGCACTCAGCTCGGCCAATGGTAAACCTTTGAGGGTCTCAAAGGTTTTGGTCAGCTCACGAGCCAACAATGCCGGACGCTCATCACCAAAGATCGAACGCATATCTTCGAGACATTCAGCAATTCGGTGTGGCGCCTCATAAAAGATCAGCGTGCGCGGCTCTTCTTTAACCTGCTCCAGGCGTGAGCGACGTCCCACCGACTTAGCAGGCAAGAAGCCCTCGAAAATAAAGCGATCAGACGGCAACCCGGCAGCCGACAGCGCAGCAATTAATGCGCACGCACCCGGCACCGGCACCACCGCAACACCCGCAGCACGCGCTTGACGAACGAGGTGATAACCAGGATCGGAAATCAATGGCGTGCCCGCATCAGAAATCAACGCGACGTCTTCCCCCGCCTGCAATCGCTGTAGAAATTTACCGCCATGGTCACGTTCATTATGCTCATGACAGGCCGCCAGTGGCGTTGTCAGACCAAAGTGTTGCATCAAGCGCGCCGAATGCCGGGTATCCTCGGCGGCAATAAGTGCCACTTCAGCCAGGATCTTCAAAGCACGACTACTTATGTCTTCAAGGTTACCAATTGGCGTTGCAACCACATAAAGCGTGCCCAAACCTGAACTCAACGCATCTGTAGAAGTCACTGCACACGCCTCATTTATCACTAAAACGCGCATTGTAGCCCGTTTATGGAATCTTCTGAAAAAAGTAGCGAGCGACGGGAGTACAAGGCGAAAAGGTGCGAAAAAGCGCAGTTTAGTTGTCCTAAATGAGCATTTTGAGCAGTTTTTCAACGCAGTAATACCTAGCGCAGTAGTTTTTAAGAGATTCCATAGCGCTGCCGACATCGCACCTTCGGCATAGCTTGGGTACAATTCACCCCTCATTTGATCAAGTATCAGGAACGCTTACATGATCGCCCGCCTGCGTCCGCTTCTCCTCCTTTGCTTAGTCGGCTTGCTTGCCGCCTGCGCCAGCTCATCAAACTCTGTCGGTGAACTACCACGCACACCTCAAGCCAGCATCGAGCAATTGCTCCAGCAGGCTGGAGATGCGCAGACCGAAGAAGCCAATTTATTGCGCCTGTCTGCAGCAGACCTGGCATACAAACAAAAGGATATTGGCCGCTCCAGCAGCATTCTGGAACAAGTCCAGCTTGAAACACTCAAACCAGCCCAACAGATATTCGCCAGCACCCTTTCTGCCGAGTTGGCATTGGCACGGAAAAACCCCAAGGCCGCCCTGCAAGCGCTCAGCCATCCAAGCTTCGAGCGTCTCGGCGAGCTTCCGGTCGAGCAACAGATCCGCAGCCAGCTGACCCGCGCCAAAGCACTTGAGCAAGACGGCCAATTGCTTGCCGCAGCCCGTGAGCGCATCTACATCGCGCCCCTGCTTAGCGATGCAACAGCCGCAAGCAACCATGAAGCGATCTGGGCTCTGGTCTCACGCCTGCCTGCAGACCAGCTGCAAACCACCGGCGATGCCGACCTGACGGGCTGGCTGGCACTTGCCAGCGCGTCGAAAAGCGCGGCAACTCTAGAACAGCAGCAAGCCGCAATTGATAACTGGGTCGCCACTCACCCAGCCCACCCGGCAGCCGTGCAATTACCCAAGCCCCTGCAAGACCTGAAGCAACTGTCGAGCGAGCCAATTGGCCAGATTGCCCTGCTCCTGCCCCAAGAAGGCAAGCTGTCCAGCGTGGGCCGAGCCTTACGCGACGGCTTCATGGCCGCGTACTATCAAGCCCAGCAAGCGGGTGAAACCCTACCGGACGTACAGGTTTATGACAGCTCGCGCATCAGCTCCATGGACAGTTTCTACCAACAGGCGCAAAGCGCCGGCGTACAGCTGGTTGTTGGACCACTGGAAAAACAACTGGTAACCCAACTCAGCAGCCGCGAACAACTGCCCATCACTACCCTGGCCCTGAACTACAGCCAAAGCGAACAAGAAAGTCCACCTCAACTGTTCCAGTTTGGCTTGGCCGCTGAAGATGAGGCACGCGAAGCAGCACGCCGCGCCTGGTCTGACGGCATGCGCCGCGCAATCGCGCTTGCGCCGAGCGGTGACTGGGGCAATCGCGTTTTAGCAGCGTTCCGCCAGAGCTGGGAAGCCCAAGGCGGCGAGCTACTTGCAGCACAGAGCATTGCTCAACCGGTTGAACTGGCCCAGCAAATTGGCAAGCTTCTGCAGCTTCGCCAAAGCGAAGCGCGCAGCCAGAGCATCGAGGAAAAGCTTGGCTCCGAAGTCGCCGCACAACCTTCACGCCGCCAGGATGTTGACTTCATGTTCCTTGCAGCCACACCTCAGCAGGCCCAACAAATCAAACCTACGCTGGTATTCCAGTACGCAGGTGATATGCCGGTCTACGCCACATCAACGCTCAACAGCGGCGTATACAACCAGGCCCAGTATCTGGACATGGAAGGCATCCAGTTCTCCGAAACGCCCTGGATGCTCAACACCGAAGACCCAACTCGCCAACTCGTGGTCAGCCAATGGCCGCAAGCCGGTGGCAGCCTTGGCCGCCTTTATGCAATGGGTGCAGACGCCTTCACGCTCGCGCCGCGCCTGGAGCAACTGAAAGCCCTGCCAAGCACACGCATTGACGGCCTGACCGGCAGCCTCAGCCTTGGCCCCGACCAGCGAATTGAACGCCAATTACCCTGGGCACAATTCACTGGCGGCCAGATCCAGCGCCTGCCCGACACCCCGCTTGATTGATCGCACCAGCAGCAAAAGCAGCGGCAACGCTGCTGAGGCCATCGCGCGTCAACACCTTGAAAGACACGGCCTGCGCCTCATCGCTAAAAACTGGAGGTGCAGGCGTGGCGAGCTTGATCTGGTCATGCTCGACACCGATACAGTAGTATTTGTCGAAGTTCGCTACCGTCACCACAAAGCTTGGGGCGGTGCAGCAGAAAGCGTCGACACCCGCAAGCGCAACAAACTCACGCAAGCGGCCATGTCTTTTCTGCAGCAAGAATCACGCTGGAACCAATACCCCTGCCGCTTTGACGTCGTCGCCATAAGCGCAGACAGCAAAGACAAATTGCAATTGAATTGGATTAAAAACGCGTTTGATACGTGAACCCCTTAACCATTCATGGTCACAATAAGGCAGCACCCTGACCCATTTATATTTCTGCACCCGCAAAACTTAAGGTGACATCTTCGATGGACATGCAAGCCCGTATTCACCAGTTATTCCAAGCCAGCATTGACACTAAACAGCAGGCAATGGAAGTCCTTGCGCCACTCATCGAGCAAGGCAGCATGGCGATGGTTAACGCCCTGCTGAACGAGGGCAAAATCCTCTCATGCGGCAATGGCGGATCAGCTGGCGATGCTCAGCACTTTTCTTCCGAGCTACTCAATCGCTTTGAACGAGAGCGGCCTAGCCTGCCAGCAATTGCATTGACCACCGATAGCTCGACAATCACCTCGATTGCCAATGATTACAGCTATAACGAGATTTTCTCCAAACAAATACGCGCGCTAGGCCAGCCTGGAGACGTGCTCTTGGCAATCTCCACCAGCGGCAACTCGGCCAACGTTATCCAGGCCATTCAGGCTGCGCATGACCGTGAAATGACGGTAGTAGCACTCACTGGCCGCGACGGAGGCAATATGGCCTCACTATTATTGCCAGAGGACGTAGAAATCCGCGTCCCGGCACAATCCACCGCACGCATACAGGAAGTCCACCTTCTGACCATCCACTGCTTGTGCGACCTTATCGACAGCCTACTATTTGGGAGTGAAGAATGATCCGTTCACCACTGACTATTGCAGCATTGGCGCTTACCCTTTTGGTTAGCGGCTGCAGCAACCGCAGCATCGGCAACTCAATTGACGACAAGCTGCTCGATCCTGACGTACGTAGCGCAGTACAGAAAGCCAGCCCTGACCTGACCAGCCCGACTTCGCATATCGTTGTCAGCAGCTACAACGGCATCGTCCTTTTGGCCGGGCAAACCCCGCGCGAAGAACTCAAGCAAACGGCCGAAAAAGCAGCCAACAGCGTTCAAGGCGTGAAAAAGGTTTATAACGAGCTGCAAATTCTGCCGCCGACTTCGCTGATCGCGCGCAGTAACGATTCGTTGCTAACCGCACAAATCAAGACTGAAATGCTCGCCAACAGCAACGTACCCAGCACCAACATCAAGGTGATCACCGAGAACGGCATTGTTTACCTGCTCGGTCTGGTAACGCGTCAGGAAGCCCAGAGCGCCACGCAAGTGGTACAGGGCGTGTCAGGTGTACAGAAAGTCATCATGCTGTTCCAGTACATCAACTAGTATCGTACGGGCACAAAAAAGGCGATCTTCGGATCGCCTTTTTATTTGCTTCGTGGTCGCTATTTCACAACCTTCAAGCTTGGTCTACCACTTGGACGTGGCGGATCAGTCTCAGGCGGCCCCTGATCTTCAGGACCCTCAACTACTTCTTCATCAGCCGCCGGCGCCTCCAAATCAAAGACCATGCCCTGACCGTTTTCCCTTGCGTAAACAGCAAGAATCGACGGCCCAGGTACGTATAGCGTATGCGCCACACCACCAAAGCGCCCCTCAAAACTCACTGCCTCGTTATCCATATGCAAGTGACGAACTGCACTGGGCGACACATTGAGCACAATCTGCCCATCACTGGCAAAACCCGACGGCACTTGCACGCCCGGATACTCAGCATTCACCAACAAGTGTGGAGTGCAGTCGTTATCAACGATCCACTCATACAGAGCACGAACCAGATAGGGACGACTCGAGTTCATAGGTCTCTCCTCGCGCGTTAACGCATATCACGCTCAACCGTGGACAGGCTGGCCTGGAAGGCCTCACGGGCGAACTGCCGCTCCATATATTCGAGCAGCGGTTTAGCAGGTTTTTGCAACTCAATACCCAACACCGGCAGACGCCATAGAATTGGCAACAAGCAACAGTCTACCAAGCTCAGCTCATCACTGAGAAAGTAAGGCTTGTCGACAAACAACGGAGACACACCCGTCAGGCTCTCACGCAGCTCCTTGCGCGCTTGCACGCGGGCTGGCTCTTTACTGCGCGGATCAAGAATCAAGTCAACCAAGGCACACCAGTCGCGCTGGATGCGATGAATCAACAAACGACTGTTGGCACGAGCTACCGGATAAACCGGCAACAGTGGCGGGTGCGGATAACGCTCATCCAAGTATTCCATTACCACAGTCGACTCATACAACGCCAAATCACGATCAACCAGAGTCGGCAAGCTGGCGTAAGGATTCACCTCAAGCAGCTTCGGCGGGTAACGACCCGGCTCGACAGTGATGATCTCGGCGCTGACACCCTTCTCGGCGAGCACAATACGTACGCGGTGGGAATAGTGGTCGGCGGGGTCGGAGTAACAGGCCAACCGATTGGTCACGCCCATGGCGGTCCTCCTCGCTTATAAAGTTATATGAAGCAGAAAAACCTGCGCGCCCAGTAGGGCGCGCAGGTCAACAGCAGACAAATGCAGATTAATGCACGTCCTTCCAGTATTCACGCTTCAACAAGTAAGCAAATACAAAGAAGAAGGCAAGATACAGCAGAACGTAGGTGCCGATACGCTGACTTTCCAGTTTTACCGGATTTGCCGAGTAAGCAAGGAAGGTCACCAGGTTCCTGACCTTCTCATCAAACTCTTCTTCTGACAGCGAACCGGTTTTAGGCTCGACAACCAGTTGATCACAAGCTTTATGGGTAATCGGAGTACCGGTCAACGGATCGTATTGCTTCTTACCATCCTCGACCACCTGAACCTGCTTGCAGCCCATGTATTGACGACCCTGCAATCCAACCAGAACGTTAGGCATGCCGACATTATGGAAAACGGTGTTGTTTGCACCCATTGGACGACTAGGGTCTTCGTAGAAGCTAAGCAGATAGCTGTACAACCAATCATTACCACGCACACGTGCAACCAGAGTCAGATCCGGCGGCGCAGCGCCGAACCAGCCCTTGGCATCTTCAGAGCGCATGCTGCTCTGCATGTGATCACCGATCTTACCGCCAGTGAAAACAAGGTTTTCGAGCATGACTTCGTGCGGAACACCAATATCATCGGCAACACGCTCATAACGCTGGAACTTAGCGCCGTGACAACCCATGCAATAGTTTGCAAAGGTTCGCGCACCATCTTGCATAGCAGCTTTATCTGTCAGATCGACATCGATCTTGTGCGGGAGAGCTCCCCCAGCACTTGCGAAAGCGAATACCGGCAGCAACGCCATGATCATTGCAGCAAATAGTTTTTTCATCAGCCAGTCACCCTTTCCGGAACCGGTTTGGTTTTTTCCATCCTGGTGTAGAACGGCATCAGAATGAAGTACGCGAAATACAGGAAAGTACAAATCTGCGAGATCAACGTACGCGTTGGGTTCGGCGCCAACACCCCCAGAACACCAAGGATGACGAACGAGATGCAGAACACCAGCAGCCAGATCTTACTCAACCAACCTTTGTAGCGCATCGATTTGACAGGACTACGGTCCAGCCAAGGCAACACGAACAACACAGCGATGGCTGCACCCATGGCGATTACGCCCAGGAGCTTGTCAGGAACGGCCCGAAGAATTGCGTAGAACGGCGTGAAGTACCAAACCGGGGCAATGTGTTCTGGGGTCTTGAATGCGTTAGCCACTTCAAAGTTTGGCTTCTCAAGGAAGTAGCCACCCATTTCAGGGAAGAAGAAGATAATCGCGCAGAAGACAAACAGGAACACCACGACACCCACGATGTCTTTCACTGTGTAGTACGGATGGAACGGGATGCCATCAAGAGGAATGCCGTTTTCATCTTTCTTTTTCTTGATGTCCACGCCATCCGGGTTGTTAGAACCGACTTCATGCAACGCCAGAATATGCAGGACAACCAGACCGAGAATCACAATCGGTAGGGCCACAACATGCAAGGCGAAGAAGCGGTTCAGAGTGATCCCGGAAATCAGGTAGTCACCACGAATCCACTGAGTCAGGTCGTCACCGATAACCGGGATCGCGCCGAACAGCGAGATAATTACCTGGGCGCCCCAGTATGACATCTGACCCCACGGCAACAGATAACCCATGAAGGCTTCAGCCATCAGTGCCAGATAAATCAGCATACCGAAGACCCAAACCAGCTCACGAGGCTTCTGATATGAGCCGTACAGCAGGCCGCGGAACATATGCAGATAGACTACAACAAAGAATGCCGAAGCACCGGTTGAGTGCATCAGACGGATGATCCAACCATAGTCGACATCACGCATGATGTATTCGACCGAAGCAAACGCTTCTTCAGCTGACGGCGTGTAGCTCATGGTCAGCCAAACACCCGTCAGTATCTGGTTTACCAGAACCAACAGGGCCAACGAGCCAAAAAAGTAGAAGAAATTGAAGTTCTTCGGTGCGTAGTACTTGCTGAGGTGGTCTTCCCACATTTTTGTGGCGGGAAAGCGGGCGTCAACCCATTCCATGAACTTGCTCATCAAGCTTTCTCCTGATCCACGCCAACGGTGACAATGTCATCCGAGTCATATGAATATGGCGGCACTGGCAGATTCAACGGAGCAGGCTGCGACTTGTATACGCGACCCGCCAAGTCATAGTGCGAACCATGGCAAGGGCAGAAATAGCCGCCCAACCAATCTGGTCCCAAATCTGCCGGTGCAACTTCTGGACGGAAAGTCGGCGAGCAACCCAAGTGCGTGCAAATACCAACAAGGATCAGTATTTCCGGCTTGATCGAACGAGTCACCGGATCCACATACTCAGGCTGTACAGAGGCCTTCGACTCAGGGTCTGCCACGCGGTCATTGAGTTTGGTCAGGTTACCGAGAATTTCCTCAGTGCGGCGCACGATAAACACCGGCTGCCCCCGCCATTCAGCAATCATCTGCTGCCCCGGCTCGACCTTGCTTACGTTCACCTTCACAGGTGCACCGGCAGCCTTGGCCTTAGCGCTTGGGAACCATGACCCCACGAACGGGACCGCGGCACCCACCGCTCCTGCAGCACCCACCACAGAGGTGGCCGCTACGAGGAAGCGACGCCGGCCTGCATTCACGCCGTCATTGCTCATTCAGTCGTCTCCCATCAGCTTTGTGGCCTGTTATTCAGGCCTATACTAAGTAAAATTCTGGTCGCGCAAAAAATTCGCCAAATGGTAAAGAAAAGCCCCTTTTGTGACAAGGTTAATTACCCCAGCAAAAGCTCTAAACACCTTAGCACGCGCGCAATCCATGTATGCGTCACGATGTCGCAGACTAGTTTAGCACCCATAAAAAACGCCCAGCTCCGAAAGGAAACTGGGCGCTTTTGAACGCAAGTAGCGAATTAACGCTTCGAGTACTGCGGACGCTTACGCGCTTTACGCAGACCAACCTTCTTACGTTCAACTTCACGAGCATCACGAGTCACGAAGCCTGCTTTACGCAGAGCCGGACGCAGAGTTTCGTCATAATCCATCAATGCACGAGTGATACCGTGGCGGATAGCGCCAGCTTGACCACTTACACCACCGCCAACGACGGTAACGAAGATGTCAAACTTTTCGGTCATCTCGGTCAGTTCCAGCGGCTGACGAACTACCATGCGGGCAGTTTCGCGACCGAAGAACGTATCAAGAGTGCGATTGTTGATAGAGATACTGCCGTTACCCGGACGCAGGAAAACGCGTGCGGTTGCAGTTTTGCGACGGCCAGTGCCGTAATTTTGAGTCGCCGACATAATGAACTATTCCGTTAAATCTTCAGTTCTTGGGGCTGCTGAGCAGTATGAGGGTGAGCAGCGCCCGCATAGACTTTCAGCTTACGGTACATGTCGCGACCCAACGGGTTCTTCGGCAGCATGCCTTTAACCGCGGTCTCGATCACGCGTTCTGGCGCCTTGGCGATCAACTTTTCGAAGTTGATCGACTTGATGCCACCCGGGAAACCGGAGTGAGAGTAATACATTTTATCGGTAGTCTTGGCACCGGTAACACGTACCTGCTCAGCATTGATTACGACGATGTAGTCGCCAGTATCAACGTGCGGAGTGTACTCAGGTTTGTGCTTGCCACGCAGACGAGTAGCGATTTCGGTAGCCAGACGACCCAGGGTCTGACCAGCAGCGTCGACGACAAACCAGTCGCGCTTAACTGTTTCTGGTTTAGCAGTAAAAGTTTTCATTCTTTATAGCCTCAGGGGCCGCCCTGATAAATAAGACGGCGGATCTTACTGAATAGTGCGTACTTTGACAAGGTCAAAGGCAGCCGGAGACAGACGCTATCGGGGGCTCGGGTCAGCGCGTCCGTTACACGGCAAGATTTCTTCGGCAGACGGCGCATCACTTCCACTGCAGAAAGAGCTGCGCAATTATGCAGATTGCGAAAAAATTAGCAACCTGATTGTATAACTCTTTTTCCAGAGGACGAAGTAATGGATTTTCGCAAACTAGGCAAAACAGACATCTCAGTTAGCGCCATATGCCTAGGAACCATGACGTGGGGCGAGCAGAACACCCGCGACGAGGGCTTCGCGCAGATTGAGCGAGCCAAGGCTTACGGCGTCAACTTTATCGACACCGCTGAAATGTACCCCGTGCCGCCGCGAGCGGAAACCTACAGCAAGACTGAGCAGATCATCGGTGAATACTTTGCCAAAACCGGCGATCGCGCAGACTGGGTCCTGGCCAGCAAGATCAGCGGACCCGGCAATGGCATCGACTATATTCGTGACGGCAAGCTCAAACACAACCGCGAGCACATCACCGCGGCAGTGGACGCAAGCCTTAAACGTCTGCAAACCGACTGGATCGACCTCTATCAGTTGCATTGGCCTGAGCGCCCGACCAATTTCTTCGGCCAACTCGACTACAAGCATCAAGACACCGACTTCACGCCACTGGAAGAGGTGCTCGAAGCGCTCGACGAACAGGTCAAAGCAGGCAAGATCCGCCACATTGGCCTATCCAATGAAACACCATGGGGCACCATGAAGTTTCTCGAGTTGGCTGAAAATCGCGGCTGGCCGCGCAGTGTGTCGATCCAAAACCCGTATAACTTACTCAACCGTAGCTTTGAAGTAGGCCTTGCTGAAATTGCAATTCGCGAACAGTGCGGCTTACTGGCTTACTCGCCACTGGCATTTGGCATGCTCTCAGGCAAATACGCCAACGGGGCACGCCCCGAAGGTGCACGCCTGAGCCTGTTCAGCCGTTTCGCTCGCTACAGCAGCTCTGAATCCGAGTCTGCCTGTGCGCGCTATGTTGCCTTGGCCCAGGAACACAATCTCGACCCTGCGCAAATGGCGCTGGCATTTGTCACCTCTCGGGCTTTTGTCACCAGCAACATCATCGGTGCAACATCGATAGAACAACTGGAAAGCAACCTTAAAAGCAGCGAAATCACGCTATCTAGCGAAGTACTTACAGAAATCGACGCCATTCACAAATCGCAACCCAACCCCGCGCCGTAGGTCTCCGCTTTAATCCAGCCCAATAAAAATCCCGGCAAGAGCCGGGATTTTTTCTATTACAGCGCCATGTTTAAAGCGAGCGCGCAATAATCTCTTTCATGATTTCATTGGTGCCAGCATAAATCCGCTGCACCCGAGCATCTGCCCATGCCCGCGCAACTGGATATTCCCACATATAGCCATAGCCACCATGCAGTTGCACGCACTCATCGAGCACTTTGCACTGCAAATCCGTACCCCAATATTTGAGCATTGCCGCCGTTGGTACATCGAGTTTGCCCTGCAAATGCAGCTCAAGACAGCGATCAACAAATACTTTGCCGATCTGAATCTCGGTGGCCATTTCAGCCAATTTAAAACGGGTATTCTGAAAGTCAGCGACAGCTTTGCCGAACGCCTTGCGCTCACGCGTGTACTCAAGCGTCCACTGCAACGCGGCCTGAGCTGATGCCAGCGCACCAATTCCGACAGTAAGACGCTCCTGCGGCAGCTCCTGCATCAGATAAGCAAACCCCATCCCCGCTTGACCCAAAAGGTTTTCTTTCGGCACGCGGACATCCTGGAAAAATAGTTCAGAAGTGTCCTGAGCCTTCATTCCGACTTTTTCCAAGCGTTTACCTTTCGCGAAACCCGGCGTATTCGCCTCAACCAGGAACAAGCTGGTGCCTTTAGCGCCAGCCGCCGGATCGGTTTTAGCTACGACAACCACCAGGTCAGCGAGAAAGCCGTTAGTGATAAAGGTCTTTGAACCATTGATAACGTACTCATCACCATCGAGCACTGCAGTGGTTTTTACGCCCTGCAAATCCGAGCCCGCACCCGGTTCAGTCATGGCGATGGCCGTGACAATTTCACCAGTGACCATCTTCGGCAGATACTTTTGCTTTAGCGCTTCTGAGCCGTAATGCAGAATGTAAGGCGCAACAATATCCGAGTGCAGTGAAAAGCCAACTCCAGTCAATCCCAGCGCCCCTACTTCCTCAATCACTACAGCGCTATACAGAAAATCCGCACCGATACCGCCGTACTCCTCTGGAATGTGCGAACAAAGCATTCCAGCCTCACCCGCCTTGTTCCACAGCGCCCGATCGATATGGCCGTCCTTTTCCCACTGCGCATGAAAAGGCACCGCTTCCTGCTCAAAAAACTTGCGCACGCTGTCGCGAAAAAGTTCGTGGTCAGAGCTGTATATTGTTCTTGGAATCATGCTTGCACCTGATTGGTCATTGTATTGAGCGTGGTGAGACTTTAGGACAGTAGCCCCAATAGTCACACTGGACACAAGCGCCAAAAAATAAGACGATCAAGCCGTTACTTGACCAAATCGCCCCTAATGCAGCGCCAGCAAGTGACAATGATGACGCCCAGAAACACATTGGCCAGTGACCAAGCAAACCTGCCCTGCACTGCCCTAGCTAAACGCCGTATTAAATAAGAATAAATAAACCATGACGACTCAACACCCCACTCCGCTCAAGCGCGTGTGCATTTTGGCCACCACCGGTGTGTTCGCCTCAACCGTGCTGCAAGCCAAAGACTTCTTCCACATGGCCAGCCTGCGCCACGGCAAGCAGCAAGGCTTGGGCCTGACCCCAACTATTGAGATCCACTTAGTCAGTCCCGACGGCCTTCCTGTACGCAGTTTTAGTGACGTGATTATCCCCGTCGACAGCGGCCTCAAGCCGGCGGATGTAATCATCCTGCCTGCATTTTGGGATGATTTTGACGCCCTACGCCATCGCCATCCCAACGTACTCAACTGGCTTCAGGAGTGTCACGCGGCGGGCAGCGCTATTTGCGGGGAAGCCACTGGCGTTTTCTGGATGGCCCAGGCCGGACTGCTTGATGGCAAGGAGGCAACCACCTATTGGCGCTTCTTTGAAGAGTTCAGTGAGCGCTTCCCCAAAGTGCTCCTAAATCAGGACAAGCATTTGTCTGATGCCGACAATCTGTACTGCGCAGGCGGTGTCACATCAGCCTGCGACCTGTTCATTTACATGATCGAGCAGTTCTGCGGCGCCAGTGTTGCCCAAGGTGTGGCACGCGACATCCTATTTGAAGTGCAACGCAACTACACCCCGGGGCGCATTGGTTTTGGTGGTCAGAAGCTGCATCACGACCTGACCATCCTGCAAATTCAACAATGGCTTGAAGAACACTACGCCGACAAGTTCCGCTTTGAAGACGTCGCCCGCGAGCATGGCATGAGCATTCGCAACTTCATGCGTCGCTTCCAAAGTGCAACCGGTGATAAACCATTGCATTACCTGCAAAGGTTACGCATCGAAACAGCCAAAAGCCTACTCAGCGCCACCCGCAAGAGCATCAAGACTATTAGCTACGAAGTTGGTTATGACGACGCCAGTTTTTTTGCGCGCTTGTTTCGCCAGCACACAGACTTGTCACCCAACCTGTACCGTCGCCAGTTTCAACACAAAAACGGCCCCATCTAAGAAAGTGATCATTCCCAGCGCAAGCCATTGGATGGGTAGTCGTTAAAACACAGCGTCCTATGATCGGGGCAACCCTTGCAAGGGCCCCAAAATAACAATAGGACGCCCCAATGCGCAGCCTGCTTTTTGCTCTGTCCGTCTCTCTCGGCTTTCTCAGCTTCTCTGCCAATGCACAAGATGACTGGAAAACCTTCCCATACGATCAATCAGCTTTCGACTATTCCGGCGACAAACTACGCAAGGCGTGGCCACAGCTAACGCGCGGCTTTGGTAATAGCTATCCATTTCCTGATGAGCAATGGGTACTGAGCATGGTCACGCAGCACCCGCAAATATTATCCATACCCACAACCGATACGTTGACCCAAGGTACTCCCGAGGCGCTCGCCAGTGAGTACGCAGAAAAGCTTCAGGATGCTTGGCGCAGCATGTTTCGCGGTGACTTTGCCCAAGCCAAACAGCAAGGCATGGCCCTCGGTTTCGGCGGACAGATACCCGCAATGTTCTCGCAAGTGATCTACGCCATGTTTCTCGAAACGGATCAAGATGAGAAACACCGGCTACTTGAACAAGTAATCGACTTAACCGACAAAGCCGGTGACCTGGCAAAGCTCGACGTGGTTGCTCAGTTCGGCCGAATTTACGCTAAAGCCCGGCTCGGTGAAGAGCTGTCGATCCCCGTTACACTAAAACGTGGTTATAGCTCGCAGATTCCTGACGAGTTAGACGCCATTCTCAGTAAAGACCCACTGCAACCTTATGCGCTGGCTTTGTATGGAGGTTATCAAGCCGGGGTTATTCGTAAGGTTGGCTCAATGGTTGGCGGTCTTACTTATGGCGTCAGTACAGAAAAAATGGAAACCTACTTCAAGCGCTCCTTTGCGATCAGGAATGACCTGCCAATAGGTCATTATGAATATGCTAACGCGCTTACCTACGTATATGGCGACGAGGAAGACAGCAAAGCCTTGAAGCACCTGCAGCAAGCAGTGGCAATCACCCCGATAAGCGCCATGGAGTCACTGGAAATTGCCCACGCGAAAACGCTATTGGCAACCTTCAAGAAGCGTGTAGCAGGTAACTAAGGCTCTGTATGCCGGGCTTAGACTCACCAGCTAGGTTTCCAAATAGGCTATTGGTGAGTGAATAGACCGTAGGGGACGACAACGCGAAGCTTGTCCACCAAGGCTCACCCCACCAAAACAACAGGCACAAAAAAGGCTGCTCATGGCAGCCTGATTTGCTAGCGGGTCAAGGCTTATGTGGCCGCGACAAGAACTCGTGCGACTGCATTTCCAGCAAGCGGCTCAAGGTACGCTGGAACTCAAATGTCAGACGACCGCCCGTATAGAGGTCCTTCAGCTCAACCTCTGCAGAGATGATCAGCTTGACGTTACGGTCGTAGAACTCATCAACCAAATTGATGAAACGGCGCGCCATATCGTCAGTGGCAACCCCCATCTGCTCGACATTCGCCAGCAGCACCGCGTGAAACACTTTACCCAGTTCAATGTAGTCATTCTGGCTACGTGGGCCGTCACAGAGTTCACGGAACTCAAACCACGCCACGTCTTCGCAAACTCGCACCGCGGTGATTTGACGATTCTCGATGCTAATCGACTCGTTCTCAACGGCATGCGTGCAATCTGGCGACAAGCTTTTGAAGCTGGTGTGCAAGCTGGCTTCGGCCTCGGCACCCAGCGGCCAATGAAACAGCTCTGCTTGCTCAAGGGCGCGCAAACGATAATCCACACCGCTGTCGACGTTAACGATGTCGGTGTGCTCTTTAAGCAAAGCAATGGCCGGTAAGAAGCGCGCACGCTGCAAGCCGTCCTTGTACAAGCCATCAGGCACAATATTCGAGGTAGCAACCAGAGACACGCCGTTTTTGAACAGCTCTTCAAGCAGCGTTGCCAGAATCATCGCATCGGTAATATCCGAAACGAAGAATTCGTCGAAGCAGATAACCCGCGCCTCATCAGCAAATTTCTTACCGATGATAGTCAGTGGGTTTTTCTCACCCTTAAGGCCACGCATCTCTTCGTGCACACGCTTCATGAAGCGGTGAAAGTGAGTGCGCACCTTTTGCTCGAACGGTAAGGCATCGAAGAAGGTATCGACTAAGTAAGTCTTACCACGCCCGACACCACCCCAAAAGTACAAACCTTTGACGGGGGCTTGGGTTTTCTTGGCGAACAGTTTGCCGAACAAACCAGGCTTGCTGTTTTGCCCGTCGGCAACCAAATCGTCATACAGACGCTGTAAATGACGCACAGCCACTTCCTGCGCCGCATCATGGAAGAAGTCTGGACGTTTGAGATCGGCTTGATAGCGTTCTAGCGGAGTCATATTCGTTAGCTGAGCAACAAAAACGGGGCAGGTACTTTAGGCCCTGCCCCGCAGATAATCAATCAGCTATCCGTGCTGAGCAGCGAGTTGTTACACCAACTCAGGCGCCAACGCCTCTCGCAAACGCTCAACTGCGGCATTTTGCGCTTGTGCATCAGCAAATTCAGGGCTGGTTGCCACACACTCGCCATCAACCCAAACGGCAAAGCCGTGGCCATCGTCACGAATATCCAGCGGTTCACCCGACTGCAGGCGCTTGTTAACCATGCCTGCCGACTTGCCGTCCGCAAATGACTTCGAGAGCAGCAATTGTTCGCCACTTGCATCGAGCAAGCGGAAGCGAAAGCTGCCGTCATCTTCACGAAAGCTGACAAAGCGCGCACTTTTGCTGGCTTTTTTCTTCGACGACTCAGTGCTCGCCGCCGCCGAACGGAACGAGCGCAGACCGACCGCTTCACGCAGTTGAATCAGAAACGGTGTGGCGGTCTTGCGCGCCTTTGCCGCGCCAGCCAGAAGAATGTCTTCAAGGTCAGCTGGACGTTCAATCAATGCATGGTATTTTTCGCGGGCCTCACCCAGCTCCGTATTAAGCAGGTCATTAAGGCGCTGCTTGGCCTCTCCCCAACCCAAGCCATCAATCAGTTCAGCACGGAACTGCGCTTGCTGCTCAGGCGTGGCGAAGGCTTGATAAAGCGTGAACAGGTGCGAGCTATCTGGATCTTTGGCTTCGCCCGGCAATTTCGAGTCGGTAACGATACGCGCCACCGCCTCTTTCATCTGTTTGGCGCCACTGAACAACGGAATAGTGTTGTCGTAGCTTTTCGACATTTTGCGCCCATCAAGACCCGGCAAAGTCGCCACATCGCCCTCAATCACCGCCTCTGGCAGAGTGAAAAGCTCTTCACCTTTGCCAAACAAATGATTGAAACGCTGGGCAATATCACGCGCCATCTCGACATGCTGAATCTGATCGCGGCCCACTGGTACTTTATGCGCGTTGAACATCAAAATGTCCGCCGCCATCAATATCGGATAGCTGAACAAGCCCATGGTTACGCCCGCATCCGGATCCTCACCAAGCTCGATGTTTTTATCCACAGATGCTTTGTAGGCATGGGCGCGGTTAAGCAAGCCCTTGCCCGCCACACACGTCAGCAGCCAGCACAGCTCTGGAATCTCCGGGATATCAGACTGACGATAAAAAGTTGCTTTATCGACATCGAGGCCACAGGCCAACCAGGTTGCAGCGATTTCCAGTCGTGAACGCTGAATGCGCAGCGGATCATCACATTTGATCAGCGCATGGTAGTCGGCCAAAAAATAAAACGAGTCCACGTTAGCGTCGCGGCTTGCAACAATTGCCGGGCGGATAGCCCCTGCATAGTTACCAAGGTGCGGCGTGCCGGTGGTGGTGATGCCGGTAAGAATACGAGTGGTCATGGGCGTTCGCTTGCTAATTAGAGGCGCGGCAATAACAAATCTTTAAGATCGGTCAGTTTGCCATGAAAAAAGTGCCCACATTCTGCCACGGTCAGCAACTCATGTGGACGGTCTAGCGCGCTTGACCAGTCATAAACCAGTTGCGGATCAACCACTTCATCAGCCTCAGGCTGAATTACGGTCATCGTGCAGCGCTGCGCGAGCAGTGTGTCGTCGAGGCGCATCACTGCTGGAGCGATCATGAATAAATGTTGCACTTCAACGTCTTGCGCCTCCAGTCGAGCAGCCAGCGTTGCAGCAACAAATCCGCCAAAGGAAAAGCCCATCAAGGTCAGCGGCAAATTCGGGTATTGTTGGCGCAGTGACTGAGCAACAGCTTCGGCGTCATCGACTTCGCCTGTGCCCATGTCATGAGTGCCAGCACTATTGCCCACACCACGATAGTTAAAGCGTAAAGTATGCAAACCTGAGTCACGCGCAGTGCGTTGCAAGGTCGACACAACTTTGTTGAGCATCGTGCCGCCCTGCACCGGATTTGGGTGACATATCAGCGCGACGCCGCGCGCATCGGGCACTTCAAGAGAAAGGGCTTCAAGCTGGCCACTCGGGCCTGGGATAAATAAAGCAGTTTCACGGGTGAGCAAGAGTGAACTCCGTGACCCATCGCAGGGTCGATTCGTCTAGGCTGTCAGCCTGCGCCAAAAACATACCGGCTCGCATTACGCTATACAGCGCAGGCTCCAACCGCTAACGTAAAGCAAAGCCGTTTAGAGAGGAAGGACTCGTGGAACAGACGCTAACAGCCTGGCTGATACCAGCCATAGCCCTAGTTGCAGGTATCGCAATTGGATTTCTGGTTGCGCGCTTGGCGCCCAACGCAGTTCCTGGCCGAACTCAACGTCAGCTTGATGACCTGCAGGAACGTTTTGACAACTATCAGAGTGATGTCGTCACGCACTTCAACACCACTGCAAATCTGGTTAAAAAATTAACTCAAAGCTATCAAGACGTCCAAGAACACCTCACCGAAGGCACCAACAATCTGGCACTCGACGAGTTGACTCGGCAACGGTTGTTAGCCGCACTGCACGCCGATGAAGGTAGCGATAAACGTGACAAACGTGAGCGCCTGACGCCGCCGCGCGATCACGAAACACCTAAGGATTACGCGCCTAAAATGGCTAATATTCCGGGTATGCTCGACGAAAACTACGGTTTGAAGAGCAAACGCTAACGCGAATGCATTCGCTCCGTAGCCATAAAAAAACCCGCATTAAGCGGGTTTTTTTATGGCTCATGCATCTGCAAGCAAATAGCTCACTCGTTAGATTGCACCACGCTCACGCAATGCCGCCAGAACCATTTTAACGCCGTCATCAACCGACACAGTCTGGGTGTCGATTACTACGTCGGCATCAAGCGGTACATCGTAAGGGAATGATTCACCCGGGATGTTATCGCCATTAGCCGCATACAGCCCCTGCGGATCACGCTCACGGCAAGCCTGTGGCGAAGCCTGAACATAAACCGTGATCAAGCGCTCTGCTCCAATCAGTGTTCTGGCCTGTTCACGTCCTTCTGCATCCGGCGCTACAAAAGCCGCCAGAGTCAGCAGACCAGCCTCATTGAACTGCCGTGCGACATGCGCAGCTCGACGCCAATTCTCAGTGCGCCCTGAACGATCCTGTGACAATCCCTTGTTGAGGTCATGGCGCAAGTTCTGGCCATCAAGGACATAGACACCACGGCCCATGTCGAACAGTTTGCGTTCAACCGCGTAAGCCAAGGTGCTTTTGCCGGCACCAGACAAGCCACTGAACAGCACAGTGGCCGGTTGCTGACCGAGTCTTGCCGCACGCTCTTCTACCGATACATGCGCCAGCTTGCCGTGATGGCCAACGCCACCCTGCGAACCAACAGCCTCAGCGATGATCATGCCTGCGCCAACAGTGCCATTGGTCAGGCGATCAATCACGATAAACGCCCCCGTGGTGCGGTTGTGCGCATAGCCATCCAACGCAATAGGGGAATCCAGTGCGATACGCACCTTGCCGATCTCATTGAGCTGCAGGCTACTCGCGGCACCCTCTTCCAGGGTATTAACATCTACCCGGTGAGCAATGCTGGCAATCGAGCCCGGCACATAGCTGGTGGCGCGCTTTATGTCGTATTTCTTGCCCGGCAGCATCGGCTCATCAGCCATCCACACCAGCATTGCATCAAAGCTGTCAGTCACTAGCGGACGGCTATCGGCGTGAACCAGCATGTCGCCACGCGAAACGTCGATTTCATCTTCAAGAGTCAGCGTAATCGCCTGACCAGGACCGGCCTGCTCCAGCTCGCCTTCATAGGTCACGATCGACTTAACGCGGCTGCCTTTACCCGACGGCAAGACAATCACATCATCGCCTTTATGCACGATGCCGCTGGCCAAGGTGCCAGCAAAACCACGGAAATTCAGGTTCGGACGGTTTACGTATTGCACCGGAAAACGCAGGTCATTGAAGTTGCGATCACCTGAAATTTCAACAGTCTCAAGAATCTCCATCAGTGGTTGTCCGTCGTACCACGGCGAGCGCTCACTCTTGCTGACAACGTTATCGCCCTTCAACGCCGACATTGGCACGAAGTGCAGCGATGTCGGTTTCAGTGCAATACCTTCAGCAAACTTCAAATAGTCAGCCTTGATCTGCTCGAATACGCCTTGATCGAAGTCTTTCAAATCCATCTTGTTGATGGCGACAACGATGTGCTTGATGCCCAGCAGAGAGGTAATAAAACTGTGGCGTTTGGTCTGCGTCTGCACACCATAACGTGCGTCAATCAGGATGATTGCCAAATCACAGGTCGATGCACCCGTCGCCATGTTCCGGGTGTACTGCTCATGGCCCGGGGTGTCGGCGATGATAAACTTGCGCTTGGCAGTCGAAAAGTAACGGTACGCCACATCAATGGTAATACCTTGCTCGCGCTCGGCCTGCAGACCATCAACCAGCAGAGCCAGATCGACTTCCTCGCCAGTGGTGCCGCTTTTTTTCGAGTCGCGAGTGATGGCTTCGAGGTGATCTTCGTAGATCATCTTCGAGTCATGCAGCAGACGCCCGATCAGGGTGCTCTTGCCGTCATCGACGTTGCCACAGGTCAGAAACCGCAGCAGTTCCTTGCGCTCATGCTGCGCCAGGTAAGCGAGAATGTCCTCGCTGATCAATTCAGATTGGTGCGACATCTTAAAAGTACCCCTGACGTTTTTTCTCTTCCATCGAACCTGCGCCATCATGGTCAATTACACGACCTTGACGCTCAGAGGTACGAGTCAGCAGCATTTCCTGAATAATGTCGGCCAGCGTAGTCGCCTGCGACTCAACTGCGCCCGTCAGCGGGTAGTCACCCAGCGTACGGAAACGCACCATTTTCTTCTGGATGCGTGATTTTTCTTCGTCGGACATGTGCTCAAGAATGCGCTCATCATCGATCATGATCAGCGTGCCATTCTTCTCGATCACATCGCGCTCGGCTGCAAAGTACAGCGGCACAATCGGGATTTGCTCCAGATAGATGTACTGCCAGATATCCAGTTCGGTCCAGTTGGACAGTGGGAAGACGCGAATCGACTCGCCCTTCTTCACTTTGCCGTTGTAGACATTCCACAGTTCTGGGCGCTGGTTTTTAGGGTCCCAGCGGTGCTTGCTGTCACGGAACGAGTAGACGCGCTCTTTAGCACGGGATTTCTCTTCATCGCGACGTGCGCCACCAAAGGCAGCATCGAAACCATGTTTGTCGAGTGCCTGCTTGAGGCCTTCGGTTTTCATGATGTCGGTGTGCTTGGCACTGCCGTGAGTCAACGGGTTGATGCCCTGAGCCACGCCTTCTTGGTTGACGTGAACAATCAGGTCCAAACCCATTTCAGTCTTCATCTTGTCGCGGAAGCTATACATCTCCTGAAACTTCCAGCGGGTGTCGACATGCATAACCGGGAACGGCAACTTGCCTGGAAAGAACGCCTTGCGTGCCAGATGCAGCATCACCGCGGAGTCTTTACCAATGGAATAGAGCATTACCGGGTTGTCGAATTCGGCGGCCACTTCACGAATGATGTGGATACTTTCCGCCTCGAGCTCTTTCAGGTGCGTCATTTTGTCGAGCATAGCTACTCACGATTTGCTTTGTAATGGGGCCAGCGGGCCGTGGACATGGGCGCACTCTAGCACAGCACTAGCTTCTATTCAGGCCGCCAACTAGATCAAAACGTTCTAACTTTATGCTCAGTATTTTGCCCAGGAATCGCTCAATCGAGCCGTCGAAAGCGCCCACGCTCTGTTTAAGCAAGCGTCAAATTGGGTTGGCGCAATCAATGAATATATGTTCGATGGCAAAGCGCTTCGCCAAATACTCACCCAGTGCCTGCACACCGTAGCGTTCAGTTGCATGATGACCTGCGGCAATAAAACTGATGCCATTCTCTTGCGCACTGTGAAAGGTCTGTTCCGAAGCTTCACCAGTAAGGTACAGATCAACGCCAGCAGCGATCGCTTCATCGATATAACCCTGCCCGCCACCTGTGCACCAGCCAACTCGGCGAATCATCTCGGAGCCCTCCACCAACAGCGGCTCACGCCCCAGTTGCTCCTGCACGCGGCGGGCAAAGTCGCGAGCACTTTGAGGCTCATCCAGTGAGCCAACCAAACCTACTGTTCGAGGGTTGTCCGGGTTCAGCGCTCCCTCGACGGTGATGCCCAACTGCGCAGCAAGTTGCACGTTATTACCCACTTCGGGATGCACATCGAGCGGTAAGTGATAGGCAAGCAGACTGATATCGTTGCTCAACAGCGCCTTGAGTCGGCGCTGCTTCATGCCGGTCACGCATGGATCTTCGCCCTTCCAGAAATAACCGTGATGCACGAGGATAACGTCAGCCTCCGCTTCAATTGCGGCATCGATCAGCGCCTGACTAGCCGTAACACCTGTGACTAATCGCTGCACATTCGGCCGTCCTTCAACCTGCAAACCATTCGGGCAGTAGTCGTTGATACTGTCTGCATTCATATATCGCTGGGTTTCTGCAATCAGGGTGGTCAGGGCGATTGCCATTTTGTTTCCTCTTAGATTGATACTGGCCAATGCAATATTCACGCTAGCCGCCTTATAATGATCCACCTTAAGTGGCTCAATTGCCCCTCGCAACTCTCAGGACTTCTTTGATGCTCAAAGCAGTGCGTTTTTTTGGCTGGCCCTTGCTCGTTGGCGTACTTGTCGCCTTGCTGTTTATCCAGCAGTACCCCGAATGGGTTGGCTTGCCTGACCACGACGTAGAGGTTCGACAGACACCCAATAATCGACGCGGCGCATCTGCTGGCCCGGCGTCCTATGCAAACGCGGTGACTTTGGCGTCACCTGCGGTGGCTAACTTGTACACCACCAAATTTGTCAACAAGCCAGCAGTGCCATTGTTTGAAGACCCACAGTTCAAAAAGTTTTTCGGCGATAACCTGCCAAGGCAACGCCGCATGGAGTCAAGCCTTGGTTCAGCCGTAATCATGAGCTCGGAAGGTTATCTGCTAACCAACAATCATGTGACCTCAGGCGCTGACCAAATCGTTGTAGCCCTCAGAGATGGCCGCGAAACATTGGCCCGGGTGATTGGCAGCGACCCGGAGACCGACCTGGCGGTGCTCAAGATTGACCTTGATGACATGCCCGCAATCACCTTGGGCCGCTCGGACAACATCAAGGTTGGTGACGTAACCCTGGCCATTGGTAACCCATTCGGGGTCGGTCAGACCGTCACCATGGGCATCATCAGTGCCACAGGTCGCAATCAGCTTGGCCTCAATACCTACGAAGACTTTATCCAGACGGACGCCGCCATTAACCCCGGCAACTCGGGTGGCGCGCTGGTTGATGCCGATGGCAACCTAGTCGGTATCAATACCGCGATCTTCTCCAAATCAGGCGGCTCGCAAGGGATCGGCTTTGCCATTCCGGTCAAGCTGGCGCTTGAAGTGATGCAGGCTATTATCGAGCACGGCCAGGTGATCCGCGGCTGGCTGGGCATTGAAGTACAGCCCCTGACTCCAGAGCTGGCTGAGTCATTTGGCCTTGAAGGTCGTCCAGGCATTGTTGTCGCGGGGATTTATCGCGACGGCCCAGCTCAGCGTGCGGGCCTGCAACCAGGTGATTTAATCATGAACATCGACGGAGAACCGGCAGGCGATGGCCGTCGCTCAATGAATCAGGTGGCGCGGACTAAACCTGGCGACAAGATCCACATTGAAATCCTGCGTAACGGCAAGCCAATGGACCTTACCGCAGAGGTTGGCGTTCGCCCGCCAGCGTCAACCAAGACGGCCGATAATCAGTAACTAAACGGCTGACATGCAGCGTTCTCGATGCTCGAGACCGCTGCAACACCCTTTCTTACTTAGGCTCAGCAGAGATCTTGCAATGCATCCAGCAGCGCTTGATTCTGCTCTGGCGTACCAATGGTAATGCGCAAGAACTGGGCAATACGCGCCTGCTTGAAGTGACGCACTATCACCCCTTGCTCACGCAATTGCGCAGCCAACTCAGCCGCATCACGCCCAGGATGACGAGCAAAGACGAAGTTAGCGGCCGAAGGCAGCACCTCAAAGCCCAACTGCTGCAACCCCTCAACCACGTCATTACGACTGCTGATGACAGCCTGGCAGGTGCGTTTGAAGTAATCTTCATCGGCGAATGCAGCCGCGGCACCAGCAATTGCGACGCGATCCAGCGGATAGGAGTTAAAGCTGTTCTTGATCCGCTCCAATGCTTCGATCAAGTCTGCATGCCCCACCGCAAAACCCACCCGTAGCCCTGCCAGCGAGCGGGACTTCGAAAGGGTTTGAGTTACCAGCAAGTTCGGATACTTATCCACCAAGCTAATTGCCGTCTCGCCACCGAAGTCGATATAGGCTTCATCCACGACCACTACGCTTTCAGTATTGAGCGCCAACAATCGCTCAATAGCGTCTAGCGGCAACAGGCAGCCAGTCGGCGCATTCGGGTTTGGAAAAATGATGCCGCCGTTCGGCTGCACATAATCTTCAACACGAATATTGAATTGCTCATCCAGCTCAACAACCCCAGGCTCAATCCCGTACAAGCCGCAATAGACAGGGTAAAAGCTATAGCTGATGTCCGGAAACAGCAAAGGCTTCGCATGCTGGAACAAGCCATGAAAAGCGTGCGCGAGCACTTCATCCGAACCATTACCAACAAACACTTGAGACGTTTGGACGCCGTAGAATTGTGCAATAGCCTGCTTCAGGCGGTCGCTGTTTGGGTCGGGGTACAGACGCAGCTGGTCATTTACCTCAGCTTGCATTGCCGCAATAGCCTGCGGCGAAGGCCCGTATGGGTTTTCGTTGGTGTTGAGCTTAACCAGCTTTGCCAGCTTCGGTTGCTCGCCCGGAACATAAGGCACCAATTGTTTAACGAAGGGGCTCCAGAATTTGCTCATTGCCCTGCTCTCCTAGAAATCATTAGGGAACCTCTGAAAGATTACTGCGCTCGCTAGCTTTTCCAGAGGCTCCATAGCCGCGTGGTGCAGGCTCAGAGCCGCGCCAAAATTTGTCTGGATTAGTTTTTAATCCGGTATTCAGCGCTGCGTGCGTGAGCCGTCAAAGACTCGCCGCGGGCCAGCACTGAAGCGGTTTTACCCAGTTCAGAGGCACCATCAGCGGAGCAATAGATGATTGATGAGCGTTTCTGGAAGTCATAGACGCCCAGTGGCGACGAAAAGCGTGCGGTACCGGATGTAGGCAATACATGGTTCGGCCCAGCGCAGTAATCACCCAAGGCTTCTGCGGTATAACGACCCATAAATATTGCGCCCGCATGGCGAATCTGTGGCAACCATTGTTCAGGCTCTGCCACGGACAACTCCAAGTGCTCTGGAGCAATGCGGTTAGCCACCTCAATGGCTTGCGCCATATCAGCCACGTGAATCAATGCGCCGCGCGCTTCCAGCGAGCTGCGAATAATTTCAGCGCGTTCCATGGTTGGCAGCAATTTGGCGATGGATGCCGCGACCTTATCGAGAAACTCCGCATCAGGGCTGAGTAAAATCGACTGGGCATCCTCATCGTGCTCAGCTTGCGAGAACAGGTCCATGGCGATCCAGTCAGGATCGGTTTGACCATCACAAACCACTAAAATCTCGGAAGGACCGGCGATCATATCGATACCAACCTTGCCAAATACATGACGCTTGGCGGTCGCTACGTAGATGTTGCCGGGACCAACAATTTTATCCACCGGCGGCACGCTTTCGGTACCGTAGGCGAGCGCGGCTACGGCTTGGGCGCCACCGATGGTGAATACGCGATCGACGCCAGCAATGGCAGCGGCAGCCAACACCATCTCGTTGATTTCGCCGCGTGGCGTCGGCACTACCATGACGACTTCAGCTACACCGGCCACTTTAGCCGGGATCGCATTCATCAATACCGATGACGGATAGGTTGCTTTACCGCCGGGCACATACAAGCCCGCACGATCCAGCGGTGTAACTTGCTGACCAAGTACCGTACCGTCGGCTTCGGTGTAGCGCCATGAGTCTTGCTTTTGTTTCTCGTGATAACTGCGCACGCGCTCAGCAGCGACTTCCAACGCTTCGCGCTGAGCGGAGGTAATACGGGTCAATGCCAATTCCAGGCGCTCACGCGGCAGGATAAGCTCAGCCATGCTGGCGACTTCAAGGCCATCGAAACGTTGAGTGTATTCAACCAGTGCGGCATCACCACGACTGCGTACGGCGGCGATGATCTCCAGCACGCGCTGGTTTACGCCATCGTCAGATACACTCTCCCAACTCAGCAAATGATCAAGGTCGTGGGCAAAACCTTGGTCAGCGGCATTGAGTCGACGTATAGCGATGGGAGCAGTCATAACGGGCCTCTTGAATTAGCAAATGCTCAAGCGCCCGAAGAATACCAGCCGCTCCGCGCGGGCACCTGAAAATTCTGGCTATGACACGGATAGGCGGACGCAGCACTGGGCTGCGTATGGGTATTAGATAGGGTGTCGCGACTCGACAGCTTCACGCAAGGTGTCGATCAATGCCTGAATACGTGCGTGCTGCATTTTCATCGAGGCCTTGTTGACCACTAGGCGCGAACTAATCGTGGCAATCAGTTCCTGCGCTTCCAGACCGTTGGCACGCAATGTATTACCGGTGTCGACGACATCGATAATCTTGTCGGCCAAGCCGACCAATGGCGCTAATTCCATGGATCCGTAAAGC
The DNA here is from genome assembly GCF_048265905.1 of Pseudomonas sp. Lineage (GTDB taxonomy): Bacteria > Pseudomonadota > Gammaproteobacteria > Pseudomonadales > Pseudomonadaceae > Aquipseudomonas. The sequence goes on from NZ_JBLXAP010000001.1 coordinate 478,073, forward strand.
TTGATCACATCAACCTGACGACCTTGTTCGGCGTAGTAACGCTTGGCTACGTTGACGAACTTGGTTGCCACTCGCAGGCGACCGCTAGGCTCAACAGCACCCACCGCGCCCGCAGTCATAAGCTTGCACTTGGCAATACGCAGATCCAGTGGCTCGTATAAGCCCTGACCGCCGTATTCCATCAGCACGTCTTTCCCGGCAACGCCCAGATCGGCGGCGCCATGCTCAACGTATGTTGGCACATCAGTCGCACGAACAATCAGCAAGCGCACATCATCCTGAGTCGTCGGAATGATCAGTTTGCGGCTTTTTTCAGGGTTCTCGGTTGGCACAATCCCCGCAGCGGCAAGCAGCGGTAGAGTGTCATCGAGAATGCGGCCTTTCGACAGCGCGATGGTGAGCATGATGGTTGTAAATCCTTAGAAGCTAAACGTCGCAGACTCAAAACAAGTTACCTGAGTGTGCGTTACCCGCCAGACCTCAACAGCATGGCGGGACTTGCGTTGAAACTTAGCCCGGAACGCGGCGAATCTTGGCGCCCAATAGCTGCAGTTTCTCTTCGATACACTCGTAACCACGGTCGATGTGGTAGATACGATCGATCAAGGTATCACCTTCAGCAACCAATGCTGCGATCACCAGACTCGCCGAAGCACGCAGGTCAGTCGCCATGACTGGCGCGCCCTTGAGCTTATCGGTGCCCGTTACCACAGCCGTGTTGCCTTCAACCAAGATCTGCGCGCCCATACGAATCATCTCATGGACGTGCATAAAGCGGTTTTCGAAAACTGTTTCGATCACAGCGCCGCTGCCTTCAGCAATCGCATTGAGCGCGATGAACTGAGCCTGCATATCGGTAGGAAACGCCGGATATGGTGCAGTACGCAAGGTCACAGCCTTGGGACGCTTACCTTTCATGTCCAGCTCGATCCAGTCTGGGCCGGTGGTTATTTCAGCGCCAGCCTCTTCAAGCTTGGAGATCACGGATTCCAAGGTCGAAGCATCGGTATCCTTGAGTTTGACCCGACCACCAGTCGCAGCAGCAGCGACCAGATAGGTACCGGTTTCGATACGGTCTGGCATAACGCTAAAGCGTGCACCACCAAGACGCTCAACGCCATCAATGGTGATGGTGTCGGTGCCAGCACCTTGGATCTTGGCGCCCATGGCGATCAGGCAGTTTGCCAAATCAACCACTTCCGGCTCGCGCGCGGCATTTTCAAGCACGCTACGGCCTTTGGCCAAGGTAGCGGCCATCATGATATTTTCAGTACCGGTTACGCTGACGGTATCGAAGAAGAAGCGTGCCCCGCGCAAACCGCCTTCCGGCGCTTTCGCTTTGATGTAACCACCTTCAACATCGATCACTGCGCCCATGGCCTCAAGGCCACGGATGTGCAAGTCAACCGGGCGCGAACCAATCGCACACCCGCCAGGTAGGGCAACTTCAGCCTCGCCAAAGCGCGCAACCATTGGGCCCAGCACCAGAATCGATGCACGCATGGTTTTAACCAACTCATAAGGCGCAATCAGCGTTTTGATCGCCCGAGCGTCAACTTCGACCGAGAGTTTCTCGTCAATAATTGGCTCAATGCCCATGCGCCCGAACAGCTCGATCATCGTGGTGATGTCGTGCAAGTGCGGCAAATTGCAGATGGTAACCGGGGCATCGCCAAGCAAGGTCGCGGCCAGAATTGGCAGAGCAGAGTTCTTCGCACCGGAAATGCGGATTTCGCCATCAAGACGAACGCCGCCGGTAATAATTAATTTATCCATTACTGTCTCGCTGCCTCTAGGAACGCGCGGCCCATGCGGCACGGCTGAAGAATTTCATAGTCACAGCATGAATACTGCCATCGGCAATCCATGGATTCAGGTGTGCATAGACCTGCTGCTGACGCTTAACGGGGCTCAAAGCAGCCACCTCATCGCCGATCACATTCAACTGGAAGTTGCAGCCTTCGCCTTCAACTTCTACTTGTGTATCCGGCAGTTTAGCCTCCAGGAGGCTTTTTACTTCTAGGGCCTGCATGATCAACCTCAATCAGCGTATTCATTAGCGACAGCGGAGCCGAAGCTCTCGGGTCGCGCATCATACAAAAAAAGCCGGGAACCTGCGAATCCTCAAGAATCCGCAGGTTAAGCATAGACTGCGGCTACTCGGGGGCAGGTGCAGCAGCGTTTTGCTCTTCGTCATTCTGCTCGACAGGCAAAATATCCAAGAGCTCGGAAACCTTGGCGATCTCCTGCATATCTTTAGGCAAGTGGCGTATCACTATGCTTTTACCTTTGCTCTGCGCATCGCGAACGAACGCCAGCAACAATGAAAGTCCAACGCTGCTGGACTTCTCGACAGCGGCGCAGTCAATCACGCAAGTGCTGGCATTGCAGTCTTTGAGCAGCTTGCCGCCATCTTTACGCAACTGCGGCCCAGAGCTGTAATCAATCACGCCTGAGAGCTGAAATACCCCGGGCGACAGTTCATCCATACTTGCCCGACTCACGACTCACCCTTGGCCTGACGTGCTTTTGCGACGGTTTCAGGCCAAGTATCGATTACCTTGTCCAAATCATTGCCATTTTTCTGCATCGATTGCGAGAACTGGTCGCGGAACAGTTTACCAACGTTGATACCGTTGATGATCATGTTGCGCATCACCCAGGCTCCGCCTTTATTGACCATTGTGTAGGCCAACGGATAAATAGTGCCGTTACCGTCCTTGATTTCCATGTTAACAGTGGCGCGCTCTGGATCCTGCTGACCCGAATCCGGCAGGACACGAATATCCTGGTTGTTGTACTCAAGCAGCGCATTGCCATAGAACTGCATCAGACTTTGCTTGAAGTTGGTCTGAAAGCGCTCCATTTGCGCCGGAGTTGCTTTTCGCGAGTAACGCACCGTCATGACCCCGCGCGAGATGCCATCGACATCAACCACCGGGCCCAGAATAGAATCCAAGGCGTTGTAGAACGCATTAGGGTCACTGCGATACTGCTCTTTATTGGCCTTCAGGTCAGTGAGCAGTTTAGTTGTGGTTTCCTGAACCACCTCGGTAGCGGAGGGTGCGGCAACGGCGATCAGTGGCAATGCCGCGAGCAACACGACAAGGCTGTTACGAAGTACTTTGATCATTATCAGTTCCCGTTATTTGGAATCGTCTTTATTCACAGAATTAAGTAAAAACTTACCAATCAAGTCTTCAAGAACCAGCGATGACTGGGTGTCATGAATAGTGCTGCCATCTTTTAGCACCTCTTCCTCACCACCTACGCTGATACCAATGTATTTCTCGCCCAGTAGACCCGCGGTCAGAATTGAGGCGGTCGAGTCTTCGGGCAGGTTGTTGACCATTTCGTCGACCAACATGGTGACGCGCCCGGTATAGCTGTCACGATCCAAATCAATCGCTACGACCTTACCAATGGTCACCCCAGCCATGGTCACTTTGGAACGTACGGTTAGACCCGCAATGTTGTCAAAGTATGCATAGACTTTATAACTATCGTCATTGCTACCCATTGCCAGACCGCTGACGCGCAGAGCCAGTAGCATCAATGCCAGCATTCCGGCCAGCAGGAACAGGCCGACACCAACTTCCAGTGTGCGGTTTTGCATCAGAAATCTCCAAACATCAAAGCAGTCAGAATAAAGTCCAAACCTAATACAGCTAAAGAGGCGTAGACCACTGTTCGGGTAGTCGCCTGACTGATGCCTTCCGAGGTCGGCTCACAGTCATAGCCCTGAAACACGGCGATCCAGGTCACAACAAATCCAAAAACGATGCTCTTGATCACACCATTAAGCACGTCACCAGTAAACGACACGCTGTTCTGCATGTTTGACCAGAACGAACCTTCATAAACGCCCAGCCAGTCGACCGCAACCATCGCCCCGCCCCAGATACCGACCACGCTGAAAATCATCGCCAGCAAAGGCATCGAGATGAAGCCAGCCCACAGCCTTGGCGCGACTATATGCTTAAGCGGATCAACCCCGATCATCGCCAGGCTTGAAAGCTGCTCGGTGGATTTCATGTTACCGATCTCTGCAGTCAATGCAGAGCCCGCACGCCCGGCGAATAACAGCGCGGCCACCACCGGTCCCAACTCACGCAGCAGTGTCAGCGCAACCATTTGCCCAACGGCCTGCTCTGAACCGTAGCTGGAAAGGATATTGAAACCTTGAAGCGACAACACCATGCCGATAAACAAACCTGAAACAATGATAATTGCCAGGGACATCACCCCGACAGAATGCAGCTGTTTGACAAGCAACTGGAATGAATTGCCAGATGTGCCCCGACCGAGGAGAGCCCGCAACAAAAAAATTGATGAGCGCCCCAGCGTTGCGAGCACATCAATACCGGCGCGTCCCATGAGGGCGACTCGCTCAATTGGTGTTCTTTTGCGCATCAGCGCGCCCCCAGTAAATCGTCACGGTAACTAGCCGCCGGAAAGTGAAACGGTACAGGGCCATCGGCTGCACCCTGCATAAACTGTTGAATACGCGGACTCTCCGACTTCATCAATTCACTTGGAGTGCCTTGCCCCAACACCTGAGTATCACCCACCACATAGATGTAGTCTGCGATGCTCGCGGTTTCGGCCAAATCATGGGAAACCACGATACTGGTAATCTCCAGCGCATCATTTAGCAGGCGAATCAAACGAACCAAGACCCCCATCGCAATCGGGTCTTGCCCCACAAAAGGTTCGTCGTAAATCAAAATCTGTGGATCCAAGGCGATTGCCCGCGCCAATGCCACACGGCGCTTCATGCCGCCCGACAACTCGTCAGGCATCAGTTCAAATGCCCCGCGCAGTCCCACGGCTTGCAGCTTCATCAGCACAATATCGCGAATCATTTCTTCTGGAAGCTGGGTATGGACGCGCAACGGAAATGCCACGTTCTCGAATACATCGAGATCGGTAAACAAGGCGCCGCTTTGAAACAGCACGCCCATCTGTTTACGCATGTCGAACAATTCACTGCGCGACAGTGTCGGCAGGTCAACCCCATTAACCCAAACTTCGCCAGCAGAAGGCTTTAATTCAGCGGCAATCAGCCTCAACAGGGTGGTTTTTCCGCTTCCGGAAGGCCCCATAATGCCAATAACCTTGCCGCGCGGAATACACACATCGATATTCTTGAAAATATCTCGGTCACCGCGCTTAAAACTGACGTTTTTAAGCTCAACCGCGTAATGACTTTCGGCGCCCATCTAAACTCCTTACGAACAGCCTCCATTGATAGACGCTGGGTGTTTAACCCAAGACACCGCGCCAACCATTAAGAGCCGAATTAGCGGTGTAGCATACCACTGCCCCGGAAACGCACCCAATATTAGCAAAGGCGGCAAACCACTCCTACTTAAACGACCACATAAAGCGTAAGCAATTCTAAGATGAGCTGACAGCGCATTCGAGCTATAATCGCTGGCTTTTACAGAGCATGGCCTAGCCGACCGACATGAACCAGTCAAACGACCTTATCAAATCAGCAGAGCGCACCATTCGCCTTGAACTGGAAGCCGTTGCAGAGTTGCTGCCGCGACTGGATAACAATTTTATCCGCGCTTGCGATCTGATACTTGCGTGCAAAGGTCGAGTGGTTGTAGTTGGCATGGGCAAGTCAGGTCACGTCGGCAATAAAATTGCTGCGACCTTGGCCAGCACCGGCACCACGGCTTTTTTTGTACATCCAGCCGAAGCCAGCCACGGCGACATGGGCATGATTACCCGCGATGACGTGGTGCTTGCGCTTTCCAACTCTGGGTCGACCGCAGAGATCGTGACCTTGCTGCCGCTGATTAAACGCCTAGGCATCAAGCTGATCAGCATGACCGGCAATCCTGACTCGATTCTGGCAAAAGCGGCTGAAGTGAATCTCGACGCCAGCGTGTCCAAAGAGGCCTGCCCGCTTAACCTGGCACCAACCTCATCGACCACCGCATCATTGGTTCTGGGCGATGCACTGGCTATCGCGCTCCTTGAAGCACGTGGTTTTACCGCTGAAGATTTCGCCTTTTCACATCCAGGCGGCGCGCTTGGCAGGCGGCTACTATTGAAAGTAGAGAACGTCATGCACACCGGAGATGGCCTGCCTACGGTAAACTCTGGCACCTCGCTTCGCGAAGCATTACTGGTAATGACCCAAAAAGGCTTGGGCATGACAGTTGTAATTGATGAACAAGGCTTACTGGCCGGAGTTTTTACTGACGGTGACCTGCGCAGAACTCTGGACCGAGAAATTGATCTACGTGTAGCAACCATCAATCAAGTCATGACCGCTCATGGCAAAACCGCCCGCGCTGAAATGCTAGCGGCCGAGGCATTAAAGATCATGGAAGACCATAAAATCAGCTCACTGGTTGTAGTCGATGACAGCGATCGCCCTATTGGCGCGCTAAACATGCACGACCTATTGCGCGCCGGAGTAATGTAATGACCCCAGAATTCAAGCAACGCGCTGGCGCGATCAAACTGGCAATTTTTGACGTTGATGGCGTACTCACTGACGGCAAGCTGTACTTTCTGGTCGATGGTGGCGAGTTCAAGACATTTAATACGCTCGACGGCCACGGCATCAAGATGCTGATTAACTCAGGCGTGCGCACCGCGATTATCACCGGACGCAATAGCCCAGTGGTAGAGCGTCGCGCGCAAAACCTTGGCATCCAGCACCTTTACCAAGGCCGTGAAGACAAACTTGTTGTACTTGACGAACTCCTTGGCGAACTCGACCTAAACTATGAGCAGGTCGCCTACTTGGGCGACGACCTGCCAGACCTTCCGGTTATTCGTCGAGTAGGCTTGGGCATGGCAGTCTCCAGCGCCGACTCTTTTGTGCGTCAACACGCGTTCGCAGTAACCCAGGCCAAAGGCGGCGAAGGTGCAGCTCGTGAATTCTGCGAACTGATCATGCTTGCCCAAGGCACCCTTGAAGCGGCTCAAGCAGCCTACCTGTAGAACTGCATACTATGCGTAAACCACTGAACATATTGCTTCTTATACTCGGCGTGCTGCTCGTCGCAGCTGCTGGGTATTGGAATATCAACCCGGACAGCTTCACAGATAAGCCGGCCAAGACCACGGCGCAAAATACAATTGACTTCTATGTGGTCAACTCCAAAACAGTGCAATATCAACCTGATGGGAAATTGCATTACGAGCTGACTGCCGACAAGGTAGAGCACGCCAAAGCCTCGGACATCTCATATCTGACGCAACCTGATCTGCTGCTATACCGCGGAACAGAGCTGCCGTGGCATGTGCAAAGTGAAAAAGGTGAAGTTTCTCCTGGCGGTAAAGAGGTCGAACTGATTGATAAGGTCCGCGTAAAACGCACCGATGCAAAAGGTCGCCCAACCCTACTTACAACCAGTCGCTTGACCGTAATTCCCGATAAGGAATATGCGCAGACCCAGCAAGCCGTTAGAATCGACGCAGCCAATGGGGTGACCACGGCGCAAGGAATGAAAGCGTATTTAAATGACGGCAAGATGCTCTTGCTGTCCAACGTAAGAGGCCAGCATGAGGTTCGTTAAAACCCTCCCCCTTCTGCTCAGCTTGGGTGCAGCGCTAGGAAGCGCTCACACTTGGGCTTTGCCCACTGACCGCGATCAACCGATCCGCGTACAGGCAGACAGTGCAGAGCTCGACGACAAGCAAGGTGTCGCAGTGTATCGCGGCGATGTCGTTATCACTCAAGGCACCATGATAATCAAGGGCGACACCGTCACCATTACGCAAAATACCAAAGGTGAAATCGACGTATTTACCTCCGTCGGACGCCCTGCATACTATGAGCAGAAACCTGCTGCAGACAAAGAGATCGTCAAAGCCTACGGCCTGACCATCCAATACTTTGCCGCTAACGAGCGCATCGTATTGATTGACCAAGCCAAGGTCATCCAAGAGGGTAATACCTTCGAGGGCGAGAAGATTGTCTATGATACTCAGCGCCAAATCGTTAATGCTGGCCGCGCCAATGGTAGCAAAGTGACCACACCGCGCCCGCGTATCGACATGGTGATTCAACCGAAGAACAAACCCACCCAAGGGCAGTAATTAATGGCTACATTGAAAGCCCAACACCTGGCGAAAAGCTACAAAAGCCGCCAGGTTGTCCGTGACGTTAGCCTGAGCATTGATAGCGGCCAGATCGTCGGCCTGCTTGGCCCTAACGGTGCAGGTAAAACTACCTGCTTCTACATGATTGTGGGCTTAGTCCAGGCTGACCAGGGGCGCATCCTGATTGACAACCTAGATGTCAGCCATCAGCCAATGCACGGCCGCGCACGCGCAGGCATTGGTTATCTGCCGCAAGAGGCATCAATTTTTCGCAAGCTCAGTGTTGCCGACAACATCATGGCAATTCTTGAGACGCGCAAAGAGCTCAACCGTGCTGAGCGCGAAGCTGAATTGGAAAACCTGCTTGAAGAGTTCCATATTCACCACATTCGTGACAACTTGGGCATGAGTCTTTCCGGCGGCGAACGGCGCCGCGTTGAAATTGCCCGCGCCCTGGCAACTGCACCGAAATTCATTTTGCTCGATGAGCCATTTGCCGGTGTTGACCCAATTTCGGTTGGCGATATCAAGCAAATCATTCATCACTTGAAAGCCAAGGGCATCGGCGTGCTGATCACCGACCACAACGTACGCGAAACGCTTGATATCTGCGAAACAGCGTATATCGTCAGCGACGGTCAGCTCATTGCCGAAGGCGACGCAGAGGCGATTCTCGCCAACCAGACGGTTAAAGAAGTCTACCTGGGTCATGAATTCCGTCTTTAACCAGGTTTTTATCAACCGATCAGCCTCAACATCTAGGCAAAGCACTGCAGTTCAGGCATATAATTTGCTTCCTTGAGGCGTCCCAGGCGCCCTGTAGTAGATTGCGCAGAGACGCAGGTAAATAAGGTCTGCAATGAAACCATCGCTAGTCCTGAAGATGGGCCAGCAGCTGACGATGACTCCTCAGCTGCAACAAGCCATTCGCCTACTCCAACTGTCGACCCTGGATCTTCAACAAGAAATCCAGGAGGCACTGGAGTCGAACCCAATGCTCGAACGCCAGGAAGAAGGCGAAGATTTCGATAACTCGGACCCAATGGCCGACGGTGCCGAAACCGCTACGGTTGAGCAGCCCGCGCAACAAGACACCTACCAAGAAACCAGCTTCCAAGACGCTCCACAAACCGTGGACAACCTGGAAGATGGCGAGTGGAATGAACGCATTCCCAACGAGTTACCAGTTGATACCGCCTGGGAAGATGTCTACCAGACCAGTGCCAGCAGCCTGCCAAGCAGCAGCGACGATGACGAGTGGGACTTCACCACACGTACCTCAACAGGTGAAAGCTTACAGAGCCACATGCTCTGGCAGCTCAATCTGTCGCCGATGTCAGATAAGGATCGCTTGATCGCAGTTACTCTGATCGACTGCATCAACGTCCAAGGTTATCTCGAAGAAACCCTCGAAGAGATTCTTGAAGCCTTCGACCCTGAACTGGATATCGAGCTGGACGAAATTGAGGCGGTCCTGCACCGCATTCAACAATTCGAACCATCAGGTATTGCCGCACGCGATCTGCGCGAGTGCCTGACACTACAGCTGCGTCAATTGCCCGCCAAGACGCCATGGCTAACCGAGGCACAGCGCCTCGCCAATGACTACCTTGACCTGCTTGGCAGTCGTGACTACAGCCAGCTCATGCGCCGCATGAAGCTCAAAGAAGACGATCTGCGCCAAGTTATTGAACTGATCCAGAGCCTCAACCCACGTCCTGGCTCGCAGATTGAATCGAGTGAGCCTGAGTACGTGGTGCCTGATGTCATTGTGCGCAAACACAACGAGCGCTGGCTGGTTGAGCTCAATCAGGAAGCCATGCCCCGGCTCCGGGTGAATGCGCAGTACGCAGGCTTTGTACGCCGTGCCGACTCCAGCGCTGACAACACTTTTATGCGCAATCAACTGCAGGAAGCCCGCTGGTTTATCAAAAGCCTGCAGAGCCGCAACGAAACACTGATGAAAGTCGCTACCCAGATTGTTGAGCACCAGCGCGGCTTCTTCGACTATGGCGACGAGGCCATGAAGCCTTTGGTGCTGCACGACATCGCTGAAGCGGTGGGCATGCACGAGTCGACAATCTCGCGCGTTACCACGCAAAAATTTATGCACACCCCGCGCGGCATTTACGAGTTGAAATACTTCTTCTCCAGCCATGTAAGCACCTCCGAAGGCGGAGAATGCTCATCTACAGCGATCCGCGCGATTATCAAAAAACTGGTTGCAGCGGAAAATGCAAAAAAGCCATTGAGTGACAGCAAGATCGCTGGTTTACTGGAGGCACAAGGCATTCAAGTAGCTCGCCGCACCGTTGCTAAATACCGTGAGTCTCTCGGTATCGCGCCTTCAAGTGAACGCAAGCGATTGATGTAGCAGCTGATGAACAGGAAAATTGTCTCAAGCAATATCGAACTGACGCCCTCTTAGATAAATGCAGCCATACTGCAAATATTCAGAGCGTGAAAATGCCAGACTCGATGACTGAGTTTTTTCCGCGCAAAAGTGTTCCGGCGGCAGGCAAAACAGCCTGTCTCTTACACACGGCAACAAGGAGAATGCGGTATGCAAGTCAACATCAGTGGACACCAGCTAGATGTGACCGACGCCCTGCGTGACTACATCGACGAAAAACTCAGTCGACTAGAACGCCACTTCGACAAGATTACTAATGTGCAAGTCATTATGGAGGTCGAGAAGCTCAAGCAGAAAATCGAAGCCACCTTACACATTGCAGGCGGCGAAATAGTTGCTAATGCCGAACATGATGATATGTATGCAGCAATCGATTTACTGACCGACAAACTCGACAGACAACTTATCAAGCACAAGGAAAAGCAGCTCGACCGTCAACAAGGCGCAATGGCCCGTTGATATCGCCCAACTCCTATGATCCGACTTGAAAATATCCTGACCCCCGGCCGTTCCTTGCTGAACGTGCCGGGTGGCAGTAAAAAACGCGTTCTCGAACAGATTGCCAACTTGGTTGCGCGCGAACTGCCCGACCTCGATGGACAAGACATCTTCGAGAGCCTGATTGCCCGCGAGAAACTCGGGTCCACCGGTTTTGGCAATGGTATTGCCATTCCGCACTGCCGCCTGCCTGCTTGCAACGCGCCAATCAGTGCCTTGCTCAGGCTAGAATCACCTGTAGATTTCGACGCGATCGATGGCGCACCGGTAGATTTGCTATTCGTACTGCTGGTTCCTGAAGCAGCAACGGACGAGCACTTGGAGCTACTTCGCCAAATCGCTAGCATGCTTGATCGCAGCGATGTCCGCGAACGCCTGCGCCAAGCGCAAAGCAATGACGCCCTGTATCAGGTTGTTGTCGACATACAGAACAACAGCTAAATGGCAGAGACTCTACATGCGCTTGATTATTGTCAGCGGTCGTTCTGGATCAGGTAAAAGTACGGCGCTTGATGTACTTGAAGACAACGGCTTTTACTGCATCGATAACTTGCCAGCCAGCTTGTTACCACAACTAGCTGAGCGAGCTTTCCAGCAGGAAGATTCAGTTCGCCCAAATGTTGCTGTATCCATTGACGCACGCAACCTGCCAAGCGATTTGAACATGTTTCCAGAGCTGCTTGAGCAAGTGCGGGCGCGCAATGTTCAATGCGACCTGCTGTATCTGGATGCTAACGAAGAAACCCTGCTCAAACGCTTCTCCGAAACACGTCGGCGCCATCCACTGACCAACGACAACCGCTCGTTGGCCGAAGCCATAACCGATGAAGCTTTGCTGCTGGAGCCTATCATTGATCTGGCCGACTTAAAGATCGATACCACTCACCTCAATCTCTACCAGCTACGCGATACCCTTGCACTGCGCTTGCTAAACAAGCCAGATCCGGGCACTGCATTTCTGGTTGAGTCGTTTGGTTTCAAACGCGGCATGCCGGTTGATGCGGACGTGGTGTTTGATGTGCGTTGCCTACCCAATCCATACTGGCGTCCCGAGTTGCGCAACTTTTCGGGACTCGAACAACCCGTCTCTGACTATTTAGACAATCAGGCGGATGTTCAGGAAATGTACCAAGACATCCATGCCTACCTGAGCAAATGGCTGCCCCGCTTCGCTGCCAGCAATCGTGCCTATGTCACTGTCGCTATTGGCTGCACAGGCGGTCATCATCGCTCAGTGTATATCGCCAACCGGTTGGGCAAAGCCCTCAAAGCTCAGTTCAAAAACGTCCAGACTCGCCACCGCGACCTCAATTAAGGAATCGCCGCGATGCCCGCCTGTGAAGTAACCATTATCAACAAACTAGGCTTGCATGCGCGGGCAGCGGCTAAATTTGTCGGCGTTGCCACACGCTACCCTTGCAGCATTAAAGTCGGCCGCACCCCGCAAAGCTTAGTCGACGGCAAAAGCATCATGTCGGTAATGATGCTCGCAGCTGGCAAGGGCTCCTCAATTCACCTGCTAACTGAAGGTGAGCAAGACGAGCAAGCGCTGGAGGCAATCATCGAGCTGATCAACAACTTCTTCGATGAGGGCGAGTAATGCTCTGAGCCGACACTTGAGCTATGAAAGGGCTCGCAAAATGAAAAAGGGAGCAATTAAGCTCCCTTTTTTAGTGCCTAGCTGTTGATTATCAGCTACCTGCGACAGTCATACGCTCGATCAAGACGGAGCCGGTACGAATACTGCTGCGCAGTTCCAGATCATTCCCTACAGCAACAATCTGCTTGAACATATCGCGCATATTCCCAGCAATCGTCACTTCCTGAACCGGGAATTGGATTTCACCATTTTCAATCCAATAACCGCCAGCACCGCGAGAGTAATCACCGGTCACCATGTTCAGGCCGTGCCCCATTAGCTCAGTCACCAGCAGGCCACGCCCCATGCGCTTGATCAGCGCCTGCTGGTCTTCAGCTCCATGGGTAACAAACAGATTGTGCACGCCGCCCGCGTTAGCGGTGCTTGGCATGCCTAATTTGCGCCCTGAATATGTACCGAGCACGTAAGACAGCAACTTACCGTCTTCAACAAAGGATTTGGCGTAGGTTGCCAGACCGTCGCCATCGAATGCTGCACTGGCCATTGCCCGTGGAATATGCGGGCGCTCATCGAGGCTTAACCACTCAGGGAAAAGCTGCTGTCCGATTGTGCCTTCCAAGAATGAGGATTTACGGTAAATACTGCCGCCCGAGATTGCACCCAGAAAACTGCTGAACAGTCCTGTGGCCAACTCAGCAGCAAACAACACCGGTACTTCACAAGTAGGCACTGGCCGGGCACCAAGACGGCTCACAGCGCGCATGGCTGCACGTGCACCAATATCTTCAGGGCTAGCCAGCAGTTCGCCTTGACGATTTACGTCGTACCAGTAATCACGCTGCATAAGCCCGTTATCTTCAGCGATCATCACGCAGCTCAAACTGTGTCGGGTACTCGCATAGCCACCGATGAAGCCATTGCTATTACCATAGACGCGACATCCCTGATGGGTGCTCAAGGAAGTGCCATCGGCGTTTTTGATACGTTTGTCGGCGTCGAATGCAGCGCCTTCGCAGCGCAGAGCATGCTCAATCGACTGCTCAGGAGTTATCGACCACGCATGGTAGAGATCCAGATCGGGTAGATCTCGTGCCATCAGTGCAGCGTCTGCAAGGCCAGCGCTTTCATCTTCCGAGGCGTGTTTGGCAATCGCCAATGCTGCCGCGACAGTTTCACGAATAGCCGCATCTCCCGTCGCCGAGGTACTTGCCGAACCTTTTCGCTGGCCGAGATAGAGGGTGATGCCAAAGCCCTGATCGCGATTGAACTCAACAGTTTCAACTTCACGCTGACGCACTGTAGTCGACAAACCTTGCTCAACAGAGACCGCGACTTCACAGGCACTCGCACCCTGCTTTTTGGCTTCAGCGATAATTTGCTCCACCTGAGCCTGCAACTGCGGGACCATTTGTGGGCCGACAACTTCTACTGAACTCATACCTACTCCTGAAAATATTTTCGCTGTGAGCTGCACCCTGTCGGGCTCAACCGCTTACAACCAAGAACTAACTGCTATCATGACGGCGTTTTCCACTGGATCGCCCCCATGTCTGAATACCTTGACGACTTCTCCGAAGAGAAAAGCAAAACCCAGGTCAAACGCGAGCTGCATGCCTTGCAAGACCTCGGTCAACGTCTGGCTGCTCTAAAGCCTGACCTGCTAAACAAATTACCACTCACCGAAGAGCTGCGTACTGCGCTGGCTGAAGCCCCTCGGCACACAGCTAATTCGGCGAAAAAACGTCACACCCAGTTTATCGGCCGGTTAATGCGCGATCAGGACACTGATGCGATTCTGACCCTGCTCAATCAACTTGACGCCTCAACCCGTCAATACAACGAGCGCTTCCACGGCCTTGAGCGTTGGCGCGACCGTTTACTTAACGGCAACGACGAAACCCTTGAAAGCTTCGTCAGTGAATACCCTGAAGCCGATCGCCAACACCTGCGCCAGCTAATCCGCCAAGGCCAACATGAAGCAGCGCAAAACAAAGCGCCAGCGGCCTCGCGTAAAATCTTCAAATACATCCGTGAGCTAGACGAGACTAAACGCGGCCTGCGTTAACCCTCGAAAGCAAGCGGGTGGGCGGGCGGGACCTTCCCGCGCCTTAAAACTGCAAAGAAACCCAATTCCCAATAGGTGATTGGCGTGTCTTTGCAGTTTTTTGCATTAACTACCTGTACCGCCGACGGTAATTGCATCTATTTTCAAAGTTGGCTGACCCACACCAACCGGAACCGACTGGCCATCTTTGCCACAGGTGCCAACACCGCTGTCCAGCGCCAGATCATTGCCAACCATCGACACCTTGCTCATGGCCTCTGGGCCATTCCCGATCAAGGTTGCCCCCTTGACTGGTGCAGTAATTTTACCGTCTTCAATCAAATAGGCTTCGCTGGTTGAGAAGACAAACTTGCCGCTGGTGATATCGACCTGTCCGCCACCGAGGTTGGCGCAATAGATACCCTTCTTCACCGATCGGATAATCTCTTCCGGATCGCTCTCACCTGCCAGCATGTAAGTGTTGGTCATGCGCGGCATGGGGAGATGCGCATAAGACTCACGGCGCCCATTACCAGTAGGCCGAACGCCCATCAGCCGGGCATTGAGCTTGTCCTGCATATAACCTTTGAGTACGCCATTTTCGATCAACGTGGTGCACTGCGTTGGCGTACCTTCATCATCCATGCTCAGCGAACCACGCCGCTCAGCCAAGGTTCCATCATCAACAATGGTGCACAGGCTCGAAGCAACTTTCTCACCCATACGGCCGCTGTATGCAGAACTGCCTTTACGGTTGAAGTCACCTTCAAGGCCGTGGCCAACGGCTTCATGCAACAACACACCCGACCAGCCAGCGCCCATCACCACCGGCATACTGCCCGCAGGTGCTGGAATCGCCTCAAGGTTAACCAGAGCCTGTCGCAATGCTTCACGGGCATAGCCCATGGCCCGATCTTCGTTAAGAAAGTAACGGTAATCGGTGCGTCCGCCACCGCCATGGCCGCCACGTTCACGACGACCATTTTGCTCAACAATGACGCTGACGTTAAAACGCACCAGCGGACGAATATCAGCCCCAAGCCCACCATCTGTGGAAGCGACCATGACCCGATCCCAAACACCCGCCAGGCTAACTGTGACTTGCTTGATTCTCGAATCGAGCGCACGTGTTGCTTGGTCAACCTGCTTGAGCAGTTCAACCTTTTCAGCACGGCCCATCACATCAAGTGGATTATTTGGCGCATATAACGCGGTAATTTCTGGGCTGCTAAAAGCCCGGACGCAGCCGTTTTGCCCTGCCCGAGCAATCGAACGTGCAGCGGCGGCAGCTTGGCTCAATGCCTTTGCGGTAATCGCATTGCTGTAGGCAAAGCCGGTCTTCTCACCGGACTGGGCGCGCACACCGACACCTTGGTCAAGGTTAAAACTGCCTTCTTTGACGATGCCGTCTTCTAGCACCCAAGTCTCAGACACCTGACTTTGAAAGTACAAATCGGCCGCATCAATCCCCGGCCCCGCTAACTCGCCTAGAACACCGGGCAAACTATCGATAGTCAGACCGCCCGGGCTCAACAGGTGATCGCTCACCGACATCAGCATCTCACTCATAACTACTCCAAACCTGGCAGCCGCGGGTCGGCCGCTGCAAAAAATCGTTTATGCCGCATTACTGGCATTTGTTGGCGAATCAAGGCCTGTTCCGCCGCATCTCGCGGCGCCACCAGCGCCCCGCTGCCTTGGGCCTGACTCAGGCAAATGCGCCCCCATGGGTCAACAATTGCTGAGTGGCCATGAGTCTCACGACCGCCGGGGTGAAGGCCACCTTGCGCGGCAGCCAAAACGTAACATTGAGTCTCGATGGCACGCGCCCGAATCAGCACCTGCCAATGCGCGGTGCCAGTCACGGCGGTAAACGCCGACGGCGCGCTGATCAGCTGCGCCCCGGCCTCACGTAAAGCGCCATACAGCTCAGGAAACCGCAGATCGTAGCAAACGGTCAAACCAAGACGCCCAACGGGCGTATCTGCGACCACCACCTTGCTGCCAAACTCATAGTCATCCGATTCACGGTAGCGCCCACGGCTGTCAGCGACATCAACATCAAACAGATGCAATTTGTCGTAACGCGCAGCAGGCTCACCATCAGCATCAATCAAAAGCGAGCACGCATTGGGTTTAGCATCTGGATGACCCGCCGCAGGTAATGGAATTGTGCCAGCAACTATCCATAACTTGAGGTCACGGGCGGCCAGTTTCAACCATGGCAGTATTGGTCCGCGCCCCATTGCCTCTTCACGACCGATTTGACGGTAATCGCGGCGGCCCATTGCAGCAAAATTTTCAGGTAGAACAGCAAGGCTAGCACCTTGCTCGGCGGCGCTTTCAAGCAACTTGCGCGCTTGCTGCAGGTTAGTCAGAACATCGTCCTGACTCACCATTTGAATAACTGAGAGGTTCATGTTCTTTCCCACAGCAATAACCGAATACCCGCCAGTCTACGCCCCTCTCAACTTCCTGGCAGGCCGAGCAGTGCGCTTACCTGGGTTTTGTACTTACCTGGGTTTTTCAAAGGGTTTATCAAAGTCGATCTTGGGTGACTGGATCGGGCCTTTGACGTCGTACTGGACACTGGCAAAGCGCGCGAAGTGATCGCCCAGCAGCTTGTCAACAACAAACAATGCACCGCCAATGGCCGGCGCCCCTACAATCAGTGCGGCGATAGGCAAGTTGTTTGTCACTGGCAGTGTCACCAATAATTTAGCGTCGATAGTTTCATCGACCATATTCAGGGTGCCATTGAGTTCCAAGTCACTTGAAGGGCCTTTTAGGGTAATCGGCCGCTTGGTGACATAGACACCATTAGTCGCATACAAATTACCTTTTACCCGGTCATAACTCAGCCCTTCACCCAACAGGTCCGAGAAATCCAAGCGCAAGCGACGCCCAATCGAGTTGAAATTGAGCAGTCCGAACACCCGCAACGCTGAAGCAGAACCTTTCACTTCAACAAATTGGCCCTTACGCAAAGCAGCGTCCATGTTGCCACTGAATCGCGCCAAGCTGACATTCAGTGCAGAGCCAGGCCAAGAGCCATCTACATCAAGACGAAAGTGCTCGCTAGTGGCAGTCGGAGCAAAGCCCCAAGCCAGCAATACATCTTTCAGGTCTTCACCCTCAAACCGGCCTTTGTACCAGCTCCTGGAGCGACCTGCTTCACCTTCCCAACCGGCAGTGCCAGTCACCCTCAAACCCGCAAGATTGATATTCAAATCACTGAACGCAACGCCACTGGCTACCGCGCGGGCTTTCAAAGACGAAGGGCCCAGCGACTGTTCGCCGAGCTTTATGTCAGCCACTTTGAAATCAATCGAAGGAATTTTATGCGGATCAATATCCGCCAATGGATCAGGTGCTTCAGTTGCGGCCGCAGCTGTTGGCTCAGGCTTTGGTAAGCGGATATAGGCAAGGTCTGCGTTAATTGGCCGGGATGAGGCATCAGGAAATACGATACTGCCCTTGGCGAGTGAGCTGTCGACTGACAATGCCCATGCAGGACCAGAGCGACGCACGCCCACGGTAACGTCATTGACAGTTTTACCAAACCCGACAAAGCGGCCAATATTCAGTTGCGCATCGTTGAAAGCCTGCAACTCTGTACCCTTGGATGAGCTTGTATACGGGCTGACCGCCTGCTGCCAATCAGCCAGGTTCAACTCTGCAACCGAACCGCGCAGACGATAGCCCTTCTGGGTCGGCAGTTGCGCCATTCCACTCCCCAAACGCAACTCGCCACGCCCTTGGAGAAAACTAGCGGCTGGAGAGACGCCATTGAAGCTCAGCATGTTTGCATAACTCAGCTTATAGCTGCGCTGCTCACCACCGAGGCCCAACTCGAGAGTTGTGCTGCGCTGATCATTCGCGGCCTTGCCGAAAGGGGCTGGCAGATCAATTGCCAAGCCTTTGAGTTCAGAATCAATTTGCAAATTGCTTTGCGCACCATCGATTTTCAGGCGCATTCGGTACGGCACATTGCCGTTTGCAGGTATAGGTTGAGTCACCGCCAGCCACTGAGTCAGCGTCTGCAACGGAACTTGCCCTTGAGCCTCAATCAAACTCGTTGCTCGACCATCAACAGCTTGAGCAATGGCCTTGCCTTTGGCTTTATGACCGAGCAACTGTGCTTGGATGCTCGGCGCACTCAACCCCTTGGCCGTGTCATAGCGGAACGCGCCGGAGACATGGCTGAGATCGAGTTTAGGATTGGCAATTTTAACGTCTGCGTCCTTTGCGGTGAAATCCACAATCACCTTAGGCGTGCCTTTTTGCAGCGGGATATCCAAGTCCAGCGCGCCGACTAAATCACCTTTGCCTTGCCAGCCAGAAAAGACCTCCGCCGTGCCGATCGGCGCTTCCTTGAGGATTTTCAGCGCATCGCCAACACTACTCTCAAGATCAGCAGTCAACTGCAGATGGGGTGGTGTATCCGGGTCCTCAAGCGGGATGGTTACATTGACGTTTTTCACCGTACTGTTCAGCACTTTGCCCTGCGGGACACGAATGCGCACCTGATCATCTTCAATTAGAACTTCACCGCGAGCACCTTTCAGTTCGGGCCAACCCGGCTGGTAGGCAAGCTCAGCATCGTGCACGGCAAAGTACAGGCTAATACTATGCGAAGCCTTGCTAGAGCCTTTGTTGAGCGAGCCCTGAAACTGGAAATAACCTTGATCAACAGCACCGGCCTTGATCGAAGTTTTCAACCAATCGGCCAACGCTGGGCTGAATTCTGGAACTAGCGTGGGCAAGTACTTTTCAGTAAATCGAGCGTCGCCTTCAGTAATGCCGACACGCAAGTCCATGTAATCCTCAACCTCAGGATCACCGGTCAGACGAATCAGAAAATCAGCAGCAGCTTTGCCTTCATCGCCCGTGGCTTGTACATAGGGGCTACGCAGGGTTAACCCTTGCTCGTTAATCCGCCAATCAACCTGGCCTCTGGCGGTGTGATACAACCAAGCTTTGGGAAACAAAGTTGCCAGGTCGAGCGAGAAGTCTTTGGCATCGAGCAAAATCGTGCCTGAGCCCAGGTCGCCAGTGACGCTACCCGTAATATTTTCAATACCGGGCACATGATCGTAGGCGGAAAAACTGATCCCATCGGTATTGGTGGCAAACTCCACGCGTTTATCGCCCTCGGCTTCAGGATGAAAACGCAGGGTGGCATTAGTCAGGGCCCCGCGAGGGTCTAGCGTACCAATTGCAGCAAGGGCCTTGTCCGAAATCGGCGCCAGTGACGTCACCAGTGGCAATAAAGGTGCGACCTCCAGGCGATCAACACTGAGCGCCCAAGTCTCGGCATCTTCAGCCTGCTTGGCATGCTGTTGCAGGGTAAAGTTTACCGGGCCAACTTGCTGTTCGTTGGCGCGTGCAGTGAAGTTGGATACCTGTGCAGTCAGGCCATCGGCATCGCGCTCAAAGTAACTGTTGAGCACCACGTCTGTCAGGTTCGCTGGCTTACGTTGCGCGTAGTGGCCTTCAACCCTGGACGCTTTAATTTGCGTCACAGCACGCCGCAAAGCACCGTCAGCCCACGACAACCAGAATTGACCACCAACTTGCAGATGGTCCAATGACCAATCGCGGGTGAGCGTCTGAGGTAGCCAGCTGGCCCAATCTGTTTCAGGCAATTGAAGATAGACCTCAGCCTGCAAGTCGCGCCATTTTTTGACGTTCATCTGCGTGCGCACCTGCAACGCCAACGGCTTACCATCCGGTAACTGCAAACGCCCATCAAGGCGTTGGTGACCACCGGCGAAGCCCAACGTCAGGTTTACGTAACGCAGCGTGTGTGCGGGCTGATTAAATGCTTCGAGGGTCACCTGACTATTGAGCAACGAAAGATGACGTACCATTTTCAACTGCTCAAGCAGCTTCTCGACATCAATCGCAGTACTGTCTTGCTGTTTTGGCAAACCTTCAACGCGCCACTCACCGGCATCGTTCTCCGTGACACTGAGTTGCAAGCCATCAATCGCCAAGAGTTCAGCCCGTGGCTGCATGGCCATTGCACTGGCTATCAAGTCCGGAATAAGGCGAATTTGATCAAGGCGCATAGCATCAGCACCATCGCCCAAGATCACGTCATGAGCGATCAATTCGGGAGCTAACCCACGCAAACTGCCCTCAAGCGACCCAATAGACACAGGCAAGCCTAACGCTGCCTGCGCTTGATCTTCGGCCTGTATACGGTATTCAGCAATTAATGGCGTGAGCTGCCGACCGAGACTGACCAGCAGCGCAGTGACGATTAACACCAGCGCACAGAACCCTAAGCTCCAGCGCAGAACCGTTGCCAACCAGCCGCCTGAGCGTGCCAACTAACTCAAACCTGTTCGGTGGGGGTGTACGTCATAACAGCACCACATCGTATTGTTCCTGGGAGTACATGGTCTCCACTTGAAACTTAATGGTGCGGCCAATAAAGGCCTCTAGATCTGCAACATTGCCTGACTCTTCATCGAGCAGGCGGTCTACTACTTTTTGATTGGCCAACACCCTGTATCCCTCTGGCTGATAGGCTCTTGCTTCACGCAATATTTCCCGGAAAATTTCATAACAGGTGGTTTCCGGGGTTTTTAACTTGCCGCGTCCCTGACAACAAGCGCAAGGTTCGCAGAGCACTTGCTCAAGGCTCTCGCGTGTACGCTTGCGGGTCATTTGCACCAGACCCAATTCGGTAATACCAATGATATTGGTCTTTGCGTGATCACGCTCTAATTGTTTTTCCAACGTGCGCAAAACCTGACGTTGATGCTCTTCATCTTCCATGTCGATAAAGTCGATGATGATAATCCCACCGAGGTTGCGCAAGCGCAGCTGCCGGGCAATTGCCGTAGCGGCCTCAAGGTTGGTTTTGAAAATGGTTTCTTCGAGCGTGCGATGGCCAACGAATGCGCCAGTGTTGACGTCAATGGTACTCATCGCCTCAGCCGGATCAACCACCAGGTAGCCACCGGACTTTAGCGGCACCTTGCGATCAAGGGCTTTCTGGATCTCATCTTCAACGCCGTACAGATCAAAAATCGGCCGTTCGCCCGGATAATGCTCAAGGCGGTCAGAGATTTCCGGCATCAGCTCACTGACGAAGTGGGTGATCTTCTGAAAAGTCTCACGCGAATCGATTCGGATCTTCTCAGTGCGCGGGCTGACCAAGTCACGCAATGTACGCAAGGCTAAGCTGAGGTCTTCGTAAATAACCGAGGGCGAAGACGCGGACTTCATCTGCCCGGCGATTTGCCCCCACAAACGGCGCACATAGCGGATATCCACCAGGATTTCATCTGCGCCCGCGCCTTCAGCCGCAGTGCGTAAAATGAAACCACCGGTTTCTTCACTGCCCTCGGCACCTACGCAATCTGCCACTACTTGCTTGAGGCGCTCACGCTCGGCCTCATCTTCGATCTTTAGCGAGATGCCAACATGACTGGTGCGCGGCATGTAAACAAGATAACGCGATGGCAGCGACAGTTGCGTCGTCAGGCGCGCTCCTTTACTGCCGATCGGGTCTTTGGTGACCTGCACCACCAAGCTCTGCCCTTCATGCACCAAAGCGCTGATGGATTCGACGGCAGTACCTTCGCGACTGGAGATTTCTGACGCATGAATAAAGGCTGCACGCTCAAGGCCAATATCGACAAAAGCGGCCTGCATTCCAGGCAACACACGAACAACTTTGCCTTTGTAGATGTTGCCAACAATCCCGCGGCGCTGAGTACGCTCGACATGGACTTCCTGCAACACACCATTTTCGACTACTGCCACGCGCGATTCCATCGGCGTGATGTTGATCAGGATTTCTTCACTCATGCGTCCATCTCTTTTGAGATGAAGCTGCAAACTCGGGGAGCCCGCTCGCCCGTGACCTACAACTTCCTTAAGTGTGGACTGGCAACGATTGCCAGCACGGAATTGCAAATTCTGCGAGTAACTCAGCTGTTTCACACAGGGGTAAACCCACCACTGCCGAATAGCTGCCCTGCAATTGGCTGACGAACACGGCCGCCAACCCCTGAATACCGTAACTGCCTGCTTTATCCTGCGGTTCACCGCTGGCCCAGTATGCCTGTGCTTCGGCATCTGAAATGCATCTAAAGGTTACCTGACTTGTCACCACCGCCGCTCTGGTTTTATCGCGCGCAACCAACGCCACCGCAGTCAACACTTGATGTTCACGTCCTGACAGCGCTTGCAAGGTCGCCAGCGCCTCGTTCCGGTCAGATGGCTTGCCAAGGATTTTGCCGTCGAGAACCACCGCCGTATCAGAACCAAGCACAACCGCCTCAACCGGCGATTCAAGCTGATCAAACACCGCCTGCGCCTTTGCCCGCGCCAAGCGCTCGACATAATGTCTTGGCTGCTCATCAGGCAACACAGTTTCATCGACTGGAGAGACTTGCGTGATAAAGGGCACACCGATCTGCGTAAGCAACTCCCGCCGGCGCGACGAACCTGAAGCCAGATACAAAGTGGCCATGCAGAGTTCTCCCTGTCGAAGGCAAATGCCTGCTTAATTGACGCCTAGGCGCTGTTGAATGCTACGTAGAATGACACTGACCCACGGCCAAAGCAGCACACTGACAACCGCTGGCAGAATAAACGTAAGGGTTGGCGGACGGCTACCGGTTAACGCGTTAAGCCATAACTGGACTAACTGAGCCAAGCCAAATACAACCATCAACACCAAGCTCTGTTGCCACATCGGAAACATGCGCAAGCGCTGATGCAGGCTTAATACCAAAAAGGTGATCAGACTCAGAATCAGCGCATTCTGGCCGAGCAACGAACCATTAAGCACATCCGCTAACAAGCCAAAAGTCCAGGCGGTTGCCATGCCGACACGATGCGGTAGCGCCAACACCCAGTAAGTCAGAAATAGCGCGAGCCAAAGAGGCCGTCCAATTTCCATAAAGGCTGGCAAACTGGAAACGCTGAGCAACAGTGCGAATATCAAACTCAGCCAGACAACCCACGTATTGCGTGCACGAACACCACTCATTGCTGTGCTCCTTGCTGTGACTGTGGCGGTGTTGTCGAGGGTGGTTGCGGAGCTGGAGTTTCAGTTGATTCGCCTTCGGCAGGTGCAGCAGACGGCATCGACTGGAGGTCTTCGGCCTCTTGCGCCTGAGCCGCCTCAGTTGCGCGCTGCTCGGGCGAGCGTGGGTCGGTAAACACCAGCAGCATGTATCGGCTGCGGTTGAGGTTAGCAGTCGGAATCGCCCTGACAATCGCAAACGGCTGACCCGAGTCATGGATCACCTGCGACACCGTTGCCACCGGATAACCGGCCGGAAAACGCTGACCCAAGCCAGAACTGACCAACAGATCGCCCTCTTTGATATCGGCCGTATCAGCAACATGACGCAGCTCAAGGCGCTCAGGATTACCGGTGCCGCTGGCAATTGCACGCAAGCCGTTGCGGTTCACTTGAACAGGAATACTGTGGTTGGTATCGGTGAGCAGCAACACTCGCGCCGAATAGGGCATGACTTCGACCACCTGCCCCATCAGGCCGCGCGCATCGAGCACCGGCTGTCCGATCACCACACCGTCTTTCGAACCTTTATCAATCAAAATGCGGTGAGTGAACGGATTAGGATCAATGCCGATCAGCTCGGTGGCGAGCACATCGTCATCAACCAACGCCGCCGAGTTAAGCAGCTCGCGCAAGCGCACGTTCTGTTCGGTCAGCGCCGCCAGCTTCTGCAGGCGGCGCTGCATCAGCAGGCGTTCAGTCTTGAGCTTTTCGTTTTCAGCGACAAGTTCAGTGCGCGAACTCAACTCTTGAGTGGTGTTTTCCCACAAAGTCACCGGCAAGCTGCCCAGCCAATAAACCGGCTCGACAATCACGCCCAACTGGCTACGCATAGGCTTGAGCACCTCAAAACGCGCATCTACCACCATCAAGGCAGCCGAAAGCACGGCCAG
This sequence comes from Pseudomonas sp., assembly GCF_048265905.1. Classification (GTDB taxonomy): domain Bacteria; phylum Pseudomonadota; class Gammaproteobacteria; order Pseudomonadales; family Pseudomonadaceae; genus Aquipseudomonas. The sequence continues at coordinate 502,646 of NZ_JBLXAP010000001.1, forward strand.
CACCAGCAGGCGCACACCGAGCGAAGGTCCTTTGGCAAATAGCGGTTTGATAGGCGGGTCCTCGTAGCATCAGACATTAACAAAAAGCTGCAAGTGAGCCCGGGGCCCGCCTTGCAGCTTTTGTTTAAGGAAACTCTGAGAAACTACTGCGCTCGATATTACGGCGTTAAAAAACTGCTCAAAATGCTCATTTAGGCAACTAAACTCCGCTTTTTCGCATCTTTCTGCCTTGTACTATCTACGCTCGCTACCTTTTTCAGAGAGTCCCTAAAACGGAAGGCTTTACTCCGTGGACAGCAAGTCCATGGTGTGACGATCCATCATATCTAACGCTTTACCGCCGCCTCGTGCAACACAGGTGAGCGGATCTTCGGCAACAATCACCGGCAGCCCAGTTTCTTGGGCCAGCAACTTGTCGAGGTCACGCAACAGGGCGCCACCACCGGTAAGCACCAGACCACGCTCAGCAATATCTGAAGCCAGCTCTGGCGGTGACTGCTCAAGCGCGCTCTTAACCGCCTGAACGATAGTCGCCAGCGACTCTTGCAGCGCTTCAAGCACTTCGTTGGAGTTCAGCGTGAAGCTACGTGGCACGCCTTCTGCCAGGTTGCGACCACGAACATCAACTTCGCGCACTTCACCACCTGCATAAGCGGTGCCGATCTCTTGCTTGATGCGCTCAGCCGTCGATTCACCGATCAGGCTGCCGTAGTTGCGACGCACGTAAGTGATGATGGCTTCGTCGAAACGGTCGCCACCAACACGTACCGACTCAGCGTAAACCACACCGTTCAACGAGATCAGGGCGATTTCAGTGGTACCACCACCGATATCCACGACCATCGAACCGCGCGCTTCTTCAACCGGCAGGCCAGCACCGATCGCAGCAGCCATTGGCTCTTCGATCAGAAACACTTCACGGGCACCGGCACCAATCGCCGACTCACGGATGGCGCGACGCTCAACCTGAGTCGACTTACAAGGTACGCAGATCAAAACGCGAGGGCTTGGCTGCAGGAAGCTATTTTCGTGAACTTTGTTGATGAAGTACTGCAGCATCTTTTCACAGACACTAAAGTCGGCGATGACGCCGTCTTTCATCGGGCGAATTGCGGCAATGTTGCCCGGTGTACGACCCAGCATGCGCTTGGCCTCTGTACCGACAGCAACGACGCTCTTCTGGTTACCGTGGGTACGGATAGCAACGACGGAAGGCTCATTGAGAACAATTCCGCGCTCGCGAACATAAATAAGGGTATTGGCAGTGCCCAGGTCAATAGAGAGATCGCTGGAAAACATGCCACGCAGTTTTTTGAACATGGGATATAGGACCCTAGGAAACGCGTGGGTAAAAAAAGTGCGGCAAACTCTAACAATGGAAGGGATTTTGAGCAAGGCACCAATGTGTTAGATTGCCTGTTTTTCCGGGCTTGTGCCCCACCATCGCGGCCTTTGACCGCTGGTTTGCGAAATACGTTCCCTGCATATCGCATGCATGACGACTCAATCACACTTTCAGGCGGCCTGTTTAAAGGCGGCTTAACACAGGGAAATCCAATGGCGCTTGAACGCTCCGAAGTGGAAAAAATCGCCCATTTGGCTCGACTAGGCCTGAATGACAGCGAAATCCCACAAACCACCGAGACTCTCAACAACATCCTCGGCCTAATTGACCACATGCAGTCGGTAGATACCAGCGGTATCGAACCTTTGGCTCACCCCTTGGAGGCGACACAACGCCTGCGAGCCGACGAAGTGACTGAAACAAATCATCGCGACGACTACCAAGCAATTGCCCCGGCTGTCGAAAGCGGACTTTATCTTGTTCCAAAAGTTATCGAGTAAGGGAAAGAGCCTAGTATGCACCCAATGACTCTGGCCGAGATCGCCCGCGGACTCGCCGACAAAACATTCTCATCCGAAGAACTGACCCGCACCCTGCTGGCGCGTATTCAGCAACTCGATCCGCAACTCAATAGCTTTATCAGCGTTACTGAAGACCTCGCGATCCAGCAAGCCAAAGCCGCTGACGCACGTCGCGCAACTGGCGAGACTGGCGCTTTGCTCGGCGCGCCCATCGGTCATAAAGACTTGTTCTGCACCCTCGACATTCGCACCAGTTGCGGCTCGAAGATGCTCGACAACTTTAAAGCACCGTATAACGCCACCGTGGTCGAAAAACTGGCGTCAGCTGGCGCGGTAACACTGGGCAAGCTGAACATGGATGAGTTCGCCATGGGCTCGGCCAACGAGTCCAGCCACTACGGCGCAGTGAAAAACCCGTGGAATCTTGAGCGTGTCCCAGGCGGCTCATCCGGCGGTTCAGCAGCGGCTGTGGCAGCGCGCCTGCTGCCTGCTGCCACCGGCACCGACACTGGCGGCTCGATTCGCCAACCGGCCGCGCTCACCAACCTCACCGGGATCAAGCCGACATACGGTCGCGTGTCGCGCTGGGGCATGATCGCTTATGCGTCCAGCCTTGATCAGGGCGGCCCATTGGCGCGCACCGCTGAAGACTGCGCCTTGATGCTGCAAGCCATGGCTGGGTTCGACCCGAAAGACTCGACCAGTGTCGACCAGCCGGTTGACGATTACCTCGCCGCGCTAGCCAAGCCGCTGACCGGATTACGCATTGGCTTGCCAAAAGAGTATTTCAGCACTGGCCTCGACAGCCGAATCGCCGATGCGGTGATGGCTGTTGTTGAACAACTGAAATCCCTTGGTGCCACGGTTAAAGACATCAGCCTGCCCAATACTCAGAACGCGATTGCAGCTTATTACGTCATCGCCCCAGCTGAAGCCTCATCCAACCTGTCACGCTTCGATGGCGTGCGTTTTGGTTACCGCTGCGAAAACCCGGTGAACCTTGAAGATCTTTACAAGCGCTCACGCGGTGAAGGCTTCGGCGCCGAAGTTAAACGCCGGATCATGGTCGGTGCCTATGCCCTGTCTGCCGGTTATTACGATGCGTACTACATCAAGGCCCAGCAGATCCGCCGCCTGATCAAGAACGACTTCGTGACTGCATTCAATGATGTCGATGTAATCCTTGGCCCAACCACACCAAACCCGGCGTGGAAACTTGGCGAGAAGAGCAACGACCCAGTCGCTGCCTACCTTGAAGACATCTACACCATCACCGCCAACCTTGCCGGTATTCCCGGTTTGTCGATGCCCGCCGGTTTCGTCGATGGCTTGCCGGTCGGCGTGCAACTGCTGGCGCCGTACTTCCAGGAAGGTCGCCTGCTCAACGTGGCGTACCAATATCAACAAGTCACTGATTGGCACACTCGCGTGCCAGCCGGATTTTAAGGATCACTCAGATGCAATGGGAAACCGTGATCGGGCTGGAAATTCACGCACAGCTCGCGACTCAGTCGAAAATCTTCTCGGCCAGCGCCACCACGTTTGGCGCCGAACCTAACACCCAAGCCAGCCTGGTTGACCTCGGCATGCCCGGCACGCTGCCGGTGCTCAATGCTGAAGCCGTGCGCATGGCTTGCATGTTTGGCCTGGCGATTGATGCTCACATCGCCCCGCGCAATATTTTTGCGCGCAAAAACTACTTCTACCCGGACCTGCCGAAAGGCTACCAGACCAGCCAGATGGATGACCCGATCGTCGGCATCGGCCACCTGGATATCACCCTTGAAGACGGCACCGTCAAGCGCATCGGCATCACCCGTGCGCACCTTGAAGAAGACGCTGGCAAAAGCCTGCACGAAGACTTCCAGGGCATGAGCGGCATCGACCTTAACCGCGCCGGCACGCCGTTGCTGGAAATCGTCTCGGAGCCGGACATTCGCAGCGCCAAAGAAGCCGTTGCCTACGTCAAATCGATCCATGCGCTGGTGCGCTACCTCGGTATCTGTGACGGCAACATGGCTGAAGGCTCACTGCGCTGCGACTGCAACGTATCGGTGCGACCAAAAGGTCAGGCTGAATACGGCACCCGCGCCGAAATCAAGAACGTCAACTCGTTCCGCTTCATCGAAAAAGCCATTAACCACGAAGTTCAGCGTCAGATTGAGCTGATCGAAGATGGTGGCAAAGTCGTTCAGGAAACCCGCCTGTACGACCCAAACAAAGATCAGACCCGCTCGATGCGCAGTAAAGAAGAAGCCAACGATTACCGCTACTTCCCCTGCCCTGATCTGCTGCCGGTGGTTATCGAACAGAGCTACCTTGATAAGCTGCGTTCGACCTTGCCTGAGTTGCCAGTGCAAAAGCGCGAACGTTTCGAGGCGCAGTTTGGTTTATCGGCATACGACGCCAACGTCTTGGCTTCAAGCCGGGAAATGGCCGACTATTTCGAAGCCGTTGAGAAAACCTGTGGCGACGCCAAACTCGCCGCCAACTGGGTCATGGGCGAGCTTTCCAGCCTGCTCAACAAAGACAACCTTGATATCGAGCAGTCCCCGGTCAGCGCCGAGCAACTGGGCGGCATGATCCTGCGCATCAAAGACAACACCATCTCCGGCAAGATCGCCAAGATGGTCTTTGAAGCCATGGCCGCCGGTGAAGGCTCTGCCGATCAGGTCATCGAAGCCAAAGGCCTCAAGCAGGTGACTGACAGCGGTGCAATCGAAGCGATGCTTGATGAGGTGCTCGCCGCCAATGCTGAGCAGGTTGAACAGTACCGTGCAGCGGAAGAAGCCAAGCGCGGCAAGATGTTCGGCTTCTTCGTCGGTCAGGCCATGAAAGCCTCGAAAGGCAAAGCCAACCCGCAACAAGTGAACGAACTGCTGAAAAAGAAGCTCGAAGGCTGACAAGTCATCGCATGGCGAATTGGTTGATCCCTTTAAGATCAGCTGTGCAGTGCCATTGCCCTACAATTCGGTGCACCCGACTTGTAGGGCGGATGACGCTTTTCTCATCCACCATGAGTGGCACTGGCAGTCAGAACCGACGCTACTCGTAAGGAAATGCACGCTTTGCTGTTTGAGCTGCACGTGGTGAGCAAGCTGCGCATTGCCACACCCTACGACTTTTTCGGAGCCCGTATGCAACGTTCACTGATATTGCTCGGACTGTTCATCCTGTTGGCTGGTTGCGCCAGCAACACCGTCGACAGTCCTGGCGCTGCGGCTGTTGGCGCTGGTACTGGCAATGCTTCATATTACGGCGCCAGGCATCATGGCAAGAAAACTGCCAGCGGCGAGCGTTTCGACCAGAACGCGCTAACCGCAGCACATCGCACGCTGCCCTTCGGCAGCCGTGTATTGGTGACTAATTTACGCAATGATAAAACCGTGACGGTGCGCATTAACGACCGCGGCCCATTTGTGCGCGGACGGATTATCGATGTATCGAAAAAGGCTGCAGAGCAGCTCGATATGATCCGTGATGGTGTCGCCCCGGTATCCATCAAACTGTTGCGTCCATAGCGAAGTTGCAACGGGTAAAAACTGGTTACCAATCACCCGAATTTTTTATAGCGCCAAATCTGCGGCTGGCTAAACTAGCCGCATCTTTCTGGAGCCCCGTATGACGCTACTGACATTTGTATATTTAATTGCCGGCTTGGTGCTTTTGGTGGCTGGCGCCGAAGTATTGGTACGTGGCGCTGCCAAGCTGGCGGCGCAATTCGGCATTCCACCGCTGGTGATCGGCCTGACCGTGGTTGCCTTTGGCACCAGCGCCCCGGAAACCGCAGTCAGCGTGCAGTCGGCTGTCAGTGGCAGCGGCGACTTGGCGATCGGTAACGTGGTCGGCAGCAACATCGCAAACGTATTGCTGGTACTCGGCGCAACCGCGTTGATTGCGCCATTGATTGTTTCACGCCAACTGATTCGCATGGATGTGCCGTTAATGATCGGCGCCAGCCTGTTAACGTTTGGCCTCGCCTACGACGGCAATCTTAGCCGCATTGACGGCGCAATATTGTTCACTGGCATCGTTGCCTACACCTTCTTCCTGGTGCGCAGCAGCCGCAAACAAGGGGTGGCGGAAGCGGACGATGAATTTGCAGCCGAGTTTGGTCTCGACCAACCGGCCAAGCCAAATGCATGGCTGATCAACTTGCTGCTGATCGTTGTTGGCTTAGTGCTGCTGGTCGGTGGCTCGCACTTCCTGGTTGAGGGTGCAGTGACACTGGCCCGCGCATTGGGCCTGTCAGAACTGGTGATCGGCTTGACCGTCATTGCCATCGGTACCTCGCTGCCCGAGTTGGCGACGTCGATCCTTGCAGCGTTCAAAGGTGAACGCGATATCGCCGTGGGTAACATTGTCGGCAGTAACCTGTTCAACCTGCTCAGCGTGCTGGGTTTGGCCGCACTGGTTGCGCCAAGCCCTATTTCGGTGTCACCCAACGCACTGGCATTCGACTTCCCGGTGATGATTGCAGTCGCAGTCGCTTGCCTGCCAATCTTCTTCACCGGCTACCGAATCAGCCGTTGGGAGGGTTTGCTGTTCTTGGCCTATTACGGTGCCTACACCCTGTATCTGGTGCTGTTCGCCACCGGCCGCCCGATTGTTGAAAGCTTTGGCCACGCGATGATCGGCTATGTTATTCCACTGACAGTGGTCACCTTGATCATTGTCACCGTGCGTAGCTGGCAGAAACAGCGACTGACTTGAGCGGGGAACAGAGCATGAGCAAAACACCTTTAGACGGCGAACAAATACGTCGCGAAGTCATGGGCGATACTTACGTCGATCGCGCCTTGGGCAATGCCACAGCGTTTACTCAACCGCTGCAGGATTATGTCAACGATCATGCTTGGGGCGGTGTCTGGAACCGTGAAGGGCTGGAGCGCAAAACCCGGAGCCTGATCACCCTCGCAGCACTCACGGCGCTGAAATGCCCGCAGGAGCTAAAAGGCCACGTGCGCGGCGCATTGAACAACGGTTGCACGGTTGAAGAAATCCGCGAAACCCTGCTGCACTGCGCGGCTTACGCGGGGGCTCCAGCGGCAATCGACGCTTTTCGCGCGGCTCAGGAAATCATTGATGAGCATCAGCAAAAAAACTGAGCTTGGGATGATCGTGCAATAAAAGCCGGGCTGATTGCCCGGCTTTTTTGGGTTTGGACAGTCGTTCGAACTAACGTGTCACCTGAACCTTTTGCTGGCGGGTCGCTCACCAAGATACAATCCGCAACAGACAAACACAGATATCGCACTATCGTAATATTTCTATTACATAGCGGGATAATGTCGATCCTATGGATGGGATATATAAATGAAATTCTTAGCGAAATTGCTTAGTCGCAGTGCCAGAAAACGTATCCGCAATACACCAAAGCTGTATCGAAACACAGTGAAACTGCGCGAGCGTTATCCGCACTATACATTTGGCGATGGCACTTACGGCAAACCCAAAGTGCATGACTGGAATGAAGGCACCAAATTGCATGTTGGTGCCTATACCTCGATTGCAGGTGGCGTTGATATCTACTTGGGTGGCCGTCACCGTTCCGACTGGATAACCAGCTACCCATTCCCGCTGCAGATGCAAGAGCTTTCCCATATCAAGGACGCGACTGGTAGCAATGGTGATGTCATCATCGGCAGCGATTGCTGGATCTGCTCAAAAGCCATGATTCTTTCTGGCCTGACCATTGGCGATGGAGCAATAGTTGCTGCGGGCGCCGTTGTCACCAAAGACGTCCCGGCCTATGCCGTAGTTGGGGGCAACCCTGCACGCCTGATCCGCTGGCGTTTCGAAGAACCAATCAGGCAGATGCTGCAAGAGTCCGCTTGGTGGGACTGGCCTACCGAAGAAATCAAGGCCATCGCCCCACTCCTCTGCACCAGTGATTTCGATGCTTTCGGCCGTTATGTCGCTGAACGCAAACAGGCCAGAGCAACATCAAAGCCTAGATCCAACCCAGCATCTTCAATAGCAGCAGGCCAACGTTGATTGAAACCACCGCCCCGAGCGTGGTCATCACGATAATTGCAGCAGCCAACTCATGGTTGCCGTTGGCGGCGCGGGCCATGACATAGCTAGCCGCCGCCGTCGGGCTGGCGAAGTAGAGAAATAACACTGCCAGATCAGCATCGCGAAAACCACAAAGCCAGGCGCCAAGCGTTGCCAAAATGGGTAGCCACACCAGCTTCATCAAACTTGAGCCAATCGCAATATCACTGCTCTGGCGCATGGATGCCAACGACAGCGTGCCGCCAATACAGATCAACGCCAGAGGCAGGGTCATATGCGCAAAATACTCGGCTGACGCTAATAACCATTGCGGCAGCTTTATCTGCCAATAGGCAAATGGCACCGCCAATGCCACGCCGATGATCAGCGGGTTGGTCAGGATGCTTTTACACAATGTTCGTGGGTCGGTTTTGGCGCCGGGGCTATAAATCGCCAGCACCAGCACCGAAAGGATGTTGTAGCAAAAGATCACCACCCCAGCGAGCACACTGCCGATTGCCAAACCATAGTCACCGTACATGCTGGTCGCCAAGGCCAGGCCGACGACGCCGTTATTACCGCGAAACGCACCTTGGGTATAGATACCGCGCTCAATCTCAGGACAACGCAGAATCGCCCAGCCCCAAGCCACACAGAAGGTCGCTATTGTGGCGAGCACGAAATAGATAATCAGCCCAGGCTTGAAGGCCTGACTCATGTCGGCGTTGACGATACCGAGAAACAGCAAGGTCGGCATGGTGCCGCGAAATACCAGCTCGGATGCCGTACCAATGAAGTTATCGTCGATCCAGCGCAAACGCTTGAGCACCACACCGAGAAACAGCATGGCGAATACCGGTGCGGTAATACTGACGGTTTGCAGAACGATTTCGAACACAGCTGCCTCAGTCCAATTCCAAGCGTCTAGGTATCTAGGTACGTTTTGATCTGGAGAACAAGACAAGTCCGTAGCCTGCTAACAATAATAGCAAGCTTGTCGCATAAAAGGTTTGAGTGAAGGTAGATAAGCCGCGCGCTGCCTCGCTGGCGCCCAGCAGCTACTAAGACCCACAGCGCTTTTTAGAGATTCCTTAACGACGCACTGGACGCTTCTGTAACTTACGCTGCAAAGTCCGTCGATGCATGCCTAACGCACGGGCAGTCGCCGAGATATTGCCTTCGTGTTCAGCCAGTACCCGCTGAATATGCTCCCATTGCAGGCGATCGACCGACATCGGGTTTTCCGGGACCAAGCTGTCAAGATCAGCATGCTGAGTCAGCAAGGCGGCCAACACATCATCGGCATCCGCTGGCTTGCACAGATAGTTGCAGGCACCGCGCTTGATTGCTTCAACAGCGGTGGCAATACTCGAATAACCGGTGAGGATTACCACGCGCATCTCAGCATCGAGTTCGAGCAGCTTGGGCAGAAGCACCAAGCCAGAATCGCCGTCCATTTTCAAATCGACTACCGCGTACTCCGGCAAATCCTGCTCGGCCAGCATCAAGCCCTCTTCCGCAGAGCCGGCGGTCGATACACGCAAGCCACGACGGCTCATTGCCCGCGCCATGACCCGGGTAAAGGTTGGATCGTCATCGACCAGCAACAAATGCGGCTGTTCGTCGCCTTCAAATAATACTTCTTCGGACATATTTGTCTCCTTACTGGCCACGGTTACGAACGGCCATAGGCACGCGGCAGTTTCAATTCGGTGAGCGTGCCGCCCTCTTCATGGTTATACAGTTTAACCGTACCACCGGCACGCGTGACGCTGGCCTGACTTAAAAATAACCCCAGACCAAATCCCTTACCCTTGGTGGTGAAGAATGGGCGCCCTAACTGCTCGGCAATCGCCAGAGGCACACCCGCGCCAAAATCGCGAATAGTCAGGTACAGCCACTGGTGGTTCCAATCCAGACGGATATCCAGTTTGTCGGGATGCGCATCAGCGGCGTTATTCAACAGATTAAGTAACGCTTGAGTGAGATCAGCTGGCGGCATCAAGCGTGGCGCTGTACCTCGACCCAAGCATTGATAACGATAGCTCGCTTCGGGACGCATCAAGTGCCAGCGATTGAGGGTCACCTCAAGCCACTCAACACAGGATTGCTCGACAACAGCCAGACGACGATCTGCCTCAGCCGCGCGCACCAACTGTTGCAGCGTGTCTTTGCACAGTTTCACTTGCTCTTGCAGGACGGCTAAATCTTCCTGCAACAGTGGCTCGGGGTGCTCACGGCGCAACTCTTTGATCAATACACTCATGGTCGCCAATGGCGTTCCCAACTCGTGTGCAGCGCCCGCAGCCTGAGTGGCAACAGCTAAAAGTTGTTGATCACGCAGGTTCTCTTCACGGCGTTCGGCGCGCTGCTGGTCTTGCCCGCGCAGCTCTTCAGCCATTTTCGCAACGAAGAAGGTAATCAATCCGGCTGCCATTGCGAAGCTCAGCCACATCCCATAAACCAGCAAGCTCTCGCGCTGCTCCAGCGGCACCATCACTGAATGTGACCACACCAACAGCGCGGTATAACCCGCCAACGCCAGCCCCGATAAGGTTACGGTGTAGAGCCACGGCAACGTGGCAGCAGCAATGGTCAAAGGCACCAGGTAATAAGACACGAACGGATTACTGGAACCGCCGGAGTAAAACAGCAGCACGCTGTGAATGATCAAATCGAAACTGAGTTGCAGCGCATATTCTTGCTCAGTCACTGGCCATGGGCCGCGTAAACGCAAGGTTGTGAGCAAACACAGGACCAGCGAAACAGCTAATGTGACACTCAATTCAAACCATGGCAGCACCAGCAAACCGGACTTATAGACAAGCCCTACCGCGCCAGCCTGGGCGGCGAGCACCAGGAAGCGGATCAGAATTAAACGCCTGAGGTTTTGCCGACTGGCCGACAACAACTGCACCGGTGCGAGCATTGGTTCTCCGATAACGCCTGTTACAAGTCTGGCGAGTATAACCAAGCAGCCGAATGGCTTAGTGCGTCAACGCGCCGCAGTTGATGTACTTTGCAACGGATAGTGGCTGAACAACATCGAGCTAAAGCACTCAAAGCAGTTTAGCGGCCTTAATAATCATGTTGCCGGCTAAGCCTCGCACAAGCCTTTAACGCTGAGCTTGTGCAAGGTAGGTAAGCCACGTTTTAGGGCTGCTGTGACGTCCTTATTATTTTTTTAAATTGTTTAACCCGAATCCACAACAAGGACCGTCTACCCTTGTGAACCTAGTGCACAAGCTGTGCGCCAACATGCCAATTAAGGAAGTATCCATGCAATCAATGTCACGCCTCCCAAGCCTCGCAACCGCCCTGTTATTAACAGCCAGCAGCCTGCTGAGCATCTCGGCACATGCGGATGAAGCCCGCTACAACCAAGTAGCCTTACGCGCTGAAGTCAGTGAAGAGATCGCCCATGACCTGATGCACGTGACTTTTTATACAGAGTCGCAAAACAGCGACCCTGCAGCGCTTGCCACTGAGGTCACGCAAACCCTCAACGCTGCGCTGAAACAAGCACGCGCAGCGCAAGGTGTCAGCGTGGCAACCGGCAGCCGCAACAGCTATCCGGTGTATGACGAAAAAGGTAAGAAAATCATCGCATGGCGCGAACGCGCTGAAGTGCGCCTTGAAAGTGCAGATTTTGCGGCGCTATCGAAGCTGACCGGTGAAATGCTGAAAACCATGCAGATGAGCTCAATGAGCTTCAGCATTGCCGACAACACGCGCAAGAGCAAAGAAGACGCCATGCTTAAAGGTGCGGTTGACGCATTCAAAGCTCGCGCTGAACTGGCAACTCAAGCGCTGGGCGGCAAGGGTTACAAGCTGGTTAGCCTGAATATCAACAGCGGCGGTTTCCAATCACCAATGCCGATTCGCATGGCACGTGGCAAAAGCATGGAGATGATGATGGACGCGGCGCCACCTGAAGTCGAAGCAGGCACCAGCCAGGTCACAGTTAACGCCGACGGCGTCATCGAAGTACTAATGCCCTAAAAAGTAACACTTCACGGCACTAAAACAACGCAACGCCGCTATGCTCGAATAGCGGCGTTTCGCCATGTTTAAACCTGAAGTTTGTCTAAATGCGACAGCAACGTACACCACATCTACTCATAGCCCAGTTTATGACTTAACGCACTTGTCTCCGGCATGTGCCCTGCATAGTTTCACCCAAGGTCTCCATAAGAGGCCCCTCAACATAACCACAACAAACATGAGGTTTCTATGCGTAAGAATGCCGTCATCCAGGCAATGCTCGTCGCTGGGCTGATCGCCAGTGCGCCATTTGCTCAGGCTGCAAGCAATCTAGTCTTTTGTTCAGAAGGCAGCCCCGCAGGTTTTGACCCTGCGCTATACACCACAGGCACCGACTTTGATGCGGCCGCCGAAACCGTATTCAACCGTCTGACTCAGTTTGAACGTGGCGGCACCTCGGTAATTCCTGGTCTTGCTGAGAAATGGGATATTTCCGACGACGGCCTGACCTACACCTTTCATCTACGTCCTGGGGTGAAATTTCATACCACCGGCTACTTCAAGCCGAGCCGCGATTTTGATGCAGACGACGTGCTGTTCACCTTCCACCGTATGCTCAACAAAGACGATCCATTTCGTAAAGCCTACCCCACAGAATTCCCTTACTTCACCGACATGGGCATGGATCAAAACATTGCCAAAATCGACAAAGTCGATGACATGACCGTGCGCTTCACCCTCAATACAGTAGACGCTGCGTTCATCCAGAACTTGGCCATGAGCTTCGCCTCCATCCAGTCCGCCGAATATGCGGCGCAACTGTTGAAAGAAGGCAAAGCCAGCGACATCAACCAGAAGCCAATCGGCACCGGTCCGTTCGTGTTCAAGCGTTATCAGAAAGATGCGCAGATTCGTTTCACTGGCAACAAAGAATACTGGAACCCGGATGATGTGAAGATTGATAACCTGATCTTCGCCATCAATACCGATGCATCAGTGCGCATGCAAAAGCTTAAGGCTGGCGAATGTCAGGTCAGCGTGTTCCCGCGCCCTGCGGATCTCGAATCGCTGAAGGCTGATGCCAAGCTGCAACTGCCGGATCAAGCGGGTTTCAACCTCGGTTATATCGCCTACAACATTGAGCACCCGCCATTCGACAAGCTCGAAGTGCGTCAGGCGCTGGACATGGCGGTCAACAAAAAAGCCATCATCAATGCCGTGTACCAAGGTGCAGGCCAACTGGCCGTCAATAGCATCCCGCCAACTCAGTGGTCTTACGACGACACCATCAAAGATGTAGCCTTCGATCCAGAGAAAGCCAAACAGCTGCTCAAGGATGCAGGTGTTAAAGAAGGCACTGAAATCACTTTGTGGGCCATGCCAGTACAGCGTCCCTACAACCCTAACGCCAAGTTGATGGCTGAAATGCTTCAGGCTGACTGGGCCAAGATCGGGATCAAGGCCAGAATCGTCAGCTATGAATGGGGCGAGTACAACAAGCGCGCCAAAGCGGGTGAGCACGACGTCTTGCTGATTGGTTGGACCGGCGACAATGGTGACCCGGACAACTGGCTGGGCGTGCTCTACGGTTGCGATGCAATCGGTGGCAACAACTACAGCCGCTGGTGTGACAAAGACTTCGACGGCTTGGTCAAGAAAGCCAAAACGCTCAACGATAAGGACGAGCGCAGCAAGCTTTACATGCAAGCGCAGCACATCCTCAAGGACAATGTGCCAATCACCCCAGTGGCACACTCAACCGTCTTCCAGCCGATGAACAAATCGGTAAAAGACTTCAAGATCAGTCCATTCGGCCTTAACTCGTTCTACGGCGTCAGCGTCGAGAAATAACCCTAGCAGCTGTTATCCAGCCGACCAAACGTCGGTTGGATAACCGGGCGCCAGCAAGCCTATCCGCCTGCTGGCGCATTCCGAATACGCATCAGGGATTACTCAATGCCAAACCCTAGATCACGATTATTGTTTAGCCTGCTTTTGCTCGGCAGCAGCCTTAGCGCAAGCGTGGTTGAAGCTGCTAACAAAGACAGCCTGATTGTCTGCACCGAAGCCAGTCCCGAAGGTTTCGATGTGGTGCAATACAGCGCTGCAGTCACTGCTGATGCTTCGGCGGAGACAGTGCTTGAACGACTGGTCCGGTTCACCCCGGGCACCACAGATATAGAGCCTGCACTGGCCGAACGTTGGGATATTTCTGAAGATGGCCTGAGCTACACCTTTCACCTGCGCAAAAACGTTAGATTCCACCACTCCAAAACATTTAAGCCGACGCGCGATTTCAATGCCGACGACGTGCTCTGGAGTTTCAACCGCCAGCTGGATCCAGGTCACCCGTGGCACGACCAGGCGCTGCGCGGTTATCCCTATGCAGAATCAATGGGCATGGCCAGCATCATTCAACGCATCGACAAGCTTGACGACCACACCGTTCGCTTCATCCTGAACCACCCCGAAGCACCGTTCCTTGCCGATATGGCGATGGGCTTTGCCTCAATCTATTCCGCCGAGTACGCCGATCAGCTACTCGCACAAAACGACAGCAAACAACTCAACAGCCATCCGATTGGCACGGGGCCGTTTGTATTTGATCGCTACAGTAAGGATGCTCAAGTCCGCTATCACGCCAACCCGCAATACTGGGACGGTGTGCCTGCAATCAAAAAGCTGTTGTTTGCCATCACCCCGGATCCAAATGTGCGCATTCAACAGCTAAAGGCCGATGCCTGTCAGATTGCGCTGTATCCACGACCCACCGATATTGCGGCGCTCAAGACCAGCAACGGGATCAAGGTCCAGGCGCTGGACTCATTGCTGACCGCCTATATTGCCATCAACACCCGGCGCCCACCGCTGGATGATGTGCGCGTACGCCGTGCAATCAATATGGTTTTCGATAAGACCGCTTATGTACGCGCACAGTACGGTGAAGGCGGCGCGACACCCGCTGTTGCGCCTTATCCGCCGACACTCTGGGGCCACGACGCGCAATTGCTTGGCTGGCCGCATGATGTAAAACGCGCACGGCAATTGCTTGAGGAGTCTGGCCACGCCGAGGGTTTCAAACTGTCTATCTGGACTCGTCCCGGTGGCGGCCCGACTAACCCAAACCCCGGTATCGGCGCACAAATGCTGCAGGCAGACCTCGCCACAATCGGCATCACCGCTGATATTCGCGTGTTTGAATGGGGTGAGTTAATCAAGCGCGCCAAGAACGGCGAGCACGACTTGGTGTTTATGGGCTGGGCTGGCGACAACGGCGACCCGGACAACTTCCTTACTCCAAATCTGTCGTGCGCCGCCGCAAAGTCGGGGGAAAACATGTCCGGCTGGTGTAACAAAGACTTCAACAGCTTACTCAATGAAGCACGCCGGGTGAGCCAACGTTCGCAACGTGCTGCGTTGTATCGCGAAGCGTTGTCGATATTTCAGGACCAGGCGCCATGGATAGCCCTCGCCTACCCGAAACAATTCACCGCCCTGCGCAGCAATGTACAGGGCTTTGTACAGAGCCCGATGGGTTCAAATAACTTTGCCAAAGTGAGCCTCGAGCCTTAACAGCCAAGCTAAAGCGAATGCAGGCACTGTATTCGGCAATGTTGCGTACTCGTTATAAAAAATCGCTGAGCCACGTAGCTTGGTGAACTGAAAATTGCTGGAGTGTTAAAACCGTATGTTGTCTTTTATTGCCAGGCGTCTGGGACTACTGATCCCAACCTTCTTCGGCGTGACCCTACTGACCTTCGCGTTGATCCGGATGATTCCCGGTGACCCGGTCGAAGTGATGATGGGCGAGCGACGTGTCGACCCCGCACTGCACGCCGAGGCGCTGCACCGACTGGGCCTCGACAAACCCTTGTATGCCCAATATTTCGATTACATTGGCAACCTCGCACAAGGCGACTTGGGTGAATCCCTGCGCACTCGCGAAAGTGTCTGGCATGAGTTCATCACCCTATTTCCGGCGACCCTTGAGCTGTCGCTGGCGGCCTTGTTGTTTGCTGGCACGCTTGGGCTAATTGCCGGAGTGATTGCAGCGCTGAAACGTGGCTCGTTGTTCGATCACGGCGTCATGGGCATATCATTGGCCGGTTACTCCATGCCGATTTTCTGGTGGGGCTTGCTGCTGATCATGTTCTTCTCGGTCTGGCTCGGCTGGACGCCGGTGTCTGGGCGCATCGACTTACTTTACGACATCGAACCGCGCACCGGCTTTATGCTGATCGACACCCTGCTCTCGGATGAAGAAGGCTCGTTTATCGATGCCCTGCAACACCTGATTCTGCCAGCAATCGTGCTCGGCACCATTCCGCTAGCGGTTATCGCCCGCATGACCCGCTCGGCAATGCTCGAAGTTCTGCGTGAAGACTACGTGCGTACCGCCCGCGCCAAAGGTCTTTCACCCACCCGCGTGGTATTTGTTCACGGCCTGCGTAACGCGCTGATACCGGTACTCACGGTGATTGGTTTACAGGTCGGCACTCTGCTGGCTGGCGCGGTGTTGACTGAAACTATTTTCTCTTGGCCCGGTGTCGGTAAATGGCTGATCGAGTCGATTGGCGCACGAGACTATCCGGTGGTGCAAAACGGCATTCTGCTGATCGCCTGCCTGGTCATTATGGTCAACTTCGTCGTCGATATTCTCTACGGCTTGGCTAACCCACGCATTCGCCATCAGCGCTAAGGAGGCCTGAAATGACTACAACCAACTCCCTCCCGGCGGTTGATCAGAGCTTGCTCTACCCCTCGCCATTAAAAGAATTCTGGCAAGCCTTCGCCCACAACAAAGGTGCAGTAGCGGGCTTGATGTTCATGATCCTGATTGTGTTCTGTGCGCTGTTTGCGCCTTGGGTCGCGCCCTATAACCCGAGCGAACAATTTCGCGACTTTCTGCTGACGCCACCGTCATGGCTTGAAGGCGGCCAGTGGCAGTTTTTGCTGGGCACCGATGAACTCGGCCGTGACCTGCTTTCGCGGTTGATTCACGGGGCACGCTTGTCCCTGATGATCGGCTTGGCATCAGTACTGATGTCACTGATCCCCGGCATTTTCCTCGGGCTGGTCGCAGGCTTCTTCCCACGGCTGATGGGCCCCGGGATCATGCGTTTGATGGATGTAATGCTGGCCCTGCCATCGTTGCTGCTGGCGGTGGCGATTGTTGCCATCCTCGGCCCTGGCCTGATCAACACCGTGATCGCCATTGCCATTGTCTCGCTGCCTTCGTATGTGCGCCTGACCCGCGCCGCAGTAATGGGTGAGCTGAACCGTGACTACGTAACTGCTGCACGTTTGGCTGGCGCCAGCTTGCCCCGCCTGATGTTCATTACGGTGCTACCAAACTGCATGGCGCCCCTGATTGTGCAGGCAACCTTGAGCTTCTCTTCGGCAATTCTCGATGCAGCCGCGCTGGGCTTCCTGGGCCTTGGCGTGCAACCACCAACCCCTGAGTGGGGCACCATGCTGGCTTCTGCGCGCGACTACATTGAGCGCGCGTGGTGGGTTGTAACCTTGCCCGGCTTGACCATTTTGCTCAGCGTGCTGGCAATCAACTTGATGGGCGACGGTTTGCGCGATGCGCTAGACCCGAAACTCAAGAACGCAGTGTGAGGAGCCCAGAATGAGTTTGCTTGATATTAAAAATCTCAGCGTGCGCTTCGGCGACGCGAATGCCGTTCCGGTTGTCGATGGCCTCGACATCAGTGTCGACAAAGGCGAAGTGCTGGCAATTGTTGGCGAGTCTGGTTCAGGTAAATCGGTGACCATGATGGCGCTGATGGGTTTGGTCGAAGCGCCGGGCAAGGTCAAAGCTGACAGCCTTCAGTTTGACGGCACCGACATGCTGCGCCTCAAAGGCAAACAGCGGCGCCACATCATCGGTAAAGATTTATCGATGATCTTCCAGGACCCAATGACCTCACTCAATCCAAGCTTCACTGTCGGCTTTCAGATTGAAGAAGTCCTGCACCAGCACATGGGCCTGAAAGGCAAAGCAGCGCGCCAACGGGCACTGGAACTGTTGGAAAAAGTTGAGATACCGGGCGCAGCGAGTCGTCTCGATGCCTATCCACATCAACTGTCTGGAGGTATGAGCCAGCGGGTTGCGATTGCCATGGCGATTGCCGCCGAACCGAAACTGCTGATCGCCGACGAACCGACCACCGCCCTCGATGTAACCATTCAAGCGCAGATCATGGAACTGCTGGTCAATCTGCAGCGTGAGCAAGACATGGCGTTGGTCCTCATCACCCACGACCTCGCCGTAGTTGCCGAAACCGCGCAGCGCGTGTGCGTCATGTATGCAGGCCAAGCAGTGGAAGTCGGCACGGTGCCGGAGCTATTCAACACCCCCACTCATCCTTACACCGAAGCGCTGCTCAAGGCGATCCCCGAGCATTCACTCGGCGCCGAGCGTTTATCGACATTGCCGGGCATCGTTCCCGGTCGCTACGACCGGCCGCAAGGGTGCCTGCTGTCGCCGCGCTGCCCTTATGTGCAGGAGCAATGTCGCCAACAACGACCGCAACTCGAACCCCATGCACAAGGCGCTGTGCGTTGCTTCTTCCCGCTTAATCTGACTTCGGAGGTGGCTTGATGAGCGCGCCTACAACTAACAGCGTGTTGTCTGCTCGCGACCTCACTCGTCATTATTCGGTGTCCACCGGTTTGTTCCAACCCAACGCCACGGTACAGGCACTCAATGGTGTCTCGTTCGAATTGGCCGCAGGCAAAACGCTAGCGGTTGTCGGTGAGTCCGGCTGCGGTAAATCAACCTTGGCGCGGGCGTTGACCTTGATTGAGGAGCCCAGCTCGGGCTCACTGCAAATTGCCGGTCAGGAAGTCACAGGCGCCAGCAAAGCACAGCGCAAACAACTACGCCGCGATGTGCAGATGGTGTTCCAAAACCCTTATGCATCGCTCAATCCCCGGCAGAAAATCGGTGATCAACTGGCTGAGCCGCTGTTGATCAACACATCACTGTCGAAGATCGAGCGTCGCGAAAAAGTCCAGGCCATGATGCAGCAGGTCGGATTACGCCCAGAACATTACCAGCGCTATCCGCATATGTTTTCCGGTGGCCAACGTCAGCGTATCGCTTTGGCCCGCGCCATGATGCTGACGCCCAAGGTTCTGGTTGCAGATGAACCAACCTCGGCGCTTGACGTGTCGATCCAAGCCCAGGTGCTCAACCTGTTTATGGACCTGCAAGAAGAGCTCAATACCGGTTACGTATTTATCTCGCACAACCTCTCGGTGGTGCGCCATGTCGCCGACGATGTATTGGTGATGTACCTCGGCAGACCAGCGGAGATGGGCCCCAGCGAGCAGATTTATCAACGCCCGCTGCACCCGTACACCAAGGCATTGTTGTCCGCGACGCCGGCGATTCATCCAGACCCAAGCAAGCCCAAGATCAAGATCAGTGGCGAGTTGCCCAACCCGCTTAACCCGCCAACAGGCTGCGCCTTCCACAAGCGCTGCCCGTACGCGACCGAGCAATGTGAAGTCGAGCGCCCAGAGCTGCGCCTGATCGATTCACGGCAAGTGGCTTGCCATCACGCCGAAACCATCAATGGTTAAGTGATGCGCAAGCGCTGGTCAGGCGCCTGAGCGCAATCAATGTTCACAACACCAAAAACGCAAATGCCCGCCAATTGGCGGGCATTTGCGTTGCTGTATCCCTTACAGGTAAAAGGCTTTCAGCGGTGGAAAACCATTGAACTCCACTGCGCTGTAGCTGGTGGTATAGGCGCCGGTTGAGAGCCAATACAGGCGATCGCCACTGGCCAGATTGAGCGGCAGGCCGTACTTGTAGTTTTCATACATGATGTCGGCGCTGTCACAGGTTGGACCGGCGATAACCACTTCTTCCATCTCGCCATTCTTCTCGGTCCAGATCGGGAACTTGATCGCTTCGTCCATGGTTTCGATCAGGCCCGAGAACTTACCTACATCAGTGAACACCCAACGTTCGACCGCTGTACGCGACTTGCGCGAAACCAGCACCACTTCACTGACCAGAATACCGGCGTTGGAGATCAACGAGCGGCCCGGTTCAAGAATGATTTCTGGCAAGTCATCGCCAAAGTCATCTTTAAGAAAGCGGATGATTTCTTCAGCGTAGGTTTCCAGGCTGTTGGTGCGCTGAATGTAGTTGGCTGGAAAGCCGCCGCCCATATTGATCATGCGCAGGACGATGCCATCTTCCTCTTTCAAACGCTCGAAAATCACTTTGACCTTAGCAATTGCCGCGTCCCACACGTCGATATCGCGCTGCTGCGAACCCACGTGGAACGAAACGCCGTATGGGTCGAGGCCCAGTTGCTTGGCGAGAATCAGCAGGTCCAACGCCATGTCAGTCTGGCAACCGAACTTGCGCGACAGTGGCCAGTCAGCCGAGGTCGAACCTTCGGTGAGAATACGCACATAAATCTTCGAACCTGGCGCGGCCTTGGCAATATTGCGCAGATCCGCCTCTGAATCGGTGGAGTACATGCGCACGCCCTTCTCGTAGAAGTAGCGGATGTCTTTGGCTTTCTTGATGGTGTTGCCGTAGCTGATACGGTCGGCGCTCACGCCGCAAGCCATCACTTTGTCCAGCTCATAGATGGAGGCGATATCAAAGTTCGAGCCTTTGTCTTTGAGCAACTCGATGATTTCCACGGCCGGGTTGGCTTTGACCGCGTAATAAATCTTGGCGAACTCAAACCCTGCGCTCAAGTCGTCGTATGCCTTGCTGATGATTTGGGTATCAATCACCACGAACGGAGTTTCTTGCTTATCGGCAAACGCCTTCATCTTCTGAAAAGTGGCGGGTGCGTAGTAATCATCAACATTGATCGACATGCGTGGACTCCATTTGGCTAAACCGGAATGCATAAATTTCGATTAACTGAGCCCATCAGGGTTCAATTAATCGGCGGGGCCGGTTGTTTCAACTCAAAGCACTCAGTTGAAACAACGCAAATTGGCGCGGCAGCCAAACACTTGGGCACCTGTACCAATTTTGAACGTCTGATCAGTCTCCCCACTTTGGTCGCCTACTTCCCAAGGCATTTCGCCGAGAATCAGCCTTGTGCTGTTTCCACAAAAGCATGACCTCTCGTCGTCTGTACTTGAGCCGGATGGATCGTTGCCAGCATGGACGTTCGGGGCGGAACTTTAGGGCCATGCGCCCTGCAGATCAATCACCAATAAGCGCTTTTTAGCCCTATTTGACGCATTAGCTGCTGATCGTTTTAGATTCAAAACAAAACGTGTTTTATGCTGCACAAATTAAGCGTTGAGACCAATATCAGCGCCCGGCATGACCGCAAGATGACAACCTTTCAGCCTTGGTATCAGCCGCCGATGCAGGGCTACCAGAAGCCCCGGTTGGCATCAGCTTGACAACTGATCAGGTCATTCTCCAAAAGCAGCCACTTTTCACGTTATAATTGGCGGTTTTACGGGTCGGCTGTCGTTCGCCCGCCCGCAACCGCATTCAGTCAGGCAACCACCCAATGACCACTCAGGCCGCCGAAGTCGCGAAACGTCGCACGTTCGCCATTATTTCCCACCCCGACGCCGGTAAAACCACCATTACCGAAAAACTACTGTTGATGGGTAAAGCCATTGCGGTGGCGGGCACCGTTAAATCGCGAAAGTCCGACCGTCACGCGACCTCCGACTGGATGGAAATGGAGAAGCAGCGTGGTATCTCGATTACCACCTCGGTGATGCAGTTCCCCTATCGCGAGCACATGATCAACCTGCTCGACACACCGGGCCACGAAGACTTCTCGGAAGACACCTACCGCACACTGACTGCCGTGGACAGCGCCTTGATGGTGCTCGATGGCGGTAAAGGGGTTGAGCCACGGACCATCGCACTGATGGATGTTTGCCGTCTGCGCGATACGCCGATTGTCAGCTTCGTCAACAAACTTGACCGCGACATTCGTGACCCGATCGAGCTGCTCGACGAGATTGAAGCAGTGCTCAAGATCAAAGCTGCGCCGATCACCTGGCCGATTGGCTGCTACCGCGACTTCAAGGGTGTTTACCACCTCAGCGAAGACTACATCATCGTTTACACCGCCGGTCACGGCCACGAGCGAACTGAAACCAAGATCATCAAGCACCTTGATTCAGACGAAGCCCGCGCGCACCTCGGTGATGAATATGACCGCTTTGTCGAACAGCTTGAGCTGGTGCAAGGCGCCTGCCACGAGTTCGATCAGCAAGAGTTTCTCAGCGGTCAATTGACCCCGGTCTTCTTCGGCACCGCTCTGGGCAACTTTGGGGTTGATCACGTCCTCGATGCCGTCGTTGACTGGGCGCCGAAACCTTTGCCGCGTGCTGCTCACGAACGGCTGGTTGAACCCACTGAAGAAAAATTCAGCGGCTTCGTGTTCAAGATCCAAGCGAACATGGACCCAAAGCACCGTGACCGTATCGCCTTTATGCGTATCTGCTCGGGCAAGTACGAAAAAGGCATGAAGATGCGTCACGCGCGCCTGGGCAAAGACGTTCGCGTACCGGATGCACTGACCTTCTTCTCTTCCGAGCGCGAACAGCTGGAAGAAGCCTATGCAGGCGACATTATCGGTCTGCACAACCACGGCACCATCCAGATCGGCGACACCTTCACCGAAGGCGAAAGCATCGGCTTTACCGGTATTCCGCACTTCGCCCCAGAACTGTTTCGTCGCGTTCGTCTGAAAGACCCGCTGAAATCCAAGCAACTGCGTCAAGGCTTGCAGGAACTTGCAGAAGAAGGCGCGACACAGGTGTTCTTCCCGGAGCGTAGCAACGACATCATCCTCGGCGCGGTCGGTGTGCTGCAGTTTGATGTGGTCGCCAGCCGTTTGAAGGGCGAATACAAGGTTGAATGTGCATACGAGCCAATCACCGTGTGGTCGGCGCGCTGGATCGAGTGCAGCGACAAGAAAAAGCTCGAAGACTTCAAGAACAAGGCTCACGAAAACCTGGCCATCGATGGCGGCGGTCATCTGACCTATCTGGCGCCAACCCGAGTCAACCTGGCGCTGATGGAAGAACGCTGGCCGGATATTAAATTCCGCGCCACTCGCGAACACCACTAATAGTTATATTGATCGAACGACGAGAGGCGCCCGCCTCTCGTCTTCTCTTAAACCTCCAAGCAATTCCCTGCCTTTACCGCAGCGGCGAATAACCCGGCACGCGCAAGCATTACGCCCGACACACAAAAAAACGAAGCAATAATTGAGGCCAGCGGCGTCCCGTTACCCGCCGCATGCATTTGCGCACCCGCAACACCACCCAAAAGGTCAAACGAGCGCATGACTGAGCGTATCGAGGGCCAATCAATTTAGCCCGCGCGGCACCACACACCAATATGTGTCAAAATACTACAACAAGCCTGACGACAAGCTTGCCTGACCTCTCCTTAATGCGGTCCAGCGCCTTATGCCCAACGACTTTAAACCTGAGAAAAAACTCTCTGCGCGCCAACGCTTTCGTGCAAGGCGTCGATACCTGCGCGTGCTGCGCCAGCGCTTGGCATTCTGGGTCGGTGCGCTGCTGGTGGGGTTGGTGGCGCTGGCATTTGCCTGGCTGGCGGATGAGGCAAACGTCTATTTCCAACTGATGCTCGACCACAGCAGTTACTGGCCATGGCTCGTTACCCCGCTCGGTTTCGCTGCCTTGGCCTGGGCCACCCAAGGCTGGTTCAGCAACGCCAAGGGCAGCGGCATCCCACAAGTGATTGCCACGCTTGAACGCCCCTCCAGTCGCTTCCGCAATCGCGTGCTCTCACTTCCCATTGCAGCAGTAAAAATGGTTCTGTCAGTCGCCGGCCTGCTGGTGGGCGCATCGATTGGTCGCGAAGGCCCGACGGTGCATGTTGGCGCTGCGTTGATGTACACCTTTGGCCGCCGCCTTGGTTTACAGGCCCGTAGCGCAGGCTCAGGCCTGATCATCGCGGGCGGCGCGGCAGGCATCGCCGCAGCATTCAACACTCCTCTGGCGGGAGTGGTCTTTGCGATCGAAGAGCTCAGCCACCGCTTCGAACAAAGCCTCAACGGCTTGGTGCTGACGGCTGTTTTGATCGGCGGCATGGTCACCCTTGGCTTGATGGGCCACTACAGTTACTTCGGCGAGCTCAGTGCCGAGTTACCGCTAAGCCGCGACTGGCTGGCCGTATTAGCCTGTGGTGTAGCGGGCGGCTTGGCAGGCGGTTTGTATTGTCGGCTGGTCTTGCCCGCTAAGCTCGGTCCCCTGGCGCTGATGGCGGCTTGGCGAGCGAAGCATCCGGTGATCTTTGCGGGTATTTGCGGCTTGATCATGGCGCTGCTCGGGCTGATTTCCGGGCAACATGTTTTCGGCACCGGCTACGCCGAAACCCGCGCAATTCTTGAAGGCCAGCCGGTTACAGACGCTGGCTTTATCATCTGGAAGTTTCTCGCCAACGTGGTCTCGTATCTGGCGGGTATTCCCGGAGGCCTGTTTTCGCCTTCATTGGCTGTAGGTGCGAGTTTTGCTCCGTGGATTACCGACTGGATTCCCGGTATCAGCCTGCAAGCAGCGGGGTTGATTGGCATGGCGGCGTACCTTGCCGGTGTAACTCGCACCCCGCTGACCGCGACAGTAATCACTATCGAGCTATCGCACAGCCAAGACATGGCACTGCCGATTTTGGCCGCCAGCCTGCTGGCCAGCGCTATCTCGGGCCGCATCTCGCCCGTGCCGCTGTACCGCGCATTAGCCATGCAGGTTATGGATGTCGAGCGTGAGTCGATCGCCAAGCGGCGCAGTAAAAGGCTGCAAGACAATGCTGATGCGGCAGCCAGGAAACAAACAGAACAAGCATCCGAGCAAGCCAAGCCTGAGCAAAGTTAACCCTCAAATCAGTGCGAAAAACTGGCCACTCCGAGCTAAATCACCGATGCTAGACGGACGACAGACTCAACCGTTACCGGCCTGAATGCATGCGCCTGATTGATACACACACACACCTCGACTTCCCCGACTTCGACGCTGACCGCACAGAAGTGCTGACGCGCAGCCGCGAGCTGGGCGTTGAGCGCATGGTGGTTTTAGGTGTGGAGCAAGCCAATTGGCAGCGTGTCTGGCAACTGGTCGAGAGCGATAAAAGCCTGTACGCCGCACTGGGTTTACACCCGATGTATTTAGCCCAGCACCGCGAAGCGCATCTGCAAGAACTCCGTGAGTGGCTACAACGCCTGCAGGGCCACCCGCAACTCTGCGCGGTCGGTGAGATTGGCCTCGACTATTTTATCGAAGGGCTTGACCCACAAGCGCAGCAAGTCTGGTTCGAAGCACAGTTAGAACTCGCGGTTGAATTTAATCTTCCGGCTTTAATTCACGTGCGCCGCTCCCACGCAGTCACCATCGCCACGCTGAAACGCATAAAACTGCCATCTGGCGGTATTATTCATGCGTTTGCTGGCAGTTATGAAGAAGCACGCGAATACATCAAGCTTGGCTTCAAACTCGGTCTTGGCGGCGCACCGACGTGGCCGCAAGCATTGCGCATGCACCGGGTTCTACCGCGCCTGCCGCACGAAGCCATAGTGCTGGAGACAGACTCACCGGACATGCCGCCCGCGATGTATCCGCAACAACGCAACAGCCCTGAACACTTGCCGGATATTTGTCGCGCACTGGCACAGCACCTCAATCTCAGCCCCGAGCAACTGGCCACGATTAGCAGCAGCAATGCTGAACAGCTGTTTGGCTGGTCGAGCTGACCTCATCAGTCTTCGACCAACACGTAACCGTGCAGCAAGGCTGCTTAGACGCGGAATGCGCCAATCAACTGCTTTAGCTGTGAAACCTGCTCAGACAGCGCGCGACTGGCTTGCTCGGTATCGCTGGCACCTTCAGCCGTGCGCTCGCCCGCCTGATTGATCTGCACGATATTCTGGTCGATATCATGGGCAACAGCTGTCTGCTGCTCAGCCGCTGCTGCGATTTGCTGGTTTTGATCAACAATCATACCCACGGCGCCCAGTATGTTTTCCAGCGCAGTCTGTACTTTGCTTGATTCTTTCACCGTGTCATCCGCCATTTTATGACTGATGCCCATGGTTTTAACTGCAGCGCCTACACCGCCCTGCAACTTGGAGATCATCACTTCAATCTCTTCAGTTGATTGCTGCGTGCGCTTGGCTAAATTGCGCACTTCATCTGCAACCACCGCAAAGCCCCGGCCCTGCTCACCGGCGCGTGCGGCTTCAATTGCGGCGTTAAGTGCGAGCAGATTGGTTTGCTCTGCCACCCCTTTGATCACATCCAGAACCTGCGAAATCGAGGCGCTATCGCTGGCAAGCTGATTGATCACCAGGACCGACTGATCAATTTCACTGGCAAGCCGCTGAATACTGCTGACTTGAGCTTCAAGCAAGGCGCGACCGGAGATGGTTTCATCATTGACACTATTGGCACTGCCTACCGCCGCGGCGGCACTGCGCGCGACTTCCTGCGCAGTTGCAGACATCTGATTCATCGCCGTGGCGACCTGTTCGATTTGCCCCAGTTGACCGGCAACGGCCTGGTTGCTCTGTGCCGAAACCGACTCAACACGCTCAGCCTGGCGCTCAACTTCAACAACCGTCAGGCCAACGCGGTTAATCAGCTCACGAATTTTCACTACAGTGCCGTTGAAGACCCCGCCCAGATCACCCACTTCGTCCCGACTGCTGGCCTTGAAGTTTGCAGTCATATCGCCAGTGGCGACTTGATTCATGGTCATGCCCAACTGCTTGAGACTGGTGCGGACCGAGACATAGAAACCGCTATAAAGATAAAAAATCAGCAGTAAAACCAGCCCCAACGCGACAGCCATCAACAACATTTTGTTTAAGCTGGCCTGCAGGCGCGCCTCAAGGCGCTGGTCAAGCAGGTTGACCACGGCATTGCTCAAATCATAGGTTTTGCCAATCAAAGCCGTGGTATCAGTGAGGAAAGTCTGCCATGGCGCATCCAGCGTGTCAGCGATCACCACTCGATCTTCAAATAAGCGCACGGCATCAGTCAGTGATTCCTGACTGGGTTGAGCCAGACCTTCCAGCGCAGAGCGTACATCAGGGCTGGCGCTGAGCACTTGTTGAACATCAACCGCGTAAGCGCCGCTAAGGGTTTCCAAAGACTCCAGCAAGTCGGCAAAGGCATTGCTGTCCGCCGAATTCAACACCCCCCGCCCGAGTGTCGCCGCACCCAACTCACGGCCCTGCGCCAATGTCTGAGTAACCTGAGGCATGCTGCTGATAAGCAAATTGGTCAGTTGCCGCACAGTGCGTTCACTGTCTTGGCTCAAGCCAGCCTGGCTGGCTATCAACTTGGCAAATACCCCCGTGCGGCCCAGCAACTCTCGACTTAGCGCGGCTTTGCTACGCATTGAGCTTTCTGCCTCAATCGCCTGCAGTCCTGCGGAAACCTGCTCCTGTTGGGCGGTAAATTCGGCGAGGTCGGCAGCGTCGCTCACTGCGGGTTGCATGCTGGCCACAGTGTTTTCAATCGAGTTTTTTGTCGCGCTGATTTCGTCAGCTAAACCACTGCCTTGGTTGTTGGCGCCCAATTCAGCATCGACACTCAGCAAGTTGGCGTAAAGCTCTGCGGCTCGGCGCAACTGCAGAGCGTCTGACAGCAGCTCAATACTGTTGCGAGCAGACTCACTCATCCGATACTGACGATAGGCGTCATGCATCAAATAGTAGTTGGTCACCAACATGGGCAGAAAAAACAGGATGCTGATGAGTCCAAACTTCATGCCGAAACTCAGGCGGTTCATCAGCGCGATGGCCGGATACAACGCGGTCTTCACAGGACGTCTCCAGATCTAATTATTTTTATTAGTAGGCTCAGCGATGACGCTGGCTGCCTTTTACTACTCATGCGCCCTTAACATGACGATTGGCCAGACAGCACAATCAATCGCAGCAACAGAGGCACTCTGTATACCTGTTATCGACCTGATCTTCTGTAACTTAAGGTAAGCGAAGAACCGCAAAGTACGGCAGAAAAGCAGCTCGGTGGACAAGCTTCGCGTTGTCACACCCTACGGATGATGTTTATTCGTAGGGAGGACAGCGCTTTTCTGTCCGCCGTTTGTGCGCGCAGGTGTTGGTTGGTTCTATGTGGTGATTTGTGGTGGACAAGCTTCGCGTTGTCGCACCCTACGGATGATGTTTATTCGTAGGGAGGACAGCGCTTTTCTGTCCGCCGTTTGTGCGTGCAGGTGTTGGTTCTGCGTGGTGATTTGTGGTGGACAAGCTTCGCGTTGTCACACCCTACGGATGATGTTTATTCGTAGGGAGGACAGTGCTTTTCTGTCCGCCGTTTATGGCGCGAAATAGGGTTGTTGAGTGGCGGACTTCCTAGAGAAATAGCGTCCATAGCGCGAATACTGCGTACCAAAGAATCGCGCAGCGCACCAGCAGCTGCCACAGCTCATCCAGCGTGTTGACCCCGGCCTCGCCCAGTGCAGGTGCAGGCACTTCACTGGCGGCTCTGGCAACATTGGCGACCAATCGTGCAGCGCTAATATCCCAGCTCAGCAACTCATGCAGCAGCGCCCGGCTGACGCCTACAAAGTTACCCACAAGCCCAAAACTTACGCAGAGTAAACGTACAGGCAACCAATCAAATGCGTGACGTAATTGCCCGGCTCGCGACTGCAATTCCGACCGTTGTGAATGTTCCTCGATCAATGCCAGTAATCGATACGCCAGCGCAGCCAGCGGTCCAAGCAATGCGTACCAGAAAATAACTGCAAAGAAGCTTTGGTAGGCCTGCCAGACCAAGTATTGCTGCACATTGGTCAGCAAAGCTTCCGGGTCTTGCGCGTCAATACCTAGGTCACGGCGCGCCACCAGATAAGCCGACTCACTGTCGCTGCGACGCCAACTGTCGCGAAACGGCCCTAAGGCAACCAGCAAATCACCCCGGCCCAAGCTGTAGACCACAATCAACAAGTGAACGGGTAACGCCAGCCAGCCGTAAGCAACAGGCGCCAACACAATGAGCACCAGCGCCAAGACCAACAGCGGCACGGCCAGCAACCCGACAAGCGCTAGCCATGGCATCGCCAGCTGCTTTTCGTTGCGCTCAACCTTGGCTAGCAGCCGTAACCAGGGACCGTCTTGCTGAATGGCACTGCGCCAGGCCGAAAACTTTTCAACCCAGAGCACCAACAGCAACACCAGAAAATTCATATAAGCCTCTATTGTTCAATCAAACTATTGCGCAAACGCTGCCAGTCAAACGCCGGGCCGGGATCAGTTTTGCGCCCAGGCGCAATATCACTGTGACCGCGCATACGTTCAAGAGTGATCTGTGGATAGGCGCGTTGCAAGGCCAAAGTGAGCGCTTTCAATGCATGATATTGCGCATCGCTAAAAGGCAGTTCATCGGTACCTTCCAGCTCAATACCCAAGGAAAAATCATTGCAGTTTTCTCGCCCCTCAAAACACGACACTCCAGCGTGCCAGGCTCTATCCCGGCACGAGACAAACTGAGTGATCTGTCCATCACGCTCAATCAAGAAATGCGCTGACACCGTCAACTCAGCAATTTCAGCGAAGTACGGGTGCTTATCAGCATCAAGTTGGTTCTGAAAAAAAGCATGCACGTTGCCGCCACCAAACTCACCCGGAGGCAGGCTTATATTGTGCACCACCAACAATGAGACCTCACCCGCTGGCCGCTCATTGCAGTTCGGTGAAGGACAGTGGCGGATTCCTTGAAACCAACCGGTGTTTGAATCCAGCTGCATACAGATTCCTCTAAACAGGCGCCTACTCTAGAGCAGCAAGGTGACAGGGCCAAGCGGAAAACCGCTGCAAACCTTGCGCAACATGAATGGCGGACAGAAAAGCGCTGTCCTCCCTACAGGACAAACATCATCCGTAGGGCTTCGACAACGCGAAGCTTGTCCACCAAAAATCACCACACAGAACCAACACCTGCACGCACAAACGGCGGACAGAAAAGCGCTGTCCTCCCTACAGTACAAACATCATCCGTAGGGTGTGACAACGCGAAGCTTGTCCACCACAAACCGTCAAGCAACCATGTGTCGTGCCATAAACGGCGGACAGAAAAGCGCTGTCCTCCCTACGGATAAACATCATACGTAGGGTGTGACAACGCGAAGCTTGTCCACCACAAGCCGCCAAGCAACCATGTTCGCACCATAAATGGCGGACAGAAAAGCGCTGCCCTCCCAACAGGACAAACATCATCCGTAGGGTGCGACAACGCGAAGCTTGTCCACCACGGAGACCGCACTCTCCAAGGCCCACACAGCAAAACGCCCAGCAGTTGGCTGGGCGTTGCTCTATACAATCGCTAAAGAATTATCCGTTCTTCAAGCGCCGCAAATTGCCGATAACCGACTCAAGCGCTCGGTCAAACAGCAACGCGTCATCAAGCAAACGAATGGCATTGCGACGGAACTCAATGGCCAGGGCCATGCGCGTTTTCTCGAGGACCTTCATGCCCGTGCGGTTGACGAATATAAACTTACCGCTCGGCTTGATAATCGCCGCTAACTTGCAGCGCAGCTTGTGCTCGTCATCCTCAAGGAACTCAACCCAGCTGCCAACACGCAGCGCATCAACTTTAGGCAGCATTTCATCGTCGTCCGGCAATACGACTTCAGCTTTAGCCACCTCTGTTTCGCCAGGAGCCAACAACACGATTTCCTCAACCACTTCGATCATCGGCGCTACTTCTGGCTCGACAATCGGCGGCAACTCCAGCAGCGGCACTTCGGTTCCAGCATCAATCAATGGCTCAGCCATGATTCGTTTGAATCGCTGGAACGCGTGAACATGCAGCTTCTCAAGCTCACTGAAAAACTCACTGGTGGCAAATGGATCAAAAGCAGCGCTGCTCATGCCTTCGCGCAATGCCTTGAGCAGCCCCGGCACCAGCTCCAGCAAGCGCAAGCGCGCCTGCGGATCTTCGTGCGGTTCAACGCTCCAGATCAAATCATCCATGGTTCCCAGCGCAGCGTTCCACTCCTCTGACTCAACACCATGCTTGAGGCAGGTCAGCGTGAGCACGTTGCTCCAACCTTCCTGCAGCAGACGCACAACGACTTCAGGCAGTTTCTTGCCCAGCAAACGCTGGTTCAGGGCGTGCTCGACTTGCTTGCGCGCCAACTCAGAACGGGCGCTGCCTTCTTCTGCATCACGGGTGCGCTGCTCAAGCAGCTCGCTGCGGCGACGCTCATCAACGGTGAACGCCATAAAGTCGCTAAGCAGCTCGGAGAAAATCTGCGGATCATCAACAAAATCATTGAGTAGACGCTGCACAATCTGCTCAATCTTCTGGAACAACGTGTCGCGCTGAGCATTATCTTGCTCACCCCAGCCCAACGATGCGGCGGCGATCTCATTAAGCAGACGACGTGCTGGATGGCTGCCACGACTGAAGAAAGTCTTGTCCAGCACCGCGACCTTGAGCATTGGAATTTGCAGGCGTGCAATCAGCGCCTTCAACGAGTCCGGCAGGGTGCGGTCATCAAGGATAAATTCAAACAGCATCGACACCAGATTGATGACGTCTTCATCGACTTCACCAACAACCCGCGTCTTGCCACTTTTGGCGCTCGCACGGCTGAGCAGAAGCTCGAGCTGATCGCGCACCACAAATTCGGAACTTACCTGCGCGGGCGCACGCTGCTGCATATGTGACAGCAGGCGCATCAGGTCATTACTGGTAATCGGCATGGCATCAGCAGGCACTTGCCGCTGAGCCACCGAACCACCGCGGGCATGGGATAACAGGTCCTGCAGCGCGCTGAAAACCTCTTGCACATCCTGCTCGGCAAACTCGCCTGCGACCGAATGCTGATGAGCCGTTTCACCAACAGCACTGCGAGCTGCGGCTTGGCCATGAGCCGAAGAGCGACGAGCCGGTGCCGACCTCAGTTCAGGCAAAACACCTGCCGCGATCAGTTGTTGATTGGCCTCGGCATAGAGTTGATCAAGATCGACCAGAACAAACTTCTCGAACAACTTGAGAATGATCAGCTTAACCCGGATTTCAACACCCAAACTGGCGCAGGCGCTCAAGAAGTTAGCGCACAGCGAGGCGGGGCCCAACGGATTGCTCCTGTCATCAAGCTTGCGGCTGACCAATGCATTCAAGCGCGTAGTAAGGTGGCTCAACGCCTGACTATCACGGCTGAGCACCTTGGCGATCATTGCATCAGTGGCGACTGTTTCTTCAAGCTCGTCATTTTGCACCAGCGACAAGCTGTCGAACGAGACGCTGTCGAGGGTTGGCGCCTTGCCGATGGAGTATTGATTGAGGGTGGAGAAGGACTCGAAGATGGCTTGCAGAAATTCGCGCTCAACGTTCTTTCGCTTCAAACGCAGATCACGCATGGCTTCAAAAAAAGCATTCTGCTCGCCATTGCTGGTTGCACGATCAGCCATTTCGAACAGCGTGTCGTCAGCATTATCAAACAACGCCTGCAAAGCTTGCTTGAGTTGCTGAGCCGCTTTGTCGCGCAACTGAATCAAGGCAGCAGGCAACCGCGCCGCAGAAGCAGCATTGCTCTGCTCCGCAGTCAAAGGATTAAGGTGAACCACCTTAGCGTCAGTTGTCATAGTTGCCCGTCTCCTGCAGATCGCCCTCCATGGCAGCTATCTCTGCATGCATTCAATCGCCATCAGCGGATGTCAATCTAATGGCGTCAATAATTTTATATATGAACGCATTATAGCCATGTAGCACAACTTACCAAGCCTTCAACAGCATCAGGCATGACCCAGGTCACACATGACCGCCCCAACTGACGAGCGGTATATCGCATCGATCAGTTACGTTCTAAGAGCCTTAAATCATCAAATGATTCACTCTAAGGAGCCTCTGCCATACGAAAAACATAAGCTGATTTATCATTTCATTTCATTGCCTAGCCAACCCCAACCGGCGCCTGCTCCAAACCGGCGTTTATAGCTGCGCAACGATGGAGTCTGCCTTTATAATCACCGCTCACTGAAAATGGAGTGCACCATGCCTAACCTGATCCTCGCCGACCTGAGCGCTGAAATTGAGGCCAACGTTCGTCGAGCACTAGCAGAAGACATGGGCAGCGGCGACATTACCGCCCAACTTATTCCCGCCGAACGCTTGGCTCACGCGACCGTCATCAGCCGCGATGCAGCGGTTATTTGCGGCACAGCTTGGGTTGATGCGGTTTTTCGTCAGGTTGATGACCGCGTGGCCGTGCATTGGCAAGTGGCCGACGGCGATCGCGTCGAGCCAAATCAGGCTCTATTTCATCTGGAAGGCCCAGCTCGCGCCCTGCTTACTGGCGAACGCAGCGCGCTGAACTTCTTGCAAACCCTGTCGGCAGTGGCCACCCGCTGCCAGCACTACGCAGATATGGTGCAAGGCACCCAGATCAAAATCCTCGACACCCGCAAAACCCTGCCGGGCCTGCGCCTCGCCCAGAAGTACGCCGTCACCTGCGGAGGCTGCCACAACCACCGCATCGGCCTGTTCGACGCCTTCCTTATTAAGGAAAACCATATCGCCGCCTGCGGCAACATAGACGCCGCCGTAAAAGCCGCACACAAGATTGCCCCAGGCAAGCCGGTGGAAGTCGAAGTCGAAAGCTTGATTGAACTACAAGAAGCGCTAGACGCCGGCGCCGACATCATCATGCTCGACGAACTGTCACTGGATGACATGCGCCAAGCCGTCGCCATCACCCAAGGCAAAGCCAAACTCGAAGCCTCAGGCGGCGTCAACGAATCCACCCTAAGAGCCATCGCCGAAACGGGCGTGGACTATGTGTCGATTGGCACACTGACTAAAGACGTAAAGGCCGTGGACTTGTCGATGCGGCTGGGGTTGTAAGGTGAGCGCCGAGACCCGCTATTGCGGAGCGGCCGTTCAGGGCTACAATTTAAGTGCCTCGACAAGCTCAGGATGCTCAAACTGAGTCAACGCCAACGCATGCTTATAAACTTTCTCACCGTACAAACCTCGAAGTATCAACATCTGCTCTCGCGCAGCTTCAACATGGCCATTGAGTGCTAATGCAAGCGCATAACGATGTAAAGCCAAATAATAAGGATAGCGATGTGAGACTTTACGCATCCATTCTAAGTCTGCCCCACTCATTTCAGCAGTGGGTTGCGTTCTCGCGAAACGAGTAAATTCACGCAACTGACTTAACAAGACAACATCAGGGGCAGGTTCTGTTGCTTTAAGGGTTCCAATTTTTGCCGTTTCAAACCTCATAAGTCTGTAGTCTTCCGCAACAACCCGGTACTCCCTCCAGAACATATGCAGTACCAAACAAGCCGTGACAACCATAGCAACTACAACTGGCCGCGGCAAACTTAGCCTGAGCGCCCCCCCCTGTTCAGAAATTAGACCTCCTAGAAGAAAGCCTAATGGCACTAAAAAAAATGCATACTCTAATGGGAATTCCAACATCCCATGCACTAAAAGTGCGAGCAAGCATAAAACAATAAAAACCACTTCAACACTACCAACTCGGAATACAAGCTGCACAAGCCTGAAAGCCGTAACAGAAACAAAAATCAAACCTAGAACAGGACCATTCCATATTAAAAAATCCAATACTATATTATGGCTATGTTCAGTCATTAGTTGCAGTGGATAAGCAACCGCCACAGAAACCTGGGCCAAGCTAACTTGACTCCAACCATAACCCAGCATCGGGCTTAACTTAATTGCCTGCAACATTTGCAACCACAACCCCAATCGATCAGAAGCCATTGCTCGCTGCATTAGGTTGTAGCTATCTATATAAAGAGCTTTAGATAAGCTAGGAACTGTAACCACCAATAAAAAATAAATAGCCACCCATAACAAAACAGTTTTAATGGGTAGCCGGGCTGGCAACCGCATTGATACCAAGCCAACAAATGTCAGCGCAGACAAAGCTACAACCCAAGAAGTTCTTGATCCAGTCAACGCAATACAAAACAGTATAAAAAGAGTCAAAACACCTGAACAAAAACGACCTAGCAGATATTTCTCATAAAAATAATGTACGCCGAACAACCCCATGAACAGTAACGAAGCAAGATTATTAGGCTGAGCCATATTGGCAAAGGGTCTAGCACCAGGAGGCAAATCTGCAATCCAAATGGTGTTAACCAATGACAACCACTGCGCTAGTGCAATAGACCCAGACAATACTGAAACTAAGATGCATGCCCCTGCAAACCATTCCAAAACTACATTCCAGCGGCCAACAGAATACACATTAAAACCGGTAATCATAGCCAATGAAAAGCCTAGTAAATAAACCGCAGGAAGTACAGCATCACCAAAAAAATAAATAGTTCCGATAAAATACTGAGCAACCGGAACAAGTGCAATTAAAACAAAAAATAACGCCTCTGCTGGGACAACTGTTTTTCTTGAAAGAACCAACGAAAAAGACCCAAGAACAACAGCCCCAAATGCCAGAAAATCCTGATAGGCACTTACCCAAGGACGATAATGGTTCGGCAGTAACCAAGCCAACATCAAACAAAGTAATGCAAACATTAATGGAACGCGTCGATACCCTAGAGCGCCGGTCAAAATACCACCTCATTAAACAACAAAAAAGACCCCCAATATGGGGGTCTTTAATAACTCGATATCAGGTATTATTTGCAGCTACCCGGCATCCACTTATCAACAGTACCCTCACACTTCCAGGACTCAATATAGCCGGCACTGGCCAATGGAGTTGGAGTAAGAGTTACTTCTACTTCTTCTGGGAGACCTTGGCTAGTTGCTGTGATAATACCATCCTCATCAACTTCCACACTCTTAACATATTGAGTGGTTACAGATACTGGACTACTGCAAGATGTGAAATCCGCAGCACCCAAGCTAGCAGCACCTTGGTTGATTTCAGACACGCAAGTACGCGCACCACTAGCTGCCAGAATCACTTCAGAAACCTTAGCTTTGTTGGTGTAGTCCTGATAAGCAGGCAGAGCGATTGCAGCCAAGATACCGATGATCGCAACTACGATCATCAGTTCGATTAACGTAAAACCTTTTTGAGCTTTCATGTAACTCTCCTAGAAATGAATAGGCCCAACGACCTGACCAAGCTAATGCACTCACTGTGCCAACTATGAAAACACCGCCATATCCAGCAAAGAACATGCTACACACCACAACCCCAGCCAAATAAGTGACAGCATGTGACGCAATTTGTCAGTCATGGAATGTCAGTTTGGTTCTGCCCTTCAACTAGGCTATAACGCAGGCATAGTTTATGGAGCCTGCAATGAATGACGTCGTCTCTCTCACTGGCCTAGCCAAGCAAATGGTCATCGCTGAACTGCTTGATGAGAAAGCAGCCCAGCAAGCCCAGCAGCAAGCCACGCGCAATAAAATGTCGCTGGTCACCTACCTTGTGCAAAACAAGCTGGTTAAAAGCCGGGCGCTGGCAGAGCTAGCCTCTGACCAGTTTGGCGTGTCATTCGTTGACCTCGGCTCGATTGACAAAGAAAGTCAGCCGCGTGAGCTTATTAGCGAAAAACTGGTTCGCCAGCATCGAGTAATCCCGCTTTGGAAACGGGGCAACAAGCTTTTTATTGGCGTTTCCGACCCGACTAATCACCAAGCAGTCACTGATATCCAGTTCAGCACCGGCCTCAATACCGAAGCCATCTTGGTTGAAGACGACAAGCTTGGCGATGCCATAGAAAAGTTTTTTGATTCCGGCACCAGCGGTATGGAAGACCTAGCCGATGTTGACCTAGATGGGCTAGATGTTGAGGCTGTAGATGATGAACCCCGCGGGGGAGATGGCGGCCAGGATGCTGACGACGCACCGGTGGTTCGCTTCGTTAACAAGATGCTGTTGGACGCTATTAAAGGTGGCTCTTCCGACCTGCACTTTGAGCCTTACGAAAAAACCTACCGCGTGCGCCTGCGTACGGACGGCATTCTGCACGAAGTCGCGCGTCCACCTATTCAACTGGCGCCGAGAATTTCCGCACGCCTGAAGGTTATGGCCTCGCTGGATATTTCCGAGCGACGCAAACCGCAAGACGGGCGCATAAAAATGCGCATCTCAAAAACCAAATCCATCGACTTCCGGGTCAACACCTTGCCCACACTGTGGGGCGAGAAAATCGTAATGCGGATTCTCGACCCAACCAGCGCACAAATGGGTATTGACGCTCTCGGGTATGAGGAAGATCAGAAAAACCTGTATATGACTGCCCTTAAGCAGCCACAAGGGATGATTTTGGTTACCGGCCCAACCGGCTCGGGCAAAACCGTGTCGCTGTATACCGGTCTGAATATTCTTAATACCGCTGATGTAAATATCTCCACGGCGGAAGATCCGGTTGAGATCAACCTTGAAGGCATCAATCAGGTAAACGTCAACCCCAAACAGGGCATGGACTTCACCCAGGCGTTGCGCGCCTTTCTGCGTCAAGACCCGGACATCATCATGGTTGGAGAGATCCGTGACCTTGATACCGCTTCTATCGCGGTAAAAGCCGCGCAGACCGGCCATATGGTGATGTCGACCCTGCACACCAACAGCGCCGCAGAAACCCTGACCCGCCTGCGCAATATGGGCGTACCGTCATTTAACATCGCCACTTCGGTCAACCTGATCATCGCCCAGCGGCTAGCGCGCAAGCTTTGCAACAGCTGCAAGAAGGAAATTGATGTACCGCGAGAGACGCTTTTAGAAGAAGGTTTCCCAGAGGCAAAAATTGGTACTTTCAAGATTTTCGGCCCGGTGGGATGTGAAAATTGCAAAGGCGGTTACAAAGGCCGTGTCGGAATATATGAAGTGGTTAAAAACACGCCTAACCTACAACGGATTATCATGGAAGAAGGCAACTCCATCGACATTTCCGCGCAGATGCGCAAAGACGGCTTCAATGATCTACGCACCTCGGCACTGGTGAAAGCGATGCAAGGCGTCACCAGCCTTGAGGAAGTCAACCGCGTAACCAAGGATTAACCATGGCGGCAAAAGCATTAAAAACCAGCGTATTCGCCTGGGAAGGTAAAGATAAGAAAGGCGCGGTCGTCAAAGGCGAGCTCAATGGGCAAAATCCAGCCCTAGTTAAGGCCCAACTGCGCAAGCAAGGTATCAACCCAACCAAGGTTCGCAAAAAATCAGTCTCAATTTTTAGCGCTGGCAAAAAAATCAAGCCAATGGACATTGCTTTGTTTACAAGGCAGATGGCAACCATGATGAAAGCAGGGGTTCCACTGTTACAGTCATTTGACATTATTGGTGAGGGTTTTGATAACCCAAATATGCGCAAACTGGTTGATGAGATAAAACAGCAGGTGGCAGCCGGTAATAGCTTTGCAACTGCACTCAGAACAAAACCGCAATACTTCGATGAACTCTATTGCAACCTTGTAGATTCTGGCGAACAAGCAGGTGCCCTTGAAAGCCTGCTTGACCGGGTCGCCACCTACAAAGAAAAAACCGAAGCACTGAAAGCAAAAATCAAAAAAGCTATGAACTACCCGATAGCAGTGGTCGTGGTAGCCCTGATCGTTTCGGCTATCTTGCTGATTAAAGTCGTTCCTCAGTTCGAGTCAGTATTTGCCAACTTTGGTGCAGAACTTCCTGCGTTTACCCAAATGGTAATTAATCTTTCCCAAGTACTGCAGAAATGGTGGCTGTTATTCTTGGCAGGACTATTTGCACTGGTTTTCGCGCTTAAAGAATTTCACAAAAGATCTCAAAAATTTCGTAACTGGCTTGATAGATCTTTTTTGAAGCTACCGATTGTAGGCGATATTCTTTATAAATCCGCCGTAGCACGATTCGCGCGGACACTCTCCACTACATTCGCAGCAGGCGTCCCTTTAGTTGAGGCGCTTGACTCCGTAGCTGGCGCCACAGGGAATATCGTATTCAAAAACGCCACCAACAAAATCAAGGCAGACGTTTCCACCGGCATGCAACTGAACTTCTCAATGCGTACCACCAATACATTTCCGACCATGGCAATTCAGATGACCGCCATTGGTGAAGAGTCAGGTGCACTAGACGAAATGCTCGATAAGGTTGCAACTTTCTACGAAGATGAAGTTGACAATATGGTCGACGGGCTTACCAGCCTGATGGAACCCCTGATTATGTCGGTACTTGGTGTTTTAGTTGGTGGCTTGGTTATTGCCATGTACCTACCAATCTTCCAACTGGGCAACGTCGTCTAACCCATGCAAACACTCGACTTTCTGGCCAGCTCTGCGCTGGCCTTTTCTTTATGCGTGCTGGTTATCGGTTTGCTGGTTGGCAGTTTCTTGAATGTTGTGGTGTATCGCCTGCCAATCATGATGCAGCGAGATTGGCAGTCCCAAGCGCGTGAAGCACTGGAACTGCCAGCCGAAGACGCCAAGCAGACCTTCAATCTGATTCTGCCAAACTCCACATGCCCTTCATGCAAGCACGAGATCCGCCCTTGGGAAAATATCCCGGTCGTCAGCTACTTGGCACTGCGCGGCAAATGCTCCAGCTGTAAAACCGCGATAAGCAAGCGCTATCCCTTGGTAGAACTGGCCTGCGGGGCGCTGTCATTCTTTATCGCCTGGCACTTTGGCTTTACTTGGCAAACCGGCTTAATGCTCCTGCTGACCTGGGGCTTGCTGGCGATGAGCCTGATTGATGCCGACCACCAACTGCTGCCCGATGTGCTGGTGTTGCCGCTGCTCTGGCTGGGGTTAATTGCCAATTATTTTGGCCGGTTCACCAGTCTGGATGATGCACTCTGGGGCGCGATTGCAGGTTACCTGAGCCTATGGACGGTGTTTTGGCTATTCAAGCTGATAACCGGCAAGGAAGGCATGGGGTATGGCGATTTCAAGCTGCTGGCCATGCTTGGCGCATGGGGCGGCTGGCAAATTCTGCCGCTGACCATACTGCTTTCGTCGCTGGTCGGCGCGGTCCTTGGCGTGATTATGCTGCGCATGCGCAATGCTGAAACCAGCACGCCAATACCCTTTGGCCCTTACTTGGCCATCGCTGGCTGGATAGCGCTGATCTGGGGCGACCAGATCACTTCAACCTACCTGCAATTTGCCGGAATGAAATAGTACGTTTGAGCGCACTGGCCATGCGCTCATCATGCATCTCATCTTCCGGGTCGCCAGTTGCAAGTGCTCTGCTTTACAATCTACGGTCTGTTTGATTGATTAGAGCCACTGCACGCGCATGAAACCTTGGATTTTGGGCCTTACCGGCGGCATTGGCAGCGGCAAAAGCGCTGTTGCGCAATGCTTTATCGACCTAGGCGTGCATCTGGTCGATGCCGACCAAGCGGCGCGCTGGGTGGTTGAACCCGGCCGCCCCGCCCTCAGCCAGATAACAGAACACTTTGGCGCTGGTATCCTGCAAGCGGATGGACAGCTTGATCGCACCGCGCTGCGCAAACTGATTTTTCAGGATGCCGAACAGCGCCGTTGGCTGGAGGCGTTACTGCATCCGCTGATCAATCAAGAGATCAGCCAATATCTGGCGCAAGCAACCTCGCCTTACGCAATTTTGGTCACACCTTTATTGGTAGAAACCGGCCAGCACGCATTGACCCAACGCGTACTGGTGATCGACGCACCTGAAACACTACAGATTGAACGCACGCTGATGCGCGACAGTACTTCACTCGAACAAGTGCAGGCGATTCTTAACGCGCAAGCTACACGCCAGCAGCGCCTACAAATTGCCGATGATGTATTGGTAAACGATCGCGACCTGATCTGGCTGCGCAGCGAAGTTGAGCGCCTGCATACTTTTTATCTAACCCTAAGAATCTTCTGAAAAAGGTAGCGAGCGAAGATAGTACAAGGCAAAAAAATGCGAAAAAGCGACCGCGGTCGCGCTCGACTTTAGTTGATCTAAATGAGCATTTTGAGCAGTTTTTTAACGCAGCACGGGCTGCCCCAGTAATATCTAGCGCAGCAGTTTTTCAGTGATTCGCTACGTGGAGGCCAACCATGACCACACCCACCCTCGTCGCCTGCCCTACCTGCGCAGCGCCTGTTGAATGGGGCCCACAAAGCCCTAACCGTCCGTTTTGCTCGGAACGCTGCAAGTTGATTGACTTAGGTGCTTGGGCATCTGAGGAGCATGCTATTCCCGGTAACGAGCTGGAAGATGATGTGTTCTCCGAGGAAATCCCGCCACGCACCCACTGACAAAGAGTTCCATACACTGCGCAGGGTGGGCAACGCGAAGCTTGCCCACCATAGCCCAATCAACAAGCAAATCGGCCGGTGTAAATGGTGGATGAAAAAAGCGTCATCCACCCTATGGAACCTCTGAAAAAGGTAGCGAGCGACGATAGTACAAGGCAAAAAACTGCGAAAAAGCGACCGGGGTCGCGCTCGACTTTAGTGGCCTAAATGAGCATTTTGAGCAGTTTTTTAACGCCGTAATATCTAGCGCAGTAGTTTTTCAGAGGTTCCCTTACGAATCGGGTGGCTGCTTGTCGTTCTTCCACGGGGCCGACAGATAGCGACTGCGATTGAAGGTTTCCAGCCACTCTGGATAAAACACCACCAGCGCACTCACCACCAAACCGTTGATAAAGGCCTCGGGGAATATCACCAGCCATAAATAACCGATGTAATCCTCGATCCAGGGCGGCATCTCAAATATGCCATCCAGCCACAGCACCCCAAATGCACTCAGAATGACCAGCAAGGTTGCCAGCGCAGCCGGAAAGAAGCCGCAAAAGAAGATATACACAAACAAGTTGTCCGGCTGTTCGCGCTCGACCCGCATGGCACAGAGCTCAGTGACCAGTACCGGCAGCACAATCAGCAGCATGCCGTTGACACCAAGCGCCGAGAAATCCTGCAGCCCCAACATCAGCATGCCGATTTGCGCCAGCAGGCCAACCAGCACAGCGAGCGGCCAGTCGAGCAGCAAGGTTACCGCGGTCATTCCGATGAAGTGATAGGACAAACCAGACTCAAAGTCACGTCGCACCAACCACAATACAAACAACGCCAAAGCTGTGGCGAACACCAGATGCTGGCGGCGCAGGTCGCTGATCAGTGCCAGCCAAGGCGCACGAAAAATCGCCCAGATCACGACCGGCGCATACAGTAGCCAACCAGCCAGCGCGCTAGTGGTCGTGAGTAATTCAGCACCAATCATCTCGCCACACCTCAACTACAAACAGGTAGGCAGCAGTCTACACCCCTGACTAACCGCCCCCAAACCGCCAACTGATCGTCGCCGAGCATACCCATTTGCCAGGCTGCGGAGCTAAGCTAGGCAAATGGATGACTCTGATTACCTACGTTTGCTCACAGACCATGCCGAGCAAGCCAATGCATTTCTGTCGAATGCGCGCAAATGGGAACGCGAGCGCTGGGTATGCCAGCGCCTATTGCAAGCGTTTAACCTACGCCACCGGCTGGAAGAGTTCATCGCGCCCGGCAACGAACCGCCTGACGTATTGTTTCGCGATGCCAATTTCGAGGTATTCTTTGTGCTCGACGAAGGTCGCCGCCTTAATGATGAATGGCGTGCTGAACTCGAACGCCGCCGCCGTGCATTTTCTCTCAGTCAGTTGGTGCGACGTGAGGCAAAACCCAAGCGCATCCCCGCCAAAGACATGCTCGCCCGCTTAGCCCCCACTCTAAGTAAAAAAGCCCATAACTACCGTGAACGCGATATAGATCCCAGCGAATTAGACTTGCTGGCCTATATCAATCTGAAACGCTCGGTGTTGGATTTCAACAGTCACTTCCCGCCACCCACCGAGTTCCTGCGCCAAGGTTGGCGTTCGCTCTCGGTCGTTGCCCCCACATTTGCCCGGGTCATTTTTGCTCACGCTGATGCCCCTGAGTTTTTGCGCAATAATCTTGGCCGCAGCGTCATTTTTGACGCCGGCATGAGCCTGTGAACGTAATATCCGCCGATAATCGCAGTCATTAATTCGCGGATAAAACAGTTACCCACCCAAACGAATCGCCCGTCGTAGGGTGTGACAACGCGAAGCTTGTCCACCACAAGTTGCCAAGTGATAACTAAACGCCACATTTGGCGGACAGAAAAGCGCTGTTCTCCCCACAAGAAAATCATCATCCTCGTAGGGTGCGACAACGCGAAGCTTGTCCACCACAAACTGCCAAGCTCCGCACCGTATACGGCGGACAGAAAAGCGCTGTCCTCCCTACAAGAAAGCCATCACCTCGTAGGGTGCGACATCGCGAAGCTTGTCCACCATAAACAACCAAAATCAGACACGGACACCCCTCTCAATGAGCCCGCTCAAAGCATTACTTGCAGCAGTTCCCCAGCACGGACAAGTGCGCTGGATTGGTGTGCGCCCTGCATCACGAGCGCCAATGATCGAACTCGAAGTAGTGGAAGCGCGCCGCGACGAAGGCTTGACCGGCGACCACAGCCGCCCCGGTCCGCGTAATGCACGACAAGTCACCTTTATTCAGTGGGAACACCTCGCAGTCGTCAGCGCATTATTAAGCCGTGCGCCTGATAACCCGATTCGCCCCGAAGACCTGCGGCGTAATATCGCGATCAGCGGTATCAACTTGTTTAGCCTTAAAGGGCGGCGCTTTAGAATCGGTCAGGCGGTGTTCGAAACCACCGGTTGGTGCCAGCCCTGCGCACGGTTAGAGGAGCGCCTAGGCGCAGGCACATTTCAGGCCATGAGAGGCCATGGCGGGATTACTGCCAGAGTGCTGCAAAATGGCATCATTCGTTGCGACGACAGCTTGATTGTTGAGCCTCTGACAGAGGTGCCCTAAATCGCAAGACTGCATCTGCTTGGCGACCGCTCGGGCTGGCGCAGGCCGTGACAACAGCTTCACAGAAGATCGATTACGCCTCATCCCGCTAATTGCGCTAGTCTTGGATGCACAAGAGCCTGTAAGCAACTTGGAAGTTTTCTATAATCAGGCCAAGGATACACCCGACCATCGAGGTTTCCATGACCAGCCGCCTTAAGCCTGACGACCAACAACGTGTTGATCAGTATCTAAGCGCCCCACAACACCAAATCGAACGCCGTCCTTTTAAAGTCTGGCGCCTGTTGTTGGTGGTACTGGGCATAGTCGTTGCCCTCGGGGTTCTCAGCCGATTTCTTGGGAGTTTGGTGCTATGAGCTGCTTAGCGCTCGCCCTCTCACCCGCTAACTGTTCTATTCAAAGCCTTGCGAGTCTATTAAATGAGCCATCAAATCGTGATCGTCGGCGGTGGCGCCGGCGGTTTGGAGCTTGCTACCCGCCTGGGTAAATCTCTGGGTAAACGCGGCGAAGCCAAAGTCACTTTGGTCGACGCCAACCTGACCCATATCTGGAAACCACTGCTACACGAAGTTGCAGCAGGCTCTCTCAACTCATCGGGCGACGAGCTGAATTATGTTGCCCAAGCAAAATGGAATCATTTTGAGTTTCAACTCGGGCGCATGTCCGGGCTGGATCGCAACAACAAGTTAATCAGCCTTGATGCAACGCTGGATGAGCACGGTCAGGTTTTGGTCCCTCAGCGCGAACTTCATTACGACAGCCTGGTTATCGCCGTGGGCAGTACAACCAATGATTTCGGCACACCGGGTGCCGCGCAGCACTGTTTGTTTCTCGACACCCGTGAGCAAGCAGAACGCTTCCACAATCAACTGCTGAATCATTACCTGCGCGCGCATGCCAGCCAAAGTGAACACACCGAAGAAATCAGCGTGGCGATCGTTGGCGCTGGGGCCACAGGCGTTGAGTTAGCGGCTGAGTTGCACCATGCCGCACACGAACTGGCCGCTTACGGACTTAACCGCATCCTGCCTGAAAACATGCGCATCACCCTGATTGAAGCCGGGCCACGCGTACTTCCCGCGTTACCTGAACGCATCAGCCAGCCGGTGCATAAAACCCTCGAAAAGCTTGGCGTTACCGTGATGACCAACTCAGCGGTTAGCGAAGTCACGGCCGACGCGCTGCTTACCGCTAAAGGCGAAACCATTACGGCCAGCCTGAAAATTTGGGCTGCGGGCATTCGCGCCCCCGCATTCCTTAAAGATATTGCCGGTCTGGAAACCAATCGCATCAACCAATTGGTGGTCCGCCCCACGCTGCAGACGAC
Organism: Pseudomonas sp.; assembly: GCF_048265905.1. Taxonomy (GTDB): domain Bacteria; phylum Pseudomonadota; class Gammaproteobacteria; order Pseudomonadales; family Pseudomonadaceae; genus Aquipseudomonas. Next base: position 547,593 of record NZ_JBLXAP010000001.1, read on the forward strand.
TGAAGATGACAACATCTTCGCCTTTGGCGACTGCGCCGCCTGCCCGCAACCCGGTTCAGAAGGCCGCAATGTGCCGCCACGCGCTCAAGCCGCTCACCAACAGGCATCATTGCTGGCAAAAACCCTGAAAATGCGCGTATTGGGCTCAGACAAAGAACTGCCGGAGTATCAGTACCGTGATTATGGCTCACTGATTTCTTTATCGACTTTTTCAGCCGTGGGTAACTTGATGGGCAATTTAACCGGCAGCGTGATGCTCGAAGGCTGGCTGGCACGCATGTTCTACGTATCGCTCTATCGCATGCACCAAATGGCGCTGTATGGCTTTTTCCGCACCGCATTATTGATGCTCAGCGACCGCATCGGCCGCAGCACAGAACCGCGCCTCAAGCTTCATTAAGCGCCCGACACATCACCCGTAGGGTGTGACAGCTCGAAGCTTGTCCACCAGAAGTCGACAGACTGAACCAATACCTCTGCGCACATACGGCGGACAGAAAAGCGCTGTCCTCCCTACGGAGTTTCGGAAAACGCACTCTACCCGAACGGTAGGGTGAACAACGCGAAGCTTGTCCACCATTGTTTAGGCATCCAACAGCTCAAGGATGAGCCACCATGCCGAATTACCGCCGCGCCAGCATTCAGGGCGCTACTTATTTCTTCACCGTCAACCTGCGTAACCGCAAAAGCGATCTACTGATCCGTGAAATCGACTTATTCCGCGATTCAGTGCGCGCAACAAGGGCGCGCCACCCATTCAATATCGATGCCTGGGTGATATTGCCTGAACATATGCACTGCATGTGGACTCTGCCACCGAACGACAACGAGTTCGCCCTGCGCTGGAAAGTCATTAAACGAGCCTTCAGCAAACGCCTACCACCAACCGAACCACGAACAGCCACCCAACTTCACCGCAGAGAGCGCGGCGTCTGGCAACGCCGTTATTGGGAGCACCTGATCCGTGACGAGCGGGACTACCAACGGCATTACGATTACATCCATTACAACCCACTGAAACACAACCATGTACGAAAGCTGGCTGATTGGCCTTACTCAAGCTTTCACCGAGCAGTGGCAATGGGCATTTACCCCGAAGACTGGTGCACCAGCCCGGCACATGAGCAGGGTAATTTCGGAGAGTAATGTGTGACGAAGCTTATCCACAGCCACAAATGGCGGACAGAAAAGCGCTGTCCTCCCTACAGGATAAACATCATCCCGTAGGGTGTGACAACGCGAAGCTTGTCCACCAGAAGTCGCCAGACAGGCCAACACCTGCGCGCACATACGGCGGACAGAAAAGCGCTGTCCTCCCTACGGAATACACATCACCCGCAGGGTGTGACAACGCGAAGCTTGTCCACCAAAAATCTCCAAGCAACCATGATCCGTGGCCCATATGGCGGACAGAAAAGCGCTATCCTCCCTACAAGATAAACATCATCCCGTAGGGTGCGACAACGCGAAGCTTGTCCACCGACGATCCGATACAGAATAAATACCTGGCGCAACAAATTTCAGGCATAAAAAAAGCGCCTTATCGGCGCTTTTTTTAACTGGAACAGAGTGAATGACTCTGTTCCTAAGATTCAACTCTTATCAACAGCAAGAGCGAAAATGGTGGGTCGTGTGGGATTCGAACCTACGACCAATTGGTTAAAAGCCAACTGCTCTACCAACTGAGCTAACGACCCAAAAATGGTCGGGGTAGGGGGATTCGAACTCCCGACATCCTGCTCCCAAAGCAGGCGCGCTACCGGACTGCGCTATACCCCGATATTGAAAGCTTGGCTCCGCGACCAGGACTCGAACCTGGGACCCAATGATTAACAGTCATTTGCTCTACCGACTGAGCTATCGCGGAACTACATACCTTCAAAGCCTCAGATAAGCGTCTAGACTTAAGTCCTTTCCCGTATCTGAGGCGCGCCATTTTACGGTTTACGGCCGGACTGTCAACCCCCTTTTTTGCTTTTATGACAATGCTTTGCACGGCACCCAGTGACTGCTATATCTTCTATTAATAAAGCCGACGCAGGATGCAATGGCTGGAAGGACACTTGCTAGGAAAGTACATGAGCAATCCAGGCCCACCGAACGTTCACTCCATTTCAGGACAGGCACTTGCCAGCCGCGGCATTACCCCGCGCTTCGGTGTGCTGGTGCAGAGCTGCAGGCAATTGGTCATGAACCGGTTGGCCGAACACCTCACTGGTGTATTTGGCCAAGTGGACGACACCTTATTTGAGTGTGCTGAAAAGGCTGAAAATAATCAGGTGCAAACGCTGTTTTTTGACAATATGCGTGAGATACGCAAACAGCGGCCGCAAATTGAGCGCCTTTACCATCAAAAAATAGCCCAGAATTTTTCCGACTTTCTTGAGGGCAAACTCAAGCCCGCCGAAGCAATTAGCGAAATGAAGGCTGATAGGCTGAGCCTGATGCAGAACGAGGAATACGAGGAGAGCCTGCAAGTTACCAATATGGTAAGCCGGGTCAAAGCCCGCTGCGCCCAACCGTTATTCGCCTTGGAGCAACGACTTGCCCTGCTCAACAATGGGGTAAAACTGTTTGAGGACAACAATCCGTTCGGTCCGCAGATGATTGCCCTGGCCTTTCGCGAGGCGCTACAGCCCTGCCCTTTTCCGTTACGGATCAAGGTCATTCTCTACACCTTGTTTGACCAGCATGTGATGAACAGCCTCGACAGCATCTATGCAGGCCTGAATAAGCGCCTGATTGATGCCGGTGTTCTGCCTAATCTCAAATACACTGCGCCGCGCAACAGCAACTCAGCTGAGCCGGCAAACAGAGCTCCAAACCTGCAAGCGGATGCGCAGCCACACGATCAAAACTCGATCAGCTCAGGCACTAGCCAGCCGAACTACCAAACAACCGCAGGCTGGAGGATGTCGGGCTCCGAGCAAGGCTATGCACCACCTCCCGCTGCTGACGCTCCACCGCCCAGCGATCCGATGGCGCTGCTTAGCAGTTTGGCCTCATTGCTCAATGAGCATCGTCGACGCGCGCCCAACACGCCGCTGCAGGGCAACACGCGCAGTATCAGCAGTTTCGCCCCGGCCAGCGCCACGCGCACCTATAGCGCGAACGAGTTGATTGATGCGCTGAACAGGATGCAGCGCCAATCCGCTGATGACTTTGCCCAGCGCCTGCATCAACCACAGCAGGTCGACGGCCTTAAAGCAGACCTGCAAAGCCAACTCGAAGAGCACAGCGAGTTACCCGGCCAACAAAAAGTCTCGGATCAAGAAGCCGACATTATTGACTTGGTCGGCATGCTGTTTGACTTCATCCTTGACGATGACAACCTGCCCGACAATTGCAAAACCGCGCTATCCCACCTGCACACGCCGTATCTGAAAGTTGCGCTGCTTGATAAGGCGCTGTTCACCAAGCACCATCACCCAGCTCGCAAGCTGCTCAACAGCATGGCGCAGGCTGGAGTACTTTATGGCACAGAAGGTGACGAACGCGGTCTGATGGCCAAGATGCACTGGGTCGTTGAACGCGTTATCCATGGTTTCACCGGCGATTTTCAGCTGTTCGAAACCCTGCTCGAAGAATTCAACGAGTTCTCAACCACACTTAAACAAAAAGCTGATTTGCGTGAACGCCGAGCGGTAGAAGCCGCCAAAGGCCGTGACAAACTGCTCAGCGCTCGCCAACAAGCCGTTGAGGTAATCAGTGCGTCGTTGAGCAACCGCCAACCACCCGAGATTATTCGCAACTTTCTTGAACTCACCTGGACTGATGTCTTGGTCTTCGTTCTGCTGCGCCATGGTGACTCAAGCGCAGAATGGTCACGCTCGTGCGAGATTGCCGAACAACTGGCCTGGAGCGGCACACTGCTTGATGAGGCAGGCGCAAGCCACTTGCAGAATATACGTGTGCCTTTACTTGAGGACTTGAGCAAGGGCTTACAGCTGCTGGGCGGCTACCATGAAGACGGTATACGTCGCCTGCTTCAGGACCTGGTAACTTGCCAGCATGCCGTGCAAGCCAACCAACCCCAAGTTGCCGCCAAACTCAGCCCACAATTACTGGAAAGCCAACTAGGCGCCATGCTCGGCGAAGATGTAACGCTGGTTAGCCAAACTACATCCCTTTCCGGACTATCGCCACGCGCCCAAGCACTGGCTAAAGAGTTAAGTCACATCGCTTTTGATACCTGGTTTGAGTTTGTCACCGACGGGCAAACTCAGCGCCTTAAACTTTCATGGTTTAGCCCAACAACTCGTAATTACATGTTTGTTGATCACAGCGGGCAGCGTGTTGCGATCAAACCCTTGGCAATCCTCGCCACAGAAGTTGAGCAAGGACTTGCCCGGATCGCCCCCATCGAGCACAGCACTCCGCTAGTAGATCGCGCTCTGTCTTCAATTTATCGTGTGCTGCAGCGCTTTACCGGCCGCGCAGCCGAAACAACCTAAGGAGTCCACATGGAGGATCGTCGTCAGCGCAACCGGCAAAGTCCCGAGTTGCAGCTGGAAGTCTTCGACTTACATTCAGGACAACGCCTTGGCCGGGTCGTTGACCTGTCCAGCGAGGGTTTCATGTTGTTCAGCGATACACCACTCGCGGTCGATGCGCTCATTGAGTGCCGGATCGTCAGCGAGCAGTTGATTGAGGGTGTTGGCGAAGTCCAACTCGGCGCAGATTGCCTGTGGAGTCGCCCCGGTGCCGACAGTCAGCATTGCTGGGCTGGTTTTCATATCATTGATATCGCCGACGACCAGGCGGTATTGCTCGAAACCCTGCTCAAGCACCTATAAATCACGCCATACCACATATGGCGGACAGAAAAGCGCTGTCCTCCCTACGCAATACACATCACCCGTAGGGTGCGACAACGCGAAGCTTGTCCACCACAAATCACCACACAGAACCAATACCTGCGCACACATACGGCGGACAGAAAAGCGCTGTCCTCCCTACGCAATACACATCACGCGTAGGGTGCGACAACGCGAAGCTTGTCCACCAAAAATCACCGCACAGAACCAACATCTGCGCACACAAACGGCGGACAGAAAAGCGCTGTCCTCCCTACGCAATACGCATCACCCGTAGGGTGTGACAACGCAAAGCTTGTCCACCAAAAATCACCATACAGAACCAACATATGCGCGCACAAACGGCGGACAGAAAAGCGCTGTCCTCCCTACGCAATACACATCACGCGTAGGGTGTGACAACGCGAAGCTTGTCCACCAAAAATCACCACACAGAACCAACATCTGTGCGCACAAACGGCGGACAGAAAAGCGCTGTCCTCCCTACGCAATACGCATCACGCGCAGGGTGTGACAACGCGAAGCTTGTCCACCGAACGGGTAAACACTCCAACAAAAAAGCCCTGCAAATGCAGGGCTTTAGAGTTAGCGCAAATAGCTACGTGACTTAGATGAAGCTGATCTGATCGTCTACAACCGTGCCCTTCACCGTGGTTCCGGGTGCAAACTTGCCTGACAGAATCAGCTGCGCCAATGGGTTCTCGACCCAACGCTGCACCGCACGTTTCAGCGGTCGCGCACCATAAACCGGGTCGTAACCCACGGCGATAAGCTTATCCAACGCCTCATCACTCAACTCAAGGCTCAACTCACGCTCAGCCAGACGCTGATGCAAGCGGCTCAGTTGAATCTTGGCGATGCCAGCAATCTGCTCACGCGCCAACGGCTCAAACACCACCACTTCATCAATACGATTGATGAACTCCGGACGGAAGTGCGTGGTTACGGCGTCCATCACCGCAGCGTGCTGCGCTTCACGATCGCCGACAAGCTCCTGAATCTGTGCGGAGCCCAAGTTGGAAGTCATCACCACTACCGTGTTTTTGAAATCCACGGTACGGCCATGACTATCGGTCAGGCGACCATCTTCAAGCACCTGCAGCAGCACGTTGAAGACATCCGGGTGCGCTTTCTCAACTTCGTCGAGCAAAATCACCGAGTACGGCTTGCGACGCACGGCCTCGGTCAAGTAGCCGCCTTCTTCGTAACCAACATAGCCTGGCGGTGCACCAATCAGGCGAGCAACCGAGTGCTTCTCCATAAACTCCGACATATCGATGCGCACTAAGGCATCTTCAGTGTCGAACAAGAACTCGGCCAACGCCTTGCACAGCTCGGTTTTACCCACCCCGGTTGGGCCGAGGAACAGGAACGAGCCACTTGGCCGGTTCGGGTCGGACAAACCAGCACGCGAGCGCCGCACGGCGTTGGCCACCGCAACCACAGCCTCGTTCTGGCCGATAACCCGCTGATGCAGCAGATCTTCCATTTTGAGTAACTTGTCGCGCTCACCTTCGAGCATTTTCGACACAGGAATGCCGGTCCACTTGGAAACTACTTCGGCGATCTCTTCCTCCGTCACTTTGCTACGCAGCAGTTGATTCTCGGTCTTGCCGTGCTGATCAACCATTTGCAGGCTGCGCTCAAGATCAGGAATCACGCTGTATTGCAGCTTAGCCATGGCCTCAAGATCACTCTTGCGGCGAGCCGCCTCAAGCTCTTGGCGAGCCTGTTCAATTTTCTGCTGAATTTGCGCAGAACCCTGAACCTCGGCTTTTTCCGACTTCCAGATATCCTCCAAGTCCGCGTATTCGCGCTCAAGGCGGGCAATATCATCCTTCAGCTTTTCTAAACGCTTGAGGGTTGCTTCGTCGTCTTCTTTTTTCAGCGCTTCACGCTCAACTTTTAGCTGAATCAAGCGCCGCTCAAGGCGATCAAGCACCTCAGGCTTAGAGTCAATCTCCATACGAATGCGGCTGGCCGCCTCGTCGATCAGATCGATGGCTTTGTCAGGCAATTGCCGATCGGTAATGTAGCGATGGCTCAGCTTGGCCGCCGCAATAATCGCGCTGTCGGTGATCGCTACGCGGTGATGCACTTCGTAGCGCTCTTTCAATCCGCGCAAAATCGCGATGGTGTCTTCTTCACTCGGCTCGTCGACCAATACTTTTTGGAAACGGCGCTCAAGTGCAGCGTCCTTTTCGATGTACTGGCGGTACTCATTGAGCGTGGTTGCACCGACACAATGCAGTTCGCCACGGGCCAGCGACGGTTTGAGCATATTGCCCGCATCCATCGCGCCTTCGGCCTTGCCTGCACCGACCATGGTGTGCAGCTCATCAATAAACAGAATCACCCGGCCTTCCTGCTTGGAAAGCTCGTTGAGCACGGCCTTCAGGCGCTCCTCAAATTCACCACGGAATTTGGCACCGGCAATCAATGCACCCATATCCAGCGACAGCAAGCGCTTGTCCTTCAAACCATCCGGCACTTCGCCATTGATGATCCGCTGCGCCAAGCCTTCGGCAATGGCGGTTTTACCGACACCGGGTTCACCGATCAATACTGGGTTGTTTTTGGTACGGCGTTGCAGAACCTGAATGGTCCGGCGAATCTCATCATCACGGCCGATTACCGGATCAAGCTTGCCCTCTTCGGCCAGTTTAGTCAGGTCAACGGTGTATTTATCCAGCGCCTGACGCGATTCCTCAACGTTCGGGTCGTTAACCGCATCGCCACCGCGCAGGTTATTCACTGCGTTTTCAAGGGCTTTTTTACTCACGCCCTGGCCCAGCATAAGCTTGCCAAGCTTGGTGTTGGCGTCCAGCGCAGCCAACAGCACCAACTCACTGGAGATAAACTGGTCGCCCTTCTGCTGCGACAAGCGATCTGCCTGATTGAGCAGACGTGCCAAGTCCTGCGACATGTTCACATCGCCGGTTGGGTTTTGAATTTTACCGAGATGATCAAGCTCTTTGCTCAGCGCCTGACGCAAACTGTGTACGTCAAAGCCGACCTGCATCAGCAACGGCTTGATCGAGCCACCCTGCTGATCGAGCAGCGCCTGCATCAGGTGCAGCGGCTCGATTGAGGCATGGTCAAGGCCGACGGCCAAAGATTGGGCATCGGACAGCGCGAGTTGTAACTTACTGGTTAAACGATCTATTCGCATGGCGTCATCCTTCCTTTAAAAAGCAGGCCGCGCTGTAAATCGCGCTTGTGAGCACTTGATCAGTATTTAATCAAGGAAGCCTGCTGAGATGGACAATAGATGAGGCTGTCAAGGCTGTTTTTCAAGTCCAACTGACAAATACCTTCAAGTGGTCAAGCAAGTACTTCAGTTGATACAACCTAAATACTTGGCGCCACGTCTGGCTGACAGAAAAGCGCGACCTGCCTTGATTCCGTAGGGTGCGGCAACGCGAAGCTTGCCCACCGATGTTCAACACTACGGCAAATATCGCTAGGCAATGGTAGGTCGCTAGTCCGCCAGCCAGACTAAAGAGGCAAAACGCCCAGTGCGCGATGCCTGGCGGTAGGAATAGAAGCGCGGATCACTGTAGGTGCAAAATCCGCCGCCATACACCGCAGTCACACCCCGCGCAGCCAGCCGAATTCGTGCCAGCTGATAAATATCAGCCATAAAGCGTCCGGCATTGCGACTTGGCACAAAGGCCTCGGCAGCTTGCGGATGTTGGCTGACAAACGCCTCACGCACTTCAGGGCCAACTTCAAATGCATCAGGTCCGATTGCCGGGCCAAGCCAGACCAAGGTTTCAGCCGGATCGAATGCCAGCGCATCCAGCGTAGCTTCCAGCACACCGCCAGCCAAACCGCGCCACCCTGCATGCGCGGCGGCCACGCGAGTGCCGGCAAGATCGCAGAACAACACAGGCAGGCAATCCGCTGTCATCACGGTGCAGGCTACGCCGGGTGTTTGCGTCCAACTGGCATCAGCCTCGATGACACGACTGTTGTCAGCCTCGGCAACCACAACCCCATGCACCTGACTCAACCATGCGGGCTGACAACCGACCTGACTCATCAAGCGCTGGCGATTTTTAGCCACGGCAACCGGGTCGTCATCAACATGCAGACCCAAATTAAGGCTGGCAAAGGGTTCTTGGCTGATACCGCCGCTGCGGGTTGTGACACAGGCATTGACCCGCACAGGGGCGGGCCAATCAGGAATCAACCAATCATGAGCAACGCGTTTCACCCGACGAACGCCTCGCGATCCTGACGCAGCAGGGTCAGCAGCCAAACCAAGTCGTCTGGCAGTGCTGATTCCCACTTCATGCGTTTGCCGGTGACCGGATGATCCAACTCCAGAAACCGTGCATGCAGTGCCTGGCGTGGAAACTCTTTCAAGCTTTGCACCAAGGTTGGGCTCGCCGCTGGGGGAATACGGAAGCGTCCGGCATAGACAGGATCACCGATCAGCGGAAAGCCAACATGACTCATGTGCACACGAATCTGGTGAGTACGCCCGGTTTCCAGCTTGACCCGGGCATGGGTATGCGAGCGGAAACGCTCAAGCACGCGATAATGGCTGATTGCCTGCTTACCGCCATCGGTCACGGTCATGCGCTGACGCTGCGACGAACTGCGGCCAATCGGCGCATCAATCTTGCCGCCCGCCGTAATTACGCCGATCACCACACATTCATAAATTCGACTAACGGTACGTTTTTGCAACTGGTCGACCAATTGCGTCTGCGCCTGAATATTTTTTGCGACCACCATCAAGCCGGTCGTGTCCTTGTCCAGACGGTGAACGATACCAGCACGTGGCACGTTGACGATGTCAGGAACATGGTGCAACAAAGCATTGAGCAGGGTGCCATCAGCATGACCCGCAGCCGGATGTACCACCAAACCTGCAGGCTTGTTGATCACTAAAATATCATCGTCTTCGTAAACGATATCCAACGCGATATCCTGCGCAACCCACTCACCTTGGGCCTCTTGCTCGGCATTTAGCTCAAGCTGGGCACCACCGTGAACGATATCGCGCGGGCGAATGACTTTGCCATCGACCGTCAGCAAACCCTCTTTAATCCACGCAGTCAGGCGCGAACGCGAGTGCTCCGCAAAGAGTTGCGCGGCGATTTGGTCAAGGCGTTGACCGCCCAAATCGGTCGGTACTTCGGCACTTAATTGTATGGACTGCTTATTTATAGATGACATGCTCTGCAACGGCGGGGGGCATAGCCTTTGGTTTCAGCTACGCGCTTGTGGTTAAATACGGCGTCTTTGCCCCCGGGAGTGCCAGGGGCGCCCATCATAACAGGACGGCTTTGTTCAAGACAGCCGCCGTCACAGGGACGCAAGCCGCCATGCAAGTGAAACACCTGCTGCTGATCGCTATTCTCGCCATTACTGCCGCCTGCTCATCCAATGAGACGCTGGATGACAACCTCAGCGAGTCTGAGCTGTACCAGCAGGCCCAAGCGGATCTCGACAATAATAGCTACACCAGCGCCGTGACCAAGCTCAAGGCTCTGGAGTCGCGTTACCCATTTGGTCGTTATGCTGAACAAGCGCAGCTAGAGCTGATCTACGCCTACTACAAAAATGCTGAGCCAGAAGCCGCGCGCTCTGCCGCTGAGCGTTTTATCCGGCTGCACCCACAGCACGCAAACGTTGACTATGCCTATTACATGAAAGGCTTAGCGTCGTTTGATCAGGATCGTGGCCTGCTCGCACGTTTTCTACCGCTGGACATGACCAAGCGTGACCCGGGTGCCGCGCGCGACTCTTATAATGAGTTTGCCCAGCTGACCAGCCGCTACCCGAACAGCCGCTACTCGCCAGACGCCAAGCAGCGCATGATCTATCTGCGCAACCTGCTGGCAGCCTACGAAATTCACGTAGCCCACTACTACATGAGCCGCCAAGCGTACGTGGCTGCTGCAAACCGTGGCCGTTATGTAGTGGAGAACTTTCAGGAAACGCCAGCTGTTGGTGATGGCTTGGCAGTGATGGTTGAGTCTTACCAGCACCTGACGCTGAACGAATTGGCGAAAAGCAGCCTGGAAACGCTGAAACTGAACTACCCAGACCACGCCAGCCTTGAGGATGGCGAATTCGTCCCACTGCGTCAGGATGATGATGACCGCACCTGGCTGAGTAAAGTCACCTTGGGATTGATCGAAAACGACACGCCACTGCCGCCGGGCGAGACTCGTGCCAGCCAGGACGTTATCCGTCAGTACGAAGAAGCTGAAGACCAGATCCCGGATGAGTTGAAAGATGTTGATCAACAGCTCGATGAAGCCGAAGGCAAAGACCGCTCATGGTTCAGCTACATGACATTCGGCCTGTTCGATTGATAGAAATGCGTAATCACAGAGGAGGCCATAACCGGCCTCCTTTTTTATTGCGTCACTAAAAACGATGCAAGCCATACAACACAGCATCCGGGCCAAAAAAACCTGTCACCCGCATAACAGATGTACGTTAGCGTGAAGTAACGACTGTGCCGCACGCGCGCGCTTGGTTAAACTGCTGCTATCAATTAAGAAGAGTCTGTTATGGGCCTATTTCGCCTGCTTTTTATCCTGGCAATTGTCGCAATGGTTTACTGGCTATGGCGGCGCTTCATGCAAGCCAAGCGCACAGCCAATCCGAAACAGGCAACCAAGCCAGAACCTATGGTGCGCTGCGCACACTGTGGCGTGCATCTGCCCCGCCAGCACGCAATAGCCAGTGAGCAGCAATGGTTTTGCAGCACCGAGCACCTAAAACAGGGTTCTGACCAAGGTGGTAAATGACGCGCTGGCCCTGGGCGGTACCCAGGGCATACGAATTCTCAAGCTGTATCACCTCTACAGGCTGATCATCGGCCTGCTGTTGGTCCTGCTGATTTCAAGCGAAATGGATATACAGCTGCTGGAGATGACCCACGCCACGCTGTTTCGTAACGTCAGTTGGTTTTATCTGATATTCAATGTGCTGGTTACCCTTGCAGTCCAGCAACCCAAACGCTCCATGCAGGTTGTCAGCCTGGCAATGGTCGACGTTATTCTGTTGTCGTGCCTGTTTTATGCGGCCGGCGGCACGCCCAGCGGTATCGGCAACCTGCTGATCGTTGCAGTCGCCATCTCTAACATCCTGCTACGCGGGCGCATCGGTATCTTTATTGCCGCCACCGCCGCGGTTGGTTTGATCTATCTGACGTTCTACCTGAGCCTCAGCCGCCCCGCCGCCGCCAGCCAATATATCCAGGCTGGCGCGCTGGGAGCGCTTTGTTTCGCGGCAGCCTTGTTTGTTCAAGGGATTACCCGACGCCTGCATGACAGTGAACAGTTAGCCAGCGCGCGCGCAGCAGACGTTGCGGGCCTGGAAATCCTCAATGCGCTGATCATTGAGAGAATGCGCACAGGCATTCTGGTCTTGGACAACATGCACCGTGTGTTGCTGGCCAATCACGGGGCGCTGACGCTGCTCGGCAGTGACAATCTGGCGGGGAAAATTCTTGATCCGCACACCCCTGAACTGATCAAGCGCCTGCAACAGTGGCGCCAAAACCCGGCCATGCGCCCTGCCAGTCTGCAAGCGTTCGCAGACGGCCCTATCGTGCAGCCAAGCTTTGTCGCACTGCAACGCGGGCAACAACGCCACATATTAGTGTTTCTCGAAGATATCTCGCAGATAGCTCAGCAAGCCCAGCAGCTCAAACTCGCATCTCTTGGTCGCCTAACCGCCGGTATTGCTCACGAGATCCGCAATCCACTCGGAGCGATAAGCCATGCCGCGCAATTGCTCCAGGAGTCTGAAGAGCTTACCCAGCCAGACCAGCGATTGGCACAAATCATTCACGATCACACACGACGCATGAACCTGGTGATTGAGAACGTGCTGCAGCTTTCGCGCAGACGCCAGTCGGAACCTCAACTGCTCGACCTCAAGTACTGGCTGCACCGCTTTGCCAGCGAGTTTCGCAGCACCATGCCCGCGAACCAAACCCTGCACCTGGATACCCAGGTCGGTACCATTCATACACGTATGGACCCCAATCAGCTGACTCAGGTACTGAGCAATCTGGTCCAGAACGGCTTGCGCTACAGCGCCCAAAAGAACCCGCGGGGCCAGGTTTGGTTGCAACTGTTCCGCGAGCCCGAGCGCGACCTTCCGGTACTGGAAATCCTTGATGATGGACCAGGCGTTTCGCCGGAGCAGAATCAGAATATCTTCGAGCCCTTCTTTACCACCGAAGCCAAGGGCACCGGCTTAGGTCTGTATATTTCTCGTGAACTCTGCGAGAGCAACCAGGCCCACATTGACTATAAACCCCGCGAAGAGGGTGGCAGCTGCTTTCGCATCACCTTCGCCCACGCCAGCAAACTGAGCTTACAATGACCCGCCAGAGAGCCCTGATCGTCGACGATGAACCGGATATCCGTGAACTTCTTGAGATAACTCTGGGCAGGATGAAGCTCGATACACGTTGCGCACGCAACGTTAAAGAGGCGCGCGAATGGCTGGCCAAGGAACCCTTTGATTTATGCCTGACCGACATGCGGCTACCCGACGGTACGGGTATGGACCTGGTGCAATACATCGCCCAACGCCACCCGCAAATGCCTGTTGCGATGATTACCGCCTACGGCAGTCTTGATACTGCAATCAATGCACTTAAGTCCGGTGCTTTCGACTTTCTCACCAAGCCAGTCGACCTCGGTCGTCTACGTGAACTCGTCGCCACCGCGCTACGCATTCAGGCTGCTGACGGCAAGGAAGTCCCGGTAGACAGTCGCCTACTCGGTGACTCGCCTCCCATGCGCACCCTGCGCAAGCAGATCCACAAGCTTGCACGCAGCCAGGCGCCGGTCTACATCAGTGGCGAATCCGGTAGCGGCAAAGAACTCGTGGCCCGGCTCATCCACGAACAAGGCCCGCGCAGCGAACAACCTTTTGTGCCGGTGAACTGTGGCGCGATTCCTTCTGAGTTAATGGAAAGTGAATTCTTCGGCCACAAAAAAGGCAGCTTCACGGGCGCGGTAGAAGATAAACAAGGACTGTTTCAAGCGGCAAATGGCGGCACGCTGTTTCTCGACGAGGTGGCAGATTTACCCTTGACCATGCAGGTCAAGCTGCTGCGGGCAATCCAGGAAAAAGCAGTGCGCACCGTCGGCGGCCAGCATGAAGTGGTGGTTGATGTGCGCATTCTTTGCGCAACCCACAAAGACTTGGGCGCCGAAGTTGCGGCCGAGCGTTTTCGTCAAGATTTGTTCTACCGGCTTAACGTGATCGAACTCCGGGTCCCGGCATTGCGCGAACGCCGCGAAGACATCCTGGAACTTGCCGATGTCATGCTTAAGCGCCTGTCGAATGGTGGCGGAGCAACCGCTGCGACGCTGCAACCCGAAGCCTTGGAAAAACTTAAGAGCTACCGTTTCCCCGGCAACGTGCGCGAGCTTGAAAACATGCTCGAACGCGCCTACACGCTCTGCGAAGACGATCAAATCACCGCAGCAGACCTGCGCCTTGCAGATGCCGGCACCTCGTTCGAACAAGGCGAAGCCAACCTGGCGCAAATAGACAATCTGGAAGATTACCTGGAAAATATCGAGCGCAAACTCATCGTCCAGGCCCTGGAAGAAACCCGATGGAATCGCACGGCGGCGGCGCAACGGCTCGGCTTGAGCTTTCGCTCGATGCGCTACAGGCTGAAAAAACTCGGAATTGACTGACCGGCCCGGTGGACAAGCTTCGCGTTGTCGCACCCTACGCAGGCAACTCCACCCTGTAGGGCGGGCAACGCTTTTCTGCCCGCCATTTGCGCCGTGCAACTCGGTTGCGCGGCGAATTCTGATGGACAAGCTTCGCGTTGTCGCACCCTACGCAGGCAACTCCATCCTGTAGGGCGGACAGCGCTTTTCTGTCCGCCGTTTGCGGCGTGCAACTCGGTTGCGCGGCGAATTCTGGTGGACAAGCTTCGCGTTGTCGCACCCTACGCAGCTTGGAAGATCAAAGCCTGCCTTCGGGCGCGTAAGGCGCGGGGTCGATTATCGGTGTACGGCCCAGCATTAAATCAGCCAGCAATTGGCACGATGCAGGTGCCAAAACCAAGCCATTACGGTAATGACCACAATTTAGCCAAAGCCCTTCAATCTCAGGCAGCGGACCAATAAACGGAATGCCTTCAGGCGAACTCGGGCGCAAGCCAGCCCAGTGACCAACCACTTCGGCATCCGCCAACGCAGGCAAAAGCTCTTCAGCAGAGGCCTTGAGACTAGCCAGCGCTATATCGGTAGGCGTTTTATCAAAGCCTTCATGTTCAAGCGTACTGCCAACCAGGATGTGGCCATCGCGACGCGGGATTGCATAGCGCCCCTTTGCCAGCACCATGCTCGGCAAAAAGTCAGCGGCACACTTATAGAGAATCATCTGCCCTTTAACCGGCTCGACCGGCAATTCAATCCCAAGGGACTTAAGTAACTCGCCGCTCCATGCGCCCGCAGCAAGCACAACTTGATCCGCCATAACTGGGCCTGCAGCAGTTTGCACCCCAACAATTCGATCGCCTTCCTGAATAAACCCGCTGACTGGGCTGTGCTCTTTCAGGGTGACATTTGGCAATTTCAGCAACGCTGCGCGCAACGCCTTAACCAGTCGGGGGTTACGCACGTTGGCTACATCCGGCATATAAATCGCACGTTTATAACCCATTCCTAAAGCCGGTACTGCCGCGTGAACTTCAGTGATATCTACAGCTTTAAGGACTTTTTGTGCCGAGCCAGCCCAGGCCAAAGCCTCATGTTCATCGTCAAGATCCAGCCAATACAAACCGGTCGAATACACCTCGGGATCAATGCCTGTGACCTCAAGCAAATGCTCGCCCAGTTCAGGATAAAAGTTCTGCGACCACTGCGCCAAAGCCGTTACCGCATCGCTGTATCGCCATGGATAAAGCGGCGAAACGATACCACCGCCCGCCCAAGATGCCTCGGTACCGACGGCTGCGGACTCAAGCAAAACCACATCGCAGTGTTTCGCCAAATTCAGCGCTGACAAAAGACCGATAACACCACCACCAACAATGACAACTGCTCCCCCCACTAGCTTCACCCTCGCTTATAAAACCGCTGAAACAATTGCGCTAGGCGCAGAAACGCTAGCAATGAGCCAAACCATACAGTTGATAGCTGAACCTAAAGCCGGTAGCCACCGTAAACGCATTTGATACCTACTTGGAAAAAATAAGCCACCTGCGCTCAGTCGCTTATCCAGTCGTGTAGCTCTATTCAACGAGATCAAAGCCTTAACAATCAAGGTTCGTCATGAAATGCTCAAAACAAGATGCCTTCACCCTAATCGAACTGCTTGTCAGCCTCAGTGTACTTGCAATTCTATTAAGCCTAGCGACTCCAAGGTTCAGTAAACTCATAAACAATCAGCGAGAAGCCTCTCATACCAACCAATTAATTCGAGCCCTCAATTTCGCACGCACAACAGCCATTACCAAAAACATCATGGTGAGCCTCTGCACTGGAAAAACTGATTGCATCGAACGCCCCAATTGGCAAACCGACTTCATTATATTCACTGACAACAATCGAAACGGCCTACTCGACCACGACGACAAATTGCTTAGGCAAGAGACCCTGCATGAAAATTACAGCTGGGTATGGAGCAACTTCCGTAACCAGCGGCACATGAGCTTTAGAGCAGACGGAACAACCTACAGCCTGAATGGAACATTTACTCTCTGTGAAAATACCACTCCGGTTAGACGCCTCATACTTAATGCCGCCGGACGAGTACGGCTTGCCACCCCCAAAAGCGTGAACAACTGCACACCCTAACCCCGTCCAACCACCTTAACCGACCGAATATCCCCCCGACGCTTTATTGGAGCAGGCGGTGCTGTAAAGATAGGCGCTGTAAAAATACCCGAGACGCGCTATGCCTCACTCCAAGGGCTTCACCTTAATTGAACTGATGGTCACAGTCGCAGTGCTTGCAATTGTGATAACAGTTGCAGCGCCATCCTTTAGCAATCTACTGGCGGATAACCGTGCATCTGCTTTAGCCAACGAACTGCAAGGAGCTCTGCAACTTGCACGCTCTGAGGCAATAAAACGGCGCCAGAATGTAACTGTATGCCGCAGCAATGCTGCTCAAGATGATTGTGCGGATGGCACAAACTGGGCGAACGGCTGGTTAGTTGAATTGGCAAATGGCGACATTCTCAAAGTATGGGATCCCGCCTCTGGAGCCACCATTACCGGCCCCACTGCCGGGATCAGCTTCCGCAGCAACGGATTAAGCTCAAGCGCCGAACAATGGTCAGTAACGCCGCCAAATTGTAGCGGTCAGCAGCGGCGCACCCTGTCAGTCAATACAACAGGTAGCACATCATCGACTAAGGGGTCCTGCCAATGACTAGATCCTTACTGCCTCGACAAAATGGGGCAACCTTGATCGAAGTTCTGATCACAGTAGTCATTTTATCGATTGGCCTAATTGGCCTTGCAGGACTGCAAAGCACAAGCGTACAGAGCAATCAAAGTGCTTATTACCGTTCACAAGCAACAATACTTGCTTACGATTTGGCCGATAGAATGCGTGCAAACCGCACCCAAGCCCTGAAAGATGATTATGTAATCGATTTTCCGACTTCAGCTAGCAATAATGGGGTTACCGGCAGCCAAGCCGATAAGGACCTTGCACAGTGGCTGAATAACCTGGCATTGAACCTGCCTGATGGCACTGGAAAAGTTGAACGCAGTGACACGCTGGTCACTATATCCGTTCGGTGGGATGACAACCGTGGCCGCATCAAGGCAACTGATGACGAGTCAACCAACACTGAAATATTTGTCTATCGGACCGAAATATGAACGCGCTTTCCATCAGTAGGCAGCGAGGCCTATCTCTGGTTGAGTTGATGATTGCTATCACACTCAGTCTGCTATTGATTTTGGGGGTAACCCAGATATTTCTCTCTAGCAAACAAACCTACAGCACTAACAATGCATTATCACGCGTACAGGAAAATGGCCGTTTTGCCATCGAATTTCTAACGCAAGATATTCGTAACACAGGATACAAAGGGCAGTGCTTAGGTGAGCCACTCAATCATTTAACCAATGATCAAAGTGGCCTATTGAATCTTACTTCAGCACTTAAAGGCTGGAATAACATTGCAACAAAACCCAGCCACCTCAATGGAACGCCATTGGGAGGTACAGATGCGATACTGGTTAAGCTCGCCGCCGGAGTTGGTGACATTGCTGCGGACACTACCAATACCGCCGCTTCAGAAGCCGTTGGTTTCAGTACTAACCCGGGGATACCCGAAGGCGCCATCACCCTGATCTCCGACTCGATATCTTGCGATCTGTTCCAAAATACAGCAGCCGCTACTGAAAATGCGGTTTCGCGAGACGGGGGAATAAACACAAACGCAGACTGGACGCATGATTACACCGCAGAAACTGAAGCGCTAACCGTTCAGAATGCGACCTACTATATCCGTGCAAACGCAGGGCGCCAGCCATCCCTTGTAAGGGAGCGTTTGGCGGCTGGCGGCACAACCTGGAATACAGAAGAGTTAGTTGAAGGCGTGCAGGACATGCAAATTCTCTACGGTATTGCCGGCATCAACATGCAAGTTACTGACTATGTACCGGCACAAAGTGTGACCAATTGGGAAAATGTAGTTTCGGTACAAATTAATCTCTTAGTTACCAGCGCTGAAACCAACGTGTTAGCGGAAAACCAAGTCATTGCGTTCAATGGTGCGGATGTAACCATTGATAACCGTCGACTGGCCCGTATCTTCTCTACGACTATCGGCATTCGGAATCGCCTGCCATGAATACACTTACTACTTTAAACAACTCAAAGCAGCAAGGTGCAGTTCTTATCGTTGCTTTAATTATGCTGTTGCTATTAACCATTATTGGAATTAGCAGTATTCGCGGCACTGCACTGCAAGAGAACATGGCAGGCAACATGCGCGATAGCAATCTGGCTCTGCAAGCATCAGAAGCGGCACTACGCAAAGGCGAGCAACGCGTAACAGAGAAATTTCTAGCGGGAGAACTCAACACGTTAGAAGCGCAGCCAGAGGCTGGTTCCTACGCTGACTTTCCAGGCACCGCTGAAGACCCAACTTATACAATAACTCTGCTCGCTAAAATCCAAACAGGCACTGAAGCGGGTGTTCCTATTGATGAAGAAGGTGCCCTCGTCAGGGTTGAGTCCTCGGGCTACGGCCTGAACACAGACTCGGATGACTCGCCTAGTGTCGAAAGCGAATTGCGCTCTACATTCTTGGTTGAACAATGATCACTTTGCCACTCGACTTACCTACCCCTGGAGGGGCAACCATGACTTCGCGTCGCGCCGCTTTCGGCATTATTAAAGCCAGTACCAGTTTCGCTCTATCAGCATGTATCGCCTTAGTCGCTCTGCCCACCTATGCAGGCGTCTCGCAAACGCCACTTCTCTTGGGTGCAGGTACAGTGCCCGGTAACCTGGCACTTGTTCCGTCGGTGGAATACCCAACCGTTATCAGCCGTGCGAACTTAGGTAACTTCGATATCAATGCGACTTACGCCGGTTATTTCGACAGCGAAAAATGCTATCAATATCAAGAGGAAGCCTTCACCCACGTAGCATTCGGCTATATCGACGGACCTAACGGTGGTGGTTATTTTTATCCTACAAACGTCAGCAGAAACTGTACCGGAAAATGGAGCGGTAACTATTTAAACTGGGCTGCAACCCAGACGATTGACCCCTTCCGAAAAGCGCTAACGGGCGGGTACAGGTCTGTAGACACTCGAACCACAACAATATTAGAAAAAGCCACACGCGAAAATAGAGGCGAATCTTATGCAGATGTAACGGTTAGTGGGAGTAGCACTATCTCTCAAGTAACCCCTTATAACTCAAATAGCATAACCGCGAGCGTTAAATCCGCCAGCACCAACAGAAATGTATCCGATGCAATAAAAACCTATCAAAAGAATAAAACTGTAAAAATTACCGCAGGAAAAACCACGGAATATTTTTCTGTACGGGTCAAAGTTTGTGTACCAGGTCTACTTGAGCCTAACTGCGTTCAGTACGGTAATAACTATAAGCCTGAAGGACTCATTCAACGCTACGCAGGTGACATCCGCTACAGCGCCTTTAGCTATTTGAATATCGATGGTACTGCTAAAGATGGCGGTGTACTTCGCTCTGCACAGAAATACGTGGGGCCACAAAAAAGAACACCTGGCCAAGCTGGGGAACAGAGCAATGACGCAGTAGAATGGAATACTACAACAGGTCAATTTATAACCAATCCAGACAATGACTCGATTGGCAATAGCGGCGTTATCAATTACATCAATAAATTCGGTGAACTCACAAACGAACTAAAGTCCAACGATCCTGTGAGTGAGCTTTACTATACTGCACTGCGCTACTTCAAGGAGCAAGGCAACCTATCCGCCTACTCCAATACATCTAACAATATACAAAAAGACTTATTTCCTGTTGTGACCAACTGGAGCGATCCACTTCAATACGCTTGCCAAAAGAATGTTATTTTGGGAATTGGTGATGTCAATACGCACTGGGATCGAGATCTCCCGGTGGGATCTGACACCCTAAATGTTAATGCTTATACTCAAAAAGTTTTTGATCTTGAAGGCATCAATAAAAGTGCCAACTCGGAGTTTACGGGCCGTAACAACTCCGCCTACATTGCTGGCCTTGCTTATTATGCGAACACTACAGATATTCGCCCAGACACAGCGGGCAAACAAACCATCTCTACCTACTGGGTTGATGTTCGTGAAAATGAATCACTGGCCGCAAAAAATAACAACCAATACTGGCTCGCTGCAAAATATGGTGGATTTAAAGTTCCCGATGACTACGGACTTGCTTTAGAGCGTGCAACAGCACTGCCGACGAGTTGGTGGCGCACAACAACTGATAACCTTGCAACCAACTACCCGCGCCCTGATAACTTTTACGTAGCCAGTGATGCAAACAACATGGTTGCAGGCTTAACACAAGCCTTTGCGCAAATTGCTAACGAAGTTCAGAGCACAACTGCATCCCTCGCTACAAACTCAACCCGTCTCGAGACCGATACGGCGCTGTTCCAGTCTCGCCTAGACAGCCGCTTTTGGAGTGGCGACTTATTCGCCCGCGGTATCAGCACTGATGGCGAGGTCGCGGAAGATGCAGCCTGGAGCGCCGCGACAAAGCTAGACGCGCTCAGCAATAATGCCACTGGTAGCCGTAAGATTTTTACTATCACCCCAGACACTTCTGCTGGAAGCTCCGATGAGCTAATTGCTACCACCGGGTTAGACTTTACATGGAGCAACGGGTTAAAAGACTCACAAAAAACACTGTTAAAAGCGACCTCCAGTGAATCAAACACCACAACCCAAAACCGCCTGGCCTACTTAAGGGGCGACCGTACTAACGAAATGACTGTTGATGACCGTACCCTGCCGTTCCGCGAACGCGGCGGCCGCTTGGGCGACATCATCAATTCAGATCCACAGTACCTCCACCAACAAGACTTCGGTTACTCACGCCTCGTTTGGAACGACGGCGCTGTAGGTCAAGCCTATAAAACCTTTCGTGCAAGTAATGCTTACCAAAACCGTACGCCCTTGGTTGTGGTGGGCGCAAACGACGGCATGCTTCATGGCTTCGATGCCCGGGTAGACATCACTGATCCGCAAAAAAATGGTGGTAGCGAGCTATTTGCCTACGTACCCAATAGCGTTATCGGCAACCTGAAAAACCTTTCCGACCCTGCATATACTCACCAGTACTATGTGGATGGAACCCCAAGAGTCTCTGATGTATGGCTCGGCAATGCATGGAAAAGCATGGTGGTTGGCACGACAGGCGCTGGTGGAAATAGTGTGTTCGCCTTGGACATTACCGACCCAGCGAATATGAGTAAGTCCAAAGTCATGTGGGAGTTCACTCACCCTGACATGGGCTACACAATAGGGCAACCGGCCTTAGTGGCTTTACCCAATGAAAAATTTGGCGTCATTGTCAGCAGTGGTTATCACGACACAACGCCGTCTACTGACGGCAAAGTATGGATATTAGACGCTGCAGACGGCAGCATTATCAAAGAATTTACCCTGCCAACACGTGGGAACTTAGGCTCTCCACTTGCTGCTGATACAGACTACAACCAGGTAGCAGACCGTGTGTATGTAGCCGATACCCTTGGCAATGTCTGGCGCATAGACCTCGCAGACAGCAATCCGTCAAGCTGGTCTATTCCCTCCAGCTTGGGTTCCAGTCCTTTGTTTATAGCTAAAGATCGCAATGGTGACCGCCAAGCTATAACCGCTCCATTAAGCTCAGCATTTAATGAAAAGAACGAGCATATGATTTTCTTTGGTACCGGCAGTTTCTACAAAACCGGTGACAATGAGATCCCAACCAACCCACAAATCGAAAGCTTCTATGGAATCATTGATAAGGGCATTGCCATCAATGGACGTAGCAACTTGCTGCAACAGACCATCATCGCTCAGCAGACACTTGAGAGTGGCCTCAATGCTCGCGCAATCTCAGACAACGCGCTAACGAATGAGAAAGGCTGGTACCTAGATTTTGACTGGTGGGCGACAAGCGGACAAACAGGAACAAAAGGTGAGCGTGTAGTCGCCAAAGCAACTTTGCGTAGTGGGCGGGTGATTGTCACTTCAATGACCCCATCCGCAGACCCTTGTGCTTTCGGCGGTGATAGCTGGATCATGGCAATTGATCTATCAAGCGGGTCTCGCCTGAATTACATTTATTTCGACACTGACCGTGATGGTGACATCAATGATGATGACACCTACAACGTGGGTAACGATGACAATGACGGTAACAACATACCTTGGTCGTCTATTTCTGACCCAAGTGATGGCGTAGTCAAAGGTGTGGCACCACTCTATAAATGGCTGTGCTACGCAGGATCCAATGGCGCTGCTCCAGAATGCATACCGGTAGCGGCCTCGCAACGATTTGGTCGCCACTCTTGGCGAGAATTGAGGAAGGAGTAATGAATTTGAGGTGCGGGAACAATAATGCCCCTAAAAAAGCGAGTGGCGGTTTTACCCTGATTGAAGTGATGATTGTCGTTGCAATTCTCGGCATCATCAGTGCAATAGCGTACCCGTCATACCAAGAGTATGTCCGCAAGGCTCGTCGTGCTGATGCGCAAACAGCCTTGCTGGAACTCTCTCAGTTTATGGAGCGCTTTTACACCGCCAACGGCAGGTACTTGGATGCAAGCAATAACGCACCTAATCTGCCTTTTACAGAGGCCCCCAAAGACAGCTCAACCGGTGCTTATGACTTGAGCTTCGCAGAAGACACCCCGACTGCAAACACCTATGTATTAGAGGCGATACCTAAAGGCTCAATGAGCGGCGACACATGTGGAACCTTGACCTTAAGCAATACTGGCGCTAAAGGCCAAGATGGATCAGCGACCCTCGCCGAATGCTGGCGCCGCTAGCTTCTAAAACCCAACCCGCAACCAACAAAAAACCGCCTCGGCGGTTTTTTGTTGGTAAGAAAAGAGGCCTAAACCTGCTTAACCCGCAACTCTTTAGGCATTGAGAAGGTTACATTCTCAGGCCGGCCAAGCAGTTCGCTTTCGCCGGTTGCGCCCCAAGCATGTAGCTGGGAGATAACGCCTCGCACCAGAACTTCTGGTGCGGAGGCGCCAGCAGTAATGCCGATGCCGTTTACGCCGGCAAACCACTCTTGCTTGAGGTCTTCAGCGCCGTCGATCAGGTAGGCTGGCGTGCCCATGCGCTCTGCAAGCTCGCGCAAGCGATTGGAGTTGGAGCTGTTGGGGCTGCCGACGACCAAAAGCACATCGCATTCTGCAGCCAACTGTTTGACCGCATCCTGGCGGTTCTGGGTGGCGTAGCAGATGTCATCTTTGCGCGGCCCGCCGATGGCTGGAAACTTGTTGCGCAGGGCATCGATGACTTTACTGGTGTCGTCCATCGACAACGTGGTTTGGGTGACGAACGCCAGCGCCTCAGGGTTGCGGACTTTCAGCTTTTCGACGTCTTTCTCGTCTTCAACCAGATAAATAGCGCCGCCATTACTGGTGTCGTATTGACCCATTGTGCCTTCGACTTCTGGATGGCCAGCATGGCCGATAAGCACACATTCGCGCCCTTCCCGGCTGTAGCGCACCACTTCCATATGCACCTTGGTCACCAACGGGCAAGTCGCGTCAAAGACCTTTAGCCCGCGCCGGTCAGCTTCGGCACGTACCGCTTGGGAAACGCCGTGAGCACTGAAGATAACGATGACATCGTCTGGCACCTGATCCAGCTCTTCGACAAATACCGCGCCGCGCGCGCGTAAATCTTCGACTACAAACTTGTTATGCACCACCTCGTGGCGCACATAGATAGGTGGCGAGAACACTTCCAGCGCACGGTTAACAATCTCAATTGCGCGATCAACGCCGGCACAGAAGCCACGTGGGTTTGCGAGTTTAATCTGCATATTGGCCTCGTTGCGCCGTGCAATTCGAAAGATACTGGGTAATTAGCCTACATCAGGTGGCGCGCAGTGCATATCGGCCACCTATGTAAGGACGTGTAGAAGTAGGTGCAGGCGCCCTTCTACTGCACTCAATCAGAGTGCTTTAACCTCGATGATTTCAACATCAAAGCTCAGGGTTTTACCGGCCAAGGGATGGTTGAAATCGATCGTCACTTGGGTGTCGTCAAACTCTTTGACCACACCTGGCAGCTCGGCGTTGGCTGCATCGTTGAAAATTATCAGCAAGCCGGGGGATAGATCCATGCCCTCAAACTGGTTGCGCGGCATCACTTGCAGGTTTTGCGGGTTTGGCTGGCCAAAGCCCTGCTCCGGCAAAATTTCAATGCTGCGCTTGTCGCCAGCCTTGAAACCGAACAGCGCGGCTTCAAAACCCGGCAACAAGTTGCCATCGCCCACCTTGAAGGTTGCTGGCTGCTTGTCGAATGTGCTGTCGACCACATCGCCGTTTTCCAGCTTGATGGCGAAATGCAGAGTCACTTGGCGGTCCGGGCCAATACGTACATCAGTCATCCGCTTGCTCCTCGGACTTTTTACTTTTAAACATGTCCAGACCCAACAGAATTGCACCTACAGTGATTGCGCTGTCAGCAAAGTTGAATGCAGGAAAGTGCCAGCGGTTTTGCCAGTGCACCAGAATAAAATCGACTACATGGCCCAGCACAATGCGGTCAACCAGATTACCGATAGCACCGCCCAAGACTAGCGCTAGCGCCACCGCAAGCAAAGTTTCATCGGCTTTCAGGCGTTTCAGCCAGACCACCAGCACCACACTCACGGCAATCGCGATTGCAGCAAAGAACCAGCGCTGCCAACCGGACTCAGTCGCGAGAAAGCTAAAGGCCGCGCCTTTGTTGTATGCCAGCGTCCAACTGAACAAATCGGGGATCACCACGATTTGCTGGTACATGGTCAAGGTGTTGTCAAAATAGAATTTGCTAGCCTGATCGATGACGAACACCAAGAGCGTCAACCACAGCCAGGCAAGCCGCCCAAAGCGGCTTGAAACATTAGGCATAATGGCGAACCTCACCAGCGCCTTCGATGTTGTCGACACAGCGACCACAGATTTCCGGGTGCGCCGGATTCACACCAACGTCTTCACGGTGATGCCAGCAACGACCGCACTTGGCATGCGCCGACTTAACCACTTTAAGCTTCAGGCCAGCGACTTCAGTCTCAACCGCATCAGCCGGAGCCGCGCTCAATGGAGCCAGGCTTGCGGTTGAGGTGATCAGAACAAAGCGCAACTCGTTGCCAAGCTTGTTAAGGTCAGCGATCAGGCTGTCTTCGCCGTACACAGTCACTTCAGCTTGCAGGTTGCCGCCAATGGCTTTTTCCTTACGCTGATTTTCCAACTCTTTGTTGACCGCAACCTTGACCGCCATGACCCGCTCCCAGAATTCGCGGTTCATTTCGACGTCTTGCGATTGCTCAGTCAGGCCTTGATACCAGCCGTTGAGCATCACCGACTCGTTACGCTCGCCCGGCAGGTACTGCCAGATTTCATCGGCGGTGAAAGCCAGGATTGGCGCAATCCAGCGAACCAGTGCTTCTGCGATATGGAACAAAGCGGTCTGGCAAGAGCGACGCGCAACACTGTCGGCCGCCGTGGTGTATTGGCGATCCTTGATGATGTCGAGGTAGAAGCCGCCCAACTCCTGCACGCAGAAGTTATGCACTTTCTGGTACACATTCCAGAAACGGTAGCTGTCGTAGGCTTCCTCGATTTCACGTTGCAGCAGCAAAGCGCGATCCAGTGCCCAGCGATCAAGCGCAAGCATTTCATCAACAGGCAATGCGTGCTCGGCGGGCTCAAAACCGCTGAGGTTTGAGAGCAAGAAACGCGCGGTGTTACGGATACGGCGGTACGAGTCAGCACTGCGCTGCAGGATGACGTTAGACACCGCCATCTCCCCGGAGTAATCGGTCGACGATACCCACAAACGCATGATGTCTGCGCCCAAGCTGTCGTTCACCTGCTGCGGCGCAACTACGTTACCCAGCGACTTGGACATCTTGCGGCCGTTTTCATCGACCACAAAGCCGTGAGTCAGCAACTCTTTATAAGGCGCGTGACCGTCGATTGCACAACCGGTGAGCAATGACGAGTGGAACCAACCACGGTGCTGGTCGGAGCCTTCGAGGTACAGGTCTGCACGCGGGCCAGAGGTATGACCCAAGGCATGTGAACCACGCAGAACGTGCCAGTGCGTGGTGCCCGAGTCGAACCAGACGTCCAGCGTGTCGCTGATCTTGTCGTACTGCGCGGCTTCATCACCGAGCAACTCACTGGCGTCGAGCTTGAACCAGGCCTCGATACCTTCGACTTCGATGCGCTTGGCGACTTCTTCCATCAGTTCAGCGGTGCGCGGGTGCAGGTCGCCGCTTTCCTTGTGCAGGAAGAACGGGATCGGCACGCCCCAGTTACGCTGACGCGAGATGCACCAGTCAGGACGGCCAGCAATCATGCTGTGCAGACGCGCCTGGCCCCAGGCTGGAACGAATTCAGTTTGCTCAATTGCACCCAGCGCGCGCTCACGCAGCGTGTTGCCTTCATTGGGCTGCTTGTCCATACCGACGAACCACTGCGCCGTCGCACGGTAGATCAGTGGTGTCTTGTGGCGCCAGCAATGCATGTAGCTGTGCTGGATCGGCTGATGCTTGAGCAAGGCGCCCACTTCTTCGAGCTTGGCGACGATATTCGGGTTGGCCTTCCAGATGAACTGGCCACCGAAGAACGGCAGCGATTCAACATAGACGCCGTTGCTCTGTACAGGGCTGAGGATATCGTCGTTGCTCATGCCGTAGCCTTTGCACGAACGGAAGTCGTCTTCGCCATAGGCCGGAGCGGAGTGAACGATACCAGTACCCGAGCCCATCTCGACATAGTCAGCCAGATACACAGGCGATAACCGCTCGTAGAACGGATGGCGGAAACGAATCAGCTCCAGAGCCTCGCCCTTGGCGGTAGCAATGACGCTGCCTTGCAGGCCATAACGCTCAAGACTGCTTTCTACCAACTCTTCGCCGAGCAGCAACAACTTGTCGCCAACATCGACCAGCGCGTAGTTGAACTCTGGATGAACGTTAAGCGCCTGGTTGGCCGGAATGGTCCAGGGTGTGGTGGTCCAGATGACGATGCTGGCAGGCTTTGGCAGGCTGCTTAAGCCAAATGCAGCGGCCAGCTTGTCGTTGTCTTCACTGGCAAACGCAACGTCGATGGCGTCAGACTTTTTATCCTGATATTCAACTTCAGCCTCAGCCAGGGCCGAGCCGCAATCGAAACACCAGTTGACCGGCTTCAGGCCTTTAAAAACAAAACCTTGCTTGACCATTTCAGCCAGAGCGCGCACTTCGCCCGCTTCATTGGCGAAATCCATGGTGCGATAAGGTTTTTCCCAGTCGCCGAGAACACCCAGACGGATGAAGTCAGTTTTCTGACCTTCAATCTGTTCGCCCGCGTAAGTGCGGCAGCGCTCACGGGTGAGGTCCGCGGGTTGATTTTTGCCAAAGGTGGTCTCGACCTTGTGCTCGATCGGCAGGCCATGACAATCCCAACCCGGGACATACGGCGCGTCGTAGCCGGACAGGGTTTTCGAGCGGGTGATGATGTCTTTGAGAATCTTGTTGACCGCATGACCGATATGAATGCTGCCGTTGGCGTATGGAGGTCCATCGTGCAGCACAAACTTTGGACGGCCTTCGCCCAGCTCGCGCAGTTTCTGATACAAGCCAATATCGTCCCAGCGCTTCAGGGTTTCCGGCTCGCGCGTCGGCAGGCCAGCCTTCATCGGGAACTTGGTATCAGGCAGGTTTAGCGTGGCTTTATAGTCGGTCATTTCGGCTCTTCATTTAAGCGGTCGGCACTATTTATTTAAGTGCGCCAATGGGCACGGGCGGCGGCAATATCGGCAGCAATTGCCGTCTTTAGCGCCTCAAGAGAGGCAAATCGCTGCTCATCGCGCAGCTTGTGGTGGAACGCCACCGTCAAACGCCGGCCATAAACATCACCGGCAAAGTCTAAAAGGTGCACCTCAAGATGGGCGCTACCGTCACTCTTCACACTGGGCCGTACGCCAATATTGGCGACGCCGGGCCAGTATTTACCGTCGATTTCAGTGCTGACCAGATAAACCCCGGTCAATGGCACTCGGCGACGCTTGAGCTGAATATTGGCTGTAGGCGCATTCAGCTGACGCCCCAACTTCTGGCCGTGCAAGACACGCCCAGCAATTTGGAATGGGCGTCCGAGCAGCAGTTCTGCAAGAGTAAAGTCAGCGCTTTGCAGTGCCTCGCGAACCCGCGTACTGCTGACACGAATCCCATCGAGTTCGACCGTGGTGGCGGCCTCGACGCTAAACCCTTCGCGCTCTGCGGCAGCTGACAAGAATGCAAAGTCGCCCGCACGGTCGCAGCCAAAGCGAAAATCATCACCCACTTCCAAGTGACGCACACCCAAACCGTCGACCAGCACTTTGTGCACAAACTCTGCGGCACTCAACTCACGCAAGCGCCGATTGAAAGCCAGGCACAATACTCGATCAACACCTTCCGCAGCCAACAAGGCAAGCTTGTCACGCAAGCGCGTCAGCCGCGCAGGGGCTGTGTCCGGGCCAAAGAACTCGCGGGGTTGCGGCTCAAAAATCACCACGCAGCTGGGTACGCCAAGCTCTGCAGCTCGCTCACGCAAACGCGCCAAAATAGCCTGATGGCCACGATGGACGCCGTCAAAATTACCAATTGTGGCGACACAGTCCCGATGCTGGGGGCGCAGATTGTGTAGGCCTCTTACCAGCTGCATAACGCGCTTCTTGCTCATAAAGTGGTCGATTATACGCATACCCGACAGCAGACAACAGGCAACAACGTCGCGGCGATC
This sequence comes from Pseudomonas sp., assembly GCF_048265905.1. Classification (GTDB taxonomy): domain Bacteria; phylum Pseudomonadota; class Gammaproteobacteria; order Pseudomonadales; family Pseudomonadaceae; genus Aquipseudomonas. The sequence continues at coordinate 576,870 of NZ_JBLXAP010000001.1, forward strand.
AGAAATCTGCCACTCAATTAACTCGGTTTCAACTCATCAACCGGACAAGGGCAAGTAAAAAAGCGTTACCCGCCCCACCACGATCAATCTGTAGGGTGCGACAACGCGAAGCTTGTCCACCAAACCACAACCAATATCCAAATACTCGTGCAAACAGGTGGCGGGTAAAAAAGCGTTACCCGCCTGACCTAATTTGGGGCTGGAAAAACAAGTTGCAAGCTAGCTGATGGCCTTGCGCGAAAAGTCGCGCACCCTCAAGCCCATCAACAACAAGCTGGCGAAGTAACTGACCAAGCCCGCAGCCACCAACGCCCCAAGGCGCAGCAAACGTTCAAGCATGCCTCCAGAGGACCATTGCGGCATGTAGTGCATAAGGGCAAGCAGCACCGCCGCCATTACACACACCGCTAGCACCAGCTTGAACAAGTACATCATCCAGCCCGGTTGCGGCTGGAACATGTCAGCCTTACGCAGTTGCCAATACAACAGGCTGGCATTCAGGCAAGCCGCCAAACCGATGGACAAGGCCAGACCAACATGAGCAAGTGGGCCGATAAAGGCCAGATTCATCAACTGCGTGGAGAACAACGTGAAAATCGCAATCTTCACCGGCGTCTTGATGTTCTGCTGCGCATAAAAGCCGGGCGCCAGAATCTTCACCAAGATGATGCCCAGCAGGCCGACGGAATAAGCAATCAACGCATGCTGGGTCATCAAGGCATCATTCGCACTGAACTTACCGTACTGAAATAACGACACGGTCAAGGGTTCAGCCAACACAGCCAGCGCGACCGCGCTCGGCAATACCAGCACAAAACACAGACGCAGCCCCCAATCGAGCAGCCGTGAATAGTCTTCACGACTGGCGCTGGCGTAGGTTTTCGACAGCGCTGGCAACAGAATCGTACCGAGCGCGACGCCGAGCACCCCGGATGGAAGCTCCATCAACCGATCAGCGTAATACATCCACGAGACCGATCCAGCCACCAAGAATGAAGCAAAGATGGTGTTAATGATCAGGGAAATCTGGCTGACCGACACACCAAAAATCGCCGGCCCCATTTGCTTCAGGACTCGCCATACACCGCGATCCTTGAGATTCAGGCGCGGCAATACCAACATGCCGACCTTTTTCAGGTGCGGCAGTTGATAAAGCAACTGCAGCAGACCACCGACCAATACCGCCCAACCCAGCGCCATAATCGGCGGATCAAAGTAGGGACTTAAAAACAGCGCAAACACAATCATGCTGACGTTAAGCAGCGTAGGCACGAATGCCGGCACCGAAAACCGATTCCACGTATTGAGCACTGCCCCGGCAAGCGACGACAGTGAAATCAGCAATATATAAGGAAAAGTAACCCGCAAAAGATCAGTGGTGAGTGCAAAGCGATCAGGCTCATCGGCAAAGCCCGGAGCAGATATCCACACAATCCACGGTGCCGCTAACACCCCGAGCAAGGTCACGACCGCAAGCACCAATGTCAGCAGTCCGGTGACGAATGCAATGAAGGTTCGGGTCGCCTCCTCGCCTTGCTGGGTCTTGTATTCAGCCAAAATAGGTACAAATGCTTGCGAAAAAGCGCCTTCAGCAAAAATTCTTCGCAGTAAATTTGGCAATTTGAAAGCCACCACAAAGGCGTCCGAAGCCACGCCAGCGCCGAATGTTCGAGCAATTATGGTGTCGCGCACAAAACCTAAAACACGCGAGAGCATGGTCAAAGAGCTAACGGCGGCCAGCGACTTAAGCAAATTCATGAGATAATGATTTTTCCGCATACGAGTGAGCCAGCGGACAATCCACCGGTTCACGAAGGCGTCGAGTGTAGCGGCCTGCCACTTGTCAGGCTAGCGCCAGGAATTGTCTTTAGTCTTGACAGACGAATACCTTCTAGGCATGATTCGCGGCCTTATTTGTTTGCAACCCCCAAATTTTCGAGGAGCTTGACGGTGGCCAATACACCTTCTGCCAAAAAACGCGCAAAACAGGCTGAGAAGCGTCGTAGCCATAACGCCAGCCTGCGCTCGATGGTCCGTACCTACATCAAAAACGTTGTTAAAGCTATCGACGCTAAAGATGCTGGCCTGGCCCAAACTGCTTACACCGCAGCTGTTCCGGTCATCGACCGCATGGCTGACAAAGGCATCCTGCACAAGAACAAAGCAGCTCGTCATAAGAGCCGCCTGAATGCCCACATCAAGGCACTCAGCACTGCTGCTTAATTAGCAGTCAGTTCTTGGCGTAACACCTTAAAAAACCGGTCTTATGACCGGTTTTTTATTGCCTGAAATAAAGCACTCAACCCCCAAAGTCCGTACACAGCCAAGCATAGACAGAAAAAAACCGCCGAAGTGGCGGTTTCTTAGCAGAACACTTACTTGCCAGATGGCCACGGCATGATGGGAATAGCCGCCATTGAGTTTTGCGGGCTGCCTTCGATCACCCGATCGCTATACACCAGATAGATGAGCGCATTGCGCTTCGGGTCGAAGAAGCGCACCACCTGCATGGTTTTAAATATGAGCGAGGTGCGCTGCTTAAACACCTCTTCACCATCTTCAAGCTTGCCAGTGAAGCTAATTGGCCCGACTTGGCGACAGTCAATCGAGGCATCAGAACGGTCCTCAGCCAAACCCAGACCACCTTTAACACCGCCAGTCTTGGCCCGCGACAAATAGCAGGTCACGCCCTCAACCTTAGGATCATCAAAAGCCTCAACGACAATCTTGTCATTTGGCCCCAACCACTTGAAAACGGTTGATACCTCGCCAATTTCCTCTGCCGAAACCAATATCGGCAACATCATCAACGCACCCAGCAATCCATTTGCCACACGCATAAAGCGCTCCTCTAAACCAGTATCAAGTTATCCCGATGAACCAACTCCGGCTCATCAACATAACCCAACAAGCTTTGAATCGCATCAGAGGACTGACCAATAATCTTTTGCGCCTCAAGCGCGCTGTAGTTGGCCAGGCCACGCGCAATTTCTCGACCGTCAGCAGCAACACATACGACCATCTCGCCGCGACGGAAACTGCCTTTTACTGCGCGCACACCGACAGGCAACAGACTTTTACGCCCTGTCGCCAGCGCCTTGACCGCACCATCATCCAAAACCAATGTACCGCGGGTCTGCAGGTGCCCGGCCAGCCACTGCTTGCGTGCCGCCAACATACCGCGCTCAGGCGCAAGCAAGGTGCCCAAACGCTCGCCCGACTTGAGCCGCGCCAGCACCTGCTCAATCGCCCCACCGACAATAACTGTATGCGCCCCCGAGCGAGCAGCAAGCCGTGCAGCGCGCAGCTTGGTTTGCATACCGCCACGCCCCAGAGCGCCGCCCACGCTACCCGCAACAGCATCCAGGGCAGGATCGTCAGCACGCGCCTCGTGAATCAGCTTGGCATCTGGATTATTCCGCGGATCAGCGTCAAACATTCCGTCGCGATCAGTGAGAATAACCAGCAAGTCAGCTTCGACCAGATTGGCAACCAGCGCCGCCAAGGTATCGTTGTCACCGAAGCGAATTTCATCAGTGACCACGGTGTCGTTTTCATTGATCACCGGCACCACATCGAGCTCAACCAAGGTGCGCAAAGTGCTGCGCGCATTCAGATAGCGCTTGCGATCTGACAGGTCATCATGGGTCAGCAAAATTTGCGCTGTGCGCCGGCCGTGCTCGGCAAAGCTCGATTCCCACGCCTGAATCAACACCATCTGGCCAATGGCAGCAGACGCCTGCAGCTCATGCATCGCACTCGGCCGCGATACCCAGCCCAGACGACTCATACCAGCCGCCACAGCACCAGAAGACACCAGCACCAGCTCTACACCTTGCTCACGCAATGCAACCATCTGCCGGACCCACACAGCCATTGCTGCACGATCCAGACCACGACCATCTGCCGTCAGCAGCGCACTGCCGATTTTAACCACCCAGCGCCGCGCGCCAGTCACCTTGTCACGCATGATTCCTCAACCCTAGCCTTGCACCCAAAAGCACAAAGCATTAACTAGTCACGAAACATACAAAAACGCCGCAATTAAGCGGCGTTGATAATGGCTTAATCCCGGACGTAAAAGATTTCCGGGCCGTCATCGTCATCCTCATCATCAAAGTCGTCTTCATCGACGTCTTCGACACTCTTAACCCCTGAGCGACGCAACGCACGCTGATCATCCAAAGCCTGAAGACGCGCACGCGCCTCATCTTCGATGCGCTGATCAAGCTCGGCCAACTCAGAGGCAAAGGCTGGATTTTCCGCGATCTTCTCGGTACGCGCCTCAAGGTAGGTCATGATGTCCTGACACAAACGCTGCGTGCCTTCACCAGAAATAGCCGAGACTACATAAACCGGCCCCTTCCAGTCGAGCGCCGCAACCACTTCAGCGACACGCTCATCACGCTCTTCTTCGAGCATCTGATCCGACTTGTTCAACACCAGCCAGCGGTCACGCTCAGCCAGCGCCGGACTGAATTTGGTCAACTCATCAACAATGGTGATCGCCGATTCACTCGGATCAGTCAGATCCAGCGGCGCCATATCGACAAGATGCAGCAACAGACGCGTACGCGCCAAGTGCTTGAGGAAACGAATACCCAGACCAGCGCCATCGGAAGCGCCTTCGATCAAACCTGGGATATCGGCAACCACAAAACTTTTGTAGCGATCAACGCTGACAACGCCCAGATTAGGGATCAGTGTAGTAAAGGGATAATCCGCAACCTTAGGCTTGGCCGCCGACACGGCACGAATAAAGGTGCTCTTACCGGCGTTAGGCAAGCCCAACAGACCGACATCCGCCAGCACCTTAAGCTCAAGTTTAAGATCACGCGACTCACCCGGCTTACCAGGCGTGGTCTGGCGCGGCGCACGGTTGGTACTGGACTTGAATCGGGTATTACCCAGACCGTGCCAGCCGCCCTGCGCAACCATCAGGCGCTGACCCGCTTTGGTCAGATCGCCAATAACTTCTTGAGTGCCCGCATCGATCACCGTAGTACCAACCGGCACACGCAGGACCAACTCTTCACCCTTGCGCCCAGTGCAATCGGTGCTGCCACCATTGGAGCCACGCTCAGCATCGAAACGCCGGGTGTAACGGTAATCGATCAGCGTGTTGAGGTTCTCATCTGCCATCAAGAAAACCGAGCCACCATCACCACCATCTCCGCCGTTCGGCCCACCATTTTCGATGAACTTTTCACGACGAAAACTCATACAACCGTTTCCACCGTCACCGGCTTTTACAAAAATCGATACTTCATCGACGAATTTCATGAGCACGCCTCCCACCAGTACAGCGGGTCAACAACAATCAAGGAACAGGTGCTTGCAAAATTGACCTAGCACAAGAGCTTAATCATAAGCCTTTTATCAGGACAGTTTGGCAAGAACCCCAAGAATACAAAAACAAAAAAGCCCCGTCGCAAGGACGGGGCTTTTAACCTTGCCGCGATTAAGCCGCGACAACGCTCACGTAACGACGACCGAAGGCGCCCTTTACTTCAAACTTGATCACGCCTTCGACTTTAGCGAAGAGAGTGTGATCTTTACCCATACCAACGCCGTAACCAGCGTGGAATTGGGTGCCGCGCTGACGCACGATAATGTTGCCTGCTTTGATAGCCTGGCCGCCATACATCTTAACGCCTAAGCGTTTGGCTTCTGAGTCGCGACCGTTGCGGGTGGAACCGCCAGCTTTTTTGTGTGCCATGAGTCAATACTCCTATAAAGGGATCAGGCTGAAATGAATCAGGCCGAAATACCGGTGATTTTGATCTCAGTGAACCACTGACGGTGGCCCTGACGCTTCATGTGGTGCTTACGACGACGGAACTTGATGATGCGGATTTTATCATGACGACCTTGCGCCACAACTTCTGCAACAACTTTAGCGCCATCTACAACTGGTGCGCCGATTTGAACGTCGTCACCGTTGCCGATCAACAAAACGCGATCGAAAGTGACGGATTCGCCAGTGCCGATTTCGAGTTTTTCGATCTTCAGGAATTCGCCTTCGGTGACTTTGTATTGCTTGCCACCAGTAACAATTACAGCGTACATGGTATATCTCCGTTAATCCTGCTCACCCAGCTCTTTAGAGGGATAGTTATCGGCTGGCATGGCTGCTCGGGGCCGGAAAAGACGCCCTTGCAATTGCGTAAGGCAGGGAAATGCCCAGGGGGAAGTTCAGGGTGCGCGATTGTACGCAAGCTGATAACGCCGCGCAAGCCCCCGCAGCCATCGCGAAACGGGAGGCTGCGAACTGCAGTGCGGTATATTGATGCAGAGCTGCATTTTATAACAGTAATATAGCTACGCTCAGCCCTTTGTTAAGCTGTCATCCTAATACCTGAAACTGCTCAAGCTAGTCAGGCCCTTGCCTTGACAGCCCCGAGCCCGCCGCCTAGCATGCCGCGCAACCTTCGAGGAGCACCTGCAACTGATGCAACCCCAGGCTTTCTACCGCGTGGTGGCGGACGACTTCACCGCCGTTGACGGCATTATCCGTCAACAACTTGTCTCGCGTGTACCGCTGGTAGAGAAAATCGGCGACTACATTATCTCAGCTGGCGGCAAGCGTCTGCGTCCTCTATTGGTCCTGCTTAGCGGCAAGGCACTTGGATTGCAGAACGATAACCTGCGCCTGCTGGCTGCGACCATTGAGTTTCTGCACACCGCCACCTTGCTGCATGACGACGTGGTTGACATGTCAGACATGCGCCGCGGGCGCAGCACCGCCAATGCCCAATGGGGTAACGCCCCGAGCGTATTGGTCGGCGACTTCCTCTATTCGCGCTCTTTCGAGATGATGGTCGAACTGGGCTCGATGCCGGTTATGAAAATCCTCTCCAAAGCCACTCGCGTGATTGCCGAGGGTGAAGTCCTGCAGCTGTCGAAGATCCGTGATGCCAGCACCACTGAAGAGACCTACATGGAAGTCATTCGCGGCAAAACCGCAATGCTTTTCGAGGCTTCAACTCACAGTGCTGCCGCATTGGCCGGTGCCACGCCAGAACAGACCGAAGCGCTGCGCACCTTTGGCGACCACCTCGGCGTGGCCTTCCAGTTGGTTGACGATTTGCTCGACTATCGCGGCGACGCGACCACATTGGGCAAAAATGTGGGTGACGACCTGGCGGAAGGCAAACCTACCCTGCCGCTGATCTACACCATGCGCGAAGGCACACCCGAGCAAGCCGCATTGGTGCGTCAGGCGATCCAGAAAGGTGGCATCGAGAATCTCGAAAGCATTCGCAACGCGGTTGAAACAGCCGGTGCGCTTGACTACACCGCCCAGCAAGCCCGCGATTTTGCAGAACGCGCAATTGCCTGCCTGGATGTGCTGCCTGCCAGCGAATACCGCGATGCGTTGATCGAACTAAGCCGCTTTGCCGTAGCCCGTACGCACTGACACACTCGCAGCATCCACAAAGCCCGTCCAAGCGACGGGCTTTTTAATGCCCGACGAATAGCACTAATTGATCCTTGCTATTATGCGAATAGGAATTATTATCATCTAACACATCAGGGAGATGAGACATGACCTATTTAATCGACGCTTGGCTTGATCGACCGCAACCTTATCTGCGCATCCTCAATCGTGACACGGGTGAAGTCTGCGCGATGCTTGAGGAAGAAGCATTGGATGAGCTGCGTGACATGGGCGATTTGGATCTACACGAGCTGAATTCGAGCGAACCCTTGGTACTGAAAGAACTGGTGCGTAACCTGTTCCTGTTCTGCTACGCCCGGGCATTGCGCCTGGACGATCAATCTCTTGCGCTCCGGAAAAAGCGCGCAATCACACTACGTGACCGCTATGCCAGAACCCATCAATCACGGCACTCTGCATTTCTGAGCCCGGCATAAGGTTGCCGGACTCAGTACACACCGGGATTACAGGACTTCGAGCAACTCGACGTCGAATACCAGTACGCTGTGCGGCGGAATGCTACCAACGCCTTGGGCGCCGTAAGCCAGCTCGCTAGGCACATACAAACGCCATTTGCTGCCCGCAGTCATCAGCTGCAATGCCTCGGTCCAACCAGCGATTACGCCGCCAACTGGGAATTCAGCAGGCTCACCGCGATCATAGGAACTGTCGAAAACAGTGCCGTCGATCAAGGTACCGTGGTAGTGAGCACGAATGGTGTCTTCACGGGTCGGGGTCGCGCCGTCACCTGTAGCCAGCACTTCGTACTGCAGGCCGGAAGCCAACTTGTTAACACCTTCACGGCCAGCATTCTCAGCCAGGAATGCGATGCCAGCGCCTGCTGCCGCTTCGGCTTTAGCCTGTGCTTCAGCTTGCATGACTTCACGGATGACCTTGAAGCTGGCATTCATATCAGCTTCGCTAACGCGGCTGTCTTTGCCCGCGAAAGCGTCAGTCAAGCCAGCAAGGATCGCATCCAGGCTCACACCCGGTGGCGGATTATCACGCAGTTGACCGCCAAGTTGACGACCAATGCCATAGCTGACGCGTGTTTCGTCAGTAGTAAGATTAAGTTCGGACATGAACTGCTCCGCTGCGGGTTTAAAAGGCCGGCAAGCCTAGCACAAAGCAATCTCTGGCTTAACCACCGCGTATAACTGTGTTGAACACTCAGGCCAATGCGCGTTATCAGCCCGCGCAACGAAAACCGCCCGCCAAGCTTAAAGCCAGGCGGGCGGAGCACTGCATGGGGCTGAATCAGTTCTCGTGCTTGGTCAGCTTATCCAGGTAACCCATGGCAAATGCCGAGAGCACAAAAGTCATGTGGATAATCACGTACCACATCAATTTGTTGTCCGGAATGTTCTTCGCGTCCATAAACACTTTAAGCAAATGGATGGAAGAAATGGCCACGATCGACGCCGCGACTTTCATTTTCAATGAGCCGGAGTCCATCTTACCCAACCAGCTAAGCTTTTCTTTGCCGGCGTCGATGTCCAGTTGGGAGACAAAGTTCTCGTAGCCCGAAAGCATCACCATGACCAAAAGCCCGCCAACCAGCGCCATGTCGATCAGCGAAAGAATGACCAGAACAAGGTCAGCCTCGGCCATCGAAAACACGTTGGGCAGGATATGTAGGACTTCCTGGAAGAACTTGAGCGCCAGGGCCAGCAGCCCCAACGACAAGCCAAAATAGATAGGTGCAAGTAACCAGCGCGAGCTATACATCGCATTTTCAATAAAGCGTTCCATGAAGCCTCACGAGGGATAAATTGGTTCGCGATTATACCTGCGCGGCTGCGCCGTAAAAGCCCTCTGAAACACCTTGAAGACTTATTCAGCAGACTGTGGATAACTCTGTGGAGAGGCTCGGGATTAACTGCGCAAACGCAGGAGATACATGCCTTGCCGAAAAGACCTAGGCAACCGCTTGATCAGCTTTCGGGATGGAACTGATAGTCGCCCAGATTACGGCAACGATGGCCATTCAACTGACGCAACTCAGACTGAATGTGCAGGCGCCAGATAAGCAGTTCAGGACAGCAACCATAACCTTGATCAGCCAGGCTTTCGGCTATTCCGGCCAATACCCCTTCTGCCACAGAAGGCCCGTAGAATGGCCCTTGCGCCTTGATTACAGAAGGTTGAGACCCGGAAATACCGGCGGCGCAGATCAGCGTCCAAAGTCCATTTTCGCCGGCCAGTGGCAACACCACGCATTCGATACGCGTGACCAAACCCAAGCATTGACGTGTGAGGCAGAGACTACGCGACATCGCGGCGACCCTCTCATGATCAGGACTACAGCCTACACCCGAAAAGTACTGATAGGGAAGCCACATACTTACGGCTTAATACCTGTGGGTAAGTGTGTGGATGAACGGTGCGAGGGCGCGCAACAAGTGAGTTGCAGGCTAGCGCTCAAATACTGGCAATGTCCTCCAGTATCGAGCGCTATAACGGCAAGGTATTACTCAGGCTTTTCAGACTTGGGAGCAACCGGTTTGGCTGGCACAGGCTTTTTCGCAGGCTGTTTTTTCTCGGCAGGCTTTGCAACCGCCTTCGCAACCTTTTCAGCGAGCGCTTCCGGCTCTTTATCCTCTTCGCCCATGCCAATCTCGGCGATCTCGCGTAGACGCTCAACCACACGCGCATTGACACTGCCGCTTGGAAACTGGCCTTTATCGTTTGGCGCCCCGACTTCTTCACCCGCCAACAGACTTAGCGCCTCATCAACCTGGCGCACGGCATAGATGTGGAACTGCCCGTCACGAACAGCTTGCAACACACGATCATCGAGCATCAGGGTGGTGACGTTGGACTGTGGAATAATCGCGCCCTGCTCGCCTGTCAGCCCACGCGCCTCACAAAGGCGGAAGAAGCCTTCGATTTTCTCGTTTACACCGCCAACAGCCTGCACTTCACCAAACTGGTTGATCGAGCCGGTAATCGCAAAGCACTGTTTTAGCGGCGTGCGCGACAAAGCTGAAATCAGCGTACAAACCTCGCCAAGCGAGGCGCTGTCGCCATCGACATAACCGTAGGACTGCTCAAGCGCGATGCTCGCTGAGATTTCCAGCGGAAACTCCTGTGCATAACGACTGCCGAGATAACCGGTCAGAATCATCACGCCTTTGGAGTGAATCGGCTGGCCGAGGTTGACTTCACGCTCGATATCGACAATACCGGAGCCGCCCGGATACACGGTTGCCGAAATCCGTGCAGGCACGCCAAACGCAGAATCGCCGACCTGTAATACCGTCAACCCGTTGCATTTGCCCACTGCAGCGCCACGGGTGTCAATGAGGATAATTCCGGCCAGCATGTCATCGATAATTCGCGCTGAAACGCGCCCTGTTCGGGTGGCCTTGGCTTTAAGCGCACGCTCGATATGGCCAACATCAGTCACCGCCTCGTTGGCTAGCTGACGGATAAAATCCGCCTCGCTGACCAACTGGAACAAATCACCAATCCGTGCCGACAAGCGACCTTGATGCTCCGCCAGTCGGGCACTGAAGGTTGCCAAACGCGCCACCGCTGCTGCGGTCAGGGGCGCCATGCCCTCTTCTGAGGTGCGGGTTTTCATCAACTGGGCGAACTGCTCCAGGCTTTCGTCAGCCAAGGGAATGTCTTCGTCGAAATCGACCAGAACACGAAACATTTCCTGGAAGTCTGGATCATGATCCTGCAACGCGTAATACAGCTGGCGCGCACCAATGATGATGACTTTGATCTGCAGCGGAATAACCTGTGGATTGAGGCTCACAGTCGCAATACGACCGAGATCACCCAGCGGTGACTCCATCTTCAGTTGCCGCGAATGCAGGGCTCGCTTGAGTGCATCCCAGACAAACGGCTCGCTGAGCATCTTCTCGGCTTCGAGAATCAGGAAACCACCATTGGCCCGGTGCAATGCCCCCGGACGCAACTGACGATAACTGGTGTAGAGCGCGCCTTGGTCATTGTTGTACTCAATGCGCCCGAACAGGTTGTCATAGGTCGGATGCGGCTCGAAAACAACCGGCGCACCACCGTCTACATGATGGCCAACCACCAGGCTTGGGCAATACTGCTCTTCCAGCAATTTGCGCGTTTGCGCGTCAATCTTCTCAACATCAACCAGTTGCTCAACCACGGTTTTCAGCAGGTTAACTTGCACCGCCTGCAGATAAGCGCAAATTTCAGCGTTCTCGGCATATTTTTCCGAGAGAGGTGATAACAGTGGTTGCAGGGCAACGGTGATGGTTTCTTCGTTCAACTGCCGGAGTTGGTTGCTTGATTCACGCTTCCACTGCGGCAAACTGGCCAATTCTTCGTTCAGACGCTCCTCAAGCATCGCGATATCGAGATGAAAGCGCTCGCGATCGGCTTCAGGTAGCTGGGCAAATTCAGCCTCATCCAATGCCTTACCTTCAAGCATTGGGGTAAAGGCAATGTTGCTGCTATCACGGTATAGCGCGATGCCTTTTTCCAGTGACAGGCGCTCGATTACATCCAGCGCCTGGTCGTAACGCTTGTTGAAGGCGCGATCAATTGCACTCTTCTTCTGCTGATAGGACGGGTGCTCGAATACTGCCGGGAACGTCGCCAACAGGTTATCGACAAGCAGGTTGATATCCGCAATGAACTCGCCAGCAGAACCAGCGGTAAGCTCTAGCACGCGAGGCTCACGTGGCTCGTCAAAATGATTTACATACACATGGTCGGCAGGCGTATCCATACGCTTACCTTCGGCCTTGAGATAACGCTGCACGAACGAGAAACGCCCAGTACCGGGTTCTCCCATGACAAACACGTTATAACCGGGACGCGGCATCGCCACGCCAAACTGCAGGGCTTCTACTGCACGTTCCTGACCCAAAACACCGCGAAAAGGCTCCAAGTCATCTGTGGTTGTGAAATTAAACTGCTCGGGAGCAAAGGGACGGGTTAGAGCTTCAGGCGCTAGCCGCAATTGGGTAGCAACAGATTCAGGCATTGGAGATCCTTGTACGGAGGGCACACGCAGGAGAAATAATCGCCGCTTCGGACGTTGATCACAAGCTAAAGCAGCCGATCAATTTCGACTATTTTTAATCTGGCGCTAAAGACGCGTTCTCAACGACCTATAGCGCTTTGCTCGGCGCACGCCAAACAATAGGCCGTGGCAGGCAATGCTTGCAGCCGAGCGGACTCAATGGGCTCGGCGCACTTCAAGCATTGCCCATAAGTGCCTTCAGCCAAGCGCAACTTGGCCAGGCCAACCGCATGCCGGCCTTCCTCAGCCTCGGCTAACAACGCCTCCAGAACTTCATCATTCTGTCGTTGCGTCGCTTGTTCGGCGAAGTCTGGCGAGTGACTGTCAGACAGGGCCATACGAATAGTTGTCGCACGTGCGCTGTACTCGCTAAGTAATGCATTTAACACCGCAGATGGATCGAACGCTGTCATGACAGGCTCCTCACAGATCATCTGCGTACAGTGTGTGTCTTAATTGTGAAAGCTGCACGCACCAATGCTACAAAATAAACAGATAACGGCTTAAACAATTGGCTGCGATGTTGGTTCATGGCCTTGACACAAACCGCCAGCATCGCCAAAGCTCCAGTCTGGCCTTCGTATAAGAATCTTAGAAATTGAAACGGATTTTGACAGTCCTGGTGGCTTCTTGCTGTGCAGCGGCACAGGCTTCCCCGAGCATCCCTGAAGCACAGTTGCAAGCATTGGCTGCGCACCCCTTCTGGATATCGTTGGGCCATTATGAAACCGGCAAACTTGGCGGTTGGCGCAGTTACGTAGACGATGATGAATTCTTTATCGCCAGCAATGGCGACAGCGACCCGGCGTCGGAACTGAGCGCAACCGTCAAAGCGCTGTACGCCCCCGCAAAACTGGCCGACGAACATGCCCAGTGCAAATTTCCCGCGCGCGCCCGCTGGCTGAGCGAGCAGCTTTCACTGAATGACTTACCCAAACCGGTGTGCCAAAAGTACAGCGAGTGGATGACTGAGGTCTCGCCCAACAGCACCGTGTTGGTATTCCCGGCCGCCTATCTCAACAGCCCGTCCTCGATGTTCGGCCACACATTGCTGCGCATCGATCAAGCTGACGTGGACAGCAACAACACCGCTCTACTCAGTTACGCGCTAAATTTCGGTGCGTTTATCGAAGGCATGGACAACAGCATGCTCTATGCCTGGAAAGGTCTGATGGGCGGCTATCCCGGCTTTTTTGCAGTGGTGCCTTACCGGGAAAAGCTGGCGGAGTACCGCAGCCTGGAAAACCGCGACTTGTGGGAGTACCGACTGAACCTCACCCCGGAAGAAACCCGGCGCATGATGGAGCATGTCTGGGAGCTCAAGGATATTGAGTTCGACTATTTCTTCTTTGATGAAAACTGCTCATACCGCTTGCTTGAATTGCTTGAAATCGCCCGCCCCGGCATTGAGCTGACTGACGATTTTCCGATAACCGCTATTCCAACCGATACGGTGCGGGCGGTTGAAGATGCCGGGCTGATTGAACGCATTGACTATCGCCCATCCCGTGAGCGCGAACTGCTGGGGCGCGCCGTACAGTTAACCGATAACGAACAGCAATGGGTGCTGCGCCTGGCGGATGATCAATCGGTATTGAATGATCCGGCCTTCAAGCAGATGCCCGCTGAACGTCGAGCACTGATTCAAGATGGCGCGTTCCGCCTGCTGCGCTACCGGACAACCAGCGGTGAGCGCGACTCAACCACGGCCGCTCGCAGCTTTGACTTACTCAAGTCGATTAATCAAAACCCGCCACCGCTGCTCGACCTTGAACGTCCCGACCTGCCAGAGGCGGGACACGAATCGCGCACCTGGCAGTTGGGCGCCGGCAGCCGTGGTGATAAAGCCTTCGCCGAATACGGTTTGCGCATGGCTTATCACGACCTCAACGACAATCTCTACGGCTTCCCAATAGGCGCACAGATTGAGATCGCCCAGCTGAAACTGCGCCAATACGAAAATAATCATTGGCAGTTGCAGCAACTCGACCTGGCAAAAATTCGCTCGCTGACACCGCGCAATGAACTGCTGCAGCCATGGTCATGGCAGGTTTCAGGCGGAGCTGAGCGCGTCTCTGGCAAGGATGACGACGAATCTCTGGCTACTTATTTGACTGGCGGCGGTGGCGGTACGTGGCAACTGACTGACAACACCATCGGTTTTGCCCTCGCCACCGCACGTATTGAGAACAACCGCGACTTTGCCGCCTTTGTCGCCCCGGCCGCCGGGTTTAATAGCGGGCTCTTGTGGCGCAACCCGCTTGGCAACCTGTTGTTGGAAGGCAAAGCTGATTATTTCCATAACGGCGAGGTACGTCGCAGCATCAACTTGACCCAACAGTGGGAAATCTCGCGCGACCTTGGCCTGCGTTTCAGTGCAGCCCGCGATTTCAGTCACATGAGCACGCCGGAAAACACCCTGATGTTAGAACTCAAGTGGTACAACTATTGAACGCGTAGAAAAATAGGCACAGCGCCGCAAAAACATCCAAGTGATCGACATCAAGATGTTCTATACGGCTGGCGAGGATCACGAAGCAACCTATCATTAATGCATATTCATGCCCGCTCGAAGGATCGTATGCACAAACTCTTACCTATCGGCTCGCTGTTGACACTGCTTCTGGCCAATTACGCCAGTGCAGCCGAAGTCCCCGAGGCCGCGCAAAGCTGTGTTGTCTGTCATGGCGCACAAGGGGAAGGCACAACGCAAGGCCCCAAACTCGCCGGACTCTCCAGTAGTTACATGAACGCGCAGATAGAACACTTCATTTCGGGTGATCGGAAGAATGTGGTCATGACATTAATGGCGCAGAGTTTGGTCGACCTCAACGTTCGCAAACAAGCCTTGGACTACTACGCCACGCAAGGCACAGCACCGAAGCTGCAAAAGCGCGGTGATGTGCTCAATCAGTCGGGTGCTGAAAAGCTCTATTACCAAGGCGACCTGCATCGCTCACTGCCCGCCTGTTATAGCTGCCACGGCCCATCAGCAGTTGGCGGCGGTCTGTTTCCGCGTTTAGCCGGGCAACAGAGCAGTTACCTCAAAGACCAGCTAATCGCCTGGCAAGATAAAGAACGTAGCGGTGACCCAGACAACACCATGGGCCACATCGCCAGCAAGCTAAAAGACAGCGAAATTCAGGCCTTGGCTGATTACCTGTCAGCCATCAAATAGAGGAGCAACCGATGCCTATCAACAATGCGTGGCTGTTCCTGTTACTGGCTGGCAGCGGTGTTGCCAGCGCCGAAAGTTATATGGCTGACATGCAGGACGAAATTCCAGCACAACAAAAAGCCGCAAATCTGGGTTATTTCCAATCACGCGACCTGAGCAAAATCCCCGAAGGTGAGTTTGGCGATAAAGTCCGCAAAGGCTACGAACTGTTCGTCAACACCCAGCAGCTCAAAGGCAAATACGTCGGTAACCAACTCAACTGCACCAACTGCCACCTCGATGCAGGCAGCAAAGCGTATGCAGCGCCAATGTGGGCAGCGTATCTGGCGTACCCGTCATTTCGTAAGAAAAACAACAGAGTCAGCAATTTTGCTGAACGCATCCAGGGTTGCTTCAACTTTTCCATGAACGGTAAAGCTCCGGCTGCTGACTCACCGGAACTGGTCGCGATATCGGCTTATTCATACTGGCTGCTGATGGGCGGATTGCTCGACATGTTCGGCATGCACGACAAAGCCGTGCCCGAGATGAGCGACGCCGCCTTGCAACAAGGCGGCAATGCAGACTCATTCAAACTGCCTGGGCCGCTAAGCGACAAGGTCAAACTCGATGGACGCGGGCATATGCCGGGCCGCGCTTTTGCTGCGCTCGAAAAACCCGCACATGCTCCGTCACTGGAACGTGGCGCCAAGGTGTACGGCGAGCACTGCGCCTTGTGTCACGGTGCTGAAGGTCAAGGTACGGTGATGGCTGATGTGCCGGTAATTCCAGCATTATGGGGCCCACAATCGTATAACTGGGGCGCGGGCATGCACCGGGTTAACACTGCGGCGACATTTATCTTCGAGAACATGCCGCTGGGCAAGGCCGTACAGCTCAACCCTCAGCAAGCGTGGGACGTAGCAGCCTATATGAACAGCCGCGAGCGCCCGCAAGACCCGCGCTTTATCGATGATGTCGCGACAACAGCCAAACAGTTTCACGCTGATGATGACGGCTATTACGGTAAAGAGCTTGATGGCAACGTAATAGGCAGCCAAGCCTTCCCGGCAACTACAGTTGAATAAACGTCTGTGACAACTGCAAAAATGCCGGCGCTATTTATGGCGCCGGCATTTTATTGTCTGGTACTGAGCTGAACGTAACTCAACTACGCCGACTGGAACGTGAGCGCAGTTTGTAGCGGTCTCCGGGGTGAATCAGCCGAGCATAGCTAATCAAGTGCTCATCCGACCAAGTGCGACGAACCATGCTCAGGCACGGCGTAGCAGTGCTGATATCCAGCCACTGCGCCGTCTGGTCGTCGACTAATAGCGCTTCGACAACATGCTCGACATCAGAAATCGGGCAGTTGGCGACCAACACCTCATTGGGCGTCTTTTGCGAGAAGTCAGTTTGCAGGTAATCGGGCACCCAACGTGGGTTAACAAAGCGATCTTCCAGTTGAATCGGCACACCACTTTCACGGTGAACCAGAATCGTGTGGAACACCTCGGTGCCGAGACGCACACCCAAGCGCAGCGCCACTTCATCGTCGGCCTCAATCGCTTCGCAACGAAGCACATCATTGCTGTACGCATGGCCACGGCTGATGACTTCGGTGGCGATATTCAAGACTTCATGCAGCGACGATTCAGCTTTGCGGTCAGTAACAAAAGTACCGAGCCCAGCCTGACGGATTAGATAACCTTTTTGCACCAGATCGCGAATAGCCTTGTTCGCCGTCATTCGACTTACGCCAAAATCACGGGCTAATTGCTCTTCGGGTGGAATTTGATGATGAACCGGGTATGCCCCGCTGCTGATGCGCTCCAGCAGGTGCTCCTCAATGACACGATAACGTGGGGTCTTGCTGGCCACGTAGATTCCTTTGGGTGGGTGCGACGTCCTGATAATACAGGCCGCGACAGATTAGGACGAGCCGCAAGCAACACCTCGTCCAATCTGCCGTGACCTTTTCGCCTTCTAACCTTGCGACGGCAACAAGTTAGCGGGTATCAAGCCAGACAGCACGCGCTGCTTGAGCAACTCGTCAGCGGCAGCGATATCGGGTGCAAAAAAGCGATCCTCGACATAATAAGGCACCACATCGCGCAACACCTTACGCGCTTGCTCCAACACTTCAGAGCTTTTCATGCCCGCCCGGAAATCCAGGCCCTGACACGCACCCAGCCATTCGACCGCCAACACGCCACGGCTATTGGCCGCCATCTCCCACAAGCGCTTGCCAGCAGCTGGCGCCATTGATACGTGATCTTCCTGGTTGGCAGAGGTTGGCAAGCTGTCAACACTGTGCGGATGCGCCAATGCCTTGTTCTCGCTAGCGAGTGCCGCAGCTGTCACCTGAGCGATCATGAAGCCTGAGTTGACGCCGCCATTGGCCACCAGAAATGGCGGTAACTGCGACATATGTTTGTCCATCATCAGCGAGATACGTCGCTCACTCAAAGCGCCGATTTCAGCAATCGCCAGCGCCAGATTATCTGCCGCCATGGCCACCGGTTCAGCGTGGAAATTACCCCCCGAAATCACGTCACCTTCAGCGGCAAACACCAGCGGATTATCCGACACTGCATTGGCTTCAACCGCCAGCACCTCGGCGGCCTGGCGCAACTGCGTCAGGCAAGCGCCCATGACCTGTGGCTGACAGCGCAGCGAGTACGGGTCCTGTACCTTGTCGCAGGCCTCATGCGAACGCCCGACTTCACTGCTCGACTCAAGCAGATAGCGATAAACCGCAGCAGCATCGATCTGCCCACGCTGGCCACGTGCATCGTGAATCCGCGCATCAAACGGCGCACGTGAACCGAGCATGGCTTCAACACTCAAGGCGCCACAGACCGAGGCAGCAGCATACAAATCCTCGGCCTCAAACAAGCCGCGCAGCGCGTAAGCGGTGGAAACCTGAGTGCCATTGAGCAACGCCAGCCCTTCTTTTGCCGCGAGCATCAGTGGCTCCAACCCGGCAATCGCCAGCGCCTCTTTTGCGGGCAACCATTCGCCGCGATAACGGGCCTGACTTTCACCGAGCAACACCAAAGACATATGCGCCAATGGCGCGAGGTCACCGGATGCACCCACCGAGCCCTTTAGCGGGATATGTGGATAAACCTCGGCATTGATCAGCGCCAACAACGCATCAATAACCTTGCGACGAATGCCCGAGAAGCCACGCGACAGGCTGTTGACCTTAAGCAGCATGATCAAACGCACCATGGCGTCATCCAGGGGCTCACCAATACCGGCAGCATGGGAAAGCACCAGCGAGCGCTGCAGGTTTTCCAGATCTTCAGTGGCAATGCGGGTCTGCGCCAACAAGCCAAAACCGGTGTTGATCCCGTAGGCAGTGCGGCCTTGATTAAGAATTCCCTGCACGCAGGCAACACTGTTTTCAATGCCTTGATCAGCACTGCTATCCAGCGTTACATGCTGCGCTTGCTGATAAAAATTACGCAATTGGGCGAGATTTAACTGGCCCGGTACCAAGGTTAAAACAGACATATTGGTATCCACTCAAAGATCGAAATTCGGCAGAGCCTGACGCAAGGCGAACAGCGTGTTCACGTCGCGCAGCACTTCATAGGTGTGACGAATATCTTGATACAACGGATGTTCTTCTTCATAACTGGCTACCAACTCGCGCAGCAAACCCCATGCGCATCCGGTGCCTTGGCCAAATGGTCGGACCTCAATAAAGTCAAAAGCCTGAGCCGCCAACAGATACTCGATCGCCAATACGTAAAACGCATTCTCAATGGCTTTATCCAACTTCAGCGCCGCGCTTTCACCCAAACTCAGGTGGTCTTCTTGCAGCCCGGACGTCAGGAAGTTGTCAGTCACCGCTGGCAAGGCCAGACGCTTGTTATCCGCAACCAATGAGGCCGCGCTGTATTGCGCGATCATCATCCCGGATTTCACCCCGCCGCCTTTAGTCAAGAACGGCGGTAGCTTGTTGGCTTGCGGCGTGACCAAACGGTAAGCCCTGCGCTCGGAGATGCTGCTCCACTCGCACACCGCAATGGTCAAGAGATCGCACGCCATCGCCACCGACTCACCGTGCGGGTTGGCTTGTGAAATGATTCGATATTCTGCGCCATCCTTGACCACCAAGGGGTTGTCAGTCGCGGAGTTCAGCTCATCGCTGACTTGACGCGCGGCGTGTTCCAACTGGTCACGACAGGCGCCATGCACTTGCGGGATTGCGCGCAGGCTCAAGGCATCTTGCAAGTGTGCGCCCTGACTCTTGGCTACCACTTCGCTGCCCGCCAACAACTGGTGCAAGTTGGCCGCCGTCTTCTGCATGCCGGTGTGAGTCTTACGTTGAATGGCGGCCAGACTGATCGCATCCAACTGACAGCCCAAGGCTTCGAAACTCATCGCCGCGACCACATCAGCGCAGCTTGCCAAGTGATAGGTGTCCGCTAGGGTCAAACAGGCCAGGCCGGTCATTGCTGGCGTGCCGTTGACCAGGCACAAGCCGTCTTTGGGGCCCAACACCACGGGCTGCATGTCGATACTAGCCAGCGCTTGGCTGGCGGTCACGATTTGCCCGGCGTATTCGACATCACCGATGCCCAGCAGCGCCAAACCGATGTGCGCCATATGCGACAGGTAACCCACCGAGCCTTGGCCCGGCACCACCGGCGTGATGCCTTGGTTGAGCAAGTTCAGCAGGCCGTTGACTACATCGGCGCTCACCCCGGAATAACCGTGGCTGTAGTTAACCACCGCGCAGCACATAATCGCCCGCACCTGCTCACTGCGCAGCGGTGAACTCACCCCGCAGGCATGGCTCATCAGCGTATGCCGCGATAGTTTGCTCAGCTCGCTCGGGGCAAATACCACGTCACACAAAGCACCAAGCCCGGTGTTGATGCCGTAATGCGGCTTGCTTGAGTTAGCAATCGCCAACACTGCTTCGCGGGCTTCATTAACCCGCATCCAGCGGTAGGCCGACAACTCCATGCGCGCACCATTACGCGCAACGTTGACCACATCAGACCAAGTGACCGGCGCCTCACTCAGCAATACATCAGGCAATAGGTTGTTCATTTACCACCCCTAACTGCTCGCGACTGACACGCTCATCGGTGTCTTGTGTTTCTTTCTTGAACACGAACACACGAGCTGCCGAAGCCGCGATAAGGATAAACAGGAACAAAACGGTGAAGCCGCCAGCAGCGGCGAGATACTTGATGCCATCGACCCCCTGCGCGCCACCACCGAATGCAACCATGATGAAAGCAATCGCACTGATCGAAAGCCCCCAGATAATTTTCTGCGACTTGGGCGACTCTTCATCAGCGCGAATGTTCTTGGTGCAGATCGAGGCGATGGTCGAGGTCATGGAATCTGCTGCAGTGGCGAAAGAAATAATCAGGGTGAAGATCGCCAAAGGCACCAGCAAACCTGACATCGGCAAGTGCTGCAAGAAGCCCCACAAGCCAGCTACGGCGCCATGATCGGTAATCACCTTGATCAAATCGAGGCTGCCATCAAGCTGCCACTTGATCGCTGAAGCGCCCCAGATTGCGAACCAGACCATGCCGAACACCGAAGGCAGTATCCAGTTGATGATCAGGAACTGGCGCAGCGTGCGCCCGTATGAGATACGCGCCAGAAACAGCCCCATCAGCGGCGCATAGGCAATCCAGATCGACCAGTCATACATGGTCCACCATGTCACCAGTGCCTCGCCGCCAGATTCCTTGGTGTCAAACGACCAGAGGAAAAAGTTATCCAGCCAGTAACCGATCGAAGTCACCGACAGATTGAAGATATAACTCAAAGGCCCGACGATCAGCAGAATCACCACAAAGGCGTAGAAGATATAAGCGTTGATCGAGGACAAAAATTGAATGCCGCGCTTGAGCCCGGACAACGCCGAAGTGACAAACACCGCCGTAATCACCAGCGACAACACCAGCCATGTCATCGGGCTTGATTGAATACCGTACTGCGATTCAATCCCCGAGCTGATCAGCGCCAACCCCGCACCCAGCGACGATGCCAAGCCAAGCGCGATCGCCAGCACCGAAACGATATTGATCAGTGACTTCACCAGTGGCCGCTGATTATGCGCACCTATTACGGGCGACAAGGTAGAAGCAATGGAAAAGTCTTTTTTCCGGTTGTAATGCATGTAGGCGATCATCAAGCCGACAATCGAATACATCGCATAGGGAATGAAACTCCAGTTATGGAAACAGCGCGCCAAGGCAAAAATCGCGGCTTCCGCGCTGCCTGGGGCAAACGACTGATTCGCAATTTCGCCGTAGATATTGCCCAGATAAATGATTGGTTCATTGACTGAGTAAGTCACCACGCCAGTCGCTATCCCGCCAGTCAGGGCCATCGCAAAATTCGAAGCCATTGAGAATGTCGGTTTTGCATTGGCTCCACCAAGGCGGATATCACCCGCCTTGGAAAAGAAGATATAAGCCACCAGGCCCAGCACCGAAATCGCTAATAACTGATACAACCAAGCGAAATCCGAGAGCGAAAAATAGAAGACGTCCTTGGCCACCCGGACCAACATCTCGTTGTTAAACAAACCGACCGCTACCGCGATGACTACGACCAGAAATGTCGGGATAAAAACACTACGATTCAGGCTTTTTTGACTATTGGAGTGCATTGTTGTCTGCCTTATGGGGTGTTGCATCCATTACCCAGCCACTGGTGAGAACTGGTGAGAAGCCACCAGTGGCCGGGTTCTATAACTTAGCGGTCGCCTAGCATAGGTAAATCAAGCCCCTGCTCCCGCGCGCAATCAGCGGCAATATCATAACCAGCATCGGCATGACGCATGACCCCTGTGCCCGGATCGTTACGCAAAACGCGACCCAGTCGCGCGCGCGCCTCAGGCGTGCCATCCGCCACAATCACCACACCGGAGTGCTGTGAATAGCCCATGCCAACACCGCCGCCGTGGTGCAACGACACCCACGTTGCGCCGCCAGCAGTATTCAACAGGGCGTTGAGCAGCGGCCAATCAGACACCGCATCAGAGCCGTCAAGCATGCTTTCGGTTTCGCGATTCGGGCTGGCGACCGAGCCTGAATCGAGGTGATCACGACCAATTACCACCGGCGCTTTCAGCTCACCGCTGGCGACCATGTCATTGAACGCTTGAGCAAGACGGGCGCGGTCTTTCAAACCAACCCAGCAAATGCGCGCAGGCAAACCCTGGAAGCTGATGCGCTCGCGAGCCATGTCCAGCCAGTTGTGCAGGTGCTTGTCATCCGGGATCAACTCTTTGACCTTGGCATCGGTTTTGTAGATGTCTTCTGGATCACCGGACAGCGCAACCCAGCGGAACGGGCCAATGCCCTGACAGAACAGCGGACGAATATAAGCGGGCACGAAACCCGGGAAGTCGAACGCATTGTCGACGCCCTCTTCCAGCGCCATCTGGCGGATGTTGTTGCCGTAGTCGAAGGTAGGAATCCCCATCTTCTGGAACTCCAGCATTGCGCTCACGTGTTCAGCCATCGACTGCTTGGCGGCTTTGACCACGGCGTCAGCATCGGTCAGTGCACGGTCGCGGTACTCTTCCCAACTCCAGCCTTTTGGCAGGTAACCATTGAGCGGATCGTGGGCGCTGGTCTGGTCGGTAACCATGTCCGGACGCACACCGCGGCGCACCAACTCTGGCAGAATTTCAGCCGCATTGCCGCACAACGCAATGGAGATGGCTTTGCCTTCAGCCGTGTATTTGCTGATACGTGCCAAGGCATCGTCCAGGTCTGATGCTTGCTCGTCGACATAACGGGTTTTCAAACGGAAATCGATACGGCTCTGCTGACATTCGATATTCAGCGAACAGGCTCCCGCCAGCGTTGCCGCCAACGGCTGAGCGCCGCCCATGCCGCCCAAACCTGCAGTGAGCACCCAGCGCCCGCTCAGGTTGCCGTCATAATGTTGGCGACCGGCTTCAACGAAGGTTTCGTACGTGCCCTGAACAATGCCTTGCGAGCCGATGTAGATCCAGCTACCGGCGGTCATCTGGCCATACATGGCCAAGCCTTTGGCATCGAGTTCGTTGAAGTGTTTCCAGGTCGCCCAATGCGGCACCAGGTTGGAGTTGGCGAGCAATACACGCGGTGCGTCGGCGTGGGTTTCAAATACACCCACCGGCTTGCCCGACTGAATCAGCAGCGTTTGGTTGTCTTCAAGGCGAGTCAGCACTTCAACGATCTTGTCGTAGCATTCCCAGTTGCGTGCCGCACGGCCAATCCCGCCGTAGACCACCAGCTCATTCGGGTTCTCAGCCACTTCCGGGTCGAGGTTGTTCATCAACATGCGCAGTGGCGCTTCAGTCAACCAGCTTTTAGCGGTCAGTTTGCTGCCACGTGCAGCGCGGATTTCAGTGTCACGGAAGAGGCTCATAACAGGCTCCTTTGAAGTAGCATCAAGGCTTAAATAAGGTTGAGTGAACGCACCAGGTAAGCTAGCGGGATGCTGAATACCAGGCTTAAAACAGTACGTTGCAGCCAGACCAGCAACAGGTCGCGCAAGCGCAGGGGAATCCGCGTGGCAAGCACACAGGGAATCGATGCAGAGAGGAACAGCACGCTGCTGACCGAAACGATGGCGACGACAAACTTGACCATCACCTCGGCATCTTTGAGCAGTATTGCGGGGAGAAACATTTCGGCCAGACCCGACGCGATAGCACCGGCAACCTGCATTGGATCGCTCACGCCAAGCAGCCAGGTCAGCGGGTAAAACAGCACGCCCAAGGCATCAAAAACCGGGGTGTATTTAGCAGCCAACAAACCGAGCAGACCCACCGCCAGGATGCTTGGCAAAATAGCGGCCGTCATACGCAAACCATCGACAAAGGTTTCACGCAGCGACAGCCACAAGGCCGGTGCCTGGCTGGCTTGGGTCAGGCCAGCGTTCCAGGCGCTGGCAATACGGCTTTCCCCAGCCTTGAGTTCTGGCTCAGGAGCACTTTCGTCCGGCAATTTCGACAGGGGGTAAATACGCGCGCTTACCGCCGTCACACTGAAGGTGACCAGCATTGCGCTCCAGAAATACAGGTTCCAGCTGTCCATCAGGCCGAGCGTCTTGGCGATGATGACCATAAATGGCGCCGACACGGTGGAGAAGCCCGTGGCAATGATTGCCGCTTCACGCAGGCTGTAATGACCTTGTTGATACATGCGGTCAGTAATCAGCAAACCCACCGAATAGCTGCCGACAAAGGAAGCCACCGCATCAATCGCTGATTTGCCCGGCGTGCGCCAGATGGGACGCATGACCGGCTGCATCAAAACACCGATCAATTCGAGCAGGCCAAAACCGATCAGAAACACCAGCGCCAGCGCGCCCAGCGGCACGATCAGGGCGAGGCTCAACACCAGTTTTTCGAACAGAAATGGCAGCATGCCCGGCGCATACAAGGCTTGCGGGCCAAGCTCCAGCAGATAGGCAACACCGACCAACAGACCAAACACCTTGAGCACACTGAATACCGTAGTCGTCAGGTCTTTGCGCCAGCTACCACTGAGCCAGGGCTGTAGCGCGCCGTAGAGCATAAACAACAACGCGATAACGATGACTAGTGGACGGGCATGGGCTTGCAAGGCGCTGGCGGCATGATCGAGAAGAATGGTTGAGCGCCCACCGATGCTGAACGGCACAAAAAAGATCAGCAGACCAATCAGGCTGTAACCCAGCAGACGCGCCAAAGCTCGTGACCTGGATACGCCAGTTGTCAGCGACAGTTGTTCACTCATGACAACGCCCCTGCAACAAACGGCAATCCAGCATCATCTAGGTTAGCGAAAACACTCATCGGATCATTCCTCACTGTTGTTTTTATTGGAGAAATAGCTGTGTTGGGCCTGTGCGTCAGCCAGTCAGTGACAGCAGGTGAATCAACCGCGCCGCCACCCGTGCGGTGCGCGTGTCGATGTCATGATTGGGGTTCAGCTCGGCCAGGTCTGCAAGACGTAACTTGCCGCTGTCGCGGATCAGTTCCAGCAAAGGTTCAAGCAACGCCAACGGCACACCACGCGCCGCCGGAGCGCTCACACCTGGCGCTTCACACGCTGGCAGCACGTCGATATCAATAGTCAGGTAGATCAGGTCGCAATCATCGATAAAGCCCTGCACATCGGCTGCAATCTCAGCGAGGCTGTCGGAACGAATTTGCCGGTCTTCACGCACCAAAACATCCAGCGCCTGCGCACGCTGAAACAGCGCGCGAGTATTGCTCGCCCGGCTCACGCCAAGGCAGGCATAGCGAAACGGCCAATTGCGCTGCGCGCATTGCTCGGCAATTTGTGCGAATGGCGTGCCCGATGAACGCACAAATGCAGGGTCACGCAGATCAAAATGGGCATCGAAATTAATGATGCCAATGCGCGGCGCAACATCGCTTTTCATATGCTGGGCAAGGCCTTGCCAGCTGCCAAAAGCAACCTCATGACCGCCACCCAACACAATCGGCAAGTGCCCGGCGTCGAGCAATGCCGCAACGTTAGCGCCCAAGCGCGCCTGCGCGGCCTCAAGATTGTCATCTGCGCAAACCACATCACCGGCATCAAATGCCGGGCCGCGGCGATGCCAAGCCAGATTAGCCAAAGCTTTACGCATGGCTTCAGGGCCAGCGGCGGCACCGACGCGGCCATGATTGCGGCGCACGCCTTCATCACTGGCAAAGCCGATTAGCGCAACACCGGGCTGCGCGTCAGCCGTCAGCGGCTGAATGCGCTGATGCCAGCGCGGGCTGTCTGCTTCCGGGTCGGTACGACCAGCCCAGAACTGCATTGAATGACGATCAACGGTCATGGGTTAGCACTCCGGCAAATACACGTTGGCGTAAACGGCCGGGCTGAACCGCATAAGCCAGTTCGGCAGGCTGCTGCACATCCCAGATGCACAGGTTGGCAGGCGCGCCGATCGCGATACGACCAAGGTCTTTGCGCCCGATAGCCGCTGCCGCATGAGCAGTCATCCCGGCCAATGCTTCACGCGGAGTCATGCGAAATAGCGTGCAAGCCAGATTGAGCATGAGGGTGGGAAAACAAATAGGTGAGGTACCGGGATTCGCATCGCTGGCCAACGCCATTGGCACGGCGTTATCGCGTAGCAACTGAATCGGTGGCAACTGGGTTTCGCGCAAGGTGTGAAAAGCGCCCGGCAGCAGTGTGGCAACAGTGCCGGCTTGCGCCATGGCTTTAACCCCGGCCTCATCCAGAAACTCAATGTGGTCTGCTGAAAGTGCGCCGTAACGAGCGGCCAAGGCACTGGCGCCCTGATTAGAGAGTTGCTCGGCATGCACCTTTATCGCCAGGCCGTGGGCTTGGGCGGCGATGAACACCCGCTCGGTTTGCGCAGGGCTGAAGGCGATGTTTTCACAAAACACATCCACCGCATCGGCCAAACCTTCACGGGCGGCAGCCGGGATCATCTGTTCACAGACCAACTGAATATAGCCGTCGCTGTCATCGGCATACTCGGGCGGCAAGGCATGGGCACCGAGCAATGTTGTGGTGATATGTACTGGGAGTTTTTCAGCAAGACGCCGGGCGACACGCAGCATCTTCAGTTCATCAGCGACGCTCAAACCGTAACCCGACTTGATCTCGACGCTGGTAACACCATCATCAATCAGCGCTTGCAAACGCGGCAGCGCCTGCGCTAACAACTCAGCTTCGCTGGCGCCACGCACGGCGCGCACTGAACTGATAATGCCGCCACCGGCGCGGGCGATCTCGGCATAGCTGGCACCTTCAAGGCGCAACTCGAACTCGGCTGCGCGATTACCGGCAAACACCAGATGAGTGTGGCAATCGACCAGACCTGGCGTCATCACGCTGCCGCGCCCTACTTCTATAGCACCCGGCGCATTCTGCAGATCAAAACTTGACTCAGGCCACAGCCCTGCAACCTCATCACCCTTGACCAACACAGCCATAGGTTCGGGCAGCGTCTGCAAACCATCAAAAACACTGACATCACGCCAGAGCTTTGCATCTTGACTGGATAACGGCATCGGAATGCTCCTTAATTCTTATGTATATACATTATGATTGATCATTCGATGGGTCAAGCCCCATTTGATCCACCCGACACGCAACAGGATGATTGTTCAGCCCCGCCAAACATCTAGCTAAAGCATTGATTTTTCCTGATAAATAGCATTAATTAGCTGATTCTCAGCACGTCTTATGCTTTAAATGACGAAAACCAAATGCCTTTCAGCATATAATTTTCTAATTGAAGTATTTGTATATACATTTAATAGGACATGACTCATGAGCATTCGCAGAGTTGACCTCGCCAACGCCAAACACATGCCTTGGAAAAACGGCGCAGGCAGCACCGCAGAACTTGCCATCGCCCCGCCTGGCGCGAGCCTGGACGATTTTGCCTGGCGCATCAGCAGCGCCAAGGTGGCGGGCCATGGCAGCTTTTCCAGCTTTAGCGGATTGGACCGCAGCCTGGCGATATTGAGTGGTGCAGGCTTAAGGCTGCACAGTGAAGCGTCAGCCCCGCTAGAGCTGACGACCGACTCACAACCTTGGGCGTTTCAGGGCGAAACGACGGTATATGCGGAACTGATTGATGGCGAAGTAACCGATTTCAACCTAATCAGCCGCCGCGCCGATTGGACGCACGACTTGCAGTCTCTGAATATCAGCACCAGCCACCGCTTAGCCGCTGCAGAGCAAACAACAGTGTTGATGATCTACTGCCACGCAGGCGGGCCGCTAACCTGTCAGTTCAAGGGTGAACAGCAGCTACTAAGCGCAGGACAAGGGCTGTTGCTGGACGAAGCAGATGCCAAACACGCGATCACCCTCAGCACGCAAATACCAAGCAAGGTGTATCTGGCCCATCTGCAGCAGCGCGCAAGCCACTAAACACACCGTAGCAGAGCACCAAGCGATGCCCTGCTCGTGAAGATGACGTGCATTACAGGCACAAATATCCGCAGCGGTTCAGCTGCTTTGTGCCTGAAACATCGCCATCAATCGCTCGCCATCTATTGCCGGGCAAATACCTTCGGGCTTTTGCATTGGTGCGTCTTCTGCCGCCAACATGGCGTTGAGCACAGCCTCCTCGGTGGCTTGCACCGCTGCCAGATAGATCGCATCGAAGCACTCATCATTCAGGTACTCGAGGTTCAGTCTGGTTTGTGTCAGTTGCGGTAATGGCCGGGGATTAGCCACACTGAATGCCAGAAAAATATCCCCTGAGTTATTACCGCCGGGTGTACCGCCGAGCCCTATACCAAGGCCTGCGCGCTGAGCTAAGCGTTTCAACTGGTGAGGCAGCAGCGGTGCATCGGTGGCAATCACTACGATGATTGAGCCACGCTCACGCTCCAACCCTTTCGGCGCGGCATCCTCCCAACGCTCGCCAACTGATGTGCCGAGCACTTTAAACCACTTGCGCTGACCATGATTGGCTTGCACCAAGACGCCGAAGGTGTAGTTTTGGCCGTCTATTTCAAGGCTGCGCGAGGCTGTGCCGGTGCCGCCTTTGAAGCCATAGCAGATCATGCCATTGCCCCCGCCGATATTACCTTCGTCGAGCGCACCACTGGTGGCTGAGTTTATGGCGGCGAGCGCATCAGCTTCAGTGACGTGCTGACCGTTGATATCGTTAATCACCCCGTCGTACGTTTCAGCAACCACCGGCATCGCCCACAAATGCTCGGCTTTCCAAGCGTCGGCGAAGTGGTTGATGGTCCAGCGCGTGGCGGCATGATGCACAATGCCCACGCTGTGCGTGTTGGTGATGCACATTGGCCCGACGAAGTAGCCGCCGTGCTCAACCCAATGGGTGCCAGTCATCTCACCATTGCCGTTGAGTGCGTGAAAACCGGCCCAAACTGGTTGGGGTTCGGATTGATAGCCGCGCGGCAGAATCGCCGTGACTCCAGTTTTCACCTGCTTGCCGTTGGCGGCAAATGCGTTAATGGTTTGGTAGCCAACCAGCACCCCAGGCACATCGGTAATGGCATTGTTCGGGCCGGTTTTGCCGGGCATTGGCAGACCGAGTTCGCGGGCGCGGAGCTTAGCCATGTGAGTCTTCCTTGGTTGTCGCGGGCTGACGACTGCGCAGGTATAAACCGACGGCAGCGATAATGAATGAAGCAATCAGCAGCAGTGTGGCGATGGCGTTGATCTCAGGTTTGATACCTCGGCGGATCATGCCGTAGATATAAACCGGCAAGGTGGTTGAATCGACGCCGGAGATGAAATAGGTAATCACCAGATCGTCCATCGAAATGATAAACGCCAGCAACGCACCACCGATTACTCCCGGCAAAATCAACGGCAAGGTGATGCGCCGGAAGGTACGCAATGGCGATGCACCGAGATCTGCTGAGGCTTCCTCAAGGCGTGTATCCATGCCGGCCAGACGCGCGCTAACCACCAGAAAGACATAGCTGATGAGGAAGGTGCAGTGGCCGATGATGATCGAGGCTTTGCCCAGCGGCATGCCAACCCCAACGAAAAAAATCAACAGCGCGATACCCAGCACAATGTCAGGCATCAGCATCGGCATAAACATCAGCACTCGGTAAAAGCCTTGCAAGCGGAAGCGGTAACGCGCCAGGGCCAGCGCCATGAATGTACCGGCAACCGTTGATATGGCGGTGGTGCTTAAGGCAATGATCAGGCTGGTACGCAAGGCCGCCAATAACTGGTCAGTGGACTCGACGTACATCGTGCTTGAGCCAAGGCTGTTGGACATGCCGAACAACGAGCGATACCAGTCGAGCGAAGCGCCACTCCAGATCATCATGTTGATCGGGTTGGAGTTGAACGAATAGATCACAATCAGCGCGATCGGCAGATACAGAAAAATGAAGAACGCTAAGCTATAGCCACCGAGCAAACCACGACCAATGCGTGCCATAAGTGAGTTCATTGCGCACCTGCCTTGTTGCGACTCTGAGCCAGCACATTAAGGGTCAGGCATACCAACACCGTGACCATAAGAAGCATTGCCAGTGCAGCGCCGAATGGCCAGTTACGGGCAGCAAGAAACTGTTGCTCGACCAGACTGCCGATCATCAAAACCTGCGCGCCGCCCAGCAACGACGGCACGATAAAGTTACCTAAACTGGGGATAAATACGATGATCGAACCTGCGGCGATACCCGGCAGTGTCATGGGGAAAATAATTTTCCAGAAACTCTGCCAGCGACTGGCTCCGAGGTCGGCCGAAGCCTCAAGCAAGCGACGGTCGAGTTTTTCAACACTGGCGTAAACCGGCATGAACATAAAAGGGATAAAGATATAGGTCATGCCAATCAGCACCGCAGTTTCGGTGTAGATCAGATTGATCGGGGTATTGATGCCCAGTGCCAAGAGGGTGGTGTTGATAAAGCCACTCGGACGCAGAATTATCACCCAGGCGTAGAGGCGCACGATCAGGCTGGTGAAAAACGGCAGCGTGATAAGAAACATGCAGAAGTTGCGCATCTTTTCCGGCTGGCGGGCAACCCAGAACGCAGCGGGGTAACACACCAGCAGCGTGAGCACGACAGTGATCGCCGCGAGCTTGAACGAGCGCAGGATTATTTCCAGGTAAACCGGATCAAACTCTTCCAGCGTGCCATCGGCCCAGCCCAGTACACGGCCAAAATTGTCTGGGTAAAAATTCCACTCGACGCCACCGTAGAGGCCGGGCTCAAGCAGGCTGTAGGTAGCCATAATCGCCAGTGGCGCGAGGAAGAACAGACCAATCACAAATGTTGCAGGGCTCAGCAAGCCAATCAGCTGCAGGCGTCGACGGCCCGCTAAACTGCTCATTGCTTGGCCTCATCAAGCAGGTGTACGCCGTCCAGCGCATAGCACAATTGCAGGCCGCTGCCAGGCTGTAGACGGTGCAGATCATGGCGGCCAGTATCACGAATCACAGCCTTTATCTGCATACCATGCGCGGTACGCAGGCTGACCTCAAAGTCTTTGCCGATAAACAGCGTCTGCTCGATGATACCTTCGAGCACCGCGCCATTTGCGCCGATAGTGTCGAGTTGAAACTGCTCCGGACGCAGCATTGCTTGCAGCTTTTGACCAACCTGCAACTGTGCAGCCGGTACCTGCAACACATCCCCCTGCTCGCTGCGCAACTGCGCTACACCCGCGTTGACAGCCACGACGCTGACATCGAACAGGTTGCTTTCACCGATGAAGCCTGCAACAAAGGCGTTGGCCGGGCGGTCGTATATCTCGGTTGGCGTGCCGATTTGCTGAATGTGGCCGCCGTTGAGCACGACGATGCGATCAGACATCGTCAGCGCTTCTTCTTGGTCGTGGGTGACGAAGACGAAGGCGATGCCCAGCTCATGCTGCAGTTTCTTTAGCTCGCGCTGCATGCTTTGGCGTAGCTGACGATCCAGCGCCGACAGCGGCTCATCGAGCAGCAGCAATGCAGGGCGATCGACCAATGCCCGAGCCAGTGCCACGCGTTGCTGCTGACCACCGGAAAGCTGCCCGGGTTTGCGCCGCTCCAGACCACCAAGACCGACTAGCTCAAGCGCCTCGCCAATACGCTGACGGCGCTCTGCTTTACCGACACCTTGTACCTCCAGCGCATACCCGACGTTGTCACCCACACTCATGTGGGGAAACAACGCGTAGCTTTGAAATACCGTGTGCACTGGGCGCTGATGGGCTGGCACGTTGTTCATTGGCTTGTTTTGAATCAGCAGTTCACCGCCGTCCAATTGTTCAAAACCACTGATCGTGCGCAGCAAGGTTGTTTTACCGCAGCCCGAAGGGCCGAGCAGAGTGACGAATTCATTGGCACCGACACTCAGGTCAATGCCATCTAGCGCGCGCACCAAGTGACCTTCGGGGGCCTGATAATGCTTCACCGCGCCGCGGATTTCGACGACCGGCGCAATACGGGTGTAAACGCTCATGGATAACTCCGTCCCGGCCTCAAGTGGCCGGGATTCACAGCGGGAGATCAGGCGGCGTACCGCCCACGACTCAGTTGGCGGTGCGCACTTTGGTCCAGGTGCGGTCGTACTGTTTGAGCGCTTTGCCGATATCTTCAAAGATCTGCAGCTTGGCCATCACATCAGCCGGCGGATTAATCTGTGGATCGTTACGCAACTCATCAGGCAGCAGCTCAAGCGCCGCCTTGTTCGGCGTGCCATTGGTTTGCTGTTCGGTATTGAGTGCGGCGATTTCAGGCTTCAGGAAGAACTCCATAAAGCGCTTGGCGTTGCCCTTATTCGGCGCATTCTTGAGTACGCACATATCTTCCTGATACATGGTCGCACCGCCTTTTGGGATCACATAGGCGAGCTTCTCCGGCTCCTGCCTGACGTACATTTCGGCGCCGACGAAATACTGTGCGGCGACCGCATCACCAGACTGAACCATCGGCACGCTGTCATAAGTGAAGGCGGAGATTAACGGCTTGCGCTCCAGCAGCCAGTCAGCAGCCAGCTTTAGATCATCACGATTGGTACTGTTAACCGACTTACCGTTCTCGATCAGGCCAACACCGAGAGTTTCACGCATATCATCGAGCATGATGACTTTCTTGCCAGCTTTGGCTTCAGCGAAGAAGTCATCCCAGCTCTCAATCGGTTTGGAAACCTTGGTCTTGTTGTAGAAAATACCGACTGTGCCCCAAGCATACGGCATGCAGTACTCGCCTTTGGGGTCAGACTTGGAGCGCAGGAATTGCGGGTCGATATTGGCAAAGCCCGGACTCTGGTTGATGTTGGTTTTTTCCAACAACCCCAACGCGGCCATGCTGTCGTGCATGTGTACCGATGGAAAGACGATATCGTAGCCACTGGCGCCAGCCTGTAATTTGGCGAGCATTTCCTCGTTACTGCCGTAAGTGTCGAGTGAAACCTTGATACCGGTTTCAGCGGTGAAGCGATTTAAGACTTCGGGGTTGATATAGTCGCCCCAGTTGTACAGATGCAGCTCTTCAGCGGCCTGCACACCATTGGCGGCGAGAAGTGCGCCGAGGGCGACGCAGCGGGTAGTTTTACGCAGTGCGAGCATGTTCCTGTTCTCCGTTGCTGAGTCGTGCTGATGCAGCACGACAGCTGTAATTGTTGTTGCGGCAGGAATGCGAGGCAGCGTCGCGGCAGGGTGGCTTTTTTATGGTGTACAAGGCCTGACCCATGCTGCCGTCAACCGGCACCTCTTAGCGTTACAGCTTGAGAGTAGAATATATTTATTCCAAAGATCAACAATTTGATATATTAATTCCAGAACTTTTTATCATAACTAGGGACACGCACATGCTCGAGAGCAGGATGGAACGCCTCGAAGGCAAGCTGACACCGGCTGAACGCACACTGCTGGCCTATATCCAGGCCAACCAGGAAACGCTCGCGTTTGAGACCGGGGCCACGCTTGCGACCAAGAGCGGTGTCAGCCCGAATACTGTCAGCCGTTTTTTGCGCCGCCTGGGCTACAAAGGCCTGAAAAGCTTGAAAGAAGAGCTTCGTGACGATGTGCGCATGCAGTCACTGCTCAACACCACCCTGATCGAACGCATGCAGCAGCCGGAAGATCTCGTTGCGCATTTGCATCAGGAAGTGGCCGCGCTCAACGAGTTTGCCGACCAGCTCGGCAGTCAATATTGGCGTGATATCGTCGCCAAGGTGAGTCAGGCCGAGCGGGTGTTTGTCTGCGGTTTCCAAACGATTCGCGGCTTGGCTGAAGACTTCGCCAACCGTTTAGCGCTGGTGCGCTCTGGCGTCGAGTTTCTTGATCTGTACAGCGGCGTGCTCGGACAGTGGATAGACAGCCATGACCAGCACTGCTGCGTGATTCTGATCGACATTGCGCCCTACGCCGACGCAGGCATTTCCTTCGCTCAGAATTGCCTGAGACAAGGTACTGACTTGGTCGTTTTCACCGATGAATACGGCATCGCCAAGCACATCGACACGCCCAACATCATCACAATGAAAACCAAGACAGGCTTGATTCTGGAGTCAACCGGCGGCCTGACCAGTGCCCTGAACGTATTGTTGCACTGCGTGGCCGCGCAACATAAAGGCCAGCTCAAGGAGCGCCTGAATGCGTACAGGGACCGGGTCGAAAGCCTGCGACTGTATCGCGCGACAAGCAAGTGACGACGGCCTACAGGCTTGCGCCATTCAATTGCAGCCACAAAAAATCCCGCTGATTGCGGGATTTTTGTGGCTGTAGGCGATTAGATCCCGCTCTTTACCTTGCTCCAGATTCGCGTACGAACGCGATCAATTTTGAGCGGCATCGCCTCCAGCGTATACAGGTTCGCCATTACCTCTTGCGGTGGATAAACCTTGTTATCCGCCTTCAGCGCCGGATCAACCAAACTATCGGCGGCGCCATTACCGTTGGCGTAATGCACGAAGTTACTGATATTGGCCATCACTTCGGGTTGCAGCAGATAATTCATGAATGCATAGCCGGCTGCCTCATTCTTGCTATCAGCGGGCATGGCAACCATGTCGAACCATAATGGCGCCCCCTCTTTCGGCACGACGTAATCAATATTGACTCCGTTTTTAGCCTCTGCTGCACGGGTCGACGATTGCAAGATGTCGCCGGAGAAACCGACCGCCACGCAGATGTCGCCGTTGGCAAGGTCACTGACATATTTCGACGAGTGAAAATACAATACGTTCTTGCGCATTTGCAGGAGCAAGGCTTCAGCCTTTTTGTAATCCGCCGGATCTTTGCTGTGATGAGGCAAACCCAGGTAGTGCAATGCAATCGGCAACAGTTCGGGGCCATTATCCAGAACGGCAACGCCACACTGACTGAGCTTTTCCATGTTTTCTGGCTTGAAGATCAGGTCCCATGAATCCAACGGCACGTCAGGCCCCAACACCTCCTTGAGCTTGTCGACGTTGTAGCCGATACCCGTTGTGCCCCACAGATAAGGGAAACCATGCTGGTTGCCCGGATCATTGGTTTGCAATGCCTTGAGCAACGCCGGGTTAAGGTATTTCCAGTTCGGTAGCTGGCTCTTATCCAGTTCTTTGAGCGCCCCGCCCTTTATTTGCCGCGCCATGAAATGATCGGAAGGAAACACCACGTCATACCCCGAATGCCCGGCCATCAACTTGGCGTCGAGCGTCTCATTGCTGTCGTATACATCATAGTGATTGCCAATACCCGTGGCCTTTTGGAAGCTTGCCAGAGTGTCTGGAGCAATATATTCAGACCAGTTGTAGACGCGCACAGCCTCGGTGGCCTGGCACGTTGAAGCCAGCAACAGCATTGGGATGAGTTTCTTTAGCATGACGCTTACCTCTACTTCTTGTTGTTGTTTTTATCTGTTAAAAAATCAGCACGTAGCTCTTACGCAGGGTTTCCTGAATATCCCAAACCCCCATTGAATTGGCTGGGAGCAAAATTGCATCACCGGCCTCAATCACCACAGGCTCGCCGCCGTCTGGGGTGAAGGTGGCGCGACCGGCGATAAAGTGACAAAACTCCTGCTGCACAATCTGCCGTCTCCAGCGTCCCGGGGTGCACTCCCAAACGCCGGTTTCGACGCCGTCAGCGCGTTCAACGCTGTGGGTCGAAGCAATGGCAACGGATTCGCCAAGCGGCACGGCAACGGGATTGGATTCATCCAGCAACAGTGTTGCGGTCTGTTTGAATTGAGTGATGCTCATCGTCCTGCCCTGTTGTTATGGGTTATGAGGTTGCTCCACAGAAGACCAATGCAATCAGCGCATCAGACCTTCCATAAATCCGGCCAACTGCTGGGCAAGCTGGCGCCGCCAAGGCGCCGTTGCGGGGTTGGCGAGCACGCGATCTTCGTGCACAAAACTTTTGATAATGGCGTTGTAACCAAGCCAACGGCATGGCTCTGGCTCCCAGCCCGATAAACTACGCAGTGGTGTATCGCCCAGTACCCAAGGCTGCTGAGTGAGCTGATTGTCCTGACCGAGGATCAGCGCCGCCAGAGTTCGCCCTCCCAGATTGCTGGCGCCGACACCTTCGCCACCGTAACCACCGGACAAGGCCAGCCCCGCTTTACGGTCAATCAACATATGTGGGCGGAAACGCCGGGCGACGCCAAGGTTGCCGCCCCATGAATGCGTCAGACGGACATTGCGCAACACCGGGAACAACTCACTGAACAAGTAGCGACGCAGCTCAAGCTCATGCTCTTTTAGGTTGAAGTCGCTGCGCAAACGGCCACCGAACTGGTATCCACCGCGCGCACCAAAGACTAAACGATCATCCGCACTGCGCTGCCCATACGTAACCTGCCGACTGTTCTCACTAAACGCCTGTCCGCGTTCCAGACCGATTTGCGCCCACGTGTCTGCAGATAACGGCTCTGTTGCGGCAATCAAACTTTGCACCGGCAATTGATAACGCCCAAGCGGCGGTAATGACGCGGCATATCCTTCAACCGCGGGCACCAGCCAATCGGCTTTTACTGAGCCCTGTGCAGTGCGCAGCAACCCTGTTTTCCAATGGGTTACCTGACTCTGCTCAAAGATTTTCACGCCCATGCGTTCGACGCACTCAGCCAAGCCACGAGCCAAACGCGCAGGCTGGATAGTCGCGCAATGCGGGCTGAACAATGCACCGTAGGGATTGGCAATACGCAACTGCCCGGCCAACTCGGTAGGTGTCAGCCAGCGATAATCCTCTTCGCCCATGCCTTGCGC
The DNA here is from genome assembly GCF_048265905.1 of Pseudomonas sp. Taxonomy (GTDB): domain Bacteria; phylum Pseudomonadota; class Gammaproteobacteria; order Pseudomonadales; family Pseudomonadaceae; genus Aquipseudomonas. The sequence goes on from NZ_JBLXAP010000001.1 coordinate 614,149, forward strand.
CCGGATGGCCTGTAATTGTGCGCGCAGCGCAACTTCCTGTTCCGGGTAACGGGCCGCGCAATACAACACGCCACCTTTGCGGTAATCACAGTTAATGGATTCGCGGGCCAGCACCGAGGCGACTTCATCGGGTATGCCATGCAACAACGTGCGTGAGGCGTGTCGCGCTTGCGCTGAAAGCCCGGCAAGCAATCGATCACTGCCAAGCAAGTCGCCAATCAGCCAGCCGCCATTACGGCCCGAAGCACCGAAGCCAGCGGTTTGAGCCTCGACAATTACAATCTTCAACTGCGGTGCCTGGCGCTTAAGGTAATAGGCCGTCCACAGCCCGGTGTAGCCCGCACCGATAATGGCGACATCCGCCTGCAAGTCTTCGCTCAACGCCGGGCGGGCATGCAGAGGTTGGTCAAGCTGATCCATCCACAGACTGATATTGCGCCAGTTGCTCACGGCGATGCTCCGCTCAATTTGAAGTTGAGCGCAGACTATTAACTCGACCCATGGCTTGTCTTGCGTGCGGGCACGCAAGGAAAAAATTGCGCACGCAAAACCTGCAAGACGAACAACACAGAGTTTGTCCGCCAAGGTTCAGTGCATAACCCGAACGTTCGTCGCCGAAATAGCCGATGAAAAAGCACCCGCCACCTACAAATTCCGGCCAAAAAAAACCGGCCTCAGGAGAGGCCGGTTTTTGACAAGAAGGCGTTACTGCGCGAGCTTCTTGTGGCGTACGCGATGCGGTTGTGCAGCTGCATCGCCGAGGCGTTTCTTACGATCCGCTTCGTACTCGGTGTAGTTACCTTCGAAGAACTCAATGTGCGAGTCATCTTCGTACGCCAAGATGTGCGTGGCAACGCGGTCAAGGAACCAGCGATCGTGCGAGATCACAATGGCAGCGCCAGGGAAATCGAGCAGTGCTTCTTCCAGCGAACGCAAAGTTTCTACGTCGAGGTCGTTTGAGGGTTCGTCGAGCAGCAAGACGTTAGCGCCCTCTTTCAAGGTCAGCGCCAAGTGCAAACGGCCACGCTCACCACCAGAAAGGTCTTTAACGAACTTCTGCTGATCGCCACCCTTGAAGTTGAAGCGACCGACGTAGGTACGCGACGGCACTTCATAGTTACCGATCTTGATCATGTCGGAACCACCCGACACGGCTTCCCACACAGTCTTGCTGCCGTCCAGGTCTTCACGACTCTGGTCAACGCAGGCCATCTGCACGGTTTCACCGACTTCGATGGTGCCCGAGTCCGGCTGTTCTTTGCCCATCAGCATGCGGAACAGGGTCGACTTACCGGCACCGTTACCGCCGATCACGCCGACAATGGCGCCTTTTGGCATGCTGAACGACAGATTGTCGATCAATGCACGGTCACCATAACCTTTGCTGACGTTAACAAAGTCGATGACTTTGTCACCCAGACGCGAACCCGCTGGAATATAAATCTCATTGGTTTCGCTGCGCTTCTGGAATTCCTGCGACTGCATTTCTTCGAAGCGTTGCAGGCGAGCCTTGGATTTTGACTGACGCGCCTTGGCGCCTTTGCGCACCCACTCCAGCTCGTCCTTCATGGCTTTCTCATGAGCCGACTGTTGCTTGGACTCTTGCGCCAAACGGTCCGACTTGGCCTCAAGCCAACCTGAGTAGTTGCCTTCGTACGGGATACCCGCGCCGCGGTCGAGTTCGAGAATCCAACCGGCAACGTTGTCGAGGAAGTAACGGTCGTGCGTGATCGCAACCACAGTGCCCGGGAAGTCATGCAGGAAGTGCTCAAGCCAGGCCACCGAATCAGCATCCAGGTGGTTGGTTGGTTCATCGAGCAGCAGCATGTCAGGTGCAGAAAGCAGCAGGCGGCACAGGGCTACACGGCGCTTTTCACCACCAGACAGGTGCTCGACCTTGGCATCCCACGCGGGCAAACGCAGTGCGTCGGCAGCCACTTCAAGCTGACGCTCAAGGTTGTGGCCATCTGAGGTTTGCAGGATGGCTTCAAGCTTGGCCTGCTCGGCGGCCAGCTTGTCAAAATCAGCATCTGGTTCTGCATAGGCGGCATAAACCTGATCAAGGCGCGCTTGGGCATCCTTGATCACGCTCACCGCTTCTTCGACCACTTCACGCACGGTCTTGCTTGGGTCCAGCACGGGTTCCTGCGGCAGGTAACCCACGTTCAACTCGGGCATTGGACGCGCTTCACCGTCAAACTCGGTATCGACGCCAGCCATGATTTTCAGCAGCGTGGATTTACCTGAGCCGTTGAGGCCGAGCACGCCAATTTTGGCGCCAGGGAAAAACGACAGAGAAATATTTTTGAGAATTTCCCGCTTCGGCGGCACAACTTTGCTCAGCCGATGCATGGTGTAGACGTATTGGGCCATGGATAACCTTGATACTTAGACTAAAAACGGGGACAGGAGCATGTCGCGCAACATGGCTCACTGAGGCGAAACAATTCGCCTTACGGATAGAGCGCTACGATACGCTCGCTGCGACTACAAACTCCGTGAATTTTGAGAACGCGTAACGATTCCGACGACCGGCTTTAAATACCTTGCAAATAACGCTGAAGGCCGATTTACCTACGCAAATAAACACTTCAAGCTATTCAGACTGGCTTAAACCCTTACGTAGCGAATCTGTTTACGGGTCCTTAGGCAACATCTGAAAGAAAATTGCTCGCGCGTGACGAGCAAAGCTACCGGAATGCAGGCTTTAGGGCAAATTCCGCTCATCGACAGGGCTGGCACTTTGCCACAACTGTGGCATTCTTGCCTGCCGCGCGCGATCAACTGTTTGCTGTGTACAAACGTCAGTGTTGAATCAAACGCTCAGCGTCTTTTGTCGTTGCAAGGTCTGAATACACGTGCCATCTACCGCGTCATCAAAGACTCCGCTCTCCCCGCTTGAGCCTCAAGTCACGCCTATGCGCAGCTCGCTTAAGCGCTGCCTGGTGGTGTTGGTGTTGGTGATGCTGGCTTTGCTGTTATGGCAATTACTGCTTGAGTCGCGCAACCTGCTACAGACGCAGCGGCAACTGGGGCTGGTATACAGCGACCAGTTGGCCAACACCCTGAGCATGAATATGTCGATCAAGGCCCAGTCGGCTCAAGCCTTGTTACGCTCAAAAAAGCTGACAAACGACGCTCCTGATGACGCCCGGGAACTCATCGCCACACTAAAAGGTATTTACCCAGCAATAGAAAGCATCGCCCGCTTGTCTGCCAGCGGTGAGATTGCCTCGGATAGCGCAACCCATTCAGTGGATGCGCAGTTTATTGCCAGTCTGGTTAGTCGCAACGCTGGCGCGCCTTATCACTATGCGTTTACAGCCGAGCCCAATGGGCGCTTTTACCTATTACTGACCAAGCGCAACGGCTATTGGCTGCTGCGCTTCAGTAGCGGTGCCATCGCCAGTTGGTTACACGATCGCCAATTGAATGCTTACCAATGGCTATTGGAAGACCGCTTGAACCAGCGCGCAATTGTCGGCCCACACAGTAAAGCGGCGTCACCCAAAAGATTTTTTCCGCCAGTAACCGCCATTGATCTGGCACAGACCATTCATATCTCGCCGATCGAACATAGCGACTGGCAACTGCGTGCCTTGTTCAACGAGAGCCTGGTACTGGCCGAACAACTGCCGACGCTCGCCGGTAAGTTTCTGCTGTTTATACTATGTTCGATTCTGACCTTACTGGCCTTGTACAGGCTGCTGCTCGACCAAAGCCAACTGCACCAGGCTAATGCGGACTCGCGACGCTCTCTGCGCCAGGCAGCAAGTGCGCTTGGCGCCATTGAAGAGCGGGTACTGGTTACCGACAGCCAAGGTTATATCGACTATTTAAACCCACAAGCGGAAAGCCTTTTCGAATTGACCGATATGGCCCGCGGCCGACATATTTTTGAAGTGCTGCCGCAGCTTGACCCGTTACTGCTGCAAGGCAACGCATTCAACAACGACGTCAGCCCTGAACCGCTTGAAATTGAATTCAGAGGCAACAGGCGTTTATTCGATATCAATCGTAGCAACCTGAGCGATGGCGAGAACCGCAATGGCTACGCCTGGGTGCTGCGTGATGTTACCGATGAGCAACATGCCACGCGCGTGCTGCTTAATGCGCGCCGACGCTACCAAGACATATTCGATGGCACCGGCACAGCTCTCTGTGTACTCGACCTTTCGGTGCTTAGCCAATACCTGAATGATCAGCAGGTAACATCGCCAGCCGAGCTGAGCCAATGGCTGCAGGACAACCCCGAGCAACTTAAGCAGTTGCCCCAACTTATGCGCGTCAGCGAGACCAACCATGTCGCCCTGCGCCTGTTAAAAGTCAATTCTCCAGGCGATGTATGGGAATTACTGTTCAACTGCGGCGAGTTGAATCTCAACGATTTTCGTGGCGAATTGCTTAACGCTCTGCTGACGCATAAAACTCAGTTTGATCAAGAAATCTGCCTGCTCACACCTGACGATCAAGAGCGTCACCTGTGGTTGCTGATTAATCTGCCTGAGGACAGCGATGACCTCGTTTCGGTAACCCTGAGCATCACCGACATTACCAGCCGCAAACAAACTGAACTGTCATTGATCGAACGAGAGCGCTTCTGGTCGAGCGTGGTACAGGCCGTGCCTGACACACTCTACGTACATGACTTAAGCAATAAATCAGTGCTCTTCAGCAATCACCATCTAGGTTTGCAGCTTGGCTACAACAGCGAAGAATTAAAGGCCTTGGGCGAGTGTTTCTGGGAAGACCTGCTGCATCCAGATGACAGCGATTACTATCACCGAATCCGCAACCTGCAACATGTTGTCGGCAATGGCATTCTGCTTGAGTCACAGTTGCGTTGGCGCCACCGTGATGGTAACTGGCATTGGTTCAGCATCCGCGAACAAGCCTTGTCGCGCAACGCTGCAGGTCACGTCGACCGACTGATCGGCGTCGCCAAGGATATTTCAGAGCAAATTGAACACAGTGAATCGCTGCGTGACAGTGAACAGCGCTATCGACTGCTGGCTGAAAGCACCTCCGATGTCATCTTCTCAACCGATAACTCACTTCACGCCAACTACATCAGCCCGTCAATAAAGACCCTTCTCGGTTACGAACCTGAACAGCTCAAAGGACAAGGTTTGCTCAGCCTGGCCGCCAAACCTGAACAACTGAAAGAGCTTATAGGCATTGTTGATGAGTTACGTACAGCGTTGGGTGACCCGATGCGCGTGGCCGAGTTGACTGGCAAGCTGCAACCGCAGCTATTTACCTTTGATTGTTTGCGCAGCGACGAACGAAAAGTTCCGATGGAGCTGCGTTTGGTCCCTATGTGGGATGAAGACAACCGATTCAAAGGCCTGCATGGCGTAGCACGCGATATTAGCCAACACCGTCGTGCCGAGAACGAGTTACGCATGGCTGCCACGGTATTCGAGCATTCGACCGCCGCCATTCTGGTCACCGACCCTGCCGGTTATATCGTGCAGACCAATGAAGCGTTCAGCCGCGTGACGGGCTACAGCTCAAAACAAGTGATTGACCAACTGCCGAGCAGGTTGACGGCTGATAAACAACAGGCAAACCAGCTGAACTTCATCCTCGCCCAACTCAACCAGCGCGGTAGCTGGGAAGGCGAAGTGTGGCTGAAACGTCGCGATGGCGAAAACTTCCCGGCGTGGGTGGGTATTACCGCGGTACAGGATGATGAAGGCGATCTCGTCAGTTACGTGTGCTTCTTCAGCGACATCAGTGAGCGCAAAGCCAGCGAACAGCGTATTCATCGTCTGGCTTACTACGATGCCCTGACTCTGCTGCCGAACCGCACATTGTTTCAGGATCGCCTGCATACCTCACTGCACCAAGCCGAGCGTCATGCTGAATGGGTGGTGCTGATGTTCCTCGACCTTGACCGTTTCAAGCCGATCAACGATTCGCTCGGCCATGCGGCCGGTGACCGCATGCTCAAAGATGTCGCAAGCCGCTTGGCGGCCTGTGTCAATGACGATGACACCGTTGCGCGTATGGGCGGCGATGAGTTCACCCTACTGCTGAAGCCTCACTCCAGCCGCGACAACGCGCTGAACCGTGCGATTCACGTTGCCGAACAAATTCTCGCCAGCCTTGCCCGAGCGTTTGTGCTTGAAGGCCGTGAGTTTTTTGTGACCGCCAGTATCGGTATCGCGCTAAGCCCACAAGATGGCAAAGAACTCAGCCAGTTGATGAAGAACGCCGACACCGCGATGTATCACGCCAAAGAGCGCGGCAAGAATAACTTCCAGTTCTATCAGAGCGACATGAACGCTCGCGCGCTAGAACGCATTGAGCTGGAAAGCGATCTGCGCCATGCGCTTGAACAGGGCGAACTGGTGTTGTTTTACCAACCGCAGTTCTCCGCTAATGGCCAGCGCCTGACGGGCGTTGAAGCACTGCTGCGCTGGCAGCACCCGAAACGAGGGCTGGTCTCACCGTCTGAATTCATCCCGGTACTGGAAGAGCTTGGCTTGGTTGCCGATGTCGGTGACTGGGTGATTGAAGAGGCATGCCGCCAGCTCAAGTATTGGCAAGACAACAAGGTCCGCGTCCCTAAAGTATCGGTCAACCTGTCGGCCCGACAGTTTGCGGATGGCGACCTCGACAAGCGCATTACCCGAATTCTCGCAGAAACCGGGGTCAGTGCCGCAAGCCTTGAGCTTGAGCTGACCGAAAGCATCCTGATGAACGATGTGGCTAACGCGCTGCAAACACTGACTAGCCTCAAAAGCCTCGGTTTGAGCATTGCGATTGATGACTTCGGTACCGGTTACTCGTCGCTGAACTACCTCAAGCAGTTCCCTATCGACATACTCAAGATTGACCGCAGTTTCGTCGATGGCTTACCGCAAGGTGAACAGGACGCGCAGATAGCCAGGGCGATTATTGCCATGGCCCATAGTTTAAGTTTGGCGGTGATTGCCGAAGGTGTAGAAACCCAAGCCCAACTCGACTTCTTACGCCGCTACAACTGTGATGAAGTCCAAGGTTTTCTGCTCGGTCAGCCTATGCGTGCTCACCAGGTAAGCGCCCAGTTCAGTGGTGCGGCGCTGTTCATACTCAACTGATGCCCGCCGCCTGATAGCAAAGCCACTGCGCACTTGGCATGAGCTCCACTTGTCAGGCACATGACTGCCATTCATACCCGCACGGCTGCAGTATGGGGTAGAATCCGCACCCTATTTCTTCAGCCCAGCTGTTTTCTCAGGGGATTGCCATGTTCAGCCGTGATTTGAATCTTGCCCGTTTTGACGCCGAATTGTTTGCCGCGATGGAGCAAGAAGCCCAACGCCAGGAAGAACATATCGAGCTGATCGCCTCGGAAAACTACACCAGCCCAGCGGTGATGGAAGCCCAAGGCTCGGTGCTGACCAACAAGTATGCCGAAGGCTACCCGGGCAAGCGCTACTACGGCGGTTGCGAGTACGTTGATATCGTTGAGCAGGTCGCAATTGATCGCGCCAAACAACTGTTCGGCGCCGACTACGCAAACGTCCAGCCACACTCAGGCTCGCAAGCTAACAGCGCGGTCTACATGGCCCTGCTCAATGCTGGCGACACTGTACTGGGCATGAGCCTGGCACACGGCGGCCACCTGACTCACGGCGCCAGCGTCAGCTTCTCCGGCAAGATTTACAACGCAGTGCAGTACGGCATCAACGACGACGGCCTGATCGATTACGATGAAGTTGAGCGCTTGGCCGTTGAGCACAAGCCCAAAATGATCATCGCGGGTTTCTCGGCCTACTCACAGATTCTCGACTTCCCGCGCTTTCGCGCAATCGCAGACAAAGTCGGTGCCTACCTGTTCGTCGACATGGCTCACGTTGCCGGCCTGGTCGCTGCTGGTGTGTATCCGAACCCGGTGCCATTCGCTGACGTTGTGACCACCACAACCCACAAAACCCTACGCGGCCCACGTGGCGGTCTGATTCTGGCGCGCAAAAACGAAGAGCTGGAAAAGAAATTCAACTCGGCAGTATTCCCGGGCGGTCAAGGTGGCCCACTGGAACACGTTATTGCAGCGAAAGCGGTGTGCTTCAAAGAAGCCCTGCTGCCTGAGTTCAAGACTTATCAGCAACAGGTCATCAAAAACGCTCAAACCATGGCCAGTGTATTCATGGAAAACGGCTATGACGTGGTTTCTGGCGGCACAGAGAACCACTTGTTCCTGCTCAGCCTGATCAAGCAAGACATCACCGGCAAAGAAGCAGATGCTGCGCTGGGCCGTGCCTTTATCACCGTCAACAAAAACTCGGTGCCAAACGACCCGCGCTCACCGTTTGTAACCTCTGGTCTGCGTATCGGCACCCCTGCCGTTACCACGCGCGGCTTCAAAGAAGACGAGTGCCGTCAGTTGGCTGGCTGGATTTGTGAAGTACTGGCCAACATTGGTGATGACGCGGTAGAAACCAAGGTACGTGAGCAGGTCAAAGCCCTGTGCGCACGCTTCCCGGTTTACGGTGCGTAAATAGGTTGGGTGGGTAACGCTTTTTACCCACCGCTTACAGCTCCAACTATTTACACCAACTGCCGAACCTTGGTGGACAAGCTTCGCGTTGTCGCAACCTACGGCCAGTGAAACGAAAAAGCCCGCCATTTTGGCGGGCTTTTTCGTAGCCAGTGGTTTTACGCAGGTGTTTTAGCGTAAGCGGCCAGTTTGCTGTCGCGGCTCATGACTTCCATGGTGGAAGCCAGAACCTGCTCGCTGGTGACGTCGGCTGAAGAGAAGATCGTGTTGAAGTTCTCGTGGGTAACCTTGGCGAATTGCGCACGGTCACTTGCCGGAATACCCAGCAGTACAGCGTAGGCATCCAGTGCCTCACCCTGACCTTGGGCCATGTCCACAGCAATCGAATCGAGCATGCCGTTCATGGCAAGCATCGAACGACCACCATAAGTAAGCTTACCGCCAGTGCTACAACCGTTGGTGCCAGACGTCATACCAAATGTGGCGTTACCGGAAGTGCCGTTAGTGGTACTGGCAAGAAAGTGCGGTGCAAGACCACGCTGGCCATCAAACAGCATGTTGCCCCAACCGCAAGATGGACCGCCTGGTGCTTCGGCGTATGCGCCGACGCTGGCAACAGTTAACAAACCGAAAATCAAGCCTTTGCTCAGCAATCGCTTTTCCATTTTTCTTTTGCTCCACGCTAAATAGTTATAAAGCTGCACTAGCAGCTTTGGTGAAAGTAGCAAAACTGTCAAATAGGATGCTGACATCAGCGTCAAGATAGCAAATAGCCATCGCCACACAACCCAGCGATTTAAGGGGTTTAGCCAAAAAACCAGTATCAAAATATTTTTACAAGCAAACAAACATATTCAGCTCTGCAGGCTTGGCTATAGTGTTGAGAGTACAAATCAGGAGCTGAATATGAGCGGCACAGACACAGAGCGTAGACGCTTTCAGCGGATCGCCTTTGATGCACCGACAGAGATATCCCAAGGCGCACAGCGTTGGGACGTGAAACTGCATGACGTTTCACTCAAAGGCCTGATGGTCGAGCGGCCCGCTGACTGGAAGGCAGACCCGGAGCAGTTGTTTGATGTGCAGATCAGCCTCAGCGACGTCGCCAAAGTGCGCATGGAAGTAACCGAAACCCGCGATGATGACGGCCTACTCGGCTTTGCTTGTGAACACATTGACTTGGAGTCGATAAGCCACCTGCGCCGTCTGGTCGAACTTAACCTAGGTGATGAATCGCTACTTGAACGTGAGCTCAGCGCGCTCGGTGAAGAAAACTAAGCCGCGCTGAGATAACCATTCAATCAGGCATGGTTAATCGAACAAAGCATCAAGCGCTTGCTCAAGCCGCGTGACAGCAATCACCTCGAGCCCTGCCGGAGATTCTTTCGGAGCGTTGCCTTTGGGCACAATGGCGCGTTTGAAGCCATGCTTGGCGGCTTCCTTCAAGCGCTCTTGACCACTCGGCACCGGACGAATTTCGCCGGATAAACCCACCTCACCGAACACTAACAAGTCATTGGCTAACGGTCGATTACGCAGGCTTGAAATAACCGCAGCCATCAGCGCCAAATCTGATGCTGTCTCCAGCACCTTGACCCCGCCGACGACGTTCAGAAAAACATCCTGATCATAAGTTGGAATGCCGCCATGACGATGCAACACCGCAAGCAGCATGGCTAAGCGGTTCTGATCGAGCCCCAGCGTCACCCGTCGCGGGTTGCCCAGATGACTGGTATCGACCAGCGCCTGCACCTCAACCAGCATGGGCCGCGTGCCTTCCCAAGTTGCCATGACCACGCTGCCAGGCACTTCTTCCTGCGCCCGAGTCAGGAAGATAGCTGAAGGATTGGTCACCTCTTTCAGGCCTTTGTCGGTCATGCCAAACACACCGAGCTCGTTGATCGCGCCAAAGCGGTTCTTCACCGCTCGCAACAGACGCAAGCGGCCGTCTGACTCGCCCTCGAAATAGAGCACGGTATCAACCATGTGCTCCAGCACCCGTGGCCCGGCTAGCGCCCCTTCTTTGGTGACATGGCCGACCAGAAAGATTGCAGTACCGCTTTGCTTGGCAAAGCGCACCAGCAAAGCAGCGCTTTCGCGTACTTGAGCCACGCCGCCAGGAGCGGATTGCAACTGTTCGGTGAAGATGGTCTGGATTGAGTCGATCACCATTACCTTGGGCTTTTCCTGACGCGCCGTGGCAATGATGTTTTCGATGCAGGTTTCGGTCATGACCTTGAGTTTGTCTTCCGGCAAACCCAAACGCCGCGCACGCATGGCAACCTGTTGCTGCGACTCCTCCCCCGTCACGTACAAGGCGGGAAAACGCGTAGCGATGTTGCACAGGGTTTGCAACAAGATGGTCGACTTGCCAATGCCCGGATCACCGCCGATCAGCACCACAGAGCCATCGACCAGACCACCGCCCAGCACTCGATCAAGTTCGCCGGATGCCGTCGAGAATCGAGGCATCTCTTCAACGCTGACTTCCGCAAGGGTTTTTAGCGGTGCTTGCTGGCCTGCCCAACCACTGCGCCCGCTTGGCGCAGCGGCATTTGCCTCAAGCATGGTTTCAACTAGGGTATTCCAGGCGCTGCACTCACCACACTGACCGGCCCACTTGGGAAACGTGGCACCGCATTCGGTGCAGCCATACAGGCGTTTGGCCTTAGCCATCAGCAGACTTCCTCAGAGCAAAGTGCCCATCATAGCCTTTCCAGAGGAAGCTGAGACAATCCACATATCGTGAAAATGCCTCATTTGCCGACACGTGCCAAAGCGCTACCAGACCTTAGCCTTCACTGTTGGCCAGCATGTCGGAGATTTCATCTTTGAGCGTGACGCGCTGCATCTTCAGGCCTTGCAAGTTCAGGTCATCCATCGAGCTGTGGCCGTCTTCTACTTCATAAATGCGTTTATCCAATGCTTCGTACTCTTCTGCAAGCCGGGCAAAACGCTTATTGGACTGCGCCAATGCGCTGAATTGGCTGGCGAATTGAGGAAACTCGTTCTTTAGTGAGTGATGTTCCAACGGCATGTCTGCACCCTCTTGATGTATATACCTTCAGACTAGTCGAGCCTGCCAGCTCTGCTTGCTCGCAATCGCATCCCTATACAAGACGCAAAACCGCACAACCAAACTGTCAATTTTTAGCACTAATAAACCAGAAGGACTGAGCAGACACTCTTTTAACGGCCCAACTTATCTAGTGGCTAAATGTAATTGAATGTTTAGAATGAGTAGACAACCAGACATCGCAAGGATTGGAAACATGAGCATTATCAGTGAATTCAAAGCTTTTGCCGTTAAAGGCAACGTGGTCGACATGGCTGTCGGTATTATCATCGGCGCGGCGTTCGGTAAAATCGTTGCATCTTTTGTTGGCGATCTGATCATGCCTGCGCTAGGCGTGCTGATCGGCGGTGTCGACTTCACAGACTTGGTCATCGTCCTTAAAGCGGCGCAGGGGGATATCCCAGCCGTTACCATGAATTACGGTAAGTTCATCCAAACACTGGTCGACTTCCTAATCGTGGCATTCGCTATTTTCATGGCGATCAAAGTCATGAACAGTCTCAAGCGCAAGGAAGAAGCAGCTCCGGCCGCACCTCCTGCACCGACTCAAGAGCAAGTATTGCTGGCTGAGATTCGCGATCTGCTTAAAAGCAAGGCCGAATAAGCCATAGCAGTTACCCTTGCAGAACCGCTTAGCGTGATCAAACCGGGCCTGATTGAACCCAATGGCGGGCGCTTTTTCATCCGCCATTGGCATCCTCAAATATCCGGGCTATTCACCGCGCTGGTGGACAAGCTTCGCGTTGTCGAACCCTACCTGAAAAGCCCCAATCCGTAGGGCGGACAGCGCTTTATTGTCCGCCGTCTGCAACTCCAAATCTCCGGACTATTCACCGCTCCGGTGGACAAGCTTCGCGTTGTCGCACCCTACCTGAAAGCCCCAATCCGTAGGGCGGACAGCGCTTTATTGTCCGCCGTCTGCAACCTCAAATCTCCGGACTATTCACCGCGCTGGTGGACAAGCTTCGCGTTGTCGTACCCTACCTGAAAGCCCCAATCCGTAGGGCGGACAGCGCTTTATTGTCCGCCGTCTGCAACCTCAAATATCCAGACTATTCGCCGCTCTGGTGGACAAGCTTCGCGTTGTCGCACCCTACATCTGTCGCACCCTACCAATAATTTTCGACGGCTACCTGGCCTGGCCTGCGGGTAAGGCTTAGCTGCATGTCGCGTTGTTTCAGCAGTTGGCGCAGGTCATCAATCATCTGTGGGTTACCACAGAGCATCACCCGTGAGTTTTCGGCATCCATCGCCACCCCGGCAGCACGCTCCAGCTCACCATTCTCAAGTAATGTGGTGATTCGTTGATTGAGGCAGCCTGCAAGCGGCTCACGCGTGACCACCGGTACATACACTAACTTGTGCGCATTTTCAGCAAGGTGCTCCAAGGTACTGAGCTGCTTGATCAACTCTTGATAAGCCAACTCCTGTTTTGTACGGGCGCTGTAAACCAGAATGATCCGCTCAAAGCGCTGCCACACGTCAAGGTCTTGCAATATCGACAGGAACGGAGCCAAGCCCGTGCCGCTGGCGACCAGCCACAGGTCGCGACCATCAATAAACCGATCAAGCGTCAGAAAGCCAAAAGCTTGTTTATCCACCAGCAGTGTATTGCCAACTGACAAACGACTCAGTTCACTGGTGAATTCACCGTCCGGCACGACGATTGAAAAGAATTCGAGAAACTCATCGTGCGGCGCTGAAACCATCGAGTACGCTCGCCAGACAACACTGCCATCTGGCTTGTTGACCCCTAAACGGGCGAATTGCCCAGCACGAAATCTAAACCCCGGATCCCGTGAGCAGCGCAAGCTGAATAAAGTTGGCGACCAGACACGTACATCGCTAAGGGTTTGCCGGGTAAACTTCTCATCACTAGCGCTCATAGGACTCCCTAAGTGAGTCAGTGGTTGGACTCGAGCAAATACCAAGCACTATTGCTGCACGGTGCACAGCCTAAAACAGCTAAGCTATAAGGCTCTAACCGCTCGGCCCACAAGCCTGCAGTGTCGCGCACTTTTCCGTTGATAAAAACCAGCAGCTTATATGCCTATATTTGTTACGCCTTTTGCACCACTGGAATTAATCCGTCAGCCAGAACAGTCGCACGAGACTCTGCAGGCCTTTGATGCCGCAGACGAATACCTGCTTAACCAGTTTGCCGAGCAAGGCGTTGGTGCGGATCTGCGCGTATTGATTCTCAACGATAACTTTGGCGCATTGGCCTGCGCGTTGGCAGCCATTGAACAACCCCGCATGCTGATTACCAGCAGTTCAGACTCGCACTTGGGGCACATGGCGCTACAGATCAACCTGCGGCGCAATCAGTTGGCCGCGGACGCCGTCAGCTTTGTACCGGCTGAACAGACACCGCAAGGGCCGTTTGATCGCGTACTGATCCGCATCCCCAAGACACTGGCCTTACTTGAAGAACAATTGATTCGCCTGCACGGCCAGTTAGCACCGGGGGCTCAGGTTGTGGCAGCGGGTATGGTTAAACATTTACCACGCGCGGCTGGCGATCTGTTGGAAAAATACATCGGCCCAGTTCAGGCTTCTCTGGCTGTCAAAAAGGCGCGCCTGCTGATTGCCTCGCCGGAGCCAAAATTGCAGCCTGTCTCGCCTTATCCCAGCCGCTACAGCTTGGAGAAACCAAAACTCAGCTTGATCAACCATGCCAATGTGTTCTGCCGTGAAGGCCTCGACATCGGCACGCGCGCCTTCTTGCCGCACCTGCCCAAGGATCAGCGTCCGTTCCGGGTCGCGGATCTGGGTTGCGGCAATGGCGTGCTGGCGATTGCCTACGCACTGAGCAATCCCGAGGCGCAGCTGACATTGGTTGATGAGTCTTACATGGCGGTGCAATCGGCACGCGAGAACTGGTTAGCCGCTCTCGGCGAGCGTCCGGTGGATATCCGCGCCGGTGACGGTCTGGCTGAACAACCGGCTGAATCGCTGGACAGGGTGCTGTGCAATCCGCCCTTTCACCAACAGCAAGTTGTGGGCGACTTCCTGGCCTGGCGAATGTTCCAGCAAGCGCATGCTTCACTGGTAACTGGCGGCGAGTTATGGATTGTCGGCAATCGTCACCTGGGCTACCACCATAAGCTCAAGCGCCTGTTTCGTGGCGTCGAACAAGTGGCGTCAAACCCTAAGTTTGTCATTCTCAAGGCCATCAAGTAGCTGATAACGACCAACTCACCTTTAAGCGACCAGCTACCTGCTCGGGACTTTTTCATTCAAGGCTTAACCTGTTATAACGAAGGGCCTTTACAAAAGGCCGATGCCAACCAATAAGAACGCACTAATGTGCTCAAAAAGAATAAGGACTCTCACATGAGAAAATTTTTTACCGGCTTGGCGATTAGCGCCAGCCTGCTAGGCGCTTCAATCACAGCTCAAGCGGGTCCAGTTCTTGATGACATTGTTAAATCAGGGGAGCTTAAAATTTGTTTCGATGCGGGCTACATGCCTTTCGAAATGAAGAGCAAGTCGGGCCAGTTTATCGGTTTTGACATTGACATGGGCAAACTGCTCGCCAAGCAAATGGGGGTTAAATACGTCCCGGTCAACACAGCATGGGATGGAATCATTCCAACCCTGCTGACTGGCAAGTGCCACATGATCAACGGCGGCATGACCATCAACACCCAGCGCAATATGCGCGTGAACTTCGCAGATCCCTACATCGTGATCGGCCAGAGCATTCTGCTGAACCCTAAGCTCAAGGGTAAAATCAACGACTACAAAGACCTCAACGATCCGCAGTACACCATCACCACCAAACTCGGCACCACCGGTGAGCAATCGGTCAAGCGCCTGCTGAGTAAAGCCAAGATCAATGTATTTGAAACCCAGTCTGACGCAGTGCTTGAAGTCACCAACGGCAAAGCGGATGCATTCATCTACGACCTGCCATTCAACGCAATCTACTTTGCGCAGAACAAAGACAAGATCGTTCACCTGGACAAACCATTCACCTATGAGCCACTGGGCTGGGCTGTTGCCCAGGGCGACCCGGAAATGCTCAACGTGCTGAACAACTTCCTGCGTCAGATCAAGGGTGAAGGCACCTACGATCGTCTCTACGCCAAGTGGTTCGAAAGCGACGCCTGGCTCGACCAGGTTCAGTAAGCCCATCAGGCCAGACTCAACCTCTGGCCTGATTTCCACTTGCCTCGCGCGTTACCGTAAAACCTAAATTCTCAGGAGGTCACTTTGTTGACCAGTCCCCGACGCTGGCTTTGGCACGGCTTATCAGTACTTATCATCGCGGGCCTAATGGGCACGCTGTACATGGCCTCGAAGCAGATCAACTACAGCTGGCAATGGGCCCGTGTCCTGCCTTACATCGTCAACACCGCCCCGCTCGACTTGCGGGCCAGCGGCAATGGCACCATCACTGATATCACTCAAGATGCAATCACCCTCACCTTGGACGACGGCGGAAAGACACAGGTCTTCAAGCCCTATGACCAGGCCGTTGCGGCCCAGGGCGACCTGATATTCGAAGGTGATGTGGTCGCACGCACTGTGCAATGGCGCGCGGGTCCGCTGCTCCATGGCTTGTGGGTAACCCTGAAGATATCGGTGATTTCACTGTTCTTCGCCACCCTGCTCGGCCTGGCTGCTGGCCTGATGCGAATCTCCAGCAATCCGGCCTGCCAGAACCTGGCATTTGCCTACGTCGGCTTGATTCGCGGCACGCCGCTGCTGGTACAGATATTTATCATGTACTTCTTTGTCGGCACCATGCTCAACCTTGATCGCTTCTCTGCCGGGGTCATGGCGCTGTCGATCTTTACCGGTGCCTACATTGCTGAAATCGTGCGTTCCGGCATCCAATCGATCTCACCCGGACAAATGGAAGCTGCGCGCTCGCTGGGTATGTCTTATCCCAAGGCGATGACCCACGTTATTTTGCCGCAAGCATTCAAACGCACACTGCCGCCAATGGCGGGCCAGTTGATCAACCTGATCAAGGATTCCTCGCTGGTTTCGGTGATTGCGATCACCGACCTGACCAAAGCTGGCCGCGAGGCTATCAGCGGTAACTTCGCAACATTCGAAGTATGGATTACCGTTGCCGGTTTGTACCTGATTCTGACGACACTGCTGTCGTGGGTTGTCCGCCGCATTGAAAAGAGGTTAGCCGCCAGTGACTGAAGCCTATACCGGCAAGGACATGATCGTTGCCACCCAAGTTAATAAAATCTACGCCAATGGCTGCCATGCCCTTAAAAACGTCAGTGCGACCATTGCGCGTGGCGAAGTGGTTGTCATCATCGGGCCATCCGGCTCGGGCAAATCGACCTTTCTACGCGCACTCAACCAGCTTGAGCAGATCAATAACGGCCAGATCATTATCGATGGCATCAACATGTATGCCCCCGGCACCAACATCAATAAGCTGCGCGAACGCGTCGGCATGGTGTTTCAGTCGTTCAACCTGTTCCCGCACAAGACGGTTAAAGGCAATGTGATGCTCGCGCCGATCAAGGTCGCCAAACGTGAGCCCAAGCAAGCCGAGCAAGACGCCGAGCACCTGCTTAAACGTGTGGGTTTAGGTGACAAACTGAATGTTTACCCGGCGCAACTCTCGGGTGGTCAGCAGCAACGCGTGGCCATCGCTCGTGCCCTGGCGATGAATCCGGATGTGATGCTGTTTGACGAGCCTACATCAGCGCTGGACCCGGAAATGGTCGGCGAGGTGCTGGATGTAATGAAGAGTCTGGCCAATGAAGGCATGACCATGGTGGTGGTAACCCACGAGATGGGCTTTGCTCGCGAAGTGGCCGACCGCGTGCTGTTTATGGAGGACGGTGAACTGTTGGTTAGCGACACGCCGGACAACATCTTCAGCAGCACCAAACACCCGCGACTAGAGCAGTTTCTATCGAAGCTGCTGTAGGGTGAACGGTGCTTTTCCGTCCACCATTCAAGCACTGCAGAACGTCAAGCGATTAGCCAAGAAACGGTGGGCAAGCTGCGCGTTGCCACACACCCTACAGCGGCGACTTAACTGGTCATGCCTGCTGCGTTCATAAACCAGCGCAGCAGCAATGACACAACCCCAAGTGCCAGCACGCTGCCCGCCCAGATCGCCACCAGCCAGCCGATACGCTGATACAAAGGTTTCTTCTGCTGCGAGCCCGTCATGCTGCGCTCCTTAGTGATAGCCATGTTCATGGGTTATCTTGCCGCGGAACACGTAATAGCTCCACGCGGTGTACATCAGAATAAACGGAATGATGAACAGCGCCCCAACCAAGATAAACGCCTGGCTTTGCGGCGGCGACGCTGCCTCCCAGATGGTCACGCTTGGCGGGATGATATTCGGCCACAGGCTGAGGCCCAAACCGCTGTAGCCCAGGAAGATAAGGCCAAGGGTTAGCAAAAACGGTGCGTAATGCTGACGTTTTTGCACCGCTCGCCACAAGGCCCAGGTACAGACTAGAACCAGTATTGGCACTGGCGAGAGCCAAAAAAGATTAGGCAGACTGAACCAGCGCTCGGCAATTTCGGGATGGGCCAAAGGCGTCCACAGGCTGACAATGCCGGTTACCGCCAGGACCACAAGAATCAGCGGCTTGCCCAAGTCCTGCATTTGCTCTTGCAAGCGCCCCTCGGTTTTCATGATCAACCAGGTGCAACCAAGCAATGCATAGGCGGCGACCAAAGCCAGACCACAAAACAGCGCGAAGGGTTTGAGCCAGTCCAATGGGCCGCCGGCGTATGTACGGCCAGCCACTTCGATACCGTCGATATAAGCGCCAAGGGTGACGCCCTGAAAGAAAGTGGCAGTGATTGAGCCACCAATAAATGCCTTGTCCCAGATATGCCGCTTGTGGGCTTTGGCTTTGAAGCGGAACTCAAAGGCAACCCCGCGGAAGATCAAGCCAAGCAGCATGAAGATCAGCGGTAGATAGAGCGCATCAAGCACCACCGCATAGGCCAGCGGGAAGGCGCCAAACAACGCCGCGCCACCTAATACCAACCAGGTTTCATTACCGTCCCAAACCGGCGCAACCGAGTTCATCATAAGGTCGCGTTCTTTGTCATCCTTAACGAACGGGAAAAGGATGCCGATACCCAGATCGAATCCATCCATGACCACGTACATCATCACACCGAAGGCGATGATCACAGCCCAGATATGCGAGAGATCTATGCCGACCATGTTCAGCTCCTTTCAGTCTGAATGTCGTGTTCATCCGGAGCAGCAGACATCGGACGAGACGGTGTGCGTTGCTGGCCTGGGCCACCCTCTTGATGGTTAGTACCTTCAACAGGCACAGGACCTTTGCGTACCAAACGCATCATGTAACCGAGGCCGGCACCAAACAGCGCGAAATAAACCACGACAAACAACACCAGGGTCACGCTCATTTGCACAACCGTGTGGTTTGAAACTGCATCTGCGGTGCGCATCAACCCGTAAACGACCCAAGGTTGACGGCCAATTTCAGTGGTAAACCAACCCGCTAGGATCGCAATCAAACCCGAAGGTCCCATCCACAACGCCATGTACAAGAAAGCGCGATTCTCATAGAGCCTGCCCCGCGGACGCAGCAACAACGCCCAACCGCCCATCATGATCATCAACATGCCAATGCCGACCATAACCCGGAAGCTCCAGAACACCACGGTAGAGTTAGGCCGGTCTTCTTTCGGAAACTCTTTGAGCGCGGGCACTTGCTTGTCGAGACTGTGGGTCAGAATCAAGCTACCGAGTTTGGGGATTTCGATTTTGAAGCGGGTCTCTTCCCGTTCCATGTCCGGCCAGCCGAACAAAATCAACGGCGTAGCCTCACCCGGCTTATTTTCCCAATGTCCCTCAATTGCGGCAATTTTTGCGGGCTGATGCTCCAGCGTATTGAGGCCGTGAGCATCGCCAATTACCGCCTGAATCGGAGCCACAATCAGCGCCATCCACATCGCCATCGAAAGCATTTTGCGCACAGCGGGACTGTCACGACCGCGCAGCAGATGCCACGCAGCAGATGCGCCAACAAAGAAAGCAGTGGCCAAGAATGCCGCGGTTGCCATGTGCAGCAGACGATAAGGGAATGAAGGATTGAAGACCACCGCGAACCAGTCGACAGGGATCACCCGGCCATCAACAATTTCAAAGCCTTGCGGCGTCTGCATCCAACTGTTGGAGGCGAGAATCCAGAATGTCGAGATCAGCGTGCCGATGGCCACCATCAGCGTAGAGAAGAAATGCAAGCCCGGCCCGACACGATTCAAGCCGAACAGCATGACCCCGAGAAAGCCCGCTTCGAGGAAGAATGCGGTGAGCACCTCGTAAGTCAGCAAGGGGCCGGTGACGGCGCCAGCAAAGTCTGAGAAGGCACTCCAGTTAGTACCAAATTGGTAGGCCATCACCAAGCCTGAAACCACACCCATACCAAAGTTAACGGCAAAGATTTTCGACCAAAAGTGATACAAATCCATGTAGACACTTTTGCCGCTTTTCAGCCACAGGCCTTCGAGAACGGCCAAATAGCTGGCCAAACCAATAGTAATTGCGGGGAAAATGATGTGAAACGAAATGGTGAAAGCAAACTGGATCCGGGCTAAATCCAATGCCTCTAAGCCGAACATGGCGCGTCCTCAATCAGGTTATACAAGACCTCGAATCATTCGAAGCCTGCCAGATTACTCTCAAGACTCTGACCGTCATATGAGGCCAGCGTTTTTATGATTAGTGATTAGAGTGATACTGGGTGCGTTCCTTCACTATTTTTGCGCGCAAACTACACGCCCAACCAAGCCTTGGACGTTAAAGCGTTGTTCGATAACAACATACTATAAACATAAACATAAACTAGATGCAGAAGCACTGACTTATATCAATGCATTGCAAGCACCAAGCTGCTCACTCAGGATCAAGGATAGCTGCTTACTCAGAATTAACCGCTGTGGCCCATTGTCGCGATCGCCCTCAGACTTCAACGAATCGAGTCTGGGTGATCAACATCGAGCAGGATCGCAGCATCCTCAACCTCTAGCGCAATGCAGGAATGGGCATGCTCTAGCAGTATCGCCTTGGCGCCTTGATCACCCTTTAGCGACTGTAGTTGCGCCCAATACTGCCGACCGAATATGACCGGATGACCGCGCTCACCGTTAAACACCGGGAACACAATCCGCGAGCTATCCGCCGCACGCACCAAGCGTTGCAGTGTGAGGTCAGCCAGCCAAGGCATATCTCCCAGCAATACTGCAACCGCACGCGCCTCGAGGTGCATGGTCGCAACCTGAGCAACCGCCGCAGCTAAACTATTGCCCATGCCCTGATCGGCATCAGTGCAACGCACAAATTGAGTTTGGCTTGTGAGCCCAAGCGCCTGCGGGTCATCGTGCTCACGCAGAACCACATAAACCTGCGCGAAGTGACGCTGAGCGCGGGCGACCGTGGCTGCCAGCAAGCCTTGGCCATCGCTGAGTTGGGCGATGCGCTTATCGCTGCCAAAACGCCGCCCTCGCCCAGCGGCCAGAACGACCGCGATGACGCTGTTTGTAGCGCGCTTCAGAGCTGTGCCTTGGCAATGCCATTGCGCTGGCGGACGATGTCAGCAAGCACAGCCAGAGCAATTTCAGCGGGTGTTTTACTGCCAATATTGAGACCAATCGGTGCTTGTATACGCGCCAAGTCAGCCTCACACAGACCACCTGAACGCAACAGACGCTCAAAGCGCTTGTTAGTGGTTTGCTGGGACCCCATCACGCCGATATAAAATGCCTCGGTACGCACCGCTTCAATCATGGCCAGATCATCAATTCGCGGATCGTGGGTTAGCGCCACAACTGCGGTGTCCGCATGGCAACCGCCTGCGGCGATAACCATTGATGGCAACTCACGACGGATCTCAATACCCGGAAGCTCAACGCCTTCAAGCACTTCATCGCGCGGGTCACAGAGCACCACTTCAAAGCCAAGGGTTTTGCCAAACTCAGCGCAGATATGAGCAACGCTTGAATAGCCCGCCAGCAGTAAACGTTGTGCCGCACCAATCCGGATGTGCAATGTATCCAAATCGCGGCGCACCCGCGGCCCATGTTCAACATCCGCACTCAACTGCCACGCGCCGTGCGGTACGGTAACCGAACGCAACAACCGGCGCTGGCCCAGTAAGGCGCTTTCCAGCTCACACAAATGCGCTTGCACGTCACAGCTGGGCATCAGGTTTTCGACCAGCACTTCCAGTACACCGCCGCAGGGCAGGCTGACATTCGAGTAACTGTCTGTACCGTCGCCATAACGCACCAAGGTTACGGGCTCAGGAAACGCACCTTCGCTGACACGCAGGAGAAAGTCATCCTCTACACAGCCGCCAGACAACGAGCCCAACCAGCCGCCCTGCTCGTTAACTATCAATAAAGAACCAGGGGCTCTTGGGGCTGAACCGTAGGTAAATAAGACTGTACACAGCCAAACACGCTGACCGCCTAGTGACCATTGCAAAGCCTGACGAATCACCAGCAAATCAAGATGTTGCATTTTTAGCTCCATGGCCTCATCAAGCGTGCCACTTTATCAGGACTCAGCACTGCTGGCTGGCCCTGAGTTATTTACCCGACGTTACGACTAAATATAGTGCTGACGAGCAGCTGAAATAATTTGTTTCAGTTAGACTTTACGCCCGCACACGCCCGAGCAGACGCTGTCATGTCGAACACCACGCCAACCCTGCTGCGCCACCACCGCCCGTTTATCGCGTTCTGGCTTGCCCGTGTTGCAACCGCCAGCGGCTTTCAGATGCTTACAGTGGCAATCGGCTGGCATATCTACCAGCTCACCGGCAGTGTTCTTGACCTTGGCTTGGTCGGCTTAGCCGAATTTTTGCCGCGCGTACTGTTTATGTTGCATACCGGCCATGTTGCTGATCGCTACAACCGCGCACGCATTGCCGCCATTTGCCAGACAGTACAGGCGCTGATCGCCTTGGCGCTGGTGATCAGCAGCTACAGCGGTGAAATCAGTCGTGAGATGATTTTTCTGCTGGCGTTTAGCTTGGGCGCGGCCCGTGCCTTTGAAATGCCCGCCACGCAGGCACTGTTGCCACGACTGGTGCCTCCCGCATTATTTCCTGCAGCGGTTGCGGCATCAGCATCGGCCATGCAAACCGCAACCATTGTCGCGCCTGCGCTGGGCGGTTTTCTGTTTGCCTTCGGCAGCATCTGGGTCTATGTACCCACCGCGATTCTGTATGTACTGGCGTGCGGACTGATGCTCAGCCTGCCGAAACACCCCGCGCAGCAAAGCAAGGAAAAAGCATCGCTGAACAATCTGCTCGCGGGCATTCGCTTTATTCGCAGTCGGCCCGATGTGTTTGGGGCAATTTCGCTCGACCTGTTCGCGGTGCTGCTTGGCGGCGCCACTGCGCTGCTGCCGGTATTTGCCAAAGACATCCTGATGACCGGCCCATGGGGGCTTGGCCTGTTGCGTTCAGCGCCAGCGGTGGGTGCGTTGTTAATGTCCTTCTGGTTGGCGCGCTTCCCGATCAACCGTCAGGTTGGGCGGACCATGTTCACCGCAGTGGCGATTTTTGGTGTGGCAACCATCGCCTTTGGTCTATCGACCTCATTCTGGTTCAGCTTGGTAGTGCTGGTAGTGCTCGGCGCCGCTGACATGATCAGCATGGTTATCCGTGGCGCCTTCGTGCAACTGCAAACACCTGATGCCATGCGTGGCCGGGTCAGTGCGGTGAATGGCTTGTTTATTGGTGCATCCAACCAACTCGGGGAGTTCGAGTCTGGCCTCACCGCGCACTGGTTCGGCACTGTACCCGCTGTGGTACTGGGTGGTGTCGGCACGCTGCTGGTAACAGGTACTTGGATCAAACTGTTCCCGACATTGGCGCATCGCGATACGTTAGAACAGACCGAGCATGAGTTGGCCACGGCCAAGCAAGCCAGCGCCAGCGTTTAAGGCGCTGGCGTCGCTGCGGTGACAGGTCAGGACACTCATCTATTGATCCTCGCCCGAACAGCACCCAAACCCTCTGTCGGGTCATAAATTCACCGTCACCGGGCTTACTGGTATGATGCGCGCCTTTTTCAGAATAGCCAGTTATGAAGTTCATTCACGGATGGATGTACTTTGCTATCGATCAGACCACTTTCGGCGCATTTAGCGTCACGGGGAACCCCGCATGCTGGAAAGACTGTTCCAACTTAAAGCGCACAATACAAACATCCGTACAGAGATGCTGGCCGGTCTGACCACCTTCCTGACAATGGCGTACATCCTGTTCGTCAACCCGAGCATTCTCGGTGAAACCGGGATGGATAAGGGCGCGATCTTTGTCGCCACCTGTTTAGCCGCCGCAATCGGCTCGGCGATCATGGGTTTTATCGCCAACTACCCAATCGCGCTTGCTCCGGGCATGGGACTCAACGCCTTCTTTACCTACACCGTGGTTCTGCACATGGGCCACACCTGGCAAGTCGCGCTGGGTGCAGTGTTCCTCTCGGCGTGCATGTTCTTTCTGTTGTCGATCTTCAAGATTCGCGAATGGATCATCAACAGTATCCCGCTGGAACTGCGCTCGGCGATTGCAGCCGGGATTGGCTTGTTTCTCGCCCTTATCGCCCTCAAAGAATCGGGCATCGTTGTCTCCAACCCGGCAACGCTGGTGGGCCTGGGTGACTTGTCCAAACCTGAGCCACTGTTGGCAATCCTCGGCTTTTTCGTGATCGTCGCGCTTGAAGCGCGCAAGGTAACAGGCGCAGTGCTGATCGGCATTTTGCTCACCACCGGTATTGGTATGGCGTTGGGAGTTTCGCAATTCGGCGGTTTTGTCTCGATGCCGCCATCGCTGGCACCGACCTTTATGCAACTGGACATCATGGGCGCACTGGATATTGGTCTGGTCAGCGTGGTGTTCGCCTTCCTCTTCGTTGACCTGTTCGATAACTCCGGCACCTTGATTGCCGTCGCTAAAAAAGCAGGACTGATGCGTGCCGACGGTTATATGCCGAAAATGGGCCGCGCACTGATTGCCGACAGCAGTGCGGCAATGGTCGGCTCGCTGCTGGGCACTTCAACCACCACCAGCTATATCGAGTCAGCCGCAGGCGTCACCGCTGGCGGACGCACCGGCTTGACCGCAGTGGTGGTGGCGATCCTGTTCCTGTTGGCGCTGTTTTTCTCGCCACTGGCAGGCAGTGTCCCGGCCTTCGCCACGGCACCTGCGCTGTTGTTTGTCGCGGTACTGATGACCGCAGGCCTGGCTGAGATCGACTGGAGCGACATCACCCTTGCCGCGCCAGTCGTGATCACAGCGCTGGCGATGCCATTGACCTTTTCGATCGCCAACGGCATTGCCTTTGGTTTTATCGCATGGGCGGCTATCAAGCTGCTGGCGGGGCGCTGGAAAGAACTGAACCCGGCGCTGGTGATTCTGGCTATCCTGTTTGTAATGAAATTCGCTTGGTTTAACGCCTGATACGCAGTTACCACGCCCGGTAACGCCCCACATCTGATGCGCGCTGCGGACGAATCCGCAGCGCTCTGATCACGCTGAAGAGTTATTCATGAGTGCGCCACAATTTGACCTAGCCAGCTACGACGCTCAGCTGGACGAAAAAAAGCAACGTTTGATCAATCTGCTCGCACCCTTCGACGCGCCTGCACCAGAGGTGTTCGACTCGCCGCGTGAACACTACCGCTTGCGCGCCGAATTTCGGTTGTGGCGTGAAGGCAACGAACGCTTTTATGCAATGTTTGCAGCAGGCGACAAGCGCACGCCGATCCTGATTGAGGACTTTCCGATTGCCAGCAAGCGCATCAATGATTTGATGCCACGGGTGAAAGCAGCCTGGCAAGCCAGCGAGGCACTGAACTTCAAGCTGTTTCAGGCTGAATTTCTGACGACGCTGGCTGGCGATGCGCTGATCACCTTGTGTTATCACCGCCCACTTGATGAACACTGGCAAAACGCCGCGCAACAGCTTGCCGACGAGCTGGGCGTCAGCCTTATCGGCCGCTCGCGGGGGCAGCGTCTGGTGATTGGTCGCGACCACGTGATTGAAGAATTGGAAGTAAACGGGCGCACTTTTAGTTATCGCCAGCCTGAAGGTGCTTTCACCCAGCCCAACGGCACGGTCAACCAGAAGATGCTCAACTGGGCCTTTGCCGCACTGGGCGAACGTCAGGATGATTTACTTGAGCTGTATTGCGGCAACGGTAACTTCACCCTGCCGCTGGCCACCCGCGTGCGCAAAGTACTGGCCACTGAGATCAGTAAATCTTCAGTCAACGCAGCGCTGGCGAATCTGGCCGACAATAAGGTTGATAACGTCACCTTGGTGCGCTTGTCCGCCGAGGAACTCACCGAAGCACTGAATGAGGTGCGTCCGTTCCGCCGTCTGGCTGGCATCGACCTCAAAAGCTACGACTTTGGTACCGTATTTGTTGACCCGCCGCGCGCAGGCATGGACCCGGACACCTGCGAGTTGTGCCGGCGCTTCGAACGCATTCTGTATATATCCTGCAACCCGCAGACGTTGGCAGAGAACATTGAGCAGCTTAGCGATACTCACCGCGTTGAGCGTTGTGCCGTATTTGACCAGTTCCCTTACACCCACCATATGGAATCAGGTGTGTTGTTGGTGCGTAAGTAGCTGCAACTGACTCAAAGGCCCCTCAAACGCTGTTTGAGGGGCCTTTTTTGTGCGCACAATTAAGCCAGGCGGCTAGCCTCGGTTGAGGCTACGCAATGCCCAAAAGCTCAGCCCTGCACTAACTACTTCAGCCAGTAAGGCATAGAGATTAAAGGTTTGCCCAGCGCCGCCATCAAGCCACAAGCCACCAAGCCTGGCGACGGCCAATGTGCTGTAAATCAGCACCAGCAAAGTCAGCGCGCTTCGAGTTAGATCAATACGCGTCAGTGACAGTCCGAGAAACGCGGCCAAACCAATTTGCGTACCGCCGTAATAGGCGCGTACATCGGTCACCGCGGCTGACTCCAGCAACAACATGCCAGATAAGTTGGCCATTTGGTGTGGGCTAACGAAATAGGCCAATCCAAGGCCAAACAAAATGATGATCTGTATCGTCAATACAACTCTTGCAAGCAACATCGCCTATTCCTTTTAAGCCGTTTATAACTGCCAGCTTAGGCGTCATCCGAGCGCAAGCCCAGCATTACTCATAATCAACTCGGACTGACGACTGGACTGGCGCCTGGCTTATACTGAGCAACACTGATTAACAGCATCATCAAAGGGAATCGAGCAATGCGCTGGAGCAAAGGGCGACGCAGTGACAACGTAGTGGATGCGCGCGGCAGTGGCGGCGGTGGCAGACGATTCGGTGGCGGCCGTGGTTTAAGCCTCGGCGGGATTGCCGTAATCGTCGTGGTCGGGTTATTGATGGGCCAAGACCCGCTGCAGATACTGGGCAATATTGCAGGCCAAGCCACGCAAAGCAGTGCCCCGGCCCCTCAGCAGCAACCCAACAACCCTTCTGCCAATGACCAACAGTCTGAGTTTGTACGCTCGATTCTGGGCGACACAGAAGATACCTGGCGCGAAATCTTCAGCAGCGCCAATCGCCAATACCAAGACCCGAAACTAGTGCTGTTCAGCGGCGGGGTTAACTCAGCCTGCGGCTTTGCCGATGCGGCAGTTGGTCCGTTCTATTGCCCGGGCGACCGACAGGTTTACCTCGATTTGTCGTTTTTCCAGGAACTCGAGCAACGTTTCGGTGCTGCCGGTGACTTCGCCCAGGCTTACGTCATTGCCCATGAGATTGGCCACCACGTGCAGACGTTGCTCGGCGTGTCGGCAAAAGTGGATGCAGCTCGCAAGGCCGGACAACGCATGGAAGGCAGCAATGGCTTGCTGGTCCGCCAGGAACTGCAGGCAGACTGCCTCGCTGGGGTTTGGGCAAACAGCGCTCAACGACGCCTTAACTGGCTGGAGCCAGGCGACCTTGAAGAAGCCTTGAACGCGGCCAATGCAATTGGTGATGATCGCCTGCAGAAGCAAACACGCGGCCAAGTGATGCCTGACTCATTCACCCACGGCACCTCAGCACAGCGCACCCGCTGGTTCAAGGCCGGGTTTGACAGCGGCCAGCTGGGCAGTTGCGACACCTTCGGCGCCGCAAGCCTGTAGCCTGGGCAAGCGACATAAAAAAGCCCCTTCTCAGGGGCTTTTGCTTATTGCATCCACGGCGGCGGAGGTTCCTCCCCAGCAGGGGCATCATCTGCGTCAAGCAGCGCTTGGCGCCGTGCTTCCTCAGCCAGTGCGGCCTTGATTTCACGCATTACGGCTTCCACGTCAGCAGCATCTTCTGGGTCGTCAAACTCGCCCGTCAACACCGATTCGGGGGTTAATTTGCCGTCTTCATACAACGCCCACATTTCTTTGGCGTATTTGGTGTAGCGCAGCTCAGGAGCGAACTGCCCAAAATAGGCCGCCATGTTACCGACATCGCGCTCAAGCATTTTGAACGCATGGTTGTTACCTGCCGCATCGACTGCTTGTGGCAAGTCGATAATCACCGGGCCATCTGGGCCGAGCAGTACGTTGAACTCAGACAAGTCGCCATGCACCAGACCTGCGCACAGCATCTTGACCACTTCCTCGATCATGAACGCATGAAATTCACGGGCATCATCGGGATGCAGGTCAACATCATTAAGACGTGGAGCAACACCGCCCTCACCGTCATCGACCAATTCCATCAACAATACGCCTTCAAGGAAGTCATACGGTTTAGGTACACGCACGCCAGCACCTGCAAGTCGGAATAACGCACCGACTTCAGCATTCTGCCAGGCATCCTCTTGGCCCTTACGACCATATTTAGAGCCTTTGGCCATTGCCCGCGCATCGCGACTGTTACGCACCTTGCGCCCTTCCTGGTACTCCGCAGCTTGGCGGAAACCACGCTTATTAGCCTCCTTATAGACTTTTGCACACCGCAATTCCTGACCACAGCGCACTACATAAACTGCAGCTTCTTTACCACTCATTAGCGGGCGTATCACCTCGTCGATCAGACCATCTTCGACCAAGGGTTCAAGACGTTTTGGAGTCTTCATCAGCTTTAATCACGGGTCCTTTGTGGCTCACTTCACCTGTTCTGCTCGTTATACGGCAATCTTTCGACAGCGCCCAGTCTATACGACCAATACCTTGCTTAAGCAGGTCAATTAGCCAACAAATGCCGACGCAAAGCCTCAACCGCATAACGCACTTTTGCCGGTTGCACATCGCGGCGCGGCGTCACTATATAAATACCCACCGGCGGCATTTGCCAACCTGGTAACACTACACGCAACTGCCCGGTTGCCAGCTCATCTGCAATCTCATGCTTGGGCTGCAGCGATATACCCATTCCCGCCAGCGTAAAGTTACGCACCGCGAGCAGGTTGTTGCAACCCATCCGACCTTCAATACGAATTTTCTCAATCTGGGAGTCCGGCCCTTGTAGGTTAAGGGCTTCATGCATCTGCGTGGTGCTCAGCAGCAGCCAGTCGGCGCCTACCAGATCTTGCGGACTACTGATCGGCGGGCGATTCAGCAAATAACTCGGTGCAGCGCAGAGTACAAACACGGCATCGCCAATATGTCGCGCAACCAAGCTTGAGTCTTGTTGTGGGCCTACGCGAATCGCTATATCAATCCGCTTCTCGACCAGATCAATACGTTCATCCTGAAAGAACAACTGCACACTCAAGCCTTTGTGCGCTTGCAGCAGCGGTGCCAGTGCATCACTCAAGTGACGCCCGGAAAACCCCACAGGCACTGCGATGCGTAACTCACCAACAGCCGCATCACGCATCTCAGCCAACCGTTGCTCGGCCTCCTGCGCCAGCGCCATGACTTGTGCGCTACTTTGGTAAAAGGTTGCGCCCGCCTCGGTCAGAGTGAGCTTGCGGGTGGTGCGAT
Organism: Pseudomonas sp.; assembly: GCF_048265905.1. Classification (GTDB taxonomy): domain Bacteria; phylum Pseudomonadota; class Gammaproteobacteria; order Pseudomonadales; family Pseudomonadaceae; genus Aquipseudomonas. The sequence continues at coordinate 643,629 of NZ_JBLXAP010000001.1, forward strand.
GCAGCAGGCTGACCTGTGTGCTCTGTTCCAGCTTACGAATCTGCTGACTCACAGCAGACGCGGTCATGCCCAGCACCTCCGCGGCGGCAACCATTGAGCCGCGCTCAACCACTGTGGCAAAAATTGCCATGCGCTTTAGCTGCTCCATTATTAAGCCCTGCTTATTAGTTAAAGCATTTATAGCCTATTTATCTCGGCTTTAACCTTATGAAATTATGTATCTAGCGACAACAGCAGATACGACTCATTACGATATACATATTTAGCGCAACCAGATTCGCTGGCACAGGCCAATGAGTGAACGCTTGACGCCTCAGTGTCGCGGGCTCGGTTGTGGCTATTATTGATGAGCTGCAAGCTCCGGCGCAGTCATTCAACGCTTCACTGCCGACTATTAGTCCGCAGACAAACCTTCCAAGGAATTACCCATGACATTGACTTCATCTGCCTTTGTTAGCACCGAAACACCGGCGCGTTACATCAGCCGGCTGTGCAAACACTTCGCACACAAAATCCCTGTTAACTACGACGAGCAACAGGGTCGCATCGAGTTTGAGTTTGGCGTAGCGCTGCTGCAGGCCACTGAAGGTGGCCTGCAGTTGAGTGTACAGAGCGAAAACGAAGAACACCTTGAACGTCTCAAAGGTGTAGTTGCCAGTCACTTTGAACGTTTTGCATGGCAGGAAGAGCTGACGCTCGAGTGGAGCCAGCACTAAGCGGCTACGGCTAATGAGGGTCTGCCGGTAAACTCAGCTCGATTGATTCCCCCATTGAGTCGTTAAGGCGTTCAAGTTCGAAGTTGAGGGCGTCAGCATCCTCCTCCAGCGACAAAGCGATCGCGGCGAAATTATCTGCAGCCTCGATTAAAGCCAACACTACCGATGGATCGAATAGTGTGCCGCTGGCGGCATTGATCTGCGCCATCGCATCATCGTGACTCAGAGGCTGGCGATAGGCGTGATGACTGGTGAGTTGCTCATAGCGCCCCGCCACGGCCATCAAGCGCGCCGAAAGTGGAATTTTCTCACCACGCAACCCTTGCGGGTAACCCGTGCCATCCCAGTTCTCATGCTGGCTGTAGACAATATCTTTAGCGTCACTCAAAAAGCTGTACGAGCCATCGAGCTTTTGTTCAGCTGCTTCCAGCGCCGTATATCCAGCCTTGGCGTGCCCCCGCATGAGTTCGAGGTCATGGCCTTTCAACTCGGTAGGACTCAGCAGGATGCGATCGGGCAAAACCAGCTTACCAATACCATGCAGCAATGCGGAGCGACCTAACTGTGCAATTCGCTCCTCATTGAGCTCAGCCGCCAAACCTGGCTGCTGACGCGCTACTGCTGTCGCCAATGCGACAACATAGGCCTTAATTCGCGCCAAATGCAGACTACACGGGTTGTCACGCATGGCTGCCAAACTGGCCATGGCTTCAATCGCGACCTCCTGATGCTTTTCAATTTCACGGGTTCGCCTGCGTACCTCCAGCTCCAGATACTCATTTTTATCGCGCAGAAAATCTGCGCTGACCTTGAGTTGCAAGTGCGACTGAACCCGCGCCAACACAATTGGCGGGCTGATCGGCTTAGTGATGTAATCAACTGCGCCCAAGTCGAAGCCAAGCTGCTCATCGGCCAACTCGCTCTTCGCGGTCAGGAAGATCACTGGGATACCTGCCGTCTGCGGGTTGTTCTTTAACGCCCGGCAGACCTCATAACCATCCATGCCGGGCATGGTGATATCGAGCAGGATTAGATCAGGCGGCGTATCACTGGCCGCAATACGCAATGCATTGAGGCCGCTACTTGCGACCTTGACCCGGTAGCTGTCGAGCAGTAACTCACTCATCAGCTCAAGGTTTTCAGGAACATCGTCGACAACAAGTACCAGCGGCTGATCTGGGTAATTCAAACTATCGTCCATCATGATTCCTCCCTAATACCTCAAGTATCGCCGCGGCTGCGATCGCGAACTACACTGAGCGCGCGAACAAAATCATAAGCACGTATGGCACTCGCCAATGAATCATAGTCATCCTTGAAAAACTTGCGCAATTCAATAGCTTGCGCTTCCAAAAACTTACTTGCGCGAGGGTCATCCTCGATCAGCAAGCGCTCAAGCTCCATACATACCTCACGCATTCTGGCTTGATCCACGGGTGTCTCATCGAGCGGCGGCGCCTCTGGGAACTGTTTGATGATTGCCGCAATGAGTTCACGCACACTGTTTTGCACACTTTGCAAATGCACATCCAATTGCCGGTGCTCGGGATCCTGGATTGCCGACTCCAGCATTCCCGCCTTGGCCAGCAGATCATCGGCACCTAAATTACCAGCCAACCCTTTGAGCGAGTGAACAAGGCGCTCTGCCGCCTCATGCTCACCGGCCAACATGGCTGCGCGGATTTGCTCGGGCACATCATGTTGGCTACCGGCAAACTTTGTAAGCAAACGTTGATAAAGCTCCACTTTGCCCAACACACGGCGCAAACCAGTGACAACATCGACGCCAGGCAAATACCAGTTGTGAGTAACCGGTACGGTCTCGGCTGCCTTGGGTTTACTTGTGGCAGCCGTTGCAACAGTACGCTGCAAATTTGGCTCTTTTATAACCAGCCAACGCTTCAACGTCGCCCACAATTCCTGAGGATCGATTGGCTTGCCGACGTGGTCATTCATACCTGCACGAATACAATCCTCACGGGCCGTAGGCAGTACATTTGCAGTCATTGCGATCACCGGCAACGTTGCAAACCGTGACTCTTTACGAATCGCTTGAGTGGCGCCTATACCGTCAAGCACGGGCATCTGCATATCCATCAACACCAATGAGTAATAACCATCAGGGTTGGCGCGCAGCTTATCCAAGGCGATACCGCCATGCTCAGCGTGCTCGATCAGCATCCCGCTTTCTTCCAATAGGCCTGCGGCCACCTCACGATTGAGTTCGTTATCCTCAACCAGCAACACACGCTGTCCATTAAAGTCGGGGAACGAGCTCCGGTTACGCGATGAACTGATCGCAGAATCGGGCGATTCTGCGTTCAAACTGCGTAAAACAGCTTCACGCAGCAACCCCGGATTGACCGGCTTGAACAACACACCATCAATCCCCGCTGCCTTGGCGCTGAACAGCAGTTCTTCACGACCATACGCCGTGACCATCAATACTCGCGGGGCATTTTGCAGCTCAAGTGCGCGCAAACGCCGAGTTGTCTCGATGCCGTCCATCACCGGCATTTGCCAATCAATCATCACCAACTCATAAGGTGAACACTGATCGATTGCGTGCTGAATTTGGCTGAGTGCCTGAACACCTGATTCGACCACATCAACCGCCATCCCCAGGTTACTCAACAATCCATGCAGCACCTGACGTGCGGTATTGTTGTCATCCACCACCAGCACGCGTCTGTCCTTCAGCAGAACTGGCTCATCCCGTGGCGTATCCTGCTCAAGTACGACACCAAACGGCACAGAGCACCAGAACAGGCTGCCTTTGCCCTGCTCGCTCTCGACACCGACCTCACCGCCCATTGCTTCAATCAGTTTTTTACAAATCGCCAAACCAAGGCCGGTGCCACCATATTTACGTGTGGTTGAGGTATCTGCCTGCTGGAATGACTGAAACAGTCGACCGATCTGCTCGGGGCTGATACCAATGCCGGTGTCGCGCACGGCAAAGTAAATATACACTTCCCTGCTGCTGCGCTGATCGACACGGATTAGCAGCTCAATTTCCCCGTTATCAGTGAACTTAACCGCATTATTGGCCAAGTTAATCAGAATTTGTCCCAAGCGTAGCGGGTCACCCACCAAAAATTGCGGCACTGCCGGGTCAAGGTTAAAAATCAATTCAAGGTTTTTTTCATTGGCCTTGTCACCTATCAGGTTGGCGACATTCTCCAGCACTTGGAACAGGTCGAAGTCGATGTGCTCAATCTTCAATTCACCAGCTTCGACTTTCGAAAAATCGAGGATGTCATTGATGATCCCCAGCAAGTGCTGTCCGGACTGCTGAATCTTGTTGAGGTAATCACGCTGCCGCGGCGAAGGGTCGGCGCGCAGCGCGAGATGCGACATGCCGATAATCGCGTTCATCGGAGTGCGGATCTCATGACTCATGTTGGCCAGGAAATCCGACCTCAATTGAGCGATATCCTCTGCCATCTCCTTGGCCGCCAGTAGCGCTTCTTCAGCTTGCTTGCGCACGGTGATATCGCGGCTCACTCCAACCAAGCCCAGCAGCGCGCCTTGATCATCCTGAAAGGTTGTCCGCACTGTATCGAACACAACGCGGCGCCCGTCTGGATAAAGCGCCCAACCTTCCGTCTCGAAGGCACCCTGCTGGCTCAGGGCAACTTTATCGTGACCTGCGCGCGCTTTAGCCCATTCACTATCCAGCAACTCGATATCACTTTTACCAAGCACCTCTTCGCGAGTCAGGCCGAACAACTCGGCGCAGGCTTGGTTAATCCCTGCGTAATTACCTTTTTCATCTTTAAACCAGATCGGGTCCGGAATCGCGTTTATTAATGCGGTCAACGTACGCCGCTGTAGTTGAGCTTCTGCCTCCGCACGCGCCCGCTCTACGATTTGCACACTAAGCCGGCGGTTCCAGACCAGAACAAAGGTAATCAGCGCTATTATTCCGAGCAGATATGGCCAGCCAACCATCATCAAACGCTGCCAGTTAAACTCGGTCAGCGCGGGCAACCAGTGCGCTTTAATCGCTGCCGTGTCTTCGTCAGTGACGGTCAGCAACGCTTCATCCATTACCCGCTGTAACTCTGGCGCACTCATGCGCACCGCAAAGGTCAATTCACTGTTGGTTAAGCCTGATTCAGCGCGGACCTCAATATTGGTCAGATTGAGTTCACGAATCAGATAGCTGGCCACGATCATATCGCCGACATAGGCATCGACGCGCCCGGATGACAAGGCCTGCAACGCATCGCGGGTGGTATCGACGCGCATCAGTTTGATATTGGGTACTTTGGCTTTGAGCCCCTCCTCAACCACGTAGCCACGCTCAACCGCGACCCGACGCCCCTTCAAGTCGGAGAGTGTTTGCACGCGGTCATCGGAGCGAGTGAAGACTAAACTGCTGCTGACAACGTACGGCTGAGTAAAACGCATGAACCTCTCGCGCTCGGGGGTTCGAACCACAGAAGGCAGCAGATCGATTTCATCAGCTTTAAACGCTGCGATTGCAGCGTCCCAACTATCAAACAGCACCACCTCAACACGCATATCCAGACGCTTGCTGAGTAGTTGCAGATATTCGCCGCTTAGACCGGTGTATTTACCCTGCTCGTCAATCACATCAAAAGGTGCCCAGCCATCTCGCTCGACACCCACACGGATAACCGGATTGGCCTTTATCCAGGCTTGATCCTCATCACTTAGCGGCACCTGTGCAGCGTGCACCGAGAAACATAGCAACCAGCACAGTAGCAACCCACCGATACGCGCCATCAACCAGACCCTTAGCGAAGTCGCCCTTTGTTAACTAATTGCAGCTTAGTCCTTGTGGCCAAAATCATTTGTGCTTAGGCGCCAACGGCGGGTACAAAAACGGCGCCTTGTGAGGCGCCGCTAAATTAATCAGCGATATTCCTGTAAGCAACTCCAGTCATCTCATAATTACTTCTCTAGAATTGCCGTCACGCCCTGCCCGCCTGCGGCACAAATCGAAATCAAACCGCGCGCCTCAGTTTGCTCTGCAGCCGCAAGCAGCTTGGCCAAATTGGCGATAATACGCCCACCGGTTGCCGCAAATGGATGGCCTGCCGCCAGTGAACTGCCTTTGACATTCATCTTGCTGCGATCAATCGAACCCAACGGCTTGTCCAAGCCTAGGCGCGCCTTGCAATACTCCGGGTCTTCCCAAGCTTTGAGGGTGCACAAAACTTGCGCAGCAAAGGCTTCATGAATCTCGTAGTAATCGAAATCCTGCAACGTCAGATTGTTACGCGCCAGCAACCTTGGCACCGCGTAGACCGGCGCCATGAGCAAACCTTCAGCACCGTCGACAAAATCCACCGCCGCAGCTTCACCGTCACGCCAGTAAGCCAGAATAGGCAGGCCACGTGCCTTTGCCCACTCTTCGCTGGCAAGCAGCACCAGTGAAGCGCCGTCGGTCAGGGGTGTTGAGTTTGCAGCGGTCAGAGTGCCGCGCGAACTGCGCTCAAATACCGGTTTGAGGGTAGCGAGCTTTTCGATGTTGATATCAGGCCGCAGATTGTTATCGCGAGTCAGGCTGCGAAACGGCGTCAGCAAATCATCTTGCCAGCCGTCAGCGTAAGCCGCCGCCATTTTCTGGTGGCTGGCGACCGCCAGTTGATCTTGCTCATCGCGTGGAATCGACCATGTTTGAGCCATCAGCTCGCAGTGTTCACCCATCGACAGGCCCGTGCGCGGCTCACCATTGCGCGGCAGTGACGGTGACAAATGACGCGGGCGAATTTTCAGCAGGGTTTTGATCTTGTCAGCGGTGGATTTGCTGCGATTAGCTTCAAGCAGAATCTTGCGCAACCCCTCGTTGACCCCAATAGGCGCATCGGAGGTGGTATCAACGCCGCCAGCGATGCCGCACTCGATTTGCCCCAAGGCAATTTTGTTGGCAACCAGCAGCGCGGCTTCAAGCCCTGTACCGCAGGCTTGTTGAATATCGTAAGCAGGTGTTTCCGGGGCAAGCAATGAGCCAAGAACGCACTCACGAGTCAGATTGAAGTCCCGCGAATGCTTGAGTACGGCGCCAGCAACCACTTCCCCCATACGCTCACCATGCAAGTTAAAGCGTTCAACCAGACCGCTCAGCGCACTGGTGAGCATTTCCTGATTACTTGCCGTGGCATACGCTGTGTTGGAGCGCGCGAACGGAATACGATTACCACCGATGATGGCAACGCGACGCAGCTGGGTCATGAGTGACTCCTTGCGAAAGTGAAATTGGAGTGTCGCATAGGCTAGCGTGTAGCCGCAGCTTCACATTGGCCTGCATGCCGGCCGGATAAAGATTCAAGTCAATTGCGCGATACTGTTGTCACAATAGAGTAATCGAGCCTCTGATTGCTGGATTGGTCCTTGGTGCATTACAGCGACGAACATTTACAGTGGTAAAACTCGCATTGCACTCCCTTTGCTGGCTAGCTATTCAGAAGACCCTCAGCTCACTTTTTTGTTCTGCTCGCAGGAGCCTTTCATGTCTGACCGTTATCTATCTTTCGCCAACTCAGCCACCGGGCGCCGTGTTGTTAGCGCCCTCGGCCTACCCGCGCCGCTAAGACTGGAACGCTGGACAGCCGGACGTAATCGTCCAGTTGATGGCGCCATACTGCTTAGCGGCGGTCAACTGAGCCAAGTCATCAGCCGTTTTGCCAACAAGCTCAGCGACCAGATATTTGCCAATGAAGAAGGCACATTTGACCTTCCACGCTGGACCGCAGAGCATTCTCCGAAGCTCAAAGCGCTGGTATTCGACGCCAGCGAGCTAACCCGCTTCGAGCAGCTCATAGCCCTGCGCGATTTCTTCCAGCCGACGTTCAAGGGACTAAGTAGCTGCCCGCATGTGATCGTACTTGGCCGCCCACCGCAAAGCCTTAAAGACCCTGTCGCTGCCAGCGTCCAGCGGTCACTCGAAGGCTTCACCCGCTCGCTGGGCAAAGAAATACGTCACGGTGGCACCGTGCAGTTGCTCTACGTCGATAAAGGTGGAGAAACCCAACTGGAAGGCGCGTTACGCTTTTTCCTGTCACCTAAAAGCGCTTACGTCTCGGGCCAAGTGCTCCATCTCAACGCCTGTAGCGCCGAAGTCAAAGACTGGACGCGGCCACTGGCAGGTAAAACAGCGCTCGTCACAGGCGCCTCGCGCGGCATTGGTGCAGCAATTGCCGAAACCCTGGCCCGCGATGGTGCTGAGGTGGTTCTACTTGACGTTCCAGCTGTACAAGCTGACCTCGAAGCCCTCGCCGCACGTTTGGGTGGGCGCAGTATTGCTTTGGATATTTGTGCAGAGAACGCCGCTGAAACACTGCTTGAAGCCTTACCCGAAGGCCTAGACATCGTGGTGCATAACGCGGGAATTACCCGCGACAAGACGCTGGCAAAAATGAGTGATGGTTTCTGGAACTCGGTGATCAACGTCAATCTCAGCGCACCGCAAGTACTGACTCAAGCGCTACTCGATGCCAAGAAGCTGCATGAGAATGCGCGCATCGTCTTGATTGCCTCGATTAGCGGGATTGCGGGCAACATGGGCCAAACTAACTATGCCACCAGTAAAGCTGGGGTCATTGGTGTTGCTCAGGCGTGGGCGCCAGCGCTGGCCAAGCAAGGCATCACAATCAATGCCGTGGCGCCTGGCTTTATCGAAACGCAAATGACGGCGGCCATCCCGCTGACCATTCGTGAGGCGGGCAGGCGCATGAGCTCAATGGGCCAAGGCGGCTTGCCACAAGATGTCGCCGAAGCAGTGGCATGGTTTGCTCAACCCTGCACCGGCGCCGTGACCGGCCAGGTCATGCGCGTATGTGGGCAAAGCCTGCTGGGCGCCTAAGCCCTGGGCCAGAGACTTAAGCAACCTCAAAAACCAGCGCTGTGCGAGACTCGTGCAGCGCTAACCAAAGCTTGATTCAAGCCTTTCTCCGGTTGCGATATTCAACCGGGGTTACACCAACCCAACGTTTGAATGCTCGATAAAACGTACTCGGCTCAGAGAACCCCGTGAGTTCGACAATCACCTCAATGCGCTCATCAGTATTGAGCAACAGGTCTTTGGCCAGACGGCACCGATAATCACTGACCAGATCATTGAAGCGCACTCCGGCGATGGTCAGACGTTCGCGCAAACGCCGCGCAGGCATACTCAAGCGCAGCGAGACCTGCTCCAGTGTGGCGCGGTTTTCAATCACCAGCTCCGCAATCAAATCACGGACTGAGTTGACCAGATCAAGCCGTTCAATCTCACTGAGTTGGCGCTGCGCCAAAGAGTCGTGCATTTGTAGCAATTCAGGCTGCGCTAGCGCTGAAGACCTGTTCAGGATTGCACTGTCAAACACCAGTGCATAACGCTCGCTACCCATATGCGCAGGACAGCCATAAACGGCTCGATATTGTTCACTAGAGGCGCCCTGCTCGTGAATGAAATGCACCTCGTAAAGCGTAAACTCACCTTCGGTTAATGCGTTGAACAAACGGATGACTGCTCCGGCAAGCATCTCTGGAAAGTGACGCGACACACCACTGTCCACAGCCAAAGTCAAAACTGCACGATCACCTTCAGCATCAAGGCGTGCATTCAACGTATCGGAAAGAAGGCGTATGTAGCGCAAGGCATGGCGCAGGCCTGCGCCGAAGGTTTGGTTCGAAAGGAATAAGTATTCGAGCGACAAGCCTTGATAGATGGGCAAATGTTCGACAAGAAACAACCCGGCATGGTCTTCCCCGGTCTCATCAATCACCGCCTGCCAAAACATTTCCTGAAGCGCATGAGAAAAGCGTTTAGGCGGCAACTCTCCTGCTTCTAAACCGATACGCGCCAAAACCTTGGCCGGGTCAGTTCCACTGGCTTGTAATGCGGCGAGTACAGGCCGCATCAACGCAATATCATCCGTAAGATCGCGCATGCTTAAGACTTCTTATGAGTACTTATGAAGTGCCTTACATCTTAGGCAGCTTTACCAGGCGGGCTCAAGCAGCCATCTTGCCCGACTAACGAACGGCAACGGAATAACCATTGTCCAAAGTGCTATTGACTGGCCTGACGAATGCTAAAGCGAAGAGGCCAATGCGTGAGGTTTCGCAGCTACTAAGCTGCTGTCAGCGTTTTATGGAGGCGCACACTATGACGATCCAATGGCTTGACCTTGATACTGTGCCGGCACTGCCCGGACTATTGTTGCAGGCGCTCTTGCGACGTGGATCTACGGGTAAAGAGTTGCCAAACCTTGGCTTGCGGACGCATACCAGCATCGATCCACAGAATCTTGCGGCCTACCGCAAAGTCTGCGGCGCAGCTGACTCCAGTCTACTGCCGCCCGCCTACCCGCATGTGCTGGCATTCCCCCTGCAACTGAAACTACTCACCGATAAACGCTTTCCGTTCCCTGTGCTCGGCCTGGTACACCTTGAAAACAGTATCCAGGTGTTACGCCCGCTCGCGGGGCTTGGCCCCTTCACCATCAGCGTGCATGTCGAAAACCTGAAACCTCATGACAAAGGCGCCATTTTCAGCGTTATTACCCGTTTAGAAGACCAACTCGGCCTACTTTGGCGAGGTGACAGCAGAATACTTTGTCGCGGCGTTAAGCTGGACGGCAGCCCTGAAGCGCCACTGGAACTACCGGATGTACCGCTGACCAAGCGGGGTCAGTGGCACGCACCAAGCGATATCGGCCGCCGCTACGCGAGAGTCGCTGGCGACTACAACCCGATTCACTTGTCAGCACTGAGCGCCAAGCTCTTTGGCTTCCCGCGCGCAATCGCCCACGGCCTGTGGAACAAAGGCCGAGTGCTGGCCGATCTTGCCGATCAACTTCCAGACAGTGGCTATCAGGTTGATGTGCGCTTCAAAAAACCGCTGTTACTGCCAGGCGACGTCACTCTTGAATCAAGTGCCGACGCCACAACTGGGCAATTCACCTTGGCCAGCTCTGATGATGTGTTGCATTTGCATGGCAATTGGCAGCCGCTAAACCATTGATTTCAAGTACTACCGCCGAAGTAAGCTCAAGCGGCTTGCACCGCCGCACGATCCATCTCAAGCTATGCGCCTTCAAGGAGCACAGCATGAATATCACCGAACTCACCAACCGCCTGCACGCAATTCGCGACCGTAACAATTGGAAGCAGTTTCACAGTCCTAAGAATCTGGCGATGGCTGCAAGCGTCGAAATGGCTGAGCTGGTTGAAATCTTCCAGTGGCTGACTGAACAGCAATCCCATGAGCTATCAAATGATGTGCTCGAACACGCGGGTCAGGAGGTCGGTGACATCGTGCTTTATTTACTGCTGCTGTGCAGCGAGTTGGGTTTGGATATGGAACAGGTCGTACGGGCCAAACTTGCGGACAGCGAAAGGCGGTTTGCATAGTGAAAGATCGTCATTTTGATGAGCTCGCCACCCGCTTTGCAGAAAAAATCTACGGCGGTGCAAAAGGTGCAATTCGGCTTGCGGTTTTGCAAGCAGACCTCGCCGAAGCCCTGCCCGATCGGCCGTTGCGCGTGCTTGATATCGGCGCGGGCCTGGGCCATATGTCTTTGTGGCTGGCGCAACGAGGTCATCAAGTCACGCTTGCCGAACCTGCCGAGCCGATGCTTAACGGCGCCCGTGAACGGTTCGCCGAGGCAGGCGTTGAGGCCACGTTCATCCAAGCGCCATGGCAAGACTTGCTTGGCCAATGCAATCAACCTTATGACCTCGTTATCTGTCACGCGGTGCTCGAATGGCTGGCCGAGCCGCACGCAATCCTACCCGTGCTGCATCAACTGACGGCGCCGAATGGTTGGCTGTCATTGGCGTTTTACAACAAAGACGCGTTGATCTACCGCAACCTGCTCAAAGGCCATTTCCGTAAGTTACGCAAAGCTGAGTTTGCCGGTGAAAAACAAAGCCTGACGCCGCAGCGTCCTGTCGACCCTCATGAGTTGGCAGCGCAACTTAGCGTAGAATGGCAAGTCGAAACACAGAGTGGTGTGCGTGTTTTCCATGACTACATGCCACGGGACTTTCAGCTAAAGGCAGAGCTAATCGACCTTTTAGAGATGGAACTGGCTTACCGACGTCATCCCACATTTGCAGGCTTAGGCCGCTATTTGCATTGGGTGTGCCGTCCACGTCAATAAGGAGTCGCAAGATGCATCGTGCAGTCAGCTTAATCTTCAGCCTGACAGCTCTGCTCGGCCTTGCGGCCTGCCAGTCAAGCAATCCCTACAGCTCATCCTCAACACCACTGCCGCCAGCGCCTGCACATGCGGCCGGGCAGATTGATCTAAGCGCCTACCCGGCTCCTACACGCGACTACGGCCGTTATCGCAGTTGGAGCTGGACCAACAAGCAGCTACCCGCGGGCAGCGCCTGGGCGAGCAGTGCAATGATTAGCAGTGCAGTCAGTAACAGCCTCGACCGCGCAGGCTTACGCCCGGTGCAAAGCGGTAAAACCGCAGACTTATGGGTCAGCGCCAGCGTGCGACTAGAAACCCGGCTGCGCCAGTCTTACGACCGCGGCGGTGTCTACTACGGCACAGGCAGTGGCTATTATGATCACTATGACCGTTACGGCGCTTACGGTAGCGTGCCCATCGTGCGCACGTATCAGGAAGAGGTCGCCGTCGTGCGTGTAGACTTTTACGACAGCCGCGATGGCCAGCCTATCTGGAGTGGCAGCGCCGAGGCTCTTAGCGGCAGTGATGAAAGTGAACGCAATAAGGCGCTACGAGAAGCGTTGCACAACGCGCTCTCAAACTACCCGCCGGATTGAGCAACACAGATTGCAACACTCGATACTGGTTTGACGGCATGGGCCGCGCTTGCATAAGACAACACACCCTAAGTGGTCGTCGGAGATAAAGAATGAAACGCCATATATTATTACTCGCCAGCATCTTGCTGCTGAGTGCCTGTCAAAGCATTCAAATTGACCGCGACTACGACCCCAACCGAGACTTTGCCAGCTACCAAAGCTGGTCTTGGCAAAGCCCGGCACTGACCTACTCGCCAGATGATCCACGCCTAAAAAGCGATCTGACAGAGCAACGCATCCGTGATGCGGTAAAAGATCAATTTGAACAGCGCGGCTTACGTGAAGCGCCTGCCAACACGAAAGCCGATCTCAGTGTTCAAGTCGCACTGATAGTCGATGACCGGCAAAACCTCTACACCACCAACTACGGTGGCGGTTGGAATAACGCGTGGGGCGGTGGTTATTGGGGTGGCCCGATCTACACCGAAACCCAGACTGTCGATTACAAGGTCGGCACCTTGCAGGTAGATCTCTACGACGGCAAAGACAAAAAACTGGTGTGGCGTGGCAGCGCCCAGCAAGTCATGCCGCGTAATGCGCTTAGCCCAACCGAACGCGAAGCCGCGATCCGCGAGACGGTGACCAAAGTGCTCAGTCAGTACCCACCGCATTGATCACAATATCCAACCCCCACCGGCTCAGCCAGCGGCCTGCAGAGGAACGGGATCTACTCACCGTTGCCACTTTTGTCCGGAGCGCCACTGAGCTGTTCTATTGCTACCCCAAGGCGAGTTGGCCGCTAACGCCTGCTCAAATCGCTGATGCGATTAGCAATCGCCGCGACAGCACGGTTGTCTTGCTCAACAATGAAGTGGTCGGTTTCGCCAACTTTTATCAATGGCAAACGGGCCTCTATTGCGCGCTTGGCAATGTGATGGTTTCACCCAACACACGCGGTCAAGGCGTCGCGCGCTATCTGATACAAGTGATGGAAGAACGAGCCCGCACTCATCAGCAGGCCAAACGTATGCGCCTGTCATGCTTCAATGGCAATACTGCAGGCCTGCTACTCTACAGCCAAATGGGTTATGACCCGTACGCCATCGTCGAACGCGAAGCTCCGGACGGGCAACGCGTCGCGTTAATTCAGATGGACAAAGTCTTATGAGCGACACCGCCATCCAGCGAGTATTGATTGTGGTCAACAGCGGCCCAAGTACACCTGCACGCTGTGCGGCGCCGTTTTACACCGCCACACTACTGGCCTGCATGGATGCACAAGTGACGATGTTCCTCAGTGGTGAAGCGGCGCAGTTGGCGCGAGCTGAAGTGGCCGATAACCTGTATGCCGCCACAGACGGCGAACCCGTCAGGCACTTTATCCAGCAGGCAAAAAGCGCAGGTGTGCGCCTGTTAATGTGCCGAGCACCGGGCGTTGTAATTGACGAAAGCAGCCTCATCCCCGAACTGGATGAAATCGCCAGCGGTGGCGAGCTGGCACAGATGATTATTGAATACGACAAAGTCCTGAGCCTATGAAACTGAACGGTTTGGAATTCCCCGATGACCTGCTCTACGCACCCGACCACAACCTGTGGTTACGCGAAGAAGCCGACGCTACGCTAACCATTGGCCTCAGTGCTTACGGCTGCGCCAGCTACGGTCAGATATTCGCCTTCACCCCCAAACGTGACGGCCAAACCATCGAGGCGGACCGCAGCTTCGGCATCGTCGAGTTTGCCAAAGCCGCATCCTCGGCACGCTCACCGATTGCAGGCATCCTCATCGCCAGTAATAGCGAAGTTGTGCGCCGCCCTGCGCTAATCAATCAGGATTGCTACGGCGCAGGCTGGATGATCCGCCTGCAGCCCAGCGATTGGGCCAACGCCCGCCAGCAACTGTTGAGTGGCGATGCAGCCTTGGCGGCCTTCACCGAACGCATGCGCCTGGATGGCTTCAATCCAGATGATGACGGCGTTCAAGCACTGCGCTGAAGCAGGCAACCCATCGCGTTATCCACCATTCGACTGATGAATGCTGCTTAGTCTGAAAGCCACCCTCTGCTAGCTTGAGCCACATCGGCAATCGCGAGGACATCGGCATGCAAACGCAAGACTTGGCAGTTAACGGTATCAACCTGCATGTGCATATGGCGGGCCCTGAAAATGGTCGCCCAGTTTGGCTATTGCACGGCTTCCCCGAATGCTGGCATTCATGGCGCGAGCAAATACCGGTGCTGGTCGCTGCAGGTTACCGCGTGTTTATCCCGGAAATGCGCGGCTACGGCCGCAGTGACGCCCCGCAGGAAGTCAGCGCTTACGACGTTCTGACGATTTGCGCAGATATCCAAGACTGCATGACCGCACTCAATCAGCATAATGCCTGCATTGTCGGCCACGATTGGGGCGCGATGGTCGCCTGGCACCTCGCCCAACTCGAACCGCAGCGGGTTAGCGCGCTGGTGACCATGTCCGTGCCTTTCGCCGGACGCGGCAAGCGCCCGGCAATCGACGTCATGCGCGAGTTGTTTGCCGAGCGCTTCAACTACATCGTCTACTTTCAACAGCCTGGCGTGGCTGAACAGGAACTGGATGCCGATATCGCACGTAGCCTGCGCATCTTTATGCAAGGCGCCAGCTCCAGCGACTTGCTGCTGCAAGAGCGCCCCGCCGATAGCAAATTATTCGACGGCATCGAAACACCCAATGAGCTGCCCGAATGGTGCAGCGAAAAAGACTTTCAGGTCTATGTCGAAACCTTCCGCGAACACGGCTTTCGCGGCGCCCTCAACTGGTACCGCAACTTCGAACGCAACTGGCAAAAAACCGAGCATTTGCAGGATGTAAAAATCACTCAACCCACCCTGTTTCTGGTCGGCGACAAAGACCCAGTCGCCACCCTCGAAGCCCACACAATCAGCCGCATGCCAAGCCGCGTCAGCAACCTGGAACAACATCAGCTAAACGATTGTGGCCACTGGATACAAAGCGAAAAAGCCGAAGAAGTAAACGCGTTGTTACTGCGTTTTCTGGCCAAACACTTCCCCACGTAGGGTGCGACAACGCGAAGCTTGTCCACCAAAGCTCTAGCCCAAGCAACTACGATCGCGCGTAATCGCTCTGTGATGTGCAGGGAAATGAAGAGAGGGAAATGGCGGAAGGCAGTGGAAGTTGGACCCTACAATTTACTATGTAATTGCTGCTCTGACCCGCTCAATTCAAGGGTTTGAGCTTTTTGCACTGCTCGAATTTGCACATAAAAACCCTTCGTTTTCGACACATAGACTCTTGATGCCTATCCTCCGCCTGAATGGTATGGCACATTGGCATTAGTCCATATTGCTGCTTGCAGCAGAAAAATAAAGCGTGGCCTGTCCCCTGATACTCCCTGATACCCGTCCTCGCAGGCGTGGCTTGGCTGGTGTGGTATCCATCTCGCACCCGAGATGTATGCTTGAACAGTGTTATTGGTTGCACAAAATGAGGAGGTCAAGCGAATACAGGCCGTATGCAACAGCAAGAATATAACCAACTGTTTTATAAAGAAAATTTACGTATTGAATCGGCCGGGCGAGGTGTTGTTATGAAGAAGTCACTAATATGCAATCATAAAGCCGTCGGTCCACTCAACTATTAGGCGTTGTATGAAACTGCTCCGATACTTTGATACCGATGACGGCTCTCTTCCAGAGTTGGAAGTGCGATATTTAAATCCAGATAAAGTATCCAAAGCTTTCGAATATCTCTTCGCAAATAATGCCCGGAATGTAACGGCCGGCGGAGGCTACCTTTGGATCAAATCTTCGAAAAAAGAAAAACCATTCTCTGGTAGTGGTGATGCGGCATTGGTTGTTTGTAAATCAGCAGAACCATTCCATGTAGTGCTAGCAGGCATAACCATTGCTAAATGCACGCTTCCCGATTTAGGAGTTCTCGTTATGCCCTCTAGCTTGAACATCGACTACCGAATGGGCAGTGCATGGGGAGCATCCGAGGTCAACGCTCTGCTCAAACTGTTGAAAGAGCTATGCGGGCTAGGTGGTACGCTTGTCGCTCCGTGGTGGGGCGCCGAAGGCGAACATGAGTTCACTGAAGCTCTGCGTCGCGCCTAACAAGTGGTTCAAGTCGTTCGCTTCGCTCACTCGGGACGGGCTAAAGCCCGCCCCTTAACCAAACGTTAACTGTTTAAACGAAGGTCGGCGCTTCGGCTTTTGGAGCTAGAAACTATGGCAGCACCGGAAAATTATAATCAAATGCTCTCAAAGCTTGGGAGGTGGACGTTCCTTACCACCCTGTGTTTCCTGATAGCATTACGTTACTTCGAGCTGGTTCCAAAAATCGAAGTTGATAGCTCGTTAGTCCCGCCGATAAAAGACCACCAAGAATTGATTGAGTGGTGCCTTTCGTTTGGGGCCATTCCTTTATTTGGCGCTTTTATCGCATGGTTGTGCAGCAGTATTTTTGAGGTACACAATAAGTTATCCAAGGTCATATTGTTACGATATTTATGGGATAGGTTCTTTATAGTGAAGCCAATGTTGAAAAGAACTGGAATAAGCCAGAAGCTTAACCGAAGTCGAGTAAAGGAAATTATGGCTGGTCTTTACTACCCCGAAGTAAAGAATATTGATCAACATTACGTCCATGTATTTTGGCGCTATGCTTTACAGTTTTGGGTTATTTTTGAGCATTTATTGGTTATCTTGATAACAACGATTGCTTTGTGGGTTGCCAATCAATCTATGCCGCACAGCGGTCTGTTTATTTATTTGGGCGTGGTGTTTTTAATTGCTATATTGCACTGGTCATTTGTGGTTACTAATAAATCTAAAGATCAAGCAGATCAAATACCAGGACCGTCTATAAGGTCGTTTTTCCAAGCTTAAGGATGAGTATGCGTTACGTTATTGGCGGGGCAGAGATAAGAACAGAAAACGCTGCTAAACCTAGCAGTCAGAAATCTTCTTCAGTGGACGACTATATTGGATCATTAGATAATGCCCCTTCGATTCTAGATTTTGGGTGCGGCAAACTTAGGTATTCAGACACTCTCGTTTCAGCCGCGTCGAAAGTCACTTTCGTAGACTCCGCTGTACAGCTTAGCCGTAAGCAGGTGATAAGAGAGGAAAAAACTACGGTAGAGAAGTACGTTGAAGCCAATTACCCTGGCTGCAATACTGTTTCCTACGAGAAGCTAAATGAACATAATTCGAAGTATGATGTGATCACATGCACTAACGTACTATCGGCAATTCCTTGCAAAGAGACGATATCGGACGTTATGAACCACATATTTAGACTTCTTAAGAAAGACGGTCTCGCTATCTTTGTAAACCAACATAGAAGCTCCTATTTCAAAAGATACGAATCTGGCGAGAGGTTGCTGTACGGGTTCTTACATTCCGGGCCGAAAGGTACTTCATACTATGGGGTTTTTGACAGAACGGCTATTGAGCAACTTTTAACAGAGCATGGATATAGAGTTATTAGAACTTGGTGCGTTGGTGAAACTACTTTTTCCGAGGCAATACCAAATAGTTAACAATGCCAGGCACAGCGACGGCTTTTTCGTTGCGGCTTCGCCTTCACAACAAAGCCGCGCGTTCTGGTGGCGTTAAGCTTTAGGAGTAACGAGTGTCCAGAGCCGTAACTGCTGATCATGTCTTGTTCGACGAATGCATTGACGCTTTTCGCAGAGAGCGTGACGACTACCGCACTTACGATAAAGGAGAAAGCTATTCCTTTTTGTTGACTCCTTTTAAAATAAGTGAAGAGTGGAATTTACGAAGATTTCAGGTATCGCCTTCAATTGAGGTAACTTTACCTGGAGCTTATTCAGCATTTATTAGCAAAGTGAACAATCCTGAATGGGTGGGCACTCATAACCCACACCTTTTTGGAGTTGCATTATCGACAATAGTTTCCGCAGTAACTCTCAAGCCATGCAAGTCTACTAGAGATGATTACTTATGTAGGCGCACTGAATTATCGGAACACGACATTCATCAGCTTGCAATTATTCATCCCGTGTTAGTGGCTGGCCCGGGAGCTAATTACTCAAGGCTTTCAAAGTCAAAGCAAGATCAAATGAAGGAAGAGATATCAAACCTTATTGATATTTTGTTCTCTCTTGAATACAAAATATATCGCATTGTCATGCAAAGCCTGAGGCTTATTCATCTCTCCCTGATTACAAAGAGAGATGATTTTGGTCTTGCATACCTTTTGATCGTTTCAGCGATTGAGTCTGTTGCTCAAAAAGCAATCAAAAGGGATAAGGTAAAAAGAAAGGATGCTGATGAGGCTGCGTGGAAAGAAAAATCTAATGAAGATCCGTTATTTCAGTCTCTTTTGGAGGCTTATCTTCATTCGCGAGGGAAAAATGAATATTTACGCGAACGATTTGTAAAGTTTATAGAACAATATGCCCCCGTAGAAAATTGGGAGCAATATATTGTGCATCCGATGCAGGACATGGCTGATTCAATTAAAGAGATCAATCCTTCACACAATTTTGAAAATTTAACAGGTAAGCACTGGTTTGAAAAATACCCAGATGACTTTACTCAAGAAGAAATTAATTTGATACTATCTGATGTCTATGCGCATCGTTCGTGCTTTGTCCATCGTGGCGAACAACCCCCTCATACTGATCCCAACCCCTCTTTAAATCGTTTTTTCCAGGAAGTTAGAGAGTATGATGGTTATAACATTAAGGAAGTAATCCTTCCTAATTACGAGTTATTATTGGGCGTTGCGAAACATTCTATATATAACTGGACGTCAGAAAAGCTTAACAAAGCATAACAATAGAACAATAGGGGACAGACCACGTTTTTTTGACCACCTTCAATTCAAACACCACTTACCCCTATGACCGACCCTCGGTAGAAGCAAAAAATGGCGGAAGGCAGTGGGAGTCGAACCCACCTAGGAACGGCTGCCGTCCCCTACCGGGTTTGAAGCCCGGCCACGCCACCGGGCGTGATTGCCTTCCATGTTGATTCAAGTGTCCTGCTCGGCACTCGCCCTAGTGCCCCAAAGCGTCAAACCGAGCATAACCCATCGATGCAGCTTGAACTGATCGCTGCCCAACATTTTTTGAAAACCCTGGCCAATCATTTTGCAATTGGCTGCCCATTGCATGGGCTATTACTTGGCTCACATCAAATAACAAGTCACTTCACCTTCGTTAACTCAGTTTCCGCCTTACTAAAACGCCAACCAAACCAATCACAACCCCCGGAATAAATATCCAAACCATTTCAGAGGCGATCACTCTGAGCCCTCTGTCGGTGAAAAAAGCGCTAACGCCTATTGGCGATACCTGTACCGGTCTGAACGGGAAAAACACGCGCTCCTGACTAAACGGCCAGTACAAGGCTATACCTTGCCCGCCATTGGTTATCGCATCCAAGGCGGCATGCGAAGCGCAGGCGGTGAAGCACATGAAGAAGACGATCAAGGGGCTTGATTGAAGCTGCTTGGCGAACAGCGTGAAGAAAGCCGCTATGCAGCCAGCAAAAAATAATGAGTGGGTAAAACCTCTGTGTCCCCATTCCGAGCCATAGGCTACGTCGAACTTGAAAGCCAGTACGTCTGCATCAGGTGCGATGGCCAAGACAATCGCCAGCACCAGCAAACGCAGGTTCATCGACTCGCCTTTGAAGACGGCGTAAACAACCAGTGGCACGACTGCGTGGGCGAAGGCTGAAGCCATAATATTTCCTGAGGTTTACCCAGTGGTTGCATCGGTATTATTTGACCTCGGCCAGCGCCGAATCCGCTCTGATTTTACGTTCGCCAACCAGCCTTCGGGTGAAGCCAATCCGGTCGAAGTATTCGAGTAATTGAATGCTGCGCTTGCGGCCGATGTTGAGGCTGTCACGCCAGATGGCGGGTTTGATCGAGCCGTTTTGTTGTTCGATAGTCACTGCGATTGCAGCCAGTTGACGGATGCTTTGTTCGGGGTAGAACAGGTCTTTGACCACTTGATGGAGCATGCCGAGCCTGGCCAATTTGCGCAGCAGTAAACGCACGTCAGCCTCTGGCTGTTGCAAGGTGCTGGCCAGGTCGCGCACCCAAGGTGGGTCGAATTTTCCGGCGAGCAGTAATGGCCAGAGTTGTTCGCGCAAGGCTTCATCCGTCTCGCTGAGTTGCACCTGATGCGTAGGTAAATGCAGCCACGGGCCGCTGTTGGCGACGGCGCCAGACGCAAGTTGCTGTTCAAGCAGGCTGATAAACACTGGACGCTCTAGAACGGGCAATGCGTAACGCCTTAAACGGTCGCGGTCGGGGCCCAGTTCATCCGGGCACTCGGAATGAAAACGCTGTAAACCTTCTAGCAACTGCGCGGTTAATTGCTGCCAAACACTGCGGCTGAATAACCGGGGGCCGAGTCGCGTGCTGATTTCCTGCACATCATCAGGTAACGCCCACAACGCCCGAGGCTGATTGAACTGACGCTCAATAAGTGTTGGATCAAGACCATTGAATGCACGCTGCAGCAACGCCGGTAGCGCGCCCTCAAGCTCATCAACCAGCAGGCTATTGAGTTGCGCCAAGCGTGGCTCGGAGCGTCGGTTGCGCGCTGGGGCAAATGGGTCGAGCACCCGCCCGCCGGCCACGGTGCGTTGCGCCGACTGGTCGCGTAAAACCAGCCTGTCGTTATGCACTGCATGCACCGGCGCGTTCAGCAGAATCTGCGCCAGCGCGGTGTTACCCGGCTCGACCTGAGTACCTTCCAGCAGCGCCACACGGCCGGTGACATCCTGGGCGGCAAGATGCACATGCACCGGCGTCCAGTGGCTGAAGTCGCGGCTTTCGCCGGGCAGTATTTCGAGCTGGATATCAATGCGTGTAGTCGGTGCATGCAGCGCTGGCGTCAGCAGCCAATCACCGCGGCGTACATGCTCCAGCGCCAAGCGCTCGCCGGTGATATTCAGCGCCACGCGTTGCCCGGCGATGGCGTGCTCAGCCTGTTGGTTTTGCGCATGAATGCTGCGCACGCGCACGCTGCGGCCACTGGGGCTGAGCGTCAATTCATCGCCCACGGCAACCTGCCCGGCCTTGGCGGTGCCCGTGACTACAATGCCCGACCCGGAAACGCTGAATGCGCGATCCACAGGCAAGCGAAAGTAGCCGCTGACACTGCGCTGCTGCATATGCTCCGCGCTGTTTTTAAGTGCCTCGCGGAGTTCAGCGATGCCGTCACCTGCAACGCTCGATACGGGATAGATCGCCGAACCTGCAAGCGGACCAGCGCTGAGCAGTTGTGTGATTTGCTGCTGTACCTTGATCACTTGCTGGCTATCGACCCGGTCGATTTTGCTCAGCGCCACAATCGCGCGGCGGATGCCCAAAAGCTGCGCAATCTCCAGATGCTCGCGGGTTTGCGGCATGACGCCATCATCCGCCGCGACCACCAACAGCAGCAGGTCAATGCCGCTGGAACCGGCGAGCATGTTATGCACAAAGCGCTCGTGGCCCGGCATATCAATAAAGCCGGTGAGCTGGCCATCGCCAAGATCGGCGTAGAGGTAACCCAGATCAATGGTGATACCGCGTTCGCGCTCTGCCGGGCGCTTGTCACCTTGCTGCCCGGTAAGTGCCTGCAGCAATGCGGTTTTACCGTGGTCGATGTGCCCTGCCGTGCCGACGATCAAGGTCTAATCCTCGGTTAGCAGATGCAACTGCGCGGTGAATGCAGGCTCGTCATCCAGTTGGCGCAGATCCAGCCACAACGCGTCATCGTCGATACGACCGAGCACTGGAATCGGCAAGCAGCGCAGGTTTTCTTCCAGATTGCGTAACGCGCGCCCGCGCAGGCGCTTGGATTGCAGCGGTCGAATGCAGATGGCTGCGCTGGGCAAGCGTGCAACCGGCTGGGCGCCGCTGCCGATCATGCCCAAGGCTGCTTGCACCGAGACTTGCCAGCCTTGGCCAAACTGTTGCTCGATCAGCGGGGCGACCCGTTGTGCCTGCTCCATGATTTGCGCCTGCGGACGACTGAGCAGACGCAAGCTGGTGAGGCGCTCGGCCAGGCTGTCTGGGTCGCGATAGAGTTTGAGCACCGCTTCCAGCGCGGCAAGGGTCAGCTTATCAACGCGCAAGGCTCGCTTGAGCGGGTTCTTTTTGATCTTGTTGATCAGCTCACGGCTGCCAAGAATCAAACCAGCTTGTGGGCCGCCGAGGAGTTTGTCGCCACTGAAAGTGACAATATCCGCGCCGTCGCGCAGCGCTTCCTGCACGGTTGGCTCTTTGGGCAAGCCCCAGCGGGTCAAATCAACCAGCGTACCGCTGCCCAAGTCTTCGAGCAGCGGCAGATTGTGGGCGTGGGCGATGCTGGCCAACTGCGCCGTCGGCACGCTGGCGGTAAAGCCTTGCACGCTGTAGTTGCTGGTGTGTACGCGCATCAGCAAGCCGGTGCGCGGGTTGATCACCGCTTCGTAATCGCGGGCGTGGGTGCGATTGGTGGTGCCGACCTCAACCAGTTTCACCCCGGCGCGCGACATGATGTCGGGAATGCGAAAAGCGCCGCCAATCTCGATCAACTCGCCACGTGAGATCACCCCTTCCTTGCGGGCGCCCAGACTGTTGAGGGTGAGCAGTACCGCTGCGGCGTTGTTGTTGACCACAGTTACCGCTTCGGCGCCGGTCAGCTCGCGGATCAGACCGGTGATCAAGTCATCACGGTCGCCGCGTTTGCCGGTGGCAAGATCGAATTCAAGATTGAGCGGATAACGTGCGGCGAGGCTGACGGCTTCAATGGCCACTTCCGGCAATAAGGCGCGACCCAGATTAGTGTGCAACACGGTGCCCGTGAGATTGAACACCCGGCGAATTTTACTGGCGTGCTGCGCAGCGAGACGTTCCCCGACTCGCCCGGCCAGCACTGCCTCGCTGAGTTCAATGGCAGCCAAGGCACCATTTTGTGCAGGCTCACGTAGCTCATCGAGCAGGTCGCGAAGGGTTTTGAGCATGGCTTCGCGGCCATAGCGTTGTTGCAGTGGCGCGATAGCCGGGCTGCGCAGCAAGCGGTCGACAGAAGGTAGACGAACAGGCGTCATCAAGCGTCCTTAACGTATGGGGCACACCTCAGTGTAGGCTCTCATTCCGCGCCGGGGGCAAGCAAGAGGTTTGGCGCCCGGCGCATATAGCCTGCGTCGGCGACCATCATATCCAGATCAAGGCTGGCCAGATCATCAGCCAAAGCATCTGCCTCGCTGTCGTATTCAAGGTAGAAGTGTTTCAAGTAGCCCTGACAATTCGGGCAAACCTCTGCACGAATGGGTGCGGCCTCGGGCTTTGCATCATCAAGCTGACGCGACAGGTAAGCGAGTTGCTTGCTCTCTTCACAGTGGCTGCATTTAACCCGCACGTAATGCCACTCACAGGAGCACAGCGAACAGGTCAGGTAACGTAAGCCAATCTGCTTGCCACGATGGCGAATCATGCCGGCAACAGGTGGCGAGCCACAGGCTGGGCATTGAGTGCAGCTTTCGCGCTCAGACAAGGTGCCTTCTGGCAATGCCAGCAGCCAATGACTAAACGCCACCTGCAGCCCAGCACCGAGAAATGGCACCACGGCTGCGGGCAGCAAATCAAACTGGCCGCTTAACAGGTTCACCGCCCACGCCTTGCGCTGGCCGCTATCCGCTTGGGTCAGCTGTTGCAGCGCCGCCGTAACGGCAGGGTTGTCTTGCACGCTGAACTGCTCAAGCACTTTATCCAGCGCTTGCAGCCAATCATCGCCACGGACCAATGCCTCGAACGCCAGAGGCGGCATGCGATGTTCACGACTCAGGTCCAACGCACGTTGGTCTGGCCCCGGCAAGGCAGGCAGCGCCGCGAGCGCCCGATGTTGTGCTTCGCAGAGCTGCGCCATAAGCAGTAGATAACCGCTCAGTGGGTGGTTCTGAGCGAGGGTTTTAAAGCGCTCAGCACGGCGCTGAAATAATGCTGGGGTAGAGGGATTGAGAAACGGGGGGATATTTGCCGACGCTTCGATTTCGCCGCGCTCTAATATTCTGCCTGACACGCAGGACTCCTTTCGCAAAACAGCTTAATGAGTGCAGTCGCAACTCAATATGAAAGCGAGCGGTATGCGAGTGCAATGCACCCGCACGCCACCTTGGCTCAATGTTTGTTCTCGCCCTTCTCGACTTCTTTATACCAAAGGCTGTGATGCTTGCGCGCCCAGCCTTTGCTAACCCAGCCGGTAAGCATCGCGCCGACCGAGCCCTTGACCCAGATACCGGCATAGATATGCACGATGATGCTGACAATCAGCACCAGCGCAGCCACCGCATGCAGCAGCACAGACAAGCGAATTATGTCGATGCCAAACAGATGGCTGAAGTACTCGCGCCAGATCACTATGCCTGTCACCAGCAATAGCAACATGCACACCAGCAATACCCAGAACAGCAACTTCTGGCCGCCGTTGTAGCGACCGACTTCTGGCATGTTTCCTTCGCGATTGGCCATCACATCGCCCGCTTGCTTGAGCCACTGCACGTCCCTTTTATGGATCATGTTGTGGCTCATGAAGCGCATTACCAGCCAGATGAAAAACAGGAACATGGCGATGCCGATAAACGGATGCAAGATGCGCGTCCACACCCCGCCACCAAACAGGTGACTCAGCCAGAACAAGGCCGGGTGAAACAGCGCCAGCCCCGATAAACCCGCGAGGACAAACAGAATCGCGACCGCCCAATGATTGCTGCGCTCGCCTGCGGTGTAGCGTTGGATGTCATGTTTCATCTTGACTCCTTCTAACCTCTGCATCGACCTGCGCCGTTGCAGAGATTGATCATTTCACTCAGCGCGGGGCTTTAGGGTCGAATTCATGCACCGCTGGATCAACCTTGTGCACGGCCGTGTCGACAGCTGCAGGATGCTCGTCCTCTTCAACCACGTTGCGCCCAACACGCAAGTAGTGGAAGAAGCCGACCAATACAGTTGCGCCCATTGCCAGTAACCCCAATGGCTTAGCCACGCCTTTCCAGACCTGAACCATCGGATTGATGGTTGGGTCCGCAGGCAAGCCGGAGTACAGCGCTGGCTTGTCAGCATGGTGCAGCACATACATCACATGGGTGCCGCCGACACCTGGCGGGTCATACAAACCGGCGTTTTCATAGCCACGTGATTTAAGGTCGACGATGCGCTCGGCGGCGTGATCCTTCATGTCTTCCTTGGTGCCGAAGACAATCGCGCCAGTTGGGCAGGTTTTGACGCAGGCCGGCTCCTGACCTACGCCAACACGGTCTGAACAGAGGCTGCATTTGTAGGCCTTGTTATCTTTTTTCGAGATACGCGGCACATCAAATGGGCAACCGGTGATGCAGTAACCGCAACCGATGCAGTGGTCCTGATTGAAATCGACGATACCGTTGGCGTACTGCACAATCGCCCCCGGACTCGGGCACGCGGTCAGGCAACCCGGTTCGGCGCAGTGCATGCAGCCGTCCTTGCGAATCAGCCATTCGAGCTTGCCTGCTTCGTCTTCGTGCTCGGCAAAACGCATCAGGGTCCAGGAGTCGGCGCTGAGGTCTGCCGGGCTTTCGTAGGTGCCGTGGTTATGACCGACCTCGTCACGCAGGTCGTTCCATTCCGAGCACGCCACTTGGCAAGCCTTGCAGCCGATGCACTTGGACACGTCGATGAGTTTGGCCACCTCGTCAATCTGCCGAATGGACGGCGAATGGGTCGTGGTGGCGGAGCGGGCGATGATGTCTTGAGTAGCCATGCGTCAGCTCCTATGCCTTTTCCACGTTGACGAGGAAGGACTTGAACTCCGGCGTTTGCGTATTGGCGTCACCAACGAAGGGGGTCAAGGTGTTGGTCAGGTAACCATTGCGCGCCGTACCGGAGAACCCCCAGTGAATCGGGATGCCGATCTGGTGCACGGTTTTACCATCGACCGTCAGCGGCTTGAGGCGCTTGGTCACCACCGCAACCGCCTTGATGTAGCCACGGTTGCTCGACACCTTGACCCAATCGCCTGCGGCGATACCCAATTCCTTACCCAGCACCTCACTCATTTCCACAAACTGCTCGGGCTGCACAATCGCGTTCAGACGGCAGTGCTTGGTCCAGAAGTGGAAGTGCTCAGTCAGCCGGTAAGTAGTTGCGGCATACGGGAAGTCAGCCGCGCTGCCAAACAGCTCCATATCACCCTTGAACACCCGCGCAGCGGGGTTGCTGGTGACACGCGGGTCGTCAGGATGCAGCGGGTTGCGCCCGATTGGTGTTTCAAACGGCTCGTAATGCTCAGGGAATGGGCCCTCGGCCATCTTGTCGACAGCAAAGAATCGCGCCACCCCTTCCGGGTTCATGATGAACGGATTCATCCCCGCCTCTGGCGGTGAATCCGCCTTGAAGTCAGGCACATCGGCGCCAGCCCATGACTTGCCGTTCCAGAACACCAGCGGCTTTTTCAGGCCTTGCCACGGATTGCCTGCCACATCGGCAGATGCACGGTTGTAGAGAATCCGCCGGTTAGCAGGCCATGACCAAGCCCAGCCAAGGGTTTGACCGATACCGTACGGGTCCGAGTTGTCACGCCGCGCCATCTGGTTGCCCTGCTGGGTCCAGGAGCCACAGAACAGCCAGCATCCGCTGGATGTACTGCCGTCGGCGCGCAATTGTGCAAATCCGGCCAGTTGATCGCCACCTTTAACCAGCAATGCGCCGCTTGCAGGGTCGGTCAGATCGGTTATCGCCTTACCTGAATACTCCTTCGCGAGTTCTTCCGCCGACGGTTCATCCGGCTGCAAATACGGCCAGTCAAGGTTAAGGATTGGGTCCGGGAATTTACCGCCGTCCTTGGAGTACTTCTCACGCAAGCGGTGATACAAACCGGCCATGATCTGGATGTCAGTTCGTGCTTTGCCCGGTGGCTCTGCGCCTTTCCAGTGCCACTGCAGCCAACGGCCACTGTTGACCAGCGAACCATCTTCCTCAGCGAAACATGAGGTTGGCAGGCGGAACACCTCGGTCTGAATATCTGCGGTATTAACGTCGTTGAACTCATCAACGTTACGCCAGAACTCAGAGGTCTCTGTCGCCAGCGGGTCCATGATTACCAGGTATTTAAGCTTGGCCAGCGCCGCGCCAATCTTGGCCTTGTTCGGGAACGAGGCAATCGGATTGAAACCCTGACAAAAGTAACCATTGACCTTGCCTTGGTACATCATGTCGAAGACTTTCAGTACGTCGTAACCCGGCCCTGGTGCATCGAGTTTAGGCAGCCAGTCGTAGCCCCAATTATTTTCAGCGTTGACGTTTTTGCCGTACCAGGCCTTCATCAGGCTGACATGGAATTTCTCGTAATTATGCCAGTATGAAAGTTGCCCCGGACGCAGCGGTTTACTGGTGCGCTTGGCAATGTAGCCCGCGTAGTCCTGCTCGGCATCGCTGGGCAGCGTCAGATAGCCCGGCAACAAGTTCGACAGCAAGCCAAGATCCGTCAGCCCCTGAATATTGGAGTGACCGCGCAAGGCGTTCATGCCGCCGCCTGGCATACCAATATTGCCCAACAGCAACTGCAACATGGCGCCAGCACGAATCATCTGCGAGCCGGTTGAGTGTTGAGTCCAGCCGAGCGCGTACATGATGGTCATGACTTTGCCCGGTGCCGAGGTTTCGGCGATGGTCTCCCAAACCTGCATCATCTGGGTTTTCGGCGTGCCGCAAATGCTGCTGACCATGTCCGGCGTATAGCGGCTGTAATGCTTCTTCAACAGGTTGAATACGCAGCGTGGATGACTCAGGGTCGGGTCAACCTTGGCATAGCCATCTTCACCGACTTCGTAGCCCCAGCCGGATTTGTCCGGATAGCCGCGTTTGGCTTCGTCGTAGCCGCTGAAGAACCCGGCTTCGAAATCATAACCTTCGCGCACGATAAAGCTGACGTCGGTGTAGTTACGGACGTACTCGTGCTGGTACTTGTCGTTTTCGATCAGGTAATAGATCAGTCCGCCGAGGAAGGCGATGTCCGAGCCGGTACGAATAGGCGCGTACAAGTCTGCCACCGATGCGGAACGAGTAAAGCGCGGATCGACCACAATCAGCTTGGCGTTGTTATGCGCCTTGGCTTCGGTCACCCACTTGAAGCCGCACGGATGCGCTTCAGCAGCGTTGCCGCCCATAATCAAAACCAGATCGGCATTCTTGATGTCGGTCCAGTGATTGGTCATGGCGCCGCGGCCAAACGTCGGGGCAAGACTTGCCACCGTCGGGCCGTGTCAGACACGTGCTTGGTTATCGAATCCTAATATGCCGAGTGAACGCACCACTTTATGAGTGATGTAACCCGCTTCATTGGACGATGCCGACGCAGCGAGAAAGCCGGTGCTCAACCAACGATTGACCCTTTGGCCTTGCTCGTTGGTTTCAATGAAGTTGGCATCACGATCCTCCTTCATATGCCTGGCAATTCGCTCCAGCGCAGTGTCCCACTCAATATCTTTCCACTCATTTGAGCCAGCTTCACGCACCTGCGGAACCTTCAGGCGGCTTTCGCTGTGCACAAAGTCGAGCAGCCCGGCGCCTTTAGGGCACAAGGTGCCGCGATTGACCGGGTGATCAGAATCACCTTCGATATGGATGATGTTTTGCGCAACGTTTTTCGCGGCATCGCCCTGACTGTACATAATCAGGCCGCAACCGACCGAGCAGTAAGGACAGGTATTGCGCGTTTCGATCGTGCGCGCCAGTTTGAAATGGCGTATCTGGTCGGCATAGGCATTGGGCGGTGCAACCCCCAATGCCGCTAGGCTCGACGTTCCAAGGCCTACAGCGCAGACCTTGAAGAACTGTCGACGATTCATATCCATCGTGATTCTCCTGCATCAGGCAGTTGTCGTCCCGATACATTGCCGGAACGTAGCACGATGAAGACTAGCTGGTACGTAGCTTTTCGCCAGCACTCGACAGAACTTTAGTTATGCTTTGCCATACTAAAGGCTGGAACTAGAAGCTGGCGGCAGCAGGATGCTGAAACAGGCGCCCTCCTCGCGATTGAAAACCCTTAACTGCCCGCCCATTTGTTCGATAATGCCGAAGCTTACCGACAACCCCAAACCTGTGCCTTTGCCCGCAGGTTTAGTGGTGAAAAACGGCTCGAAGATTCGCTCAAGCAAACGCGGTTCTATGCCTCCGGCGTTGTCCTGCACCTCAATCAACACGCCTTCTGGCAATAAAGTAGCGGACAACGCAATACGCGGCGCAAACTCAGGCTCACGCTCCAGCCGCGAGAACAGCGCATCGCGGGCATTGACCATCAGATTGATCAACACCTGCTCAAGTTGATCGCCGTGGCCACTGACCTTGACCGTAAAATCTACCGGTTCAAAATGCAGCTCGACACCTTTGCCCAATAAACCATCGCGCAGCAGCGACATGGCACCTTCTATTGCCTGCATCGGATCAAACAACGCATGCTCCGCCTCGGAACGGCGCCCGAACACCCGCATATGATCGACAATTCGCGCCGCACGCAGCACCTGCGCCTCAATCCGCTTCAGCTTGTCTTCCAAGTATTCGGCAGGTACGTCACCAGCTGCGATGCGCTTGAGGGTATTGGCCACAGCCATGCGCATCACATTCAGTGGCTGGTTCAACTCATGGGCCATGCCGGTCGCCATCTCGCCGAGCGTGGCCATCTTCGCGCCTTGAAACAGCTGCTGCTGGGCTTTTCGCACTTCGGTGTTGTCACGCCCAACGGCCTGTACTTCAAGCAGGTTGCCTTGCTCATCAAAAATTCCGCGATCGGCCCACACCCACCAGGCATGCTCACGCCCCGGCAACTGCATGCATATTTCAGCGGTGCTGATTGGCTGCTCTGGCGTGAGGCCAAGCAGGCGTTGCGCAAAGGCCTCACGTTGCTCGGCAGAAAGCCACTCGCCAAGGTTGGCACCAATAAGTTGCTCAGTGCTGCGTTCCAGATAATCCGCTAACGGCCGGTTGGCGAAGTTGAGCGTCAGGTCGGGCAGATAACGGCAAATCATCGCTGGCGAATCCTCGACCAAAATCCGGTAACGTTCCTCACTCTCGCGGATACGCTCAGCAGCAAGCGTGGCTTCGGTGATGTCCAGCCACAGGCCAACAGCTTCTCGCGGCTGACCCAATTCATCGCGCAGTAATTTCGACTCATCCAGCAACCAGTGATAGTTGCCTTGACGGTCACGCAGCCGATAGCGACAACTGACCGAGCCGCTTCGCAGTAACTGCCGCGCACGATTGAAGAAGGTTTCGTGGTCATCCGGATGAACTATTTCTGCGAGTAAACCCGCTTGCAGCTCGGCCAGACTCCAACCCAGCAAGGGCTGCAAACTGTCGCTGCAAAACTCCAGACTTAAAGCCCCATCGTTGTAGCGCTGCACGTAAATCACCGCAGGCGCGCTGGCGATCAGATTGCTTAAGCGCTCATGCGCCTCCGAAGCTCTGGCTTGCTGCTCTTTAATATCGCTGATATCGATCAGAAAGCCATAAATGCGCAGATTATTGCCCGCCCCTTTGGCCAGGGCTTGCAGGCGATACCAGCTATAACCGACAGTTTCATCAGCAACCTGCAACCGCAGGCACTGGATAAAACTCTGCCCCCCCGCAATCAAGCGATTAAGACGCACCCGAAACTCGTCACGATCACCGGCATGAATGCGCTCAAGCCATGCGGGCAATTCAAGTCCGCTGGCAAGCTCAATGCCCAGCGTAGCGGCTAGCTCTGGCGCCAATTGCAATCGTTGATCAAGGCTGTTGAACTCCCACCAACCGGCACCCAGTAAACCTTGCAAGGCACTTTGCCGGTCTTGCTGATGAGCCTGCTGCAGTGCTTGCAAGCGCCCGGTTAATGCGGCTCCAATCTGGTCAAATAAACGTGTCCAGTCGGCAACCTGCAACGCCGGAGCATGCATTTGGGCGTCAAAGCCTGCACAGAGCAGCCAAGCAGATGTAACCCCTTGGTACTGATACGGCGTAATAAAGCCAAGACCTTGAGGAAATAACACCTGAAGTCCGGGATGTTTGGTTAACGTCAGCGCACTGAGCTGCTGCGGACTGGCTTGTTCCAAGTCGTCAAAGATCTTCCCCAGCGCCTGTTCATCGCGCCAAACTTGGCTGTTATGCACATTTTGCTGGGCATAAACCCGCCAGTCACCGGCCTTATCACGCAGGGCAATCGCCACGCTGGGAATACGTAACCTTTGGCGCAACTCAGACAACACCTCGACCGTCGCAGACTGCAAACGCTCTCCTGATTGATAACCCAGGCGCTGGGCAAAGTCAGCGGCCTCGGTCAGCACATGACGGCGCAAGTCGCTGCTGCGCGCCTGCTCGACTAAATCAGACACATCCAACAGTTGCAGCAGCCAGCCTCCGGCATGGGCCTGCAGCCAGCCACGCAGGGTTATAACCGCGCCACCACGACCGTTGAAATCAAGTTCAAGCATCTGCTGTTGATAGCTCGGAATATCGGCTGCCAAGGCCGAGCCTTTGCACAAATAATCATTTAGTGGATGCTGTGTTACAGCTATTGCCAAACGCGCGGCTAATGGCCCGGCGATGCGTGTAACCAAGCCTTGGGTGTCCAGATAAAGGCTCAGCCCCGCCGAACTTGGCGGCGTATTTACTGACGGCTGCGGCTCTGAATCCGCAGGTAAATGATTGCTGGCGGTCAGATCATGTTTAGGGGTGAAACCGAACCAGCTCGCCATAGCCTTTCCTTAGTTATTCAACTTGATGCTAGCTGTTGCAACAAGATCATCTGGTAAGTTCGGCACTCGCCCAATACCCGGCAAGACCAAAAACGGCACCAGTGGGTTTGTGTTGTACGGATAGCTGATGCGCACACTCATCACACCGTCAGCACCCGGTGCGGTGATAACAACCGCGACCAGGTCACGGGTTGAGTTGGGCATCCAGCTCAGCTGTTGATCAATAACATCTGACGCTTCCTGCTGGTAATCCGCCTGCCCCGGTACCAGCCCAACGGCTTGGCGCACCGCCTCGGCGGCTGCGTTGTTAAAAGACTGCATCATCAACAATGGCAGGCTATAACTGACGGTGCCGTAGAAAATTGCAAAAAACAGTACGAATACCAACGCGAACTCGATCGCGGCAGCTCCTCTCTGGCGGCGACCAAAAGCCCTTGGGAACCTCTGAAAAACTACTGCGCTAGGTATTACTGCGTTGAAAAGCTGCTCAGAATGCTCATTTAGGGCAACTAAACTGCGCGTCTTCGCATCTTTTCGCCTTGTACTCCCGTCGCTCGCTACCTTTTTCAGAGGCTCCCTTGTAATGATCTGTTGCATTTTCGATGCCTCCACTGCACACCCGCAATCCAAGCAGGGTTGAAGATTCAGTTTAATTTGTAGAGCATTCACTCTATTGTACGAACGTACCATTTCCTGATCCTCAACTAACAGAGCACACAACACCCATGAATATCGCTATTTTGCTCGTCTGGCTTGCGGTCTGCGCCGCACAAGATGTGCAGCAAAAGCGCATTTCCAATTGGCTGACATTCGGCGGCATTGCCTTCGCCCTTATCTATTTATTGCTCCGCGCTGAAAGCCTGCTGGGCCACACACCCGTGGAGGCCTTTATTGCCGCGGCCTTCGCCATATTACTCAGCCTGCCCGGTTACATGCTTAACAAGCTGGGAGCGGCAGACGTCAAGCTGCTGGTCTTCATTGGCCTTAGCAGCAACAGCCAAATGCTATTGATGACGATTGCTGTCGCTGGTATCTGCTTCATCGCGTGGACAGCTTCTGCAAACAAGATTTGGCCAACCCTCAGCAGCAACACACAAAAACGACTCAAATACCTGAAACCACACTCAAAAACAGCTTATCCATACGGGCTATTTCTTTTCGGTGGTTTTTTGACATCCTTTATTCTGACTAAAACTTTCTGAATACAAACAAAGTGCTATACCTTAAGTATGGGACGAGCGTACTCACTGCTTGAAGTCTTTGATTTCTATGCATGGGTTGCTCGGCGTATGGGCATGAGCTGCTAACACAACATCAAAACCATTAAAAAAATTAAAGCAACCGGGTGAGCTGACATGGAAAGGCATCAACGCGTGGTAAAACTCCTCGTCGTGGACGACGAACCGGATATCGTTGAAGAACTTTGCGAGTTTCTTAATCACAGTGGCTACACCTGCATTGGTTGTCACAGCGCGCACGAAGCGATCGAATTGTTCTGCGCGGACCCGCAAATCGGCATTGTGCTCAGCGATTTGCATCTTCCGGGCAAGGATGGCATCAGCCTGATCAATACGTTGGAGAAGACCTACGACGGTAATCGCCAGTTCGAAGCGATTATTTTCACGGGTCAAACCAAAACCCAGGATGTGGTTTCGGCAATGCGGGCGGGCGTTGCAGACTTCTATCAAAAACCCATCAATATGGATGAAGTTGGCCGAGCGGTCAGGCGCCTTGAACGGCACTTGCAAGAGCGCATGGACGATGGCGCTAAACTCGACCAGATGAACCAGAAGCTGCACTTTCTGGCTGAGTCTATCGGCGAGTTGCATCTGGATCTGCACCAGATGCGCAGTCACTTTGGCCAGCCTGAACTCACTCCTGCCGCAGAGTCTGCTGAAGCAATCCCCGCACACTTCAACCAACTGTCTCCACGGCAACTGGAAGTCGCACGCCTGATTGGCAAGGGCCTGACCAACTATCAGATCGCCTGCGAATTGGGGATTACCGAAAATACGGTGAAACTCTACGTGTCGCAGGTACTGCGCCTGACCCATATGCATAACCGCACGCAATTGGCTTTGGCGCTGTCGCCGAGTCGAAAGAGTGAAGGCTCTGCGGCAACCGCTCATTGATGGAGCGCTGCGTTTAATGCCCAGCTGACCACGAGCACTTGCACCCGCAGAGCCAGTAACTGCAAAAGAGCAGCGCGCTACCGAGTTCATAACAACAACTCAGCGCGACTGCCGCATGTCAGGTTGGCACCGACATCGGCTTCAGCTA
Source organism: Pseudomonas sp. (assembly GCF_048265905.1). GTDB lineage: Bacteria > Pseudomonadota > Gammaproteobacteria > Pseudomonadales > Pseudomonadaceae > Aquipseudomonas. Next base: position 678,088 of record NZ_JBLXAP010000001.1, read on the forward strand.
GGCCAATTCCCAAGCCGTTAAGCAGCGTGCTGACAAGTGGGTCAAGTAATGGCCCAAGTACGTTCTTGATCACACCCTCCAAGCTACCAAGCAGCGCACTGATAAGACCTACCGAGGTGTTTATCAAGCCGCCCAGTAAGCCTGGGCTGCTGCTTGTATAGGGTTCTAAATCGAGACCTGCCAATGTAGCGCCCAAGCTGTCCACCACACTGTCGTTAGCATCTATAAACTCGTAATGAGGCGTCTCCCCTACATTAGGCAGTTGATTTGCTGTCGACTCGTATACCAAAGGTACATCCACCCCACTGCCTATTACGCTTGAATTGAGGGTGAGGCCAAGCCCGGAGCGAACGGTAAACGCCGCTAGTTTTGGGTCTGAAACCCAGCCGCCGCCCGCTTTTGCCCATTGCAGTCCAGAGCATAAGCCTAGTAAGCACGATGTCGGTCTAAGTGTCTGTTCACCCAGCTTCACTAACGCAAAGGGTTCGGCGACCGGAGTGTTGGGGCCGTTAAATATTTGGTCCAAGGCATCTGCTGAATCACTGCCCAACTTACCGACTGCAAGATTTAGAGCAGCGGTTGTCACATCAACATCAAGAGTCTTATCTGTACTACTAGTACAGCTGTAATCAGTAACCCGTGCTTGCGCCTCGGCGACATCGAGCATCACGTCAACTTGACCGCCGGGTAATACCTGCGCAGCACTAACCTTCAGCTGCGGACACAACGGTGCAACACAAGCCAGGGAACCAATAAGATTTCCAACAGCACCGACCAAATCGAGGTTTAGCGCGCTATTCAAAAAACTGTTTAACGACGCTCCTGCTGCGGGTTGTAAAAGACCATCCAAAGCATCGGTTACCCCACTCAAATCAATGCTCAAATAGGTGCGAATCTGCGCCGAGCGCACGGCTATCTGATTCGGTCCATACGGGTCTGCTTTGGCCAGTTCAGGATTACCGATGGCCGACAATTGTGGTGGCTCGATGACTTTGATATTCAGGGTGACGTTGCTCAACCCCGGCACCGTAATGGGCAGGCTGGCAAAGGCTGCGCTTTTACTGTTGGCCAACTCGACCGTGCCCTGAACCAACTGCAGAAGATTGAGCGCGGTATCTAGCCCCGCCTTCTGCGTAGCGCTTTGTACATTGATCAGCTCGCCCAGTTGCAGCAGTGGTGAGGCGGCTGGGACCACCGCAGACAGAGCGGTAAGCCCTGCAATCGCCGCATCCAGATCAGCGCTGGTACCCGACTGCTGCAGCGTGGTCGCGGCAACATCCAACAAGGTGCCGAGCGACAGATTCTCCTCAAGCAACGATTGATAATCCCCCGCTGTAATACCCTGACTGATCGCCAGTTGATCGAGATAATCCAGCAGGCTTATCTGGCTCTTGGCCAAGCCATCCCAACCCACTGCCGAGAGATTGACCGAACCACCGAGCAGGCCACCAATCAGGGCGTTGAGTAGCGGCGACTGAGTTGAGTCAACCGTTGCCAGCGTGGTGCGCAAGGTTAATGCGGCAAGTGGCTCGCGCTTGGCTGCAACAGCTTGGGCAGCGATTGTCACCTGCTGGCCGAATATCCCGCCCAGAATCAGGCTGGCGGGCACCTCGCGACGGGCATCAACTTGAATCGCACTGCCGGTGGTGTCTGCAGTAAAGCTACGGCGGCTGCCGCTTTCATCGACATTACCGCATGTCGCGACCAGCGTGCGCTGGGCATCAAGGGTAAAGCCGTTACGGATTTGCGCGTTCTCGGCCGCATAGGTTTGCGCGGTTGTCGTGCCAGCACTCGCCTGGCAATTTCCATCACGAAGCACCGCTTCCAGTGCAGCCATATCCGCCACACGCTGAACGCTGCGCTTTTCCAAGTACAAGCGACCGCTATCGATTGCCAGCATTAAAAAGGCAAGCGCCATCAGCATCACCAAGGCCGCCATGATGCCAATCGCACCGCGCTGGCGTTGATAGCTCAGCGCATGTTGAGGAGAACGCCTGCTAGCCATGCTATTGCTCCTGCGCGTAGGGTGTGACAAATGCAACTTGTCCACCATCGTTGAATCTATTCACCGCTGAAACGGCGGACAAAAAAAGCGTTGTCCGCCCTACTTGGGCGGGTGTGACAGGTGCAACTTGTCCACCATCGTTGAATCTATTCGCCACTGAAACGGCGGACAAAAAAGCGTTGTCCGCCCTACTTGGGCGGGGTGTGACAGGTGCAACTTGTCCACCATCGTTGTATCTATCCACCGCTGAAACGGCGGACAAAAAAAGCGTTGTCCGCCCTACTAGTTACTGCCGCCAGTTGACATTTGCCCGCCCGTTTCCTGTTCATAAAACTCAGGGATCGGGTGGCTATAACTGTCGAGCCAACGCTGGTATGCCAGTTCGCGCTCAGCCGGTGTCGCCCTTTGCAACTTCATTGACGCCGCCCGGCCATCACGCTGGATAGCGAGCCAACTTTCGGTTTTTGAATGCTGCGGTATCGGCCTGCTCGTTGCTGGTTCTTCCGCGTGGACGGATGCCGGAAAAAGCAAACCAAAAGCAATCAGATAGCAAACGACCAAAGGGTGTTTTGGCAAGCCGTTCATGGCTGGACGTCCTGTTCAATTTGGCTGACGGTTTCGGCGAATACGCTGATTGTGGCGACTGCTGCTTGCTCAGTTTCTGACTCCTGAGTGGCCAGCGGTAATGGAACCTGTGCAGCGGATTTAAGCTGTTCGGAACGCTGTAACGCTTCACGAACCTGAGCCACGCTCAAGTGCAAGCGTGAAACCAGATCGGCGGCTTGCTGCGACTTGTTTTCTACAAACAACAGGGCCAGCAGGTTGGTGGCTGGCAAGCTGTCTGACTGGCTCAATTCAACGGCGGTTAAAAACTCAAAGCGAGCATCATCGGTACGCTTTTGCGTGAGATAAACCATGCCAAGGTCATTGCGAATTTTGGCGTCGGTTGGCGCCAGGGCAGCAGCTCGTTCGAGACGTTGCATGGCCTCGACTTGATCACCACGCGCTGCTGCAAGCTGGCCAAGACCTTGCTCACCTGCGGCCGTCAGACAGGTTCCAATCAAACTTTGATAAAGCGCCTGAGACTCTCCGCGACCAATGCTGCGCATGATCCGCGCTTGACGCAATCGCACCTCCGGTGAGGATTGTGGCAGCCCTTGCAAGTTAGCCAACGCGGCATACAGACGCCCCTCATCCGCCATCTCTTTGGCCAGATTCAGCGCCAATTCCTGCTCCTGAGTGGGCTTGTTGGCACAGTCTTTAGCGTTATCTGCGGCATACCCCGGCATTATCTGATTGGCCGTGCAGCCACTTAACACCACGGCGCACAACACGCTGCCAAACACTGTTGCAAACTTCATGAAATACCTCCAAGGGCGCGGCCGATTGCACTCATTCCTGGCCCGGCCAGAACGATCAGCAATGCAGGAAACAGAAACAGCATCATCACCACCGACATCTTCCCTGACAGCTTGGAGATGTACTCCTGAAGGTTGGTCAAGCGGCGTTCATCGAGCAGCTTTTTCAGCGCCAGCAGAGAGCTCATTGCACCGCCACCCTGGCGAATAAGCTGCTGCAGAATCGCCAAGCTATCGCTCAGCTCATCGACATCCAGTTGCTTGCCCATGATGCTAAGTTCGTCTGCCAGCTCCAGCCCTGAGTCAACATGCTTGAGCACTGCGTCGAGTTCTGTCGTGAGTACTGGCAGTAATTTTTTACTTTCCAGGGTGATGACCCGCAGGGACTGTTCAACCGTCAAGCCGGCATCAAATAAAATGCGCAACAGCGGAATGAATATGGATACTTCGTTAACCAGTTGCTGTTGACGCCGAGCCGCTGCCAGTGACAGCACGCGTTTGGGCAACAAAAAACCGCAACCCAGGGCCAGTATCCAGAACACCCAGACTTTTTCCGGGGGCTCGGCCAGAAACGAAATCACCAGCACCACCAGCCCGAGCATGAGAAACGGCAACAGTAATTGGCAGGCCATGTACAACGCCCGCTGATTGGCCCGCCGCCAGCCGATACGGTTGAGCAGTACGTGCGTTTCACCATCAAGGCTGAGTAGCTTGCGTCCCAAACCGCTACGACCGAGCTGCTGAATCAGTGCATCGCCCCGCCGTCCCTTATGCTGAGATTGCTCGCGGCCACCAACCAGGCGCTTGGCAACAAGAGCCCGTACCCGCTGTTGCTGTAATGCATTGGCAATCAACAATGCAGCCGCCATGGACAGCAGCAATACCATCACCGCCCAAGCCATGTCAGATACTCCTCAGCATGCGCCACAACATCACAGTGCCCAGCACTTGTAGGATGAATGCGCAAAGGAGCATCTTTTGGCCGCTGCTATCGAGCCACATGCTCATCAAATAGCCCGGATTCACCGCCAGGATATAGGCAGCCATCGAAACTGGGAGTACCCCCAGCACCACAGCCGTCAGCCGTGTTTCACCGGTCATTGCGCGGAGCTGCCGGGCGATTTGCTCGCGCTCCTGAATCACTTTGATCAGGCCAGCCAATAATTCGCTGGCACTGCCACCGAAGCGATGATTAACCTTGACGCCCAAGGCGAGAATCCGCAGCTCTTCTTGCTCATACAGTTCGGCAACATCATCCAGTGCTTCCGGCAAGCTAACGCCTAATTTCACGTTACGCTGCACGCGCGCCAATGCGCCATGCAGTGGCTCTGGCGCGGTATCGATACCCTTGACCAATGCATCACCCAAAGTCCGACCGGTTTGCAGGCTGCGCATAACCTGATCAAGCATCTGCGGTAACTGATGCACCACACGCCGCAGACGCCGACGATAACGCCAGCTCAGAAACATATGCAGGCCTAACGGCGGCATCACCAGCGCAACCAAAGCAAACATCCAGCCGCCAACGAGCTGACCGAGTACCAGCAACACCATCCAGAGGCTGAACAAGAGCCCGAGCCGTTCATTGGGTAACTTCAGACCTGCCCGTAGAAACGCACGTTCCAGCCAACCCCAACGGGTATCCTTGATCATTTCGGGTTTGGCTTGACCGAGCCGCTCAATCACATGTTCGGTGCGTGACTGGCGCCAGCCATACTGCATAACCAGCAAGGCCAACGCAGCCAATACCAGGCAAATTGCAGCCAACAGCAGCGACGCGTTCACTGGAGTTCCCGCCAAGTATGCTGAAGCTTTTCACTGGCTGGATTCATTGCCTCGCGGAGGAATTTCCCAGAATGACGCTCGAGTCGGAACAAGGTGTTGGTGACGTAAACATCATCACGAATCCCGACCACCTCGACCACTTCACTCACGCAGCGGCGGCCATTGGGCAAGCGAGTCAGCTGGATAACTACGTCGAGTGCAGCGCAAATCATCTGGCGCAACGTACGCTCAGCAACTTGACGCCCGGTGAGGCCGACCAAGGTTTCCAGACGCAACAATGCATCTTGCGCGCTGTTCGCATGCACGGTGCTCATTGAACCGTCGTGGCCGGTGTTCATCGCCTGCAATACGTCGATCACTTCAACGCCGCGAATCTCGCCGAGAATGATCCGGTCCGGGCGCATCCGCAAGGCGTTACGAATCAGATCACTGGCAGCCACTTCACCATGCCCTTCAGCATTCGGCGGACGGGTTTCGAGGCGCACCACGTGCGGGTGATTAAGCTGCAATTCAGCGGTATCTTCGATGGTGACAATCCGCTCATGCTCAGCAACCAACAAGCTCATGACATTGAGCATGGTGGTTTTACCGGTGCCGGTGCCGCCGCTCACCAGTACGTTGCAGCGTTGGTTCACGGCCAGCCGGATAAACTGCAGGACCGCTTCATCAACCGACTGATGCGCAAGCAAATCCGCACTTTGCAGCAAGTCCTTGCGAAACTTACGCACTGACAAGCAAGGGCCATCAAGCGCGATTGGCGGAATAATTGCGTTAACCCGACTGCCGTCTGGCATACGCGCATCGACCATCGGGCAAGACTCATCGAGCCTGCGCCCTAGCGGTGCCAGAATTCGCTGAATCACCCGCTGCACGTGCTGATCATCAATAAAGCGCAGGTCGCTTTGATGAAGCATGCCGTCACGTTCGATAAATACGCGATTCGGGCCATTGACCAGAATCTCCGTCACCGAAGCGTCGTGCAGCAGCACTTCAAGCGGGCCAAACCCGGTAAGTTCATCAACCAATTCTTCTGCCAGCCGCTCCATCTCGTAACGCGACACGGCAAGGTGATGGCGATTGACGTAATCCACCACGCGATCTGTGACAAAGCGCGAAACCTGCGGCCGTGGGCTCTCAAGAATATTGACCCCTTCATCGTCAATTGCATCGATGATGAAGCGGTGCAGGACCAGCTTCAGACCCTGCCCGTCATATTGGCCTTCCTGACTGTAACGGGCGGTGCCGCCAAACAGTGTTTCACCACTCATGCGGACTTCCTCCGCGGCCACGGCCAGCGTGAAGCGCGTGCCTCTTTACGTCGCTCGGCCAACAGGCAACCTAAATGCCGAAGTGCTTTGCTGATGCGTTCGCGGGGCGACACATCAAACAAACTGCGGCCCAGGTTACGTGCGCTCATGCGTACTTCCGGGCTGGACGGCAACACTTCAATCACCGGCAGCGCAAAGGTTTTGCCCAGGGTTTCGCTATCCGGGGCAACGCTAGGCATGTAACGGTCAACCAGCAGGCTGGCGTTGTTTAACTTAACCCCGGCATCGCGCCAGTTAGCCAGCAACTCAAGGTTGCGCTGACACCCCGAGACCCCTTGATCGGTGCACCACAGCAACCGCTCGGCGTTACCCACAAACAGGCGTAGCGCTTCGCTGTCAGGCTGACCCGCAAGATTGACCACTATGTATTGGAAGTGCTGACGCAGCGCGCCGAGTAGCAGGTACAACTCTGCAGCAGTGGCGGTTTCAAGCGGTTTATCCTTAGCCGTTTGCGAGAGTACGCGCATGCCACAGCCAGTCTGGCTGAATGCGCTGTCAATCAGGCTTGCATCCATACGCCGGGTATTGCGAATGGCATCGGCAAAATTGAACGAGGCTTGCAGGCCCAATGTGGCCAAGCACTCGCCCGGCGGCAGCCCCAGATCGAGAAGCAAGGTGGTTTGACTGGTCTGCGAAATCGCCAGCGCCAAATGGCTGGAAATCAAACTTGCATCGACGTCCTGTTGACGACAATACAGAGCAATCAATTTGCCGGTTTGTGCGCTCGGCTGCAGGCTCGGCATGCGCCTACTCAAATGCCGAACCAAGCCTGTCACTTCACTGGTACGCGCTCCGTAGGCAATAAAATCACGCGCTCCTGCACGCATGGCGCTCAATACCAGTTGGTTATCCAAGCCATCGCCCAGCGCCACAATTGCCAGCATCGGCTTGGCTTCAAGCACCCCTTCTATCAGCGAGCTTTGCGCCACCAGATTTTCACGATCCAGGCCAACAAATAACAAACCGGCACCGGTCACGTCCGCCAGTGATAACACTTCGTTTAAAGCACCATTACCTACTTTGAGCACTTCGCCCAATGAGTTCAATGATCCCCGCAACCACTCAAGATCGGCGTCATTACGGGTCAAGGCTAAAAATGTCTGACTCATAACCAACCCCTATTGCGACAAGCCGGAGCGCTTGTCGAAATTACCGTTCTCGAAGAAGTACATCTTGAAAAAATTCGGATCGTAATTGCGCAGGTTCTCTCCGGGTAAGGAAGGCATTTGTGCATCAGCGGCGAGCGGCTGAACCAAGTGCGGCGTGACAACCATCAGCAGCTCGCGGTCTTCGCGGTTAATGTTGGTCGAACGAAAGAAGGCGCCCAGAATCGGGATATCGCCCAAGCCAGGAAACTTGTTCAACTGAGCGCTATTGCTGCTGCTGATCAAGCCGCTGATGACAAAACTTTCACCGTCAGCCAGGCTGATGCTGGTGTCTGTGCGGCGCACATTCAGCGCCGGAACCACGGTGCCGGCGATCTCAATGCCCGCAGCAAAATTCAACTCACTCACCTCAGGCGCAACCTTGAGGTTGATCCGGTTATTGCCCACCACAGTTGGAGTCAGGGTCAGACGAACACCGAACTCTTTGTATTCAATGCTGATGTTGTCGCTGCCGCTGCTTGGCACCGGGACCGGAAATTCGCCACCGGCGAGAAAACTTGCACTCTGACCACTCAGCGCAACCAGGCTGGGCTTGGCCAGGGTGTAGGCGAAGCCGCTGCCTTCCAGGGCATTCAAAATGCCCAGCACCTTGCTGCTGCCACCACCAAAGACAACATTGAAACCGCTATTGACCAGCGGAATCGCCGGGCTGATACCACCCACAAGTCCGGGAGAAACAGTGACCCCGCCGACAGTTCCGGGCGCACCGAAAAGAAAGTTGTTGGAGCCTGTACCGAATAACGAGGTGCTCGCCTCTTTCATCTTGCTGCGGCTGACTTCAACAAAACGGATGTCTGTCTGCACTTGGCTGACGGGCAGCTCCAGCGAATCGGGTTGCACAGGACGAGCCATTGCCGCCGTGGCCAAACCTTCGACATAAACCATGCTGCTGCGCGGCTCAGAGCTGCATGAGGTCCAAACCATCAAGCTGGTGGCGCCTGATTTTTTACCGGTTAGCAAAAAACTGTCATTACCGGTCAGGCGCACGTCTGCAGTATTGGGGTCGCCAACGGCAAGACGTTTGATCGCCATTGGATAACGGATTTGCTGCTGCAAACCTTGGCCGACTTCAATCACCGGGGATACTGCCGCGAGTGATGAACAGGCTGCAGGCGCAGCCCCGACCTGAGAAGCGCTCAACACGGCGCAGCTCATAAAACTTAGGGTAAGAACAATCCGACGACTCATACAGATCATGGTCTTGCTTCCTTGCAGGTCAGGGAGTTTGCCAAGAGTTTTCTACGCCGCGAAATACCTGGACTCCAGGGCTGCGGGCAGCCGCTCGAGGGGCTCGATTGGTCACCACACGCGGCAACGCCTTGCTCTCAAGATTGTTCAGCGGCAGTAGGCTGCGTGTTTTCTCATCGAGTGCGACCAAGTTGATCTCACCTGCGGCATAACGCTTGTGCAAATCTTCATCAGCACTGCGCACGGCCAAACGCAAAGTCCCGGCCTGGCTGGCCAGCATTAAACGAGTTACCAACTCTTGCGGCACCGCAAGAACCACGCTGCGCCCGGCTCTCGGTTGTTTTTTCTTATCGTCCTCGTCTTTGATCTGCACCGCTTGGCCATTGAGGTTCGGCCCCAGTTCCTGGCCATAACTCAAGAGCCGCACAGCAGGCACCGCAACCTGAGCGGTTTGCTGCTTTTCACCCTCCTTCTCCTGCATGAACAGCAGCACATCGACGTAGTCACCGGGACGTACATGACCGCCACCGCTGATCACTTCATCAACCGCTACGGCGACTGCACGCTCCTGTGGACGAATCATTTGCGCCAGCGGGCCGCCAGCGACAAAGCTTTCCTGGCTTAGCCAAGCGCCTGCGCCGATAGGGTTCCAGCTGGTACGCCCAACGACTTGTTCAATGCTTGAGAAACTGCCTTGAGGCGCGACACGTAACTGCTCAATGGCAACATCTTCAACCTTGATTGGCACAAACGGCGATAAAGCCTTAACTGCAACCACCACAGCTGAACGCTGCGCATTGTCAGTGGCCTCATCGATACGTGTAGTCAGGGTTTGAGGTTGTTCAGTTGCTTGCGGCGCTACGGCTGCATCACTGGAGGGTGGCGGTTGTTGACTCAGAGTTATTCCCCAATACCCTGCAACCACTGCTCCCAGTAATAAGACTCCAGCCAACGCCATGGTAACCCGGCTGTCCATGGTGACTCTCTCCTTTGCCCTGACAACTAGTGAATGCCTTTATTGTTTTACGTGTTCGGCATCAATACAGGTGGCAGTAAACGGCTTGATAAGCACACGCCTCTCGGGCGTAAAACCCTTGCGCCAAAGCGTTTACTGGCTAGGTACAGTGATAGCTGGAATTGCGCTACTTCGCCACTATGCCTTTATAACTATACCCATGGGTCTAATTACTTCTTACAGTTGCGCCAGAGCCCTGCGTAGACAATGCTCATGGTGCAAGTACGTCTGTGTATAAGGAGATTAAGATGTCCCTGATTAATATGATTCGAAAACTGCATATTGCCGCCGTGGTTAAAACCACCACCTTTCTAAAAGAAGAAAAAGGAGCTGCGGGTATTGAATATGCCATTACCGCAACCTTAGTTGCTGTGGTACTGGTTTCTTTCTCAAGCGATATCAAGACCGGTTTGGATACAGTTTTCGGTCAAATTTGTGACGCACTCGGCTCCAATTGTGGAATAGCGCCAACAGCCACTCCAGATTAGTTAGACCTGACTTTATTAAGTTAGATATCAAGCTAGGAGTTACCCCATGCGCCATCAATCCAACGAGCGCCATGAACTGCTGTTGGTCGATGATGAAGAGGATATTCTGCTGGAGCTGGCAGAAATGCTGGAATTTGAGGGCTATTGCTGTCACACCGCAATCTCGGTGCGCAAGGCCCTCGAGCAACTTAGCCGTCACCCTTACATAGGGCTGGTTATTACCGACTTGCGCATGCCTGAAGAGAGCGGTGCAAAACTGATCCAACACCTGCGCGAACACTGTTCGCGCCAACACCTCCCAATTATCGTTACTTCAGGTCACGCCGACGCAGACGAAGTGACTGATGTGCTGGGCCTGAATGTCATCGATTTTTTCAAAAAGCCGATTTACCACAATCGTCTACTGGAAATACTTAACAGGCTGCTGCCGACAATGCCGGTGACAGCCATGAGGTATTGAGCAGTAGCTCGACGGTATTATTGATTAGCTTTAACTCCACGCGCTCCCCGCCCCAGTGGCCGGGAGCTTTTTTTATGTCGCGATCAAACACGTAACTCAGCCATGGTGGACAAGCTGCGCGTTGTCACACCCTACGCGGTGATGTTTATCGTAGGGAGGACAGCGCTTTTCTGTCCGCCATTTCATTTGCGACGCGGAATTTGATTGCCTGACGATTTATGGTGGACAAGCTGCGCGTTGTCACACCCTACGCGGTGATGTTTACGTAGGGCTGACAGCGCTTTTCTGTCCGCCATTTCATTTGCGACGCGGAATTTGGTTGCCTGGCGATTTGTGGTGGACAAGCTTCGCGTTGTCACACCCTACGCGGTGATGTTTATCGTAGGGAGGACAGCGCTTTTCTGTCCGCCATTTCATTTGCGACG
>NZ_JBLXAP010000002.1:0-501315 GCF_048265905.1 Pseudomonas sp.
CTTCGTCGTACACCTTCAGTCATGGGACTCTCCTGAAAAAGAACCTAGAAGGTGTAAACCTTATTCAGGACGGGTCATCGCCAACAAAAAAGCCGCTTTTAAGGAGCGGCTTTTTCATGGGGCTATGGTTGCAGCAATCTATTAGAACGCTGGAACGATAGCGCCTTTGTACTGCTCAACGATGAAGGTTTTAACTTCAGGGCTGTTCAGTGCCTTGGCCAGTTTCTGCATGGCTGGGCTGTCCTTGTTGTCTTCACGGGCAACCAGATTGTTAACGTATGGCGAGTTGCTGTCTTCGATCACCAAAGCGTCTTTGGTTGGGTTGAGCTTGGCTTCCAGCGCGTAGTTGGTGTTGATCAGCGCAAGGTCAACCTGGCTCAGAACACGGGCCAAAGTTGCGGCTTCGAGTGCACGGAACTTGAGGTTCTTCGGATTCTCAACCACATCTTTTGGTGTCGCGAGGATGTTGTTGGAATCTTTCAGTTTGATCAGGCCCGCTTTTTCCAGCAACAACAACGCGCGGCCGCCGTTGGTCGCATCGTTCGGGATAACCACGATTGCGCCTTGTGGCAGCTCGTCGAGGCTCTTGTGCTTGGTTGAGTAAGCACCAAAGGGCTCAACGTGAACGCCGACAACGCTTACCAACTTGGTGCCGCGGCTCTTGTTGAACTCATCGAGATACGGCTGGTGCTGGAAGAAGTTGGCGTCCAGACGCTTTTCTGCAACCTGTACGTTTGGCTGGACGTAGTCAGTGAACACTTTAATGTCCAGATCGACGCCTTCTTTGGCCAGCGTTGGCTTAACGAATTCGAGGATTTCAGCATGCGGGACAGCGGTCGCCGCGACGCTCAGGGTTTCAGCCTGCGCGGCAAAGGCAGCAACAGTTGCGAAAGCAGCAACGAGCAACTTTTTCATCATTTATCTCCTTGTAGGATGTTAAGCGGCGGCTGATAACCGCACTATTCTGTTGGTTAAGCTATTGGGTAACTTGAGTAAACTTGCTGCAATCATTTGCGTGAAAAATGCACCACCAGCTTGTCACCGACGGTTTGCAGAACCTGCACAAGAATCAGCAGTAGCACTACGGTGACCATCATTACGTCGGGTTGATAGCGCTGATAACCGTAACGCACCGCGAGATCGCCAAGGCCGCCGCCGCCAATCAGGCCGGACATCGCGGTATAGGAAACCAAGGTAATTGCGGTCACGGTGATTGCTGCAAAGATGCCCGGCAAAGCTTCTGGCAGCAGCGCGTTGATCACGATCTGTTTGGTGGTTGCGCCCATCGCCTGAGTCGCCTCAATGATGCCTTTATCAACTTCACGCAACGCGGTTTCAACCAATCGAGCGAAGAATGGCGTCGCACCAACCACCAGCGGCGGAATGGCACCGGCAACACCGAGTGAAGTGCCGGTGATCACCACCGTTACCGGGATCATCACAATCAGCAGGATCACAAACGGCACCGAGCGCAGTACGTTAACCAGCAACGAAAGCAGGCCGTAAAAAGCCTTTTGCTCGAACATTTGCCGTGGGCTGGTGAGGAATAACAACACACCGAGCGGCAAACCGAGCAATACGGTAAACAGCAGAGAACCACCGAGCATGCTCAGGGTATCGAGGCTGGCCTGCCAGATTTCGACCCAGTCAACGTTGGGGAATAGGCTTTCCATTAGCGCAGCACCTCCAGGTGAACGTCAGCCGCAGCGAAGCAAGCAATCGCCGCGTCCAAGTCGCCGCCAGTCAGGGCTAGGGTTAATTGACCGTATGGGGTGTCTTTGATGCGGTCGATACGACCGGCAAGAATGCTGTAATCAACACCTGTCTGGCGGGCAACAGTGCCCAGCAGCGGAGCATAGGTTGCGTCACCCTGAAAGGTCAGGCGCAAGATACGGCCTTCAACATGGGCGAAATCGTCGCGCTGCTCTTGCTCATCAACGTGCTCAGATTCCTGCACAAAGCGCTTGGTGGTGCTGTGCTGCGGGTGCAAAAACACATCCGCCACTGGGCCTTGCTCGACAATCACCCCCGCATCCATCACTGCGACGCGGTCACATACACGGCGGATCACATCCATTTCATGAGTAATCAGCACGATGGTCAGGTTCAGCTCGCGGTTAATCTCAGCCAGCAATTGCAGGACCGACGCGGTTGTTTGCGGGTCAAGCGCACTGGTGGCTTCATCGCAGAGCAGGATTTTCGGCTCGGTGGCCAATGCGCGGGCAATACCAACACGTTGCTTCTGGCCGCCGGATAACTGCGCGGGATACTTCTTGGCGTGATCGCTCAAGCCGACGCGGGCAAGCAACTGGGCAACACGCTTATCGAGATCGGCACGTGACAGCTTGCCAGCTAGTTTCAGCGGCAGGGCTACGTTGTCCGCCACGGTTTTCGATGACAGCAAATTGAAGTGCTGAAAAATCATTCCGACCTGCTGGCGGAAACCGCGCAAGCCGTTGGCGTCCAGCGCCGTAACTTCTTCACCATCAATGTCGATGCGACCACCGGAAGGCTCTTCCAGACGGTTGATCAAACGCAGCAGGGTACTTTTACCGGCACCGGAATGGCCGATAATGCCAAACACTTCGCCACGGGCGATGTTCAAGTCGGTCGGCTGTAGCGCCGTTATCGCTTGGCCATTGACGTGGTACGCCTTATGGACCTGTTGAAAATTGATCACGCGGGAAACCTTTTGGGTCTTCAAACTGCGGGGTAAGCGCAAAAAGGTTGCGTAGTTTACCCGCTGCTCTATAGGTCTCAAAAATCTTTATAGACCTATGGTTATAACTAAATCGAAATAACGATCGTGGTATTTAGCGCAGTTTAGCTGGCTACCCAATTAGTCTTGGGCAAGCCAGAAATTCACGCTGGTGCTTTGTCTTGTCGCAGCAGAGGGTTGCCGGACCGATTAAAACTTCGGTCGCGGGCTAAGCACCAGGCGCGGCACCGAATCTGCTTTGATGGTGTAGCTCAGGCTCGCCTTGTAATTGGGGTCAATCCGCTTGATCCGTGCGTTGAGCAACGCTGCAACCCAGGGATAATCTTTACTCTCGCGAACCTGAAGGTGTGCGGCGCAGTTGAAAAGCACGACATCAGAAGCCGCTTTGTCGAGCAGGCGGCGCAGGCTGTCGTTGTCGTGGTTATCCAGCATCGGCATCAATACTTGGCTGTTGGCCTCTGATGGATTGATTAATTGCGCCTTAGGTTTACCCGGTGTTCTGTTACCCACTGCGGGTTCGGCCAAACGCGCAACACCCAGCACCGCCGCTTGGGTTTCAGCTGCTTGACGCAGTAGTTGTGCTTGCTCAAGACGGGCAGCCTCAGCCTTGGCGCCTGCTGCGCGCTGTTCTTGCGCGGCGCTAAGCTCGGTCTCTCGGGCTTTGGCAATAGCACCATCGAGGCCCGTGGTCAGCGCGGGGGCTTGCGGCATCATGCTACGCGCACGGCCAAGGGCGGTGGTTGCGGTATTTAGATCGCCACTTTGCAGGGCTTGCTGGCCTTGATGCAGATACGCCTCTGCCAGTTTTCGCTGGTAGGACTCAAGGCGCGGGTCGCCCTCTGCACTTGTCTTCAAGGCATCGAGTTGCTGCTCGGCAGCAGCCAAGTCTCCGGCGGTCAGGGTTTGGTCGAGCTGATTGAAATCGCTGACCAGTTTGTCAGTCGGCACACTAGCAGCCTCTTGAGGCGCGTGTTGGCAGGCCGCCAAAACCAGCAAAGTCGCAACGATAAACAGGCGACGTAAGGCTAATCGCATCATTCTGTTAGTCTCGAATTGAACAAAAAACACGCAAGTTTACACCAGCAAGAAGATAGACCACGAATCTACCGCTCAAGTGTTATGCGTGGCGCTTGGGCAACACAAAACTGAGCAAGAACAAACTGGCCGCAGAAACCACAATCGAAGGCCCAGCGGGCGTGTCCTGAAACCAGGAAAGGCTCAGCCCGCAGCACACCGCAACAATACCCAACAGACTCGCGCCGAAAGCCATTTGCTCCGGCGTTCGGGCATGACGCTGGGCGGCGGCGGCCGGAATGATCAGCAGTGAGGTAATCAGTAGCACACCGACGATTTTCATCGCCACCGCAATCACCACCGCAATCAGGAGCATCAAGCTC
The DNA here is from genome assembly GCF_048265905.1 of Pseudomonas sp. Classification (GTDB taxonomy): domain Bacteria; phylum Pseudomonadota; class Gammaproteobacteria; order Pseudomonadales; family Pseudomonadaceae; genus Aquipseudomonas. The sequence goes on from NZ_JBLXAP010000002.1 coordinate 4,117, forward strand.
AGACGAATCGCCGCGACCGGCAGCCCTTCGACCTTGGCCAGTTCCTCATGCACGGTAATGGCCAGCAAGGGCCGCCAAAGTATCGCCAGTAGCACCAGCACCAACGCGCTGCCGCCAAGAATCCACGCTAAATCAGTCGGACCGACAGCCAGCAAATCACCAAACAAATAGCCCATCAAATCAATGCGCACGTCATGCATAAAGCTCAGCACCACCAAACCGAGGGACAAGGTGCTGTGCGCAAGAATCCCAAGCAGGGTGTCAGAGGCCAAGGGTTGACGAGTTTGCAGAGTCACCAAGAGCGCCGCAATCAGCACGCAGCCGACGGTAACCGCGAACATTGGGCTCACATCGAGCATCAAGCCGAGCGCAACGCCGAGCAACGCCGCATGTGACAGCGTATCGCCGAAATATGCCATGCGCCGCCACACCACGAACGAACCGAGCGGGCCGGCAACCAGCGCCAATGCCAGCCCAGCAACCAGCGCGTTAATTAAAAAATCAGCCATTATTTTTCCGCGCTCCCCGGCGCGTGCCCGCAATCGGGGCCATGTACATGAGGGGTGTCGATGACAACGCCACCATGCAGGTCATGCGCATGGTCGTGATGGTGGTGATAGACCGCGAGGCTCTTGGCATCCTGACCGAACAGTTCGACAAATGCCGGATCGCCACTGACTTGTTCCGGATGCCCCGAACAACACACATGGCGATTCAGACAAACCACGTTGTCGGTGGTGCTCATCACCAAGTGCAAGTCATGGGAAACCATCAACACGCCGCAACCGTGGCGGTCGCGCAGGCGAGTGATCAACCGGTACAGCTCAGCTTGCCCAGCCACATCAACACCCTGGACGGGCTCATCAAGTACCAGCAACTCAGGCTCACGCAGCAACGCCCGCGCTAGCAAAACCCGCTGCATCTCTCCGCCGGAGACGGTTTGCAATGGGCTGTCGATAACATGCTCGGCACCCACTTCAGCCAGTGCCGCCAGCGCTTTGCGGCGATCCACTCCCGGCACCAAACGCAGAAACCGCAGCACGGTGAGCGGTAATGTGGCATCCACATGCAGCTTCTGTGGCATGTAGCCGACGCGCAACTTGGGCTTTCGCCAAACGCTGCCGGTATCGATTTTCAGCAGCCCGAGCACGGCGCGCACCAACGTTGTTTTGCCGGCACCGTTAGGCCCAATCAGCGTAACAATTTCACCCGGACTGACGCCGAGTTGCACGTTTTCAAGCACGGCTTGACCAGAAAAATGGACGCCGACATCTTCAAGTCGAATCAACGCGCCACTCATTTAGGCTCCCGGCAGGCCGCGCACAAACCAACCACCTCGACGGTTTGGCTTTCGACCGCAAAGCCGATGCTCTTGGCGCTATGAAGAATGGCTTGGCTGATCTTCTCGTGCTCAAGCTCAACGGCCACATGGCAGTCGCGACAGATCAGAAACTGGCCCTGATGCGCGTGCTCGGGCTGATTACAACCCACAAATGCGTTGAGTGAGGCGATTCGGTGCACCAAACCGTTTTCCAGCAGGAAGTCGAGCGCGCGGTAAACCGTAGGCGGCGCGGCGCGGCGACCGTCTTCGTCGCTCAATACGCCGAGAATATCGTAGGCACCGAGCGGTTTATGACTTTGCCAGACCAGTTCAAGCACGCGTTTACGCAACGCAGTCAGGCGCGTGCCTTGGCGCAAGCAGATATGTTCTGCTTCAGCCAAGGCATGGCTAACGCAGTGCGAATGGTCGTGGGGGCGAGATGCTAGCGGCGTTTGAGTCATGAGCGGCGACGTTTTGGTTGAGAGACGTTATTATATAACCTCTTTGGTTCTTATCGAGTATTTATCGTGTTGCGTGTCAATTCTGCCATTTGTTTATTGCTGACCACTTTTTTATGCAGCGCCGCAGCCCATGCAGAGGTGCAAGTGCTGACCAGCATCAAACCCCTGCAACTAATTGCCGCAGCAGTGCAAGATGGCGCAGGCAAACCTGATGTACTGCTTCCGCCTGGCGCCTCGCCGCATCATTACGCGCTGCGCCCTTCAGACATTCGCCGGGTGCGTGACGCCCAACTGATGTACTGGATTGGCCCTGACCTGGAGAGCTTTTTGCCACGAGTAATGGCCCAGCGCGAGCAGCCCAGTGTTGCCATACAAACACTCGCGGGACTGAAATTGCAGCACTTCGACGAACCCGGTGAACACGAGGAACATGGGCATAGCGCCGATGAGCACGATCATGACCATCAGCCGGGCAGCCTTGATGTGCATTTGTGGCTGAACCCAGTCAACGCTCAGGTCATTGCAGCACGTATGGCCGCTGACTTGAGCGCCGCCGACCCTGCAAACGCCGAGCGTTATCAAGCCAACTTAGCCGCATTCAGCGAGCGCCTGAAAACACTCGATGCCCGTCTGAAAACCCGCCTGATCGCAGCCGAAGGCAAACCCTACTTTGTTTTCCACGAGGCCTATAACTACTTCGAAAACGCCTATGGCCTCGAACATGCTGGCGTATTTAGCGTTTTGGGTGAGGTGCAGCCAGGCGCCAAGCATGTCGACGCGATGCGCGAGCGCTTACAAGAGGCGGGGCCCGCCTGCGTATTCAGCGAGCCACCATTTGTGCCGCGCCTGGCCAAAACCTTGACCGCAGACTTGCCTGTAAATCTAGCCGTACTCGACCCAATGGGCGCTGAGTTGAGCGCCAGCGCAACAGGCTACGAGACACTGATGGATAACTTGGCCAACGATCTGACTCAATGCCTGAGCAATTTGCCTGCTGCGAAATAGCCCAAGACTGCGCGAAAACAACCGTTTGCCTGCGTTTTAGCGCAGGCAAACTTTACTTACAGGGCAAACGGCAGGTGCAAATCGACTTGCTGACGATGGCTCAAACGCTGACGAAACTCATCCGGGTCGTGAATCAGCACTTCTTGACCGGCGAATGACTCTGCGGCGATTAACCGCGACAACCAGAACCGCACACAAGCCACCCGCAGCATGGTTGGCCAAAGTTCAGCCTCACCGGCGGTGAACGGCCGCAGCGCGGCGTATGCGCCAAGCAGGGCTCGCGCCCGATGCAAGTCAAGCTGGCCGTCTGGGCCTGAGCACCAATCATTAAGCGTGATCGCCAGGTCATACAGCATCGGTCCTGAGCAAGCATTGTAAAAGTCGATCACCCCAGCCAAATGCGGGCCATCAAACAACACGTTGTCACGGAACAGGTCAGCATGCAGGTTCGCCTGTGGCAGCGCCTGGATATGCGCCTTGTGCTGGTTAATTTCAGCCAGCACCGCATTAAGCAACTCAGCTGACTCCGCTGGCAATTGCTCGGCCAGCTTTAGCCCTTGCTGCAGCATCCAGTCGAGACCACGATCACTTTTGCGAAGAATTGGCCGCTCACGCGTGGCTAAGTGAATACGTGCCAACAACTCGCCAACTTCCTGACAGTGATGAGCATTTGCCTCGCTTATATGCTTGCCACTCAAGCGCGGCTGCAGCAGTGCGGGCTTGTCAGCCAAACTGCGCAGCGCTTCATCGTCGGTTGTGCGCAACGCATAAGGCACAGGCAAGCCCGCCTCATGCAGCACATCGAGCAGCTCGATAAAGAACGGCAGATCTGCACTTGGGCCGCGCTCAATCAGCGTCAGAACGTATTCGCCCTGCTCCAGACTGATAAAAAAGTTGGTGTTCTCACTGCCCGCAGCAATACCTTGGAAGTCGCGCAGGCGACCTAAACCGTAAGGGGCGAGAAATACTTCTAACTCTGGACGTTCCAGAGGGGTAAACACGGACATGTCAAAACTGCCTTTGCGCCTTAAACGTTAACGGTGCTGCTCGACTACCAGCTGAAGATTTCCCATGCAGGAATCAGCATGTCAGGGTCGTCGGAACGGATGAAATTGCCGTCGCTACCATCAGAGCGCACCAAAAAGTACGGCTTGCCGTTCTTTGGAATTACTTTGATCGCATAAAGAAAGCCGTTAACCCGGTACTCCTGCACCGTGCGATCGCCTTCTTGGCGGATGGTTACGTCAGGTTCTGCACTGACCGGATCTTCGGCATGCGCCACGGTTGCGCCAAAGCCAAGTAAACCAGCCAGTAACAGGCAGTTAAGTATGCGCATGGTAACCTTGCCCTTTTGTAGTCAACGATGCAGTCATTCTAGTGGTTAGTCGGTCTATAGGGTTAATTGTTGTTCGTCGGTTTTAGAAAAACTGCGCGCAGTTCGGCTACCCTGTTTACGCTCGAACATCATTAAGACTGCCCCCGTCAAAAGGTTAAACCTGCTCATGAGTCAAACCCCTCTGGTTCTGGTAGACGGTTCTTCGTACCTGTACCGCGCCTTCCATGCGTTGCCACCACTGACCACCTCAAAAGGTCTGCCCACGGGTGCGGTCAAGGGCGTGTTGAACATGCTCAAGAGTTTGCGCAAGCAATATCCAGATAGCCCCTTTGCTGTAGTTTTCGATGCAAAAGGCGGCACGTTCCGCGATGAAATGTTTGCCGAATACAAAGCCAACCGCCCTTCCATGCCGGATGAACTGCGCGTACAGATCGAACCGCTGCATGCCAGCGTGCGCGCCCAAGGCTTGCCATTACTCTGCGTTGAAGGCGTTGAGGCCGACGACGTAATCGGCACGCTGGCGCGCAAAGCTGCAGGTGAAGGCCGTGATGTGGTGATATCCACCGGCGACAAGGACATGGCGCAACTGGTCTGCAAGCACGTTACCTTGGTCAACACCATGACCGGAAGCGTCTACGACATCGAAGGCGTTAAAGAGAAATTCGGAGTCGGTCCTGAGTTGATAATCGACTACCTCGCGCTCATGGGCGACAAGGTCGACAACATTCCAGGCGTACCTGGAGTCGGGGAAAAAACCGCGCTGGGCTTGTTAGTGGGTGTCGGTGGCGGCCTTGATGTGATCTACGCCAATCTCGACAAAGTCCCTGAGCTGCCAATTCGTGGCGCCAAAGGCTTGCCAGCCAAGCTCGAAGAACACCGCGACATGGCTTACCTTTCCTACCAGTTGGCAACCATCAAGCTCGACGTCGAACTCAACGTTGAAATCGAGGCGCTCCACCCGGGCACCGCTGACGTTGAGCAGTTACTTGAGTTGTATGAAGAACTCGAATTTAAAACCTGGCGCGATGAACTGCAGCGCAAACACAAAGCAGTGGCAGCCAAGGTTGCAGCGGCGCCGTCCAATGACCTGTTTGCCCTGCCAGCGGATGTCGCCGATGCACCGGCGCATGCCAGCGATGCAGTAACCGCAGCAGGCGGTTATCAGACCGTACTTAAGCAGGCCGACTTTGACGCCTGGCTTGAGAAACTCAATAAAGCCGAACTCATCGCTTTTGATACCGAAACCACCAGCGTTGATGCCCAACAGGCACAATTGGTCGGTGTTTCATTTGCGGTCAGCGCAGGGGAAGCCGCATACGTACCACTGGCGCACTCCTACATGGGCGTACCAACGCAACTGGATCGCGATGCTGTGCTCAAGGCATTGAAGCCAATCCTCGAAGACCCGAATAAAGCCAAAGTCGGCCAGAACGCCAAGTACGACATCAATATACTGGCCAATGCCTCGACGCCAATCAGCGTGCAAGGCGTCAAATTTGACACCATGCTTGAGTCCTACGTGTACGACTCCACGGCAACGCGCCACGATATGGACAGCCTTGCGCTCAAGTACCTCGGCCACAGCACCATCCGTTTTGAAGATATTGCTGGCAAAGGTGCCAAGCAGCTGACCTTCGACCAGATTTCTCTCGAACAAGCCGGCCCCTACGCTGCTGAAGATGCAGATGTAACCCTGCGTCTGCACCAAGCGCTGTGGGAGAAACTTTCGGCCACACCAAGCCTGCTCAGCGTGCTCAGTGATATTGAAATTCCGCTGGTACCGGTGCTCGCACGCATCGAGCGCCAAGGTGCACTGGTCGATGCCAAGCTCCTCGGCGAGCAAAGCCGCGAGCTGGGTGAAAAGCTGGTAGCGCTTGAACGCCAGGCTTTCGACATCGCTGGCGAAGAGTTCAATCTGGCCTCACCCAAGCAGCTCGGCGTGATTCTTTATGAAAAACTCGGCCTGCCAATCATCAGCAAGACAGCCAAAGGTCAGCCATCCACCGCTGAGGCCGTACTTGCCGAGCTGGCTGAGCAAGACTTCGAGCTGCCCAAAGTGCTGATGCAATACCGCAGCCTGAGCAAGCTAAAAAGCACCTACACCGACCGCTTGCCGGAACAAATCAATCCGCGCACGGGGCGTATCCACACCAGCTATCATCAGGCTGTTGCGGCCACTGGGCGCTTGTCGTCGAGTGATCCGAACCTGCAGAACATCCCGATTCGCACCGCAGAAGGCCGGCGCATTCGCCAAGCCTTTGTCGCCCCCAAAGGCTACAAACTGCTAGCGGCTGACTACTCACAGATTGAACTGCGCATCATGGCGCATCTGGCACAGGACGCAGGCCTGCTCGATGCATTCCGTCACGACCTGGACGTGCACAAAGCTACTGCAGCCGAAGTATTCGGTGTTGAGCTTGATGATGTCACCCTCGATCAGCGACGCAGCGCCAAAGCCATCAACTTCGGTCTGATCTACGGCATGAGCGCTTTCGGCCTGGCCAAGCAAATTGGCGTCGACCGTAAACAGTCGCAAGCCTATATAGACCGCTATTTCGCCCGCTATCCGGGTGTCTTGGCGTATATGGAGAGCACCCGCGAGAAAGCCGCCGAACAAGGTTTCGTCGAGACCATCTTTGGCCGGCGCCTGTATTTGCCGGAGATCAACGCGAAAAACCCGGCACTGCGTAAAGGCGCTGAACGCACGGCAATTAACGCCCCGATGCAGGGCACAGCCGCCGATATCATCAAGCGCGCGATGATTGCGGTGGATAACTGGCTGACTGAGTCAAAGCTGGATGCCAAAGTCATCCTGCAAGTTCACGATGAATTGGTGCTTGAGGTTCGCGAAGATCTGGTTGATCAGATTAGCGAACAAATAAAACAGCAAATGAGCGGCGCCGCAGAGCTCGATGTGCCGCTACTGGTTGAGGTCGGAGTGGGTAACAACTGGGACGAAGCCCACTAATGACGAGGGCTCAAGCACGGACGCCGAGTGGCGTCCGTGCAACGAACCGCAAAGTTATTAAAAATATAGATTTATGACCAAAAGTTTTTTCAAAACAGCTGAACTTTCTTTTCAAGCAACCAGTCAGAGTTTATGAATGGCCCACAAAGCCATTCATGCTCCTTTGTTGTGTTAAGTGTTGGCAGACATCTGAACCCCGCCCTAGCGGTTCAGACCCTTAAACTCCGAACTTCTCCCTCCCCATATGAAGCTCGGAGTTTTTTTTGCCTAAAGAAAAGTCCAGCTCCTCTAAAAGCCAAGCAACGACTGGGCCGCCGTCGGCAAGCCCGCCATCACTAACACGCTGCTTTAGTCTTCGATTTCGTCCTGCAACGACGCTTCTGCCTCAGGTTCATTCAACATCAGCCATTCGGCCAGAACCGCTTGCGCATCTTCAACGCCTAGACGCTTAGGTGCGGAAAACAGTTGAATGCTGATCTGCTTGCCCCATCGCTTGTGAATTTCTTGCTGGACCTTCAACAGTGCGTTCTTGGCTGCACCAAAGGTCAACTTGTCAGCTTTGGTCAGCAAAATATGCAGCGGCATGCCGCTGGCTTTCGACCAGTCGAGCAGTAATTGGTCAAACTCAGTGAGTGGATGGCGGATATCCATCATTAAAATCAACCCACGCAGACTTTCACGGCTGCCCAGATACGCTTCCAAGTGTTTCTGCCAGTGCAACTTCAGCGGAATAGGCACCTTGGCGTAGCCATACCCCGGCAAGTCGACCAAGCGCCGCTCGTCATCCAAACGGAAGAAGTTCAGCAACTGCGTGCGCCCCGGGGTTTTCGAGGTTCGCGCTAGACTCGCGTGCGTGATGGTGTTCAACGCGCTCGACTTACCTGCGTTGGAACGCCCAGCAAATGCTACTTCATGACCGTGATCGGACGGACATTGATCAACCTTTGCGGCGCTGATCTGGAAGGTGGCTTTTTGACACAAGCCGATGATCGGGTTCTTTAATTGCATTTAATTGCCTGGTATATCCGGTAAGAGCTTGGGCGGGAGCGGCGCATATTTTGCGCTACGAATGGGTGTGGCCCTTGCGACATTTGCGCGCATCCTGCCTGTGATAGCTGCATCGGGCAAGTCGCGTCGTTTCCGTTTCAGTCCGGTCAGTATATAATGCCGCAGATTTTGTGTGCGCTTTGTCCTTTACTTGGCTAAGTGTGCACGGGAACGAATAAGCTTATCTGCGCATAGAATGCAGAACGTTCCCTCCCTGATGAGGTTGATCTCGTGAAAAAAATATTGCTAGCTGCAGGTGTATTGACACTGTCATTAAACACCCAGGCTGCCCAAGACCCTGAAGCTGTTTACGCGAAAGCGTGTGCTGCTTGTCATAACGGTCAACTGCCTATGGCGCCTAAAAAAGGCGACAAGGCTGCGTGGGAGCCGCGTTTGGCCAAAGGTACTGACGCTCTGGTTGCGAGCGTCACCAATGGTCTGAATGCCATGCCGCCACGCGGTTTGTGCATGGACTGCACGGCCGAGGATTACAAAGCGGTCATCAAATTGATGACTGAATAAACCCGGTCTATTACTCTTTCTCTCTTAGCCGTTATTGGATTAGCTGATGAACAAAGTACTCGTGAGTCTGCTGTTGACCCTTGGTATCACTGGTTTGGCGCATGCCGCCGGCGACGCTACTGCTGGTCAGAGCAAAGCCGCTGTATGTGGCGCCTGTCATGGCCCTGACGGCAATAGCCCAGCCCCAAACTTTCCTAAACTGGCGGGTCAAGGCGAGCGCTACTTGCTCAAGCAGATCCATGACATCAAGAACGGTGACCGTACCGTTGTCGAGATGACAGGCATTCTGGATAACCTTTCCGAGCAGGACATTGCTGATATCGCTGCTTTTTACGCCGGCCAGAAAATGAGTGTCGGCGCCGCTGACCCTGAACTGGTCAAGCGCGGTGAAGCTTTGTTCCGCGGCGGCAAACTGGAAGAAGGCATGCCAGCCTGTATCGGTTGCCACTCACCAAATGGCGCAGGTATCGCTGCTGCTGGCTTCCCACATCTTAGCGGCCAGCACGCTACCTATGTTGCCAAACAGCTGACTGACTTCCGTGAAGGCAACCGCACCAACGATGGCGACGCAATGATCATGCGCTCTATCGCTGCCAAACTGAGCAATAAAGATATCGCTGCCATTTCGAGTTACGTGCAAGGCCTGCACTGAGTTGCGTACACTACTGAAATGAAGTGTTAAAAAAGGGTGGCAAAGGCCACCCTTTTCTATTTGTTACGCCGCTACAATGGCTGGAACCTCGCAAAAGACTGCCGGTCGAACTGACGAACCTGTGATCTACCGCTAGACATCGCTTTTTTGTTCAAGGAGTTTTGCATGCGTAACCTAATTCTTAGCGCCGCCCTGGTCACTGCTAGTCTGTTTGGCCTTTCGGCGCACGCTGAACCAATCGAAGCCGGCAAACAGTATGTTGAGTTGTCGAACCCCGTACCGGTGTCCAAGCCAGGTAAGATCGAAGTGGTTGAGCTGTTTTGGTACGGCTGCCCGCATTGCTACCAGTTTGAATCGACCATCAACCCGTGGGTCGAGCAGTTGCCTGATGACGTCAACTTCGTCCGCGTTCCAGCCATGTTCGGCGGTGTTTGGAATGTTCACGGTCAATTGTTTATCACCCTTGAAAGCATGGGTGTAGAGCATCAGGTTCATACGTCAGTATTCGATGCAATCCACAACCAGGGTAAAAAACTGGCCACTCCAGAAGAGATGGCTGACTACCTCGCTGGCCTGGGTGTTGACCGTGAAGAGTTCCTCAAGACCTACAACTCCTTTGGCGTGAAGAGCCAGATGGAGAAAGATAAGAAGCTGGCCATGGCCTACCAGATCAGCGGCGTACCCACTCTGATCGTCAACGGCAAATACCGTTTTGACATCAGCAGCTCCGGTGGCCCACAGCAAGCGCTTGAAGTTGCTGACCACCTGATCGCCAAGGAGCGGGCAGCGCAATAAGCGCGCCTGCCCCGAGGCGTTAGCATGCTGCGCCGCTGGCAAAAGACGCGCCAAATTAACTTGTGCGACCCGCAAGTTAATTTGGCGTGTGAACCAATAAACGAATGGCCTGAAAACGACTGCTTACGCCTGCTCAGTTTTAATATTCAGGTAGGTATCAGTACCGAACGTTATCGCCACTATCTGACCCGTGGCTGGCAGCACATATTGCCCCACGCGGGGCGCTCACTGAATCTGCAGCGTATTGGCGCGCTACTGGCCGATTATGACGTGGTAGCCTTGCAAGAAGCCGATGGTGGCAGCTTGCGCTCAGGCAATATCAATCAAGTTGAGCATCTTGCGCAGCTCGGCGAGTTTCCTTTCTGGTATCAACAACTCAACCGCAATCTGGGACGTTTTGCCCAGCACAGCAACGGTTTGTTGAGCCGTATTCGCCCGACCCTGATAGAAGACCACCCTCTGCCCGGACCGCCAGGTCGCGGAGCAATCCTGCTGCGCATTGGCGAGGGCGATGATGCAATTGCAGTCGTAATGATGCATCTCTCATTGGGCGCCCGCACGCGTACACGGCAACTGGCCTATATCCGCGAATTGCTCAGCGGCTATCGCCATCATATTTTAATGGGCGATATGAACACCCATGCCAACGACTTGCTGCTCAACTCGCCATTGCGCGACCTGGGCCTATTGGCGCCACAAGTTAATGCAACCTTTCCGAGCTGGCGCCCTCAACGCTGCCTTGATCATATTTTGCTCAGCCCGACACTTGAATTGAAACGCGTTGAAGTTCTGGCTCAGCCGATCTCTGATCATTTGCCGGTTGCCGTTGAGATTGGCTTACCGAACACGCCAAACACCGCAAAGCCGCCTATGGTAACTACATCATCCGCGCGGAAACCTTGAATGAGCACTGATGCTGATCATTGGAAACACAAGTATCTATCCGGCCTCGAGCAACAAGAAAAGCTGGAGCGCAGCTGGGATATGCGGCTCGACCTGCTGCGCCGTGGCCTGGTGCGTAGCAGCCTCGCAGCAGAAGGTGCGGATAAAGCGGTAGACCAATGCATGCAGGATTTACGTGCAGTGCTGCGTAAAAATGACATCGATGCCGGTCTGTCCAACCTGATCCCGCACCTTGAGCGCACTGTTCTCGACTCGGAAAAGCAGCGTAAAAAACGCGCCGAACGAATTACCGCAGCTTTGACCGCATTGGTTGATCAACTGTTTCGCCTTGAGCCGCCACGCGAAGTAAGCAAACCATTAAAAGCTTTTGCCAAGAAGCTCGAACGCTCATATGAGCACTCCAGTGAGCTGCCCGGACTCCTCACCGAACTCAGCAGCCTGCAGCAACAAACATTAGCGGCACTGGAAAACAAGGACAGCCAACGCCCCGGTTTACTCCAACGCCTGTTTGGCAGCCAGCAATCAACAGCCGCTGCACCGGCAATCGCAAACGCCCCGAACGTCCCGCAAGCGTCAAATGAAGCGTTGCCAGGTGTTGCGCCGAGCCACGCCTCAGCCGCTCAGCCACTGCCACCCGCCGAGAACATGCATGAAGCCGTTGCGCTGGTAGAACCTTCTGCCACGTTGGAGCCTGAGCCTGAGCAAGTACCTGAAGCACTTACAGCTGCAACTCAAGCCCAATATTCACTGGAAACGACGGACAGCGACAGCACACTTGAAACCGAGCAGCGGGAAGATCAGCCCGCAGCAAACCAGCCGGCACCAGTAACAAGTGAAGAACCAGCCGAGCCCGTTGCAGGCACCGATACGCCCGCCATAGAGCTTCATGAAGAAGCCCAAAAATCCATCATTGCCGGGGCCGATACAAATACCGAGCCCGAAGTACCTGAGTACACAGAAGCGCAGCTCGAACTAGCACCACCGGACCATGCTCAGCAGATTGAAACGACTGCCCAGCAGCAAGAACCCGAACCGGTGTACAGCGCAATTGCTGATCACGTTGAAGCAACCCTGCTCGACCTGCTTGCCGAACTGCCGCTGCCCGAGCATCACCAGTCGCAAGCCGAGGCACTAAGCACGCGTATCCGTGCAGGCTTGAACATGTATGAATTGGTCCCCGTACTCGATGACCTTGCAGTACTGATGCGCGTCATCGCAGATGTTGGCCAACGTGAGTTTGAAGGTTATCTAAAGCAACTTAACGAGCGCCTTGCCCACTTTCAAGGCTCGCTCAAAGAGACTCATGAAGGCTACGTTGAGGCAGTCAATACCGAGCGCGCATTAGATACAGAGCTACGCGAGCAGGTTGATGGCCTGAATGTCAGCGTGCAAGAAGCCACTGACCTCAGCAACCTCAAAGGGCTGGTTGAAAATCGTCTGAGTGGCTTGCTTGGCACCATGGAGCAATATCAATCCCAGCGTGATGAACGTGAGCGGCAAGTTACCGAGCACTTGCAGGCACTCGTCGAGCGCGTTGCAAGCATGGAGCAAGAGGCGACCGGTTTCCGCCAGCACATTGAAGAACAGCGGCAAAAAGCCCTGATCGACCCACTCACTGGATTACCAAATCGCGCAGCATGGGGCGAACGACTGGAAATTGAGCTGGCTCGCTGGCAGCGCTACAACGGACACTTGTTACTGGCTATTATCGACATTGACCATTTCAAACGAATCAACGACGACTACGGACACTTAGCTGGCGATAAAGTACTTAAAATCATTGCCGGAGAACTGCAAAAGCGTATGCGCAAGTCTGATTTCATCGCCCGCTTTGGGGGCGAAGAATTTGTCGTATTGCTGCCGTCAACTCCATTGGAAGGTGGCCTACAGCTGCTAGAAACACTGCGCAGCGCCATTGAAAAGTGTCCGTTTCATTTCAAGGGCGAACCGGTCACGATCACCTTATCGGCAGGCATCAGTGCCTTTGCCGAAGATGAGCCTAGCGACGAAGTCTTTGAGCGCGCTGACCAAGCACTGTATCGAGCCAAGAATCTGGGGCGTAACCGAGTCGAACAGGGCTAGCAACGCAAAATGACTTAGCCTTGCACAGCGCCAACAGTCGTGTGCTACCCCGCAAACCAAACACATTCACTGTAGTTCTACGAAGATACCGGCAAAATTGCCCTAAAACCCAAGCAGCAAAGACTGTTGCGCAGAAGATGACTAAACTAGCCCAAGGAAGGTGAAGCGATGCATGGATATTTACGCCTCCCGGTTTTGATAGCTCTGGCGACTGACCCACTCGCTAACATCGCGACTTACATTTCTACATTACCAAACGTCGATCCCAAGCTAGGCTTGGCGCAAGCCGGGGGCGTGAGACCTCGGCGATCGTTGTTGCCATGCGCCTGATACGCCTCATGCAGAATGACCTGTCCGCCGCTAAGCCGCCTCTGAACAGCCCGCAAAATCTATGACATATCAAACCATGAAATTATTCTGTGTCACCCTGATGTTGATCTTACTTGCTGGCTGCACCAGCGGCCCGAGCATCGACAAAAGCTATAGCGCAACCGGACAAAACAGTCGCGTGCAATTTGTAGTGCTGCACTACACCTCAACCAATTTGTCCCGCTCCCTGGAGCTGCTTACCACTCAAGATGTCAGCAGCCATTACTTGATCGACTCGAGCCCCGCTACCATCTACCAACTGGTTGATGAGAACCGCCGCGCCTGGCATGCCGGAGTCAGTTCGTGGAAAGGCCGAACCTGGCTCAACAGCACTACAATCGGCATTGAAATGGTCAACAAGGGTTACACCGACACGTCTTCTGGCCGGGTTTGGCAGCCGTATACGGAGGCCCAGATTCAAGCGCTGATCGTTTTACTCAAAGACATAGTTAAACGTCACGAGCTTCCGCCTGGCAGCATTATCGGGCACAGCGATGTGGCGCCGCAGCGCAAGGTTGACCCAGGCCCGTACTTCCCGTGGAAACGCCTCGCCGATGAAGGCTTGGTGCCGTGGCCGGATGCCAACGAAGTCGCGCGTAAACAACTGCAACTGGCGGCCAACTTACCGAACATCGCCTGGTTCCAGCACCAGTTGGCACGTCAGGGCTATGAGATCATCGAGAACGGCCAATTCGATACGCAAACCCGCAAAGTGCTCACCGCATTTCAGATGAAGTATCGGCCAAGCAATTATGCTGGCCAAGCGGATGCTGAAACCGCCGCCATGCTGCTGGTGCTGAACAGCAAACTTTGAAAATGTGCGAGGTGTGGCAAGGCGAAGCCTGCCCGCCACACACTCACAAAGAACCCGCCTGCGCATGGCACCCCAAACTGCTAGCCGCCCCTGCGAGTTGAAGCTTGGCGGTTATTGGGTTACAGCAGTGGTGCCAATCAGGCGCGAGTCAGACAGAGCAGCTGTGCGGTGTACGGTAACGGCTTGATATTGCGGGTCATTGATCATGCTCAGAAACGCTTGTTTCGACGGGTAGCGCACTAACAACATCTGATCCCAGTGCTCATCGCCCGGCGCGATCAGCGCGACATGGGCATTGGCCAACAACTCAACACTGCCGCCTACACCCTGCACTTTCTTCAGGGCCGTCTTGCTGTATGTCGCGTACGCTTGCTGGCCGCTGCATGGCGTGTGCTCGCTGCCCTCGGGATAACTGGCTTGCGCATTAAAGCGCAGCAGATTAAGCATCAGGATCGGTGTGTTGTCGGGCATGCGCTCGGCAAACGCAGCAAGTTGCTCACGACTTGGGTTAAGGCTTGGCATAAATTAGTTTTCCCCAACGATATTAAGCCGACAATGCCTGACCCGGCGCGAGGGTCAAGGCTAATTGATCGGGCTTATGGGGCGACTGCCAGCAGAGCGCACAATCCTCGCGCGTAATTAAGCAAGCATGCTCTGGAGAACGCTGCGCAACTGATCCAGATGAAAGGGTTTGGTGATAGTGGCGACTACGCCATTACCCACAGTGTCGCGCATACTCTGATGCTCTTGGGTGTCGCAACCGCTGGCAAGCAAAACCGCAATATCAGGTCGCAATGTCAACGCTTGCTCGGCCAACTCAAGGCCGCTGATATCCGGCAAGCCAATGTCGGTCATCAGCAGGCTCAATGCTTGTTCACCGCGCAGAATATTCAAGGCCGTACCGCCATCTTCAGCAGCGAACACCTGATAGCCGAACGCCTCAAGTACTTCGCGGGTCAAAGCTCTGACCACCGCATCATCTTCAACCACTAGAATGGTATGCAGATTTCCACTGAAGGCGTCGGTCCTATTTTGCATATGCAGGCCTTGTCGTTTGCGCCAAACGGCGAATTTTTTTGTAGGTTAGGGTCTTCAGTGAAACGAATTGCGTTGGCGCCTGCTACTCGCACAGCGCTGTCATGACCTGAGCGGCGCAAGCCAATCCACTTGGACTGGCTTGGCGTGTTTCGCGCATTTTCTCATTAGTCACTGTTCTTAAGTATGATTATTTACGCATACTCCTGCAAAATCTGATTTTTTAAGCTTGGGGCAAACCATGACCACGTCAGTACCGAACAGCGAGCAGAGTTTTCACCAGCTAGTTCGCCGCAATATTGCGCTGCCACTCGGTATCGGTTTGGTTACTGCCTTATTTTTTATTGGTTTAATCGCCTACCTGATCAACACGCAAAAATCCGCCGACCAAACCGAGCAGGTAATAAGCAGCGCCAGCCAGTCGATCAAGCTGACAATCGATCTGGAGACATCGCTGCGCGGTTACTTGATCACCGGTGACAACGACTTCTTGCAGCCCTACGAAGAAGCCAGACCACTGATCAAAGTAGAGTTAAAAAATCTCAAGGCAATGGTCAAGGACGATCCGGATCAGAGTGCGCGCTTAGAACGCATTCAAGCCTTGCATGAGGAGTGGGACAGTTACGCGACGGGGCTGATCAAACTGCGTCAGGAAAATGCCGACATCAGAAACTCTGTGCGCTCAGGCCGTGGCAAGCATATTACCGACAGCACCCGTGAGGAATACGACAGCTTTATCCAAGTCGAGCAGCAGCGTCGTCATCTGCGCAGCCAGAAGGTCAACGACTCAGTCACCCTGTATGTGCTGCTCTACATATTGGGCAGCCTGACGCTGAGCTGTTTACTGGCCTATTTTGGTCGTCGAGACCTGCTTGGGTTGGCGGCGCAACATGCGCAGATCCTCGAACAACAGCGCCAAAGCACTGAACTCATTGAGCAAAAAGCCTGGCTGAGTAATGGCCAAAGCTTGTTGGCAGAGCAAGTTCTTGGCCTGGCGAACTTGCAGACGCTGGGACGCAATGTACTCAATTGCCTGGCTTCGTACCTGAACGTCGCGGTTGGCGCCTTCTATGTACGCTCAGAACAAGGCGACATCAGCCGGATCGCCAGTTACGGCTTCAGCCGAGAGCTGGAAAATGCCGCGCAAGACTTCAGCAGCAACGAGTCATTGGTTGGCCAAACCGCCAGCGAAAACAAACTCCTGCAACTGGATAACCTGCCCAATGGCTACCTGAAAGTCAGCTCCGGACTGGGCAGCACGTCGCCGGTCAGTATTGTGCTGCTGCCGATCAGCAACGGCTACACGGTCAATGGCGTACTCGAGCTGGGCTTTTTAAAGCCGATTGATCCGCGCGTGAGCGAGTTTCTCAAGCTGATCGCCGAGCCAGTTGGTACATCCATCGACTCGGTACGCAATCGCCAGCGCCTGCAGGAAATGCTCTCGGAAACCCAGCAACTGAACGAAGAGCTGCAAGTGCAACAAGAAGAGCTGCGCACGGCAAACGAGGAGTTGGAGGAGCAGTCACGAGTGCTCAAGGAGTCGCAGGCGCACCTTGAAACCCAGCAGGCAGAACTTGAACAAACCAACGAGCAGTTGGCGGAGCAGACCCAGACGCTGGCAGATCAGCGTGACGCACTCGACGAACGCAATACCGCACTGGGTCGGGTTCAGATACTGCTGGAGGAACGCGCCCAAGAGCTGCAACGCGCCAGTCTGTATAAGTCCGAATTCCTCGCCAATATGTCGCATGAGCTGCGCACACCACTCAATAGCTCGCTGATCCTGGCCAAGCTGCTGGCGGACAACCCGCAAGGTAACCTCAGCGACGAGCAGATCAAGTTTGCCGAATCCATCTACTCAGCAGGCAACGACCTGCTCAACCTGATCAATGACATCCTTGATATTTCCAAGGTCGAAGCCGGCAAGCTTGAAGTTCACCTGCATGAGCTAAAGGTCGAGCGCGTTATCGAGAGCATGCGCAACGTCTTTGAACCGCTGGCCAACGACAAGAACCTTGAATTCGATATCCAGCTACTGGCAGGCGTGCCGGACGAAATGGTCAGTGACCAGCAGCGCATTGAGCAGATCCTCAAGAACCTGTTGTCAAATGCGATCAAATTCACTGAGAAAGGCCGCGTAGTGCTAACCGTGAGCCGCCAACCTGGCGCCGGTATTGCGTTCGCCGTCCAGGACACCGGCATTGGTATCCGCCAAGAGCAGCAAGAAAGCATTTTTGAAGCATTTCGCCAGGCCGATGGCGCAATCAACCGGCGTTACGGTGGCACCGGCTTGGGCCTTTCCATTTCTCGTGACCTGGCAACATTGCTTGGCGGCTCGATCAGCATCACCAGCGAGCCGGGCGCAGGCAGCACCTTTACCTTGCTGCTGCCAGAGACCTATGACGAAACTGCGGCCAGTGCAAACACCGGCCCACGTGTCGAGGTTGAGGTGCAACAGCCCATCACTGTCGCGCAGGCTTCTGTGCCTGTACCCACAGTGACCGCGCCGATACAGCTACCGAGCTTCGCCGATGACCGCGACCAACTGCCAGCGGCTGGACGTTGCGTGCTGGTGATTGAGGATGAACCCAAGTTCGCGCAGATTCTTTATGACCTGGCCCACGAACTTGAATACAACTGCCTGGTCGCCCATGGCGCAGACGAAGGGGTGGAACTGGCGTCGAAGCTGTTGCCACAAGGCATTCTGCTCGATATGCGCCTGCCCGATGCATCTGGCCTTACGGTATTGCAGCGCTTGAAAAACAACCCGTTGACCCGGCATATCCCCGTTCATGTGATCTCGGTTGAAGACCGCATGGAAGCCGCGCTGCAACTGGGCGCCATTGGCTATGCAGTAAAACCCACCACCCGCGAACACCTCAAGGATGTATTCGCCAAGCTTGAGGCCAAGCTTTCCCAGCAGGTCAAGCGGGTACTGCTGGTCGAAGACGATGCCTTGCAACGTGAGAGCATCGCTCATTTGATTGGTGACGATGATATTGAGATCACCGCAGTCGAGTTTGGTGAACAGGCGCTTGAACTGCTGCGCACAACGATTTTCGACTGCATGATCATCGACCTCAAACTGCCAGACATGCAGGGCAACCAGTTGCTCAAGCGCATGTCTTCCGAGGACATTTGCGCCTTTCCACCCGTCATCGTCTATACCGGGCGCAATCTGACCCGCGATGAAGAAGCGGATCTGATGAAGTATTCCAAGTCGATCATCATCAAGGGCGCGCGCTCACCGGAGCGCCTGCTCGATGAAGTGACATTGTTCCTGCACAAGGTCGAGTCGCAGTTATCCACAGAGCGCCAAAGCATGCTCAAGACGGCGCGCAACCGGGACAAGGTCTTTGAAGGTCGGCGCATCCTGCTGGTCGATGATGACGTGCGCAATATCTTCGCCCTGACCAGCGCCCTTGAGCAAAAAGGTGCGGTGGTCGAGGTCGGTTGTAACGGTCGCGAGGCGATTGAAAAGCTTAATCAGTTTGACGATATCGACCTGGTGTTGATGGACATCATGATGCCGGAAATGGATGGCTATGAAGCCACCGAAATTATTCGCAAGGACCTGCGCTGGCGCAAACTACCGATTATTGCGGTGACCGCCAAAGCCATGAAGGACGACCAGGATCGCTGCTTGCGAGCCGGTGCCAACGACTACCTGGCCAAACCCATTGATCTTGACCGGTTGTTCTCTCTGATCCGGGTATGGATGCCCAAACTGGAACGAATTTAATGGCGCCTGAGCGAACCCGCGATATTGAGTTGCGCCTGTTGGTCGAGGCCATCTACCTCAAGTACAACTATGATTTTCGCGACTACTCCGGAGCTTCGCTCAAGCGGCGTGTGCGCCATGCGCTGGTCCAGCTCAAATGCCAGAGCATTTCGGCGTTGCAAGAGAAAGTGCTGCATGAGCCGGGCGTATTCATGCAGCTGTTGCAGTACCTGACCATCCCGGTCAGTGAGATGTTTCGCGATCCCAGTTACTTTCTGGCCTTGCGCCAGAATGTGATGCCGATTCTACGCACCTATCCGTCGCTGAAAATCTGGATTGCGGGTTGCAGCACCGGCGAGGAAGTATATTCCATGGCAATTTTGCTCAAGGAAGAAGGCTTGCTTGAGCGCTCGATCATCTATGCAACTGATATAAACCCGGTGTCCCTGGAACGTGCCGAGCGCGGCATCTTCAGTCTGGACAACATGCGCAGCTACACCGAGAACTACCAGCAGGCCGGTGGTCTTAAATCATTCTCGGACTATTACACCGCAGCATACGACGGGGTGCTGTTCGACAAGACATTGCGCGCCAATATCACCTTCGCCGACCACAGCCTGGCCACTGACACGGTGTTTGCCGAAACTCATCTCGTATCCTGTCGCAACGTGCTGATCTACTTCAACAAGCCGCTGCAGGACCGGGCACTTGGTTTATTCCATGAGTCACTCTGCCACCGTGGTTTTCTTGGCCTAGGCAGCAAGGAAAGCATCGACTTCTCAGCCTATGCACGCAGCTTTGAAGCGCTGAGCCGGGCCGAACGGGTTTTCCGGAAACTATGAACCCGCGTATTTGGCAACAAGCACTTGCCGCGCACCCAGCACCGATCGAAGCACTGGTGGTCGGTGCATCTGCCGGTGGCGTCAGTGCCTTGCTGACGATTTTTTCCGGTTTGCCAGCCAACTTCAGGCTGCCCATTGCCGTGGTTATACACCTGCCGGATAACCGCCAGAGCTCGCTGGCAGAAGTCATGAGCAAACGCCTGGGCCTCCCCGCCAAAGAAGCAGAGAACCTTGAGCCGTTGCAAGCCGGAACTTTGTACTTCGCCGCACCTAGCTATCATTTATCGGTCGAGGCCGATCACAGCTTTTCCTATAGCCGCGAGGAACCGGTGTACTTTTCACGCCCCTCGATTGATTTCCTTTTTGAGTCTGCGGCTGATGCCTATGGCTCCAGCCTGGCAGGCATCTTGTTGACGGGTGCCAATCAAGATGGTGCTGCAGGTCTGACGGCAATCAAACGGCTTGGCGGTTTTACCGTGGTGCAAGACCCACAAGATGCACAGGTTCCGACCATGCCGTTGGCGGCGCTGGCCTTGCATCAACCAGACGTAATCGCCGACTTGGCGGAAATTCGAGCGCTGCTCGTTGAAATGGAAGCGGCTTAAGCATGCTGAGCAAGATCATTACAAAACTACTCATAGTCGATGACATCCCAGAGAACTTGCTGGCACTCGACGCCTTGATTCGCGGTGAAGGCCGGCAGATTTTCCACGCCAGCAGCGGTGAACAAGCACTGGGGCTATTGCTGCAGCACGAATTTGCGTTGGCGATTATCGATGTACAGATGCCTGATATGAACGGCTTTGAACTGGCAGAGTTGATGCGCGGTACGGAAAAAACCAAGAACATCCCGATCTTCTTTGTCAGCGCCGCTGGCCGTGAACTCAACTATGCCTTCAAAGGCTACGAGACCGGCGCTGTGGACTTCCTGCAGAAGCCATTGGATGTCCAGGCTGTAACCAGTAAGGTTGCGGTTTTCGCTGACCTGGACCGCCAACGCCAAGCCATCAACATTCAGGTCAAAGCGCTGGAACAGAGCCGCCGCGAGCAAGAAACCCTACTCAGTGAATTACGCAGCACACAAGAAGAGCTGAAGCTTGCCGTTCGGATGCGTGATGATTTTATGTCGATCGTTTCCCACGAGCTGCGCACCCCCCTCAATGGCCTGATCCTCGACAACCAGTTGCGCAAAATGCATCTTGAAAACGGCAATATGCAAGCGTTCAGTGCGGACCGATTACAGTTGATGAACGCCCGTGATGAACGACAAATCACTAGCCTCATCCGCTTGATCGAAGATATTCTCGATGTTTCACGCATTCGCACCGGCAAACTGTCGATACGGCGTGCAGAGGTTGATCTTAGCGATTTAGTCGAGCAGGTGCTGGATCGCTACAGCGCTCAACTCAGCGAATCTGGCTGCACGCTGAGCAGCGATATTGCCCGCGGTGTTGTCGGCACCTGGGACGCCTTTCGGATTGAACAGGTAATCATCAATCTGCTGACCAACGCCATGCGTTACGGCGCCAAGAAACCGATTGCCGTGCGGGTGTTCGCCGACGACCAATTCGCCTATCTGCAGGTTCAGGATCACGGCATCGGCATCTCCGAGCAGGATCAGCAACGTATCTTTGAACAGTTTGAACGGGTAAACGCTAACAAGTCTGCTCAAGGCCTGGGTCTTGGACTGTTTATCACCGAACAAATCGTCACCGCCCATCAAGGGCAAATCAGCGTTACAAGTTCCCAAGGTGAAGGCGCTACATTTGCCGTCACCTTGCCGCTGCAGGCAAGCACTTCGCCCAGTGATAGCTGAGGATCAAGGCAAAAAGCAGGCAGACCGTGCAATTTGCAATGCCTGCAATTGGCAATCATGCAAACTGCAATAGCCCTGATCCAAAATAATCAATTAACTTATTGATTTATAAGGATTTAATTGTAGATCCGTTTTGGCACGCTGCCTGCAAAACACCCTTCAATATTAAAATATCCAATAGGGTGCAACCGTGATGAATACTGTACTGAACTTGCTTAGTGCTGCAGCAGTTGTGATCAGCGGTGCTGTTGCATCAAGCGCTTCGACTCTGGATACCGACGCTAAGGTTAACGCCCAGATCAAGGTGCAGTCAGCGCCAACCTTTCAGCACCAGCCATTTGCCAATTCCGCGGCACGCACCGCTGCGTTCTTGCCCGCAACGGAGGCAGATAAGCAGCAGCCAGCCTTCCAGGCCGAGCCAATACCCTATGCCAATCAGCGCTGGGTGTTCTAAGCCACTGCATTACCGAAACCATCAAGCGCCAAGACGAGCAATGACAGCTCGTACAAGCAAGGCGCACAGACTGAGTAGCAAGTCAAAAGCTCTGGAGGCGTTATGTCAAAGACTGCATTGGGATTACTGGTCCTGACTGTTTTGAGCGGTACTGTATTACTGATGGATGTTTTTTCCGGCAGTGAAAGCAGCGCTGTGCTTAAGTGCACATTCGCGCTTGCACTGTGCGCATCGATCGTAGCGCTGGCATTAGGCCGGCGGATCAAATTTGACCCGGTGCTGCGCTGAGTCACCCCGTCAGGGCCTTGAAACTCAGCCCATAGTCAAACTTTACGAACACCCATTTCCTGAATGCCGGATACCCTCAATGGGTATCCGGCATTTTTTTGTGGATCACTCATCCAGGGAATGAATCGGCAAATTGATGCAGAACAGCGCACCTTCTCCCGGTTTCGACTCCAGACTGATATGGCCACCATGAAGTTGCACAATCTCCTTACACAGCGCCAACCCTAACCCCACCCCGCCCTTGCGTTTGCCAACCTGTACGAAGGGCTCGAAGATTCGTGACTGCTGACTGAACAACACTCCTTCGCCATCGTCTTTGACACAAATGATCAGGGTTTCCTGTTCAATCTGCACATTGAGCAGAATCTCGCCGCCTGCCGCTGTATGACGCAAGGCGTTGGCCATCAGGTTGTCGAGCACTCGCTCAATTTGGCCACGGTCTAGCGGTACCTCGGGCAGATGATCATCAGCTTCACAGGTTAACTTAATGTCCTTTTCAGCCGCTTCACTGGCGAAGCGCTGTTCGGTTTGACTGACCAGATCGACCATGTTGCAAGGAGCCAGCTCAAGCTTTTGCACACCACTCTGATAACGTGAAAAATTCAGTAAATCGGTAATCAGATCCACGAGCCGCTGCAACTGCTCGTCCACGGTTTGCATCAGGTCTTCTTCACGGGATTGTGGATCAAATTTGAGCCGCTCCCGGAGCAGCGCAAAAGCCATGTGTATACCTGTCACTGGCGTGCGCAACTCATGCGAGGCGCGTAATACAAACTCGCTGCGCGCCTGCTCAAATGCCCGTTGCTTGGTGACATCACGCAACACCATCACTGCACCGAGAATACCGCCTTGTTCCTGGCTTACCGGCGTCAGGCTGTAGCTCAGCAAACGGTTTTCACCTTGCACATAAACCTGCAGATCATCGAGTGCCGACTTCAAGGTTTTACCCTGCAAAACAGTCTGTATCTGTGCGTTAAACCCCTCTTTTTGCAGTGCCTGATCGAGACTTTCACCAATACGCTGCTGACTCCAGTCAAGCTGGCGCCCAGCAACCGGGTTGAAGTGCTCAAGTAAACCGTTGCGATCAAACATCAAAAGACCGTCATCGATACTGTCGAGCACCGCTTGTAAACGCTGCTGTTCAGCCATTAAGGCGGCAACATTGCTGTTCTTGAATTGGCGCAAGGAGTCCGCCATCAGCCCGAAGCGGTGACTCAAGGCCGCCAGCTCGGCAACCGGGGACTGTGGCAGAGAAACGTGCAAATCACCCTGGCCAATCTGGTCAGCCGCACTGGCCAGTGACTCAATCGGTTGAGCCACCCGCCTGGCGATGCTGTGTGCGGTGATAAAGCCAATGATCAGCAAAGCCAACCCAATCAAACCGAGCAGTACCGTTACCACCGTAGCTCGTTCTCGCGAAACTTCCTGAGCATTTTGCACGGCATCAACGTAACGCAGCTGCACCCCATTAATGTGGTCACGCAAACCTTGCAACGCGCGGGTAAATTCATCGTTGTTCAGCAGATTGCGGCGCAGACTGGCGGGTGAGTCGAGCATCTTGCCGAACAACTCATAAGCGCTGGAAATTTCAGCAATCGCCTGACGATCTTCATCCGTCACACTGTACTGTCTGGCAATGGCCAGCCAACGATGAAAGCGGGTATTGGACTCTTTAATCGCCAGCGGATCCAGCTCATCTTCAAGCAGCAGGATCACCTGCGTGCCCATCTCCTGTCGGAAGCCGAGCGTGGCATTGATGATGTCGAGGTTGCGCGTCATCGCCTGATTTTGCACGCGGGTGATCTGCCAGACGCTGATCATCCCAAAAATCAAACCAATCAACGCCACAGTCAGCAGCGCACTGCCACTGATGAATAACCGAGTGCGCAGTTTCATAAATCGTACTGCTTGCGCTTGCGGTACAAGGTGGAAGCGTCAATGCCGAGTGACTTCGCTGCCTGGTCGAGCGTTTCACTGCTGGCCATCACTGCCGCAATATGGCTCTTCTCCAACTCCTCGAGACTCATGGCTCCACCGACACGCGGCACCTGATTATTGCCACTTTCGGTCAAGCCCAAGTGAATGACCTGCACCTGTTCTTCCTGACAAATAATGCTCGCGCGTTCAACCACATTGCGCAGCTCCCGGATATTGCCGGGCCAAGGATAATTGGCCAGCACCGATAACGCCTCTTCACTGAAGCTGCGTGCAGGACGGGCGTACTCGTTGACGAAGCGAGCCAGGAAGCGATCCGCCAAGGTCAGCACATCTTCGGTGCGCTCGCGCAGGGCCGGTAACTTCAAGGTGATGACATTAAGTCGGTAAAGCAAATCTTCACGAAAGCGTCCTTCACGAACCATTTCATCAAGGTTGAGATTGGTCGCGGCAACAATGCGCACGTCCGCCTGGCGAGTAACCGGGTCACCTACACGCTCGTACTCTTTGTCCTGGATAAAACGCAGCAGTTTAGGTTGCAAGCTCAACGGGAAGTCACCGATCTCATCGAGAAACAGTGTGCCGCCGTCAGCCTGATTAACCCGGCCCAGCGTGCTCTCACTGGCGCCGGTGAACGCCCCTTTGCTGTGCCCAAACAATTCGCTTTCCATCAGTTCGGCTGTCAGCGACGGACAGTTAATAGTCACCGAGTTCTTTTTAGCCCGGCGGCTCCAATGATGAATGGCATGCGCCAGCTCTCCTTTACCTGTGCCCGACTCACCAAGAATGAGGATGTTGGCGTCGGTTACCGCCACCTGACGCGCTGTTTCCAACACGGCCATCATTGATGGACTACTGGAGTCGATATCGCGTTTGCGCTGGCGGACCTGGCCTTCGAGAGTTTCAAGGCGCGCCGCCATTTGCCGGGCTTCGAGCTGTTTGGCCGCGGCTAACCGCAGTTGCTCAGGACTACAGGGTTTGACCAAATAATCAGCAGCACCAGCCTGCATTGCATCCACTGCGGTATCAATGGCCGAATGAGCGGTAACAATCACGACACGCATCCACGGTGATTGCACACGCATCATGGCGAGTACATCCAGACCGTTATCCTCGCCCAGCCGCAGGTCGAGGAAACACAGATCAAACACTTGCCGCTGCAGCAAGGCTTCTGCCTGCGCGGCACTGTTGGCGGTTGCGACGTTATAGCCCTCATCTTCAAGGCAATAACGAAAGGTACGCAGAATTGCCGACTCATCATCAACTAACAAAATACGACCGCTTTTTGCTTCTACTGCGTCCATTAAAGGCTCCGATCCAAGATGTGCATAGATTAGTCAATGAGAAATCGTGCAAGTTGCACGGCCAGTATGACTCTATCTTGCAGGCTGCATGCTGGCACCCTGTCTATTTAACTCATAACCTATTGTTTTATAAAGATTAAATATTTATCAAAAAGCTGGCACAGGGCTTGCGATGTTACTTCCAACAACCGCTTAACGCGGACTGCTTGAACAAAGCATGGAGGAACAGAATGCATAAGCTAAAGAATTTGGTACTGGCAACAGCTTCAGTTGGCATGTTCGCCCTGACCCCACTGGCGGCCAATGCTGCAGAAGCAGATGTGCGCCAAGAGCTGAGTGAGGCACGTCAAGAAGGCTCGATCTGGACCGCGATGGCACTGAATCGCCACCTTAATCCGTTCAGCATCGACAATGAGGTTGAAAACGGCACCGCGATTCTGACCGGCACCGTTGAAAGCAGCGTTGAGCGCGATCTTGCTGAGCAGGTTGCACTGAGTATCGACGGTATCAAGAAAGTCGATAACCAGCTCAAAATCGACAACAAAGTCAAACCAAATGGCAAAGACTCACAAGCTTTGGCCACCCGTTTGGATGACGCGGGAATCACCGCCACAGTTAAGTCCAAGTTGCTCTGGAACACCAACACTGAAGGCTTGGATATCAGCGTCAAGACCGAAGAAGGCGCAGTCACCCTCAGCGGTAACGCAAAAACCCCTGCTGCCAAGGAACTGGCCGGGCGTTTAGCTGCAAACACCGAAGGTGTGCGTGAGGTGTTCAACCACCTGAGCATCAGTAAAGCCGACAGCACTGCGACCGAGGCTCAAAACGCCGCTGACGATGCCAGCGCTGCCATTAGCGATGCCTGGATCACCAGCAAAGTTAAGTCGAGTTTTGTCTATACCCGCAACCTTGATGCATTCGCCATCACTGTTGAGACCAACGACGGCGTGGTCAAGTTAAGCGGCACGGTATTGAGCAGCGCCGCCAAAAGCCTTGCGGTTGAAACCGCTCGCGATATCCGCGGCGTACGTGGCGTTGATGCTGACGCCCTGCGGATCGAAAGCTAATTCAAGTAAAGCTAATTCAAGTATTGCGCACATTTAGAAAGTGCGGATTTCAGACGCTGGCCAACCGGCCAACCGTCAAATGGAAGGAGATAAACCATGAGTACTAAAACAGCACAACTGAACGAACTGATCGAAATTACCCGTGACGGTAAGCGCTTTTACGAGCATGCGATCACTGAAGTGAAAGATGTCCGTTTACAGACCATGTTCCGTGATCTTTCAACCGTTAAAACACAAATCATCGAGGCGCTGGCAGTCAAGGTTGCAGCCAACGATAAAACTCCGGCAACCGGCGGCACCATGATGGGCAAGATGCGTGAAGTTTACGCCGACGCGCGCGCCACGTTATCGAGCGATGAAGAGGCGACTTATGTCTCCCAGCTCGAAGAAGCCGAAGACCGGATCCTGCATGCCTTTGAAGATGCACTTGAAGACGCAGAGCCGGATGTAAAAGCTTTACTTGCTGTTGAGATGCCGAAAGTGCGTGCATGCCATGACCGCATGCGCAACCTGAAGCAATCGATGCAGTAAGTAAGTGTGTGATGGGGGAGCAAGGACGCTCCGCTTTTTAACCAGGTTGATCGTGCAATAAGCCTGAACCCTAGGAGCAACCATGCAGGATGCACGCTTCAAGCTTTCACTATTTTTTATAAGCTACTGTTTTAGCTGCATTTTATTTTTTACCAAGGCTGGCACAACCTCTGCAATGGTCTTGGTTAGTCACAACTGATGTACCGCTAGACCCACTAAAATCAAGGAGAAACGCCATGTTAAGCTGGGCAATTACTTTTCTGATCATCGCCATTGTCGCTGCAGTATTGGGCTTCGGTGGTATCGCAGGCACCGCAACAGGTATCGCGAAGATTCTATTCATTGTGTTCCTGGTGCTCTTCGTTGTCTCGTTCATCATGGGCCGTCGTCCGCGGGGCTGACCTTTAAGGTCAAACACTGAGGATTCAGCACATGCATAAAGGAGCCACTATGAACGTTCTCAAGACGCTCACTGCCGCCTTGATGTTTGGCGGCAGTGCAGCGGCCTTGGCCGCTGACACTGATACCGAATTTCATCTCAACGAGCTGCTTAAAACTGATCCGCAATACCAAGAAACTTGGCAGGATTTAGTTGAGCACCAAGAACGTTTGCCAGAATGGATCATGAATCTCGACGGTGTTGCGCCGCCGATGAAAGCGCTCGAAGAAGATGGCGACAAGTTCCTGGTTGGCCAGATATGTGAGGCGCAGAACTGCTTCAACCAGCGCCTGTATGTTGCCTTCAGCTGGGACAAAGACGACGCTTACGCCCTCTACGTACAGCTGCCTGAGGCCTTGCCGAAAGATAAAGCCCCAAGCAAATACGCCACAGAAGAGTGGCTGGGCGAGCCAGACGAAGGAATTAAAGAGATGCTGCTTGAGCAGTTGAAGAAAGACCCGAACTGGTACTAAGGATTCTCTGAAAAAGGTAGCGAGCGACGATAGGACAAGGCGCAACGACCAACAGGAGTAACAGCCAAAGGCTGGCCTGAAGGGCGAGCGCCAGCGAGTCAAAAACTGCTAAAGGCGACCGGGGTCGCGCTCGACTTTACTGCTGTAAATGAGCATTTGATTCGCGTTGCTCACCCCTTCGGGGTCGCAGTATCGACTGCCGCAGCACGGGCTGCCCCAGCATCGGCTGCCGCAGCAATATCGAGCGCAGTAGTTTTTCAGAGGTTCCTAGTTTTATGCATCCCGCTCCCCGCGGTATTGCAGGCCAAGGCGCTGATCACAGCGCCGGTCGGCCAGCGATTTATCTCAAGCGCAACGCAGTAACTTCTCACCCGTGACTCATATGCTGACCCTGTCGCCCTTAAGGCGCGTTATTATTCGCGCATTGAACGAGGGAGACCAAGCATGCTCAATGG
Source organism: Pseudomonas sp. (assembly GCF_048265905.1). Classification (GTDB taxonomy): domain Bacteria; phylum Pseudomonadota; class Gammaproteobacteria; order Pseudomonadales; family Pseudomonadaceae; genus Aquipseudomonas. Next base: position 32,752 of record NZ_JBLXAP010000002.1, read on the forward strand.
CCTGTGGCTAAGTTTTTTTATCGTGGCTGCTGTCGCTGGGCTGTCGCGCTGGCTGATTGGTGATGATCCTGCGGTGTTCGCGGCGATGGTCGAAAGCCTGTTTGCCATGGCCAAGCTGTCAGTCGAAGTCATGATTGTGCTGTTTGGCACCCTGACCTTGTGGCTGGGCATGCTGCGCATTGCCGAAAAAGCCGGGCTGGTCGATGCCTTGGCACGAATGCTCGGCCCATTGTTTGCGCGGCTGATGCCGGAAGTACCACGCGGCCACCCTGCTCTTGGTTTGATCACCATGAACTTCGCCGCCAATGGCCTGGGGCTGGATAACGCAGCCACGCCAATCGGCCTCAAGGCCATGCGCTCGCTGCAAGAGCTCAATCCGAGCAAGACCGTGGCAAGCAACGCACAAATCCTGTTCCTGGTCCTCAATGCATCGTCATTGACCTTGCTGCCGGTAACGATCTTTGTCTATCGCGCGCAACAAGGTGCACCCGACCCAACCCTGGTGTTTCTACCAATCCTGCTCGCCACCAGCGCTTCTAGCCTGGTCGGCCTGCTCTCGGTCGCAGCGATGCAGCGGCTACGTGTGTGGGATCCTGTAGTGCTGGCTTATCTGCTACCGGCAGCACTGCTGCTCGGCGCGTTTATGGCGGTGCTCGGCGGCATGAGCGCAACGGCGCTGGCCGCCCTCTCATCACTGGTCGGTAATCTCACCTTGTTCGGCGTAGTACTGCTGTTTTTAGTCCTTGGTGCCTACAAAAAAGTGGCGGTGTACGAAGAGTTTGTTGAGGGCGCCAAGGAAGGTTTCGACGTTGCCAAAAGCCTGCTGCCGTATCTGGTGGCGATGCTCTGCGCGGTGGGTGTTTTGCGCGCATCAGGGGCGCTGGATATGGGCCTGGACGGCATCCGCTGGCTCCTTACCTATGCGGGCTGGGACACGCGCTTTGTTGAAGCTCTGCCCACGGCGATGGTCAAACCGTTCTCAGGCAGTGCGGCGCGGGCAATGTTGATTGAAACCATGCAAAGCCAAGGCGTCGACAGTTTCCCTGCATTGGTGGCTGCAACCATTCAAGGCAGCACCGAGACAACCTTTTACGTAGTCGCTGTGTATTTTGGTGCGGTGGGCATCCAACGGGTGCGCCATGCTGTTGGCTGCGCATTGCTGGCGGAGCTTGCCGGAGTGGTTGCGGCAATCAGCGTATGTTACTGGTTCTTTGGTTAATCATTCAGAGGTGACGATTATGGCCTTACAACAAGCAATACCCATTCTACGTAGCTTTGATGCCGCCAAAGCCAAGGCGTTCTATCTCGACTTTCTCGGCTTCAAGCTCGATTTCGAACACCGCTTCAGCGAAGATCTGCCGCTCTATATGCAGGTATCGAAAGACGGCTGCTTGCTGCATATTTCAGAACACCATGGCGACTGCTGCCCGGGCGCAGCGCTGCGTATTGAAACCTCTGAGCTAGATGCTTATCAGCAACAGCTGTTGGCTAAACAGTATGCCAACGCCAGGCCAGGCATCGAAGCCACGCCGTGGGGCTCGCGGGATATGACCGTGCATGACCCCTTCGGCAATCGCTTGGTGTTTACCGAGTCAGAACCGAGCTAATCCGCGGCCTTGCGCACCGTATACTCACTCAAGGCTCAACCTGAAAGCGCAGCACACCAATCATTTGCCCGGCTTCGGTGAGGACTTGAATCTGCCACTTGCCAGTAGCATCTTCCGGGAAGTTCTGTTTGTGCGTCCAGGCCCGATAGCCCTTTTCCCGACCGCCATGGATGTCCAGCGCAATGCGCTCGACTTCCTGGCCGTTGTGCCGCCACACGTGATAAATACGCTCATTGAGGCCACGCGGCGCGTTGATCGCGGTGTATGCATACAAACCCTGAGCGCGTAGTTCCGCCACGCTCAGCTCATCAAGACTCTTGCCTGGCGCGCGCTCTTGATCATTGAATTGGGTCGTCACTGCTACTTCATTGAGCCACAAGGTTGCTGGCGGTACCCAAACCCGTGCCAGCCAGCCGAATCCAACCAACAACAGCGTAGCACCTACAAGTAGCAGGCCACGCCACCAGCGCTGGAACGTGATGATCCCCATCAGGCTCGGAAAAGACAACAGCGCGGCGATAGCCAGCGACAGCTCGTAACTTTGCTCAGTGGTTAGTTTGAACACGATAGGCAGCGCTGTTAGCAGCAGCGCGAATAATGTCAGGCTGTGATACATCAGGTACAGCCAGCGGCGCGGCGCGAGCCATTTGTAGTACAGCGGGTCAATGATCGAGACCAACGCAGCAACCGTTAACAAACCACTAAACAGCATCTGGCCGCTGTTCCAGGTTGTGGTAATCCAGAAGAATGGCAGAACAAAGAACAGGCTTTCCTGGTGGATCAACTGGGTGGCATAGCGCAGCAATGGCAGCGGGACTTTGAACCCAAACCATTTGGCGATCTGATCGCCCAAGAGGTTTCCCAACACCAGCCACAACCAGCTCACCAGCATCACCAATGCCAGGACCTGAGCTAGCTCAGCTTGGCGCTTAACTAAAAAGAAGCTGGCAACGCCAGAGCAAAAACCAAAAATCGCGATGAGGCCGGGATGGCGTTGAGCCAAGGCAATAAGCGGGGTGAGGCGGTTAGTCCAAGCTTGCATTGAAGGGTCGCATTAGCAAAAAAATCATGAGGCAGGTGGCCGCCTCAAAAATGACTGAGTCCCTTCAGACGGTTGTTTAGGCGCGCAGGATACTCAGCCACACGCTTCTTGCAAAGCACTTGCAATCCATACTGCTGCGCTATTCAGTTTGGTCCATCAGGTGCAATACGCCAGCTCAGTTTGAGCGTTTACTCAAGCGTCCGACGAAGAACGCAAGCAACAGCAAACCTGCCATTACCGCCAAGCAAAGATACAGACCATTGGCGGTGAGCAATGGTTTCTCAATACGGATATAACCTTGCTGTTCAAACAACTGCTTCAAGGCTTGATTGGCTTGCTTAAAGGTTACGTTCTTAAGGCGTTTGGCCGGATCACGGAAACGGCCATTTTCGTAGTCGGCGAGCGAACCCCAGTAGTAATCAGCGATTGCACTGTTGCCTTGCACACCCCACTCCTGCTTGGCGACTGCGGCAGTCTGCAAACGTAAGAAGGTTTTCTCATCGAGACCGTCTTTTTTCAGCGTAGCAACCATCTCACGCAGCGCCTGTTCAGCAGCATCAAGGTCGCCGCGTTCCAACGTACCATTGAGACTGAAAAAACTGGTGCTACCAAAAACATTGCGCTCAGAGCTAGGGCCATAACTGAGGTTGCGCTCTATGCGCAGGGTTTCATAGAGCTTCCAGTCGACATAGTCGCTGATCAGCTCCCAAACCTCGTAGTCATTGGCGCCAACCCAAGGCTCTGGAAATATCCAGTGCAGGCTGGCATTTTCACCGACTATGCGAGTAATCAACTCACGGCGCGGTTCAGCTTTGCGGCTAACTTGGGGTAACTCAATGGCTTGCGGCAAGTCGTGTGGCGCAATCGCACCGTATTGACGGTCCAGATAAGCCGGTAGCCGTGGATCAAGACCGCCCACAACAATCAGGGTCATATTGTTAGGCGCATACCAATCGCTTTGCAGTTGCTCCAACTGCTGCAGAGAGAGTTGGCTGACATTATTTTTCTCAGCACAGGCCAAGCCCAGCTCAACGGCTAGTTGCTGATTAGCTTCGCGGCTGAGATTCTGCTGGTCAATAAGGCGCTGTAAATTGGAGTAATGCCCACCGTTCTCGTGTTCAATGACCTTTTTTGCAGACTCAAGCTTTTCCTCGGTGAAGTGGCTTTGCGTCAGGCTTGCCAGAAGCAGATCAAGTACAGCCCGCTGATTTTCAGCCGGCGCCTCAATCACAAAAGTGGTGTCGGTATCGCGCGTGTACGCATTCCATTCGCCGCCCAACGCTTGCATCTGCGTTTCCAGGTCTACTTCGTCGTGCTTGTCGATACCGCTGAAGAGCAAGTGCTCAAGCACGTGTGGAAGCTCTTTGTGGGCACATGAAAAGTTATCAAAGCCAACACCTACAATCAGCCGAATAGCGACGTGCTGGCGTTCAGCGGTAGGTTTAAGTAGCAACTGCAGACCGTTTTCGAGTACGTAACCCTCAACCTGCAGATGATCCTCGGCACTGGCGCTAGTGCCTGTGAGTAGCCATAAACCCGCGACCAGGCTGAATAAAAACGTTTTCGCCATGAAGCCCCCTTAACAAGCTCACTACCAGCATACCTGCATAACACTTACGTCGCGATTCGCCACTTTCGGTGGCTAAAATTGCCACTGTCACCGCTGCTAGCTATGGCTAGTCTGTATGGGTGAGTAAGACGTTACAGAGCAATGGATCGCTGTCGCGGTGAGTCATAATTGTCGTTCCTTGGAGAGTGCTATGCGCGTTTTAATCACCGGCTCTGCTGGTTTTATTGGTCAGCAGCTGTTGCGCCAATTATCGGTTCAACATCCAGACTGGACGCTCATCGCAGCAGATATACGGCCACAGAGCCGCACTGGGCTGGGCATAAATGTCGAGCTACTGCAGTTGGACATCAGTAAGTCGCGAGAGGTCAAAGTTTGTATCTCCACCTGGAAACCACAAGCGATTGTGCACCTCGCCTCAGTGGTGACGCCGCCCCGCGGCATGACCGACCAACAGTTAAAAGCCATTGATGTGGGCGGCACACGCACAATAATTGATGCCGCCGTCAGCGAGGCGGTCGAACAGTTGATCATTACCAGCTCAGGTGCAGCCTACGGTTACTCGTGCAGCAACGCCGAATGGATAGATGAAGACCAGCCGCTACGGGGACATGACAATTTTGCCTACGCCAAACACAAGCGTGAAGTAGAAGTGATGCTGGCCCAGGCACGTGAGAAAAACCCACAACTCAAGCAACTTGTGCTGAGGGCGGGAACCATACTGGGCAAACAGATGAACAATCAGATCACCGACCTGTTCAATAAACCCACAGTTCTTGGCGTTATGGGTAGCGACAGCCGCTTCGTGTTTATCTGGGACCAAGACGTTATCAACATCATCTGCCAAGGCCTGGAAAAACAAGCTGAAGGTATCTTCAATCTGGCTGGCGATGGCGCTTTAACCCTACGCGAAATCGCCGTCTTGCTTGGCAAACCCTATCGGCCATTGCCAGCGCTGCTGATTAAAAGCGTACTGCGCATTCTTAAGCCTTTGGGGCTCAGCCAATATGGCCCTGAGCAAATAGACTTTCTACGTTATCGCCCCGTGCTGGCAAATGCCCGACTGAAAAACATATTCGGCTATACCCCACGCTACACCAGCCGTGAAGCATTTCTGGCATTTATCAAATCACGTGGCATCGGCCGGCCTACGGCTTAGCGGTTTTGCGTGTTGTGTCGCGCTCTATATTCACCAGGGGTCAAACCTGTCCACTGGCGAAACGCTCGGAAAAACACACTGGGCTCAGAATACCCCAGCAGCAGTGCGATCTCGGCAGCCGGTAGCTTACCGCTGCTCAGATGACGCTCGGCGAGCTGTCTACGGGTATCATTGAGAAGTTGTTGATAGCTGCAACCTTCATCGGTTAAACGCCGCTGCAGCGTGCGCTCGCTGAGATTTAAAGCGCGGGCCAGCTCGCCACGATGCGGCTCACCGTGGGCCAATTGCTCACCCAGCAGCGCCACCACCCGAGTACTCAAGCCTTGGCTGGGCAAACGCGCAAGCAAGGCTTCAGCATGCTGGCGGAGTAAATCCTCTAGCGGCTGGTTGGCCTGGATCAGATTGGAGCGGCGCAAATCGTGGGGCAAGACAACCGCGTACTCAGCGCAATTAAACTGCAAGTCGCAGGCAAATATCTGCCGGTAAGGGCTGAGGTCTTCGGGTTGCTCATGGGCAAACTGCGCGCTGAGCAGATGAAAATCTTCAAGCAATGGATTAAACATCTGCACCCAACAGGCCATCAGAGCCAGCACTCGGGTACGCGTGGCGGGCAAACTTGGATGCAAGGGCCGGTATTGTATCTGCAGACCTTCTGCCAACTCCTGCATATGCATCTCACCGCCCTCACCCACAAGGCGTTGATAACGCATACCGGCGTTCAGCGCATCATTCAAGGTTTGGCTGCTTTGCAGCAGGTAACCGAGCACGCTGAACGGTCCTGGCGCCAAGTTGACCCCAATCGCCAGCCCGGGCTCAGCAAGGGGCAAGCTGCTGAGTAACTGCCAGAGATGTTCCTGAGTGGTGAAGGGAACGCGTGCGTCCGGGTCTGCAAGTTGCTCCTCAGTCAGGCCACAACTCACCAATAGAGCTTCACGCTCCAGACCAAGACGGACAGCGGCATGCAACACGGCCAAGGTGATGCTGGCACTGACGGAGGCATGATCATGGGAAACTGAAGATGTTTGCATGCTAGGGATTTTGCCCAATGCAACAGCTTTGCGATAGCCCAAATAGCGACGACATATCCAGCTCTGCTTCCCCAGCTATTATGTTGGACGTTCGCTCCAATAAAGCGCAAAAACGAATTGTCCCGTGCATGGGGCTCGAGAACGGTTAAACTTTCATCCTTCCGCTACGCTCAAAAGGCATAGAGGGATCACAATAACCAAGAAAGGAGAACTCCCCATGAAAGGCAAATCCTTAGCATGGGTTCTGTCAGCTGCACTCGCAGGCATTACTCTGAGTGGCGCGGCCCAGGCCGAAGATAAATTCATCACCATTGGCACAGGTGGCCAGACAGGCGTTTATTACGTCGCTGGTCAGTCAATTTGCCGCTTTGTAAACCGCGGCAATGCTGATCACGGCATCAAGTGCAACGCGCCTGCCAGCGGCGGTGGCGTAGCAAACGTCAACGGTCTGCGCAGCGGTGAGTTCAGTTTCGGCATCATGCAGTCTGATCACCAGTTCAAAGCACTCAAAGGCCTGCCGCCATTTGAAGCCGAAGGCGCGATGGAAGACATCCGTGCAGTGTTCTCCCTGCAAAGCGAAGTTTTCACCATCCTCGCCCGTCGTGACGCCAATATCAAAACCGTTGATGACCTCAAAGGTAAGCGCGTCAATATCGGTAACCCAGGCTCCGGTCAGCGTGACACCCTCGAAGAAATCATGCGCGTTAAAGGCTGGGACAAGTCGGCGTTCTCGCTGGCTGCTGAGCTGAAGCCTGCTGAACAAGCTTCTGCTTTGGGTGACAACAACATCGATGCAATGACCTACTTTGTTGGTCATCCAAACGGTGCAATTCAAGAAGCCACCACCACAACTGACGCGATACTGGTTCCAGTTTCTGGCCCGGACATCGACAAGCTGTTGGCTGAAAAGACTTACTACACCAAAGCTGAAATCCCAGGCGGGATGTACAAAGGCAGCGATGCCCCAACTCAGTCGATCGGTGGTAAAGCAGTTCTTTCGACCACCGCTAAAGCTGACCCTGAAGTGGTTTACCAGTTGGTTAAGTCGGTATTCGACAACATTGATCGCTTCAAGCGTCTGCACCCTGCATTTGCCGACCTGAAAGAAGAAGACATGATCAAGGTTGGTCTCACTGCTCCACTGCACGAAGGCGCGATCCGTTACTACAAAGAACGCGGCTGGATGTAATCGGCCAGTTGTTTGCGCACTCACCAAGGGCGCGCAAACTGCCTTTGGTTAGGGCTCCTTTTCGTGAAGAGCCCTTAACTGAACTAGCCTTACGTGAAGCAAGCCCGTTAGCTAATGGCTGCGGGCTTTGCTGTTTGATGAACTCTTGAATGCAGGTTCCACTCCATGGATGAAAAACAACTATCCACTGAAGAACTGATTGCCCAGGATGTTGGCGCGCGCTTGCCAATTGGAGCGATGGCGACAGTAATCACCGGCCTGGCGCTGTTGTGGTCGCTGTTTCAGCTCTGGATTGCATCGCCGCTACCGTTCATTTTCGGTTTTGGGGTGCTTAACGATACTGAAACCCGAGCCATTCACTTGGCATTTGCCTTGCTCTTGGCGTTTCTTGCGTATCCGGCCTTTAAAAAGTCACCGCGTGATTATGTCCCGGCAATGGATATTGCTTTGGGGCTGATAGCGGCGGCCAGCGCGGCCTACCTGTTTATTTTCTATCAGCAGTTGGCACAGCGCCCCGGCAGTTTAACCACTGCCGATCTGGTGACAGCGTGCATTGGTATTCCACTGCTGCTCGAAGCCACACGTCGAGCCCTTGGCCCGCCACTGGCAATTATCGCTTTGTTGTTTCTCATCTACAGTCTGGCCGGACCTTATATGCCGGGCTTACTGGCGCATCGCGGGGTAAGTTTCACCGCAATGGCCAACCACCAGTGGATCACCACCGAGGGTGTATTCGGCATCGCCTTGGGAGTCTCCACCAGCTTTGTATTCCTGTTTGTGCTGTTCGGTGCCTTGCTGGAACGTGCCGGCGCTGGTCATTATTTCATCCAGCTGGCGTTCAGCATGCTCGGCCACCTGCGCGGCGGCCCAGCAAAAGCAGCGGTTGTGGCATCGGGTCTGACCGGGATGATTTCCGGCTCCTCGATCGCCAACGTAGTTACCACCGGTACTTTCACCATTCCGATGATGAAGCGCACCGGTTTTTCCGCGGAGAAAGCCGGCGCAGTTGAAGTGGCGTCATCGGTTAACGGCCAGATTATGCCGCCGGTAATGGGTGCGGCTGCGTTCCTGATGGTTGAATACATCGGCATGTCCTATGTCGAGATCATCAAGCACGCATTCCTACCTGCTGCGATTTCCTACATTGCCCTGCTCTACATTGTCCATCTTGAGTCACTCAAGCTTGGCCTGCAGCCGATTGGCGGCCATGTGCCTAAGCCTTGGCTGCGCCGCATTACAGGTTTTGCATTCGGTGTTGCCCTGATTTCCGGTATTTCACTGGTGGTCTACTACGGTTTGGGTTGGCTCAAACCTGCATTGGGCGAATACGCCCTGCCCGGCATTAGCGTGCTGTTGGCGGTGGTCTATTTGGGCCTGCTAAAGATTGCTGCGAGCGTTCCACCGCTGCCACCTGAAGACCCTAATGCGCCGCTGGAAACACTGCCTAAAACCCGTGCGGTATTACTTAGCGGCTTGCACTTTCTGCTGCCGGTAGTGGTACTGGTCTGGTGTTTGATGATCGAACGCCTGTCACCCGGCTTGTCAGCATTTTGGGGCAGCGTGATGCTGACTATTATCCTGCTGACGCAACGCCCGCTGCTAAGCTGGTTGCGCACCGATGGCACGCACGAGCATGGCAATTTCAAAGATGGCGTTATTGATCTGCGCGAAGGCCTGATCGCGGGTGCACGCAACATGATTGGTATCGGTATTGCCACTGCTGCGGCGGGCATTATCGTCGGTGCCGTTTCGCAAACCGGCGTCGGTCTGGTTCTCGCCGATCTGGTTGAGTTGTTGTCGATGGGTAACTTGCTGCTGATGCTGGTGCTCACCGCCGTCTTCAGCTTGATCCTAGGTATGGGCTTGCCGACTACCGCCAACTACATTGTAGTTTCAAGCCTGCTCGCGCCCGTGGTTGTTACTCTAGGCCAACAGAACGGTTTGATCGTGCCGCTGATTGCGGTCCACTTGTTCGTCTTCTACTTCGGCATCATGGCTGACGTGACACCGCCAGTCGGCCTGGCTTCGTTCGCGGCAGCTGCCGTGTCCAAGGGCGACCCGATAAAGACCGGTATCACCGCGTTCTACTACAGCCTCAGGACCGCAGCGCTGCCGTTCCTGTTCATCTTCAACACTGACCTGCTGTTGATCAATGTCGACTTCTGGCACGGCGTGCTGATCTTTATTGTCGCAACGGGAGCCATGTTGATATTTGCTGCTGGCACCCAGGGTTACTTCCTGGTTAAAAGCCGCTGGTACGAAAGCATTCTGTTGCTGTTGATCGCATTCACCCTGTTCCGCCCTGGCTTCTGGATGGACATCGTGCACGATCCGTATCGCACCATCGCACCAGCCGAGTTCTCACAAGCGCTGGGCAATGTTGACGTCGGCAGTAAGCTGCGCATGCGCATTCGCGGTGAAGATGCGGTGGGTGACCCCCGCGAGTTCTCCATCCTGCTGCCAGTACCTGAAGGTGCAAGCGGCGAGGAGCGTCTGGCCAAACTGGGCCTGCAAACCTATGTGGATGGTGACAAAGTACTCATCGATAACGTCACCTTCGGCAGCCCTGCTGCTGAGGCGGGTCTAGAGTTCGACCAGCAGATATTGCTAGTGCGTGCCCCGACTGAGCGTTGGCAGAAAGAGTACATGTGGATACCTGGGCTATTGCTGTTTGCCTTGGTAGTCTGGCTGCAACGTCGGCGCCGTGAGCCAGAGCCGCAACCTGCTCTGGTATAACGCGCCTTCGGTCAGCAAACAAAAAGGCCAGCCCGGTAATACGGGCTGGCCTTTTTTATTGCTCACATTAGCAATCAATAACTTTTAAATGGGTTGGCAATAACGGGAATAAACATAAATCTCAAATTCCAATCCGCATCGTATTCATCGCCTTTAACCACGCTGTACTGCATTTCAACAGCAAACCGCACAGGTAACTTATTAATTTTAATTACATTGGAATAACCCAATCCAATTGGGAAATTAACTTTCTCGCCGCTGTCAGCTTTCCAGTTAACTTTGACGTTTGGCGTCATACCGACTAACTCTGTGGCACTGAGTCGGTAATTCAGAAAGTATTGAATGTCCGACTGGCTGGTGTCATCCCGATCCTCATCACCGGCGTATGACCACCAATGCTGAGCCAATACACCAACGTTCCAACCACCTGGGTCTGGCGCCAGCGAGGCCAGTAATACCGCCGGTCCCGCCTGGTATTTGCCTTGGCCCAGAACATCCTCTTCAGCCGTCGGGAATAACTGGGTAACACCTGCGCCCCAGACCAAGCCATCGCACGAGCTGGCCCTGTCAACGTCAACAAGCCGGTATCACCAAAGCCAGTTGTGCGATCGCTATAGGGATAGTTATGGCCTAACAGCTTATTCGTTGGAATGTCCCCGGTACGCCCCTGTAGAGCATCTCCAAAGCTGTCATCGAGGGGCGATGACTGGTATTGCACTACCGGACGTACAATCAGGTTCCACTCGTCATCACCCACGTCATAAGGAAATGACATGACCGGCTGGAATTTTGTCGAGTTAGCCCAGCGCCCATTGCTGGGTAATGCGTCGTTGTCGCCGTCCATGTGGGTATAGTCATTCTGAAACCACAACATCCAAGCGGCGCCCAGGGGGTTGGCTGTTTCCTTGGCAAGCTTTTCCAATTCCGCAGCATCAGGTCCCGAAGTGTCACTGGAACTGCTTGGCGTATTATGTTCAGGTCCACCAGCCGGTAATTCAGCATCTGCAGACTGGGTAGCTGATGTGTTCTTTTCAGGGGTTGCGGATTGCCCCATCAGGGCGCCTGGAAGCAGAGTTGCAATGCCACACACTAAGGTTAAGCAAGTTGGCAGATTCATCGTAAACACTCCCTATTAAACGAATCTCCTGTCAGGCAGAACTACAATACACACTAACAGCCTTCTGATTGTTCGAGCGCTATCAAGCGAACGCTCCGAAGTTCAATACTATCTTGTCTGTGCAGTTAACATAATAATTAACCATTGACTGAAGTCATGAAACACTCATCTAACCCTTAAAGAACAAGGGTCACAGCCACAGATAGATCAGGCATATATATTAATCTGACATCGGCTATTGTTTTCGAACGCATTAACAACTCGCTAATTTTAAGTCGGAGACTTTAGCAAGTTGTCGGATCAAGCGGCCTGAGAAAGGCCGCTTGAGCGGGACGCACAACCCTGCAAATTGCCCGGGTCGCTGCGGCTTGGAGGAAGGATTTTGCTCTTATAGTCAGCGCAGCGCTTGCATCTGACGCTGCGCCTGTTTTTGCTGGCGATACGCGATAGCAGCGGGTGGAACCGGGGTAATAGCGCCAGTTTCCATCCACTTTTTCAAACGATTGGCGTCGGCCATGTGGGTGTATTTGCCGAATGCATCCAGCACGACAAAAGCCACCGGGCGCTTGTTCATCTCCGTGCGCATAACCAGACAATGGCCCGCTTCATCGGTATACCCGGTTTTAGTCAATTGAATATTCCAGTTCGCCTTGCGCACCAAACCATTGGTGTTGCGAAAGCCCAGGCTGTAGTTGGGTTTGCGGAAGGCCACGGTTTTATCGTCAGCGGTGCTTAGCTTGCTGAGCAGTGGATAATTACGCGTGGCCTTGAGCAGCAATACCAGATCGGTCGCAGTCGAAACGTTGAGCGGCGACAGGCCTGTCGGCTCGACGTAATGGGTATTGCGCATACCCAGCGCGCGGGCCTTGGCGTTCATCGCTGCAATAAATGCAGTCTGGCCGCCCGGATAGTGATGGGCGAGACTCGCCGCCGCGCGGTTTTCAGATGACATCAGCGCCAGTAGCAGCATGTCCCGGCGACTCAGCTCGCTGCCGATCCGCACACGGGAGAAAACACCGCGCATTTCCTGGGTGTCAGCGATGTTGATATCGAGCATCTGCTCCATCGGCAACTTGGCATCCAAAGTGACGACGGCGGTCATCAGCTTGGTCACCGAGGCGATGGGCAAAACCACGTTAGGATTGCTCGAATACAGCACCTTATTGGTATTCAAGTCGACCAACAGCGCACTGCCCGCCGCCAGTTCTTGATGCACAGGCTTTTTGCTGGCAGCCAGCACGTTCGATGTAACTAAAACGCTGCTGCAAACCAGCAACAGACTGACTATCGAATGACGAATTTTCAAGGGAAGTTCACTGAGCAAAGTTAGGTGAGCCTGAACAGCATATTCAAGCGTGCTAAGTATACGGAATTCATTCAGGGTTCTTGGAGCCCCCTGGGTCGATGATGTTCCTACCTTTCGTCTGCAAACAGACTAGCCGATTTCTGCTCGGGTACCGGCCAGTTCATCTTGCAGCCAATCAACAAACAGTTGGGTAATGCGCTGTCGGCGTTTACGTTCAGGCAGTAGCAGATAGTAGCCCAGTTCTGTGCAAGCTCCGCCCTCACAGGCTCGACACAACAAGCCTTGTTCCAGCAGTTCATCAATTAAATAGCGCCAGCCAATCGCCACGCCCTGCCCGGCAATCGCCGCCTGGATCAACAGCGTGTAGTTATCGAAACGTAAACTGCCGGGGCTCGGCGCCTCAGCAATCCCCAGCGCGGTAAACAACCCTTGCCAATCCAACCAGCTGGCGCGGCTTTCAGGACGCAAGTGCAGCAACGGTAGATGTGCCAACATCGCGGGGGCTAAAGGTTTTGCATAGTCTTTGAGCAACTGCGCACTGCACACCGGATACACCTCTTCGGCAAACAACAACCGCGACTGGCCGTTCTTGACCCGACCATCGCCAAAAGCAATCGCCACATCAATTTCAGCTGACAAGGCGCCCAGATCACGCTCGCCGGTAAGCAGGCTGACATCGACCTCGGGATACAACTGGTTGAAGCGTTTAAGACGAGGCATCAACCAATACGCGGCAAAGGCAAAATCAGTCGCGACCTGAAGGACTTCATGTTGTTGCTGCGAGGTAACCGCTTGCAGTCCAGCATCGAGCGTACTCAGGCCATCCTGAACGTAATGCAATAAATGCTCGCCAGCCTCGGTGAGAACAATACCGCGATAAACCCGATCAAACAGCCGGGTATGCAAGCGTTGCTCAAGGCGTTTTATCTGTTGGCTTATGGCTGGCTGACTGGTACCCAACTCGGAGGCCGCAGCAGTAAAGCTCAACTGCCGCGCGGCAGATTCAAAGACTCGCAGCACATCCAGCGACAGGTCGTTGAAGCGCTCATACATAAGCTGTAGTTATCCAAGCTATGTGTTTGATGCGGGTTTACCCCAGTTTTTGTTGGCTTGATTATAGATACAGCACTTTCGCATAAATTTTTTATATGGGATACAGACTGGCCATGACACGACCCAACATCCTCTTCATCATGGCCGACCAGATGGCCGCACCGATCCTGCCGCTGCACGATGCCAACTCGCAAATCAAGATGCCAAACCTGATGCAACTCGCAGAATCAGCCGTGGTATTCGACTCAGCCTATTGCAACAGCCCATTGTGTGCGCCCTCGCGCTTCACCTTGGTCAGCGGTCAACTGCCGAGCAAAATCGGCGCCTACGATAACGCTGCAGACTTGCCCGCCGACGTGCCAACTTATGCTCACTATTTACGCTTGATGGGTTATCGCACCGCCTTATCGGGCAAGATGCACTTCTGTGGCCCGGACCAATTGCATGGCTATGAGCAGCGACTGACCAGTGATATTTACCCGGCGGATTACGGTTGGTCGGTCAATTGGGATGCCCCCGAAGAGCGCCTGAGCTGGTACCACAACATGTCATCGGTGCTGCAAGCCGGGCCTTGTGTGCGCAGCAACCAGTTGGATTTCGATGAAGAGGTGGTGTTCAAGGCACAGCAGTACTTGTACGACCATGTGCGTACAGGTAATGACCAACCTTTCTGCCTGACGGTGTCGATGACCCACCCGCACGATCCGTACACCATCACCCGCGAATTTTGGGATATGTACCAAGGCGTCGATATCGACCTGCCAAAACAGTTTATCGAGCAAGATCAGCAAGACCCGCACGCCAAGCGGGTGATGAAGGTCATCGACCTGTGGAACAAGCCGATGCCTGATGACAAGATCAAGGATGCCCGCCGCGCCTATTACGGCGCGTGCAGCTATATCGACAGCAACATTGGCAAGCTGCTGCAAACCCTCAAGGAATGCGGTCTGGACGATGACACCATCATCGTATTCTCGGGTGATCACGGCGACATGCTTGGTGAGCGCGGCCTGTGGTACAAGATGCAGTGGTATGAAATGTCTGCCCGCGTGCCAATGCTGGTACATGCACCCAAGCGCTTCGCAGCGCGGCGGGTCAGCCAATCGGTATCAACCATGGACTTACTGCCAACCTTCGTTGAGCTGGCAGGCGGTAAAGTTAACCCCGACTTAGCACTCGATGGCCGCTCACTGCTCACGCACCTGGAAACCGGCACAGGTCACGATCACGTACTTGGCGAATACATGGCAGAGGGCAGCAACAGCCCGCTGATGATGATTCGGCGCGGTGACTACAAGTTGATCTACTCGGAAGTCGACCCGCTGTTGCTGTTCGATGTAAGCAACGATCCACAAGAACGTGAGAACCTTGCCAACTCAGATGATCATCAAACAGTACTCGCGAGCTTGGTTCAAGAAGCTAAGGAACAGTGGAATATTGCCGCCATTCACCAAGCCACGCTGGCCAGCCAACGCCGCCGTCGCCTGGTTGCAGACGCACTTAGCCAGGGCACACTGAAGAGCTGGGACCACCAGCCGATGGTCGACGCCAGCCAGCAGTACATGCGAAACCACATCGACCTCGATGACCTTGAACGACGCGCACGCTTTCCTCAGGTCGATGCTTAAAACCGTCTACTAAGATAAATCAAATTGAACTGCCATCACTCACTGTCGTCAGCAAAAGCTGGCACAGGAAAAAACATAACAAAGGAGAAGGCATGAAAACTCTCACACCTATATTTGCAGGCAGCCTGTTACTGGCCGCCAGTATCGGTGCCCAAGCAGAAGACGCAAGCTGCAGTACGGTGAAACTGGGAGATCCGGGCTGGAGTGATATTGCCGTGACCAATGGCGTCACCAGCTTCATTCTCGACAGCCTAGGCTACCAGGCCAAAACCCAGACGCTGGCCGTGCCAATCATCTTTGCTGGCCTGCAAAAAGGTCAGGTCGATGTATTTATGGGTAACTGGATGCCGGCCCAGCAAAGCAACTACGACAAGTTTGTCGCCAACGGCAAGATCGACAACCTGAAGCAGAACCTGACCGGCACTGAATACACCCTCGCTGTACCGAGCTACGCGTATGAGGCCGGGGTTAAAACTTTCGCTGACCTGAACAAATTCGCTGATAAGTTCGATCATAAACTCTACGGTATTGCCTCCGGCTCACCGGGTAATGAGTCGATCCGCAAAATGATTGAGACCAACGACTTTGACCTCAAAGACTGGAAGCTGATTGAGTCCAGCGAGCAAGCCATGCTGGTTCAGGTCGGGCGCGCCATAAAACGCGACCAATTCGTGGTGTTCCTCGGCTGGACGCCACACCCGATGAACGTTCAGTACGACATGAAATACCTCAAAGGCGGCGAAGCCTATTTCGGCGAAACTGGCAGTGTTAACACCCTCGCCCGCAAAGGTTATGCAGAGCAGTGCCCGAATGTTGGCAAACTGTTGAGCAACCTTAGCTTCACCCAAGAGATGGAAAACACGGTGATGGATAAAGTCCTGAGCAAGCAAGCGAGCAACAGCGAAGCTGTCAAAGCCTGGATGGCGGCCAACCCGGAAGTGGTCAAAGGCTGGCTCGATGGGGTTAAAACCCTCGACGGCGGCGACGGTCTCAAAGCAGTTCAAGCCAAGCTATAATGCTGTGCTAAACGGGCGGGCTTAAGCGCTTTCGACTTAAGTCCGCCGAGCTTGGCCGAACAAACCCAAGCACAAGAACCAAAGCCAATCTCACGACTCAACAATACTTGGAATAGCCGCTGCGGAATACGTCATACTGATGCGAACTATTAAGTTGTTTAAGGTCAGGTTTGTCATGCACAGCAACTTAGACGCTCAAGCTCGCTGATGCGACGACCTAGCCTGCAAAGCTTGCTGCCGTTCCTGCGCTGGCTGCCCGCTACCCCTCGGAAAACCCTGGGCAACGATGCGCTGGTCGGTTTGACTGGAGCGATTCTGGCGTTGCCGCAATCCATCGCTTACGCACTGATTGCCGGGCTGCCACCCGAGTACGGCCTATACGCAGCGATTGTGCCAGTGATTATTGCCTCGCTCTGGGGCTCTTCCTGGCACTTGATCTGTGGGCCAACAGCGGCCATCTCGATTATTTTGTTCACCAGCGTCAGCCCACTGGCCAAGCCTGGCAGCGATGACTTTGTTGCGCTGATACTGCTGCTCAGTTTTATTGCCGGATTATTCCAATGGCTGCTCGGGCTAATGCGCTTCGGCGCCTTGGTCAACTTCGTCTCACACTCCGTGGTGCTCGGTTTCACCCTGGGCGCGGCAATCGTGATCGCACTGGGACAACTGCCAAATTTGCTCGGCATCGACATTCCAAGCCAAAAAACCGCACTTATGTCACTGGCCAATATCGGCCAGCACCTTGGCGAAATTGACTGGGGTTCGGTAGCTCTGGCGGCATTTACCTTGGCGGTCAGCATATTATGTAAACAATTCTGGCCGCGCGGACCGGCCTTGCTGGTCAGCCTTGTGGCGGGCAGCCTCGCGGTGTTTGTCCTGCCGCAGCAGCTCGGGCACGTCACATTGGTCAGCCCATTCGAGGGCAAGCTACCGCCGCTGGTGTTACTCAATTTTGATCTCGAAAGCGTCCTGCAATTGCTCCCTGCAGCTATCGCCTGCGGCATGCTCGGGCTGGTCACCAGCTTGTCGATTGCACGCTCGCTGGCGAGTAAATCGCAGCAATTCCTTGATGCCAACCAAGAGGTTCGCGCACAGGGTTTATCCAACATTATCGGGCCCTGGTTCTCCGGCTCGCTGTCGGCAGGCTCGTTTACCCGCTCGGCGCTTAACCTGCAGGCAGGTGCGCGCTCACCTCTGGCAGGCGTGTTCTCAGCGATTCTGGTGGCGCTGTTTGCCTTGTTCGGCGCAAAGTTAATCGAGCACATTCCGCTGCCCTGCATGGCGGCGGGTATCTTGTTGATCTGCTGGGGTTTACTGGATATTGGCGGGGTGAAAGCGCTGTACCGGGTCAGTCGCTCAGAGTTCCTGGTGATGCTATTAACCCTGACCGCAACACTGGTAATGGAGTTACAAACAGCCATCTATGCCGGTGTATTGGCTTCGCTGTTTTTCTACCTGAAGCGCACCTCACAGCCGCGCGTGAAGTTTTGGCAGGACGGCGACGAAGAGTTATTACGCATTGAAGGCTCGATCTTCTTTGGCGCTTGCCACTACCTGCAACAGATCATTCAACGCAGCCGTGGCGAGCGGGTGATTATCGATGCGCACCACGTCAACTTCATTGATTACGCCGGAGTTGAGATGCTTCACCAGGAAGCCCGGCGCCTGCGCGGACAAAAGCGCAACCTGATCATTCGCCGAGCCCGGCCACAGGTACTCGAAGAAATCCAAAAGCTGGAAGGCGCAGAACAGTGCCCTGTTGTTTTCGAGGATTAGTAGGACGCTTACTCAGCCAGTAAGCGCCGCAGTTCAGCCAGCACAGGCCCCGTTGCCGGGCGTACACCACGCCAGATAAAGAACGCTTCAGCCGCTTGCTCGACCAACATGCCCAAGCCATCAATTGTCCGCGCTGCGCCTTGCTCAGCCGCCCAACTGTTAAATGCAGTGTCTTCTTTGCCATACATCATGTCGTAGCACACGGTGTGTCCAGGCTTGATCAGGCTAGCGGCAATCGCCGGGACATCGCCCGCAAGGCTCGCTGAAGTGCCATTGATAATCAGATCTACCGGAGCGTCAATCCAGTCAAAGCCGCTGGCCGCGATCGGGCCTAAATCGGCAAACTGCTGGGCCAATTGCTCAGCCTTTTCAACGGTACGATTGGCGATCACCACACTGCTCGGCTGCTCAGCCATAAAGGGCTCAATAATGCCTCTTACAGCACCACCTGCACCCAGTATCAGAATGCGTTTGCCGCGCAGAAAAAACCCTGCATTGATCTGTAGGTCACGCACCAGCCCAGCGCCATCGGTGTTATCACCCACCAGCGTGCCGTCTAACAGTTTTTTTAAGGTATTAACCGCACCAGCACGCTGTGCACGCGCAGACAAGGTGTCTGCCAGAGCAAAGGCCTGCTCTTTGAAAGGCACAGTAACGTTGGCGCCCTTGCCTTCACTGAAAAAGTCTCGGGCAAAATCACTGAAACCATCAAGCGGCGCCAGCAAGGCTTCGTAAGACAGTTGTTGATTGGTTTGCTCAGCAAACAATTTGTGGATCAACGGCGACTTGCTGTGGCCGATTGGGTTACCAAATACGCCGTAACGGTCCATGTTGGAATCCTTACTTCTACCACTGTTAACGTCCGGCAATCACGCAGTGGAGCTTTACCACCAACTGCGGTTGCTCTCCAACTCGCTCCGGCACTGCTTCAGTTGCCAGCCATAATTCTTTGCTTGCTGCTCGACTTTGCGCGCAACCTGCATCAGCCAGGCTTTACTGCGATAGGTGCCGCGGCTATAGCCTCCGCGACCTTCGTGATAAGCCAGGTACTGATTGTAAGTGTCCCACTTGGAGATGCCCAAGGTGCGCTGCGTGACGTGGGTATACCAGCCGACAAACATGATCGCATCTTCAAAATCATCACGCGAACCGCCGTTGCCAGTCTGGTCTTTGTACTCGCCCCAAACCGGGTCCTGAGCCTGTGCATAACCGTACGCCGAACTGACTCGTCCCCACGGAATGACCCACAACAAATAGTCTCGTGGCGGCAAGGCGTCTTCAACAAAGCTGCTTTCTTGCTTGATGATCGCCATCGCCACATTCATTGGCGTGCCGTAAGCGTCTTGCATATCCAGCGAGTCTTCGTACCAGTCCGGGTATTCTCGGTAGATATTGCACAGGTTGTTTTGATCTTTCGGTGGCGCGGTCGAACAACCCGCCAGCAGCGCTAACGCAACCAGCAAACCTGCTACGCGCCCTTGAATAAGCCTGTTCAAAGGTTGGCCAGCCAGTCTCGATCAGTCAGGTAATAGTCAGTGAGACGTGCCTCTTCGGTGCCTGGCTCAGCTTTCCAGTCGTAGCCCCAACGCACGTGCGGTGGCAACGACATCAAGATCGACTCGGTACGCCCGCCCGACTGCAAGCCGAACAAGGTGCCACGGTCATAAACCAGGTTGAACTCCACATAGCGCCCGCGGCGGAACGCTTGGAACTCACGCTGCTGCTCGGTATACGCCATGTTTTTGCGGCGCTGCACAATCGGTAAGTAGGCCTCAAGATAGGCATCACCAATAGCGCGCAAGAAGGCAAAGCTGGTGTCGAAGTCCCACTCGTTCAAGTCATCGAAGAACAGACCGCCAATGCCGCGAGGCTCGTTACGATGCTTAATGTGGAAGTAGCGATCACACCACTCTTTATAGCGCGGGTAGACGTCGGCGCCGAATGGCTCGCACGCTTTTTGCGCAACGCGATGCCAATGCATACAGTCTTCTTCGTTGGCGTAATAAGGCGTCAAATCAAAGCCGCCACCAAACCACCAGACCGCTTCTTCGCCTTCTTTTTCAGCGATAAAGAACCGCACGTTCGCATGTGAAGTCGGCACGTGTGGGTTGGTTGGGTGAATCACCAACGACACGCCCATGGCTTCAAACCCGCGACCGGCCAGCTCAGGACGGTGAGCACTGGCAGAGGGAGGCAAACCGGTGCCAAACACATGAGAGAAGTTGACCCCACCTTTTTCGATCAAACCACCGTTCTCGATCACGCGCGTGCGACCACCGCCACCCGCCGGACGCTGCCAGGCATCTTCAATGAATAGGCTGCTGCCATCTTCAGCCTGCAACGCTGCGCAAATACGGTCTTGCAGGTCTAGCAAATAGGCTTTTACGGCCTCAGTACGATCACTCACGGCGCCACCTTGGAAAGCAGGTTAAGCCGCACGGCTTTAGTTGTGCGGCGAAATCGGCGCTCAGCATACCATTTGCACCCCGGTGATCGCAGTTGACTCGAGTCAATTCGACGATAGATGCCCGGCAATGGGTGCCAAAAACATTTGTCAGGTGCATCATTAGGTCACTAATGACCCTAATTACGGAGCCTGCAATGACCAAGCGCATTCAATTTAGCAGCCACGGTGGCCCTGAAGTACTTGAGTTCGTTGACTACCAACCCGCAGCGCCAAGCGCCGGTGAAGTCCGCGTGCAGAACCAGGCCATTGGTCTGAACTTCATCGACACTTATTTCCGCAGCGGCCTTTATCAGCCGCCCGCGCTGCCATCTGGCCTGGGCACTGAAGGTGCTGGGATTGTTGAAGCCGTTGGCGCTGGCGTCACTCAATTCCAGGTGGGTGACCGTGTCGCGTACGCCACCGGGCCACTGGGTGCGTACAGTCAATTGCATGTATTACCCGCCAGCAAACTGGTGAAACTACCTGACAGCATCAGCTTTGAACAAGCTGCAGCCGTCATGCTCAAAGGCCTCACAGTGCAATACCTGCTGCGTCAGACCTTTGAATTGAAAGGCGGCGAAACCGTGCTGTTTCATGCCGCTGCGGGCGGTGTTGGCTCATTCGCCTGCCAGTGGGCCAAAGCCCTCGACGTCAAACTTATTGGCACAGTCAGCACCGCTGAAAAAGCCGAACGGGCGATGCAGCAGGGCGCTTGGGCGACCATTAACTACAGCCATGAAAATGTCGCCGAACGCGTGCTTGAACTGACTGATGGCAAGAAATGTCCGGTGGTTTATGACGGCGTCGGCAAGGACACCTGGGCAACGTCGCTGGACTGCGTTGCGCCACGCGGCCTGCTGGTCAGCTTTGGCAATGCCTCGGGTGCGGTCAGCGGAGTTAACCTGGGGATTCTGGCGCAGAAGGGCGCGCTGTACGTCACTCGACCCACTCTGGCCAGCTACGCCGACACCCCTGAACGCCTGCAGAAAATGGCTGACGAACTGTTCAGCATGATCAGCAGCGGCAAGCTGGATGTTGAGATCAATCAGCGCTACCCGCTGGCGGAAGCCGCGCAAGCGCAAATTGCCTTGAGCGCGCGCCAGACCACGGGCTCGACGATTTTGTTGCCGTAACTTGCCAAGCACCAGTCGCTCACACAGGTGAGCGACTGGTGTCAGCTGAAACAGCGCTGCTTACGAGGGCCGCACCACGTCGCCACTGATCAAGTCGCGAATCAGGCTCGGGTTTTTACGCCCACCCAAGGCACCATTCAAGACCTTGTCGAGCTGACGCGGGAAGTACTGCTCAATGCGCAAACGACTGCGCGCCGCAGGACGGCCAGCAGGATTGGCGGAGGTCGAAACCAGCGGGCCGGTGAGGGCGCATAACTCACGCACTAATGGATGATCACTAACGCGCAAGGCAACACTGTTGTGCTGGCCGGTAATCCATTCAGGTAAGCGATCCTGATGCGGCACCAGCCACGTAGTCGGCCCCGGCCACATACTGGCCAAGCGGTCTTGCCAGATGTCCGGCAAGTCTTCAATAAGAAAGTCAAACTGGTGAATATTGTCAGCAACCAAAATCAGACCTTTGTGCATCGGCCGATTTTTTAGCGCCAGCAAGCGCTCAACCGCCAGCTCATCCCACGGATCGCAGCCCAGCCCCCAAACTGCCTCAGTCGGATAGGCAATCACCCCCCCTTGCATCACCACCCGCGCGGCTTGTTGTACTTGCCAGCTATTGACCATCAATCGTGCTCCGTTGAACCCATGCCGCGCAGTGTATCTAAGCCCCGGAACAATTGACTAGCGCGCATACCAACGGCCAGCCTCACAACTCACCCGGCCTTCGAGCTCAAGCTCAGTTAACTCCGCCAGCACATCAGACAACGGCCAACCGCTGGAAAGCACCAAAACTTCAGTGCTTTGCGGCGCTGCAAATAACAAATCAAGCAACGGGTGTCGGGCTGGAGTTGGGCGCTCAACACTGGAAGAGATTTGCTGCCAACCGCGTAATGCCTCAAGAATATGTTCGATGCTCTCGACCAAAGAGGCGCCATCACGAATCAACTGATGACAGCCCCGGGCACCCGGATGATGAATTGAACCCGGAATCGCATACACCTCACGGCCTTGTTCGGCGGCCAGGCGCGCGGTAATCAACGAACCACTCGACGGGCTGGCCTCGACCACCAACACACCTAGCGACAAGCCACTGATAATGCGATTTCGTCTGGGGAAATTACTCGCATGCGCCGGGCTGTTCAGCGGCAACTCAGAAACCAGAGCGCCGCCATTGGCAACGATATCGGCTGCTAATCTGCGGTGGCGGGCAGGGTACATGTGCTGCAAGCCGGTTCCGAGCACCGCAACCGTTTTACCCTGAGCGTCCAAGGCGCCCTGATGCGCTGCACCATCAATACCCAAAGCCAAGCCACTGGTGATTACAAAACCGCCAGCCGCCAGGCTCTTGGCAAAACTGTGCGCGGTGTCCAAACCGGGCGCGGAAGCGCGGCGGCTACCGACCATGGCCAGTTGTGGCAGCTCAAGCAAGCTGGCATCACCGCGAATGAACAACAGCGGTGGCGCATCACTAAGTTCTGCCAATAGCGCCGGATAGCGCCCTGAATCCCACATCAGCAACTGGTTGCTTGGGTCTTCCAGCCAACCCAGAGTCGCATTGGCCTGTTCACGTATCTCGCTGCTGCGCCGAGCTTCGCTACAGACAGTGGGCAACCCAAGCGCTCTCCAGGCAGAGGCGGGCGCACTGAGCGCGGAGGAGGCAGAGTCAAAGGCACTTAGGAGTTTTTTGAAACGCTTGGGGCCGAGTTCAGGCAAGCAATGCAAGCGGATCCGAGCTTCAGTCTCGGCAGGGGAAGGTGCAGCGGTTTTGCTGAGGTGTTGCGACATACTGATCATCCTTGATCGGTCGCGCCCTACGCCGCTGGAATGCACCGGCGTATGACTTAAAAGCCCAGCTGTTGCTGGGCTTTCGAGAGTTACGGGTTACGCACCTTGTCGAGTACCGCCAAGTTGCGGTTGGCATGCAGAATCAAACCATAGCTGAGCTTGTTATAGGTGCGGAACACCATCATCAAACCCGCTCTTTCGTCTGGAATCTTGATTGAGTCACCGGTCACGCGATCCCGTACGGTCTCACCGGTCTTGTATACGGCCAACACGTTACCCACAACCAGGCCCTCACGCGCGCCTTTGTTGATGGTCACTACATCAAACTGACCAATCTGATTGACGCCACGGGGAACATCGATGATCAAGCCTTTGACTTCACCGGTAGGCTCGCTCGGCATGAATGTCGAGTCGATCGCCCGCTCTTCGGTCACAAACAAGCGGTCGCCATTGCGCACTTCCTGCGTACTGCGACGCAGTTCCATGGTGCCTATGTCGCCTTCTTCAGCAACAATCTCACCGCCACCGATGTCATCGGCATTGATACCGAGGAACTCTTTGGTTTCAGGATCGAAGTAGCTCTTGCCCTGACGAAAAATCCCGTAGTTCGGCGTGGCCGTGCTGAACTTGCCACGTGCATATATACGGTCGCCTGCGCCACTGACAACGCGCTCGGCGTCACCCGCAACAATATAAGGTGCGCGTTCGAAGTCTTTTGGGTCATCAACAATGCGGTTGTACAGCAAGAAGCTGTTGATGGCTTCCAGCGGAATAGCTGGAATGGCCTCGGCCATCGGCGTGCTACGCACTTTTGGCGACAGTTTGATGGTGCCACGTGAAGCGCCGCGATTAAGCATCAAGCGTGGCTGACCGTCGACATATACCAGGCTCAGCGTATCGCCAGGATAGATAAGATGCGGGTTTTCAACCTGTGGATTAGCGTGCCAAATCTCAGGCCACTTCCAGGGTTCACGCAGGAATCTACCGGAGATATCCCATAGAGTATCGCCCTTGACCACTGTGTAACGGTCCGGATGACCATCCTTAAGTTGCACATCTGCCTGGGCCAAACCGCTAGCTGCAAGGAGCAGCAAAGCGAGTAGTGATTTCCTCATGCGGTGAATCCCTTTATTATGTGTCTTCTGTGAAGCGCCCTAGCGCTGCAACCTAACCCCAATAGAAATGCGGCGTTAAGCCGCTTTTCAATGCTGCGCAACATCTTAGCAGCGGATTTTGACTTTATTCCACAAGTGCATCACACAACGCATATGGCGATTTTAAACATCCTCGAATTTCCCGATCCACGTTTACGCACCATTGCTAAGCCAGTGGACGTAGTCGATGACGATTTGCGTCAGCTAATCGACGACATGTTTGAAACCATGTATGAAGCGCCGGGCATCGGTCTTGCTGCCACGCAAGTCAATGTTCATAAGCGTTTGGTGGTTATGGACCTGTCTGAAGACCGCTCCGAACCCCGGGTTTTTATCAACCCGGAATTCGAACCGCTGACCGAAGAAATGGACCAATATCAGGAAGGTTGTCTCTCGGTTCCCGGTTTTTACGAAAATGTCGACCGTCCGCAGAAAGTTAAGATCAAAGCACTTGATCGCGACGGCAAGCCTTATGAGCTGATCGCCGAAGGTTTGCTCGCCGTGTGCATTCAGCACGAGTGTGACCACCTCAACGGCAAGCTGTTTGTCGATTATCTGTCTACGCTCAAGCGTGACCGGATTAAAAAGAAGCTGGAAAAGCAGCACCGTCAGCAGGCTTGACCGATGACTTTCAAAGGCTTGCTGCGGCAAGCCTTTTTATTTGCAGCAGGTAAGGGCGCTTGACCCCGCACCTGAGTTTAGCGAGAACCCATGACTGACCCTTTACGCATCATTTTTGCTGGCACCCCGGAATTCGCCGCCGAGCACCTCAACGCCCTGCTTGGCACCGACCACCAGATCATCGCGGTGTACACCCAGCCGGACCGACCTTCTGGCCGTGGGCAAAAGCTGATGCCGAGCCCGGTCAAGCAACTCGCCCTGCAACATGAAATACCGGTGTATCAACCGCAAACCCTGCGCGACAGCGACGCCCAAGCACAACTGGCAGCACTTAATGCCGACTTGATGGTGGTGGTGGCCTACGGTTTGATCTTGCCGCAAATAGTGCTCGATACCCCACGTCTGGGCTGCATCAACAGCCACGCATCCTTGCTGCCGCGCTGGCGTGGCGCAGCCCCGATCCAGCGGGCGATAGAGGCGGGCGATGCGCAGTCCGGCGTCACCGTGATGCAGATGGAAGCTGGGCTCGACACTGGCCCGATGCTGCTCAAGGTCAGCACCCCAATCAGCGCCGAAGACACCGGCGGCAGCCTGCATGACCGCTTAGCGCGTCTAGGGCCCGATGCGGTCATCGAAGCCGTTAATGGCTTGGCCGCAGGTTCGCTGGTTGGCGAGATTCAAGATGACAGCCTGGCGACCTACGCACACAAGCTCAACAAAGAGCAGGCTCGTATCGACTGGGCGCGCCCGGCGGATGAGCTGCAACGCCTGATTCGCGCATTCAACCCAACGCCGATCTGCCACAGCACGCTTAATGATGCGCCAATAAAGGTGCTCAGCGCCGAATGTTGCGCCGGTGAAGGCGCGCCTGGGATTATTCTCGATGCAAGCAAGCACGGTCTGACCGTCGCTTGCGGCAGCGGCGCGCTGTTACTTACTCGCCTGCAACTTCCGGGTGGCAAGGCACTGAATTTCGCCGACCTTTATAACAGCCGTCGTGAATACTTCACCGTCGGCGCGGTACTGGTTTGATGAACCCACGTCTCGCCGCCGCCAAAGCACTTAGCGCAGTGCTGTCTGGTAAAGCTTCGTTAGGCAGCAGCCTACCGCCGCAACTGGATAAAGTTGAACCACGTGATCGCGGCCTCACTCAAGAGCTGGCCTTTGGCGCCGCGCGTTGGCAGCCTCGGCTGTCGGCGCTGGCCGAGAAACTTTTGCAAAAACCGTTCAAGGCAGCCGACAAAGATGTCGAAGCCTTGCTGCTGGTTGGTCTGTATCAGCTGCTCTACACACGTGTGCCAGCACATGCCGCACTGGGTGAAACCGTAGGCTGCGCTGACAAGCTGAAAAAGCCGTGGGCCAAGGGTCTGCTCAACGCCGTACTGCGCCGCGCCCAGCGTGAAGCCGAACCGCTGTTGGCCGAGATGCAAAACGATCCAATGGTTCGCACCGCCCATCCACGCTGGCTGCAAAAATCGCTGAAAGCATTCTGGCCCGAACACTGGGAAGCCATCTGCGCAGCCAACAACGCCCATCCGCCACTGATATTGCGCGTCAATCGTCGCCATGGCAGCCGTGATGATTACCTGCAAGAACTACAAACAGCCGGTATAGAGGCCGCAGCCTGCGCATTTAGCCGCGATGGCATCCGCCTGATCCAAGCTTGCGACGTCACCACGCTGCCCGGTTTCGCCGAAGGCCGGGTGAGCGTGCAAGATGAAGCCGCACAGCTGGCTGCTGACCTGCTCGAATTAGCGCCGGGCCAGCGGGTTCTTGATGCCTGCTGCGCACCTGGCGGCAAAACCTGTCACATTCTCGAGGCCGAAGCCAAACTTGCCGGTGTGGTTGCGCTTGATCTGGAGCCCAAGCGACTGGTGCGCGTGCGCGAAAACCTAGCGCGCCTAAAGTTAGATGCCGAATTGATTGCCGCCGACGGTCGGGCTGTGGATAAGTGGTGGGATGGCCAGCAATTTCAGCGCATTCTGCTCGACGCCCCCTGTTCAGCAACCGGGGTTATCCGTCGTCACCCTGATATTAAAATCGCCCGCCAGCCGGAAGATATTCCCGCGCTGGCAGAGTTACAGGGCGAGTTGCTTGATGCGCTTTGGCCAACGCTGGCCGTTGGCGGCATCATGCTTTACGCCACGTGCTCGACCTTACCGACAGAAAACACGCAAGTGATTGAAGCCTTTCTGGCGCGGACGCCGGGCGCTCGCGAACTCGATATTGCCGGGCCTTTTGGCCTGCCACAGCCCCATGGCCGTCAATTGCTTGCACAAGAAGATGGGCATGACGGTTTTTACTATGCCAAGCTGATCAAGATCGCCGCGACACCCCGCGGCTGAGGAAGGAATCGGATGAAAATCATCATTCTTGGTGCCGGGCAAGTAGGCGGCACGCTGGCAGAACACCTGGCTAGCGAAGCCAATGACATCACAGTGGTCGACACCGACGGCGACCGCTTGCGTGATCTTGGTGATCGCCTGGATATTCGCACCGTACAAGGCCGCGGCTCATTCCCAACAGTCTTGCGCCAAGCGGGTGCCGAGGATGCTGACATGTTGGTCGCCGTAACCAACAGCGACGAAATCAACATGATCGCCTGTCAGGTCGCCTACACCTTGTTCCACACCCCGACCAAAATCGCGCGTGTGCGTGAGGCAGCCTACCTGACCCGTAGCGGCCTGTTCGACAATGAAGCCATTCCGGTCGACGTGCTAATCAGTCCTGAGCAAGTTGTGACCAACTACATCAAGCGCCTGATCGAGTATCCCGGCGCGCTGCAGGTTATCGATTTCGCCGGCGGCAAAGCCCAGTTGGTCGCAGTCAAAGCCTATTACGGCGGCCCGCTGGTAGGTCAACAGTTGCGCCAACTGCGCGAACACATGCCCAACGTCGACACCCGCGTTGCCGCGATTTTCCGCCGCAACCGACCGATAATGCCTAAAGGCGACACCGTGATTGAGGCCGATGATGAGGTGTTCTTCATCGCAGCCAAAGCACACATCCGCGCTGTTATGAGCGAGATGCGCCGCCTTGAAGACAGCTACAAAAAGATCGTCATAGCCGGAGGTGGCCATATTGGTGAGCGCTTGGCAGAAGCCATCGAAAGCCGCTACCAGGTGAAGATCATCGAGATGAACCCTGCGCGTTGCCGCTACCTTTCTGAGACTTTGGACAGCACCATCGTGCTGCAGGGCAGTGCCTCGGACCGTGATTTGCTGGTTGAAGAAAACATCAACGATGCGGATATCTTCCTAGCACTGACCAACGACGACGAAGCCAACATCATGTCGTCGCTCTTGGCCAAGCGCATGGGCGCGCGCAAGGTGATGACCATCATCAACAACCCGGCTTACGTCGATTTGGTGCAGGGCGGGGATATTGATATCGCCATCAGCCCACAACTGGCAACCATCGGCACCTTACTCACCCACGTTCGCCGTGGCGATATCGAAAGTGTGCATTCCCTGCGCCGTGGTGCTGCCGAGGCAATCGAAATGATTGCCCACGGCGATGCCAAGTCGAGCAAAGTGGTCGGACGCGAAATCGGCAACATCAACCTGCCACCCGGCACCACCATCGGTGCGGTGATTCGCGATGAAGAAGTGCTGATCGCCCACGACAACACTATGATCCAGAGCGGCGACCACGTGATTCTGTTCCTGGTCGACAAGAAGTACATCCGCGATGCCGAGAGCTTGTTTCAGGTCGGCCTGACCTTCTTCTAAGTAACCAGACAGGAGACCCAATGCTTGAATCACTGGAAAAAATGCTCGCCAAGGGTGTGGATAACTCATTGCTGCGCTTCGGCCTCGGCAAGGGTTATCTCGATGCTGGCGAAACGGCGCTGGCGGCTGAGCATTTACAACGCTGCGTGGAGCTTGATCCCAAGTATTCCGCCGCCTGGAAGTTGCTTGGCAAAGCACTGCTCAACAACGATCAGCCAACTGCCGCACGCACCGCATGGGAGCAGGGCATAGTCGCTGCGCAAGCCCATGGCGACAAGCAAGCGGAGAAGGAAATGGGCGTTTTTTTGCGCAAGCTGGATAAGCTCAACAGCCCGCCTTGACTCATGTTTAGCCAATAAAAAGCCCGGCGATGATTAACTCAAGCCGGGCTTTCTTATTGGTTGGTTCAGCGCGCTGGCGCTGTACGCCCTTCGAGTAAACGGGCAATCGCCCCGAGCAGTACTCCGTAGAGCGGCACGAACAGCACCAGACTCACGGCCAGCTTGATCGCGTAGTCGACGCTGGCGATCTCGACCCAGTGCTCGGCCATAAACGGGTCGCTGCTTTGCCAGAAGGCGATAGAGAAGAACACAAAGGTGTCGAGCAGGTTGCCCAGAATGGTCGAAGCCGTCGGTGCAACCCACCACTGACGCAGTCGGCGCATTCGGTCGAACACCTGGATATCCAGCAGCTGACCCAGCACATAAGCGCAAAAACTGGCCAGCGCGATACGGCCAACGAATACGTTGAACTCCTGCAACGCCGCAAAGCCTGAAAACACGCCGTCTTTAAACAGCACCGACACCACGTATGAGGCCACCAACGCAGGCAACATCACTCGCGCAATCACTTTGCGCGCCGGGGCTTTGCCCAATAAACGCACAGTCAGGTCGGTGGCGAGAAAGATAAACGGGAAGCTAAACGCGCCCCAGGTGGTGTGCCAGCCGAAAAGGGTAATCGGCAACTGCACCAGATAGTTACTGGCGATGATAATCAGGATATGAAAGGCGATCAGCGCCACCAAAGCGGGTCGGCGGATCGTTGTCAGGGTGGTTTGCATGTGAGCCTTTTTAAGTTTTATGGGGTGAGGGAACCCATTTCGAAAATGCCGCGCCTATGCGGCGCGCGACATTTTAGCGAATACTTGACTCACAAGATAGGTTTTAAGCGCTTTACTGACAGTTGGTCACTCGGTGACGAAACGCAAACCCACGCCTTCAGCATCAACACGGGTCACCACCATCTGCAAGATTGGCGCTTCAATTGGCATGCCCTGTACCTGACCGGTGACCACATCGCCCAGCTTTAGCGCATGTAAGTCACCGTGCTTCACATAGACGCCGCCATCAGACAGGTCTCGCGTCTGCGCTACCACATCACCAAAACTTGGGTGACTGATTTTGATCATGCACTTCATCGCGGTACGCGGATGCTGGCGGTTATTCGACATGACTCTGGCAATCCTCTGATTAACTGCTTGATAGCCTAAAACCAGCCTCAGGCGTAACTACATCAGTACCACTTGGCTTCGCCCTCTGGGCGCTTCTTAAAACGTTTCATGGTCCACATGTACTGGCTTGGGTAAGCGCGGACATAACGACCAATCACTTCGCTCATGGCGGCAACGCCAACCGCGATATCTTCGCTGTACATGGCTTCTGGCGCGGCTTCAAGAATGACTTTATAGCCGCTGCCGTCTTCTAGCCGCAACGCATGCAGGAAAACACCAACGGCCTTGCCGCCGGTAAGCATGCTTGGTACAAATTTACTGGTCAGTGCAACAGTCCCCAAAAAGGGTACGAATACACCGCTGGAAAGACTCGGTTCAGGGTCTGCTGGAATCCCCACTGATCCACCTTTACGCACCTCTTTGATCACGCTGAGGATGCCCTCTTTGGTCGAGGCGGCGACCCGGTTGCCCATTTGTACACGCTGCTTTTGCAGCAAGTCGTCCACCGCTTTGAGCTTCGGAGGACGATAGAAGATGATCGGTTTGCACTGCGAACAATAGAAGTGATTGAGCACCTCCCAGTTGCCCAAGTGGCTGGTAATACCCACCACGCCTTTACCCGAGGCAAGGGCCTGTTCAAGCACCTCAAGACCTTCAACCTCACGGATCAGGCCGAGCGACTTTTGCGCTGGCCAGATCCATGCGCAGGCACTTTCAGTCAAGGTTTGACTGATTCCCCTCAAGGTTTCGCCAAGTAACTTCTGATGCTCAGCCTCATTAAGCTCCGGGAAGCACTTCTTCAAATTGGTGCTGGCGACTTCACGCGAGCCATTTGGCAGCTTGTACATCAACCAGCCGATTGCAGCGCCAGTTGCTTGCACTGCGCGCCATGGCAGCAGAGCAAACAGGCGCAGAAAACCTACAACCAGTGCACCTTTGAACTTCTCCACAGCCCACTCCCCCGAGATCAAAAAGCCTATTGTACCGTTCTACACCCGCGCACGCTTATTTGCGGCTCACGCTTTGGCAAGCTGAGGATAACGAAAGCAGTCTGTGGTGTGATCCATCACCATGCCGCTGGCCTGCATAAAGGCGTAGCAGATGGTGGGGCCGACAAAGTTGAAACCGGCTTTTTTCAGAGCTTTACTCATGGCCTCG
Source organism: Pseudomonas sp. (assembly GCF_048265905.1). Lineage (GTDB taxonomy): Bacteria > Pseudomonadota > Gammaproteobacteria > Pseudomonadales > Pseudomonadaceae > Aquipseudomonas. The sequence continues at coordinate 64,448 of NZ_JBLXAP010000002.1, forward strand.
GCTTGCGGCGTGATGGCTGGGACTTCGGCGCGCTCGCTGAAACGGTTGATCAGCGGCTTGCCATCAACAAACGACCACAAGTACTTGGCCGGGTCATCAAGCTTGAGCCAGGCCAAGGCATTTTGCCGAACCGCCTTGAGTTTGAGGCGATTACGCACAATGCCAGGATCTTGCATCAGCGCTTCGATTTCATCATCACTCAGCTTGGCCAGCCGCTTGACATCGAAGCCATGCAGCACCTGGCGGTAACGCTCGCGCTTTTTCAGCACGGTGATCCACGATAAACCGGCCTGAAAACCCTCAAGCAGCAGCAACTCGAAGAGCTTATCGGGGTCAGTTAGGGGCACACCCCATTCTTCATCGTGGTAAGCCATGTACAGCGGATCTTCAGAACACCAGAAGCAACGAGTCATAAGACAATCCCTAGCAGGTCTAGGCCACGTGGTTTGCGGTATACTCCCGCTCTTTCTGTCGCAGCCAAAACAGGTGAATTTTTCGTGAGCCAGACTACGCCTGCCGTGCGCACCTTCCAAGATTTGATTCTCGCCCTGCAGAAATACTGGGCTGAGCAGGGCTGCGTTGTGTTGCAGCCATACGATATGGAAGTCGGTGCTGGCACTTTCCACACCGCTACATTCTTGCGTTCCATCGGTCCCGAGACCTGGAACGCGGCCTATGTACAGCCAAGCCGTCGCCCGGCTGATGGCCGTTATGGTGAGAACCCCAACCGTCTGCAGCATTACTACCAGTTTCAGGTAGTACTGAAACCTAACCCGGAGAACTTCCAGGAGTTGTACCTGGGTTCGCTGCAAGCTATCGGTATCGACCCACTGGTGCATGATATTCGCTTTGTGGAAGACAACTGGGAATCGCCAACGCTTGGCGCCTGGGGTCTGGGCTGGGAAATCTGGCTCAACGGTATGGAAGTCACCCAGTTCACCTACTTCCAGCAAGTCGGCGGCATTGAGTGCTACCCGGTCACAGGCGAGATCACATACGGTCTTGAGCGTCTGGCCATGTACATTCAGGGCGTAGATTCGGTGTATGACCTGGTATGGGCGGATGGCCCGTTCGGCAAAGTCACCTATGGCGATGTGTTCCACCAGAACGAAGTCGAGCAATCGACCTACAACTTCGAACACGCCAACGTCGAGAAGCTGTTTGAACTGTTCGATTTCTATGAGTCCGAAGCCAACCGTTTGATCGAACTTGAGTTGCCGCTGCCAACCTATGAAATGGTGCTCAAGGCTTCGCACACCTTCAACCTGCTGGATGCGCGCCGGGCGATCTCTGTCACCGCGCGCCAGCAATATATTTTGCGTGTGCGTGCTCTGGCCCGTGATGTTGCTCAAAGTTACCTGCAAGCTCGGGCCAAGCTCGGCTTTCCGCTCGCCACCCCTGAACTGCGTGATGAAGTACTGGCTAAGCTGGAGGCTGCAGAATGAGTGCACAAGACTTTCTGGTAGAACTGGGCACTGAAGAGCTGCCGCCAAAAGCCCTGAAAACCCTGGGCGAATCGTTTTTGTCCGGGATTGAAAAAGGCCTCAAAGCAGCGGGCCTGAATTACGCCAAAGCCCGTTACTACGCCGCGCCACGCCGTTTGGCGGTATTGGTGGAGCAACTCGACACCGAGCAACCTGATCGGGTGATGAATCTCGACGGCCCGCCAGTCAAGGCCGCGTTCGATGCCGAGGGTAATCCAACCCAGGCCGCCCTCGGCTTCGCCAACAAGTGTTGCGTGGACCTGTCCGAAATCGACGCCAGCGGCCCAAAGCTACGCTTCAGCCAGACCATTGTCGGCAAAAAGGCCGCACAGCTGTTGCCGGAGATGGTTGAAACCGCGCTTAACGACTTGCCGATTCCCAAGCGCATGCGCTGGGGCGCGCGTCGTACCGAGTTCGTACGCCCAAGCCAGTGGCTGGTGATGCTGTTTGGCGACACCGTGCTTGATTGCGAGATCCTCGCGCAGACTGCCGGTCGCGTCTCCCGCGGCCATCGCTTCCATCACAACACTGAAGTGACCATCAGCGCGCCCGCCAACTATGCCGAAGACCTGCGCAAGGCCTACGTCATTGCTGACTTTGCCGAGCGTCGTGAGCAAATCAGCAAGCGTGTCGAGCAATTGGCTGCCGAGCAAAATGGTACGGCGATCGTGCCGCCTGCGTTGCTTGATGAAGTCAGTGCGCTGGTTGAATGGCCGGTACCGCTGGTGTGCTCCTTTGAAGAGCGCTTCCTCGACGTACCGCAAGAAGCACTGATTACCACCATGCAGGACAACCAGAAGTACTTCTGCCTGCTCAATGCCGAAGGCAAGCTGCTGCCGCGCTTTATCACCGTGGCCAACGTTGAAAGCAAAGACCCCGCGCAAATCATCTCGGGTAACGAGAAAGTTGTGCGTCCGCGACTGACCGATGCCGAGTTCTTCTTCAAGCAGGACAAAAAGCAAAAACTCGAAACCTTCAACCAGCGTTTGGCCAACGTGGTGTTCCAGGCGCAGTTGGGCTCGGTCTACGACAAAGCTCAGCGTGTGTCGGCGCTGGCGGCTTACATCGCCGAGAAGATTGGCGGTGACGCTAAACGTGCAGGCCGCGCTGGCTTGTTGTCGAAGTGCGATCTGGCCAGTGAAATGGTTGGCGAGTTCCCGGAAATGCAAGGCATTGCAGGCTACTACTACGCCATGCACGACGGTGAACCCGAGGACGTTGCCCTGGCGCTGAACGAACAGTACATGCCCCGCGGCGCTGGCGCAGAGCTGCCAAGCACCCTGACTGGCGCTGCTGTTGCCCTGGCTGACAAGCTCGACACACTGGTCGGTATCTTCGGCATCGGCATGCTGCCAACCGGTAGCAAAGACCCTTATGCGCTGCGTCGTGCGGCGCTGGGCGTGCTGCGCATCCTGATCGAGAAAGAGCTTGAACTGGATGTGACTGAGGCAGTTGAGTTTGCGATCAAGCAGTTCGGCAGCAAAATCAAGGCAGCCGGTCTCACCGCGCAAGTGCAGGAATTTATCTTCGACCGTCTGCGTGCGCGCTACGAAGACCAAGGTGTCGACGTAGCGGTTTACCAGGCTGTTCGCGCGGTAAATCCGGTCTCGCCGCTGGACTTCGACCAGCGCGTGCAAGCGGTGCAGGCGTTCCGCAAGCTGCCTGAAGCCGAAGCACTGGCCGCAGCCAACAAGCGGGTATCGAACCTGCTCGGCAAGGCTGATGGCAAGGTCGCCACCAGCATCGCTGCGCATTACTTTGATACCCCAAGCGAGTTCGCCCTCAACGCCGCGATTCAACAGGCGGAGCAGGCGGTACAACCTTTGGCCCAAGCGCGGATGTACAACGAAGCGCTGGCCAAATTGGCCTCGCTGCGGACACCGGTCGACAGCTTCTTCGAGACCGTACTGGTCAACGCTGAAGACCCGAATGTGCGCGCCAACCGCTACGCCTTGCTGGCGAAGCTGCGTGGCCTGTTCCTCGGTGTTGCGGACATCTCGGTCCTGAGCTGACGCAGGTTAACCGCGCGGCAGGCTTGCCTAGGCAGCAGCGCCGCGCGGTTAAGCTTTAATGACTTTTGAGATGCGCCATGAAGCTACTGATTCTCGACCGCGACGGGGTGATTAATCACGACTCCGACGCCTACATCAAATCCGTTGAAGAATGGATTCCCATCCCCAGTTCGATCACTGCGATTGCCGACTTGTCCAAAGCCGGCTGGACCATCGCCATCGCCACCAATCAATCCGGCATAGGGCGCGGTTACTACGGCGTAGCTGAACTTGAAGCCATGCACCAGCGCATGCGCCAACTGGTTGCAGAGCAGGGCGGTGAAATCGGCTTGATCATGTATTGTCCACATGGCCCGGATGAAGGCTGCGCTTGCCGCAAGCCAAAACCAGGCATGCTCCACAGCATCGCTGCGCATTATGGGGTTAACCTGAAGGGCATATGGTTTGTGGGGGACAGCAGTGGTGACCTACAAGCGGCCACGACCGTCGATTGTCAGCCAGTTTTGGTAAAAACCGGCAAAGGCGAGCGCACACTGGCCAAAGGATTGCCAGCCAATACCTTGATATTCGATGATCTGGCAGCAGTTGCTGGATACTTACTTAATCAATAAAACGCGGCTTGCCCGCGACGGTACATGCACTTATGTCGAAACTGCGGGCTATCAACATTTTCTTCTTCTACATCCTGCTGGCGACCAGTTCGTTTCTCTGGTGCACCCTGAGTTTTTTTATCGTGCCGTTTTTACCCTTTCGTGCACGCTACCGCTTCGTCAACCAAAACTGGTGCCGTTTTGCGGTTTGGCTGACCAGTGCCATGGTCGGCATCAAATATGAAGTCAAAGGCCTCGAGAATATCCCGGATACGCCTTGTGTGATTCTTTCCAAGCACCAAAGCACCTGGGAAACCTTCTTTCTTTCAGCCTTGTTTGAACCCCTCAGCCAAGTGCTCAAACGTGAGCTGTTGTATGTACCGTTCTTCGGCTGGGCAATGGCCATGCTCAAACCCATCGCCATTGACCGCAGCAATCCCAAGGCGGCGCTCAAGCAGCTTGCAAAACAGGGTCATGAGCGACTAAAGCTTGGCTGCTGGGTGCTGGTATTCCCTGAAGGCACGCGCATCCCGACGGGCCAGATTGGCAAGTTCTCACGCGGCGGCGCATCCCTTGCAGTAAATGCCAACTTACCGGTACTGCCAATCGCGCACGACGCTGGCAAATACTGGCCAAAAGAGGGTTGGGCTAAAAAGCCGGGCACCATTCAGGTAGTCATCGGTGAGCCAATGTACGCAGAAGGCACTGGCCCCCGCGCCATCGCCGAACTGAACGACCGGGCCTTCGCATGGGTAAGCAAGGCGCAACGTGATATTGGTTGCTTGCGCGATGAAGCAGCTGCCAACCCGGTAGATCAGCCACTTTAGGCAGGATAAAAACGGGACGAACGCAGCGAATCAGACTGCGTTAAAGATTTAGCCAATGACCTCAACTCACCGGCTCAAGCCACGCTTGAGCCCAATAGCTGACTGGGGTTATTGGCTAAACGTAGCAATAGCCCTAACTTAAGCCCACACCTTTCGACTAGTTTTTCACCTCTGCTGTAGATAACCGTCGCCACTCAAAATCGGCCGTTTACGCATGCCTTTGGCACTATCATCTGTTTTCGCTTAAAAGGGCTGAATCCCCACGTACACGGGGCCTCGGGACCGTACGCACCATAGCTGCGGAGCTTATAGCTTCGCCGCAAACTCGAAGACATGTGTCCTCTGGATGTGGCCAACAGCTGGAATACCATTTCCTGATTTCTCTAAAGTATTCCTCTGCGCTGACGAAGCACTCTTAATACACATAAGGAGTAGCTTAGATGAACGGTACGCGATTACTGCTTGGCCAAATTTTGTACGTTGTTTTGGTTGGGTCGTGCTCGGTGGCTGCTGCACCGATGACCGGGAGTCTCAATATACGAGGGCAGATTGTTGAACCTGCATGCAGCACTGAGGTATCAGCGGATCTCACGCTGATGCTTCAAGGATGTCCGTCAATCATCTCCGCAGGCAATATTCTCGAGGTAAAACGCGTTACTACAGTGACCAGTGTTGCAGCGGCAGATAATTCCAGCGTCGAAGCCAGGCTCATCACGAACAAGGAGCTGTCTGGCGCTGAATATGGCCAGGAGTACATACTGATCGACGCATCAGGTAAGACGATTCGGAGCGGTTCTTATGTGGTGAATATCAATTACCCGTGAAACGCCAGCTCAGCGTGCCGCAACAGAAGCTAGGGTTATGCTCAGGCAGTGCTTTCAGTGCGGTATTAGGCCAACCGTAGCGAACCAAGCGAATCTGTCCACCAGACTATGCTGGTCAGCAAGCGCCGGAAGCTGGGTCAATCCTGGCTCCTTCCGGGTAGCCTGCTGTCGCCAGAGCAAGCTATAGACGCTGATACCCATCTCAACCGCAATGGAGCGAGACGGAGTAGTCCTGCGCAGCCTCTATATCCATTTCTAGAGCGTTTAGCACGCGGCTTAAACCAACATCTCCACTCGAAGCTAAGCAACTGACTACAGGGCAGTATGATTTGATAGCACGCAATTCATTCGGTTGCCAAAAAATAGTCTGCTGCAATTAGCCATCACTGGACCGCTCTAATTTGTTACTTAGCATTGTGTAACTATATCCGCCGATATACTTGCTTAAGTACCCATTCACTACTCTAAAGTTTGTACTGCACATACTATCTTCCAACACATACCGTACATAACAGATCAAACAATCATATTCAGTAATGGCCACACAACATCAACCATTCCTATGATTGGTCTAAAAAATAACAATATCGTCATCTATATAGATACTCATATATGAATATCCAAATTGATATCCATTTAGCTGCACATTGCCTGCATATCATTTTCATGGATATTAAGTTTAATATACTAAAGTCACTTACAATCACGACCTAAACATACCAATGCCTGCCTTTTCACTGCCGCTTTTATTATACAAAGAGCCAGTACAGGCACATTAACCCACAGTCATATAATCGTGTTTCTATCTATGCGAGCTAGAAGGCATAGGCGTTTAATGTTCTACAGGAGCCAATTACAGAAACACTATTAAGCCGCTTTTGAAACTTAATGCATAATTGATATTGATATGCCATTGCTATTATTTGGCAGGAATACGTAGTGCTATAAATTGACATTTATAGCACTACGTAAGCCTCTACCGATCAACCAATCAGCCTGCAATTTAAGATAATCGCACTACGCCTTGCTAGCAGTTCGCAATGAACGCTATCAATTTAAATGGATTTAATGGGGCACAACATATGTCAACTAATACTGGCTCAATTCAGGTTGCCTTGATTGGTTCTGCTTGTCGTTTTCCCGGTGGGTCAAATACCTCTCAGGTATTTTTCAACAAACTTCTGACCGGTCAAAACTATGTCAGCCTAGTGCCGGAAGATCGTTGGTCAGTCGACAAGTTCTTCAATGAAAAGGATGCCGCAGGTAAAGCCTATGTCAGTTCTGGGCATTTTTTACGGGACTACGACTTTCGCGCATTCGATGCTGACTTTTTTAATTTTTCTCCCCGCGAGGTTGAAGCCCTCGACCCTCAGCAACGCCTTTTGCTGGAGCTGAGCTGGGAGGCCATGGAAAACGCCGGGCTGGATATTGAAAACATGGTTGGCTCGCAGACAGGGGTGTTTGTCGGTGGCTTTACCGTTGACCACCTGCTGAATCAGTTCAGCCCAAGCTCGCGACAAACCATCGGCGCCAATAGCGCGGCCGGGGCAACCCTTACCATGCTCTCGAACCGGATATCCTACGCATTTGATTTCCGTGGGCCGAGCCTGTCGGTTGATACAGCCTGTTCATCCTCAATGGTTGCATTGGCTCAAGCGGTGAACGCGATTCAAAGCAATCAATGCGATACCGCGCTTGTCGGTGGTGCCAACTTTATTTTGCGTCCTGAGTATTCGATCGCCATGTCAAAAGGGCGTTTTCTGGCAAAAGACGGTCGCTCAAAAAGCTTTGATTCACGCGCAGATGGTTACGGGCGAGGTGAGGGCGGTGGTGTAGTGGTGCTTAAAAACTATGCCGAGGCGCTGCGTGACGGCGACAACATACTCGCTCTTATCGAAGGCGCAGGTGTTAACCAGGATGGACGAACCAGCGGTATCACCGTACCCAACCCAGCCGCCCAACAAGCACTGATGCAACGCGTGCTTTCAGCTAGCGGGTTGAAAGCCAGCGATATCGATTACATCGAAGCCCACGGCACCGGAACACCTATTGGCGACCCGCTCGAAACACGCGCAATTGCCCAGGTTTACGGGTGTGATGGTGGTTGTGTCGTTGGTTCAGTCAAAGCCAACATTGGCCATCTTGAAGCCGCAGCAGGTGTCGCCAGCATTATTAAAGCGGTTGAAATGCTGCGTAATAACATAGTGCCGCCGATCGCCGGGCTGGAAACGGTAAATCCGCAAATCCCCAAGGAAGTACTGCTGCCGCGTAAGCCTACCGCCTTGAGTTTACGCAATCAGCCACGGCGCATTGCGATCAACTCCTTTGGCTATGGTGGCACCAACGCTCATGTAATTCTCAGCACCAATCCATCGCCCGCGCCCGACAAAAACTCAACACAGTCACTGGCATCATTCAAACTTTTGCCCCTTTCTGCCCGCGACCCCACAGCGCTGCGTGAGCGCGCCAGGCAGCTCGCCGAGCTGATGGATCAACCCAACTCACCTGCGCTGGACGACTTGCTCTACACCGCCAGCTTGCGCCGCTCACATATGAGTAATCGTGTGGCTGTCTGGGGCCAAACCAATGCAGAGATTGCTGAAGCTCTGCATGCTTTTTCAACCGACGACATAGGCCAAGCCGTCGAGGGCGTTCGACCATTCAATGCCAGCCCGCGTCTCGCCTTCGTCTACACCGGCATGGGCCCTCAATGGTGGGGCATGGGCCGAGAACTGCTACAAAGCAGTGCGATTTTCAGGGCGGCGCTTGAGCGTGCCGATTCAATCTTCCTTCAAATTTCCGGCTTTTCCATTCTTCAAGAAATGCTCTGCGATGAAGCTGACTCGCAAATCAAACGAACCGAATTGGCCCAGCCTGCCAACCTGATGATTCAAATTGGCCTGACGGCACTGCTTAACGCTGAAGGAATCAATGCCGATGCAGTGGTTGGCCATTCAGTTGGGGAAGTTGCCTCGGGTTGGGCGGCTGGCGCCTTGAGTCTGGAGCAAGCGCTGCTTGTGAGTTACCAGCGCAGCCGCATCCAAGCCAAGACAGCCAACACCGGGGCAATGCTTGCTATTGGCATGTCTGTCGATGAAGCAAGCAAGCTGCTTAAACCCTATGACGACCTTGTCTCGTTTGCAGCAATCAACTCGCCGAATAGCTTGACGGTCGCCGGCGACCGAACAGCACTGGAACAAATTCGCACCCAATGTGAAAGCAACAGTATTTTTGCGCGCATGCTCGATGTCGAAGTTCCTTATCACAGCCCGTTGATGGAGCCGCTCAAGCCTGAATTGCGCACCACACTGGCAAGCCTTAATCCTCAACCATCGAAGATCCCGCTGTACTCAACCGTTACCGCAAACCTGATCAATCAGGACCCAAACCACCACCTTGGTTTTGATGCCGAATACTGGTGCGACAACGTGCGTAACCCGGTGTACTTCGCCGATACGATCAACACCATGATTGATGATAGGTTTACCTTGTTCATCGAAGTTGGCCCGCACCCTGTGCTGCGCCGCTCGCTCGAAGAAATCTGTAATGCCCGCAATATTGCGCCACGTATCGCCTCTACATTGTGGATGAATAAGCCTGAACAACAGGCTGTGCAACATGCAGTGGCCGAGGTCTTCGCTCATGGCGCAAATGTTGATTGGGCTGTTCGAAGCCCACAAGGCTCGCTAGTTGAAATGCCAGTTTACCCTTGGCAACGCCAGATCTTGTGGAACGAAGCCAGTCACCAGGTCAACGATCGCCTTGAACAGCAACGCGCACCACTGAATGCGCTTGAGGGCGGAGCAGACCTGAATTTGCACCGCCTCAACTACTTGCTTGATCACGTGGTTGATGGCTCAGCCATCATGCCCGCCGCAGGCTTTCTCGAAGCCTTGTGTGAAAAAGCACGCAATCGCTGGCCCGAAAGCCAGGGGCTGATGATCTGCGATGTGCATATTCATCAAGCGCTGTTGATTGATCAAAGCCGTGCCGTGCACCTGCATGTGCAAATCGACCCAACGAGCCATCGCACCCAACTGTACTCAAAAGAAGTCGGCAGTCGCGAGGTTGGGCTGCTCCACGCTGAAGCCAGTCTTTACCCCTTCACAGGCTCGCCTGCTGCCTCGAGCATCAAGTTAGCCGAAGGTTTGGAACTGGAACAACTTGATGCGCAGTCACTTTACACACGACTTGCTGCAATGAAACTGCAGTACGGCCCAGCGTTTCAAGCGATCCAAACACTGCAGCGCAACCTGGCTTCCGGTATCGCAGTTGCAACCCTGAAACGGCCAGAATCTGCTGGTGAACCAGCCAGCGCCTACGTGCTTCATCCATCATTACTGGATGGATGCTTCCAGATGGCGTTGGTCCTCATGAGCAATGACGACGGCGCTTATCTACCTGTGTCTTTGCGTTCATTAGAGGTTTACGCCTCGCTACCAGAAAGCATTATCTGCCATGCCCAGATTGTTGAAAAAAGCGTTGCACAGGTCGTGTGTGACTTCGAGCTGTGCGATACCAATGGCCGCTTACTGGCGCGTCTGGACGGTTTGTATTGCCGATCACTCAATGGAGGAGAAAGCGGTGATGGTTATCCACAGGGCGACTATCAGCGCAGTTGGGTCGAGCAAGCCGATCTCAGTGCACAGGTCGATACCGATTGCACATTATTGGTCATTGGCAGTGACCAGAACTCACTCACGGACTGGTTAGCCAGCGCGGCCACAGAAAGTGTCAAACAGGTCTATCAATGCAGTTGGCAAGAGCTTGCCAACTTTCCCCAGTTAGACCATGTGACACGAGCCATCGTGGTCCCTGAATACAACTCGACAACCGATGTTGGACTCTGTGCAGACCAGCTTTGTCATTTGCTCGCCACCTTACAAACCCTAGCCCAGCAACGGCGCCAGTTACCTGTGCGGGTTGTTACACGCAATGCGCATTATGTGTTGCCGGGCGATACAGTGCAGCCGGCTCAAACTGCAATCGCAAGCTTCCTGCGCACTGCACGTAACGAGCTGAACAACCTCGATATTGCCTCAATCGATATCAGCGCCAATGCAGACCTGGTGGCAAGCGTTGTTAGCGAGGCACTAGCACTGCAGCAGATTGATGAGTTTGCGCTACGTGGCAACCAGCGTTTCGCAGCATCTCTGGTCCTCAGCGGTGAGTTGCGCACAGCCAAAGTTATCAACACATCCTCCAATAGCGATACCGGTGTGCAACTGGTACTTAAGCAAAAGCGCTATCAGGCCAGCTTGTTGCCTGCACAGCCCTTGGCCGAGCACGACTACGAGTTGCGTGTAGAGCATTTCGGCGTGCAACTGGCAAGCTCGGAGCCAGTTGGCGTGGTCGCTACAGTCACCCGCGCCGGCAGTAAGACCACCCGCTTTAGTCCAGGTGACCGGGTAGTTGGATTAGTCGCCAATCAACTGGCGAATGTATTGCAGGTCAATGAACAGCTCGGCGTCCTTGAAAAGATTGATGCGCGGCAAAGCATCAGTCCACTTCTGGCGCCAGTAGACGCACGCGCTGTGGCGTTACTCAATCGCATCGAACTGACATCAGGACAGTCAGCCCTGGTTAGCGAAGGCGTCCTTGGGGATGCCATCAGTCACCGCCTAACCCAATCTGGCGTAAACGTTTCACGAGTAACGAATAATTTCTGCAACTGGCCACGCCAGGAAACCCAGCAGGGTTACGATCTGCTCGCAGTGCCTTTGGTGCGTTGGAGCCATGAAGTGGGCTTCTTCACGCTTGCCACTGGCGGTCAGCTGATTGATCTCGGTAATGACGCCTCACCGCTGGCCTTACCCGCGCATTGCAACAGTGTATTGCGCATGCCTAACACCCTCTGCGCGCTGCACGCCAACAAGGGTTACCGCGCTGCTTTGCGCGAAGTAATCGCCGATGCGCCAAGCGACAACAACAAAACGCGGCTGGGCTTTAGCGCGCTTTTACAGGTCGAAGATGTCAACGACCTACCGAATGATTGGCTGACTCTGGACGTCAGCTCCGACCCCAGTATCTTCGAGGCTGCGGTAAGCGACCAGCCACTATTGCAGCGCAACGGTACCTATCTGGTAACCGGCGGCTTAGGAGGTTTTGGTAGCAAGGTGGCGCAATGGCTGGCAAGCAACGGGGCAGGGCACATTGTCTTGGTGGGACGCCGTGGCGGTGATACCCCGGGCGCCAAAGAGTTGCTGCAAAGCCTGCAGGAATATGGCGCACACACCAGCATCCATGCACTTGATATTGCTGACCTAAGCAAAGTCGAAGCATTGATCCGCACCATTCACACACCCCAACAACCGCTTTTGGGCATTTATCACGCAGCGGGTGTCGTCGCCGATCAGGCGCTTGAGCAAATGGAGCAGAAGGTTATCCACAGCGTCATGCTGCCCAAGGCAGCCGGAGCTTGGGCGTTGCACAAGGCAACGACCGAGATGGGGATCAATCTGCAGCAATTCGTCTTGTTCTCTTCCATCGCCAACCTGATTGGCAACAGCCGTCAGGCCAACTACTGCGCGGCCAATGGCTTTCTGGATGGCCTGGCAAACTTACGTCAGAGCTATGGCCAGAACGCACTGAGCATCCACCTCGGCGGTGTTATTGGCACAGGCATGCTCGATGACGATGAGCGCACAAGCCAACATCTCTTGAGGATAGGCATCACCTTGATCAGCCCTAAGCTGGCCTTGCAAGGTATCGGCCGAGCACTGGCTAAAGGTTTAACTCAAGTTGCGATCAGCGAACTGCTGCATTTCGATAAATGGGCCGCCTACGAAAGCATGGCCAACGCCTCACCCGCCTATCTTGAATTGATTTCCGCCAGTGGCGCCGCTAGCTCTGCGGACAGTTCATTGCTCGACCAACTGCACCAGGCGTTGCGCGAAATGGAGGAGGGCGAGGCCCAGTTGATTCTCCAGCAACTGATTGCCGAAGTGGTTGCCGCAACCATCAAGACCAACCCTGAACGCTTGAAACCTGACTTGACCTTCGACTTTTTCGGCGTCGACTCATTGAGTTCGACCGACATCAAATTACAGCTCGAACAAAAGCTTGGAGTCAGTTATTCGGTCATCGAATTGCTCGGCGCAGCCACCATCGCTGCGCTTGCCGAGCGCGCATTAATGCAAATTGCAGCCACCTGAAAGAAGCGTCTAACTATCTGATATTTAATGGATTAAATTATGAATGACAAGTCAAAGTCGCAGATTGATTCTCTGCTCGCAAAAGTTCGTTCAGGTATCGCTCGTAACGCTTCGGAGCCGGTCGTCAATCAGGATTTGCAGGCACCAGATGCAAGCAAATACCCCGAGTACAGCTTGGTGAAGAGCATTAAATCGCTATACAACGACGACAGTGCAATCAGCAACCCGTACTTCCTGGCGCGCAGTGGCGAGGTGTCCAGCAACCTGCAGATTGCTGGCAATGACTACATCACCTTCTCCAACTATAACTACCTCGGTCTTTCCCATGACCCAAGGGTAAAAGCCGCGGTACATCAGGCCGTGGATCAATACGGTTGCCACGCCGGGGCGGCGCGCATGGTGGGAGGCGAAATTGAACTGCACGCCCAGCTTGAGCAAGAACTGGCGGAGTTCACCGGTTTTGAAGCCGTCAGTGTTGGCGTTGGCGGCTACAGCGCCAATGTTTCAGTGATTGGCTATCTGCTCGATAAGCAAGACCTGATCATCCATGACGAGTACATGCACAACAGTGCAATCATGGGCTCGGTGATGTCTGGAGCCCGGCGTATAGCCTTTGCTCACAATGACATGGCCGCACTCGACCGGCTGTTAAGTGAAAACCGCCCGCATTATCGCCGCGCGCTGATTCTGGTCGAAGGCGCCTACAGCATGGACGGTGATCTGGTCGATTTGCCCGGTGTTGTCGCCCTGAAGAAAAAGCACGGCGCCTGGCTGATGATTGATGAAGCGCACTCAGTTGGCACTGTAGGCAAAACCGGTCGTGGCGTTTGCGAGCACTTTGCGGTGAACACTGCAGAGGTCGACCTGATCATCGGTACCTTGTCCAAAAGCTTTGCCAGTTGCGGTGGTTTTGTCGCCGGTAAAAAACAGCTTATTGAATTGCTGCATCACTTTTGTCCTGGATTGTTGCTTTACAGCACCGGGATCAGCCCAGCCAACACTGCGGCAGCTCTGGCAGCCGTGCGCTTGGCTAGCGCCGAGCCTGAGCGGGTAGAGCGCCTGCAACACAACGCCGAGCGCTTCAAACAGATGGCCGAGGAGCGCGGGCTGGATTGCCGTTCCTCGCTGGCGGGCGTGCCGATCATTCCACTGATGATCAAGGACGAGCGCGCTTTGCAACTGATGTCCAAACTCCTCGATAACTCAATTATTGCCCATGCGGTGATGCACCCGGTGGTGCCACGTGAAGCGGCACGCCTGCGCTGTTTTATCAGCCACGACCACGACGAAACGATGTTCGCTCGCACGCTCGACCTGTTGGTCAAAGACGCCAGCTCGGCGCTCTAGACACCTCTGAGTTATCCACAGACATGGAAGCCTGTTATGAAGATTAAATTACCCCTGACACTGCTCGCCACCGGCATGCCCCTCGCCATCAGCACAGCTGTACTCGCGCAAACTGTCACATCTGCTCCAAGCGCGGAGACCGCCAAGCGCGGTACCGAGATAGCCAATATGGTTAATGACAATGACTCAGGATTTGTCGATTACAAAACCACTGGCAACATGACGATCAAACGCCCGGGCGGCGCGACAGCCGATCGTAGCTTTCAGATGTACACCCTTGAGTCGCCCAACACGGGTGACAAACGTCTGGTGGTGTTTGAAACCCCACGCGACCTGGCAGGGTTCGTCTCTCTGACCTACAACAACCCGGGCGCACCGGATGATCAGTGGATATTTTTACCCGCGCTGAATCGAGTGAAGCGCCTGGCCTCACGTGACAAAACAGGTTCATTCGGTGGCTCTGAGTTTTCTTACGAAGACATCGCGACTTGGGAGCTGAGCAGCTACACCTACGCCTTTATCAAAGACCAACCCTGTGGCGAGCCAGCAACGACCTGTCACACCATCGCCAACTTCCCCAAGTACCAATATTCCGGTTACTCGAAACTCGTTGAAACCATTGATCCACGTATCTGGCAACCGCGAAAAATTGTTTATTTCGACAAGGCCGGGCGTGAACTCAAGCGCTTGGATTTTTACGACTACAAACAATATCAGGGTAAGTACTGGCGTCCAGACCGGATCGTCATGACCAATCTGCGTGACAACTCAGTCTCTGAAATCAAATGGAGCAGCTACGCGTTCAAAACTGGCCTTAAAGAATCAGACCTGACAGACAGCCGCATGGCGTTCTGGTCGCGCTGATGAGCAAACACTTATCAACAGCCTTTCTCGGAGTGCTGGTGATTTCATATCTGCTGCCCGCGCACGCCGCTAGCGTGCGTGGGTCAGTGGGCGTTGAGGCAAACCTTTACTTTGACGCCCCTCTGTACGATGAGCAGAGCAACAGCGATGTACTTGGCTCATGCTATGCAGACATCAACTTCGCGGCTCAATCCGAATCGGGCAATCGTTACGACCTTTCAGCATTCGCCCGTATTGCGCCTGATCGACAACACAGCGTAACCGGCGATATACGCCAAGCATCATTGTGGATAAGCCAGGCGCAAGCCGATTACAAATTTGGTGTGCTCTCTGAAACCTGGGGCATGCTCGAAGCGTGGAGCCCGGTGGATATCATCAATCAGCGGGACATGGCTGAAGACTTTCAGGGCAAGGTAAAGCTTGGGCAACCCGGTGCTGTAGCCGCTTTTAAGCTCGATGACTCGGTACTGTCGCTGTACAGCACAACCTACGCCCGTGAGCGACGATTTGGCGAGGGCAGGGACCGTTTACGCATACTCCCGGCACCGATTGTTGATGACGATTATGACCGGGGCCGTTGGGCGCCTGACTTTGCTGCACGTTATCAATTTCGCCTCGGCGAACGTATTGATATCGCTGTATCCCAGTTCAAGGGACACACCCGCGAGCCGGTGCTCCAGGCACTTGCAGATCGCAACGGGGTTTATGCTTTTACCGCTGAATATCAGACCATCGAGCAAACCGGGCTTGAGGCGCAATACGTCTACGGCGACAGCGTTTTCAAATCCGAGGTGATCTATCAAGATGGGGCTGAAGATTCATTCTTCGGAGGCGGGGTCGGGGCCGAAACTAGCTTTACCAGTTGGCTTGGGGGCTTGGGTGATCTGACGTTGTATGCCGAGTTCTACCACGACGACCGTTCCGACCGAGCACCAATCACGCCGTTTCAACGCGATGTATTTACCGGGGTGCGCTATAGCTTCAACGACCTCAACGGACAGATGCTCGAACTGCGTAATACCCATGATCTTGAGTGGCAATCCAACCTTATTGATCTGCGCGCCTCACGCCGGATGTTTAACGATGGCGTGCTCTCGCTTTCGTTCATAAAAATCGATAACGCCAAGAAGGACCCAGCGCTGCAAGGCTTTCGCAACGATGGATACTTCAAGATTGGCTATGCCTGGTACTACTAAGGTTCCCTAACTTCCTTGCTCCATGGATGGTGATACGTCATGAATACTGGAAATGCTGTGGAGAAAAGTCCACGCAATACGCTTCATGCAAGGATGATGGTTTGGCTGCACGGCTACGCCACTTGGGTCACTTCCAATCCTTGGAAAGTACTGATCGCTTCATTGCTGGTTGCCATCGCATTCAGTGCAGGTATGTCGCAACTGACCTTCCGCAGTGACAGCCGGATCTTCTTTGCTGATAACAATTCCGACCTGATTGCGCTCGAAAAATTTGAGCAGATCTACGGTCGTAATGACACCCTGGTATTTGTAATCAGGGCGCAGCAGGGTGACTTATTCACCCCAGTTACTTTAAACGCCATCAGCACACTGACCGATCAGGCCTGGAACCTGCCCAACGTGAAACGGGTGGACTCGCTGACCAATTTCCAGCGCGTCCAGGCTGTTGGCGATGACATTAATATCGATCAATTACTGCGCACCGGTGACCCGTTATCAGTTGCGGATGCGCGGCAACTGAAGGCAATGTCGAAGCTAGAGCCGATGCTTATTGGTCGTATGGTTTCGCAAGACGGACGTCTTGGCTTGGTCGCGGTTAACTTCCGTTTTGCCGCAGACACAGTGTCTGAGCAAACAGCACAGTCCATGCAAGCAGCACAAAAGCTTGCCGAGCAATTCAAGCAGAGCAACCCACAACTGGATCTTGGCTTGTCCGGTTCAATTGCCTTGGACAGTGCCTTTGTCGAAGCCAGTACCTACGACAGTTCAGTGCTTCTACCCAGCATGGTTATCGTGCTGCTTGCCGTTATTTTCCTGGTCCTGCGTTCGGCAGCCGGCTCCTTTGCAACCTTCGCAGTTATCGCCCTTGGAACCACAAGCGCGCTAGGTATTGCCGCGTTGCTGGCCGTGCCTTTGTCGTCACCCAGCGTTGTTGCACCTAATATTATTCTGACCATCGCCTGTTGCGACTGTATCCACATCTGCTCCGGCATGATGCGCTTACGGCGCGAAGGCTTATCTCGCAAAGAATCAGTCAAAGCGGTATTGATCGAATGCTGGTGGGCCGTGACATTGACCACAATCACCACAGCAATTGGTTTTCTTTCGTTGCTGTTCAGTGCAGTTCCGCCATTTGCTCATCTAGGCATCATTGTCGCACTGGGTTCGTTAATGGCTTGGCTGCTGACCTTGACCTTCCTCCCGGCACTTCTCTGTGTACTGCCAGGGAAAGCGGTCAAGGCTATTCCTGCGGAGCGTTTAAGCCTCAGTGTTTCTGCCGTAGTAATTAAACATCCGCGTAATATTCTGCTCGGTGTCAGTTTGATTTCCCTCTCCCTGAGCGCATTTTCATTCACCAATACCCTTGATGACCGCTACGTCCGCTACTTTGATCAAAGTTTTGAATTCCGCCAGGCAACAGACTTGCTCAACCAAGAGCTCGGTGGTTTCTACACCCTGGAGTTCTCGCTGGATTCGGGAACGGCGGGTGGCATCAGTGATCCTGCTTACCTCACACAAGTCGAACAGTTTTCCGCGTGGCTTCGCAAGCAACCTGGAGTAACCCATGTCGATGGTTTGCCCGAGATCATCAAAACCCTGAACCGGGCCATGAGCGGCGGTGCTCAAACACAATACAAACTGCCTTCCTCAACGGCTGTCTCCAGCCAATTCCTGGCACTTTATGAGATGTCATTACCGTTCGGAACCGACCTTAAAAATCAGCTGACTGCTGATAAACGCAGTTCTCGTCTGTCGGTGAACCTCACTGATGTTTCCACCGCGCGCATGGCTGAACTGCAAGATCAAGCCTACAGCTGGGCTCAACAAAACACGCCAATCATTGCTGACTCTGCTCAGGCTACCGGGACTTCATTGCTATTTGCCCACATTGGTAACCGCAATATTCATGAAATGCTCAAGGGCATGCTTATCGGTGTTTTCGCAGTGTGGTTAGTCTTTATCGTTGCCTTTCGCTCGCTGGGTTTAAGTCTTATCGGCAGTGTGGCAAACCTCATTCCCGCACTTGTGACCTTGGGCATTTGGGCATTGGTAAACGGTGAGGTCGGCATGGCTGTCGCCACTGTGGCCTCTGTGACCTTCGGGGTTGTGGTCGACGATACCATTCATATGCTGACTACTTACTCACGCTTACGCAGGGAAGGGCAGTCGGCCTACCAGGCGGTAGAAAACAGCTTCGCAACGGTGGGCACCGGCATGATAACCATGACCTTTGCCTTAGCCGCCGGCTTTGCCTGCCTGGCATTTTCCGGCTTCCAGATTAACGCCTGGATGGGTCTTATGGCATCCATCACCATCCTTGTTGCACTACTCTTCGACCTGCTGTTTATCCCGGCAATTCTATTGGTCTTTGCGCCCAAATCTCGTCCAGACCAGCTAGCGCTATAAATCTCTTCAGTCTTATTCGCTTAAAGCATAAAAAACCCCAGCGTTTCACGGCTGGGGTTTTTATTGGTTTGGCTTTAACCGTCGGCAAATTATACGTCGAGGTTTGACACCGCCAAGGCGTTGGTTTCGATGAAGTCACGGCGTGGTTCTACTTCGTCACCCATCAGGGTGTTGAAGATCTGATCGGCGGCGATGGCGTCTTCGATACGCACTTTAAGCATGCGGCGCACGTCTGGGTCCATGGTGGTTTCCCAGAGTTGGTCTGGGTTCATTTCACCCAGACCTTTGTAGCGCTGGACGCTGTGGCGCTTGGTGCTTTCAGTCATCAGCCAGTTAAGTGCTTCCTTGAAGGTCGCTACCGGCTTCTTACGCTCACCACGCTGCACGTAGGCACCTTCTTCCAACAGGCTGTTGAGCTGATCGCCCAAACTGGTAACGGTCTTGTAATCGTTACTGCCGAAGAAGTCGCGGTTGAAGATGATATAGCTCGAGTTACCGTGCGAGATCAGTTCAACTTCCGGTACCCACAAATGACGCTCGGTGTCTTCGTGCAGACGCGTTTTGTAAACCAGTCCGGATTTTTCGGTGGTCTTCAAACGTGTCTCAAACTGTGCCAACCAGCTTTCCATCATGGCTTTGTTTGCAAGCTGCTCAAGGCTGACGCCTGGCAGATACACGAAGTGCTCAGTCAATTCCTGAGGGTACAGGCGCGACAAACGCTTAAGGGTCTTCATCACCAACCGGTAATCGTTAACCAAACGCTCCAGAGAGGCTCCTGAGAGGCCCGGTGCATTCTCGTTAACGTGCAGGCTGGCATCTTCAAGGGCAGATTGGGTCATGTATTCTTCCATGGCCTCATCGTCTTTGATGTACTGCTCTTGCTTACCTTTCTTGACCTTGTACAACGGCGGCTGGGCAATGTAGATATAGCCGCGTTCAACCAGCTCCGGCAACTGACGGAAGAAGAAGGTCAGGAGCAGGGTACGAATGTGCGAACCGTCGACGTCAGCATCGGTCATGATGATGATGTTGTGATAACGCAGCTTGTCGATGTTGTATTCATCGCGGCCAATACCGCAGCCGAGAGCGGTGATCAGCGTGCCCACTTCCTGGGAAGAAATCATCTTGTCGAAACGTGCTTTTTCGACGTTGAGAATCTTACCTTTGAGCGGCAGGATCGCCTGAGTCTTGCGGTTACGGCCCTGCTTCGCAGAACCGCCCGCGGAGTCCCCTTCCACTATGTAGAGTTCAGAAAGCGCTGGGTCTTTCTCTTGGCAATCCGCCAATTTTCCTGGCAAACCTGCAATATCCAAAGCACCTTTGCGGCGAGTCATTTCACGAGCTTTTCGTGCGGCTTCACGGGCACGGGCAGCATCGATCATTTTGCCGACAACAGCTTTAGCTTCATTTGGGTTTTCCAGCAGGAAGTCAGAGAAGTATTTACCCATCTCTTGCTCAACTGCAGTTTTAACCTCAGATGAAACCAGTTTGTCTTTGGTCTGCGAACTGAATTTTGGATCAGGTACCTTGACCGAAATAATCGCAGTCAAGCCTTCACGGGCGTCATCACCAGTGGTTGAAATCTTGTGCTTCTTAGCCAGGCCTTCCTGCTCAATGTAAGCATTGAGGTTACGGGTCAGGGCAGAGCGGAAGCCCGCAAGGTGGGTACCACCATCGCGCTGCGGAATGTTGTTGGTGAAGCACAACAGGTTCTCGTTGAAGCTATCGTTCCACTGCAAGGCAACTTCAACACCGACACCGTCATCACGCTGTACGGTGAAGTGGAAGACCTGATTGACTGCTGTCTTGTTGTGGTTAAGGTATTCAACGAAGGCACGCAGGCCACCTTCGTACTTGAACAGTTCTTCCTTGGCGGTACGTTCATCCTTGAGCACGATGCCCACGCCCGAGTTCAGGAATGACAATTCACGCAGACGCTTGGCCAAGATATCCCAGCTAAAATGGATGTTGGCAAAGGTATCTTCAGACGGCTTGAAGTGGATCTGAGTACCGCTGGTATCGGTATCGCCTACAGGTGCAATCGGAGCCTGTGGCACGCCATGTACATAGGTCTGTTCCCAGACTTTGCCAGCACGGCGAATGGTCATCACCAATTCTTTAGACAGTGCGTTTACGACCGAAACACCCACACCGTGCAAACCACCAGAAACTTTGTAGCTGTTGTCATCGAATTTACCGCCAGCGTGCAATACGGTCATGATGACCTCTGCAGCTGAAACACCTTCTTCCTTGTGAATATCGACCGGAATACCACGGCCGTTATCACGTACGGTAATCGATTCATCAGGATGAATAATGATGGTGATTTCGCTGCAATGGCCGGCCAATGCTTCGTCGATCGAGTTATCAACCACCTCGAACACCATGTGGTGCAGGCCGCTGCCATCGTCGGTATCACCGATATACATACCAGGTCTTTTGCGCACGGCATCAAGGCCTTTTAAGACCTTAATGTTATTGGAGTCGTACGTTTGATTTTCGCTCATGCCTTCATCACTCCTGGTGGTCGTGGGTCTGGGTGATACTGCCATGTTCCACGTGGAACATGGCAACTGGCGTGTCCGTGCGCCAGCCTTCCCGCAACAATTCATGGTCTACACAAGTGATAAACACTTGGCAGTTCAAATCATCTAATAACTTACAAAGCGCACGTCGGTGATGCTCATCCAGTTCTGACGGCAAGTCATCCACCAGATATATGCACTGACCTCGCTTTGCCTGATCAACCAAATGGCCCTGCGCAATGCGCAGCGCACAAACAACTAATTTCTGCTGACCCCGTGAAAGAATGTCAGCAGCATTGTGACCACTTAAACGCAAACGCAAATCAGCGCGTTGCGGGCCAGCTTGGGTGTGACCAATTTGTTGGTCACGGGCCAGCGTAGAGGCCAAAACTTCTATAAGTGGGCGATCCTTATCCCAACCTCGGTAATAACTGAGGCTTAAGCCTTCAAGTTCGACCAGCTCGCTTAAGGTCTGTTCGAATACCGGCTTAAGGGCTTGTATATAGGCACGTCTGTAGCTATCAATCTCATCGCTCGCCAGACACAGCTCTCGGTCCCAGGCCGCTTGTGACGCGGCATCAAGTGTACCATGTCGCAGCCATGAGTTCCGCTGCCTTAACGCCTTCTGTAGGCGCTGCCAAGCAGGTAGAAAACGAGGTTCCACGTGGAACACTCCCCAATCCAGAAACTGCCTACGGATTTTGGGAGCGCCTTCAAGCAAGCGGAAACTGTCTGGATTGATTAACTGCAGAGGCAAGGTTTCAGCAAGTTGCGTGGCGCTGCGAGCATTCTCGCCATCAATACGAATTTTGAAGTCGCCTTGCCGTTGCCGCGATACACCTAAACTGGCTTGACGACCGTCAGCTAACTGAACTTGTCCGAAAACAGTACAGGCGGGTTGATCGTATTGAATAACCGGAAGCAAACGCGTGCTGCGAAAAGATCGAGCAAGGCCAAGCAGATGGATGGCTTCAAGCAAGCTGGTTTTACCGCTGCCATTTGCGCCGTGGAGAATATTGATACGCGGGGAGGGAGAAATTGTCACCGGGTGCAGATTACGCACCGCGGTGACATTGACGCGGCTTAGGGACATTAACTAGTTACAAACGCATCGGCATAACGACGTAAGCAGAGTCGTCGTTGTCAGCTTCTTGGACCAGTGCGCTGCTGTTGGAGTCAGACAGGATCAAACGAACTTGATCCGTTGTCATAACGCCCAGTACATCCAGCAGATAGCTAACGTTAAAGCCAATTTCCAGAGCGCTGCCGTTGTAATCAACTGCGGTTTCTTCTTCAGCTTCTTCCTGTTCAGGGTTGTTTGCTTGAATTTTCAGCAAACCTGATTCCAGTTGCAGTCGAATACCGCGGTACTTTTCGTTCGACAGAATTGCGGTACGGCTGAATGCTTCACGTAGCCCCTGACGATCAGCGATAACGATCTTGTCGCCGCCACGCGGCAGCACACGCTCGTAGTCAGGGAACTTACCGTCAACCAATTTCGAGGTGAAGGTGAACTCACCTGTGGTCGCACGGATGTGATGTTGACCTAGAACGATGCTGACAACGCCGTCCTGCTCAGTCAGTAGGCGCGCTAGTTCAAGGATACCTTTACGCGGAACAATCACTTGGTGACGCTCAACGTTTTCGATTTCAGCTTGCATTGAGCACATGGCCAAGCGGTGGCCGTCAGTCGCAACAGCTCGCAGGATGCCGGTTTGCACCTCAAGCAGCATACCATTCAGGTAGTAACGAACATCCTGTTGGGCCATGGCAAAGCTAGTGCGCTCAATCAAACGGCGTAACTTGCTCTGCACCAGGTCAAACGTCAGTGAGCCTGGTCCTTCTTCAACTGTTGGGAAGTCGTTAGCCGGGAGGGTTGAGAGGCTAAAGCGACTACGCCCAGCTTTAACCAATAGCTTTTGTTCATCGACACGAATGTCGATCAAGGCATCGCTCGGTAAGCTTTTGCAAATATCCATCAACTTACGTGCCGGTACGGTGATTTCACCTGGCTCAGCAGCATCTTCCAAAGTTACTCGGCCAACCAGTTCTACCTCGAGATCTGTACCGGTCAGCGATAGCTGCTGGCCTTCAACTACTAATAGCACGTTCGAGAGAACCGGCAAGGTCTGGCGGCGTTCCACGACGCCTGTGACCAGTTGCAGAGGTTTCAACAGGGCTTCGCGTTGAATTGTGAAATGCATGGTCTAGTCCCTTGCCTTGTGGATTTGCGTATTAAGTTGTCAGTGTGCGCAACAAGTTTTTGTAGTCCTCGCGGATATCCGCGTCGGATTCCCTAAGTTCAGCAATCTTACGGCATGCGTGCAACACCGTGGTGTGATCACGACCGCCAAAGGCATCACCAATTTCAGGCAGGCTATGGTTGGTCAATTCCTTAGACAGCGCCATAGCCACCTGCCGTGGGCGCGCAATAGAACGCGAACGACGCTTGGACAACAGATCAGAAATCTTGATCTTGTAGTACTCAGCTGCCGTGCGCTGAATATTATCAATACTTACCAGCTTATCTTGCAGCGCAAGCAGATCCTTCAACGACTCACGAATAAGCTCAATCGTAATGTCACGCCCCATAAAGTGCGAGTGGGCAATTACGCGTTTAAGCGCGCCTTCAAGCTCACGCACGTTGGAGCGTATACGCTGAGCAATAAAGAAGGCTGCATCGTGAGGCAAGTCTACTTTGGCTTGATCAGCCTTTTTCATCAAGATAGCAACGCGTGTTTCCAACTCAGGTGGCTCAACGGCCACCGTTAACCCCCACCCGAAACGCGATTTTAGACGTTCTTCAAGGCCTTCGATTTCTTTCGGATAGCGGTCGCTGGTCAGAATGACTTGTTGGCCACCTTCCAGTAAGGCATTGAAAGTATGGAAAAACTCTTCTTGAGAACGTTCTTTCTTGGCAAAAAATTGAATATCATCAATAAGTAATGCATCAACAGAACGGTAAAACCGTTTGAACTCGTTGATTGCATTGAGCTGCAGAGCTTTAACCATGTCAGCGACAAACCGTTCGGAATGCAGGTACACAACCTTGGCATTCGGGTTTTTCTGCAACAGGTGGTTACCCACAGCGTGCATAAGGTGAGTTTTACCCAAGCCTACACCGCCATACAAAAATAGTGGGTTATAACCATGTTTCGGGTTATCTGCCACTTGCCAGGCAGCAGCGCGCGCCAGTTGGTTCGATTTACCTTCAACGAAGTTATCAAAGGTAAATGTGCGATTGAGATAACTGGTGTGCTTAAGCGCACCCTCAACCTGTACTGCACGCTCAGTACGCGGTGGCTGTGCAGCAGGAGCAGTATTAGCTGAACCATCGAAACGCGAACGCTCTGGATTCACCTGAGGCTCTACTTGGGGAGCAGAGGTCACCTGAGCCGGCACAATTGGAGCAGGTACTGCAGCCGGTGGCGGAGTCGGTGTAGTGACCGCACGCGGCTTAGCGCTACGCTTGCTTCCTATTAATAAGGAAAGCGCAGGCACCAACCCCTCGGAGCGCTCAGAGAGCAATTCAAGCAGGCGAGTGATGTACTTATCATTGACCCAATCGAGTACAAAACGGTTAGGCGCATATACACGGAGCTCGTCGCCTTCGGCTTCGACCTGCAATGGACGAATCCAAGTGTTGAATTGCTGAGCAGGCAGCTCATCACGCAGAAGTTCTACGCATTGCTGCCAAAGTTCCACAGACACTGACATCCCCTAGATCGAAAGGCGGTGAGGCAAAATCAGTCGCTATTGTAGCCTCCGAGCTCTGAGTTATCCACACGTAAAAATGCCAGTGGCTATATAAAATCAACACCTTAATGAAGAATCCGGCCGACAAACGGGAGCGCAGGAACCCTGTGGATAACTGCCTATCAGCTCTTGGGATAAGCCTGCGCATAAACTATCGATAACTCTACCTGTGGATAAAATAGCATTTCATCCTCAGCTTATACGCTGCATCCACACAGTTGCAGCACGGTTTTTGGACAACCTTGCTATCTGCTAGAACCCATATCTATAAAGGCCTGTAGCCACTTATACACAGATACTTGGCTGCATAGTTATTACATACACATCTAAAGATCTTTAAATAATCTCTTCTCTTTATCTATATCTAAACGAAAAGAGATGAAAGACATGCTGGTTGGAAATTGACCTATCCCTCGGGTTTCTCTACAATCGCCGGTCTCTTAAAACGGGGGCCATTCCGGCCCGTTGTCGATCAACCAGGTAACACACCATGAAACGCACTTTCCAACCAAGCACCATCAAACGCGCTCGCACCCATGGCTTCCGTGCTCGCATGGCTACCAAGAACGGCCGTGCTGTCCTGTCGCGTCGCCGCGCCAAGGGCCGTGCTCGTCTCGCCGTTTAATTTTTCTGTCTTGTGGTGAGTCGAGGCTTCAGCCGGGACAAGCGTTTGCTAACCCCCCGGCAATTCAAGGCAGTCTTCGACTCCCCTAGCGGTAAAGTTCCGGGTAGAAATGTCCTGCTGCTTGCGCGCAACAACGACCTAGATCATCCCCGTTTGGGCTTGGTGATCGGTAAAAAGAGCGTAAAGCTCTCAGTTGAGCGCAATCGCCTTAAACGCCAGATTCGCGAAACGTTCCGCCAGAGTCAGGACAACCTGACCGGTTGGGATATCGTGATTGTGGCGCGTAAAGGACTGGGCGATTTAGAGAATGTTGAACTTGCCCAGCAATTCAACAAGCTCTGGAAACGCCTTGCTCGCAGCAAACCCAGCCCTGAAGTAGCCGTCCCTTCTGGGGTGAGTGACAAACCGAATGCGTAAACTGGCTCTAGCTCCAATCCAGTTTTACCGTTACGCCATCAGCCCACTGATGGCGAGTCATTGTCGCTTTTATCCAAGCTGCTCTTGCTACGCGTATGAGGCCATTGAACAACATGGCGTCATACGTGGCGGCTGGCTGACCCTGCGTCGGTTAGGTCGCTGCCACCCATGGAATCCCGGCGGCTACGATCCGGTTCCCCTTGCGAATAAATCCCGTACCTCTTCGATGGCCGAATAATCATGGATATCAAACGCTCGATCCTGATCGTCGCCCTGGCAGTCGTGTCCTATATGATGGTTCTTCAGTGGAACCAGGACTACGGTCAAGCTGACTACCCGACTCAGAATACGACAGTAACTTCCAACACCTCCGCCGATCTGCCTGATACGCCTGTCGCTGAAAACACCAGCGCTGGTGATATCCCGGCTGTCGCCAATACCGAGCAACTCAAGCCTGACACCACTCAGATTGCCAAAGGCAATGATCTGATTCGGGTCAAGACTGATGTGCTGAACTTGGCGATCGACCCACGTGGCGGTGATGTTGTGCAACTTACGTTGCCTCAGTATCCACGTCGCCAAGATCGTCCAGACGTACCTTTCCAGTTGTTCGATAACGGCAACGAGCGTATTTATTTGGCGCAAAGTGGCCTGATCGGCAGCAACGCTCCGGATAAGTCCAGCGGTCGTGCATTGTGGAGCAGTGCGCAGAAGAGCTACGAACTGGCTGATGGCCAAGACCAGTTGGTGGTTGACCTGACGCTCAGCGATGGGGGTGTCAATTACATCAAGCGCTATACCTTCAAGCGTGGCTTGAACCCTGAGTGCTCGGCCAAAGAGCAAATGCTCAAGAAGCCAGGCTGTATCGATCCGTCGTCGTATAAGGTTGATGTTAAATACCTGATCGACAACCAGAGCGGTGCGGCGTGGAGCGGCAACATGTTTGCCCAGCTCAAGCGCGACGACAGCGATGATCCGTCGAAGACAACAGCGACCAGCACTGCGACCTATCTGGGCGCGGCAATGTCGACTCCTGATTCGACTTATCAAAAAGTGTCGATGAAAGACATCGACAAAAAGCCAGTCAAAGAAACCGTCAGCGGTGGCTGGATTGCTTGGCTGCAGCACTACTTCGTCACTGCTTGGGTGCCGGATCAGAGCGAAAACAACGTCATTCAGACGCGCAAAGACAGTCAGGGTAACTACATTGTCGGTTACACCAGCCCAGCTCTTAGCGTTGCGGCGGGTAGCACAGGTGAAATCGGTGCCTCTCTGTATGCGGGTCCGAAAATTCAGAAGTACCTGGGCAGCCTCTCGCCAGGTCTTGAACTGACCGTCGACTACGGCATTCTATGGTTCCTCGCGCAACCAATCTTCTGGTTGCTGCAACATATCCACAGCATTCTGGGCAACTGGGGTTGGTCGATTATTGTTCTGACCTGCATCATCAAGCTGATTTTCTTCCCTCTGTCGGCTGCCAGCTACAAGTCGATGGCACGCATGCGTGCAGTAGCGCCGAAAATGGCTGCGCTGAAAGAGCAGTTTGGCGATGATCGCCAGAAAATGTCTCAAGGCATGATGGAGCTGTACAAGAAAGAGAAGATCAACCCCTTGGGTGGTTGCTTGCCGATTCTGGTGCAGATGCCGGTGTTCCTTGCTCTCTACTGGGTACTTCTGGAAAGCGTGGAAATGCGCCAGGCCCCATGGATGTTCTGGATCACCGATCTGTCGATTAAAGATCCGTTCTTTATTCTGCCGATCATCATGGGCGCTTCGATGTTCATCCAGCAGCAGCTGAACCCGACACCACCGGACCCGATGCAAGCAAAAGTGATGAAAATGATGCCAATCATCTTCACCTTCTTCTTCCTCTGGTTCCCTGCTGGTCTGGTTATGTACTGGGTTGTGAACAACTGCTTGTCGATCGCACAGCAGTGGTACATTACGCGCAAGATTGAAGCCGCAACCAAAGCAGCTGAAGCCAAATAGCCAAGTGCAACTGGCTAAGCTGTAAACAAAACGCCCCTCTTTAGGGGCGTTTTGCTATGTTGCCTGTGGATAAGATTTCGGAGAGAACCATGCAAGTAGCTGGTGAAACCATCGCAGCAGTCGCCACCGCCCAAGGTCGCGGCGGTGTTGGTATCGTTCGGGTGTCCGGACCATTGGCTGGAGCAATGGCTCAGGCGTTTTGCCAGCGTGAGTTGAAACCACGCTATGCGCACTACGGCCCTTTCTATAGCGAAGCGGATACCGTGCTTGATGAAGGCTTGGCACTGTATTTCCCGGGGCCCAACTCGTTTACTGGCGAAGATGTGCTGGAACTGCAAGGGCATGGCGGCCCCGTGGTACTCGATCTATTGCTGCGCCGCTGTGTACAACTCGGTGCGCGTCTGGCCAAGCCCGGTGAGTTCAGCGAGCGTGCATTTCTCAACGATAAGCTCGATCTGGCGCAAGCAGAAGCAATTGCCGACTTGATTGAAGCCAGCTCAGAGCAAGCCGCGCGCAACGCATTGCGCTCGTTGCAGGGTGAATTCTCAAGGCGCGTGCATGGTTTAACCGAGCGCCTGATCAGCCTGCGTATTTATGTTGAAGCTGCGATCGACTTCCCGGAAGAAGAGATCGACTTTCTCGCCGATGGCCACGTATTGCGCTTGCTTGAAGAAGTCCGCGCTGAATTGCTCAATGTAGTCCGTGAAGCCGGGCAGGGCGCATTGCTGCGCGATGGGATGACGGTGGTCATTGCCGGGCGACCCAACGCAGGGAAATCGAGCTTGCTCAATGCCCTAGCTGGACGCGAAGCGGCGATTGTGACCGAGATTGCCGGCACCACTCGCGATGTTTTGCGTGAACATATCCACATCGACGGCATGCCATTGCACGTGGTTGATACCGCCGGCTTGCGTGATACCGATGATCATGTGGAAAAGATCGGAGTTGAGCGTGCGCTAAAAGCAATATCTGAAGCTGACCGCATATTGCTTGTGGTTGATGCGACTGCACCAGAAGCCGCGGATCCGTTTATGTTATGGCCGGAATTTCTCGACCTGCGCCCGGACCCAGCAAAAGTAACCTTGATCCGCAACAAAGCAGACCTAAGCAAAGAGCCTGTGTCGATTGAGGTGAGTAACGACGGGCACGTCACTATTAGCTTATCTGCCAAATCAACGGAAGGTCTGGATTTGCTGCGTGAACACCTTAAAGCCTGCATGGGTTATCAACAGACCTCCGAAAGCAGCTTTAGCGCTCGGCGTAGGCATCTGGATGCTCTCCATCAAGCCCAGACCCATCTTGATCACGGTTATGCACAGCTCACCCTTGCAGGCGCAGGTGAGCTACTTGCAGAAGACCTGCGTCACGCTCAACAGGCCTTGGGCGAAATTACCGGGGCATTTAGCTCTGATGACCTGCTGGGGCGGATCTTTTCAAGTTTCTGCATCGGCAAATAATCTGCCAATCAGACTGACAGCTTAGTTATCCACAGCTGCAGTACTTTGCTGTATATGCACAACGAATGCCTGCGCGAGGGCATTGCTCTCATGCAGTGGTTGAGTGACCAAAGAGAAACGTCGACGCAGTTCGAGTGGCGTTTGCAGGATGACTAATTCGCCTGCTGCAACCTGTTCAGCAAT
This sequence comes from Pseudomonas sp., assembly GCF_048265905.1. GTDB lineage: Bacteria > Pseudomonadota > Gammaproteobacteria > Pseudomonadales > Pseudomonadaceae > Aquipseudomonas. The sequence continues at coordinate 94,104 of NZ_JBLXAP010000002.1, forward strand.
CGATAACCCCGACAAACAACCAATGCCAAGCCCAGCCTTGACCGATTGTTTGATTGCTTCCTGGCGATTCAACGCAAGCGCCAGTTTTACCTGTCCGGAGACTTGCTGCACCGCAGCATCGAATACTGCACGGGTGCCTGAACCGGGTTCACGCAGGACCCAGCGCTGCTCGCATATTTGCTCTGCCGAGAGTTTGCCAGCCGCTGCCAGCGGATGATCCGGTCGGCAAAAGACTTGAAGTTGATCTTCGCACCACGGAGTTATACACAGCTGGCTGTGCAAAGCGGGGCCTTCGATCAAACCAAGATGTACCTGGCCCTTTTCAACAGCATTTATCACATCCTCAGTATTACTGATGTGTATATCAGGATCGACCTGCGCGTGCTTGTGGATAAAACTGCTCAGTAGCTTAGGCAACAAGTAGCTGGCAATGGTCAGGCTGGCAGCGATACGCAAAGTGCCGCTAATCGGATCAGAAGGGCTGTGAATAAGATTATCCAAGGTCTGCAAAATCAAGCCTACTTTGGGCAGAGCAGCACGACCGGCATCGGTTATCTGCAAATCACGGCCAACACGATGGAAAAGTTGATAACCAAGTCCTGACTCAAGCTCGCGTAGCGCCTGGCTCGCAGCTGATTGGCTTATGGCTTGATCATCTGCAGCAGCTGTCAGGCGGCCAAGGCGAGCAGTGGCTTCAAAGATCTTCAGTTGCCTTAAACTTATACTCATAATTCAGTTTTACTTATACACAGGATAAGAACAATCCATTTTTATTAACATTACCTGTGCATGAGTATGTCGTCCATAACAACTGTTATGGATAGATGTGAACACCATGCGCACAATCATCGCTCTGCCAGTCATCGCCATTAGCGCCTTATTGTTGGCTCAGGTGTCGGCAATCAGTCAGCTAGGCTTGAGTGCCTTACCACTGGCGATTGTCCTCGGTGCTGTTTACGGGCATTTCAATCTGGCTGAACCTAGCCAGCGGGAAAAGTTATTCACAAGGTTCTGCCAACAGCGGCTACTGCGCACCGGCATCATCCTGTTTGGCTTCAGCCTGAGTTTTCAACAGATCGTGCAGGTTGGCTGGCAGGCAGTGGTGCTGGATATCACTGTGACCAGCAGTATCTTGATCCTCGGTACCTGGCTGGGGATAAGACTGTTTGGTTTGCCCCGCGACCTTGCCGTGCTGATCTCTGCCGGGAGCGCTATTTGCGGAGCTGCAGCAGTGCTGGCCAGTGAACCCGTACTCAAGGCCAAACAGCAATACGTAACCATTGCAGTCGCGACTGTGGTGCTATTCGGCACCTTGGCCATGTTTATTTATCCGCTGGTATTTCACTTAAGCGGTCTGACCGAGCATAACTTTGGGATCTATATCGGCAGCACTGTCCATGAAGTTGCTCAAGCCGTTGCTGCCGGCGACTCAGTCGGTGATGAGGCGCTGCAATCTGCAGTTGTGGTCAAGCTGATCAGGGTGATGCTGCTGGCACCTTTCATTCTGATCCTGAGCAGTCTGGTATTTCGCGATGAGCAAACACCGGGCCAGAGCAAAGCAAAAATCACCGTTCCCTGGTTCGTCTTCGGCTTCATCGCTGCGGCCTGCATCAATAGCTGGGCGGCCTTACCGGTTCAAGTTATTCACAGCCTGCAGCTACTTAGCCAGTTGACCCTCGCAATGGCGATGGCAGCGCTGGGCAGCCAGACTCAATGGCGCGTTATCAAACAAGCTGGTTTCAAACCCATGTTGCTGGCTGCAATCCTGTTTGTGGTTTTGCTTTGTGGCGGTTTTTACCTGAACAGCTGGCTGATTCCTCAATAAAAAACCACGTCAGATAGGGCTTGTAGGCATCAATCCACAGAATAATCAGCTGTGCATAAACCCTGTGGAAAACCATCCCTAAGCCCAGTCCATAACCCGGTGATAAAGCTGGGTACAAACCAGCCTGTGGATAAAGTACTGTTTGATCCACAGCTTAGTGACTGCTATCTGACAGTTTCAATGCAGGCTCTGCACAGAACCATACATCGCTGTACAGTAGATGGTTATTGGTCTGCATGAATCTATCCACAGAAAAGTGCCTGCTACTTTATAAACATAAAAATAAAGATCTTTAAACATTCTTTCTTTTTTATTTTTATTAACCGACTAACGCCTTTCGACTTGAAGGACTAGAGAAAAGCACAGACCAGTTGGCTATTTTTTGTGCAAAAGGCTTCTTTACCTTCGTCTAACTGCCTATACTTACCGGCTAGCTAGCTTTTCTGTGCCTGACACATTGAATTTTGTGTCTGTGCTCGTATCAAAAGCCCCCCATTTCAGAACACAGCTGTTCAGAACTAACACGAGGTGCGTGGTGGATTTCCCTTCCCGTTTTCAGGTGATCGTTATCGGCGGTGGTCATGCCGGCACCGAAGCTGCGCTTGCAGCTGCACGCATGGGCGTCAAAACCCTGCTGCTGACCCATAACGTGGAAACCCTCGGCCAGATGAGTTGCAACCCTGCGATTGGCGGGATTGGTAAAAGCCATCTGGTAAAGGAAATCGACGCACTTGGCGGCGCCATGGCTGAAGCCACCGACAAGGCAGGTATTCAGTTTCGCGTTCTGAACAGCCGTAAAGGCCCAGCCGTTCGTGCCACACGGGCACAGGCTGATCGCGTGTTGTACAAAGCAGCCATTCGCGAAACCTTGGAAAACCAAGACAATCTGTGGATATTTCAACAAGCCGCTGATGACCTGATCGTTGAAAACGATGAAGTCAGAGGTGTGGTTACCCAGATGGGCTTGCGCTTTCTCGCAGACTCGGTGGTATTGACCACCGGCACCTTTCTTGGCGGACTTATCCACATTGGTCTGCAGAATTATTCAGGCGGACGCGCCGGTGACCCGCCTTCGATTGCCTTGGCTCATCGTTTACGTGAATTACCGCTGCGCGTGGGTCGCCTGAAAACCGGCACACCTCCACGTATCGATGGTCGCTCAGTCGATTTCTCAGTGATGACTGAGCAGCCAGGCGATACACCGATTCCGGTAATGTCGTTCCTGGGTTCAAAAGAACAACATCCGCAGCAAGTCAGCTGCTGGATTACCCATACCAACGCGCGGACTCACGAACTAATTGCCGCCAACCTTGATCGCTCGCCGATGTACTCAGGTGTGATCGAAGGGGTTGGCCCGCGTTATTGCCCGTCCATCGAAGACAAGATCCATCGCTTCGCGGATAAGCAAAGCCATCAGATATTCATTGAGCCTGAAGGCCTGAATACCCATGAGCTCTATCCCAACGGGATTTCCACATCCTTGCCATTCGATGTGCAAATTCAGATGGTTCGCTCGATTGTTGGCATGGAAAACGCTCACATCGTGCGTCCTGGCTATGCCATTGAATATGACTACTTCGACCCGCGTGATCTGAAGTACAGCCTCGAAACCAAAGTGATTGACGGGTTGTTTTTTGCTGGCCAAATCAATGGCACCACCGGTTACGAAGAAGCTGGTGCGCAAGGTCTGCTCGCTGGTGCCAACGCTGCGCTGCGTGCACAGGGCAAAGATTCCTGGTGCCCGCGTCGCGATGAGGCGTACATCGGTGTGCTGGTCGACGACCTGATTACCCTCGGTACGCAAGAGCCTTACCGCATGTTCACCTCACGCGCTGAGTACCGGTTGATTTTGCGTGAAGACAACGCAGATTTGCGTCTGACCGAGAAAGGTCGCGAACTGGGTTTGGTCAATGATCAACGCTGGGCTGCATTTGAAACCAAGCGTGAGGCCATCGTTCAAGAAGAACAGCGCCTGAAAAGCACTTGGGTTCGGCCAAACACGGCGGATGGCGATGCTATTTCCCAGCGTTTTGGTACACCACTGGCTCATGAATACAATTTACTCAACTTGCTATCGCGCCCCGAGATTGATTATCTCGGATTGGTCGAGGTCACCGGTGGCGGTGCGCTGGACCCACAAGTGGCTGAACAGGTTGAGATCAAGACTAAATACGCCGGTTACATTGATCGCCAACAAGATGAAATCTCGCGCATGCGTGCCAGCGAAGACGTCAAGTTGCCTGTGGATATTGAGTATTCGACGATTTCTGGTCTGTCCAAAGAAATCCAGCACAAGCTGGGCGACTCACGGCCTGAAACCCTCGGTCAGGCGGGACGCATCCCAGGAGTCACTCCGGCCGCCATATCGCTGTTGATGATTCATCTTAAAAAACGCGGAGCGGGTAAGCAGTTGGAGCAGAGCGCTTGATGTCAGGGGGAACGCCGTTGGTGACTGAAGGTCACGCCGCAGAGTTGGCTCAAGGCGCTGTTGAGCTAGGCGTAGAAATTTCACCCGAGCAACAAGCACAGCTCATGGCGTATCTGGCTTTGTTGATCAAGTGGAACAAAGCCTACAACCTGACCGCGGTGCGCAACCCGGATGAAATGGTGTCGCGCCACTTGCTCGATAGCTTGAGCGTTGCGCCTTATGTCAGTGACGCTGGGGACAACTGGCTGGATGTTGGTAGTGGCGGCGGCATGCCGGGTATTCCACTGGCCATACTGTTTCCCAACAAGCAATTCACGCTGCTTGATTCAAACGGTAAGAAAACCCGCTTTCTGACCCAGGTAAAGCTGGAGTTGAAGCTGGCTAATCTGCAAGTTATCCACAGCCGGGTCGAGGGATATACGCCTGAGCAGCCGTTCAGCGGAATTAGCTCTCGGGCATTTAGCTCGCTGAAAGACTTTTCTGACTGGACCCGTCATCTCGGCGACGACAACACCCAGTGGCTGGCCATGAAAGGTGTGCATCCGGATGATGAACTGCAAGAGCTACCGGCTGATTTCAAGCTGGTTAAAACGCAGGTTCTCAAGGTTCCCGGTTGCCAAGGCCAGCGACATCTGTTGATACTGCGTCGCTCGGTCTAAGGGGAACGCAGCATGGCAAAAGTATTCGCAATAGCAAACCAGAAAGGCGGCGTGGGCAAGACCACCACCTGCGTCAACCTGGCTGCCTCACTGGTTGCTACCAAGCGCCGGGTGCTGTTGATCGATCTGGACCCGCAGGGCAACGCAACCATGGGCAGCGGTGTTGATAAGCACGCGCTGGAACACTCGATCTACGATGTGTTGATCGGTGAGAGCCATTTGGGCGAGGCCATGCAGTTCTCAGAACATGGCGGTTATCAACTGCTGCCAGCCAACCGGGACCTGACCGCGGCTGAAGTTGGCTTGCTGGAAATGCAAATGAAGGAAAGCCGCCTGCTCAACGCATTGGCGCCGATCCGCGAAAATTACGATTATATTTTGATTGATTGCCCGCCGTCGTTATCGATGCTTACGGTTAACGCCTTGGTTGCATCTGATGGCGTAATCATTCCGATGCAGTGTGAGTACTATGCGCTCGAGGGCCTGAGTGATCTGGTTAACAGCATTCAGCGCATCGCCAAGCTACTCAACCCATCACTGAAGATTGAAGGCCTGTTGCGCACCATGTATGACCCGCGCATCAGCCTGACCAACGATGTTTCTGCACAACTGAAGGAACATTTTGGCGACCTGCTTTACCAAACTGTAATCCCACGCAATGTGCGTTTAGCCGAAGCTCCAAGCTATGGCATGCCAGCGTTGGTCTATGACAAGCAATCGCGGGGTGCCATCGCTTATTTGGCACTGGCTGGTGAGTTAGTTCGCCGCCAGCGTTCACGCGCCCGTACTGTTACTGCATAAGGAATTTCTGCATGGCCGCCAAGAAACGAGGGCTAGGACGAGGCTTGGATGCGCTGCTGGGTGGCACCAGTGTCGACGCATTGCAGGAAGAGGCGGCCAAGGTCGATAGCCGTGAATTACAGTACCTGCCGCTCGACCTTATTCAGCGTGGCAAATACCAGCCGCGCCGGGATATGGACCCGACGGCCCTTGAAGAACTCGCACAATCGATCAAGTCCCATGGCGTGATGCAGCCCATTGTGGTGCGCCCGGTTGCTAAAGGTCAGTTTGAGATTGTTGCCGGTGAACGTCGCTGGCGTGCCAGCCAGCAAGCAGGTCTCGATACTATTCCGGCAATGGTCCGTGAATTAACCGACGAAGCTGCAATAGCCATGGCGCTGATTGAGAACATCCAGCGTGAAGACCTCAACCCAATTGAGGAAGCCATGGCGCTGCAACGCCTGCAGCAAGAATTCCAGCTGACCCAGCAACAAGTTGCCGAGGCTGTGGGTAAGTCGCGGGTAACCATCACTAACTTGCTGCGTTTGATTGCCCTGCCAGAAGAAGTTAAAACCCTGCTTTCCCATGGCGACCTGGAAATGGGCCATGCCCGTGCACTGCTTGGTTTACCGCCTGAACAACAGATTGAAGGGGCGCGACATGTTGTCGCACGTGGTCTGACCGTACGCCAGACTGAAGCCTTGGTGCGCCAGTGGTTGAGCAGCAAAGAGCAACCTAAAACGACGGCCAAAGCTGATCCAGATATCAGTCGCCTTGAACAACGCCTCGCTGAGCGGCTAGGCTCTCCGGTGCAAATCAAGCATGGCCAGAAGGGTAAAGGCCAATTAGTGATTCGTTACAGCTCGCTCGATGAGCTGCAAGGTGTACTCGCTCACATTCGTTGAAACAATTGCACATGTAGCACTAGTCGGAAATCACTACCTGACAGTTGAATGGGGGCGCTTGCGCCCCTATACTCTGCGCGCATTTCGACGGCACAAACTATGCCAAGTTTTTAGTTAATGGCCTGTTGCCGGATAACATCAGATTTTAGGAAAGCAATGATGGAAGTACGCACGCCGAATCGCCTGCCGTTCCATCGTTTACCGGTGTTTCCGGTGCTTGTAGTCCAACTGATAGTTGTATTGATCGCCGCTGTAATTCTTTGGCAGTGGCGAGGTAGCGTTTCCGGATATTCCGGACTGTGCGGCGGCCTTATTGCATGGCTGCCAAATGTTTATTTTGCCCACAAGGCGTTTCGGTTTTCCGGTGCCAGGGCAGCCCAAGCGATCGTCCGGTCTTTTTATGCTGGCGAAGCGGGCAAGTTAATTCTAACGGCAGTGCTGTTTGCACTGACGTTTGCAGGTGTGAAGCCATTGGATGCGCTGGCGGTCTTCGGCGTATTTCTCCTGACCCAATTGGTCAATTGGTTTTCACCTCTGCTTACTAGAACAAGATTTTTTAGACCTTAGGGCGTTTGAGGCAAACATGGCAGAACAAACCGCTTCGGGCTATATCCAGCACCACTTGCAGAACCTGACTTTCGGGAAACTGCCTTCTGGTGACTGGGGGTTCGCTCACACAGCAGAACAAGCTAAAGAAATGGGCTTCTGGGCATTCCACGTGGATACCCTGGGTTGGTCCGTGGCTCTTGGCCTGATTTTCATTCTAATTTTCCGCATGGCAGCCAAACGTGCTACCAGTGGCCAGCCTGGCGGCTTGCAGAACTTCGTTGAAGTGCTGATCGAGTTCGTCGATAGCAGTGTCAAAGACACCTTCCATGGCCGCAACATGCTGATCGCACCATTGGCCTTGACCATCTTCGTCTGGATCTTCCTGATGAACTTGATGGACTTGGTTCCGGTGGATTTCCTGCCCGTTCTGGCGCAGAAAATCGCGGGTGACGAGCACATGTTCTTCCGTGTGGTACCTACCACCGATCCAAACGCGACGCTGGGCATGGCCCTGTCGGTGTTTGCATTGATCATTTTCTACAGCATCAAGGTCAAGGGCATCGGCGGCTTCATTGGCGAACTGACCCTGCACCCATTCGGCAGCAAGAACATTCTGGTTCAAGCACTGTTGATCCCGGTGAACTTCTTGCTTGAGTTCGTGACCCTGATTGCAAAGCCAATCTCTTTGGCACTGCGTCTGTTCGGTAACATGTATGCCGGCGAACTGATCTTTATTCTGATTGCCGTGATGTTCGGCAGTGGCATGTTCTTGCTCAGCACCCTGGGCGTTGCCCTGAGCTGGGCGTGGGCGGTGTTCCACATCCTGATCATCACGCTGCAAGCCTTCATCTTCATGATGCTGACCATCGTCTACCTGTCGATGGCTCACGAAGACAACCACTAATAGCTTTGCGCTCCGTATAAAGCGGAGCGCAGCGCTGTCGGTGGACGCCCGTGAGGGCATGCTGGACAAACGATTTAGCTTTACCGCTTAACCTTAGAAACACTTAACCAATACGACATAAAAGTCGGGAGGAAAAATGGAAACTGTAGTTGGTTTAACTGCGATCGCTGTTGCTCTGCTAATCGGCCTGGGCGCCCTTGGTACTGCCATTGGTTTCGGCCTGCTGGGCGGCAAATTCCTGGAAGGCGCAGCGCGTCAACCAGAAATGGTTCCGATGCTGCAAGTGAAAATGTTCATCGTTGCGGGCTTGCTCGACGCCGTGACCATGATCGGTGTTGGTATCGCACTGTTCTTCACCTTCGCGAACCCTTTCGTTGGTCAAATCGCAGGCTAATCACTCGATAAGTCGAGTGCTTGGTTTGATAGACAACGAACGAGCGAGGTGTTGGCGTGAACATTAATGCAACCCTGATTGGCCAGGCCGTTGCCTTCTTCATCTTCGTGATGTTCTGCATGAAGTACGTATGGCCTCCGGTCATCACTGCTCTGCAAGAACGTCAAAAGAAGATCGCAGAAGGTCTGGACGCTGCCAACCGTGCAGCTCGTGATTTGGAGTTGGCCCAAGAAAAAGCGGGTCAACAACTGCGCGAAGCTAAAACACAGGCAGCAGAAATTATTGAGCAAGCCAAGAAACGCGGTACCCAGATTGTCGACGAAGCCCGTGAACAGGCTCGCGTTGAAGCTGACCGTGTGAAGGCTCAGGCTCAGGCTGAGATCGAACAAGAAATCAACAGTGTCAAAGACGCGCTGCGTGCCCAAGTGGGTGCTCTGGCTGTCGGCGGTGCTGAGAAGATCTTGGGCGTTTCAATCGACCAAAACGCGCACGCGGAGCTGGTTTCTAAACTGGCAGCGGAAATTTAAGCGAGGGCGCGATCATGGCAGAATTGACCACGTTGGCCCGACCTTACGCTAAGGCTGCCTTCGAGTACGCCCAGGCTCATCAGCAACTGGCCAATTGGTCAGCCATGCTCGGCCTGGCTGCTGCGGTATCGGAAGACGATACCATCCAGCGCGTGCTCAAGGCCCCGCGTTTGACGAGTAAAGACAAGGCCACCACTTTTATTGAAGTGTGTGGTGACAAGTTTGACGCACAAGTAGGCAATTTCATCCACGTATTGGCTGAAAACGATCGTCTGGCTTTGCTGCCGGAAATCGTTGAACTGTTCGAGCTGTATAAGGCTGAGCAGGAAAAGTCGATTGACGTTGATGTCACCAGTGCTTTTGCGTTGAACGATGAACAGCAAGACAAACTCGCCAAGGTTCTCAGTGCACGGCTCGGTCGAGAAGTGCGTCTGCACGCCGCGGAGGATGCCAATCTAATAGGTGGTGTCATCATTCGCGCCGGCGACCTGGTTATCGATGGCTCAGTTCGCGGCAAAATCGCGAAACTGGCCGAAGCATTGAAATCTTGAGTTTGAAGGGGCAGCAGAGCTATGCAGCAACTCAATCCTTCCGAAATAAGTGAAATCATCAAGGGACGTATCGAAAAACTCGACGTCTCTTCCCAAGCCCGAAATGAAGGCACTATCGTCAGCGTATCTGACGGTATTGTGCGTATTCACGGTCTCGCCGATGTAATGTACGGCGAAATGATCGAGTTCCCGGGTGGCGTCTACGGTATGGCACTGAACCTGGAGCAAGACTCCGTGGGTGCAGTCGTACTGGGTGCATACACCACGCTCGCAGAAGGCATGAGCGCGAAGTGCACCGGCCGTATCCTCGAAGTTCCGGTTGGTCCGGAACTGCTGGGTCGTGTTGTTGACGCATTGGGTAATCCAATCGACGGTAAAGGCCCGCTGAACAACGTCGCTACCGACGCTGTTGAAAAGGTTGCACCGGGCGTGATCTGGCGTAAGTCGGTTGATCAGCCGGTACAGACTGGCTACAAGTCAGTCGATGCCATGATCCCGGTAGGCCGTGGCCAGCGTGAGCTGATCATTGGTGACCGTCAGATCGGTAAAACTGCCTTGGCAGTTGACGCCATCATCAATCAGAAAAACAGCGGCATTAAGTGCGTATACGTAGCCATCGGTCAGAAGCAATCGACCATCGCCAACGTTGTGCGCAAGCTGGAAGAGAACGGCGCCCTGGCCAACACCATCGTGGTGGCTGCCTCGGCTTCTGAATCGCCAGCGCTGCAGTACATTTCTGCCTACTCCGGTTGCACCATGGGTGAATACTTCCGTGACCGTGGTGAAGACGCGCTGATCGTTTATGACGATCTGTCCAAGCAAGCAGTGGCTTATCGTCAGATTTCCCTGTTGCTGCGCCGTCCACCAGGCCGTGAAGCTTACCCAGGCGACGTGTTCTATCTCCACAGCCGTCTGCTGGAGCGTGCATCGCGCGTATCCGAAGAGTATGTTGAGAAGTTCACCAATGGTGCTGTGACTGGCAAAACCGGTTCTTTGACCGCTCTGCCAATCATTGAAACCCAGGCTGGCGACGTTTCTGCGTTCGTACCAACCAACGTGATTTCGATCACTGACGGTCAGATCTTCCTTGAGACCTCGATGTTCAACTCCGGTATCCGTCCAGCGGTCAACGCTGGTATCTCGGTATCCCGTGTTGGTGGTGCGGCTCAAACCAAGATCATCAAGAAGCTTTCCGGTGGTATCCGTACCGCTCTGGCTCAGTACCGTGAATTGGCGGCATTCGCCCAGTTCGCATCTGACCTGGACGAGGCAACTCGTAAGCAACTTGAGCACGGTGAGCGCGTAACTGAGCTGATGAAGCAGAAGCAATATGCACCAATGTCTATCGCAGACATGGCGCTGTCGCTGTACGCAGCTGAGCGTGGTTTCCTGCGGGATGTCGAAGTCGCCAAAGTTGGCGCATTCGAGCAAGCCCTGATTGCTTACTTCAACCGTGATCACGCTGACTTGTTGGCGAAGATTAACGTGAAGGGTGACTTCAACGACGAAATCGACGCTGGCTTCAAAGCCGGTATCGAGAAGTTCAAAGCCACCCAAACCTGGTAAGCCGCAGCGAGGGCTTTACGGCCCTCGCTTGCTAACCTGATAGGTGTCAAATGGCAGGCGCAAAAGAGATTCGCAGCAAGATTGCGAGCATCAAAAGCACGCAGAAGATCACCAGCGCCATGGAGAAGGTGGCGGTAAGCAAAATGCGCAGAGCACAAATGCGCATGGCGTCTAGCCGTCCCTACGCGGAGCGTATCCGCCAGGTAATTGGTCATCTGGCCAACGCCAACCCGGAATACCGCCACCCGTTCATGATCGAGCGCGAAACAAAGCGTGTAGGTTATGTAGTGGTAAGCAGTGACCGTGGTCTGTGTGGTGGTCTGAACACCAACCTGTTCAAGGCTCTGGTCAAAGACATGGCGAGCAATCGCGAGCAAGGCGTGGAGATTGATCTCTGCGTGATTGGTAGCAAAGGTGCGGCGTTTTTCCGTAACTTTGGTGGCAATGTTGTTGCTGCGATCAGCCACCTGGGCGAAGAACCATCGATCAATGATCTGATTGGTAGCGTCAAGGTAATGCTCGATGCGTACCTCGAAGGTCGTATCGATCGTTTGTCCGTGGTCTCGAACAAGTTCATCAACACCATGACGCAACAGCCGACAGTGGAGCAGTTGATTCCATTGGTGGCGACTCCGGATCAAGAGCTCAAGCATCACTGGGACTACCTGTACGAACCCGACGCCAAAGAGCTTCTCGAAGGCTTGATGGTGCGTTACGTGGAGTCGCAGGTGTACCAGGCAGTGGTTGAGAACAACGCAGCTGAACAGGCTGCACGGATGATTGCAATGAAGAACGCCACCGACAACGCCGGTGATTTGATTGGTGATCTACAGCTGATCTATAACAAGGCGCGTCAGGCAGCAATTACCCAAGAGATTTCGGAAATCGTCGGCGGCGCTGCCGCGGTTTAAGAACGGTTCAAATATTCAGAGGAACCAAAGATGAGTAGCGGACGTATCGTTCAAATCATCGGCGCCGTTATCGACGTGGAATTCCCGCGTGATCATGTGCCGAGTGTTTATGAAGCGTTGAAAGTAGTCGGCGCTGAAACCACCCTCGAAGTTCAGCAGCAGCTGGGCGACGGCGTGGTTCGTACAATTGCAATGGGTTCGACCGAAGGCCTGAAACGTGGCCTGGACGTCGACAGCACAGGTAGCAACATCCAGGTACCGGTTGGGGTTAAGACCCTCGGCCGTATCATGGACGTACTGGGCAACCCAATCGACGAAGCTGGCCCGATTGGCGAAGAAGAGCGTTGGGGCATTCACCGTCCTGCGCCAACTTACGCTGAACAAGCGGGCAGCAACGAACTGCTGGAAACAGGCATCAAGGTTATCGACCTGATCTGCCCGTTTGCCAAAGGCGGTAAGGTTGGTCTGTTCGGTGGTGCCGGTGTTGGTAAAACCGTAAACATGATGGAACTGATCCGTAACATCGCCATCGAGCACAGCGGTTATTCCGTGTTCGCCGGTGTGGGTGAGCGTACTCGTGAGGGTAACGACTTCTACCACGAGATGAAGGATTCCAACGTTCTCGACAAAGTAGCCCTGGTCTACGGTCAGATGAACGAGCCACCGGGCAACCGTCTGCGCGTAGCGTTGACTGGTCTGACCATGGCTGAGAAGTTCCGTGATGAAGGCCGCGATGTACTGTTCTTCGTGGACAACATCTACCGTTACACCCTGGCCGGTACTGAAGTATCCGCACTGCTCGGCCGTATGCCGTCGGCAGTAGGTTATCAGCCGACTCTGGCCGAAGAGATGGGCGTTCTGCAAGAACGTATCACTTCGACCAAGACCGGTTCGATTACTTCGATCCAGGCCGTATACGTACCAGCGGATGACTTGACTGACCCGTCCCCGGCGACCACCTTCGCCCACTTGGACGCAACTGTCGTATTGTCCCGTGACATCGCTTCCCTGGGTATCTACCCAGCTGTGGATCCGTTGGACTCCACCTCTCGCCAGCTCGATCCGCAGGTGATTGGTCAGGAGCACTACGACACCGCTCGTGGCGTTCAGTACGTACTGCAGCGTTACAAAGAGCTGAAGGACATCATTGCTATTCTGGGTATGGACGAATTGTCCGAAGCCGATAAGCAATTGGTATCCCGTGCTCGTAAGATTCAGCGCTTCCTGTCTCAGCCATTCTTCGTGGCCGAGGTCTTCACCGGTTCTCCAGGCAAATACGTTTCCCTGAAAGACACCATTGCAGGCTTCAGCGGCATCCTCAAGGGCGACTACGATCACTTGCCAGAGCAAGCGTTCTACATGGTCGGCAGCATTGAAGAAGCGGTCGAGAAAGCGAAGAAACTGTAATCACCCTATGCGCCTGGCAACGGGCGCATCAGGTTGTGGATAAGACTTATCCACAACCTGTAATGTGAGGCAAGGTTATGGCTATGACAGTCCATTGCGATATCGTCAGCGCAGAAGCGGAGATGTTTTCCGGACTGGTCGAGATGGTAATTGCGCACGGTAACTTGGGTGATATCGGTATCACTCCAGGCCACGCGCCGTTGCTGACTGACCTGAAGCCGGGTCCAATCCGTTTGATCAAGCAAGGCGGCGAAACCGAGGTGTTCTACATCTCAGGTGGCTTCCTTGAAGTGCAGCCAAACATGGTGAAGGTTTTGGCCGACACCGTGCAGCGCGCTGCCGATCTTGACGAAGCGTCTGCTCAGGAAGCCGTCAAGGCTGCTGAGAAAGCGTTAAACGAGCAAGGCGCCGAGTTCGATTACGGCTCTGCTGCTGCTCGTCTGGCCGAGGCTGCAGCTCAGCTGCGCACCGTCCAGCAATTGCGTAAGAAGTTCGGCGGCTAATCGCAGCAGTCAGACTTTTTTGCATCTAAGTAAAAGGGTAGCCTAGGCTACCCTTTTTCTTTGCTGCGCCAAAAAGCTGCGCAATGCAGTGTATGGAAAGGAATTCCGTCTTTAACCAATGGTAGCTTTCGTTATGTCACTTGATATCGTCATTCTTGCAGCAGGTCAGGGCACACGCATGCGTTCCGCGTTGCCCAAGGTGCTGCACCCGGTTGCTGGCAAGTCGATGCTCGGTCATGTCATCGACATCGCCCGTGAGCTCAAGCCACAAGGTATTCATGTAGTGATTGGCCATGGCGCCGATGCCGTGCGCGAGCGCCTTGCTGCAGATGATCTGAATTTCGTGATGCAGACCGAGCAGCTCGGTACGGGGCACGCGGTTGCCCAAGCCTTGCCTGCACTGAGCAGCGACCGGGTGTTGATTCTATATGGCGATGTCCCACTGATCGAAAAGACCACGCTTGAGCGCCTGCTGGAGCAGGTCAACGACCAGCAACTCGGCTTGCTGACTGTCACCTTGGATGACCCGACCGGCTATGGCCGTATCGTGCGTAATGCCTCAGGCCAGGTAGAAGCCATTGTCGAGCATAAAGATGCCAGCGCAGCGCAGCGCCTGATCAACGAAGGCAACACCGGTATTCTTGCGGTGCCAGCGACCAAGCTGGGTGACTGGCTGGGGCGTCTGTCGAACAGCAACGCCCAAGGCGAATATTACCTGACTGACGTCATCGCCATGGCTGTAGCGGACGGTCTGGTAGTTGCGACGGAGCAGCCGTTGGACGCGATGGAAGTACAGGGCGCTAACGATCGTCGTCAACTTGCCGAGCTTGAGCGTCACTACCAACTGCGTGCGGCGCGTGCGTTGATGGCGCAAGGCGTGACCCTGCGTGACCCGGCTCGTTTTGATCAGCGCGGTGAAGTCACTGTTGGTCGTGATGTGATGATCGACATCAACGTCATCCTCGAAGGCAAAGTAGTGATTGAGGATAACGTCGAGATCGGCGCCAATTGCATCATCAAGAACAGCACCCTGCGCAAAGGCGCGATCGTCAAAGCCAACAGCCATCTTGAAGGCGCTGAAGTGGGTGAGGGCGCCGATTGCGGCCCATTCGCACGTTTGCGTCCAGGCGCGGTGCTGGGTGCCAAGGCGCATGTGGGTAACTTTGTAGAGCTGAAGAACGCTGTACTCGGTGAAGGCGCTAAAGCCGGCCACTTGAGCTACCTAGGCGACGCTGAAATCGGCGCACGAACCAACATTGGCGCCGGCACCATCACCTGCAACTATGACGGCGTAAACAAGCACCGCACTGTCATGGGTGAAGATGTGTTTGTCGGCTCGAATACTTCATTGGTTGCGCCAGTGAACTTGGGTGATAGAGCGACCACGGGCGCAGGCTCGGTGATTACTAGCGATGTACCTGTGGATAACTTGGCTGTAGGACGTGGCAAGCAACGTAATATCGAAGGCTGGAAGCGCCCTACCAAGAAATAAATCAACGGCTTAAAACGAGCTAACTTTCGTTTGATCTATTGATAACTTCAAAAAGGCTGCCATTTGGCGGTCTTTTTGCTGTTTTGCTTGACCTAAAAGCTTCATTAGGTTTTGATTCACGAAATTATCTTTCGAATCGAAACTTATAGCATGTCGAAACGCAACACCCCGCAACGTCGCCACTCAATACTTGCCTTGCTCACCGAGCAGGGCGAAGTCAGTGTGGATGAGTTGGCGAAACGCTTTTTGACCTCTGAAGTCACCATCCGCAAGGACCTGGCCGCGCTTGAGAAAAACGGCCTGTTGTTGCGCCGTTATGGCGGCGCGGTGCAGTTGCCGCAAGAGCTGATGGTCGACGTCAGCCAGCCGGTATCGAGCTACAAATTAGCCATTGCCCGCGCGGGAGTGAGCTGTATCCGTGAACATGCGCGAATCATCATCGACAGTGGCACCACTACTGCCGCGATGATCCCTGAACTGGGGCGCAAGCCCGGTCTGGTGGTGATGACCAACTCGCTCAACGTTGCCAATGCCTTGCGCGAGTTGGAAGACGAACCTGTGTTGTTGATGACTGGCGGTACATGGGACCCTCACTCAGAGTCTTTCCAAGGGCAGGTTGCCGAACAGGTGCTGCGTTCATACGATTTCGACCAGCTGTTTATCGGCGCAGACGGCATCGATTTGACACGCGGTACAACAACATTCAATGAATTGCTGGGCTTGAGCCAAGTCATGGCTGAAGTTGCCCGTGAAGTGATTGTGATGGTGGAGAGCGACAAGATCGGTCGCAAGATTCCCAACCTCGAATTGCCTTGGGCACGTGTACATACCCTGATTACTGATGAGCGTCTGGACCAAGACGCTCGAACCCAATTGCAGGCGCGTGGGATCAAATTGATCTGCGCGAGCTTAGAGTCGTAAGGAGCCAATTATGTGTGGAATTGTCGGAGCAGTAGCAGAGCGTAATATCACCGCTGTGCTGGTTGAGGGCCTCAAGCGCCTCGAATACCGTGGATACGACAGCGCCGGTGTTGCGTTGTTGAATGAGGCGGCCGAGTTGGATCGTCGTCGCCGTGTTGGCAAGGTCAGCGAACTCGAAGCCGCACTCAAGGCTGAGCCATTGCCAGGCCGCGTTGGCATCGCGCACACCCGTTGGGCGACGCACGGTGCGCCGAGTGAGCGCAATGCACACCCACATTTCTCCGGGCATCAATTGGCGGTTGTGCACAACGGCATCATTGAAAACCACGATGCCCTGCGTGATCAACTCAAAGGCTTGGGCTACAGCTTCAGTTCCGACACTGACACCGAAGTGATAGTGCACCTGCTCGATCACACCCTGAAGACCGAAGCAGACCTTAGCGCTGCACTCAAAGTGGCGGTCAAGCAGTTGCATGGCGCTTATGGTTTGGCGGTTATCAGTGCCAAGCAGCCCGACCGCATTGTCGCAGCCCGCAGCGGCAGCCCGCTGGTGATCGGCTTGGGTATTGGCGAAAACTTCCTTGCATCCGACCAACTGGCCCTGCGTCAGGTGACTGACCGTTTCATGTACCTGGAAGAAGGCGATATCGCGCAGATTTGCCGTGATGAGGTGCAGATCTGGGATGTAGACGGCAAGCCGGTAAAACGTGAGCAGGTGCAATACCACGAAGGTGCAGAGGCTGCAGACAAGGGTGAATATCGCCACTTTATGCTCAAGGAAATCCACGAGCAGCCAGCTGTAGTTCAGCGCACTCTGGAAGGACGTCTGGCCGATGATCACGTTCTGGTGCAGGCTTTTGGCCCACAAGCAGCGGATATATTCGCCAAGGTTAAAAACATTCAGATCGTCGCCTGCGGTACCAGCTATCACGCCGGTATGGTTGCGCGTTACTGGCTCGAAGAGTTGGCCGGTATTCCGTGCCAGATCGAAGTGGCCAGCGAGTTCCGTTATCGCAAGGTGGTGGTCCAGCCCGACACCTTGTTTGTCAGCATCTCGCAGTCTGGTGAAACCGCCGACACCTTGGCGGCGCTGCGCAACGCCAAAGACCTCACGCCAGAGCAAGGCGGTTACTTGGCTAGCTTGGCAATTTGTAATGTAGGTATCAGCTCGCTGGTTCGCGAGTCCGACCTGACGTTGCTGACGCTGGCAGGCCCGGAAATTGGTGTTGCTTCAACCAAGGCATTCACAACGCAACTGGTTGCGCTGATGTTGCTGACGCTGGCTATGGGCCGCGTGCGTGGCACGCTTGATCCACAGCTTGAGGCTGAGTTGGTCGCGGAACTGCGCCGCCTGCCAACCCGCTTGGGTGAAGCATTGGCGATGGACGATGTGGTTGAAAAGATTTCCGAGCACTTTGCCGAGAAGCACCACACTCTGTTTCTGGGCCGAGGTGCGCAGTATCCGGTGGCGATGGAAGGCGCTTTGAAGCTCAAAGAGATTTCCTACATCCATGCTGAAGCCTACCCGGCAGGCGAGCTCAAGCACGGCCCATTGGCCTTGGTTGATGCGGATATGCCAGTCGTTACCGTTGCCCCCAATAACGAGTTGTTGGAGAAGCTTAAATCCAACCTGCAGGAAGTCCGTGCACGTGGCGGTGAGCTGATTGTGTTTGCCGATGAAAAAGCCGGCATGAGCAATGGCGAAGGCACTCACGTGGTCAACATGCCGCACATCCACGATGCGCTCGCCCCGATTCTCTACACCATCCCGCTGCAATTGCTGTCGTACTACGTCGCCGTGCTCAAGGGCACAGATGTCGACCAGCCTCGCAACCTGGCCAAGTCCGTCACTGTGGAGTGACGGCTGGGGATAGAAAAGATGGAAACCTTCCTGATTTTCCATCTTTGGTATGGGGGATGTGGATAACTTGAGTTGTCCACATCCCCTAAGCGGTTCGTATCCAGTCTGAGCCTGTAGCTATAAGCCTTTATGTTCTGCCAAGTGCTGTACTTGCGCCCAGAGACCTGCTGGTTTTGGACTACGCTGGCTGAATATCTCGTTTCGTCCACATCCTGACCTCAACCACATCTGCCTGTCGCACCAGCGGTTCGCGCGTAGCGGAACTGCGTCACAAAAAATACAGTTATTTCACTCACTTAACCGCTAAGTAAGCCTGTTTTGAACGGCTAGTTATTTAGCGTTAGCGCCTTAGTGTGAATTGTTCCAAGTCGCTATCTAAAGTATTGCTAGTGTAACTGTACTCGCGCCTAAGCCTTTGATTAAAAACGTTAAATATTTGGCGCCAAGGAAAGGTATGCTTAATGATACGGGTGCACCGCGGCGCCTCTTGGTCGTCGATCCATGTGATGATTGCCGCTCGCTATTACCAAGTCTTCGTGAGGCAGGCTGGACCGTGGAAGGCTGCCTGCTTGAGCATGCAGAGGAGCGTGAATGCGATGTCGGTTTGATCCGGCTCAATGAAATGCACTTGCGTCGCCCTGCCGCAATCAAGCAACTGTTAAGCCGCAGTGGTACTGAGTGGATTGCAGTGCTTAGCCCTGACTTGCTGTCTTCGGTTAATACCCTTGGTGAGTTTGTGGGCGAGTGGTTTTTTGACTATCACACCTTGCCGTTTGACGTGTCTCGGGTGCATGTGACCTTGGGCCGAGCCTACGGCATGGCAAGGCTACGTGGACGAAAAAGCGGCATCATTGATGATCATGAAAATGAGCTGCTTGGTCAGAGCGCGCCCATCCGTGATTTACGTAAATTGCTGGCTAAACTTGCGCCGACTCATTCTCCGGTATTGATCCGTGGTGAAAGCGGTACGGGTAAAGAGTTAGTCGCAAGAACCTTGCACCGCCGTTCGAGCCGAGCAGGTAAGCCGTTTATTGCGATCAACTGCGGAGCAATTCCTGAGCACTTAATTCAGTCAGAATTATTTGGTCACGAGAAAGGTGCATTTACCGGCGCACATCAACGCAAAATCGGCCGGATTGAATCGGCAGACGGCGGCACGCTGTTTCTTGATGAAATTGGCGATTTACCCCTTGAGTTGCAGGCTAACCTGCTGCGTTTTCTGCAAGAGAAACAAATAGAGCGGGTGGGAGGGAGCCAGCCAATATCGGTTGACGTTAGGGTTCTGGCTGCAACTCACATCGATCTTGAAGCCGCGATCGATAACGGCAGTTTCCGCGAAGACCTGTATTACCGCCTTAATGTCCTGCAGGTGCATACCGCCGCTTTGCATGAGCGAGCGGCGGATATTCCGATGTTGGCAAATTACTTCGCCAGTCTATACAGCGCCGAAACTGGTCGGCGGGCCAAGCGCTTTAGTGAAGAAGCATTGAAGCAGTTAGCTGAGCACAAATGGCCCGGTAATGTCCGTGAGTTGGCGAATCGAGTGCGGCGAGGTTTGGTGTTGGCAGAGGGGCGTCAGATCGAAGCCAAGGATCTTGGTCTTGAACAATGCAGCATTCTTATTGAGCGGCTTGGCACCTTGGAAGACTACAAGCGCAAAGCAGAGATTCAGGCGCTCAGCGATGCAATGGCGAGGTATCCTGAGAACTGTAGCCAGGCGGCCCGCGGCTTGGGTATCTCACGGCCGACATTTTATCGCTTGCTGCATAAGCACCAGATTCGCTGAGGTTGCTTAGGCTCAGAGCCTGAAAAAATAGGGAAGAGCTATAAGTGAGCAACCAATCGCAACCATCAGCAAAGTGCTGCTAATGAAGTACGGAAACAGCATCAGCCCCAATCCGCAAATAAAAGGCATGGTTCTACTGCGCTTTCGCCCGTAGATAAAAAAGCCCAGCCCGACCGAGCCGAATACTAATCCCCAGAGCATTGCTTGAGTATCCACAACAACCTCGCCTGAACGGTGCTTGGATTGATTGCATAGTAGGCGCACGAAGACCTAACCGAAGCACGCTGCGGTTAGGTCTGTGGATAAGTTAAGCCTTCCAGAGCTAGAAGTAGTAAGGAAATCTGACGCTGAATGTAAAGTCGGGGGCATCAGGTGTCAGGCCGATGGATAGGTTGGGCACGATGCTCAGGTTTTCATCGAACGCATAGGTCATGCCGATGTTGTAATACGCGGCATTGGCATCACTGCTTGGCACTGAAGTGAAGCTTTGACCTTCAGCTTTGACTTTGCTTTTTTGCGAAAGCAGTTGCGAGTAAGACATCGACAAGCTCATGCGCTCGTTAAGCGCAAAGGCCATGCCTAAGCCGAATTGGAACCAGTTACCCAGCTGCACCGTTCCGGGTTGTTTGACCCCGCGGGTGGAGCTGATGTCGCTGTAGTCTTCCTCCAGGTTGTAGGTGTACGACAGGTTGCCGAAGAGCACGGCTGGGTCAACGGTTTTGACCAGCGATATGCCTGGCGTAATTGACCAGACGCCGTTGCCGGTTGGCAGCTCTTCTGGAACCGTCAAGTTGTCGTTGCCGGGCACCTGTTGCAGCTTGATACCGTAAGGATCTTTACCTGTAGGCGCCTTGACTCGCAGGCTCAGCACTGCATCTGGGCGGCTTTCTGTTTCAGTCAGGAATTTATAGGCGATACCGGCGCTGACATCGCCAATTTCAGGGTTGCGGGTGACGGTTTCTTCAGAGATGGATGTGCTCGCGCCGCCTGCGCCAGCCGACTCAAATGTAGTCTCGCGGTACACCACAGGCACGTTGAGGTCGAACTGCCAGCGGTCATGCCAGTTATAGCGGCCAGTCAGGTCGAGGGTTAAGGTGTCAGAGTTAATCTGGTCGACACCGATGTTGCCGAGAAAGATGGTGTCGAGGGCCAAGAAACCGTTAAGAAACAGTTGCCTGCTGTCGTAGTGGCTGTAGGTCAGGCCTGTTTCGAAACTGAAGGTGCCCGTACCGAAGAAGCCGCTGGCCTCGTTGTAAATATTCTCAACGCTGCGTGCTGGCGCTGCATCATCTTGCAGGCTGGTGCCGTAACCGGCATCCCCTGATTTGGCCACAGTCTCGCTGCGTCCGGTTGCAGGAATCGGGCGAAGCAGTGGTTTTTGAACGGGTTGCGACTCAACTTGTTTGAGTCGTTGCTCAAGCACCATCAGGGCTTTTTGTTGTGCGTCGTAGTGTTGTTTGAGTAGTTCGAGTTGTTGTTTTAATGCGTCTACTTCAGCATCAGTTGCGGCCATCAAGCTGGGGGCCGCAACAGCGCTAGCCGCACACATAACCAAGCAAACAGACAGGTGCTTCGGCATGGTAAGACTTCCGTTTCAGATCAGTCACAAATCCAGCCTAGACGATATTTACAGCCCTGTTGGACGCAAATTGTTAAGTTGGTTCCAATTACAATTCAAACCATTCGCCGTCGGCATATTTTCTTTGAGCAATACGTTGAGCGCGGCGAAGTTGGTGACAGTATTACGTGAGCCATAAATGTCGGTACGTTGAACTGCGCCGCCTGCGCCAAGCTGCTGCAGACTAGCGCCTTGACCGTTAGCATCGATTGCCAACTGCAAGCCGCCACCCATTGGGCTGACCTTTACCGTGCCAAGATCGCTGGTCTGCTGCACACTGCTGACTAACTGTGATCCGGACATGACAGCAGGCGCCGTATTGCCGTGGCTGACATCGATATTGAGGTTGTTGTAGCTGGTGTTTAAGTCACCGGCAGAACGGGTCGTCTGCACCACACCCTGAACATTATTGAGGCTGTTGCCACCGCTTAGCTGGCCGGTTCCTTGGGCGGGCGAGTTGCCCACTCCAGCGGCGATAGTTGCGGCCGCAGCATCATTGTTGCCCTGCTTGAATGTGGTGATGTTGAACACCGGCTTGATGCTTTGCTGGATTTGCATATCAACCTTGGCGCCGAGTACTTGGCCACTCGCGTTTTGCCACGTGCTGGCCATGGTTACACCAAAATTCACAATTCTTCCTGGCAGTACATAGCGGCCCCGTAGTTGCGATAATTCCTGATCACTCAGTTCAGCAGGAACAAACAGTCCTGTGGCGTGAAGTGGCAGGCTGGCAACCAGGCAGATGGTTGCCACACACAGTTGAGTCTTCATGTCGTGCTCCATTAAAAGAAGTCACTTTGTATAAAGCCGAACTCCATCAACTCGGCATCATTCACCGGTTTGAAGCGATCCAGCCGATTGCGCGCAGTTAGTGGCTGCGGCGGGTCAGTGAGTGGGTTATTGCGGTCATAGCCAGCCCCAATCACTGCGAAAACAATACCGTTCCAACCTTGCTTGAACTCCTCGAGCTTGTAGCGCTTGTGACCCAAGACCGGGTCGCCGATATAGGCCCAGTTGTCTTCGGTTTTCTGCAGCACCACGAAATGCTTGTAGCCGCGCACATCGATCAGCACCACCACCGGCACTTTGATTTGTTCAAGTTGTTCGGCAGGAATGCGATAACCGCGGGCGCGCAGGCCAATGGCTTCGACATAACGCTTCATGTCGAGCATTGAGAAACCCTGGCTGCGAACCAGGTCGAGGTCTGCTTGTTGCAGCATGCCTTCGATCACGGTTTGTTCATCGATGTCGAAGCGATAACCCTGATACAGAATGGTCGCCAAGGATGCAGCGCCGCAGCTGAAATCAGTTTTTTGTTCAATCAGATTGCTAAAGCGTCGTTCGCGAAAGCTCTCGACGTTCTTGAATGCCAAGGCACCACCCGGTAGCACCGGAAAGCCCAGTTGAGCAGAGTAGGATGCAGGGCAAACCAGCATGATCAGGACAACGAGAAGGGTGCGCATAAGTCAGTCCTTGTAAAAGAAAGGGACTCCGAAACCTCCGGAGTCCCCAGGACTTGCTTAGTAGCGAAGCGACTCGCCGCCGCCAGAACCGCCAGCTGGGCACGAGGTGCAGCCTGCAGCAATCGACAGGGAGTTGCTTTGCTGGTTACCAGCACCCGCCGCCACGTTGACACCGACGTTACCCGAAACACGGTTCAGTGAGCCGCTGAGCACTGCAGTGTTAACCACTGGAGTGTTGAAGCCAGCTACAACCGGGATATTGCCTGAGACCACACCGAGCAGGCCGATCACACCTTCTTCGTTGAAGGCCAGTGCGCCGCCGTCATCGTTAAGGTCTTGAGCGCCTTGGGCGTCGCTATCAAGATCTACGTGACCGGTGTTGCTGCCACCTGGGTGACCTTCACCTTCCCAAGAGTCGAGATAGACATCGCCAATCTGGTCAGACTTGCCTTTGTAGCCACCAATAGCGGCCATGCCCAAGGTGACTTTTGCAGAGCCATAGTCAAGGGTGGCATTGTTGTTGGTGGTGTTGCCAGAAATAGACTGAGTGGCTGTGCTGCTGGCGGTAGAGAACGCGCCGGCAGAGACGGCTGCAGCCATGTCGTTTTTCTGTTGGTTATAAGTACCAGCTGCAATGTTGGCACCGACGTTACCACTGGCGCCGTTAAGCGAGTTGGTAAGCGCTGCTGTACTTGGGTTGGAGAAGTTTTTCACGCCGTTGTTGGTCAGCTTCTGGTTAACAGTAGTTGACGCCTCGGCGGTACCAAAGACAAAGCTTGCATCAGCACTGGCAAGTGCTGCGGCGTTGGCTTGTTGGTTATTGGTACCTGCAACAACGTTGATACCGACGTTACCCGAGGCGCCTGCCCCAACGTCATCAACGCCTGCAGCGTTTTCAGTGCCTTCGTTACGTACGCCGTTATTTTTGATGATCTGGGTATCGTCAACAGTTGCGGATGCACCTGTTTCAGGGAACCAAGATTTTTTTTGATCAGCTTGTACGGTTGTCGCTGCCATGGCTACTGCCAAAGCGAGTGCCAGCGGCGTCATTACTACCATTTTAGTTTTCATGGTGTATCTCCTTGCCTTGCTGTGTTGGACTTAGGACTTACTCACTTGTGTTGCGCTCAGGGTTAATCACTGACCCTGATACTGAGGTTGTTCCCCATGCGGTTCCCGACCCCAGCACTCTGGTTCAATTGCACGACTCCACGGCTCCCGACAAACGCAGTGTCATCGGTTGCTACGTGTCGCTCCCCAGTGGAGGGCGCAACTGTTCCTGAGATTTGTGTAATGGCCACGCTTTGCGACAGCACCGAGTCATCCAGGCTGGTTGGCCCCGAACTCACGCTGATACTTAATGCATTGGCCTGTTGTGTTCCTGCGCCTGCGGATTGGTTGATACCGAGGACGCCGTTACCTGAATTGAATGCGCCAGCCCCAATGGCCACGCCTGCGTCTTGAGAGCTGTCGACGCCATGAATATTCAGGTTTTGAATTTGTTGGGTCGAAGCGCTGGCGCCGTTACCAATTGCCAGTGCTCTTGCATTGCTTTGCTGTTGCGATTCGCCAGCCGCTTGGTTGACCGAAACAACGCCCTGATAGTGACTGGCGCTGTTGGTGATATTGGCTTGGTTGATCGTTTCGGCCAGAGCCGTGGTAGAAAGCGCAGCGCTGCAAACAGCGAGCGTGATTAACAAGGGCAGGGTTCTCATCTCACTGGCCTCCGGTAAGCATGTTCAGAGGTGCCAGTCCGCGTTGAACGGTGCTGTTGATGGTGCTGCCCAGGCCACTGCCCGCGTTGCCGCCTGAATGCCCTGCTGAGCCGGTGTTGGTGGCGCCTTGATGATTGGCTTGGTCTGTGCCGAGTGCGTTGAAACCTGCAAGATTGCCGTTGGGCAAGATCATCGAGTTGATGCTGGAGCCCGTGGTGATGTTGGCGAAGTCAGCATCTCCCAGCTCACCACCCATCTGGGTGTTGTTGAGGGTGCCATTGACTGTCGTGACGACTTGCCGAGAAATGTTGGTGTTAACCACCGTTGGATTGGGGTCGGGAATGTCAGTGGGATGTGTTGCAAGGCGCGGCTGAACCTGGCGACCCAATACGATAATGCCGTCCTGGGCGAACGTAGGTGCAACGTAGATGCTTGAAAGCATCACAAGCGCTACGGCCAGTAATGACGATTGGAATGACCCTGAACTGTTTGTACGTTCCATGACATCAATTCCTTCTACATCTCTTCTTGCGCATTGAAGATGTGCAATGCAACTCTGCGGTTGGTTGTGTCGAAGTGTTCGCAGGAGTCGTGCCGGAATTGTTTTTTCTTGGAATATCAACGAGTTAGATTTTGTTGTAGCAGGCGGGGCTAAACACAGTGTTTCACCGATGAGACACTACGGTTTAGGTGTATGAGGTTTATCCGTGTCTGACCAAGCGAGGCATGCACTTAACGGGGTGTTACACGGATGAAACAGTTACGCAGAAAAAGCGGCAAAGCGGCGTAAACAGCGGGTGCTGACTCGCGGATGTGTTTCATTGCTGAGACAGACGCGACCAACCAATGAGACCGTTTTATGTGTGAGCGTGATTAACTCGATAAGTTCGGTGCAATTGGCCGGTGTAGATAGGTTGCGGATTGTCCTGCGGTCAAGGTTGCAGTGCAGCCGGGAGTAGGGGCTGCAGTTTATTTAAATGACGTTGTAACGAATATGGTCTATCCCTCTCTATTGATATGTCGCGCACAAACAACTTCTGTGCGGCTGGCGTATTACAATTAATCCGAGGATGTACACATGACTAACAAAACTACACTTGCTGCTACCGGTGCTGCTATCGCGTTCACTGCTGCAACCATGTTTGCAACCATGGCCAGCACTGTTGTTGTCGCTGAAGATTCGCCTGTTCAATGCTTTGGTGTTAACGCATGCAAAGGACAGAATGACTGCAAAACTGCTGATAACGCCTGTAAAGGCCAGGGCATCTGTAAAGGCCATGGCTTCAAAGCGATGTCTTTGGCTGATTGCAATGCTGCCAAGGGTCGCGTTGGCGAAGAGTAAGATTGCAGCAACAGGGAGCAGCCATCAGTTGATGGCTGCTCCTGTTTTACTGTCCGGATCTAACCAAGGAGCTTGGCATGCCAGCTAAGTCAGACTGTCTTGGCTACGGCCTAGGGCTGCGAATTCCCTATTATCAGGAAATCCTGGAGCAACGACCTGATGTCGATTGGTTCGAGGTGATTTCTGAAAATTTCATGATTGAGGGCGGCAAAGCCCTTTATCACCTGGATGCGGTCGCCGAGCACTATCCAATAGTGATGCACGGCGTATCGCTGTCTATTGGCGGTCCACACGAGCTGGATCGCGATTACCTCAAACGTCTAAAGCTGCTGGCAGAGCGAGTTAAACCGCAATGGATCTCTGACCACCTGTGCTGGAGCCGCGGTAATGCCCATCACCTGCACGATTTGCTACCACTGCCTTTCACTGATGAAAGTTTGCAGCACGTAGCGGCGCGAGTTCATCAGGTACAGGACGTTATTGAGCGTCCGCTGGTGCTGGAAAATGCTTCAACCTATATCCGCAGCGCTGGCGACAAGTTCACCGAGTGGGAGTTTCTCTCGGAACTGACGGCAATCACTGGCTGCGATTTACTGCTGGATGTGAACAACGTTTACGTCAGTGCGCGTAATCATGATTTTGACCCATGGACCTACATCAGCAGTTTGCCTGTGGATAAAATCCGCCAGCTGCATTTGGCCGGGCACACCGATTACGGCAATTATCTGATTGATACTCACGATCACCCGGTATGTGACCCTGTTTGGCAGTTGTACGAGCGCACTATCAAACATCTGGGGCCGGTCGCGACCATGATCGAGCGTGATGACCATTACCCTCCATTTGCTGAGCTGATGGCCGAACTGCAAAAAGCCCGCGAGCTAGGCGCTAAAGCACTTCAGGCGGAGTCATTATGCGGTTGAGTCAGTGGCAGCAAGAGATTGAAACCTATTTGCTTGGGGCTGACTCGGTTGCCAATTCTGAATTGCGCGCCACGCTGGTGGGCAGCGCGAACCTTGATGTCGATCTGGGCTTGGCGATTTATCACAACGCCTATCGTGCACGGCTGATCGAAACCCTGCGCGGCGATTACAGCGCGGTGCATGGTTGGATGGGCGACGAAGAATTTGATGCACTGGCGCTGGCCTATATCAATGCCTATCCGCCCGATCATTTCAGCCTGCGTTGGCTGGGTGCCCGGTTTGCCGAGTTCATCGAGGCTCATCTGATACCTGAGCAAGCCGAACCATTGGCCGAGTTGGCGCGTTTTGAGTGGGCGTTCACCCTGTCATTCGATGCAGCAGATGGCCAGCCGCTAACAGAAGCTTTGCTCGCCAGCTTGCAGGCTGATGAGTGGCCAAATCTGCAAACACGCTTGTTGCCAAGCGTGCAGTGGCAAACGTTGCGTTATAACACCCTGGCGTTATGGCGCGCGTTGAAAGACGACAGCGAATTTCCAGGCAGTCACGCGCTGGAGCAAGTGTCAGTATGCTTGATTTGGCGCAATGGTTTGATTAGCCGCTATCGCACGCTTGCACCTGATGAAGCCAGTGCGCTCTACAAAATGGCAGTGCAAGGCGGCAGCTTTGCCGAGCTCTGCGCTGACCTTACACCTCTAGGTGATAACGCAATGGGTCAGGCAATTACATGGATTCGCCAGTGGCTGGCTGACGGAACCTTGCAGCGTCACATTGGTGAGCCAGTCGTCTATCAGGTCGATAGCTTCATCAATCAATAAGCTGAGCTACGCTTTTTGTTGTTAGCAAAAAGCGGAGGTTCACATGATTCAATTTATACCGCCGGTATTACGAAGCCTGCAATTGCCGTTGCGCTTGAAATTGTGGGACGGCAAACAGCTTGATCTCGGCCCTCAGCCGCAGGTTACGCTGGTGATCAAGGATCCCAGCCTCGTAGTGCAACTGAGCAATCCAAGTCTCGACGTTCTTGGAGGCGCTTATGTTGAGGGTCGTGTTGAGTTAGAAGGCAAGATGAGTGACATCATTAAGGTCGGTGTCGACCTCAGTGAAGCGCTGGTGCCTGACGACAGCCCCGCCGCGGTTGAACATGAGCGACATGACAAAGCCACTGATGCTGCCGCCATAAGTTATCACTACGACCTGTCCAACGAGTTTTATGCACTCTGGCTCGACCCGGAGATGGTCTATTCGTGCGGCTATTTTGCAGCCGGTAGCGAGTCTTTGGAGCAAGCCCAGTTGGAAAAAATACGCTTGTTGTGCCGAAAGCTGCGCCTGCAACCGGGCGATAAGCTGCTTGATGTCGGTTGTGGTTGGGGCGGCTTTGCACGCTTGGCTGCCCGCGAGTTTGGTGCAGAGGTTTATGGCATTACCCTCAGTGCCGAGCAACTGAAATTGGCGCGCGAGCGAGTTGCCGAGCAAGGCCTGGACGATCAGGTAGAGCTGCAACTGATGGATTATCGCGACCTGCCGCAAGATGGGCGATTCGATAAAGTGGTCAGTGTCGGTATGTTTGAGCATGTGGGTTACGCCAATCTACCGGAGTATTGCCAGTGCCTGTATGGCGCGGTCAAACCCGGCGGCCTGGTGATGAACCACGGTATTACCGCGCGCCATACAGATGGTCGTGCGGTTGGCCACGGTGCGGGTGACTTTATCGGCAAATATGTTTTTCCACATGGCGAACTGCCCCATCTTTCTGTCATGACTGCTGCGCTGAGTGACGCAGGATTGGAAGTGGTTGATGTCGAAAGCTTGCGCCTGCATTACGCGCGTACCTTGAACTTTTGGAGTGAAAGGCTTGAGACGCAACTCGATAAAGCTGCGCTAATGGTTCCAGAACAAGCGTTGCGAATTTGGCGTTTGTATCTGGCGGGTTGCGCGTATGGTTTTGCCCAAGGCTGGATGAACTTGCACCAAATATTGGCGGTTAAACCACTCTTGAATGGCGGTCATAATTTGCCGTGGTCGCGTGCGGATATCTATTCTTGAGTACAGATATAAAGCCGCTGTGTGGGCCGCGTCGCTGGCGCTAATGCACCGTTAGCGACGCGTTTGTCTTAACATGCTGCAATCTTGTTGAGATGATCGGTGCATGCCTGCTTTTTTTCTTCGATACCGCGTTGGACTTACCGTTCTGCTGATTGCCATTGGCCTGCTTGGCAGTATGTGGTTGGCCGGGCGCTATGCACAGCAACGCGCCTGGCAGGAGCGTAGCGTCGAGGCGCGCGGCCAGTTACAGCTGTATGCGCAATCCATACACACTTTGGTTGAGCGTTTTAGCTCGGTGCCTGAGGTGCTCTCACTCGACAGCGATATCAAAGCGGTGCTCAGCTCGCCGGATGATCTGTTGCTGCGAGCCGCGCTTAATCATCGGTTAGAGCAATTGAATCGGGCTGCCGGTTCCAATGTGCTTTATCTACTTAATGTTGAGGGTGACACGCTAGCGGCCAGCAACTGGCGTGAGTGGAGCAGCTTTGTCGGCAATAACTATGCATTCCGCCCCTATTTTCGTGACGCGCTAAAGCAGTCTTCAGGGCGTTATTTTGCGGTAGGGGTGACGACGGGGATACCCGGCTACTTTCTTTCCCATGTGGTGCTCGACGACCACGATCAAATCATTGGCGTATTGGTGGTCAAGCTTGAGCTTGAAGAACTGCAGCGCGAATGGGTCGAGCAATCGGGTATCTTGCTGGTGGCCGATACTTATAACGTAGTAATTCTGAGTAATCGCCCTGCATGGCGCTTTCGAACATTGAGCGAACTGAGTGATCAAGCGCGAAATGAGCTGATTGAGGTGCGAAAATATGCGGAACAAGCGCTAAAACCACTTCCCAGCAAGTTGCGTTTGCAGATTAACCCCGAGTCACAATGGCGTACCGTCGATGGTCCGGACGGTAAGCAGGATTATCTCTGGCAGAGCCAGCAATTGGCGGACGAAGGCTGGAACCTGTACTTGCTGGTTGAGCCACAAAGTGTGGTCGACAGTGTGCGCAGCTATCGCTTGGCTGGCGCAGGTGTATGGATGACCCTGGCATTCTTACTGCTGTTCCTGCTCCAGCGGCGTAAAAATCATCGCCTGCAAGCGAGTATCCGTGAGCGTTTAGAACAGGAAGTTAGCCTGCGCACAGCAGAGCTGCGCGAAGCCCAGGACGGTTTGGTGCACGCGGCGAAAATGGCAGCCTTGGGGCAAATGTCTGCAGCGATGGCGCATGAAGTTAATCAACCGCTTACAGCCATGCGCATGCAATTGGGGAGTTTACGCTTGCTACTCGACAGCGGGCGCCAAACGGATGTGTATGCAGGCTTGCAACGTATCGATGGTTTGCTTGAGCGTATGGCTTCATTGACGAGCCATTTGAAAACCTTTGCCCGCAAAAGTCCGGCCGGGCTCAGTGAGCGCTTGCAGCTTGGCGAGGTTCTGGATCAGGCGCTACAGCTGTTAACGCCGCGAATACGTAGCGAAAGTGTGCAACTCCGCAGTCAAGTTGATTACAACGTTCATGTTCTGGGTGATGCTATTCGCCTTGAGCAGGTGTTGCTCAACTTACTCAATAACGCTTTGGATGCCATGACTGAGATTGAAAATGCACAGCTTGAGGTGGTTATCCAGCGTTGTGCTGAGCAATGCGTGCTGACGGTCGCCGATAATGGTGGTGGCATTGCTGGGGATAACTTGAGCCATGTATTCGATCCGTTCTTTACCACCAAGCCAGTCGGTCAAGGCTTGGGTTTGGGCTTGGCTGTGTCATACGGCATCGTGCAGGAATTAGGTGGCACGCTAGAAGTGTCTAACAGCGATGTTGGCGCAGTATTCACCCTGAAGCTGCCGATTGCGCCAGAGCCATAAGGCTGGGGTGATCCAATGGTACCTGCTCACAGTTTCAGCGGATTGTTCAAATCGAGACTACCAAGTCAGGCTCATGGCGATACACTGCGCGCGTTCAAGTTGGAGGGTGTATGAGCAGTCAGGTGTTGGTTGTTGATGATGAAGTGGCAATCCGCGAAGCCGTGCAGCAATGGCTGGAGCTTTCTGGTTTCAGTGTGCAAACCTGTTCAAGCGCTGCTCAGGCGCTGGCTTTGGTTGATCGGGATTTCCCCGGCGTAGTCATCAGCGATGTGCGCATGCCTGGTACTGACGGCCTGCAACTGCTGGAAAAGTTGATCGAGCTTGATCGTGATCTGCCAGTGATTATGGTCACAGGCCATGGTGATGTGCCGATGGCTGTGCAAGCCCTGCATCAGGGCGCTTATGATTTCATCGAGAAACCATTTACCCCTGAACGTCTGCTCGACAGCGTGCGCCGCGCCCTTGAAAAGCGGCGTTTGGTCTGTGAAAACCGTGAGCTGCGCCAACAGTTTGCAAATAAAGATCGAATTGAAAGTCAGCTGCTCGGCGTTTCGCGACCTATGGAAAATCTGCGTCGACAGATTCTTGAGCTGGCCGGCACCTCGGTGAATATCCTGATTCGCGGCGAGACCGGTAGCGGCAAAGAACGGGTTGCGCGTTGTTTGCATGATTTCAGCGCGCGAGCGGGCAAGCCGTTTGTGGCGTTGAACTGCGCGGCGATCCCCGAGAACTTGTTCGAGAGTGAGTTATTCGGCCACGAAAGCGGTGCCTTTACTGGTGCGCAAGGCAGGCGGATTGGTCGTATCGAGCACGCTGACGGAGGCACTCTATTCCTTGATGAAATCGAGAGTCTGCCACTGGCTCAGCAAGTAAAGCTGTTACGCGTTCTGCAGGAAAAGACCCTTGAACGGCTGGGTTCAAATCGCAGCATTCAAGTGGATTTGCGGGTGATTAGCGCCGTTAAGCCGGATTTACTCGATGAAGTGCGCAACGGTCGCTTCCGTGAGGATTTGTTCTACCGGCTAAACGTTGCAACCCTGCAAGTTCCAGCCTTATGTGATCGTCGTGAAGATATTCCGCTGCTGTTTGAGCACTTCGCCCAAGAGGCCGCACATCGTCATGGTCGTGAAGTTTCGCCGCTACCGGCCACCGAGCTGGCACGTTTGCTCGGGCATGACTGGCCGGGCAATGTGCGTGAGCTGATAAACGCCGCTGAACGCCATGCATTGGGCTTAAGCGCGCCGGTTGAGGCGTTTGCCAGCCAGTCGTTGGCTGAGCAGATGGAAAGCTTTGAAGCGCAATGCCTGCATAACGCCTTGTTGCACTGTCAGGGCAATATTGCTCGGGTCATGGAGTTGCTGCAGCTACCACGGCGCACGCTCAACGAGAAAATGCAGCGCCATGGCTTGCAGCGCAGCAGCTATCGTCCGGCGGGCAGTCAAGATGATGAATAGGCGAATTATCGCCTATGCGTGATCGGTTATAGGCGGATTGTTGCCGGTATTCGGTTGTTCATTTGTCAAAACCCCTCTAGAGCAGGACTTTCACGTATTGGCACGGCATCTGCTAAGTTTGATGTAACCCGTTTTTTGTTTACGGGTAATCCAATAAGAAAGACTAGAGGTTTGCCATGAATCATCTTGCCTATTGCGTAAGTCATTCGCACATAACAGCAAACGCCTTCTCCAGTGCGCCGGGCAATATGCCTCGCGTAAGCGAAAGCTTATTTCTGACGCTCCAATAAGATCTGACGCCTGCCAGCCTCTTTGCAGGGGGCATCGTCTACAGTGAAAAACTCTGCATAAAGCCATAACAACGACGGAGATTCATCCATGCGATTGACCAAGCGTTTAAGCCTGTTCGCAGCTGCCGCAACCCTGACTGCAAGCACTGCAGTTCTGGCAGCCCCAACCTTTATCAACATCCTCACGGGCGGCACCAGCGGTGTTTACTACCCGATTGGTGTTGGCCTGTCGCAGATCTACAGCAACGGCATTGAAGGTTCGAAAACCTCAGTTCAAGCGACCAAGGCGTCGGTTGAGAACCTCAACTTGCTGCAAGCAGGCCGTGGTGAGCTGGCGCTGGCGCTGGGTGATTCTGTTGCTGACGCCTGGAACGGTGTCGAAGAGGCGGGCTTTAAAGCACCGCTGAAAAAGCTGCGGGCGATTGCCGGTACTTACCCGAACTACATTCAGATCGTTGCCAACAAAGAGTCGGGCATCAAAACCCTGGCTGACCTGAAAGGCAAAAGCATCTCGGTTGGCGCACCTAAATCAGGGACTGAGCTGAATGCTCGGGCAATCCTCAAAGCAGCTGGTTTGACCTATGAAGACATGGGCAAAGTTGAGTTCTTGCCGTATGCCGAGTCGGTCGAGCTGATCAAAAACCGCCAGCTTGACGCTACTCTGCAGTCTTCGGGCCTGGGCATGGCGGCTATTCGTGACCTCGCGGCTACCTTGCCAATCAACTTCGTGTCGGTTCCAGCTGATGTGGTTGCCAAGATTGGTAACGATGCTTATCAGCCGGCCAGCATCCCAGCGGGCACTTACGACGGTCAGGACGCTGACGTTCCAACGGTTGCCATCACTAACATCCTGGTGAGCCATGAAGGTGTTTCTGAAGAAACCGCCTACCAAATGACCAAGCTGATGTTTGAAAACCTTGAGCGTTTGGGTAATGCCCACTCCGCGGCCAAGGACATCAAGTTGGAAACCGCTGCCAAGAACCTGCCAATCCCGCTGCACCCAGGTGCGGAGCGCTACTACAAAGAAGTCGGCGCACTGTAATCCTGATGAGTCGAGGCGCACAGGCGTGCGCCTCGATCAATTTCTGTTCTGATATTCGCGCACCAGAGGTGCTAATAAAACCAGTGTTCCGAAGGAACGGTAGGTTTTGTTAGCGGTTCTGCGCAACCGTTTCGTAATGAGGGCGTCATCGCCATGAGTGAGAACAATCAAGGCCTTTCAGCAAATCCTGGTGAGTGGCCAAAAGCGCTATTTTTCGTTGCGCTGCTGTTTTCCATCTTTCAAATCACCACGGCGGCATTTCACCCCGTGTCGAGTCAGGTGCTGCGTGCGGTTCACGTCGGCTTCCTGCTGTTGGTTGTTTTTCTGAGTTTTTCCCTCACTGGCAAAGGCCGACCATGGCAACCGGCGGCCTGGATTCTGGGCTTGGCGGGCATGGGCACGGCGGCTTATCAGTGGATATTTGAAGCCGATCTGATCTATCGCTCCGGCGACCTTACGCAGATGGACATGGTTGTCGGTCTGGTGTTGATTGCTTTGGTATTTGAAGCCGCACGTCGCGTGATGGGCATCGCCTTGCCGATCATTTGTGCGCTGTTTTTGGCCTACGGGCTGCTGGGCCAGTACTTGCCGGGCGATCTGATGCACCGTGGTTACGACCTGGATCAACTGGTTAACCAACTGGCGTATGGCACCGAAGGTTTGTACGGCACGCCGACCTACGTCTCGGCTACCTATATCTTCCTGTTCATCCTGTTCGGCGCATTTCTTGAGCAAGCAGGGATGATCAAGCTGTTCACCGACTTCGCCATGGGCCTGTTTGGCCACAAGGTTGGCGGCCCGGCTAAAGTATCTGTTGTGTCGTCCGCGCTGATGGGCACCATCACTGGTTCCGGTGTGGCCAACGTGGTGACCACGGGCCAGTTCACTATTCCGCTGATGAAGCGTTTCGGTTACCGACCGGCATTCGCTGGCGGCGTCGAGGCGACGTCGAGCATGGGCAGCCAGATCATGCCGCCAGTGATGGGTGCGGTTGCATTCATCATGGCCGAGACCATTAACGTACCGTTTTTTGAAGTGGCCAAAGCGGCCTTGATCCCGGCTATTCTGTACTTTGGCTCGGTGTTCTGGATGGTTCACCTGGAAGCGCGCCGTGCCAACCTGCATGGTTTGCCAAAAGACCAGTGTCCGAATCCATGGGCAGCGGTTAAAGAGCGTTGGTATTTGCTGATCCCATTGTTCATCCTGGTTTACCTGCTGTTCTCCGGGCGCACACCGCTGTATTCGGGCATGGTTGGCCTGGCACTGACGGCGATTGTGATTCTCGGTTCGGCGATCATCATGCGGGTGTCATCAACCGGCATGCGTATCGCTTTCTGGGTGGCGTTGGGCCTGCTTTGCGCCGGCTTCTTCCAGATGGGAATTGCCGTGGTATTTGGTGTGGTCGCATTGCTCGTTGCGACATGCTGGTTTATCAAGGGTGGTCGCGAAACCTTGACCGTGTGCTTGCATGCACTGGTTGAAGGTGCGCGCCATGCAGTGCCGGTGGGTATTGCCTGTGCATTGGTTGGGGTGATCATCGGTGTGGTTTCCCTGACCGGTGTGGCCTCAACATTCGCCGGCTACATCCTGGCGATCGGTCAGGACAATCTGTTCCTGTCGTTGGTGCTGACCATGCTGACCTGTCTGGTGTTGGGCATGGGGATTCCGACGATTCCCAACTACATCATCACCAGTTCGATTGCCGCGCCTGCACTGCTTGAACTGGGCGTGCCGCTGGTGGTTTCGCACATGTTTGTTTTCTACTTCGGGATCATGGCGGATCTGACCCCGCCGGTTGCCTTGGCCTGCTTTGCCGCTGCGCCAATTGCCAAAGAGAAGGGCTTGAAGATCAGCCTATGGGCGATTCGCATTGCCATCGCCGGTTTCATCGTGCCGTTCATGGCGGTCTATGACCCAGCCTTGATGATGCAGAGCGACAATTGGCTGGCGATTATTTATGCACTGTTCAAAGCGGCTGTGGCCATTGGCTTGTGGGGCGTGGTGTTTACCGGCTTCCTCAACTTCAAACTGTCGTGGTGGGAACGCATACTGGGTTTTGCCGCTGGTGCGAGCCTGATCCTGGCAACTCCAATTAGTGATGAAATTGGTTTTGTATTGGCCGCTGTGTTCCTTGGCCAACACTTGTGGCGTGCGCGCAACAAGCCGGTGGCTGCAGTTTGATTGGTTTGTGCATGGGCCTGGCTGGAGCGGTGTGGGCGCAGTTGCCTGTCAGCGACTTCACCCTGGCTTGGAAGCACACCATCGAACACATTCGCTGGGAAGAAGATTATCGCGTCACCGCCGAGGGCTTGGTTCTCGGTGAGGCGCGAGTCAAGGGTACTGGCGCCGGTATGGAAATACCGGATGACGCCGTACTGCGTGAGGGCAGCTGGCACTACCATCGCCAGTTACCGCCCCTGCAACCTCTGCGCTTGGGGCGAACCCCCGAGGCAGGGGATTATCAACTGTGTTTCAACCAGCGTTGTCACTCTGCGAGTGAATGGCTCGGCCCGCCAAAAGCGTCCCAGCCCGCGTTGGAACTTTGGAGTTGTGAGCTCGACTCCCCCGCCTCGAAAGGTGCGGGTAAGGGTTAATCAGTTAACCTGCTCCCAGTGCCACAAGCGCTGGTTGTATGATGGAGAGAACCCCCATTTGGTTTTGCCAGTGGGGGTTTTGTTCGTCTGCACCCTTATTAATCCAGTCTGTAGAGAATTTGATTGTGAGTGATCTGACCTACACCACCTTTTACCTGCAGATGCTCGGCTCCGGGCAACTGCGCGCCAAGCCATTGCCTGCTGAGTTGAATGTCGTCGAGTGCCAGCACAAGCAATTTCAGCTCAACCGTTTTCTCTACCAACTGGTGGGCGGGCCCTGGTTGTGGACAGATAAACTGGTGTGGACCGATGAGCAGTGGCAAGCATTGATCAATAGTGATCAGCACCGCACCTGGGTGGCTTACTGCAAAGGTGCAATAGCCGGTTACTACGAACTGCAAATGAGTGGCGAAGGTGACGTCGAAATTCTTTATTTTGGTCTGGCTGAAGACTTTTTCGGCCAAGGCTTTGGCGGCCCCTTGCTCAGCCACGCGTTAGAGTCTGCCTGGTCATGGCCGGGCGTTAAGCGTGTGTGGGTGCATACCTGTACCCTCGATCACCCGAGCGCGCTGAACAACTATAAAGCGCGTGGGCTTGAGGTTTATCGAGAGGAAGTAACAACCGAGTCGGCTAACTGACTCAGGAGCTCCCAAAGCGGCTAGACTGGTTGAATCACGATTAACTGATTTTCTGGAGCAGACTATGTGCACGCGATTTATCAAAACCTTGGTGCTCAGCCTCAGCATCACCCCGATGCTGGCCAGCGCTGCACCTATTTTGCCGGGTCTGTGGGAAATCAGCACCAGTAACATGGCGGTTGATGGCCAACAGATGCCGGCGATGGATGTGATGATCGAAAAGCTCAAAACCCTACCGCCTGAGCAACGCCAGATGATGGAGCAAATGCTGGCCAAGCAAGGTGTGCAGTTGGGTGATGCGGGTGTTCAGGTTTGCCTGAGCGAAGCGCTGGTCAACTCCGACCAGTTGCCGCTGCAAGAGCAATCAGGCTGTAAGCAGGAAGTCACCGATCGCACTGACAAGCTCTGGGCATTCACCTTTGATTGCCCGCAGGCAAAAGGTCAGGGCGAGACGCGCTTTATCAACGACAAACAATTCACCAGCACAGTCACCAGCACCTTTACCCAGCAGGGCAAGCAACAGCACGGCACCATGCAAACCAACGCGCGCTGGGTAGGCGCTGATTGCGGTGGTTTGAAGCCTCAGCAGGCTAACTAAGCCGCTGCCAGTTGCAGCATTAAGGCTCGCATCTTGCGGGCCTTTCATTTAAGCAACCTCTGAAAAACTACTGCGTTAGATATTACGGTGTTAAAAAACTGCTCACAGCCTTTAGGCTGAACGAACTTCAGTTGGGCAGCCCTCGCTGCGGCCCAACGGGGTGAGCAACGCGAATCAAATGCTCATTTAGGCTACTAAAGTCGAGCGCGACCCCGGTCGCTTTTTCGCATTTTTCGACTCGCTGGCGCTCGCCCTTCGGGCCAGCCTTTGGCTGTTACTCCTGTTGGTCGTTGCGCCTTGTCCTATCGTCGCTCGCTGCCTTTTTCAAGGGGCCTTAGAGGGCTGGGTATGGCTCAATTACAGAATCGGTGACAGCAAACGCGCGATTCGCATGCCGAGTTTTTGCAGGCGGTGTATGTGTTTGCGGTCTTCTATGCGTATCTCGATGCTTTGGCTGAAGTCCTCAACCAACATTTTTTCGACTTGCGCAGCGAAGTCGTTATCGATAGTGAGCAGGGTGATTTCAAAATTCAGCCGAAATGAGCGGTTGTCCAAGTTGGCGCTGCCCACCGCGCTGGCGTAATCATCAATCAACATAACCTTTTGATGGATAAATCCAGGCTGGTAGCGGAACACCCGAACACCCGCGCGAACGGCTTCGAAGGCATACAGGTTGCTGGCGGCGAACACGATGTGGTGGTCACGCCGGGATGGAATCAGAATGCGTACATCTACGCCGCGAATGACGGCTAAGCGCAGTGCTGAAACCAGCGACTCGTCAGGTATGAAGTAAGGCGAGGTGATCCAGATTCGCTCTTTCGCCGATTGCACGGCCTCAACAAACATCAGCGAACATGTTTCATCTGGGTCAGCAGGGCCGCTGGTGATCAGTTTGCACATCACGCCGTCAGTGCTGAATACGTCGGCGAGTAGCAATTTCGGCAACTGTCGGGTTGACCAGAACCAGTCTTCGGCAAACGACTCCTGCAGGCATGCGACGACCGGGCCGCTGATATCAATATGGGTATCGCGCCAGGGTGAAAGCGGCGGCCGCTTGCCAAGGTATTCGTCGCCGACATTGTGTCCGCCAACAAACCCTCGCTCGCCATCAATCACCACAATTTTGCGGTGGTTGCGAAAGTTCAGCTGGAAGCGGTTAAGAATGCCGCCTCCAGTAGGAAAAGCATGCATCTGCACGCCACCATTGCGCAGGCTGTCGATATAGCGGCGCGGCAAGCTATGACTGCCAATGCCGTCGTACAAAAAGTAAACACTGACGCCAGCTGCAGCGCGCTCAAGCAATATATCGCGCAGGCGCCGGCCGAGATCGTCGTCTTTGACGATAAAGAACTGGATCAGGATAACCTGCTTGGCCGATGCTAAAGCCTTGAAAATCGCTGCAAAAGTCGCTTCGCCATTGATCAGTAGCGCAACATGGTTGTTGGCCAGGCACGGCATGTTACCAAGCCGGGGCAATGCTCTTAACTGTTGATAGGCCGGAAGCTCACTGGCTGAAACGGCTTCCTCGACCCAGGGACGCCAGTTCAGTTTGGACATAGCCACGTGCATCTCTGTATCGGCTTCGCGCCTAGCCTCTACATATGCATAAAAGCCGCTGCGGCCAAAAACCAAGTAAGGGAGAAGTGTCAGATAGGGCATGAAAAACAGTGAGATAGCCCATGCAAGTGCGCCTTGGGAAGTCCTTACCGTTAACACTGCATGCAGTGCTGCTATCAAACCGCAGACATGAATTGCGGCGAGTATATAGGTCGCGAATGGCGGGACAACGATGTCCATTTCCATATTTATTCCTGTCTAAATATTCCCTGCATTGGTAAAGCACGACTACAGTAATTATGGGGCCTGATGGCCTATATACGCGATTAACCTTAGCCTCATTGCGCAGCTGGCGTCTGCAGGAAAGGCCCAGACCTGTTACCCTTTTGGCTGTTCCTGGGCCGCCAAATGTGTTTGAGAGTATTTACTCGGGCAAGTTCGGCGCTTGTTTTTGCATCAAGTTACAGGCGGAGCGTTATACCGGGAACGAGGGCTTTGGCGCCTTATCAATAGTCGGCGAGATGTAATAAAAAGGAGTATTTCAATATGGGGAAAGACCCTTCGCATGACACGAATCCGCAGGATGAGCGCTTAGACAGCATTCCTGCACCTTCCGGTAAGTCCACGCTAATCGACACTGATTATGTGATTGGCCAAGACAATATCACCGGCAAATATTTTTTCTCTCTCGATATCCACGGTAAAGTTTTCAGTATTTCTGCACTCGCAGTCGTGCTGTTCGTGGTTCTCACTTTGGCCTTGCAAGAGCAAGTTGCTCCCGTCTTCAGTGCTTTGCGCGACTGGTTAACCCATAACCTTGCGTGGTTCTTCCTCAGCGCCGCCAACATCTTTGTGCTGCTTTGCCTGGCGTTGATTGTCTCGCCTCTGGGTAAGGTGCGCTTGGGTGGGATGGATGCCAAGCCGGATTACACCTACATCGGCTGGTTTTCCATGCTGTTTGCTGCGGGCATGGGCATTGGCTTGATGTTCTATGGTGTGGCTGAGCCGATGACCCACTTCGATACCGCAATGACGGGTATTGTTGTCGGTCCTGACGGTGTGCGAACAGACTGGGCCCCTTTAGGCGGCGCGGTTGGTGACGCAGAGGCGGCTGCGAAACTGGGTATGGCCGCAACGATTTTTCACTGGGGTCTGCATCCATGGGCGATCTACGCGATCGTCGCGCTGGCCCTGGCGTTGTTCTCGTTCAACAAGGGCTTGCCACTGAGCATCCGCTCGATTTTCTACCCGCTGCTGGGTGAGCGGGTGTGGGGCTGGCCGGGTCACCTAGTTGATATTCTCGCAGTGTTTGCCACGTTGTTTGGTCTGGCCACATCCTTGGGTGTGGGTGCTGAGCAAGCACTGGCTGGGCTTAACCACTTGTTCGGCATGCCGCTTACTGACACCAGCAAAGTACTGTTGATCATCGGCATTACCGCTATTGCCTTGCTGTCTGTTTTGGCGGGACTGGATAAGGGCGTCAAGGTTCTGTCCGAGATCAATATGGGACTGGCGCTGCTGCTGCTTGGCTTCATCATTGTGGTCGGGCCTACGCTTGCGATCTTCACCGGCTTCTTCAGCAACCTGGCGGCATACGCCACCTACCTGCCTGAACTGTCGAACCCCTTCGGCCGTGAAGATGCCAACTTCACCCAGGGCTGGACGGCGTTCTACTGGGCGTGGTGGATTAGCTGGTCGCCATTCGTGGGTATGTTTATCGCCCGTGTAAGCCGTGGTCGTACCGTGCGTGAATTCCTGATCTCGGTGTTGCTGGTACCGTCGCTGGTTTCGGTATTGTGGATGACTGCATTTGGTGGCACCGCAATTGGCCAGTTTGTCACCGAAGGCTTTGCTGGGGTTAAAGATGCCGCGCTTGAGCTGAAGCTGTTTGCCATGCTGGCTCATTTACCACTGGCTGAAATCACCTCGTTTATCGGTATCGTTTTGGTTATTGTGTTTTTTGTCACCTCATCGGACTCCGGTTCGTTGGTGATCGATACCATCACTGCTGGCGGTAAGGTCAATGCGCCGGTTCCGCAGCGAGTATTCTGGGTGATTACCGAGGGCGTAGTGGCAATTGCCCTGCTGCTTGGTGGTGGCTTGGGTGCATTACAAGCCATGGCGGTGTCGACGGGACTGCCGTTTACCGTTGTGCTGCTGGTGGGTTGTATTGCCATTGTCAAAGGCTTGATGTCCGAACCGCGCTAAGGCGATTCAGGCTTCAAGCAAAGGCGCCCCGGCAACGGTGGCGCCTTTTTAATGGATGGAGTTTGATCAAGCAGGCCTTAGCTCCACAAATCACCAATGGCTGTTTCTGGCGAGTAGTGTGTGGCTATCTGCGCTTGCAACAGCTCAGCAGTGGCTAGTGCATCGGTCAGCGCATGGTGCGCTTGATAGTGGGGCAGGTTGTAGCGCAGGCGGCTGTCTGCGAGACGAATCGAGGTTGGCTGACGCCCACGCAAACGATCCCACCAACTTGGCTTACGCTGGCAGCCATGAATTCTTGCCTCCAGCTCCATGGTGTCGATGACCGGAAAATGCAAGTTTTCGCCAACTGCTTGTTGCAGCGCGTGATCAAGGAATGATCGTTCAATATTGCGGTAATGCACGACCATCACGCAGCCAGACATTGCCTCCAGCAACTCTCCCAGAACCTGCTCTACACGCGGTGCATAGCGGATGTCCGAATGGGTAATGTGGTGGAAGGTAATCGACTCACTGCTGAGTTCGGATTTTGGCTTGACCACCCAATACCGCGCCTTGCTGCATTGAATGCGCTGGAGGTTGAACGGAATCAAGCCAAGACTGACGATGCAGTGGTTTTGTGCGTCAAGGCCTGTAGTTTCAACATCAAGGGCGAGTAATGGCACTTGCTCAAGCGGGGTATCAGCACTGACCATCGGTGCTTGATAGAATTTCGCCAGGCGTGGATCCTGGGCCTTCTCAGCCAGTAACTGATAATGCTCCTGCCATTGCGGCGATGGCGTCTTTAGCTTGGGCTCACGCGGTACAAACACACTCATCGCGACTTACCAGCAGACGCAGAAGGCTTAGGTCTTTGCGGTGCATTGTAGGGGTAACGAAAGCGCATGAAGTTTTGCGCTTGGCTCAGTACCTGAAATGCTTCTTTGAGATTGTGCCGTTCTGTCGACGAGAACTTTTCTGGCTCAATATAGTTGTCGGCTTCTTTGTCTTCGCTCAGTGCCAAGGCTTGGTGGCGGATGCGTACAAGCGACAAAAACTCCAGTGCATAGCGCAGATGACTGATGGCTTCTGGCGTCATCAGTTTGGTTGCAGCGATCGCATCCAAGCGATCCAACGAATTCTGTGCCTTTGAACCGCAGGCCAGCGCATGTACGCGGATCAGGTCAGTCAATGGTGCAGTGCCGCGACCCTTGAGGTTGATGATGTTCTTCTGCTGACCATCGGTTTCCATCACAAACTGCCGGAAAAATCCCAACGGTGGGGTACGGTTCAAAGCGTTGCGTGCCAAGGCCGCAAGGAAGCGTGGACTGTCGCTGGCGCGTTCAGCCAGCAAGTCTTTTAGGGTTTCAACCAGCTCGGCTTCACCGTAAATGCTGTCCAGATCAAAGAAGATACTGCTGTTTAGCAGTTTTTCTGGGTTGGGGTTGTCGATCCAGTCGTTGAAGTAATCTTTCCAGACTCGCAAAGGTTGGCGCCACTTGCTGTTGGTGGCCATGATGCCGCCTTTGCAATAGGTGTATCCGCACGCCGCCAGTCCGTCGCTGACAAAGGTTGCCAGTTTGAGAAAGTACTCATCATGCAAATTGGCATCGAAGCTGTCGTCGAGCACCAGGGCGTTATCCTGATCGGTGACAATCAACTGTTCATCCCGGGCCATAGAGCCAAGGGCCATGAAGCTATAAGGCACCGGCGCGGGGCCTAATTCTTGTTCAGCCAGTTCCAGCAAACGCTGGCTGATGCTGCGCCCAACCCCAGACATGGCGCTGCCGATCATGTGTGCGCTGGCATCTTCGTTGGCCATGCGGATAA
The DNA here is from genome assembly GCF_048265905.1 of Pseudomonas sp. Taxonomy (GTDB): domain Bacteria; phylum Pseudomonadota; class Gammaproteobacteria; order Pseudomonadales; family Pseudomonadaceae; genus Aquipseudomonas. The sequence continues at coordinate 137,222 of NZ_JBLXAP010000002.1, forward strand.
ACGTAGCGCGAATGTCGGGTAGAAGCTTTTCCAGCTCATCAACCGACTGTTTATTGAATACGTTATTGACCAGATACAAGCTGCTCTGCGACTCGTATTTGATGATGTCAGCCAGTGTCACCACGCCAACCGGGCGACGTCGATGCACGAGAGGCAGGTGATGAATATTGTTGCGCAGCATGCACAAGATTGCTTCAAACACCGAGTCATCAGACTGCAAGGTGATTGGATTCTTGGTCATGACCTCGGTAATCGGGGTATCAGCTGACAATCCTTGAGCGACAACCCGAGTGCGGAAGTCGCGGTCAGTGATGATGCCAACCATGACATGCATCGCCTGATTGGCAACGGATGCCAAACGCGAATTTGGCCATTCAACGTTTGGGTCAACGATCAACACCGAGGAGACGTTATGCGTGTCCATCACCTGTGCGGCTTCGCGAACTGTGGCGCTGATATCAACGGTAACGGCGGGACGGTCGACCAGCTTACGGACTTTGAGCTTCATCAGGTCATGGGTTTTGCCCTGCGAGCTTACCGCCGCTTTTAAGCGCGATTGACCTTCAGCTTCGACAAAGTCGGCAAAGCTATCATTGTTCTCACAGAGCTTGTCGAACACCTGGCCTGAGATGAAATAAATCAGGCTGTCTTCAATTGCCCGGGCGGGAAAACGCACTTTGTGATTACGCAACAGACCAAACTGACCAAAAATATCTCCCTCGGTCAGGCGGTTATACAGCTCTCCGTTGCGTCGATAGACCTCGACTGCGCCGCTTCTTACATAGTGTAAGTCTTTGATTTCTGAACCAAATTCGAATATGTCGGTGCCTGCTTTGTAATAACCGACTTCGGTATTCTGCGCCAGCTCGTCAAGGCTTTCATCAGGCAGCCCTTCAAACGGAGGGAAGCGGCTCAGGTGGTCACGTATTTCCAACAATTCAATTTGCATGCAAACCTCGGCATTGTCCTTTTTGCTTCGGGTGGCTTAAGCACAGGCAGCTACGCAGGTGCGCTGATACTTGGCGTTTAGACATTCTAGAACATGCGCCTGTTCAATCTGTAATTAACTTGCAACCAGGCAATACCTCGGCTGCGGTGCCAGCAGTGAGTTGTTTCATTCCGTGTGGCGGGGTTCCACGTGGAACCCCCATGTAGCCTGGGCTTGAGCCTCTTTGTCTGCCTCAGTAGGACTTTTACTCCTGTGTTTCGTTGGTTGAACTGATAAGATTTTTAGTTAATGTTATGTTATAACGTCAATGTGCGTTTCGATACGTACTCAACCAAGTGCCGCAGCTCTGCGAGACACAGATAAAACCAAAAAAACGTTATTGCCGTGAGCGCGTCAGGTCAGCTTGAATCATGAGGAGTAGCAACATGCAAAACCGTTTGCCCGTGACGGTGTTATCTGGATTTTTAGGTGCAGGTAAAAGCACCTTACTTAACTACGTGTTGAAGAATCGCGAAAACCTGCGCGTCGCAGTTATCGTCAATGACATGAGTGAGATCAACATCGATGGTGGTGAAGTTCAGCGCGATGTCAGTCTCAACCGAGCCGATGAAAAACTGGTCGAGATGAGCAACGGCTGCATCTGCTGCACGCTGCGTGAGGATCTGTTGGAAGAGGTTGCACGACTGGCCCGTGATGGTCGTTTTGATTATCTGTTGATTGAGTCCACCGGTATTTCAGAACCGCTGCCGATTGCTGAAACCTTCACCTTCCGTGATGAGCAGGGTCAAAGCCTTGCTGACTTGGCACGCCTTGATACCTTGGTCACGGTGGTTGATGGGGTGAATTTCCTGAGTGATTTTCATCAGGCTGAAAGTCTTGCCAGCCGCGGTGAGTCGCTGGGTGAGGATGATGAGCGAGCCATTACCGACTTGCTGGTGGAGCAGGTTGAGTTCGCGGATGTAATTCTGATCAGCAAGACAGACCTGATCAGCCAAGCTGAACGCGAAGAGCTGACGGCGATTTTGCGCGGGCTGAATACTCAGGCTGAGATTTTACCGATGAGCATGGGTGAAATAGCGCTGCACAAGATTTTGAATACCGAACGTTTCGACTTTGAGCGTGCGGCGCAGGCGCCTGGTTGGCTGCAAGAGTTGCGTGGCCAGCACAACCCGGAAACTGAGGAATACGGTATTGCGTCGACGGTTTATCGAGCTCGGCGCCCGTTTAATCCGCAGCGTTTTTTCGAGTTTGTCAGTGGCGAGTGGACTAACGGCCGTTTGTTGCGTTCTAAGGGCTATTTTTGGCTAGCCAGCAAGTTTCAGGAAGCAGGCAGTTGGTCGCAAGCGGGCGGTTTACTGCGCCACGGTTTTGCAGGACGCTGGTGGCGCTTCGTACCGAAGGAGCAGTGGCCGAGCGACGACGAGTCTACGCAGGCAATCGTCAAAAACTGGAATGAAACCTGCGGTGACTGTCGTCAGGAACTGGTATTTATCGGGCAAAACATTGACCTGCAAAAGCTCAATGCAGAACTCGATGCCTGTTTGCTGACCGATGCAGAAATGGCGCTTGGCAGCGAGGCGTGGCGCCAACTACCGGACCCATTCGGTCCATGGTTTGAAGACGTCGTTTAAGTGCGAAAAACCTTTTCAACAGGCAAAAAAATAGGCTGCTTTATGAGCAGCCTTAAGCACCTGAAAAGTGTCAGTGCGTGAACTGACACGAGGAGTTTGGGTACCTGAAGCTATTAAGCCGCAACCAGATGACAAACTGATTACAGCTCAACGCCTTAGCGTGCCATCCATACGCCTTTGCTTTGTTTCTCGCAAAACGGCTTAAGAAATGCGCTGTCTGTGGCCACGCCGTAGTAGTGAATATCTTGCTGGTACGGCGTTCCACCAACGGTTGCGTTGCGGCATACGCCGTAAGCGCCAGCGGGGCATTGCTCGACAAAGTCGACAGCGACTTTCTGGCCCTTTAGCTCTGGCTTGCAGAAGCCCGTGCGAAACAAGTTTGTTGGGATCGTCCGGTTTTGCTGGCAAACTTTGACGTCCAGTCTTTGCGCCTGGCTATGCACTACACAGGCTTCACCCCAGGCCACACTCGATACTGCGCACAACAAAACGGCTGCTAGGCAACGCATTGGATACCTCCCGAACGATATGCTGGCGACTTTATCACGCTGCTTTTTATGCGTCTGCGTGATGATGCCGCTAACCTGATCTACAGGCACTCAGGCAGAGTTTGAACTCAACGAAATTATGCTTAAAAACATTCCGACTCATCTGATTGCTGGCCCATTGGGCGCGGGCAAGACCAGTCTGATCCGCCAGCTGCTTGAACAAAGACCGGCTCAAGAACGCTGGGCGGTGTTGATCAACGAGTTTGGCCAGATAGGCCTGGATGCCGCATTGCTAAGCACTGACCAAGATGGCGTTGAACTCGGCGAGGTTGCCGGAGGCTGTTTGTGTTGCGTTAACGGTGTGCCGTTTCAGGTGGGTTTGGCTCGCTTGTTACGTAAGGCCAAGCCACACCGAGTGTTTATTGAGCCTTCAGGCCTTGGTCATCCGCTGCAATTACTTGAGCAGTTACGCCTTGCGCCCTGGCAGGACGTATTGGCCGTACAGGCGCCGGTGCTGGTGCTTGATGCCCAAGCCTTGGCGCAAGGTGCTGCGCTGCCTGAGAGTCAGCAGACAGCCTTGGGCAGTGCAGGGCTTTTACTGCTGAATAAGTCCGAGTCTTTGACTCAAGCGGATAAGGTCCGAGTACAGCTTCTGTTGCCTGATCGGCCGCTAATCTGGACTGAACACGCACAGCTTCAGTTGCAGCAATTACCGGGTTTAACTGCACAGGCTTCGACAGCTGCCAGTGCGGCCGAATTGCCGGAAGGCGTAGCGCCTCCGGTTGAAATATGGCGCAAGCACGATCAACCGATTCGCCAGATTCACGATAAGCCAGAAGGCTGGAGTATTGGTTGGCGCTGGCACCCGGGCCAGCAGTTTGAATTGTCGCGCCTACAGCATTGGTTGTTGGCGCTGCCTTGGCAGCGCGCCAAATTGATCGTGCACAGCGACGCCGGTTGGCTATCTGCCAATGCGCTAACCAATCAGCCACTGCACTGGCAACAGAGCGAATGGCGTAAAGACTCGCGTATTGAGTTGATCTTCAAACAGGCGCAGGACGTGGACGCGCTCAGTCAGGGCCTGAGCCTTTGTTTATTGGGCGGCAAAAAGTAACGCGTATTTGGCTGCTCTGATCTTGGCGGGCAAGCCGAGCGGGCAATTGCACTCGGCTGATCAGCCAATTGCATTGGTGGTGGCCACTGCTTCCTTCTAACTTGACCAATAGGCGGAGTCGCGACCGGCAGAGAACGGCCAAAAGCAGCCCTTCGCGAAGACGTTGGCATATATACGCATAGCTGACCCTGCAATCTCGTCACCTGAGTTTAGTGGAGAGCGGCCATCAGACCGGCCGTCTTAAACCAGTAGCCAGGGATACCATGTCTGCTTCTAAGCGATTTCCGAAGCGCCCCTGCGTCAAACCCTCCCGCGACTACGTCTACAAACGCATCGCTTTCGAAAATCTCTATTCTGATATCCGGGTACTGCTGGAGGAATTGGTTAACGATTGCGAGCATTACCAATTCGCAAACGGCAGCTTCTTTTCCTGCCGATTCGTCGCGTGCAGATCGGAACTTGCGGCGCCCGTGAGAGACCCCGGGCGTGTGGGCTTTGTCAAAGGATGACATAAAGCCTCAAGATCCAGCTGACCTGATAAGTAATGGACGCGAGCACCAAAACCAACTGGAGTTTCTTCGAAGTGGTTGCTACTGCAATTATGCAAAGGATGACGAACGCAACCTGTCGGACCAAGTACTCGACCCCAAGTGAGTACAGATAGTCCTCACCTTTGATTAATGTATCTCCAATATCTAGCAGAAACGCAAAGGCAAGGAGTCCGAAAAACCAGCGCTTGCGCTGCTCGAAGTAGTCCTCGAATCCCTTGTATTCATACATTTGGTCAGGAAACAATAACGCCGTGAGCGCTGCAAACACCATCGCGTAGAAAAGCAGGAACCCATAGAGTGGGAATGTCCAGACGTGGATCCGCGACAAATGGAATTCGTACCACCAAAAATGCACGATCGTGATGAGAAGAAATATCACCCACCCAAGGTGGACAGGATAAACTTTAATTGTTCCGGGATGCTGTACGAAGCGTGTCAGGCCATTTACCAGTCGCGCAAGGCTTAGGCCCAAGACCATACCGATAATCGTGCGCACATGCGCAAAGTACTCTGGATGAGTTGGCGTCACTTCCATAGATAGCTCCATCCTTGATGACCAGAACGGTTTTTGGGGCTAAGTGGCCGAGTATTCCGATGTGTAACGCCAATGCTCTCTTGCCCGAAAGCAAATTACTCCGGTTCACCGCTCAACCTTCGAGCTTCGGCTTCTATGAGCTATAGCTTTATCAACCCCGAATGATTTGCGAGGTTGTTTTGTCTTCGTCTTCCGCGACCTGCTCCAGACGCTGCTTAGTAGGTGGGCAATCAAGATTGTCAGCCTTCCAGTATTCTTCGGCATGTATCCACTCTTTCGGCGCCTACATTTCGTCACTCAGCCTAGACTTTTTGATTGTAGTGTATGCCGCCTCGCAAGTCAGTCCAGCTATTCTGACTCGGTCATAAGCCGCTGCCAGCTCTCCCGCTCTTTTGTCAGCCCTCTGGAGCAGTTTGGCGGCGCGCGAGGACTTGCGCTTAGATGGGGTAGGCCGCCATTTACACCTGCGGCGATGCCCTATGTTTTCATGGCTAAGAAAGCTCTGAAAAAGACTTCCTGATTTGGCAAAATCGCCAAACACCAGCCTCCGAGCATTTCGACGGTCGACTCAGAGCGCATCACGCGACCTTCCACGCTGGACTCGGATTATATCCGCCATCACTGCCAGAGCGATCTCAGCTGGCGTCTTGCTACCCAAGTTCAGGCCTATCGGCATGTGCAGTCGAGAAATTTGCTCGGCACTTAACCCCCCAATGCGGTGTAGTCGCTCAGCGCGAAGCTTAGAAGTTTGCAATGAACCCATGACGCCAATGTAGAAGGCCGAAGTGCATACAGCCTCCATCATTGCCAGATCATCAATACGCGGATCATGAGTAAGTGCGACTACGGCGGTGGCTGCATGGCATCCGCCAGCACTGATGAACATCGACGGTAAGATATGTTTAACCTCTATACCGGGCAGATCAACACCTGCAAAGGCCTCCTCTCTGGGGTCGCAGAGAATGACTTCGAAGCCAAGCGTGCGGGCAAACTCAGCACATGAAGCCGATACCGGCGACATGCCTGCGATGATCAGGCGTGCTGCCGGTCCAATTCGCAGATGCACGATTTCACGTTCAATCTGTTCAACAACTCGGGGGCCTAAGCCGTCGTCGACGTCGAAGCGGGTCTCACCGCTACTCAGGTTGACGCAACGTATTAGATGACGCTGCCCACGCAGTGCCGATTGCATGGTCTCCAACTGATCCAATGTCATCGAATTGGCCGGCAGACGCTCGATCAGCACTTTCAATATGCCACCGCAAGGCAGAGTGATCCGTGACTCTCGAGGCTCACCCTGCGCATCGCCATAAAGCACGACCTGGATACGATCCACGAACTCGCCATCCTGCAAGCGCTCAAGGAAGTCTTCCTCGACACAACCACCCGACAGCGAACCCACGTGGCGTCCATCGCTGCGAGCCACTAGCCAAGAACCAGGCCCCCGGGGCGATGATCCGAAAGTGGCAAGCACTGTGCACAGCCAAACGGTCTCTCCACTCTGGGCCCAAGCCAAGGCTTGCTCAATAACCTGCAAGTCCAAATGCTGCATAGTCAAGCCGACAACTGATCACTGATCGGCAGACGCCGAATACGCTTTCCGGTCGCTGCGGCCAAAGCATTCACTAGTGCCGGGGCGAGCGGTGCTACAGGCGGCTCACCGATACCAGTTGGCGGTTTTGCCGACGGTACTATATGCACCTCTACCGTAGGCATGTCATAGATGCGCAGCGGTTCGTTGTTATGGAAATTGGATTGATCAATCTTTCCATCGGTCAAGGTGATTGCTTCGTGCATGGCCGCTGAGAGAGCAAAGCCAATCGAACCTTCGACCTGTGCACGAACTACGTCCGGGTTGACTGCGATGCCGCACTCCACCGAGCAGACCACACGGTCCAGTTTGAATTGGCCGTCACTTTGCACTGTGACCTCGGCCACTTGTGCTACCACTGAACCAAAAGCTTCGTGCAGAGCCACTCCACGGCCACGACGCTCACCCTGCTTGCCTGCTGCCAACGGCTTATCCCAATCGGACTTCTGCGCCACCAGCTTGAGCGTTTCTATATGACGTGAATGCCCTTCGAGCATTGCTAGGCGCCAGGCTACTGGATCCTGCCCAGCCATTTGAGCGAGCTCGTCGAAGAAGCACTCAGTCGAGAAAGCGTTATGGGAGTGACCGACTACCCGCCACCACTGTATCGGTATCGGGATATCGCTAGGGGTATGCAGATCGACGCGCAGATTGGGGATTCGGTAAGGAAGCGTCGACCCTCCCTCAACCGAGGTGGAATCGATACCATCCTTGATGAATGCGGAGAATGGTGATCCAGCGAACACGGATTGACCGACCAGGCGGTGCTGCCAGGCGACCAGTTGACCTTGGTCATCCAGCCCGGCAGTCAGGCGATGATGATACATCGGTCGGTAGTGGGCGGCCTGCATGTCGTCTTCGCGCATCCACACTAGCTTCACCGGGGCGCGACCACCGATGGCTTTAACGATCTGGGCATTCTCCAACACGTAATCAGCATCTTTGCTCGCCCGCCGGCCGAAACTACCACCGGCGTACAGTGTATGGACTTGAACCTGCTCCGGTTCCAGGCCGAACAGATCGGCCAACACCGTCTGCACGTGTGACTGCATTTGCGCACCATGCCAAGTTTCGCAACCGTACTTAGTCAGGGCGACTACGCAGTTCATCGGCTCCATGGCCGAGTGGGCAAGAAAGGGAAAGTCGTACTCGGCTTCCAGCGTACGTGTGGCGCCCGCAAGGCCGGCATCCACGTCACCATCGTTGCGCACAACTGTGCCCGGCGTTTTGGCTAACTCACGGTAACGCTGGAATATCTGCTCCGAACTCTGCTTGAAGGCGCCACTCTCGTCCCACTGGATCGACAAGGCGTCACGCCCCTTCTTGGCACTCCATGTGTCTTTCGCCACAACGGCGACACCGCTGGGGATCTGCACCACATGATCGACCCCGGGGATAGCAAGGGCCGGCTTGGCGTCAAAGGACTTGACCTTCGCGCCAAAGCGCGGCGGATGAGCGACGACCGCTGTGAGCATTCCGGGCAGGTGGATGTCTTGAGTATAGATCGCCCTGCCATTGACCTTATCCGCCGAGTCCTTGCGCGCAAGCTGTTGGCGACCGATCAGTTTGAATTCACTGGGATCCTTGAGCTTGACCTCGGTCGGCACCGGCTGCTCGGAGGCTAGCTTGGCCAGTTGACCAAATGTTGCCTGCTTACCTGACGCCGGGTGCCTCAGTACGCCATCTACTACTTCGATTTCCTGCGCAGGCACCTTCCACAGCCAAGCCGCGGCCGATACCAACATGGCACGCGCCGTGGCGCCGGCCATGCGCAGTTGCTCCCAGGAGTTGGCGATGGAGCTGCTGCCACCGGTACCTTGAATACCTAGGAGCGAATTGTTGTAGCGCGACTCCGCAGGAGCGCTCTCCACGCGAACTTGCGTCCAGTCCGCGTCTAGTTCCTCGGCGACAAGAGTGGCCAGGCCAGTGTAAGCGCCTTGCCCCATTTCCAAGTGTTTGGAGATAACGGTGACGACGTTGTCCTCGCCGACACGCAAAAAGGCGTTGGGCTCAAACTCTCCCTTCTTGCCACTGCGGGTGGTGCCATCAGCAACCGCCCAAGGCAAATATACGGCCAAAGTCAGGCCTGCCGCACCCTTGAGGAAACGACGGCGACTTTCGTTCTCGATAGACCGGATCATATTTATTACCTCGTTACTCAGGCGAGCGTCTTGGCCGCTTCGTGGATGGCCGCGCGAATGCGTACGTAGGTTGCGCAGCGACAGACGTTGCCACCCATTGTTCGATCAATGTCGGTATCTGAAGGTGAGCGATTGGTTTGCAGCAAAGCCACCGCGCTCATGATCTGACCTGACTGACAGTAACCACACTGCACCACGTCAAGCCGTTGCCAGGCATCCTGAACCACCTTACCGGCAGGAGTTTCGCCAATACCTTCGATCGTGATGACCTTGGCCTCGACCGCCGCCGAAACCGGGGTGACGCAGGAGCGCACGGGCTGGCCATTGAGGTGAACTGTACAGGCCCCGCACAGCGACATGCCGCAGCCGAACTTAGTCCCGGTAAGCTGCAAATTATCGCGCAGCACCCACAGCAACGGCGTATCAGGGGCAACGTCGACACGCAGGTCCTTGTCATTGATATTAAGCGTGATCATGAAATCCTCCGATTCGTAGGTGTTCTCGTGGCTGGCGCCAGGCCAGCTTGGCGGAACGCTTGCCCAAGGGCGGTTCAAAAAGCGAACGTCAGGCGCTGGCCGGTCGCTCGCCAAACAGTGTTTGGCAACGCATCGATAAGGCTTTCATTCCGGACAAGGCTGACCCGCCGCGCCCCACACGGTCATATCCTGCACATGCGTTTCGAAGCTGCCGGGTGGAGTGGAGCGCCCCGGCCCGGGAACCCAGGCCCAAGGGATAAAGCCTTTTATCTTGGCATCATGATGCAAGTGCTCGACCAGACCCGCGGCATCACGGCCTCCGTTACGCTTGGGATCACGCAACTGCGTACAAATCTCGGCGCCGGTTTTTGCGAACCACTCGAACTCGACTGGAGCCAGCTGCCATGGAAGGCCCACGTGCGGCGGCATATTGGGGGCAACGTTCGGGGTATCTGAACTCGCGTGACAACTCACGCAAGACACTGTCTCTACACCTATTCGCGAGTCACCCGCGTTGATATTCATACCGTGTGGGCGCGTTTTGTTCTCACCGGAGATGGTCCACATAGGCGTGTTATCGGGACCTACGTGGCAGTTGGCACATCGTGGGTGAGTCACAACAGCCTCTATGCGCTGCCAAGCCTTCAAACCCTCAGCTTTGCTGACGCTACCTACCGCAGGCATGGTAGTGCCCGTGCTGTCAGCCAGAGCTATGGCCGAAATGGGCAATGCCAGTAGTAATGTGATCAGTCCTGTTTTCATTATAAAGATCCTTCAGGCGAACTCACGGTGTTGGACAGGCAGTTTGGTAGATGCTTTATCCAGAACATGCCAAGTTATTCGGGCGGCATCTATGCGCCGCTCGTGGTTGAGCTGGTGAAAACCAATAATTAATTCAAAGCGCGATTGCTAATGCCGCAGCCGTCACTTCGGTGTCCAAGCATGTGCTTCAGGTTAGGTGAGCAACAATCTGATTATTTGCACAAAAGTCAGAATTACTTGCCTAATTCAGCGAATTCGGCAAATTGTGCTGCCTAAAGAGAATGATTTCGGCGACATTAGAACTCTAGGCAACACTGGTGGCGGCATGGCTTGCATTTTGTGGACTGCGCTACAGTCGAGACGCGCTTACCTATCTCATCAATTTTTTAACCCAAAAAACCGGAAATTCCAGAAGGCTGCAACTTCAAGCGGCCCTTGCTGCTAACATTTTCCATTTGGGTATATCAGGTAATTCTCACATGCAGAGCGATCAGGGATTCAACAACGCAAGTGTCCCTCAGACAGCAGAGTTGTCTGCTGCGATTCAGCGCTTTGCCAACACCGACGGCGATTTCACAACGACACTTCCCGCGCTGACGCTGCATCGCCGTCATGGCGTAAGCGAGCCCATGCCTTGCATATACAACCTAGGGATAGGCGTCATTACCCAAGGCTACAAGCAGATCATGGTCGGTGACAAACTACATAATTACGGCCCCGGCCAATTGATGCTGTCGACCTTCGACATGCCAGTGACTGCTCATGTCACGCAGGCGTCACGCAGCGAGCCACTGCTGGGTATGATGCTGAAGCTGGATATTCGCCAGATTGCGCAAGTGGCTTACGAGATGGAACTACCGCCCTCGTCCGAGACCGCCTATGAGCCCATCTCTGTTCACAATCTGGACCCTGCTTTATTCGATGCGCTTATGCGACTTGTGCGGCTACTGGATGAGCCTCAAATGTTGGTGACCCCGCTTGCTCCACTACTTCAGCAAGAAATTATTGTTCGTTTGTTAGCTGGCCCTCAAGGCCCCCAACTTCGACACATCATTGCCGACGGCACACCGCGTCAACGAATGGCTCAAACGCTTTCTTGGCTCAGAAAGAATTTCAAACAAGCCTTGAATCTGAATGACTTGGCCGCCCACGCACACATGACTCCGTCTACCTTCCGACAACATTTTCGCGATATCACCGGCATGAGTCCTCTGCAATTCCAGAAGCAAATGCGTCTGCAGGAGGCTCGGCAGTTAATGTTAAACCAGGCTTTCGATGCAGGTGAAGCGAGCAATCTTGTTGGCTATGAGAGCGCCTCGCAGTTCAACCGGGAATACAAGCGACTGTTTGGTGCGCCCCCATCGCGTGATATCAAACGCATGCGTCTCGAGACGGACACCTCTGAGTAGCGGCGTGTGCTAGCCGACTAGTTGGAGGCGTTTCACACTGAAAGCGATAGCATTTGTTTGTCACTTAGAACGTAACTTTTCACATCACCTTTGATACATAGCGCTCGCCAACGAGGGATCATGCATGAGCACATCTGCGTCTGTTACTAAAGCTCTACACCACCACATACGACGAATGTCCGGGCGCGATCCGCACGAGATACACCGCGTTGCCTCGTCGCTGGAGTTATTGTTCGACCTGACTTTCGTGATCTGCTTTGCGTTTGCTGCTGCACAGTTCGCACACGCGCTCGCTGCAGGCCACTACTTCGCCGCATTAGTCGGGTTCGGATTTTCGAGCCTGTGCATCTGTTGGGCCTGGTTCAATTTCACCTGGTTCGCATCAGCCTACGACACTGACGATTGGATTTTCCGCATCACCACGATGGTACAGATGAGTGGTGTGCTGGTACTGGCGGTCGGCTTACCACGCATGTTCACCTCACTCGAACAAGGCCAGCAATTAGATAACTCGGTGATGGTAATCGGCTACGTGATCATGCGCGTCGCGATGATTTTTCAATGGCTGCGTGCAGCGAGGCAAGACCTCACACGGCGCCGCACTTGCCTCACTTATGCCGTCGCAATAACAGTAGCGCAGATAGGTTGGATAGCGATTGTTCTTTTCCCTTTCTCGATGAGCTTGACCCTTACCTTGGTCGTCATAGGTTTCCTAATCGAGTTCACCGGACCTGCGTTAGCTGAGCGAAAGGATGGCGGTACACCCTAGCACGCAGAGCACATTGCCGAGCGCTATACCTTATTCGCAATCCTTGCGCTAGGTGAAGGATTGGTGGGTACCGTCGCGACTTTATCTGCCGCAATGGAGCATCAAGGATGGACGCTGGAAACGGCATTGGCCTGCATAGCAGGAGTCGGACTGACCTTTAGCCTGTGGTGGGTATATTCCATTCTACCGTCGGGGCACGTGTTGCAGGCCCATCGCTCACGCGCTTTCATATGGAGCTACGGGCAAATACTGATTATTACGTCCATTGTAGCGACGGGGGCAGGTCTGGACGTTGCGGCAAACGTTATTGAGAACAAGGCATACATAGGATCGCTCCCAGCTCTGCTCGCCACAGTTATTCCGGTTGCGGTTTTCCTTGGCTTGATCTACGCGCTTCATTATTTTCTGGTGCGCCGCTTTGACCTCCTGCATGTATGGCTCTTGGTTGCGACCAGTGTGGTCATCGCGACTGCGATCATCGCGGCGATAATGGGCATGAGTATCGTAGTGTGCTTGGTCGTACTTATGTTTGCGCCGATCATCACGGTAGTGGGTTACGAGGTTCTAGGACATCGTCATCAGAGAGAAATGCTCAACACCCATTGAACGATTAGCCACGGCTGCGTAAGTTGGAATTATCAAGAGCAGGCATTTAAGAAATGGTTTCTTGGTATAGGGTTGCGAAACTCTGGAAAGAAAAACGGCCTGCTACAGGTAGCCCCTCCAAATCCACCGTGCATGGTATTTCGAAGCCAGCTTAGATCCGACAGCAAAGGCGACTGAACGGGGGAGCCTCGACCTTGGAGTAAATTCTCCCCTGAATTTTTAGAATTATCTCAAGGTCCGCTCTTGGCCGTTTTCTGCCGGTCGAGACGTTGCTGAGTATTGGTCAAGCTGAATGCAAGCGCTTGTCAGCGGCAAAGCAATTGGGCGGTCAAGTGCGATGCGATTACGCAAACCGAGAGTTATTGCGGCGGCGGGCGCCGCTCACGGCGCCATTGATCCAGTTCGATAACCTGCGGAGGTTGGCGCACCACTTGCGGATCTTCGCTTTGAGGCTCGCGAAATGGATGCGGCGCCAGCTCAATGCTGCCAAGGTTGGGCCCGAACATGATGACCTGACCCGCATGGCGTTGTTCGCCCGTCACCGTGAATTCGAAGCCATAAACGCGGGCGATACGTTTGCGTCCTTTGCCATCTTTGAGCAGTGTGATTTTGCGAAACGCGACGTTTTCATCCAGCAGCTCGATGTCGGCTTTCTCACAGTATTGTTTGACTAACACCAGCGTGCGCTCACGCAACCCATGGGCATGCCAAAGCCAGGCGCCAGCAGTGGCGAGCAGCATTAGCACGAAGATATTGCCGAGGGTCAGCATGGTGAAGCTCCAGTTGAGCCGTGCAGGGCAGACAATGCTGCATCTTGCCAGCCGGGCCCGATATTGTCTGCTATTGCGCGGCCTTGGTTAGCCTTGCTCTTTGAGTTGTTTGTAGCGGTGCTCCATTTCCTGGCGGATCGCACGGCGTTGTTGGCCCTTGGTAAAACGGCGCTGTTCTTCGGGGGTTTCTGGTTGGCGCGGTGGCACTTTCATCGAGCGGCCTTGGTCATCGACGGCAACCATGGTGAAAAAGCAGCTGTTGGTATGGCGCACTGAGCGTTCACGAATATTTTCAGTCACGACCTTGATGCCGACTTCCATTGAGGTGGTGCCGGTGAAGTTGACTGAGGCGAGAAAGGTCACCAGTTCACCGACGTGAATTGGCTGGCGAAAGGTCACTTGATCAACAGACAGCGTCACTACATAGCTGCCAGCGTAGCGGCTGGCACAAGCGTAGGCCACTTCGTCCAGATACTTAAGCAGCGTGCCTCCGTGGACTTTGCCAGAGAAGTTGGCCATATCTGGGGTCATCAGCACGGTCATCGTCAATTGTGCGTTTCCGGGAACCATTAGCTGAGTGTCCGTATCTTGAAGGAGGAAGGATTCAAACACATTGCCGGTTTGAATCAATAGTCAGTCAGTGTTTGCGTCGCTCGGCAATACTGCAGGCAGGTGTTAAGCGGGGAACCGCGTGTTGTCGGCACACGCGGTTATTGGGTTGATATTACTTACCGGCAGAGATACCGAAGTCAATGGCCATGTCGGCGCCAGTAATGGCTTCGGCTGCAGGTTGACAGAGAAACCAGACCATCTCGGCGACTTCTTCCGGGCGCAGGAAGCGCGCTTCACGGCCTTGAGGGTACTGGCTAAGCAATTCGCGCTTGTAAGCCTTTGGGTTGCCGTTGCCGTAGCGTTCCGCTTGATAGTCGAGCATTGGCGTGGCGATATCGCCGGGCGACACCACATTAACCCGCACACCAAACTCTGCGAGTTCAAGAGCCATGGTCTTGCTTAGCATCACCAGTCCGGCTTTGCTCGCACAGTAGGCGGCTGAACCACGGTAGGCCTGGCGACCTGCATCGCTGGCAATATTGACGATACAGCCACGGCTTTCTTTCAAATGTGGCGTTGCGGCCTGGCCGAGATAGAAGGCTGCCTTGAGATTAACCCCCATCACCAGATCGAAGTCTTCTTCACTGAACTTTTCAACCGGCCCTTCGCGCCAGACACCAGCAGCGTTGATAACCGCATCGATACGACCCGTGCTGGCCAGTACTGCCGCGATCAGATCATGACAATTTTTGGCACTGCGCAGATCAGCAGTCGCACTGTAATCCAACGGCACCAAGGTATTGAGTGAGTGCAAACCACTTTTGTCGACATCAGTGGCTGTCACACGCCAACGGCTTTGTGAAAAGCGTTTGGCGATGGCCCGACCGAGTCCGCCAGCGGCGCCAGTGATAAGGACGACAGGTGTGCTCATAAGGCTAACTCCAGTGGTGATTTCCGTGTGTGGGTGAGGCTTCCATCAAGCGTAGTTGTACGTTGCAATTAGATTGGCAATTTCCCGAGCGTTTGTGCAGCAAGCTTGTGAGTTGAGACGCTTGAGCCTGCTCGGTTGTTCAGTCTGTGCGTGGTTAATCAGGCGGCGAGCGCTATTTAGAACATGTTGTTCATTATTTCACACATGATCGGTGTGAAAATGCCTTGCTGTCAATCATGGCAGGCGCTGGATCGCGCCTGCACTCACGGATTCAGCTCAATCAGCTTTCCAGCCAGACATCGCGGACCCAGTGCCAAACCGATTCC
The DNA here is from genome assembly GCF_048265905.1 of Pseudomonas sp. GTDB lineage: Bacteria > Pseudomonadota > Gammaproteobacteria > Pseudomonadales > Pseudomonadaceae > Aquipseudomonas. The sequence continues at coordinate 152,823 of NZ_JBLXAP010000002.1, forward strand.
CAGTTTTCTTCACTGAGTTCTTCGGTGTCCTGTTCCCAGAGAACTACGGTGCCATCTTCTTCAACACAGTAGTAATTGCCGCGATCTTCACAGATCGGCACCAGTTCACGAGGTACGCCCAGTGACCAGGCAACTGAGGCTACTTCGGGTAGATAGGTGTGAGATTGCGGGTCAGTTGCAGTCACAGGCTCAAGACGGCCATACACCACATCGCTGACTTTGAGCAGAAACTCACGCAACTCATAAGGCAAGTGAATCAGGATTTGCTCCTGAATTTCGACTAGCAACTCTTCTTCAGGCAGCTCAAGCGGCACTGGAACCGGTTCGTTCAGTTCGCGTAGTTGATCAATAACTTCTTCCACGGGCGGGCTCCTGGACGGTTGATGGCTAGCGGTAGGATTGCAGAGCTAGGATCGCATCGGCAATGGGCGCTTTATACAGTAGCCAAGCGCAGGCAAACAGCCCAATTGTGCATGCAATTTTGCTGAGTGGAATATGTGCCGGTTTTTGACTTCGAGGTCGCTGCGCTAAAACCTCGGTTGGTTCAGTGGCAGCGTGATCCAGTCCGGGGCTGGTGCGCTGCAACCGCTGGTAGCTTTGCGCCACTTCAGAAGGTTGCAACGCCCAAGGCTGGATTTATGCGTTCTGGCGGATGCCTGCAACAATCCACGGCTGGTTTTCGCCAGTGACCCGTTCAAGACGCCAGCTTTCGCTAAAGGCTTCGCCTTGATCGAAGCGTGAGGTTTTGGCGATACCGCTGAACGTCAGAGTGGCGATGGTTTTGTCGCTCTGGTCGTCGACACCATCAAGCTGCACATCAAGCTCATCGATGTAGGTGGCCTGGAAGCCATCACCCAGATCAGCACGCTCACGCTTGAGGAACTCAAGCAACTGCGGTGTTACGAACTCACTGATCTGCTCCATCTCATTGGCGTCCCAATGCTGTTGCAGGTTCATAAAGTGTTCACGGCCAGCGGCGATAAAGTTTTGCTCGTTGAACCACGCAGGTGCATTGATCACCGGCTTACTGGCTGCGGCCTTATTGCCGAATATCGAAGCTGCAGGCGAGTCATTCCCTGGCACTTCACGCTGCATCGGCGCGCCGTTAGCTGTATGCGGCTGTGCGGCCTGACGACGGGCGGCGAGAAAGCGGAAGATCATAAAGGCGATCAGGCCGATGATCAGGAAATCAAAGATCTGCATGCCCTGGAAACCATCGCCCATAAACATCGAGGCCAACAAACCGCCCGCAGCCAAGCCGGCCAACGGGCCAAGCCAGCGCGAAGCCCCGCTTGCAGCTGCGGGACGACCGGCAGCGGCTGCACCGGCATTGGGTTGTGATTGCGGCGCAGCCTGGCGGGTTTGATGGCTTGGCGCCGAGCCGAATGATTTGCCGCCGCCAAAACGCTTGGCGTCGGCGTGCAGGCTGAAAGTCATGGCCATGCAAAGCACCATGGCGAGGCTGATGAAACGTTGCATGAGAGTGTGTCTCTTGGTGGTAAACAAGTGATGAAGCTATGCAGGCGATACTGCGTGAGCGCTGTCAGGATGACTAGCGAGAGAATGTTTCGGGTTTTTTCTGCGCTGAGCAGTCAATGCAGGGGCGAGACGCCGATGCCCTCAACACATTATGTGCACAGAGCATCGGCTTAAGAAGGCTCAGTCTCAGCGCCAGTTGTAAAGCTCTTTTTCAGAGACTTCGTGCATTGGCGTGACCTGCTCCTGGAAGGCCTTCATCGAGTTCCAGATACGTGTGTTCAGCTCGCTTTGCCCAGCCAATTCACCCAGTACTGCGCTGGATTGCTGTTTCATTGCAGCGAGAACTTCATCTGGGAAGCGCTTGAGTTGTGTGCCTTGTTTCTTCAACTCAACCAGCGCTGTGGCGTTGTGATAAACGTAGTCGTCCATCATGTCCTGATTAGCCGCCAGCGTGGCTTCGGTAAGGATCGCGCGCAGGTCTTGCGGCAAGCTGTCGAGGGCTTTCTGATTAATCAACAACTCAAGCACAGCTTGCGGTTCTTGCCAGCCCGGGAAATAGTAGTATTTGGCCGATTTGTTCAGGCCAAACGCCAAATCGTTATATGGGCTGACCCAGTCGGTTGCATCAATTGCGCCGGTTTCCAGCGCGGTGAACACTTCGCCGCCCGGTAGATTGACTGTGGTTGCACCCAAGCGGCTGAGTACTTCGCCGCCGAGGCCCGGCATGCGGATTTTCAGACCTTTGAGGTCGTCCAGCGAGTTAATTTCCTTGTTGTACCAGCCGCCCATTTGCATGCCGGTGTTGCCCACAACCATCGGTTTAACGCCGAAAGGTGCATAGGCCTCGTCCCAGAGTTTCTGACCGTCGCCCTTGCTCAGCCACGCATTCATCTCGCTGGCTGACAGGCCAAAAGGCACCGCAGTGAAGAACTGTGCGGCTGGTACTTTACCTTTCCAGTAATACGCTGCGCCGTGGCCGAGTTCAGCTGTGCCGCGTGAAACTGCATCAAACACCTCAAGCGCCGGAACGAGTTCACCCGCGGCATAAACCTTGATGGTCAGGCGGCCGTTGCTCATGGTCGAGACTCGTTCGGCCAGCCGTTCTGCTGCGGTGCCCAGCCCTGGGTAGTTCTTTGGCCAGGCGGTGACCATCTTCCAGTGGAAACTTTGTGCCGGTGCGCTGGTTTCTGCGGTTGTTGCCTTGGTTTCTTCTTTGCAGCCAGCCAGGCCCATGGCGGCGAACAGTGCGACGGCAGCGCCGAGCAAGTTGCGGCGGTTCATCAATATCTTCCCCTGTGTGCGGTTATTGTTATAACGCGTCTAATTTGGCGTAGCTGAGCATCAGCCACTTACTGCCTTCATCTTCAAAATTCACTTGTACCCGTGCCTGCGCGCCAGAACCCTCAAAGTTAAGGATGGTGCCCTCGCCGAACAATGCATGGCGTACGCGTTGGCCGAGGCTGAATGCGGTTTGTGGAATCTCGCTGCCAGCGAACATCGAGCTGCTGCTGGTGCCCTGACTGCTGCCCCCGTACGGACGACTGACGCTGTTGGACAGGCGCACTTCCTGGATCAGTGTTGGCGGAATTTCGCGGACGAAGCGCGAAACCTTGTTATAGGTTTCGCTGCCGTACAGGCGCCGTGTTTCGGCGTAGCTGATCACCAGTTTCTGCATGGCCCGGGTGATGCCTACGTAGGCCAGGCGGCGCTCTTCTTCGAGGCGACCGGGCTCTTCAAGGCTCATCTTGTGCGGGAACAGGCCTTCCTCGACGCCGACCAAAAACACCTGCGGGAACTCAAGGCCCTTGGCACTGTGCAGGGTCATCAGTTGAATGCTGTCTTCATGCTCGGCCGCTTGTGTGTCACCGGCCTCAAGCGAAGCATGGCCAAGGAATGCTTGCAGCGGTGTTTGTTCGTCATCTTCGTCATTCTCGAAGCTGCGCGCGGCGCTGACCAGTTCCTCAAGGTTTTCGATACGAGCCTGGGCTTTTTCGCCTTTTTCAGCCTGGTGGTAAGCGATCAAACCACTTTGCTCGATGACGGTCTGGGCCATCAGGTGCAGCGGCATTTCCAGCACTTTGGCCGCGAGGTTTTCAATCAGCTCGATAAACCCCGCCAGTGCGCCAGACGCACGCCCCGGCAGCAGCTTGCCCGCAACCATCAGTTGTATGGCTTCCCACATCGCCACATCATTGCTGCGGGCAAATTCGCGAATGGTTTCTACAGTTTTTTCGCCGATACCTCGGGCCGGTACGTTGATGATTCGCTCCAGCGCAGCATCGTTGCCGCGGCCATCAAGCATGCGCATGTAAGCCATCGCGTTCTTGATTTCAGCGCGCTCGAAGAAGCGCTGACCGCCATAAATGCGGTAAGGGATTTTCTCGCGCAGCAAGGCTTCTTCAAGTACCCGCGACTGGGCGTTGGAGCGATATAGAATGGCGATTTCGCTACGCTTGAGGCCGTCTTTGCGCAGCGCATCCTCAATCGACTCGACGACATAACGCGCTTCGTCGTGTTCGTTGAAAGCGGCATACAGGCTGATGGGTTCGCCATCCGCATCTTCGGTCCACAGTTCTTTACCCAGGCGCCCTTGGTTATTGGCGATCAGGGCGTTAGCGGCTTTGAGGATGCCAGCCGTGGAGCGGTAGTTTTGCTCCAAGCGGATAATTTCAGCGTCGGCAAAGTCGTTGGAGAACTGTTGGATATTCTCAATCTTGGCGCCGCGCCAGCCGTAAATCGATTGGTCGTCATCGCCAACCACCATAAAGCTGTCGCCGCCTTTGGCAAGGATGCGCAGCCAGGCGTATTGCACGGCATTGGTGTCCTGAAATTCGTCGACCAGAATATGCCGGAAGCGGCGCTGGTAATGTTCCAGCAAGCCCGGCTTGTCACGCCATAGATCCAGCGCACGCAGCAGTAGCTCGGAGAAGTCGATGACGCCCGCACGTGCGCAAGCGGCTTCATAGGCTTCGTAGATTTTCAGCATGGTCGCGAGGAACAGATCGCCGCCGGGCTGGGTGTGTTGCGGGCGCAGACCTTCGTCTTTCTGGCCGTTAATAAACCACTGCGCCTGACGTGGCGGCCAGCGCTGCTCATCCAGGCCCAGTTCGCGAATCACTCGTTTTACCAAGCGTTGCTGGTCATCAGAGTCGAGAATTTGGAAATTTTCGGTCAGACCGGCTTCTTGCCAGTGTGCGCGTAATAACCGATGGGCCAAGCCGTGGAAGGTGCCAACCCACATGCCGGCCGGGCTGGTACCGAGCATCTGCTCAATACGCACACGCATTTCGGCTGCGGCTTTGTTGGTAAAGGTCACCGACAAAATGCTGTGGGGTGAAGCGTTTTCAACCTGGATCAACCAAGCGATACGGTGCACCAACACACGGGTTTTACCGGAGCCAGCGCCGGCCAGGACCAATTGACGGCCAAGACCAGCCGCTACGGCTTGGCGTTGGGCGTCATTCAGAGAGTTGAGGAGAAGCGAGAGATCATCATGCATCGCAGCATTCTAGGGGGCTGGCGCACGCAGGGCAAACCACTGTTTAAGTAATCAGTTCAGGGTTTGCGCTGTTAACTGAAAAATACCTCTGTTCCGGGCCGTTGCCGGGTGTCAAACAAGATCAGTCGTTTGCTAACGATTGGTTGGTTACAGCCAGTACAAAGGTGTGATGTTAATTGGCTATCTGTCGAGCTGAGCGGGCGTCTGCCGTGCTAATCGGGTCCGGCTCAGGGCTGACAGTGAAATGACTCAGTTTGGTTGGCTTTTAAGGAAGGTTGCCATGCCAGGTTCTGCGCAGATCAACGTTGCTGTACGCCTTTTGATGGCCTGTAAAGGCAGAATTCCTCTGCCATTTAAGCAGGCAATACTGGGTCGGATTCGCCCTAAACAGGCGGCTGGGCTTATTACCCAGTTATCGACCGAACAATTTACGCGTCTCGCTCAGAGCATGCCGATGCCCCTGATTGCGCAGGTGGTCAGGTATCTGCAGCCGCAAGCCATACGTGATGACTACATGGACTTGCCAGAAGAGTTCCACATTGAGCTGACCCAAGAGCTTTGTAGCATTCATGCATTCTCGACAGCCGCTGATTTCGCCAACTTTCTTTCTGCGGCGCAGTTGAAGGTGCTGTTTTTTGCGCTCAATAACGAAGGCTATGTAGTGTCGATTCTTGAGCACATGGAAAACCTTCCGGTTGCCGGGCAGGGATTGCGTGGTTGCTCGACTGATTTTTTGGCGCGTCTTGCCGAATAGGCTGCACAACGTCGGCACATGGAGGCTGTGGTCCGGGTGATTGGCATGCTGTCCATGCAGCGTCAGGCAAGTGTTTGCGCCAGGCTCAGCCCGCTTGCGTTGATGCAATTGCTGCCAAAGCTATTGCCTCTGAGCAACAACCAGTTGAGTCGGTATTTGCCGCCGAAACTGGTCGAAGTTATCGCCGCTCGCTCAGCTTGAACCCGGCGATTGCATCCACTTTCGTCCGTGTCGCTCAAGTAAATGTTGCAGCTGTTCTGGCCCGTTGCTGCCAGCGGGATAAGGTCGCGGGCGCTGATAATGTTGCTGCCAGCCTTTGATGATCGGATCCACCCAGCGCCACGCGGCCTCAACCTCATCGCGGCGCATAAACAATGTCGAATCGCCGTCAATCACATCTAGCAGCAAGCGTTCGTAGGCGTCCCAGCGGCGTTGTTGCTTGAATGCGGTGGCCAGATTCAGATCAAGCGCAACCGGCTCCAGTTTCATGCCTTTACCGGGATTTTTCGCCATCAGATGCAGGCTGATGCGCTCTTCCGGTTGGAGGCGAATCAGCAATTGATTGGCATCGCCTTCGGCAAACAGCGCATGGGGCACGGGCTTGAATTGAATCAGAATCTCCGAAGTTTTTTCGGCCAGGCGTTTGCCGGTACGCAGATAAAATGGCACCCCAGCCCAGCGCCAATTTTCGACCTGTGCCTGAATCGCGACGAAGGTTTCGGTATCGCTGTCGTTATCGACATTTTTCTCGAAGTAGTAGGCAGGCACGGGTTGGCCAGCGATCTGGCCTGCGGTGTATTGCCCGCGCACGGTTTTGTCGCGGACATCCTGGTCGGTTATCGGCCTCAGGGCTTCGAGTACTTTGACCTTCTCGTTGCGCACCGACTCGGCGTCAAAGCGCACCGGTGGCTCCATCGCAACCAGGCAGAGTAATTGCAATAAGTGGTTTTGCACCATGTCGCGCATGGCGCCAGCGTGTTCGTAGTAGTTGCCACGGTTTTCGACGCCAAGAGTTTCGCAGACGCTGATTTGTACGTGGTCGATGTGCGCCGCACGCCAGATGGGCTCGAAGAGCATGTTGGCAAAACGCAGTGCCATCAGATTCTGTACGGTTTCCTTGCCGAGATAGTGGTCAATGCGAAACACCTGCGACTCATCAAATACATTACCCAGCGATGCATTGATTGCTTGTGCCGACAGTAAGGAGTGACCGATAGGTTTCTCCAGCACGATGCGCGAGTAGGCGTCAGCCAAGCCGGCGGTTTTCAAGTGTGCAGCGATGGCTTCGAACAGGTCCGGGGCGGTCGCGAGGTAGTAAACCCGCACACGCTTTTCGATGTTGCCCAGAAACTGCGCCAAGCGAGCAAAGTCAGTGCGTTGCGAGGCGTCCATGGCGAAGTAGTCGAGACGGTCGCTAAAGGCTTGCCAGCACTGCGGATCGAAGTCAGATTCGGCGATTTTTGCTCGGCAATGTCGCTCTGCAAGGCTTTTGTAGTCAGCGCTGCTGTGCTTGCTGCGGGCCAAGGCAATGATCCGCATATCAGCATGCAGGCGACCGTCGCGATGCAGGTAATAGAGCGCTGGAAGCAGTTTATGCAGAGCCAGATCGCCGGTGCCGCCAAAAACCAACATGTCACACGCAATACTCAAAATCGCAACTCCAGCTCGGTTAAACAGTGCGATACACGCACTCATGTAGTATAACTACAAAGTCACTACAGCAATGATTACTTCACCGTGTCGTCAGGCCACAACCCTGTCCGTTTTTGTAGACTAACTCGGGTTAGGTTCTTGGCGACTCACATGCCTGTTAAATACCGAGTCTAATCTTGTGAATTTGTTGCAGCACATCACTCAATCGCGCCACTTGCTCCGTAAATCCGAGCTTAAGGTGGCTGATCACGTGCTACTTGATCCTGCAGTTGTCATGCACAGCTCCATGGCCGAGCTTGCGCACAGTGTCGGAATCAGCGAGCCAACCATCGTGCGATTTTGTCGGGCGATTGGTTGTACCGGATTCCAGGATCTCAAGCTGAAGCTGGCGCAAAGTCTTGCCGCCGGCGCCAGTTTTGGCCAGTTTGCGATCCATGAAGATGACTCGGTCTCGGATTTCAGTCTGAAAATCTTCGACACCACGCTGCACACCTTGATGGAAGTGCGTGAAAAGCTTGATCCGCAAGCGTTGCAGCAGGCAATTGCTGCCTGTGCCAATGCGCAGCGTGTGGAGTTTTATGGCTTTGGTGCATCAGGTGCAGTGGCGGCGGATGCCCAGCACAAGTTTTTCCGTTTGCTGCTGACGGCAGCGGCCTATTCAGACCCACATATGCAGGCGATGTCAGCGGTCACCCTCAAGCCCAATGATGTGGCTATTTGTATTTCCCAGTCTGGGCGCTCCAAGGACTTGCTGGTCACCGCCAATCTGGTACGTGAAACCGGCGCTACGCTGATTACCCTATGCCCGAGTCAGACTCCTTTGGCTGACCTGGCTAGCGTCAACTTGGCGGTGGATGTTCACGAAGACACCGAAATCTATACCCCGCTGACCTCGCGCATCGCCCACTTGGTGGTCATTGACGTGCTTGCGATGGGCGTTGCCATGGCGCGTGGCCCGTCGCTGGTTAACCACCTGAAGAGCGTCAAGCGCAGCCTTCGCAGCCTGCGTTTGTCTCCGAAGTCGGTGCGGGCGTCCGAGGACATCTGAGCGTCCTTCCCCTGTAGCTTGGTTGTGCGCAGCGCTCAATCATAGGGTGCGAATCGAAGTGCGGATTGCTCGAGCGCACTCAATAACTGCGGGTGCAAGCTTGCGTTCTGCTTCTTCCAGGGTCCAGCGACTGGTCGGGGCCACCACATGCACGGCCGCAACGGGCAGGCCTTGGCTGCCGAGAATAGGCGCCGCGATTGTCATGTCGCCGAGAAACAATTCCTCTTTGTTGGTCGCATATCCTTGGCGACGAGTCGCTTCGATCTGTGCGCGAATTTCATCCATCGAAGTCAGAGTGTGCAGGGTGTGCCGCTTCAGGTCGCTGGCGCCCAGCAACGTGTCGATCTGTGTATCCATCAACGCGCTCAAATAAGCACGGCCAGAGCCGGTGCAATACATGGGTATGCGGCTGCCGATGGGCATGTGAATAGGAATAAATTTGGGCGCGACGAATCGAGCGACATAGACCATCTCCAAGCCGTCTGGCTCGGTCAGGTTGGTGGTTTCGCCAGTGACCTGTGCCAACTCGGCCAGGAATGGATTCGCCACATCCACCAAGGTGTCGGCGGCGAGGTAGTTATAACCGATCTCCATTACTCGGGGTGTCAATTGGAAGCGTTTCGTTAGCGGGTGCTTACGGACATAACCGAGCTGTTCCAGCGTATGGATCATGCGCTGGGCTGAACTCTTGTTGATGCCAGCGGCTTCAGCCACCTCGGCTAGGTTCATGGTGCGGCGGTGTGCATCGAAAGCGCGTAAAACCGCGAGTCCTTTTTCCAGTGACTGATTGAACAGAGTGCTGTTGTCTTCGCTCATGGCTGGCCTTTGTGTTGTTATCGTATCGATTATCGATACTTATAAATCTCTTTACGATTCTTGTAAATTGTTTATAGTCAGTTTGTGCCTCCTGCCGACCCCTGAGGCCATCCATCAAGGACTTACGACAATAACAGCGTCCAATTGGAGATAAACCATGTACACACGTTTGCGTTCACTCGTGCTTCTATGCGTAATGGTCAGCGGTTTTGCGGGTTCCGTCAGTGCCGCTACTGAGCCTCAATACAGGGTCGGAGCAACCGCTACCGGCGTTCCCTTTACCTTTCTCGACGTCAAGAGCCAGAGCATCCAAGGCATGATGATCGATGCCGTGCAGGCAGTGGCTGATGCGGCTGGTTTCGAGGTCGGTATCCAGCAAACGACATTCTCAGCACTGATTCCTTCTCTGACTTCGAAGAAGATCGACGTGATTTCTGCGGCCATGTTGCGCACGCCTGTGCGTGAAAAAGTGGTGCAGTTCTCTGACCCGGTTTTCAGTTATGGCGAGGGTTTGATGGTTAAGGCGGATGACCAGACGGCCTACACCAAGATGGAAGATCTGGCCGGTCAGGTTGTTGGTGCCCAAGTGGGGACGGTGTTCTTCGATGAGTTGAACAAGCGCGGAATATTCAAGGAAGTGCGCGGCTATGACTCTATCGCCGACCTGATGCGCGACCTGACCCTTGGCCGAATCAAGGCGGGCTTTGCCGATCGCCCGATCATGGCATACCAGTTGGCTCAAGGCGGCCATGATCAAGTGCGCCTGGTGCGTGATTACCAGCCAGTGATCATGGGTGATGTCTGCCTGGTGGTGCGTAAAGGCGACAGCGAGATGCTCGCTCGAGTCAACAAGGGTATCGCGGCGATCAAGGCCGACGGTTCGCTTGAGCGCATCATTGAGAAGTGGAAGCTCAACTGATCTTTCGCCAGCCCGCTGAAGCTGGCGGGCGGCTCCCTCTGTTAAGCCTTGGGTAGTCTTATGTTCTTGCAGAATGCTCTGGACTTCCTCCCTATTCTTTTGAAAGGGGCGGTGGTCACGATTCAGGTCACGGCTGGCTCATTCCTGCTCAGCTCTGTACTCGGTTTGCTGCTGGCGCTGATGATGGTTTCTAAAGTGCGCCCGATAGCCCTGTTCGCCATAGGCCTGGTCAGCATCATTCGTGGCCTGCCAATTATCGTGCAGTTGTTTTACATCTATTTCGTTTTACCTGATTTTGGTATCCAGCTAAGTGCTTTTCAGGCCGGTGTCATTGGTTTGGGTATCGCCTATTCGGCCTATCAAGCTGAAAACTTTCGCGCGGGCATCCAGGCCATTCATCAAGGCCAGATTGAGGCCGCAGAGTCTATCGGAATGCGCGGTGCGATGGTCATGCGCCGTGTGGTGCTGCCACAGGCGTTCCGTATTGCGCTGCCGCCTTATGGCAATACGCTGGTGATGATGCTCAAGGACTCCTCGCTGGTTTCCACTATTACCGTGGCTGAAATGACGCGTGCGGGGCAGCTGATTGCTTCGTCGACCTTCGAGAATATGACCGTTTATACCTTGGTGGCGTTGCTCTATCTGGCCCTGAGCTTGCCGCTGTCCTACGCGCTGCGTCGGTTGGAAGCGCGAATTGGCGTGAGGAAGTCCAAATGATTGAGATCAAGGCGCTGCACAAAAGCTTCGGCAATATGAAAGTGCTTGAAGGTATCGACTTGAGCGTCAATAGCGGTGAAGTGGTTTGCTTGATTGGCCCCTCCGGCTCCGGAAAGTCGACACTGCTGCGTTGCATAAATGGTCTGGAAAGTTACGACCAGGGTGATGTCTTGGTAGGCGGTGAAAAAGTTAACCGGCACGATAAGCGCATTCACGAAATTCGCACTCAAGTGGCGATGGTGTTTCAGCGTTTTAATCTGTTTCCTCATCGCACGGCCTTGGAAAATGTCATGGAAGGGCCGGTCTATGTGAAGAAGGAAAACCCAGGGCAGGCCCGTGAGGATGCTCGTGCCCTGTTGGAAAAGGTCGGTTTATCACATCGCATGGATGCCTACCCGGACGAATTGTCAGGAGGCCAGCAACAGCGCGTGGCAATTGCGCGGGCGCTGGCGATGAAACCCAAAGCAATTCTTTTTGACGAGCCGACCTCCGCGCTTGATCCGGAACTGGTTGGCGAAGTCTTGGCAGTAATGCGTCAGTTGGCCGATGAAGGCATGACCATGGTGGTAGTGACGCATGAGATGGGTTTCGCCCGTGATGTTGCTGACAAGGTGTGTTTTCTGCATGGCGGCGTGATCATCGAAGAAGGACCAGCGCGTCAAGTGCTTAGCTCACCGCAGCATGCGCGTACGCAAGATTTCTTGCGGCGCATGCTAAGCCACGAGGCTTCTGCATCATGAGCGCATCGCGACCCACCCACCTGCCAAACTCGCTGTGGGCGGCGACCGCTGCGGCGGGCATAGAGACGGCGCCGTTGGCAGTCGATTGCCGTGCTGATGTAGTTATTGTCGGCGCTGGTTATACCGGTTTGGTCACCGCGCTGTATCTCGCTGAGGCTGGAGTCGATGTCTGTGTTCTTGATGCTGGAGAGCCCGGTTGGGGTGCCTCCGGGCGTAATGGCGGCCAAGTAATTCCTGGCTTGAAATACGACCCCGAGCAATTGCTGGCTCGTTTTGGTGACGAGCGCGGGCAAGCGCTGATTGACGCGGCGGGGGGCGCTGCAGATGAGGTCTTCAATCTGATTGAACGCCATGCCATCCAGTGCGACGCAACCCGTAAAGGCTGGATTCAACCAGCTGCATCCACGACTTCGATGCGCGCTATTGAGCAGCGTGCCGAGCAGTGGCGTCAGCGCGGGGTGGCGGTTGAGTTACTTGATCAGGCTGCTGTGACCCAGCGTATCGGCAGTAGCAATTACCTGGGGGGTTGGGTCGATCCGCGTGCAGGTAGTCTGCATCCCCTTAGTTATGCCCGCGGCCTGGCTCGTATTGCCAGTGAAAAAGGCGCGCGCATCCACGGTAGTAGTCGTGTTACGGGGTTGCGCCGTCACGACGGGCGTTGGCAGTTGAGCACTGCGCAAGGGGCCAATGTGAGCGCTGAACGGGTGTTGCTGGCAACCAACGGCTACAGCGACGAACTGTTACCAGGGCTGCGTCAAACGTTGATAGCCGCCAACAGTTTTATTGTCGCCACCAAGCCACTGCCGCAGTCGTTGCGCGAAAGTATTCTTCCGGGAGGTGAAGTCTGTTCGGACGCGCGCCGGTTGCTGCTGTATTTCAAGCAGGATGCGCAGGGGCGTCTGTTGCTTGGCGGGCGCGGACCGTTCTCCGAGCCATCTCGACAGGCCGACTGGGAACATCTGGAGCGCTCGTTAACAGGGCTTTTCCCACAACTCGCTGGTACTCCCATCGAGTATCGGTGGAGCGGCCGCGTGGCGCTGACCCAGGATTTTTTACCGCACTTGCATGAGCCTGCTCCGGGCATTTCCTGTCTGCTCGGTTACAACGGGCGTGGCGTCGCTTTGTCAACGGCGCTTGGCAGGCGGTTGGCGCTGCGGTTGATGGGCAAGAACGAGGTGTTTCCATTTCCTGTCAGCCCAGTCCGGCAAATTCCATTGCATAGGCTTCAGCGCCTCTATCTTGGGGCAGGTATCGCGTGGTACCGGCTGCTGGATGCGCTGTTCTAGGGGATTGCTGTCTATGCGAATGCGCGGCGTTTTACAGTGTTGTTGCGGCTGATCGCGGGTCATCGCAATTTCACTGTTTTGCCGCAAAGCTGTCATGTTTTATGGCGAAGCTGAGGCTCCTGATATCCAGTCTGGGAGTCTGAATATGTCGCGCTATGTTGATGAATCGCAGCCGTACGCCAGCAGCCAAGCCAAAGCTCGGCGTAAATTGGTTGACCAGCGACGCATGGAATACCGCCGAGCCATCGAGAGCTACTCCGAGCAGCGTCTGCTGCAGCAGGAGTTGTCTGACTACCCTGAATTAATTGCTGCCAACTATATCGCTGCTTCACGCGAGCTGGGTCGTGCAGTGACGGCCCCAGCGCATTAACCGTTCGAGTCAATGCCGGGAGCAACTGCTTCTGGCTTTGCTTGCGGCAGGCTGAAGCGCTCAGCTAATAAGGTAATTTGGCTGCGTTGGTTGCGCACAAAAGTAAAAAATTCCTGTGCCACGGGTGACAGGTATTTGCCGCGCGGATGCACCACGCACCAACTGCGTAGCAGCGGTAGTTCGCTGACGGGCAGCTCTTTCAGCACGCCGCAATCAAGTTCTCGGCGCACGGCATGTCGGGGCAAGAGCGCGATGCCCAAGCCTGCGATAACACCTTCTATTTGCCCCTCAAAAGACCCAAACTCCAAGGTATTAGCGAAGTGCGCACGTTTTTGGTGGCAGTACTCTTCGCAGGCTTTGCGGGTGCCCGAGCCTAGTTCGCGAGTCAGCAGTGGATACGGTGTCAGTGCTTGTAAGTCCAGCTTTTGCTCAGTGCACAGTGGGTGATCGGCTGGCGCAACCGCGATGATCGGGTTGTTCAGAAAGGGTAAAAACTCCAGCGCCATATCGGTTGGCACCTGCGACAGAATCAATAAGTCGTCGCGGTTTGCGCTGAGTCGTTTGACGGCCTGCGCGTGATTAACCACGGTAAGTTGTAGGTTAATTTCCGGGTATTGGTGGCGAAATGCAGCAAACAGGTGGGGAATGAAGTATTTGGCGCTGGATTCAACCGCCAAGCTCAGTTGGCCTTGCAGTGAGCCCTGCAGGTTGCTCAGTTGCATATCCAGGCTTTCCAGTCGGCCAAAAATATCCTCGCTGGCGCTCAGCAAGGCTTCGGCGGCTTCAGTGCGGTGCAGTTTTTTGGCGACGTAATCAAACAGAGGCTGGCCGACGAGCTCTTCCAACTGGCGGATTTGCAAACTAACGGCTGGTTGGGTCAGCGACATTTCCTCGGCAGCGCGGCTGTAGGACTGTTGTTCGCAGACTGAGCGAAACACTTGCAATTGGCGAAGTGTCATTCGCATCAATGATTTACGCACGGTTTGTTGCCTCGCCTCAGTGATTTTGCGACTCAGCCAAAGCAAAAAGCTACGCCTGAAAACCTATATATAAGTTTTTACTTATGGGTAATCAAATAATTATTGATTTTAGGTAATTGATTAAGCGGCGTAGGGTTGGGACACAACCGCTTACAGAAAGTCGATGGAGCGGGGTTTGTTAGCCCAATGCTCGAGGACAACACTTGTGATCAAGAAAATCCTGATTGCTAACCGTGGCGAGATAGCCGTCCGTATCGTGCGTGCTTGCGCCGAGATGGGCATTCGCTCGGTGGCTGTCTACTCCGACGCTGACCGCATGGCGTTGCACGTTAAGCGTGCCGATGAGGCGCACAGCCTTGGCGATGATCCGCTGGCGGGTTATCTGAACCCACGCAAGCTGGTCAATCTGGCGGTCGAAACCGGTTGTGATGCACTGCATCCCGGTTATGGATTTCTTTCGGAAAACGCCGAACTGGCTGACATCTGCGCCGAGCGTGGGATCAAATTTATCGGCCCTAGCGCTGAAGTGATCCGGCGCATGGGCGATAAAACTGAAGCCCGGCGCAGCATGATCAAAGCTGGCGTGCCGGTCACACCTGGCACCGAAGGCAACGTCGCCGATATTACCGAGGCACTGACAGAAGCCGAGCGCATTGGTTATCCGGTGATGCTCAAGGCCACCTCAGGTGGTGGCGGTCGCGGTATTCGTCGCTGCAACAGCAAAGCTGAGCTTGAGCAGGCTTACCCGCGAGTCATTTCGGAAGCGACCAAGGCTTTTGGCAGCGCTGAAGTCTTTCTCGAAAAATGTATTGTTAATCCCAAGCACATCGAAGCGCAGATTCTCGCGGACAGCCACGGCAACGTCGTGCATTTGTTTGAGCGTGATTGCTCGATTCAGCGACGCAATCAGAAGCTCATCGAAATCGCGCCCAGCCCTCAGCTAACCCCCGAACAACGCGCTTACATTGGCGATCTGTCGGTGCGTGCAGCGCAAGCTGTAGGTTATGAGAATGCTGGCACCGTGGAATTTTTGCTCGCCGAGGGCGAGGTGTATTTCATGGAGATGAATACACGGGTGCAGGTGGAACACACCATCACCGAAGAAATCACCGGCATCGACATCGTTCGCGAGCAGATTCGTATCGCCTCGGGCTTGCCGTTGTCGGTCAAGCAGGAAGACATTATTCACCGTGGGTTTGCCCTGCAGTTTCGGATTAACGCCGAAGACCCGAAGAACAACTTCCTGCCGTCGTTCGGCAAGATCACCCGTTACTACGCGCCCGGCGGCCCCGGTGTGCGCACCGACACAGCGATCTATACCGGCTACACCATTCCGCCTTATTACGACTCGATGTGCCTCAAGCTGATTGTCTGGGCGCTGACTTGGGAAGAGGCTATGGACCGCGGTTTGCGCGCCCTTGATGACATGCGCGTGCAGGGGGTCAAGACCACCGCTGCCTATTATCAGGAAATTCTGCGAAACCCGGAATTCCGTAGCGGCCAGTTCAACACCAGCTTCGTCGAGAGTCATCCGGAACTGACCGAGTACTCGATCAAACGTAACCCGTCGCACCTGGCCATCGCCATCGCCACTGCAATTGCTGCCCACGCTGGCCTGTGAGGAATTGAGAAATGGTTAAGAAAATCACTGTTACCGACACCATCCTGCGCGACGCTCACCAGTCGTTGCTGGCCACGCGCATGCGCCTCGACGACATGCTGCCGATCTGCGCCAAGCTTGATCAGGTCGGTTACTGGTCGCTGGAAGTCTGGGGCGGCGCGACATTCGATGCTTGCGTACGCTTTCTCAAGGAGGATCCGTGGGAGCGTCTGCGCCAACTCAAGGCTGCTCTGCCTAATACGCGCCTGCAAATGTTACTGCGCGGCCAGAACCTGCTCGGTTATCGGCACTACAGCGATGATGTGGTCAGGGCGTTCGTCGCCAAGGCAGCGGTTAACGGCATCGATGTGTTCCGTATTTTTGATGCGATGAACGATGTGCGTAACCTGCGCGTCTCAATTGAAGCAGTCAAAGCGGCTGGCAAGCACGCCCAAGGCACCCTCAGCTACACGGTGAGCCCGGTACATACCACTCAGGCCTATGTTGATCAGGCCAAAGCCATGCAAGCGATGGGCATCGACTCTATCGCGATCAAGGACATGGCGGGCCTGCTGACCCCATACGCCACCGCTGATTTGGTTAAAGCGCTGAAAGATGAAATCGATCTGCCGGTATTTATCCACAGCCACGACACCGCAGGCATGGGCTCCATGTGTCAGCTCAAGGCGATTGAAGCCGGTGCTGATCATATCGACACCGCCATCTCCAGCTTCGCCTGGGGCACCAGCCACCCGGGCACTGAGTCGATGGTTGCAGCGCTGCGCGGCAGCCAATACGACACCGGTCTTGATCTGGCGCTGATTCAGGAAATCGGGCTGTACTTCCACGCGGTGCGCAAGAAGTATCACCAGTTTGAAAGCGAGTTCACCGCAGTCGATACCCGTGTGCAGGTCAATCAGGTGCCGGGCGGGATGATGTCCAACCTCGCCAACCAGCTTAAAGAGCAAGGCGCGCTGAACCGTATCAACGAAGTATTTGCCGAGATTCCAAGGGTCCGTGAAGACCTTGGCTTCCCACCGTTGGTGACACCAACCTCGCAAATCGTCGGTACGCAGGCGGTGTTCAACGTGCTCGCAGGCGAGCGTTACAAGACCATCACCAACGAGGTCAAACTTTACCTGCAGGGCCGTTACGGCAAAGCGCCGGGCAAGGTCAACGAGAAGCTGCGTAAGCAGGCCATTGGCAGCGAAGAAGTCATCGATATCCGCCCGGCTGATTTGATCAAGCCAGAGTTGGCCAAACTGCGCAAAGAAATCGGCACTGTCGCTAAATCCGAAGAAGACGTACTGACCTACGCCATGTTCCCGGACATCGGGCGCAAGTTCCTGGAAGAGCGCGAAGCCGGCACTTTAGTGCCTGAAGTGCTGCTGCCGATCCCTGACGGCACTGGCGTCGCAGCGGCGGGCGGTGAAGGTGTGCCGACCGAGTTTGTGGTCGATGTGCACGGTGAAAGCTACCGCGTCGACATTACTGGCGTTGGCGTTAAAGGCGACGGCAAGCGTCACTTCTATCTATCGATCGATGGCATGCCCGAAGAGGTGGTGTTCGAGCCGCTCAACGACTTCGTCGCGGGTGCCGGTGGCAAGCGCAAGCAAGCCAGTGGTCCGGGCGATGTCAGCACCAGCATGCCGGGCAACATCGTTGATGTCCTGGTTAAAGAGGGCGACACGGTCAAGGCGGGCCAGTCACTGCTGATCACCGAAGCGATGAAGATGGAGACCGAAGTGCAAGCGCCAATCGACGGCACGGTCAAGGTTGTGCACGTGGCCAAAGGCGATCGGGTTAATCCGGGTGAAGTATTAGTCGAAATCGAATAGCGATGGGTAGACACCCCTGACCAAGCGACTGCGCTCTGGAGTGCAGCCATTGAATTACAAGTTTCTCTGCGGGAGCCTTCGGGCTCCCTTTTTTTGTTCGGATTTATCCGTCGAGTGTGATTGCGCCTAGCCGGAATGCGTCTAGCAACTGTAGGCTGGACGCCGTTCAGAAATATCACGAGTAGGCTGATGCAAGCGCTGTTAGACGAGATCATTGAGAAAACCCGACCTTTGCTTGGGCAGGGTAAAGTCGCCAACTATATTCCGGCATTGGGCGGTGTTGAACCGAACCAGCAGGGTATTGCTGTGTACAGCAACGAAGGCGAGTTATTTACTTCTGGCGATGCGCGGACGCCGTTCTCGATCCAGAGTATTTCCAAGGTATTCAGTCTGGTTCAGGCAGTTGGTCACTCGGGTGAAGCAATCTGGGACCGGCTCGGTTACGAGCCTTCCGGTCAGCCCTTCAACTCGCTGGTGCAGCTTGAGCTGGAGCGCGGGATTCCACGAAATCCGTTTATCAACACCGGCGCCTTGGTGATCTGCGATATCAACCAGTCGTGCTATGCCGCGCCTTCGTTGGCCATGCGTGACATGGCGCGACGCCTGTCAGGCAATCGTGACGTGGTGATCGACAGTGTGGTGGCGGCGTCTGAATACGAGCACCGCGCGCGTAATGCTGCAGCCGCCTACTTGATGCAGTCATTCGGCAACTTCCATAACGATGTCGACTCAGTGCTGCGCAGTTACTTTAACCATTGCGCCTTACGCATGAGCTGCGTGGATCTGGCGCACGCCTTTAGTTTTCTGGCCAACCAAGGCGTAAACCGGCTCACTGGCGAGCGAGTGATGAGCCCACGTCAAGTGACCCAAATTAACGCGATCATGGCAACCAGCGGCCTGTATAACGAGGCGGGCACATTCGCTTATCGCGTTGGCTTGCCCGGTAAGAGTGGGGTCGGAGGCGGGATCATTGCTATCGTTCCTGAGCGTTATTCCATTTGCGTGTGGTCGCCAGAGTTGAACCCTGCCGGTAACTCGCTGATCGGTTTGGAAGCGCTGGAGATGCTCAGTGACAAGATCGGCTGGTCGGTCTATTAAGGAGTCGCTGATAAGCGGCTGAGCCACCTTTGTTGGAGGCGTCTAACGCTTTTGCTAGCCGAGTGATTCAGGCTTTCAATCATCATAAGGACAACCCATGGTTACCTGTTATCTGCGCTACATCATCGATGCCTATAAACAAGCAGAGTTCGAACACTATGCGCAACTTTGGATTCCGCTGGTAGAGAAGTTTGGCGGGCAGCATCACGGTTACTTCTTACCTTCGGAGGGCGCCAATAATGTTGCGCTGGCTCTGTTTAGCTTCCCCAGCCTTGCTGCATATGAGCAGTACCGCATTGACTCGATGACTGACGCAGACTGCCAGGCAGCCTTTCGCTACGCAGAAGAAACCAAATGCATTGTGAGTTACGAGCGCAGCTTTTTCAGGCCTGTGCTGAAGTGAATCTGTAAGCTGACCGCAGCGCCTCTAGTCTGGCCATTGAGGGCGACAGCGCGGTTGTTTCTAGCTATGGTCTAGGCATCAATAATTTGCCCATTGTCCATAGACGCTAAAAATAAGGAACAGCAATGTCGATCACGATGCGAGCCGCAGGCGGTTTACTGAGCATGACCGTTGGCCTGTTAATAAGTGGGTGCGCGCAGACTGCAAGTACTGAAACCGGCGCCGCCAATACTTCAGCTAAGCCAGAGAAACACCAATATATAGGCCGCGCTCAAGACTTATACGATTTACCGCCGCTGTATCAGCCCGGTACTTATCGCAATATGGATCAGCTGTATTTCACCCGCGCTGTAGCTCGCGGTGAGAAGGTTTATCCGTTACCGCAGCAGGCTAATATCGACGTTACTTATCAAGCCGACGGTGCCGAACAAACCGCTGATGACTTTATGCGCCGCAATCGGGTTGGCGGTGTGCTGATCATCAAAGATGGCAAGGTGGTGCTGGAAAAATACGGCTTGGGTAACGATGCCGACACCCGCTGGACATCATTCAGCGTGGTTAAGTCGATCTCATCGACCTTGGTCGGTGCGGCAGTGCAGCAAGGCCGAATTAACGTTAAGGCACCGATTACCCAATACCTGCCAGCGCTCAAAGGCGGAGCCTATGACGGCGTTACCGTCGAACAGGTTTTGCGCATGAGTTCCGGGGCTGACTGGAACGAAACCTATCGCGACCCGACGTCGGATCGGCGCAAGATGTTCGAGCTGCAGCTATCGAACACGCCGGGTTCGCTGGTCAAACAGCTAAGCCAATTAAAGCGTAAATCTAAGCCGGGGACTGTTTTCAAATACAGCACTGGCGAATCGCATTTGCAGAGTGAATTGGTTCACGCCGCTACCGGCATGACCACCAGCGATTACTTGTCCGACCGTATCTGGGCGCGCATGGGCATGGAAAAACCAGCGTTTTGGCAACTGGATGCTCAGGCGGGCCAAGAAATCGGCAGCAGCGGTTTCTCCGCCACGCTTAAAGATTATGGGCGCTTCGGACAGTTCATCCTCAATGACGGGGTGATTGATGGCGAACGTATCTTGCCAAAGGGCTGGCTGGATAAAGCCACTGAGGTTGATCCTGCTTCATACTTGGCGCCAGGTAAGCTCTACGGCGGAGATTACATCCTCGGTTACGGCTACCAATGGTGGCTGTTCCCTACCGGCAAAGCAGCGCGACCTCAGCATGATGGTGCTTTTGAAGCGCAGGGTATTTTTGGCCAGTTTGTTTATGTGAACCGTAAAGAAAACCTGGTCGCAGTGGTCTGGAGTGCGTGGCCAGAGCCGGAGATGGACAAGCAAGAGATGGAAACCTACGACTTTATTGCCGCGGCAATTAAAGCGCTGAAATAGCTTTGCGGTAAGTAGAAGAGGGCAGATCTTTGGTCTGCCTTTTCAGCTTTAACCGGAACAACTCACTCAGGCGGTCGCAATCAACGGAGCTTTGAAGCTATACTTCTCGCTCAGCTTCACCCTTGAGCAAACACCCGCATAATGGTACTTCGAATGACTTACTGGCAGCCTACGCCGCCTTAGCGCTACGCCCCCCGCAACATCGCGCACCCGCCTGATTCGCGCGGTGCGTACGGCTGTATGCCCGGTTCTTACACCCAACGCATCCAGCAATAATCCTCACAACTTGAATTCGTATCGACGCACTCGCCATTCACCTAATATGCGTGCGATGCATTGCCTTGGATATTCTGATGCTGCAATCACTCAAACAAACGTGGTTTTCTAACGTCCGTGCCGACGTGCTCGCGGGCCTCGTAGTCGGTCTGGCATTGGTTCCAGAAGCCATTGCGTTTTCTATCATTGCGGGCGTCGACCCCAAAGTAGGGCTCTACGCTTCCTTTTGTATCTGCGCTGTTATTGCCTTCGTCGGCGGGCGACCGGGGATGATCTCGGCGGCAACCGGTGCCATGGCGCTGCTCATGGTCACATTGGTCAAAGAGCACGGGCTGCAATATTTGTTGGCCGCCACCTTGCTATGCGGGGTTCTGCAAATCCTCGCCGGTTACCTGAAGCTGGGTTCGCTGATGCGCTTTGTCTCACGCTCGGTGGTGACTGGTTTTGTTAATGCATTGGCTATTCTGATTTTCATGGCGCAACTGCCTGAACTGACCAACGTTACCTGGCATGTCTACGCCATGACCGCCGCGGGCCTTGGAATCATCTACCTGTTTCCGTATGTACCGAAGATCGGCAAGCTGTTGCCTTCGCCGCTGGTGTGCATCCTGACGCTGACCGCAGTTGCCATCTATCTCGGTCTTGATATCCGCACCGTAGGTGACATGGGCCAGTTGCCTGACACGCTGCCGATTTTCCTTTGGCCTGAAGTGCCGCTGAACCTTGAAACCCTAATCATCATCTTCCCGTACTCAGCCGCTCTGGCAGTTGTTGGCTTGCTTGAGTCGATGATGACCGCGACCATTGTCGACGATTTGACCGACACCACCAGCAACAAGAACCGCGAATGCAAAGGGCAAGGTATTGCCAACATTACAGCGGGAATGTTGGGTGGTATGGCTGGCTGCGCAATGATTGGCCAGTCGATCATCAACGTGAAGTCCGGTGGCCGTACCCGTCTCTCGACATTGTGCGCGGGTGTCTTCCTGCTGCTGATGGTGGTGTTTCTGGGTGAGTGGCTTTCCAAGATACCGATGGCGGCATTGGTTGCAGTGATGATCATGGTGTCCATCGGCACCTTTAGCTGGGATTCTCTGCGCAATCTTAAAGAGCACCCGCTGTCGACCAACTTGGTCATGATCGCGACTGTAGCTGTCGTGGTCGCCACGCATAATCTGGCCTTCGGGGTATTGGTCGGTGTGCTGCTGGCATCACTGTTCTTTGCCAACAAAGTCGGACATTACCTCGATATCAAAAGCAGTCTTGATGAAGCCGGGTCGCATCGTACTTACCGTGTTGTCGGCCAGGTTTTTTTCAGCTCATCTGATAAGTTCACCGGTGTTTTTGACTTCAAGGAAGCGCTGCAGAAAGTGACCATCGATCTGACCCAGGCGCATTTCTGGGATATCACGGCCGTTGCAGCACTGGACAAGGTGGTCATCAAGTTCCGTCGCGAAGGTGCCGAGGTTGAAGTGCTCGGCCTGAACGAAGCAAGCGCCACAATCGTTGATCGCTTTGGTGTGCATGACAAGCCTGATGCCATCGACAAGCTCATGGACCATTAAAGGAGATTGGCAATGACCCACGTAATGGCATGCATCGATAACTCACAATCTTCACTGGCCGTCTGCGATTACGCAGCATGGGCGTCACAACAATTAGCAGCGCCACTTACTTTGCTGCATGTATTGGATGAAGAAAAATACCCGGCAACAGCTGATCTGAGCGGCAATATTGGCCTTGGCAGCCGGGAACATCTGCTGGAAGAACTGGCGACCTTGGATGCCAAGCGCGCCAGGCTGGCTCTGGAGCAGGGCCAGCATATGCTGGAGAACGCCAAAGAACGGACGCTCAACTTTGGCGCTGTTTCCCCTCAACTCAAGCAGCGCCACGGGCATTTGGTCGAGAGTTTGAGTGAGCTTCAGGACGATATCCGCCTGTTAGTGATCGGTAAAGTAGGTGAAGACAGCGCGCGCGATGCCTGCACTCTTGGTCGCCAGATAGAAGCTGTTGTGCGGACAATTCACCGGCCGATCCTCATCACCGCCAATAGCTACAAAAAGCCGGAAACGGTGATGCTTGCTTTCGACGGCAGCCCGACAGCGCAGAAAACCGTGCAGATGCTCGCCGCCAGCCCGATTTGCCAAGGCTTGCCCATTCATCTTGTCATGGTTGCAACCGACTCGGCAGATAACCGTGATGTACTGGGCAAAGCAGCAGACGTGCTGCTCTCTGCTGGCTTTGATGTCAAAACGCAGATCCGCTCAGGCGATGTGGAGGCGGTACTGCACGGTTATCAAGCTGAGCAGGGAATTGATCTGCTGGTCATGGGTGCTTACGGGCACTCACGCATTCGCCAGTTTCTGGTAGGCAGTACGACCACGACCATGCTGCGCACAGCCACCATTGCTGTGTTGCTGCTTCGCTAAGGAACCTTTCCCGCCCCCGGTATTTCCTCGCTTGAAGAAATACCGGGGCAGCGAAGGAAGCTATCTAGCTAAGGCAGCACTCTCCGTGCGCGAGCATTAGAAACCAAGCTGCCACTGCACGATCAAGGCATGGTTGCGCGAGTCATTACCGAGTTGCCCTGTGTAGGCCAGACCGAGGTTTTGCTTGGCGCTGATGCCGACGTCAAAGCCTGTCTCCACGAGCATGCTGTTGCGATCCAGCGCGCTGCCTTCAACGCTGAATGCCGTGCCGCCACTGATGAATGACTGGCGCGTGTTGCTATCAACATCACCATAAACATGACGCCAGCCGATGCCGAGGCGTGGGGTGAAACTCATGCCGTTATCCAGAGTGTCGAAGCGTGCAACGCGCACACCGAAAGTGCTGGTCATGTTGTCTTGATCTTGAGATTCAACATGCAATGCGGCCGGGCCACCTTTTTCGTTGTAGCTGTCGCGCTCGTAGCGTTGATAGCCGAGGTTGGCGTAAGGCTCGGCCTGCAGTTTGCCGCTGTTGATGGTGTAACCAAGTTCGGCAAAGGCCTGCAGGCTGTCGGCGTCGTAGTCACCGCGAGCCGTGTCGTTAAAGCCGTTGAAGTTGATCTCACGCTTGCTGTCGCCGTCATGGCTGCTGTACGCCGCACCGAGGCGCAAGTTATAGGCACCGCTTTGACGCAAGGCGTAAGTACCGATGTGATAGCTGTCGACGTTACCGTCAGCATCGCTACCGGCGTCAATATCAGTGCTTGAATAGCCAGCCAATACCCCCAATCGCCACTGCGTATTCAGCGCCCAGTCGGCACCGACTATCGCACCCCCGGTATTCTGGTCGATATCATGGCTGCCCGAGTTACCGTCGAGCGTGCCCTGGCTGCCCAGTGCCTGAACCCAGAGTCTGCCTTGGGCATTTGGATCATTAAGGTTGCGCGCCTCGTTGGGCAAGCCGTTGGCGGCAAGCAAAGGGCCGTCTTGCAGGTCGATTGCGCTTTGCAGATTGCCACTCATGCCGCCACCGAGTTGCTGCATGGCGCCAAGCATGGCGCTGCCAATCTGGCTACTGCCTGCTAGTGTGGCGTTGGCCAGGCTGGCGTTGCTGGCGCCAGAAAGTTGCTCCAGACCTGCGCTGGCGCTGCTTGCATCACTGCTTAGTAACGCGTTGTAGAGGGCTGGGTTGCTGCTGGCGGTGATGCGCTGCGCGACGCTTGCAGCATTGCCGCCACTGGCCATGTCACTGAAGGCGACATCGTTGCGCTGCAGTTCGAGTTCAACACTATTACCGGTGTAGGACAGCGTTGGCGTGAGGAAGGCAAAGTTGCTGCTGACGCTGGCGAACTCACCGCTGACGCCCCCGGTTGCGTTAATTACGCTGTAGTTGCTTTGCGTTGGATAGTCGCCACTGCCTGCGCGAACATCCAGTTTGGCCCCATTGACTTGTGCGTTGCCATTGACCTGCACAGGCGTGTGGCTGCCATCCGCTGCGACGGCGAAAGCGAGCGTTGAACCTGCTTCCAGATTGAGGTTTTGCAGTTGGCCAGCACCGCTGTAGGTCGCACCAGACTTAACATTCAAAGTGCCGCCGATTTGGCCTTGGTTGATCAGTTCTGCGCCGCTCTGAACCTCACCGCCTTCGCTGAAGTCATTGCTGGTGACGGTCCATATACCCTGTTTAACGGCCAGCCACTCAAAGTTCTGGCTGTTGCCGAAACTGCCGCCTGCAGCGTCGTCCAATGTCACGCTATCGCGCCCGGCGCCGCCATCGACCAAGCCAACAAACTGGCTGCCAGCGCCTAAAGTCAGGCTGTCATCACCGCCGCCAAGATCCAGTGCCAGACCGCTGGCGCCGCTGATCAAACCATTATTAATCACGCTGTCGGCCTGATCACCAATAATGCGCACACCGTCGCCGTTCAGGCCGAGGATGCTGCCGTGGTTTTCGAGGAAGGTGGCGAACGGTGCACCGCCGGTTGCGCTGTCATCAATCAGCACCGCGTTGGCGGCGCCGCTGATGGTCGCACCTTCGCGGTTGATGATTGTACCGCCGCCCATGGCGATACCTTCGCCGGTATTCGCTGCGCCGTCTTTCTCGCCGCCTGCGCCCGTGCCTTCGATGGTGCCACGGTTATCGATGTAGCCTTGGCCGTCGATATCAACGCCATCGCCGTCACCGTTAGCTGCGATGCCGTTGTAGCTGCCAGTGATGCGACCGTAGTTGATGACTTTACCATCGCCGTCAGAGCCGAAGCCTGAGCCGTTGCGGCCGATGATTACACCATCTTCGTAGTTGATCAGCTCGGCGCCGATATCTGTGGTGATGCCGTGACGGCCACCGCTGATCAACCCGTGGTTTTCCACTTTGCCGCCGCTGGATTCATCGAAGTCGATACCGTCGAACTTGGCTTCGTCATCGGTCATGTCGCCGCTGCTGATCTCGCCATAGTTGATCACCGTGGCGTTGGCTCCGAGGCGCATCGCGTCTTCAACTACGCCATGAATGACGCCTGTTTCGCGGTTGAGGATGTCAATTTTTACATCGGTTTGCAGCGCCTTGAGCATGATTGCCCGGTCGCCTTGCGAGGTAATGGTGCCAGCGTTGTCGATGCTGATTGTGCTGCCGGCAAAATCGCCGTCGATGCGGATGCCTTGCTTGGCGGCATCAATGGTTGCACCTGCGCGGTTGATGATCTGGTAGTTGCGTGCCGGGCCATCACCGTCATCGCTATCTATGCCACGATCCTTGCTCGATTGCAGGATGCCGCTGTTATCGATGGTCACACCTGAGCCGCTGGTATTGCCTTCCAGCAGCACCGCCGGGTCTTTTTTGGTGATAACGCTGCCGCTGTTGGCAATCGTCAGCGTGCTCTCGCCAGCAAGTTCCTGGCTGTCGGTGACGGCGTCGTTAATTGTTTGGTTGGCTGCCAGCGCCTGCGTAGTAACGCCAGCAAACAGGCTAAGGGCGATACAGCGGGCAAGATGGGTCGGTCGAAAATGCATGGCAGCGGGCAGTCCTTGTTATTGGGGATAGCCGCTTTTTATAACGGAGTCATCTTACAGTTTTGTAACAGCTGCTTAATTGGAATAGCTCATCAACTTACCTCAGCTAAAGTTTATGGCTTCATAGACTGGGAGCTGGATATGTCTGAGCAAAGAATCGAAGGTGGTTGTCAATGTGGTGCGGTGCGTTATGCGCTGGAAGGCGAGCCGCTGATGGCTGCGATCTGTCATTGCACAATGTGTCGCCGAGCGCATGCGGCGCCGGCTGTAGCCTGGGCAATGTATCAACAGGATCAAGTCCACTTCACTCAGGCGCAGCCTAAGCTATACGCTTCATCGGCAGATGCTCAGCGCGGCTTCTGTGAGCACTGCGGTACACAGATTTTGTTCAGCGCAGGCTTTCTGCCGGGCTTGATTGATATCACCGTTGGCAGCCTCGATGAGCCGCAGCGGATCACTCCGACACTGCACTATTGGCACTCGGAGCATTTGCCATGGGTGGAGTTTGCCGATAGCTTGCCGCGTTATTCCGATCTACCGCCTTTCGAATGAGCCACACGGTCATGCGGCTATTAACCAAGGCGGTTGAGTTACCTGGCGGGTGGTTGCGCGCTTACTTGAGCTGCTTGCGGTACTGGATAAAGCCAGAGCGCTCGGCAATGCGTTCATAGAGCAGCATGGCTTTGCTGTTGCTCTCGTGAGTGAGCCAGTAAGCGCGTGAGCAATTGGCCTGTTGCGCTTGTGCGTAGACAAACTCAATCAGTTGGCGTCCGCCACCATTGCTGCGCACATTTTTGTCGATGAATAAATCCTGCAAATAGCAGTAGTCATCAACGGTCCACGTTGAGCGGTGGTAGACCCAGTGGACGAGGCCGATTGCCTGGCCGTCGTGCCACGCCAGCGCGGCATTGACCGGCTCATTAGGGTCGAGAAAACGCTGCCAGTTAACCTCGCTGGCCTCGGCCGGAATCTCGGTCATGTAAAAGCGCTGGTAACCTTGCCACAGCGGCAGCCAGGCTGCGTGATCGTCGGCGCTGACTGGACGAACTTCGACTTCTATGCGGGCGGCCATCTGCTGTCCTCCTGTTAATTATTATTGTTTGAGTGCGAACTTGCGCGCTGATTAATCAGCGCGCTCACCGCACAGGTCAAGGTTGAACCAATGCTCGACCTCACGTTGCTCGAGGCCAGCACCCAGCAATGAGAATAACTTGCCCAGCGCCGCTTCGCGAGTCATGCCACCTGCTGAAATCAACCCGGCACTTTGCAACTGGCTACCGGCAGCATATACGCCAAACTCAACATGGCCTTGCGGGCACTGGCTAATTGCCGCGAGCACAACGCCCCGTTCATGCGCAGCTTTAAGCGCCGCCAATAGCGGCGCGTTATCCGAAGGGCCGGTACCGCTGCCGTAGCACTCAAGCAGCAGGGCTTGAACGCCGCTGTCGAGCAGGGCGCTGATGTGTTCAGCTTGTATACCGGGGTAGAAAGGCAGTACTGCAATGCTGACCGGATGGCGTGGCTGGCGATAATCAATGGCCTGCGGTATTTGCTCAGCGCGCGGACTGACCCGTTGACGCGGTAATACAGTGAATGCATCAAAGGCGTCACTTTGCAGCTTGCTGACGCGTGCGCCATGCATCAATGCGCCGTTGAAATACACCTGCACGCCGTTGGCCTGGCCTTGATGCAGTGCGCGCATGGCGCCGAACAAATTGCCCCACGCATCGCTACCTTCGATGCCTGCGGGCAGCATGGCACCGGTCAATACCACCGGCACAGGCAAGCCCAGCAGCAGAAAACTCAAGGCTGCGGCGCTGTAGGCCAGGGTGTCTGTGCCTTGCAGAACAAGTACGCCATCGCAGCCGTTTTGCTCAATACCTTCAACAATCGCATTAACCATTGCCAGCCAGTTGGCTTGGCTCATGTTGGCGCTGTCGATGGGTGGCAGTAATTCGCTGAAAGCCCAATCGGGTAGCTGGCCTTGATCTTCTTCGGATTGTTGTGCACGAACACGGGCTTCAAATCCGGACGCCGGGGCCAAACCCTCGGCACTTTGCTGCATGCCAATGGTGCCGCCGGTGTAGATCACAAGGAGTTTTTTGCAAGCGGCCATGGTCGCTCCTCAATAAATGCGGGATAACAAAAGGGGGCTATCAAGCCCCCTTTTGTGGTTACAAATAGCGTTGTAACAGGCCGCTCCCTGTGCCTGCCTGGGGCGCTCCAGCTTTAAACTGGATTGGTCACAGCAGTTTTCTCAGTGTTGTTCTGAGCCTTCAGTTGCGCCCAAACGGCCGGGTCAAGATCCAGATCGCTGAATTCGTTAGGATCGAATACCGGAGACTTTACACCCGCTTTCATCTGCTTGTCGTAGTCACGCATCAAGCGCAGACCAATCTTGAACAGCAGCGCCAAAGCCACCAGGTTGCAGATAGCCAATAAGCCCATGGTTACGTCAGCGAAAGCGAATACGGTGCCGAGGTCTTGTACCGAGCCCCAGAACACCAACCCTATGACCATAACCCGGTAAACCACAACCGGTGTACGCTTTTGGCTGAAGAAACCCAAGGCGTTTTCACCCAGATAGTAGTTGTAGATCAAGGTGGTGAACACGAACAACAACAATGCGATGCTGATAAATACACGGCCCCATTCACCGACCACACTGGCGACTGCGGTTTGTGTCAGCAGTACACCGGCCATTTCACTACCCGGCTGATACACGCCCGAGAGCAGAATGATCAGCGCGGTGCAGCTGCACAGAATGATGGTATCGATGAAGACGCTAAGCGATTGCACGATGCCCTGCGCGACCGGGTGTGGAACCTCGGCGACAGCGGCTACGTTCGGCGCACTGCCCAGACCTGCTTCGTTGGAGAACAGGCCGCGCTTAACACCCATGATAATGGCTGCGCCAATACCGCCGGCAAACGCTGGCTCAAGGCCAAAAGCACTGCGAAAGATCAGCGAAAATACTTCTGGGATGCGATCCGCGTTGCTGCCGATGACGAACACAGCCATGCCGATGTATGAGAACGCCATAACCGGAACCAGAATGTCGGCAAACTTGGCGATACGCTTGATGCCGCCGAAGATGATCATGCCGATCACGGCCATCAACACCACGCCGCTGACATAAGTCGGTACGCCGAAGGTGTCGTACATCGAGCTGGCGACAGTGTAGGACTGCACCGCGTTAAAGCCGAAGCCGAAAGTCATCAGTAGCAGGATAGAAACCACGATGCCTAACCAGCGCTGGCCCAGACCGTGCTGAATGTAAAAAGCAGGACCGCCACGGTAGCTGCCATCGGGCTCGCGGCGCTTGTACAGCTGAGCAATCGAACACTCGAAGTAGCTGGTTGCCATGCCGACCAATGCAACGATCCACATCCAGAAAATTGCACCTGGCCCGCCAAGGATAATTGCCACCGATACACCGGCGATGTTGCCTGCGCCGACGCGCCCGGCAACCGATAGCATCAATGCCTGAAACGAGCTGAGTTGGCCCGGCTGGCGCTTAAATGCCTCAGCAAAAATGCTGAACATATTGCCGAAGTAGCGGAATTGAACGAATCGCGAGGCGATGGTGAAGAACAAGCCAAGGCCGATCAGCATTACGATCAGCAGCTTGCTCCAGATGAGGTCATTGAGTAAGTCGAGCATGGGGGCAGTCACTCTTGTTGTTCTGATAAGAAGTTGGTCTCTGCGGACCTTTTTCAATGATTGTAGATGTGAATGTTACAAACAATTTCGCGGGTTGCAGTGATGTGATGCTATTTGATGCTAATATCGCGTCACTTTACTTGGCTGGAATACCCGCATGTCGGATTCTTTTGGCGCTAACCTCAAGCTACTTTGTAGTCACTACCGCTCAATTGCCGAGGTATGTCGCAAACTCTCGATAAATCGAGCGCAATTCAATCGTTATCTGGCGGGCCAGAGCAGGCCGACCACGCATAACCTGAAGCGAATTTGCGACTTTTTTGGCGTCGAAGATTACGAGCTAGCACTTCCGCAGGAGCAGTTTTCACGGCTGATTGGTGCCCGCGACAACAGCATCGCAAGTGCGTCAGCAGGCGCGCCACTCCTTGAGTTATTTGAATCACTCAGTGAGCACTCAAACGATCTCTCACGCTACTGCGGTTACTATTTTGAGTACTCCAACTGCATGTCGGTGCCGGGGCAGATTTTGTTGTCGCTTGTGCACCTGCGTGAAGAGCGTGGCAGCTTTGTATTTGAGCGTCAGGAACGCCAGGAGAGGGCGCGCGGTGGCGGTGCAGAGGATTGGGTGCGGTGTCGTTATTTAGGCGCTGCGTTCTATCTTCAGGATCGGGTGTTTTTGATCGATTATGAAAGCCTGACCGGCAATGAGATGAGTCAGACCATACTTATCCCCAGCTTTAAGAGTCGCATCACCCGTTTGAATGGCTTGAAGACCGGTGTCTCCAGCGGTGATCAACGAACCCCAGCTTGTACGCGGGTGGTGTGGGAATTTCTTGGTACTGATATCAACCGGGTTAACACCTATCGTCAGGTGATGCTTTATGCACCCGATGACCCGCGTATTGATGATGACGTGCGTCAGCGCTTGGCTGGCGCACGCATCCGACAGGGTTTATTCGAAATCGAATAAACCCCTTTGCGTCAGGTGTTACTGAGTGCCGTCGTGGTTGGGGCTGTTGTAAATCTCGACATCCAGCTCGTTTTCGCTGCGGCCAACCAAGGTTGTGGTCATCAGGTCGCCCGCGACGTTGACGGTGGTGCGGGCCATATCGAGAATACGGTCGATGCCAGCAATCAATGCAACACCCTCAAGCGGCAAGCCAGCAGCGGTCAGGACCAGACCGAGCATAATCAAGCCTGCACCAGGAATACCGGCAGTGCCGATAGAGGCCAGCGTGGCGGTGAGGATGATCATCATGTACTGGCCAGCGCCAAGATCAACGCCGAACGCTTGGGCAATAAACAGTGCCAATACGCCTTGGTAAATCGCCGTGCCATCCATGTTGATGGTCGCGCCAACCGGCAGCACAAACCCCGCTACACCCTGCGATACACCAAGATTTTTGCGGGCACATTCAATCGAAACCGGCAAAGTACCGGAACTACTTGACGTACTGAACGCCACAGCCAATGCCGGCGCAATGCCGCGTAAGAAGCGCATCGGGCTTAAGCGTGCGAGCAAGCTGATCAAGCCGCCGTAGACCAACAACACATGGGCGATGCTGGCGAGGTAGATAACCCCGATCACTTCGGCCAGCGGCAGCAGGACTTCGGCGCCGTGGCTACCAACCACACCGGCGATCAAGGCAAACACGCCATAGGGCGCGAGGCTCATGATCAGGTCGGTCAGTTTGTAGAAGGTTTCGGCCAAGCTATCGAACAGCTTGATTGCCGGTGCGGCTTTTTCACCGACCAAGTTCATGCTCACACCAATCGCGATGGCGAACACGATGATCTGCAGCACGTTGCCTTCAGCAAACGCAGTCACCGGGTTGCTTGGCACCAGGCCAACCAGAATGGAGACCAGCGATGGCGCTTCTTTGGCAGTCTCTTGGCCGCTGGCAACCATATTGAGGCCGTCACCAGGGGTGAATACCGCGCCAAATAGCAGGCCAATGCTGACTGCGAATGCAGTCGTGACCATATAGATGGAGATAGTTTTGATGCTGATCCGCCCGAGCTTGGCGGAATCCTGCATGGAGGTGATACCTGCCACCAGCGAGACAAACACCAGCGGTACGATCAACATCTTGATTGCATTGAGGAACAGGGTTCCGATGGGAGCCAGAACCAGCGCGTCTTCTTTGAAGATTGCACCTGTGGCAACACCGAGGACCAGACCAATAAGGATCTTGTGCCACAGCTGTAGACGTTTCCACAGGCCCGGCGATGTTGCGGTTTTAGAACTCTGAGACATGCATTTCACCATTCCAGTAACTGTTGTTGAGCAGACCGTCTGTGCGGTCTTGAAGGTTGCTCGTAACCTGCATTTCTACGCTGACGGATCATGCAACACCTTGTACGAGGCGCTGTGATGATTGATCCGTTAGCTGTTCACCTGCTGGCCACGCGCGAATGTCTAACTTGCACATACTCATTGGCCCTTCGGCATTTAACCGCAGGCGTTGAGTAGAGACGTGCAGGGAAATACAGTGAGCGGTGTCGGCAGGGGGAAACATAAAGGGCGCGCAGTTTACCGAGCGTTCGCTGCGTTTTCTCCCTAAGTTTCCCCCTGATGGAGCATTTTTAAGCGCTTTTCGTCGGATAATCGCTAAGCTTTGAGCGGCACCAAGCGCGGAGCAATCATGTTCTCCGGACGCAGAATGTCGTTCAGCGTTTCGTCATCCAGCAGCTTCTCTTCGCGCACCAACTCCAACACGCCGCGGCCGCTTTCCAGGGCGAGCTTGGCGATACGGGTGGCGTTTTCATACCCGATGTAAGGGTTCAGCGCGGTGATCAGGCCGATGGAGTTCTCCATCAGTTGACGGCAATGTGCTTCGTTAGCGGTGATCCCGACGATGCAATGCTCGCGCAACATGTCCATGGCGCGTTGCAACAGGCGGATCGAGTCGAAGATTTTATAAGCAATCAGCGGCTCCATAACGTTGAGCTGCAATTGACCGCCCTCAGCCGCCAGAGTCAGTGCCAGATCGTTACCAATCACTTCAAATGCCACTTGGTTAACGGCTTCCGGGATGACCGGGTTGACCTTGCCCGGCATGATCGAGCTGCCCGGCTGACGCGGTGGCAGGTTGATTTCATTGATGCCAGTACGTGGCCCGCTTGACAGCAAACGCAGGTCATTACAAATCTTCGACAGCTTCACTGCAGTGCGCTTGAGCATGCCCGAGAACAGGACAAAGGCGCCCATGTCCGAGGTGGCTTCGATCAAGTCAGCCGCTGGCACCAGAGGTTGTCCGCTGATTGCAGCCAAGCGCTCAACCGCAAGCAATTGATAGCCCGGGTCGGCGTTGATACCGGTGCCGATTGCTGTGCCGCCGAGATTGATTTCAGTCAGCAGTTCCGGTGCCAGGCTGCGCAGGCGTGCGAGGTCTTCACCCAAGGTATTGGCGAAGGCGCGGAATTCCTGGCCAAGGGTCATAGGCACGGCGTCTTGCAACTGGGTACGGCCCATCTTCAAGACGTGGGCGAACTCTTCACCTTTGGCGGCGAAAGCATGAATCAGGCTGTCGAGACTGGCCAGCAAAGTGTCGTGGCCAAGCAACAAGCCCAGGCGAATCGCGGTTGGGTAGGCGTCGTTGGTTGACTGCGCCATGTTCACATCGTTGTTTGGGTGCAGGAAGCCGTACTCGCCTTTTTGCTTGCCCATGGCTTCGAGCGCAATGTTGGCAATGACTTCGTTGGCGTTCATGTTGGTCGATGTACCGGCACCGCCCTGAATCATGTCGACCACGAATTCGTCGTGGAAATCGCCGCGAATAATCCGGGCGCAGGCTTCGCTAATGGCTGCGTGCTTTTCACCGCTGAGGTGGCCCAGCTGGCTGTTGGCGTCGGCTGCTGCTTGCTTGACCATTGCCAAAGCGGTGACCAGCTTCGGGTAGTGGGCCAGCGGTACGCCAGAAAGACGGAAGTTGTTTACGGCGCGCAGGGTTTGAATGCCGTAATAAGCATCTGCAGGGACTTCGAGGGTACCGAGCAGGTCTTTTTCAACGCGGAATGATGCAGCAGCGGACATGATTGAGATGATCTCTGGATTCGGCGAGAGGTATCGCCATGCCTTATAGGGTAAGGACTTCATGGATATTCAAGCCAATGCTGTTAAACGCTATGCTATGCACAATCGGCATAATGTAGGTGTGACTTCACAACGTTAATCAGCGTTGTGCGGATGCTGGCTTGAGCAATGGTCACACCTGTACAGGCACGCGAAGCTGGTCTGTGGATAACTTTCAGGCTGCAATCAGGGCATTGGGGGATTGATGAATCTGGAAACCAAATGGCTGGAAGACTTTGTCGCATTGGCTGGCACGCGTAGTTTTTCGCGCGCGGCGGAGAAACGCTTTGTCACCCAGCCAGCGTTCAGTCGGCGGATTCGCAGCCTTGAATCGGTGCTCGGATTGACGTTGATAAACCGCTCTTGCACCCCTATCGAGTTGACCGAGGCGGGCCAGCTGTTTCTGGTGACAGCGCGGAGCATGGTTGAACAGTTGGGCGAGGTCGTGCGGCATTTGCATAACCTTGAAGGCAAGCAGGGCGAGGTGTTGCAAATCGCTGCTGCGCACTCACTGACTCTCGGCTTTTTCCCTGAATGGATCGCTCGCTTGCGTCGTGAAGGGTTGCCGCTCAACACCCGATTGGTGGCGACCAATGTGGGTGAAGCGGTGCATTCGTTGCGTGAAGGCAGCTGCGATTTGATTCTCGCTTACTACGATCCTGACGCGGCTTTGCAGATGGACCCGGAGATATTCCCGTCGCTGTACATGGGCAGCACAGAGATGTTGCCGGTCTGCGCAGTGGATGAGCACGGGCAACCTTTGTTTGATCTCGACAGTGGTCAAACGGTGCCGTTGCTGGCGTATAGCGCTGGGGCGTTTCTCGGGCGCTCGGTCAATCTGTTGCTACGCCAGCGTGCGCTGCGCTCGACCACCGTGTATGAAACCGCAATGGCGGACAGCCTCAAAAGCATGGCGCTGCAAGGTATGGGCGTGGCGTGGGTGCCGCGTTTAAGCGTGACCGCCGAGCTGGCGCGGGGCGAGTTGGCGGTGTGCGGTGGAGACGCGTGGCAATCACCACTGGAAATTCGTTTATACCGCTGCGCCTTGGTGCGCAAAGCCGCCGTGCGCCTGCTTTGGCGCAAGCTGGAAAGCGGCGAAGTAGGACAGACGAAGTAGGGTAGTGACGCTTTTTTGACCCACCATTGCGGCTGTTGATAACTATGCGAATGGTCGGGCTTCGGTGGACAAGCTTCGCGTTGTCGCACCCTACGGCGCATCAGGAAGTACGGTGAACGACGCTTTTTTCATCCACCATTGCGGCTGTTGATAACTATGCGATTGGCCGGGCTTCGGTGGACAAGCTTCGCGTTGTCACACCCTACGGCGCATCAGGAAGTACGGTGAACGACGCTTTTCCGTCCGCCATTGCGGCTGTGGATATTTGTGCGATTGGCCGGGCTTTGGTGGACAAGCTTCGCGTTGTCGCACCCTACAGCGCATCAGGAAAGTAGGGTGGACGACGCTTTTTTCGTCCGCCATTGCGGCTGTGGATATTTGTGCGATTGGCTGGGCTTTGGTGGACAAGCTTGGCGTTGTCGCACCCTACGGCGCATCAGGAAAGTAGGGTGGACGACGCTTTTTTCGTCCACCATTGCGGCTGTGGATATTTGTGCGATTGGCTGGGCTTCGGTGGACAAGCTTGGCGTTGTCGCACCCTACGGCGCATCAGGAAAGTAGGGTGGACGACGCTTTTTTCGTCCACCATTGCGGCTGTGGATATTTGTGCGATTGGCTGGGCTTCGGTGGACAAGCTTCGCGTTGTCACACCCTACGGCGCATCAGGAAAGTAGGGTGGACGACGCTTTTTTCGTCCGCCATTGCGGCTGTGGATATTTGTGCGATTGGCCGGGCTTCGGTGGACAAGCTTCGCGTTGTCGCACCCTACAGGGCAGGGTGCGACGGCCTCGTTTGAGAGTTAGGTGCCTGACTTGATTTTGGTCCAGGCGCGGGTGCGCATCCGCTCGGCTTTTTGCGGTAGCGGTTGCAGCACATACAAGGTTTTCTGCGCTTCAGCGGTCGGCGTCAGCCCTGCATTATCGCGGATCTCCGCTTTCATCAGCGGCAACGCTGCCTTGTTCGGGTTTGGATAACCGAGGAAGTTGCTGGTCGATGCGATCACTTGTGGCTCAAGCAAGTTGTTGAGGAACTCATGTGCTTCTTCAACGTTTTGCGCGCTGGTTGGAATGGCAAATGAGTCAAACCACAGTGGCGCGCCTTCTTTCGGCAAGCGCCAATCAACCACCACACCGTTGCCAGCCTCTTTCGCGCGGTTGGCGAACTGATAGAAGCTGCCCGAATAACCCACCGCTACGCAAATGTCGCCATTGGCAATGTCGGTCATGTATTTGGCCGAGTGGAAATAGGCAATATTCGGGCGGATTTTCATCATCAGGTCGGTGGCTTTGTCGTAGTCAGCCGACTTGGTGCTGTTGGGGTTCAGCCCGAGGTAATGCAGGGCTATTGGTAGGATATCGCCGGGCGAGTCGAGCATCGCCACACCACATTGCTTGAGCTTGGAGATGTTTTCTTCTTTGAATATCAGGTCCCAGCTATCGACGGGCGCATCGGCGCCGAGCACGGCTTTAACCTTGGCTGGGTTGAAACCAATAATTACCGTGCCGTACATGTAAGGCACAGCGTGTTCGTTGCCCGGATCGTTCGTCGCCAT
Source organism: Pseudomonas sp. (assembly GCF_048265905.1). Classification (GTDB taxonomy): domain Bacteria; phylum Pseudomonadota; class Gammaproteobacteria; order Pseudomonadales; family Pseudomonadaceae; genus Aquipseudomonas. The sequence continues at coordinate 189,547 of NZ_JBLXAP010000002.1, forward strand.
CAGCTTTAACAGTTCTGGATCGAGATTTTTCCAGTTGGGTAATTGGCTCTTGTCGAGTTTTTGGAACACGCCAGCCTTGATTTGAGTATCGAGGAAGGTGTTGGAAGGCACCACCAGGTCGTAGCCCGAGTTGCCGGTTAGCAGCTTGGCTTCCAGCGATTCATTGGTATCGAACACGTCCCAGGTCAGCTTGATACCGGTGCTTTTGGCGAAGTCTTTCGGCACCGACGGCAAAATATAGTCGGCCCAGTTATAAACCCGTAGCTCACGCTCAGCAGCATGTGCTGCGCTGGCCAGCATGGCTGTGCCGCAGAGTGCGGCGCCAATCAAGGTGCGGATTTTCTTCATGATCATGCGTCCTTCTTCGAATTATTAGGTCGGCAGACATTTTCAAAACCTTCCAACACATTGACTGCGTTGACGCCAATAGCTTCGACGGCGTAGCCGCCTTCCATGACGAACAGCGTTGGTAAGCCCATTGCTGCAATGCGCTCGCCCATGCTCAGGTAATCCGGGCTGTCGAGCTTGAATTGCGAGATTGGGTCTTCTTTATAGGTATCGACGCCTAGCGAGACGATAACTACCTCGGCGTCGAATGCGTTTATTCGTTTGCAGGCGTCGTCCAGCGCAGCGCCCCAACTGTCCCAGCCACTGCCTGCAGGCAATGGATAATTGATGTTGAACCCTTCACCGGCGCCTTCGCCATGTTCATCGGCATGGCCGAGGAAGAAGGGGAATTCAAACTTCGGGTCCCCATGAATCGAGGTGAACAGCACATCGCTGCGTGAGTAGAAAATGGATTGAGTGCCGTTGCCGTGGTGGTAATCGACATCGAGAACCGCGACGCGCTTGTAGCCTTGATCGATAAAGGCCTGCGCAGCGATTGCGGCGTTGTTGAGGTAGCAATAGCCGCCCATTACATCACTGGCAGCGTGATGGCCCGGTGGCCGGCACAGGGCAAATGCGCTCTGTGCGCCCTTGGCAATTTCGTGTTGTGCGGTGAGCGCAACTTGCGCCGCGCTATAAGCGGCTTGCCAAGTGCCTGCGGTGATCGGGGCGCCAGCGTCAAAGCTGTAGTAGCCGAGTTGCCCGTGCAGGCTGGTTGGCAAGCGCTGGCTTAAAGTGCGCGCAGGCCAGGTGTAGGGCAGCAAATCCCCGCTTCCATCTTGTTCTTGCCAACGCGCCCAGGCGCCCTCGAAGAAGTTCAGGTATTGGGCTGTGTGGATGCGTTCTATGGGCGCGCGGCCAAAGTCTTGCGGCTCGCGAATCTCACCAATACTGCGGTCCTTTACGCGCTGGAGAATATGATCGGCGCGCTTGGGCATCTCAAAGCAGGGCATCAATTTGCCGTCGATCAACTCGCAACTGCCGTGATGAAGATGATGGTCGTCGCTGTAAATGGTAAGCATGATTGGAGCCCCACGGTTATTTGTTATGGCTCCATTGTTTGCCTGCAGGACGCTCGGGTGAACGCTGACAACGGCCAAAAGGGGATCGATATGGCCAAATTTTACGACCGCTGCGAGCCTTTCTCATCGCAATGGCCCCTTGCGGGTTGTGTACTCAAACTCTGAAATGGCTGGGCGCGACGCCGCTCCAGCGTTGAAAAGCGTGCCGGAAACTGGCTGTTTCACTAAAGCCGAGCTCTTCGGCAATTCGGTAGATCGGCCAGTGCTCTTTACCGAGTAACTCTTTAGCGCGGGCGAAACGCAGCTCATCAAGCAGCTCTTGGTAGTGCGTGCCCAATGTGTGCAGGTGACGACGCAGGGTTCGCGGCGAGCAGTGCATTTGCTGCGCCAGTTGTTCAAGACCGGGTGGGTTGGGAAGCTGCGCTTCGATATGCTGGCGCACGCGTGCCAGCCACGTTTGCCGGGTTGTGAACTCGGTATTTTGCTGGCGGCAGCGCACCAGCATTTCTTGATGAGTGACCGGGTCGGCCAGCGGCAGGCGTTTTTGCAGCAGGCTTGCAGGGAAGGCAAAAGCATTCTGGCTGGCATTAAACGCAATGTCTTGGCCAAAGCTGGATGAGTAAAACGCTACATACTCGGGTTGCTGATGAGTGAACGTCGCGCGGGTCACGCTAATGGGTTCACCCAGAAGGTCATCGCACATCAACTTCAGTGAGGCCATGCACATCTCGACGCTAAATACCTCAAGCTGTTCCAGCTGTTTGTAGTCGCTGGCACTGATCCAGGCAAGATCGTTTTCGACGTGCAAATCGAGTTCGAAATAGGTGCCGAGTAACGCTGGATAACCGAACATAAAGTGCAGGGCGTCACCTAAGGTTGCACTTGATAGCGCGGCGTAACCGAGCAAACCATAGGCTGAAACATGCATGCGCCGGCCCAGCTCAAGGCCAAGGTCGCTGCGCAGGGCTAAACCATTGGCGCAGACTTGCAATTCCTGGTGTCGGGTAATACGCGTATCGGTGCTGTCCAGCGCCTTGGGGTCGATACCGCTGTCAGCCAGCAACGCGTCGATGAGCTCGGGCTGGTTGGCAAAATACTTGAGGGTCAATGAGACCACGTGCAGTGTGGTTAAGTGGGCCTGCAACATTGCGGTGTCCATACTTATTGTTTGAATACACTTTAAGCAAAATACACGCCGGGTTTGTCGACAATTTGCCGAATATCGGCGTTCTCGTTGGTAATTGTAGGTTTGACGTATATTTGTTGTTACCAAGGCATGACCAACGGTCAGGGTTAAAGCCCCATTCTCCGGTGTTTACACGCGTTTTTTTGCGGTACACTGCGCGGCCTTCGGCCGGCGGCACCCGGCTATATATCGCAAACAAGCCACGCTGGTTAAACCGCGTGGCTTGTTAGTTTTTGACGCGCCAGCTGGCGCCAAAGCAAGAGGCACAACGATGAGCACACTGGTAGGCGTGATCATGGGCTCCAAGTCCGACTGGAGCACCCTTAGCCACACCACCGAGATGCTGGATAAGCTGGGTATCGGTTATGAGGTGAAAGTTGTTTCAGCTCACCGCACCCCGGACTTGCTCTTCCAGTACGCCGAGCAGGCTGAGTCTCGCGGTATCCAGGTGATTATTGCTGGCGCCGGTGGCGCTGCACACTTACCGGGCATGTGTGCGGCTAAAACGCACCTTCCAGTCCTCGGCGTGCCGGTGCAATCGTCGATGCTTTCAGGTGTTGATTCGCTACTCTCTATCGTCCAGATGCCCGCCGGTGTTCCGGTTGCAACCTTGGCGATCGGCAAGGCTGGCGCAATTAACGCGGCATTGCTGGCGGCGAGTATCCTTGGCCATCAACACCCGCAGTTTCATGAGGCGCTGAAGAAATTCCGTGCTGAGCAAACTGAAACTGTTTTGGACAATCCAGACCCGCGTCACGCTTGAGTCGATCTAAAAGGGCTGTGTTATGAAAATCGGTGTAATCGGTGGCGGCCAGTTGGGCCGCATGTTGGCACTGGCGGGGACTCCGCTGGGCATGAACTTCGCTTTTCTCGACCCGGCGCCAGATGCCTGTGCGCAAGCGCTGGGTGAGCATATTCGTGCCGATTACGGTGATCAGGATCATTTACGCCAGTTGGCTGATGAAGTCGATCTGGTGACTTTCGAATTTGAAAGCGTCCCGGCTGAAACCGTTGCCTTTCTGTCGCAGTTCGTACCGGTTTATCCAGGCGCGCAAGCATTGCGTATTGCCCGCGATCGTTGGTTCGAGAAGTCGATGTTCAAGGACCTTGGCATCCCGACGCCGGAGTTCGCTGATATTCAATCGCAAGCGGATCTTGATGCCGCCGTCGCCAGCATTGGCCTGCCAGCCGTGATGAAGACCCGCACCTTGGGCTACGACGGCAAGGGACAAAAGGTTCTGCGCAGCGCTGCAGATGTTGTCGATGCCTTTGCTGAGCTGGGCAGCGTGCCATGCTTGCTCGAAGGATTCGTACCGTTCACTGGCGAAGTCTCGCTGGTCGCTGTGCGTGGTCGCGACGGTGAAACGCAGTTTTATCCGCTGGTGCACAACACCCATAACAGCGGCATTCTCAGCTTGTCGATCGCCAGCAGCAATCACCCACTGCAGGCGCTGGCGGAAGATTACGCCAGCCGCGTGCTGGATGAACTCAACTACGTGGGTGTATTGGCGTTTGAGTTCTTTGAAGTCGACGGTGGCTTAAAAGCTAACGAGATCGCCCCGCGTGTGCACAACTCCGGACACTGGACGATTGAAGGCGCTGAATGCAGCCAGTTTGAAAACCACCTGCGCGCCATTGCTGGTTTGCCTCTGGGCTCCACGGCGAAAGTGGGCGAGAGCGCCATGCTCAACTTTATTGGCGAAATTCCGCCTGTGGATAAAGTGAGCGCCATTGCCGACTGCCACTTGCACCATTACGGCAAGGCATTCAAGGTTGGGCGCAAGGTTGGCCACGCCACCGTGCGCAGTAAAGACCGCGCTACGCTGGACCAACAAGTTGCCGCCGTACAGGCCCTTATCGATGCCTGATGAGCTGACCTGGCGCTGCGCAACGCAGCGTCAGGGGAACCTCCATTCAGATTGGCCGTCAGATTGCTGAGCGCCATAGTTGTTCTAGACTGTGGTTTGAGCGCCAGTATCGTCCTGTGATGATGCCTACTGCTTGAACTCAAGGCGCAATCATTTGAAATGGAGAACAAGCCATGGGAATTATCGGCACAATTATTATCGGTCTGATTGTCGGTCTAATCGCACGCTTCCTTAAGCCTGGCGATGACAGCATGGGCTGGATCATGACCATCCTGCTAGGTATCGGTGGGTCGCTGGCAGCGACTTATGGTGGTCAAGCGTTGGGCATTTACCAAGCGGGCCAAGGCGCCGGGTTTATTGGTGCAGTCGTGGGTGCAGTGGTTCTACTGTTTATCTACGCCATGGTTAAAAAGAACTGATACAGGTTCTGTCGTTGTTCTGCAAAAAGCCACCGTGTGTCGCCACACGGTGGCTTTTCCATTTGTAACGGCCTACCGCCGTTGCAGGGCTGACGCTTGCATGTGCCTGCCGACTGGATAAAACTGCAGGCCTGCTTTTCGCCGGGACGACTGTTGATGTTGCGTTTGTTAATACTGCCTCTGTTGCTGATCAGCAGCCTGGCCTTTGCTGAGTTGCCCGAGACTGACTGGCTGGAGCTGATGCCTGCCGAGGACCAGAAGGCCTTGGAGAACATGCCGGATATCAGCCATGACAGCCCCGAAGAAGACAGCACGTTCTACCAATCCGGTGGCCTTAAACAGCGTGATGCAAAGCTTCCCGCAGTCATGTACTCGGCTAAAACCGTAGCGGCGTTTAACGGTAAGCAGATTCGTCTTGGCGGTTATCCTGTGCCGCTCGAAAGTGATGCCAAAGGGCGCAGCACGCTGTTTTTCCTCGTGCCATACCCCGGTGCCTGCATTCACGTACCGCCTCCGCCTCCGAATCAACTGGTGCTGGTGCGATATCCAAAAGGTATCGCGCTGGAAGATATCTACGCGCCGCTGTGGGTTAGCGGTGAGATTAAGGTCGAGAGCGTCAGCAACGATCTCGCAGATGCCGCCTACGCGCTGGATGCCAGTGAGGTTAGGCTTGTCGAGGAAGAAGACCTGTAACGCAGTGCACGGCGCACCTTTAGTAGGCTTGCACCTGTGGATAAGTCAATTTTCGGTTCTATTCTTCGCAGCAATCCACTGTGACATGTATTGCGTGCTTTTCAGTGTGTGATGACGAAGCATGCTACCGATGAAGTTGCTGCGTCGGTGCGCGTCGAGATTTTCGCTTAACTGAGTAAGCTGGCTAATCAGTTCGCTTCCCAGACGCTGGCGATCAAAGCGCTGCTGCAAAATTGCAGTGCCTTGCGCTTGAGCCTGCAGCCAGCGGTTTTCATCTTCATACAGCGTCGTAGCTGCATCGGCAAAGGCACTTGCGCAATCCACCACCGCTCCACCCCAAGGCATATCGCCATGCATCCCTTCGCTGCCAATTGCGGTGGTGATGCTCGGTGTACCGCAGGCCATTGCATCCGCCAGCTTGCCTTTAATTCCCGCACCAAAGCGCAGCGGCGCCAGGCACACCCGCGCTTGGCCCATGACTTGATGTGCGTCATCCGCCCAGCCCAGCACATGAAAACCTTGCTTGGGGTTATGCAGTGCAGTGGCTTTGGGCGGAGGATAAGCGCCATATACATGCAACTGAGCGTGCGGCAGCCGTTGGCGAACCAGCGGCCACAGCGCGTGCTTAAGCCACAGTACAGAGTCCCAGTTAGGCGCGTGGCGGAAATTGCCGATGCTGATGAAGTGCGCCCGCTCGGCGAACGGAGCGGGCTCGCTGGAGCTGGGTATCAACATCAATGCGCAGTCGTGAATGAGCGCGGCAGGCACCGCAAAGGCCTGTTGCAGCAACTGCGTCTCAAAGGTTGAGATCATCAGGGTTAAGTCGCTACGAAAGATCGCTGCGACCTCGCGCTTGGCGGTATCTAACTCGGCCATTGTGCTAAAGAGTTGGTCAGCGTCTGCGGTTACTGCGCCTACATGCTGCTTTTCCGCCTCGCTTGCACAGGCTTGCTGCGCATTTTTCAGCAGCAACTGACGCGCCTCACGCAAGCTGTGCAAATCGCAGGTGTCGAGCACGCGCAGGGCTTTAGGACAGGCACGCTCAACGCGCCAGGCGAACTGCTCCTCAGTGAAAAACCGGTCGAACAGCACCATGTCTGGCTGCATTTCAGCTACAAGTTGGTCAAAGCTGTCGCAGTTGAGCGCAACCTGAATCTCCGGAATGCCCAGCGTAGTTAAGTCAGCCCGGTGTTCTGACAGCGCAGCGGCGCTGGCGAAGACCACCTGCCAATCTTGCGCTTGAAACAACTCCAACAGCTCCATCATTCTACTGCCCGCAGCCGATGAGCGTGGTTCTGGCCATACGTAGCCGATAACAAGAATCTTGTGCATAGGAGAAGAGAGTCAGCTGTCGAAAAAACGAATTGTAACGGACTTGGCGAGCTAAGCAGTGATGAGCGCTAGAAGAGTAAGCGCCCATGAACCGTACATTAATCGTCTCGTCTTGCCCATCGCCGGTCATATCTGTGTGGATTGTTTTTAGGATATTTAAGTCAGACAGTGATGCGTCGTGTTCTTTGTCCTGCTCTGTACTAGATTGTATAGTTTTACCTACTCCAAACGCTCAAGTTTAGTTTATGGAGGTTGATTGAGAGGAAGGTTACATTGATAGGTATTTTAATGTTTATCGTGAAATTTTCCGATATATTTTTGTTTCAATCTAGGTCAAGCAAGTTGTCTTGCACCGTGTCTGGAATACAAGCTATATATGTGACGAAGTGAGAGTTTTTTAAGACTAAGACTCCACTGCTTGGCTCTTGAGTACTTGCAGATCTATTGATTTTTGTTATGACTGTATATGCGTATACGTCATTTTGGAATGTTATAGAGTTTGATAATTCACTGCCTGAAATATGGTCTATAGAAACTTCTACGTGTTCTCTGTTTTTGGTTAGTTTAAGCTCTGGCTGGTGATTTTTCCGACCAAACACATATGTCAATGTGTTTTTTGTACTGTATACACTAATGCTTTTATTATTCTCCGTTTCGCACTGGAACACAGGGTTAGGCTTTTCTGTGCCCTGTGCTAATACAGGAAAATACATAATGAAAGACAGAGCGATATAAATATATTTCACGCGCACCTTCAACCTTTAGAAAACGCTTATATAAGTTTTTAGTTAATTAAATCTACCTGTAGGGTTATGCTGTATTAATCTAATATTTTTAAACTCCATAGCCTTGTGAAGTTTGCCCTGCGTTCAGGATGCCTGGCGGTATTTTCGTTTACAACTTTAGTTATGCTATCCACAATTTTATTGTGCGCAATATTTAATGTTGTCGCACTTTAACCAAGCTTTTATGATGCCTCCTTTTTTAGTGATGTATTTGATCTGGTACCAGAAAGCGTTATTTTCAGTTGCTATAAAGTTAGTGAGAGCGACTTTGTCATCCCTTATTAAGTACATTTTAGTAATTGAATCCTCATTGGGCTCCTGATAAAGCATTGCTTTCATGGATATGACGGAAGTCGAAAGCTGAGTGCGAAGTGTATAGTCAAGGTTGTTAGTCACAAGTGTATGATCTGTTTTGTCTTTTGCTAGATAGATTGTTCTGTTTATATAATCACATCCAATACAGTTGTCGGATATTTTTAGTGAAAGTTTATTGTTTTCTATTTTGTAAATGTCTTCGTGCCATTTTGCATTGTTCTTGTAACTGCTAACTAAATAGTTGTTTTTTATTACGTAGTTACATAGTTGTTTTGGTAAGCTATCCAAATATGTGAAAGAGTTTTCGGCGCTGTTGTATTGATAGACTTTAGAGCAAGCGTTAACGCTCCCTTCTGCCTCGTGTGTCAGAACTATTTCTGGACTACCGTCCAGCGTTAAATCTTCTACGGTAACCTTAGAGTAGCCATTTTTGATAGAATTTAACATGTCTTGCGGAGGAGTGATCGCTCTGCACGTGTCTTTTATGCAAGCGCTGATCGACAGGGAGTGCAGAGATTTTGTAACGACAAAGTTTGTTGTGTCTTCAGCTGTCGACGTAATAGGGCTTTTTTCTGACGCCATTGCGCTGCTGTTTAAGAGGGCCACAAACAAGCTGATTGTAATTGTACAAAAAATATGCGTATTACTATTATTGTTGCTAAGGTTATTTTTCATTTTAAGCTCCATTCCTTCTTGATGGCCTCAAAAATTTTTATTCGCTCTGCTAAGCCATTGCTTCCGCCATTAACAGCTAGGGTTATCAACTGAACGTTGTTAGGTTCATGTTCAATCAGTATATTGATGTCACCCTTGGCGTTGTACTTTCTGTGAATGCCACCATTATTTCGCCAATACCAACATGATACGTCCACGGCATTAAACATTTCTGATGCAATCTGATCTGGAAATTCTGTGAAATCGATTCCTCTGTAACTCGAATACTTTTTATAGTTGTTTTTCCACGTGAGTTGAATCAAACCTTTCCCTTTATATCTAGGTCCATCTCCTATTGTAGTATTCCCGTTTTTCTCTGCATCTCTATGTTGGCCGGGGTTATATCCTTCCCCTGAAGCAAACTCAATTGTTGTCTCAAAATGTGCAGATTCATGAAAGCATTGTGCCAAAAAATGCGCCTGTTGATAGCTAGTGGTAATTTCATACCTTGTTAGAGCTGCATTTAATATTTTTACAAATTTATATTTGTCGATGTTATATATGGCAGGATAGTTTTCCCTGAAATTTTCTATGAATCTACTCGACCCACCACGTCCGGTGAACCATGCTCCAGGCTTTCCGAGTATTTTTTCAAGAAATGGAACTGTTATTTTACCTTTGTTGTGTGATGAGAAGCTTCCCAATAAAGCGGTAGGATTTAAATGCCACGCCTTCCCATCTGCGCTTAAGCCTTGTTGGCCTGCTAGTTGATCCCACCAGCTTAATTTCTCAATACGTTGCTTTTCGGCTGTCCAGATCAGGTTTGGTTCACTGGGTTCTGGGGTGAGGATGTCGTCGAGTTCGTCCCATTTAGCAGGGTTTTTAAACCACTCGCTCTCGTATTTGGTGATGATCTGAGAGAGGGCTTGGGCTGACCAGGGTTTAGTCAGTGCCGAGGTGATTTCACGGCTGGTCAATTTGTCGTCTTTGTTGCTATCGACGATTTCGTATAGACGAGCGGTGCTGGTTAGCGGGCCGCCATCGACTTTATTGATCATGGTTCGGTAATTGGCTTGTTCGTCTTTATCGAGCATGCCCATAGCGTCTAGGGCATAGGCTACGTGTTCGACGGGTTTACCCGTCTCTTCAATGTAGTCATAGCCTTCCCATTCCCATGGGCTGTGTCGGGTAGTGATTAGTTCTTGCTCGCACAGCCAACCGCTGATTGGCTTGCCGTTTTTATCCGCCAAAAGGTCATCGAGCCGCCACCAATACGTAGTTTCGGGCGGTTGGCCGGCAGTCGCTGGCTTGCTGATCTTGATTTTATGGGTGGCTGGCAATGCGTCCAGAAGGTTTTGCGGGATGGTAATGGTTACACCGATCTCAGTTCCCGCATCGGTCAACTTCGGGGGATTGGTCTCGCTGATACCGTCGTGGTGGGCAATGAGTTTGCTCGCACCTTTGTGGATCTTGAGCAGTGTTTTCTGTCCATCGGCTAAGGATGCAGCCCAGGCTCGGCTTTTACTGATAAAGCCAGGCACATCATCACAGCTGAATAGCTCAACGTGAAGTTGCTGCTGGTCCACACCATCATTATTTTGATAAGTACCGATGTGGCCGATTAAATCTCCAGCCTTGATAGTGGCGGGTGTGTCGAGAGTAACGATGCTGTCAGTGTTTTTTGGTTTTGCATCGGCAACTAAAGATTCAAACCAGACGTAACCAGGAAGCTTGCCGTCGACTGCGGGTATCAAGGCGGGTGTTGAAATGCCACTGACGATAGATTCGAGTTTGCGGTATCTGCCTGTGCCACTGATGGTTATCACGCTTGCGCGCGGCAGCACGGCGATAATTTTTCCGCCTTGCTCGGTTTCTCTAACATTGAGCCCGAGTATTTCGGTTGCGGGCTTGTCTTTGGAGTCCTCCTCGCTAATCAGGTATTGGTCAGCACCCAAGCTGTGCATTTCCCCTTTATAAACCCAAGCATCTCCGGTTAGCTCAGGCACGTTGGGTGTTGTGCTGCTGACTTTCAGCCAGCACCCATCTGGACTCGCTTCGCTGGCTTCAACAATTACGCCTCTTGGAATGACGCCATAGATAGTGCTGTGTCCTGTTTGGCCGGGATAACCTGCGCGCGCATTGAGGCCGAGAACGGCGTCCTTCGTATCGCTTTTGACAGCATATTCAGCACCTTCGCCCCAGAAGCTTGGTTTGGCTAATTTGTTGTCGACTTGGTAACTCTTCCAGTCCTTCAAGTGCATATACAGGCTAAACAGAGTAATGCTCGGTGGAGTGGCGGTTGCAGTTTCCGCTGATGCTTGGGATGTCTCACTTTCAGGTTTTGTCGGCTTCTCAGGCGCTTGCAATGTGTGCTTTACCAAAACAAAGCCTGTCGAAAATGCAGCTGTGGTCTGCATTGGTGGCTTACCCGGGTACACAGTTGTTGGGTAGGACGCGTCTATGCGGTAGGCGATGACTTCTCCATCAGCAATACATTTGACGCTGGACTGATCAAAATTATTTGCAGTGCCTTTGTCGAAATGTATACCGCCATGCCACAGACCGTTTGCACCAATTGGGTACGTACCACCAGCGGCATTACTCAATGCAGTCAACATTGAAAATGATCCGTCACTCGCTTCTTTGGCTGGGCACGGCAAGCTCCAGTTGGTGATCAACACTTTGTCATCCATGTCTAATCCCTAGCTTTAATCCATTGAATTGAGCAGGCAGCTCAACTTGAAAAATTAATTGAACGGTTGGCTTTTTTTAGCGGTGTAACCGTTTGGCTTAGTGCTTGGCCTAATGCCTCACCAGCCGAGTCTTGGTCTGCTGCTCCGGGTAAGCCGGGTGCAAGTATTCCAATCCCAGAGCCCTTACCCGGAGATCCACCAGCGTTGTAGCGGATGATTGGGCCGACCATGCTGATGCCGCTTGGGTCGAGTTTGATAAAGCTGCCGCCCGCTTGCAGGGTGAGTTCTACGCCGGCTTCAATGACCATTTTCTGGCCAGCCTTGAGGTGGATTTCGCGACCGGATTTTGTCAGTTGCGCGGTGCCAAGTTGGGTGTGCTGGCTGACGCCAATGCTCAGGTGATCGTTGGCTTTGGTTTCGACTTTGCGCTCGCCGGTAACGGTTACATGTTCTTCGGCTTTGAACTCACTGAAGCTGTTGGCTTCGACGGTGTCGTGGCGTTCGTTGCCGATGTGGATTTTCTGGTCGTGTTCGATGTTTTCATCGAGATCGCGCTGGGCGTGGACAAATATTTGTTCCTCGCCCTTTTTGTCTTCCAGGCGCAGTTCGTTGTAACCCGCACCGCCCGGCGTGCTGAGGGTTTTAAAGGTGCTGCGGGTTTTGTTCGCAGGCAGGGCATAAGGCACATTGTTTTCTGCGTGGTACAGGCAGCCGGTGACGACGGGTTGATCTGGGTCCGCCTCAAGAAAGGTCACCAACACCTCCATGCCGATGCGAGGAATGGCAATGCCGCCGTATAGGTCGCCTGCCCAGTTGGAGGCGACGCGCAGCCAGCAGCTGGACTTGTCGTCGCCGCTGCCCTCACGGTCCCAGTGAAATTGCACCTTGATGCGGCCGTACTCGTCGCAGTGAATCTCTTCGCCCGCAGGGCCCGTGACCACGGCGGTTTGGCTGCCCAGTACTTGTGGCTTGGGATGCTTCAGCGGAGGCCGGAAGGGAATATCCCAAGGTGTTGCGATAAAGCTATTGCGGTAGCCTTGCTGGAAGTCATCCGCGTCGCCAACGTCATGGGTCATGGACTCTTCGAGCACTTGCGGCTGTTTGCCTTCATGGCGAACCTGATGGATTAGCCACAGATCATTCCATTCGCTGCGCGGGTGATCTGAAATTTCCAAAAAGTGACCGCTGATCAACCCCGGCTGGTCGCTGTTACCTTCGGCCAAACGATAGTCGCTGCGGTGGCGTTCAACTGCGCGTTGGCTCAGGTGCTTGCCGCGTTCGCGCTCGCTGAAGTGGCCGGGATAGCTGTAATCCTCCAAATCCGGCAGAGCTTTGGCGTCTTCGTCTTGTGGCTGCTTGTAGGCAGATTCTAGCAGCAGGCGCGGGGTCTCAAAGTTGTAGTCGCGCTGGGTGACACGGCTGCTACGCGTTTGTTGGCGCATGGCAAAGCGGCGGATCGCCGGTTCATTGGCAACCATGCCGCTGCCGGGTAAATAGACCGTCGGCTGGCCCAGCTTGGGGAACACGGTCTGGTCATCACCAAACACCAGTAAGTGAGCGTCCGGGCTGTGCTGGAAGTGGTAATGAATACCTTCTTCCTCGCACAGGCGCTGAATAAAGTGCAGGTCGGTTTCATCGTACTGCACGCAGTATTCGCGGGGCGGATAGACAGTCGGGCCCAGCTGGAATTGGTAGCTGTTGCTGAGAATACCGTGCTCTTCAAGCACCACACTGATGATTTGAGGCACGCTTAGCGCTTGATAAATACGCTGGTTGGTGCGCCGAGCCAAGTAACTCAGCTGCGGCACGATACTCAATTGATAACGGGTCAGGCGTTTACCTGACTCACGCTGGGCAAAGCTTTGGATGATGCCGTGAATACCCGCGCCTTGAGGGGTAAAGGCTAGAAATGCGGCTTTGCCAAGCAGGCTCTCAAGGTCGATATCCGGCTGCTCGCTGACCACCTCAATCTGCAAATGATAGGGCTGATTAATGCTTTCAACGCCCGTGAAGTTAAGTACCTGCAAGTCGTTAGGCAGGTCTTTGATGTTCAGGCTGAAATGGGTCTCATTGGCCGGATTGAACATGTCGGTTTCCTTGTGCAGTAATCATCCTTTGGCACCTTTTGACGAGAAATGACTAAGCCATCCGGTTCGTCTCACAGGCTCGGGCGTTTGAAACGCATGCAGTAATTCGGTGCAGCACTGGCTGCGGTGTTGTGTCTCGAAAGCAATCGCCTTGAGCAACGCATCCCAGCAGTGCTGAGGAATTTGGTCGGGGCGCTGCAGTTGTTGATCAAGCTTTATGTTCATCGCCTGGCGTGCGCTCAGGCGCTGGAACGGATGCTTGCCGCTGCTTAGCTCAAGCAACACGCAGGCGAGGGCATAAATATCGGCGGCTGGGGTCAGCGGCTCGCCGTTGATCAACTCCAGCGCGGCATAGCGCGGCGTCCACGCATTGAAGCGTCGGCGCGACAAACGCGGTAAACCTGCAAGCAAACCGTCTATTGGCTGGCCCAGACCGTAATCAAATAAGCGCAAACCATCATCGGCGAGTAACACGTTGCTCGGTTTTATATCGCCGTGAAGCACACCTTGTTGGTGCGAGTAGAGCAGTGCTTCGATCAGTGGAATTGCAATTGATCGCAGCTCATCCCACGGCAACCCGTGTGGGTTGTCGCAGAGCAACTGATCCAGAGTTGGGCCGTTTAACAATTCGAGGGTGATGAACGCCCGCTTGCTCGCCATATCCACATCAAAGCTGAATACACGCACTACATGCGCGTGTTGTAGCCGGGAGGTGAGCGCAAACTCACTGAACAGCAGTGCGTTGGCGTCAGGGTATTCAGCGAAATCATCGCTCAATGTTTTTAGCGCAATGTACGGGTTCGGGTCGCCAAATTGCTCGCGCAATAAATCCCGGGCCCGATAGACAACGCCCATGCCACCGACACCCAGCAAGCGCTCGAGCGTGTAGCGATTGCCGAATATTTCCGACACCTCGCTCAACCCTTCAGGCGCCTGTTCCGGTGCCGATTTGGCGGCATTCTCGGCAAAGGCAAAGTAAGTCAGATCGTCAGGCTCGTCATCGAGCGCTGCTGGCCTGTCGGCGGCATTCTGGCTAGTCATTCACCGTCCTCATTGGCGCACCAGTACGGCGCTGAGGTTGTCGCGCGCGGGGCCATCAAGCACTTGGTCAAACATGCGAGAAATGGCCAGATGCGGCGATGACAGATTGAGTTGAGCACTGATCGCATCGGCGCTCAGGCCTTGATACAAACCGTCGCTGCAGAGCAAAAAGGCATCGTTGGGGAACACATCCAACTCAATCGTCTCGAGTTGAAGGTCCTCATACGCGCCAATCGCTCGGGTCAGCGCGTGCGAGCCTGGATGGAACTTGGCTTGCTCAACGGTGAGTTTTTTCTCGTCGATCAACTGCTGTGCGAGTGAGTGATCACGCGTGAGTTGGTAAAGCCGACTGCCGCGCCACAAATAGCAACGGCTGTCGCCAGCCCACACACATGCCGCTCGCTCGCCATCAATCAGCAGCGCGACCACTGTGCTGCCGATTACAGCATCAGGGCGCGCAGCGGTGACGGTCAGTTCCTGGCCGAGGCGCCGATTTAACTCATGCAGGCATTTGCGCACGTGCTTGAGGCGCTCCTCAAGCTCGCAGTCATGCGGTAAATCAGCGAGCTGCTCGACAATCAAACGACTGGCAAGCGCGCCGTTTTGATGGCCGCCCATACCGTCGGCGACCACCCACAAACCGCGTTCTGGCATGGCCAGAAACGCGTCTTCATTACGTGCACGCACTTTACCGGTCTCGGTTCGCGCGACACTTCGCCATTGGCTAACTGCGCTCTGCATCAAAGCGCAGCCGGCAGTTTGAAACTGCGCAACATGTTGATGTCGAATGGGTTTGGTGTGCGCTGGCTGTGCAGCAAGTAGTTCGCACGCAAGCCGCCCAAATCAGCTTTGAGCAATAACACATCGCGGCCACTGTGGTAGTCGACACTCATGACATCGAGCAGGCGGAACAACGACCATGGCCCGTTATTCTTCTCAATGCCAACGCGACGACCATCAAGTTCCTCAAGGACCAAGCTGGTGCGGCCTTCATTCGCTTGGGCTGGCCAGCTGAATGAGGTTTGCACGATTGGCCCGTGACGGTACTCAAGGTTTTCGTCGCCGAAGCGGAAATCCGCACGCGCCAGGCTTGAATCCAGTGAGTAAGGCTCCAGCGTAAACAACACCTGAGGCTCGTTTGGATTCTCCGCAAAGAAACTGCGGCGAATGGTTTGAGCGTTGCCCATTTGTCTCAGGAACGAACCTGAGATCGGCATGCCCTGGCCATCCACACGGCGCAATTGATACTTGCCCGAACTGCCGCGTACAAAAGGCTTCAGGTAGCTGTCGAAGAAGTCCTGAGCAATACCATCCGCTTTGAAGAACTCACGGAAGTCGGCAATTGCTACGTCGCTGTCACTGTCAGCACTGAATGGGTAACGGTTGCGCAGCGAGGTGCGGTACGACCCGTACAATTCGTTCTTGTAGCGCTTGTTGAGGTAGCCGTACGCTTCATTCAGCGTCAGCGTCCAACTGCCCGTTGCCAGAGGCTGAATCCAGCCCTGTACCGGCATTGGCAAGCGTGCGGCGGCAGCAGTCACTTGGTCGATCGCATTAGAGCGACCACCCATGCGACCCTTCGCTTGCTCAAATGCCGATTGCTCAGGTGCGCTGGCATTGGCCAGGCTATTGAGTTGTATCTGCAGTTCGCTCAGCGCTTGTTGAGTGGCTGCCAGTTCTGGGCCCGGGCCGCCTTCTTTGTCGAGCAGGCGATGCAGTGGCTCAAATTGACGCTGAAGGGTTTTGCGCGCAGTTGCTGGCAGACTGTCGGCCAGCGAGGTCTTGGCTTTTTCCGCCGCAGCGGCTGCAAGCTTCGCGGCTTTACCCAGTTTGCCATTTACCCCTTTGACGTCACCTGCCGCTGCAACACCATCTGCAACCTCGCCGAGCCCAGCAAAGCGGGTGTTCTCACGCACCTCAACCAGCAACTGCACCAGTGGCGAATTAGCGGCGGTGAGTGCGGCCAACTCCTGTGAGCCTTGCGTGGTGCTGGAGATCGGCTGGATGGATATCTTCGCCAGCGCCTCACTCCAGTAGTTGGCGTAATCGCGGAAGTACAATTGCTCCATCTCGACCAGCAAACGGCTCAAATCTTTGCCGCTGAGGGTTTCTGACTTGTCGTCGCCGAGCACCCAGTTGTCCTGCAGGATGTTGCGCACCAGATCGCCGCCTTGAGCGACAAACATCTTCTGATAACCCATCTGCGTGTAGAAACCGGGAATTGTGTAATCACTGCCGATAAACAGTCGCGCTTGTGGGCCAAGATTCTGGCTCAGGCGGTACTCTGGCAGGCTACGCGCTTGATCACGAAGCATGCGATAAACCACATTTGCCAGCGATTCACTGCGCAGTATTTGTCGTGCTTGTGCAACCAGAGGGCTGTTTAGCGCGTAGGGTTTGAACGGACCACTGAGCAAGCGTGCGAAATGATCATTCAAGCTTTTTTGCGCAGTGCTATTGCCGGAATAACTCACTGACCAGTCAGCGGCCATCCAGTCTTGCAGATACGCAGGGTCACGGCGTGATTCGAGGTTGAGCATCAGGTAGGCGCGCAAGCTGTTGAGCAGTCGCTCGCGGTCATCCATGTTGGCGCGAATCTGCGCCTCAAGCTGACGGGCCACGCGCGGTAGCAGCAGCTCCTCCAACTCTACGCGATAAGCGCTCTGCACCACCGGGTCAACGTCTTCGCCCTGGTACAAACCTGTGCGCTGTAAGTAGGAGACATCATCAATAGGCGGGAAAACCTGAGTTGCCGCGTAGCTCTTATCCAGCGCGCCAAGGATGCGCAGGGCGTCATCTTGTGGCGTTATTTTAGCCTGCTGTTGGGTCAGGTCCTGAGCAACGCTGCGTACTTGTTCAAGGCGTCCGTAGTTTGATGAGAAACCATTGGCCCAAAGAAAACCGAAGATTGCCAGGCACGCGATTGCGCAGCCGTACATGATCCGGTGACCCCAGTCGATACGGCGAACTTCGCGTTTATCCAGCCCAGCCAAATCCGACTCAGGAAAGATCACCCGGCTCAACAGTTGGTTGATAAAGCGGGTGCGGCCTTTACGGAAAGTCGGCAGAGCGCTGTTGATCAAGCCAAGGTTGTCGCCAATGCTCGCGGTCATGCCGTCAAGTTTGCTGTCTAACTCTGGCGCACTGGTGAAATAGAAGCCACGCAGGCGGCTGGCGCGCTGATAACGGTTGCCGCTAAAGGCCAGTTCAATGAACAGACACAGGCGCTCGCCGACCTGGCCAAGTTGGTGCGGGAAGTCGAGAATACGGCCACGGCGCAAGGTGTCGCGCTCTTGGTGCATGCGCAAAATAACTTGGCTGTTGAGGCGAGTGAGCAAGGCTTCGAACTCGCGGCGTACCACTGGGGTGTCGCTGCTGTTTTGATCCTTGCGAAAGCTGGCGCCGAGCACCTGATCGCTTTCTTCGCGGGACAGTTGATCAAAGAACTCATCAAAACCAAGCACTTTGTCGGCTTTGCTGACGGCCAGATAGACCGGAACATCCGCCCCAAGCCGTTGGTGAATCTCTTGTAGGCGTTGACGGGTCTGACGTGCAAGTGTTTCCAGTGCCTGCTCAGATTTACCTTGCAGGTCATCCAACGCAATATTGATCAACACGCCATTGAGCGGACGGGCACGACGTTTGCGCAGCAAGTCGAGCAAGGTGGTCCAGGCGCTGCCGTCGACTTGTGGGTCTGGTTGAGTCAGATAGCGCCCGGCGGTATCGATCAGTACGGCATGTTCCGCAAAGTACCAGTCAGCGTAGCGCGTACCGGATACGTTCTTGGTCATGCGCGAGGCGTCGCCCCGGTTGAGCGGGAACTCGAGTCCGGAAAAATCCAGCAGGCTGGTTTTACCGCTGCCTTGTGGACCTATAACCAAGTACCAAGGCAGATCATTGCGCCAGCGTTCGCTGCGGCCTTTGTACATGCTCGAGCGCTTGAGAGTGCGCAGTGCGTCTTTAAAGCGGCGGCGCAATTCGTGCTGCTCGTCGCTGATCTGACCTTCGCGGCGCAGGCGTTCTTGAGCTTGCTCGTCGTTTTCATCGGCTTTCTTTTGCGCAGTCGCTCGCCAGCTGACGAACACCATTGTCAGTCCCCAGATCAGGAACAGAAAGCTGATGGTTAACAGGCGGCTGGTGGCTGATGCCCAGAATTTGTGGTCGTTGACCGCAAACAATGGGCCAGCGAACCAAACAATCAGGGCAATGAATAGAACCAGCAACAGGCTCCAGACCCATGTTTTACGCAGGAATACGGCTACTTTGCCGAAAAAGCTCTTCATTTTGGATCATCCATGACCGCTGCAGAGGTCGGTAGATTTTGCTGAAATGGCTCAAGCGTGGTGTCGCGTTGCTCGCTCAATACCCAGGCGAAACCGCTGTACATAACACCTAGAGAGATGACGGTGAACAGTGCAACCATCCACCATGGCACAATGCGCACAAGGCGATTGCGAGCATCTTTCAAGCCTTCCCAGTGCGGTGAGATATCCCGTGGAATATCGCCACGCAACTGGCGGATTTGCCGGTAAAGGCTGTCGCGTACCGCTTCCAGTTCGAGCATGCCGCGTGGCAGGACGCGGTACTTGCCTTCAAAACCGAGCGACAGGCACAGGTACATCAACTCCAGCATGGGCAGATGTTTGACTGGGTTGCGGGCGAGGCGCTCAAGCAGCAGGAAGAACTTCTCGCCACCGAATGTCTCGTTGTGAAAGCTGCTCAGCAGGCTCATTTTCGACCACTGGCTTTCATTGCCCCACGCCGTTGTGACGACCGCTTCGTCAAGCACCGTGCACAGTACATAGCGCGCCGCCATGACTTGGCTGTTGTCAGCGCCTTCATTGAGCGAGGTGTGTTCGAACAAACGAATTGCACTGCTCAGACGCTGATGCAAGCTGGAGAGGTCTTCGTGCTCATAGCTGTGCTTGAGCCTGACCACTTCAGAGAGCAGTGGCGAAGCAGCAGCAACCAGCGGGTTGAGGCTGATGTTGAAGCTTTCCGATGGCCGCAGTCGTGCGGCGTAAATCATCCGCTCTTCGAGCTGTTCGAATTTTGGCGCGGTGGCAAAATCGGTCAGCGGGCTTTGTGCTGGAGCGCCACCGTCTCGGCTCAGAATGACGGTTTTGTCACCCTGGCTGTAGTTGTCATCCTTGTTACTCATAGTCAGTTCCTGATCGCCCAGAATTTCAGCTCAAGCTCAGTAAGCTCGCCGGAGACATGGAATGCGAAGCCGCCGGAGCGCTCCAGTTGTGCGCGCTCTTCGGTGGTCAATTCCAGTGCGAAATAAGTCTTGCCGGAGTGGAATGGGATCTGCCGTGGAGCCACCGACAATGGTTTCACCTTGATACCCGGCAGATGCAGGTTTACCAGTTGGCGAATGCGTTCAACTGGTGCGACTTTAAGGTGCGCAGGCAAGCGGCGGCGTAGTTCCTCGGAGTCACACTGGGCACTGGCTGCAAGCACGAACGATGACGTGTTAAGCAGCTTGTGGTCGTGTAGCGGTGAGACCTGAATACCGTACTGACGCTGTTGCAGCAGAAGTTCGATCGCGTGTTGTTCAAGCACCATCGAAAGCAATTCGCGCAGTGCGTCCATCAGCTTGCCAAAACTCTGTGCCTGATCGCTGTGCAGGTAATAACTGTCCAGGCGTGGGCGTTTACTCTCGCCGGAATAGGTTGCCAGTTCGCCGAGTAAAGCCAATAGTTCACGGTAAATATGCTCGGGGTGAACATGCTCGATATTCAGGTAATGACGCAACACCGGTTCTGAGCGGTTGATTAGCTGCAGCATCAAGAAGTCGCCAACTTCGGCGCCTGCGACTTTGCCAGATGCGCGAATCCGCTCGGCGAGAATATCGCCACGATGGCTGAGCATGCTGATGACTTCTTTCAAGCATGAAAGCAGGTAGCCAGATGCCTTGAAATTGACGTAGCTCGGCATGAACTCGGTGTCGAGGCTGACAACCCCGGCCGGGGTGCTGTCGAAGATCACACACAACTGCAGTTTGACGAACGCCTGGTCGCTTTGCTGATCGCCCAACAGCAAGCGAAAGTCCGGGCGGGCGCAACTGACTTGGCTGCTGGCGGCGTCATCGGCATTCGAGTCGGCGACATTCTCGACCACGGCGGTATAGCGCGACAGCACATCTTGCTGCTCAGGTCGGCGGCTTTCGATGTGGTTGCCCGTGACCAGCGGCAACGCCAGGTAAACCGGGGTGTTGCCAGTGCTTGGCGGTATGTCGATTACCAACGGCTCGCGCTCACTGCCAAGGTCAAACAGGCTGCCGTCGGGCAGTACACCGCTGGCCTTGCTCACGACCAATTTGCCCATGTTGAGGAATTGGCGGTCGATCTCCAGCTCGAAGAAACCCCAGGCATAGCTATCAAGCTTTTGCGTGCGGGTCTTTAACTGGTAGTCGTAGTAGCGGTCATTTTGTTGAAAATGCTGCGGGCGCAGCAGCATTCCTTCTTGCCAGACTACTTTGTGTTGGCTCATGGTTTAGTCCTTGCCCGCTTCGGCGTCGGACACCGCATGTATGCCTTCTTTATCAAGGCGCAAGTTGATCTGGTTGAGCGCTTTGTCATGCAATGGAATGACGAATTGCCATTGGGTTTCTGGCAGGTCGCGATAGGCTGCGAGAACACCCACATAACGGCTGCCTTCTTTTACCGTAAGCTTCAGCTGGCGGTTTTCGCCTGGACGTAATTCAAGCTCTTCAAGCGCGACCAGGTCAGGGGAAAGGGCTTCTTTTGGACGCTCATAAAGCGAGAAAAAATCTGCATTCTGGAAGGCAACCGGGTGCTTCAGCTCCATCAATCGAATGACGATCGGAGAAGGGCGGTTGCTGATATCAGGATTAAGCTCGCTGCTGCCTGACAGGTTCAGTTCTAACTTGGTGTGGCTCGAGTATGGCGACAGTGCTGAGCAGCCGGTGAGTGCCAAAAGTGCGGTGAAGACCAATAGGGAAAGCAAGCGTTGCATGGAAATCATCCTTGAACGTCATTGTTGAGTGTGGCGATCAGGCGAACCTGTTCTTCGTAAGTAGTGGCAAAGTCGCGGGCAAACAGGCGCTCATTCCACTCATTGTTTTGTTCGAGATTGCTGTGCAGGCGGCGGTAAGCGCGCCAGCGGCTGCCCGAGGTGGCCCACAGCGGTTTGCGACCGTCGCGTTCAAAACGCAGGATTAATTGCTCGGGCGACAGTTGCTCAAACACACCTTTAACCGCAGCGCGGCTGGCAGCCAGCAAGGCAACCTGGTGCGCTTGCAGGTCACGGAAGCCACGGCTGATGGCTTGTTCAGCGGGTAATTGCCCCGGCTTTTGCCCACGCAATAGCGTGTTCATCACATCGCTGGTGTCGGTGCTGGTTTTCAGCGGGTTATTACCGGTGCTTTGCACAGTGGTCAGGGCCAGGCGCATTTCGTTTTTCAACTCGCTGCGCGTGCGCAGGCTTTGTTGCAAGCTGCTAACGCTTTGTCTGAGCAACTTGCCAGCTTGTAGCGCCAAGGCCTGGCGGGCAGGCTCGTCAAGGTCATGGAGCGGTACGCCAAGTGCTTCTGAAAAGCGCTGCCAAAAAGCCTCGGACATTGGCTCTGGTGCGGGCGCTGCGGGCTTGCTGGCTTGCGCGGCACTGGGCGCTACCAGCTCGGGAACCAACAGGTTTTCGGTTTCGACCCGTGCGTAATCATGTTGCTGCGCATCGCTCAGTTCTGGAACGTCAAGCGCAGCCAGTTCATCGCTGGGCTCATAACCGTGGCTTTGCTCTTGCTGATCCAAGGCGTTAAGCGGGTCCAGATCAAGAAAGGCGTCATCCGGAATGATGCTGCTGCCGGTTGTGTGCGTGAGCCCAATATCAGCCTCAAACTTGCTTGGGTCCTGGATCAGGCGGGCGCGTACCTCGAACTCGCCGAGGCAATAGATGCTGCCGTGCTCAATGCGATGCGGCTCTTGCTTGCGCAGATTGGCGCCGCTGTCTTTGAGCTGAATACCGTTGCTGCTGACATCTGTCAGGTAAAAGCCACCATCGCGAAAACTGATTTCGGCATGGCGGCTCGAAAGAACGCGTTTGCGGTCGGGTAGAACCCAGTCGCAGGTGTCCGCACGGCCGATAATGCCACCGGCTTGCTTGAAGGTTTTGCTGGTCGCAAGCCCGGGCAAAAATTGCTGGGCGCTGACTACGTCGAATACCAGTTCCATGGTGCCTACACTCCTGAGATCAATTGCCGCGTTCGTCAGCTTGCGGGTCGCCTAGTGGACGAAATTCATCGTCGTTAAACTTGTAGTTACTGTTGCAACCAGCAAGTGTCAGCATTACAGCTAGCAATGTTATGGCCCAGAAGTGTGGCTTCATCTTGAGTTCCTTATCGTTAAAGCTGGCAGAGCTCAGCGGGTGTTAAGTGTTGTGATTTAGTATTTTTAAGTCGTTCAAATATCGTCTGGGCTGATGCCCAAGCGCTCCATTCGATACAGCAAAGTTCTGCGTGGAAGCCCCAGTTCACGGGCCGCCTTGCTTTGATTGCCGCGGTTCCTGCGCAGGCTGTCGAGCAAAAAATTTCGTTCGACTTTCGCCATGCGTTCGCGCAAATGGGTCGCAGTGTCGCTGGCTGTTTCGCGATTAAGGTTGAAGTGCTCGGGCAACAGTTCATCGTCTTCACAAAGCAATACGGCGCGCTCAACTAAACCTTTCAGCTGGCGCACGTTGCCCGGGAAGTTATATTGCGCAAGCGCGGCCAGGGTCTCTTCGGACCAGCGACAAGGACTGCGCTGAAGGAACTCGCAGGTGTTTTCAACAAAGTGTCGTGCCAACAGCAGAATGTCTTCGTTGCGCTCACGCAACGGTGGTAATTCAATTGGGAAGTGCGACAGCCGATAGAACAAGTCTTCGCGAAACAGACCCTTTTCAACTTGGCTTTGCAGGTCGTGATGCGTGGCGGCAATGATTCGCACATCAACTTTATGCGTGTCGTTGCAACCCAGCGGACGGACTTCACCTTCTTGCAGAACGCGCAACAGTTTGGCTTGAAGGCTAAGTGGCATGTCGCCTATTTCATCAAGAAACAGGGTGCCGTTGTCAGCAGCATCAAACAGGCCTTTATGGTCGCGATCAGCGCCGGTAAAAGCACCTTTGCGATAACCAAACAACTCACTTTCGAGTAGATGTTCAGGCAATGAAGCGCAGTTCTGTACGACGAAGTTCATACTCCGGCGCGAGCCACAGTTATGAATCGCGTGGGCGACCAACTCTTTGCCAGTGCCGGTTTCACCGGTGAGCAATACGCTCACCGGGTTATGCAGGACTTTGCCAATCAACTGATAAACGTCGCGCATGGACTGGCTATTGCCGATCAGGCCGTAACCGCTGGTGCGGATGGGCTCGACCTGCACTTGCTGTTGCACTTCGCTCGGCGGCGGGAGCAGGCGATGCATCAATTGCAACTGGTTGACCCCGAAGTTTCCGAGCAGGCTCAACGAGTCAGCAAAACCTTGCAGGTCTTGCGTTTGGTGGCTGGCGCATAACAACAGACCGCTGACATGTTGCTGCTTATCAACAATGGGTAAGCACAGCAAGCTACGCCATGGCTGCTGGGTGGCCGGTAAGAACTCAGTTTGATGCAGGCTGTTGTCGAGTTCGTTAAGGCTCAATACACGGTTTTGGCACAGGCAATATTGCAGCAGTTGCTCGCCGTCATAATCACTCGGCAAACTGTCGGCAGCCTGAGGCTGTTGCAAGCCATCGAGCCATTCTGCGGTTAGCGTCAGGCGTGTATGCGTACTGTCCAGCAGGTAAAGCTGGCTTAGCGCCGAGCCAGTCAGTTCAGCGGCGGCCTCAACCAGCCCGCTGAGCAGGTTGTCGGCATTATTGACCTGAGCCAAGCCCGCCAAGCGCTGTAGCAGCCCCTCCGCATAACACAAAGGCTGTGGCACCTGAGCGAGAATGGACGGTACGTTAAGTGAACTCACAGACCACTGCTCCATGCTCATCGAGAGTTGCGTGAACCTGAGTCAAGGTTTCGCCGCTGGCCATTGCACCGAGCAGGCGGTCGACCACCAACGGCTGCAGGTGCTGGTCGATCAAGTGATCAATCAGGCGCGCGCCGCTTTCGCTATGGGTGCAACGCGCGGCGAGGTTTTCGACCAGGGCCTGACAATGACTGAACTGCAACTGGCGACGCTGCAGGCGTTCGGCAAAACGTTCGAGTTTCAGTGTGGTCAGTTCGTGCAGCACTTCACCGCTTACCGGGTAATAAGGCACTACACGCATACGGGCGAGCAACGCTGGTTTGAAGTGCTGGCTGAGTGCCGGGCGGATGGCCTGCTCTAGGTCTTCGGCGGCTGGACGCTGACCGTTCTGGCACAGTGAGTCGATACGCTCGCTGGCCAGGTTCGACGTCATCAGAATCAAGGTATTGCGGAAGTTGATCTCGCGACCTTCACCGTCGTTCGCCACGCCTTTGTCGAAGATCTGGTAGAACAGGTTGAGTATGTCCGGATCGGCTTTTTCGACCTCATCCAGTAACACCACCGAATACGGTTTTTGTCTGACCGCTTCGGTGAGCATGCCGCCTTCGCCATAACCGACATAGCCCGGCGGTGCACCGATCAGCCGCGAGATGCTGTGCTTCTCCTGGAATTCAGACATGTTGATGGTGGTCAGGAAGCGCTCACCGCCGTACAACAAGTCAGCCAACGCCAATGCCGTTTCAGTTTTGCCAACACCGCTAGGCCCGACCAAGAGGAATACGCCGACCGGTGCATCTGGCCGGTTGAGACCGGCAGCAGTTGCGCGCATGGCGCGGTCGAGTGCGCTAATGGCTTGTTCTTGTCCGCGTAGGCGCAGACGCAAGTCTTCAGAGAAACTGATGACTTTGCTGTTGTGTTCGCGCGCCAATTGGCTCAGCGGTACACCCGTCCAGTGGCTGATAACCTCGGCAACCAAGCGCGGGCATACTTCATAGCTGACCAGACGTTGCTGGCTTTGCTCAGCGTTTAGTTCAGCTTGTACTGCACGCAATTGGGCCTCGAGCTCTTCGAGATGAAGCGGTTCGAATGGCTCGCTCTGCTCATCGGCTGCAACGTTGGTCTGCGTGTTGAGCTGTTGGCGAGCATTAGCGCAGCGCATGCGCAGGCTTATTATTTGTTGGGCTAAGTCACGCTGAATCGCCCAACGGGTTTCTAGCTGTTCAAGTTCCGCACGGGCATCACGCAAACGCTGCTCAAGTTGTTCAGCCGCTACGTTATCGATATTCAGACCCGAGTCGCGGTCGCGTCGTTGAGCTTGGACTTGACGTTCACCTTCAGCGATCTCGTTACGCAGTTGCTCAAGTGATTCGGGCGCTGCTGCCAGGCTGATGCGCACGCGGGCACACGCGGTATCCAGCACATCGACAGCTTTATCCGGCAATTGCCGTCCTGCGAGATAACGTGCGGAAAGCTCAGCGGCGGCAACAACAGCATCGTCGCGCAGGTAAATGCCGTGGCTCTTTTCATACACCGAAGCAAGGCCGCGCAGAATCGTCACGGCTTCAGGCACGGTGGGTTCGTGCAATTGAACTGGCTGGAAGCGTCGCGCCAGTGCTGGATCTTTCTCGAAGTACTTCTTGTACTCGCTCCACGTCGTTGCCGCGATGGTACGCAGCTCACCACGGGCCAACGCTGGCTTGAGCAGGTTCGCCGCGTCACCACTGCCAGCCTGGCCGCCTGCACCAATCAAGGTGTGCGCCTCATCGATGAACAGGATGATCGGTTTCGGTGAAGCTTTGACTTCGTCAATAACGCCTTGCAAGCGACGCTCGAACTCGCCTTTGACGCTGGCCCCGGCTTGTAGCAAACCCAGATCCAGACACAGCAACTCAACGCCTTTGAGCACTTCAGGGACTTCGTCAGTGGCGATGCGCAGGGCGAGGCCTTCGACAATTGCTGTCTTACCGACACCGGCTTCACCGACCACTATCGGGTTGTTCTTGCGCCGCCGAGCAAGGATATCGACCATCTGGCGGATCGCTTCATCGCGACACAACACCGGGTCAAGTTTGCCGTCCCGTGCTTGCTGGGTGAAGTTGTGGGTAAAGCGCTGCAGGTTCGACTCTGCACTGCTTGAGGTTTTTGCGTCGGTAGATTGCGGTTGTTGAGACATTGCAAAGTCGCGCAAACGTTCCGCATTCAGTTTGCCGAGCAGGCTTTGATAATGGCTGCCGGCATAGCGCATCGGGTTGCGCAACAACGCGAGGATCAACGCCGCCTGATCAATTTGGCTGCTGCCCAACTCCAGGTTGGCAACCAGCAATGCATCCTGTAACCACTGCACCAGTTCGGTCGAGAACACAGGGTTGCGCGTCGCACTGTGTTCGCTACTCGGGTGCAGGGCTTTGACAAGCTCGCCGGCATCAATTTCAGCATCATTCAATGCACGTTGCAGCAAGCCTTCCGGACGTTCTAAAAGGCCAAGCAGCATGTCTTCAACCAGCACTTTGTTGCCGCTACGTACTACGCAACGCTCAGCCGCCATTTCGAGATCGCGCTTAGTTTCGGCATCAAGTGCTTGTACCAGTTGTTGTAAATCGACGTTTATCATTTCATCTGTCCTTAATGAGCTCTTTTGCCAAGCGTGACGATGCCATCGGCGTTGTCGCAGCCGAGCCAACTGGTCCAGCCAAGTCGGCAGAGATTGTCATTGCCAATACGCAGTTCTTTGATCTGGTCTTTGCGCAGTTGCAGGCGAATGTCGTAATCCATGGGGTCACGCAAGGTGAAACGCACCAGTGCGCAAAGCGGGTTGTAGCCGCTGCCAACGGGTAGGAATTGTTGGAACATGTCCCACTTCAGTTCGCG
The DNA here is from genome assembly GCF_048265905.1 of Pseudomonas sp. GTDB lineage: Bacteria > Pseudomonadota > Gammaproteobacteria > Pseudomonadales > Pseudomonadaceae > Aquipseudomonas. The sequence goes on from NZ_JBLXAP010000002.1 coordinate 216,856, forward strand.
GATGTGTACGCGGAACTTGCCGCCGCGATCGCGCACCCAACCGCCCAGCACCAGGCTTTCACCGAGCATGCTGTTGGCGGTACCGAGCTGGTTGCGTTGCTCGGCGAGAATCTCGACGCGACGCTCAATGAACTGCTCGATGTACACATCGGAATGCTTGAAGTAGTAACGCAGCACTGACTCAATCAACGCCGCCGAATGCGCGCGTAAGCTGAGCAGGCCGAGGTATGGGAGCAAGCGCTTCCAGTTGAGTTCTGAGGTCGCTCGAATTTCTTCACCGCGCAGACCAATCAACGAAAACAGTTGTTGTGAGAATGGGTCCAGCGCCCCGGTCTTGAAGCGCGAGTGGTATCGGTATTTCTGCCAAACCGGCAGCAACAAGCGTTGTAAACGATTGTTGAACAGGTCGAGAAAATCTCGGGTTGGATTGCCGTCTTCACTGTCGCCAAGCGCTTGTTCACCATAAAAGGCAGGCAGCGGCGAACCCGAGCCGATCAAGCTGACCAGATTGATGCGCATACGGGCTCGCAACTCACCGTTTTCTTCGATGAATTCGACGCGCTCGATGTCGCTTCCGGGGAAACCAAGACTAGGATTTGCCTGCAGCTCAAGGTGCAGGTGCAAAGACTCCTCATCCAGTTCGGGATGCGCTTGTTGTAATCGTTTAAGCACCAACTGCACACCCTGAAACAGGCTGTACTCGCGGATGCCCCGGCTAAGCCGGCTTATAGCAGGGGCTGTTGCCCCATGCGTGGCGTCCATGTGTAGACCTCTCCCTGAGTACTGTTCACGCGCAGCTCGTGGTAAGAATTCAAGCTGGCATAAAGGGCGAAAAATTCATTAAGTACCGATGCGAACAAAAACAGATCACCCTCACCGATGTAGCCGTCTGGGTCGATGGTCATCTCGGTCCGCACGCCGCGTATCGGCAGCCCGCGTTCCAGGCGGTCGACATGGGTGTGGCGAATGCTCTTCAAACCATCGAGTAGGCGTTTGCTGACCTTTTCAGCGTGCTGGTCGTAGTAGCGCGGCAAGTCGTAGGTTTCGAGAATGACTTTCAGCGCTTCAACATTCGCCAGTGACAGGTAATTGAGCGACATGTTGGAAATCAGCTTCCACAGGAAGTCGCGATTCAATGGCGGTGCATAGCTTGGGGTGACGGCGCTGATGTTGCGAAAATGCAGGAAACCTGGGGTTTTTTCGCTGGGCACACAAATATCGCCGAGGGCCAATTTGCTCGGCAGGTTCTGATTGGTACAGGTCAGATCGATCGACAAGGTCTCGTGCTCGGCTTGATCGCGCAGGCCAAAACTGAGCCAGGTATCGGTGCCTTCTCTGAGCAAGGATGTTTCCTGGCGCACGCTGTAATGCGGGCGGGCGGTGCCGACATCAAAACTAGCGTCGTGCTCGAATGACTCAAAAGGTACGTACTCTTCATACCCTTGGCCGCCGGGCTTCCAGCCGGTCACACGGTCAACCGAGAACACCCCGCAGTGCTTGGCGCTGAGTTCAGCTGGCAGCAGCAGATAGCGATCCTGCTTGCCATCGAGACGAATCGGAGTGGCGTCGTGCTCGAACAAGTTGACCACGGGGGTGCAATACAGCCGCACGTTATCCAGTGTCGGGCGGATTCGCTGCTCGCCTGCCTTATTAATATCAAAGCGCAACTCGATGCCACGGGCTTGTTCCACGACCTCCTGCGGAACCTGCTTCAAGCCATCCAAGCCGAACACATCGACAAACATGAACTTCTCTTGGAAGGCGAAATACTCTTGCAGGTAGCGGTAGCCACGGAAGGTATTGAGCGGATAGGGAATCAGTGCCTGATCTTCGGCAAAACCAACCGGCTTAACCTGATTGGCGCTTAGGGTCAGGCTCGGTACCGCGACTTCCCTAGCATCGCGCAGAATGGGTTTGCCATTCTCGTCGAGCAACACCACTTGGATGCTGCCCAAGTGATGCAACAGACCGAGGTACAGCATCTGACTGATGTAACGCTCGCCAGCGAGGTGTAGACGAAGCTTGGTCAGGTTAAGGTCAGCGATATTTCCGTCGGCGCTCATCTGCATTTTCAGGCTGAGCACCGCGCCCATTCCTTTGACCGAGTACTGCAGAGCGTTCATCGCCAGCGGCAATACATCGGTGTCATAGGCGGTGCGGAATTGACAGGTCACACCCTCAATTGGCTTGGCTTCAACCGGCGTATCACGCGGCACAAACTGAGCGGCACCCGGACGTTTTAGCGGCTCAAACTGAAGCATGCTGAAGCCCGGCAACGGGCGCATATAGTTAGGCCACAGCAAGTACATCAGCGAGTGGGTCAGCTCTGGCAATTCATCATCAAGTTTTTGCCGCAAGCGCCCCGTGAGAAAGGCAAAGCCTTCCAGCAAACGCTCGACATCCGGGTCACGACCGCTCTGCCCAAGAAACGGCGCCAACGCCGGATTGCGCTCGGCAAATCGCTTGCCCAGTTGGCGCAGGGCGGTGAGTTCGCTCTGGTAGTAGTGGTTAAAAGACACGGATCAATCCTTGATTGGGTAGTTAATGTTTAAAAGCAAATTCGGTAGTGACCATTGCGGCTTTAAATCATGGCAGTAGTTAAAATCGTAAAGGTCAATGTCATAGTTATTCTTCATTGCGCAGATACTCTTGCCACTCTTGCGTAGCACCAACTGTGCTCAAGTAGTTATTGCGCTCTGCGGGTGTGCAGTTATCCCAGTACGGTAGCCATACCCAGTTCCACCAATATTCAAGCTCGCCTTGTTTACTCATTACCGCTTCAATCGGCTGCAAGTTGGAAAATGCATGCCATGGAGGTGCGGGTATTTCAAATAGCTCATCAATCACGCTAATTATTCGTGTTGAATTCGTGGTGAGTTCAACAAGTATTTCACTAAATACTTGTTGATACGAAAGACTTAAGGTTTCACTATTTTTGGTTGTTACCGTAGTGCGGTCATAAGGTAGATCAATATTAAACTTTTCAGAAATAATGGTTCGCAACAGCAACAGTTGTTCAAGGGTTGTAAAGATCACGATGTAATATGCACACAGATTTTGCTCGCCCAAGTAAACTTTCTTTGGATAGGCGTTAAAATTCTCTGTGCCGTTGACAATCAATTGCATTCGGGTAATGTCCAGCCTTCATAGCCGCTATTAGTCGGATAGATAACATTGCCGTTGATCCACTTAGCGCTTTCAGTTCCTGCGAATTCGCTTTGGGTAAGCAGCCACTCGGAGCTTTTCAACAGTGTTCCGTCCTTGCGGTATACACGGAAGAACGATTCACTACTAAATAGTCCAACCGTAATCCCTGTTACACCCAGTGCACGATAGTTTGGAATATAAGAGTTAATGTAGCAGGCACCTGAATCGCTCCAGATTTTAGAGTAATTTTCGGTATTTTTGCTTATGTCAGTTTTCACGAATAGCCACAACCCAGTTGCGGAAATAATTATGAGGGCACATAAATAAATCACTTTGCTGCACCATTAGTTGCACTGCACCATGTCGAAATGTCTCGTTGGTCGAATGAAGGGCAGTTATTGGCTTTTGATATATGTTTATAAGGTGCTGCTGGCTCATAGGTGAAGTAATAGTAATTTTCACCGTCTTCGCCATACAGCCAGTAAGATGAAGACCCTTGATTTATTTTATAGGGTGAAAATGAAAAAATAGATGATTCTTTAGGGATGAAGTTAATCCGGTCCATGAGTAGCATTAGACTCTTGGAGAATAAACGCGTCGCCAGCGCCAGTGCGATTATCAGCAGGCAAGCGATTGATAGTGTCGCGACTAATATGCGTTGGCAGAGTCTGTTTAGAGCCATACTTTAATTCCTCCGTGAAAACTGAGTATATGGACACAGCGTTTTGTCACTAATTTTCCATGTGTGGATGGTGTTGCCTTTGAGGTGGTAGTCAGACTGTTTAAGCAGTTGAAGTAGCTTGGGTTTATTGAACGATAGGGCTCTTCCGTTCGCCTCGATATCCAACTGATAAGTTTCTGGAAAACTATTTTCTATGTCGTCGCTAAATGAAATATATGAAAGTACTTCGGTACTTTCGCTTGGCTTCAGGTGTTTCTCCAGTACAAATGGATCCTTTGCGTTCGAATACTCGTGAGCGATTACGCTCACGGGATAACTGCAAATGTTTTCAAGGTTGGCAATAAATACAGTTTTGGGTTGCGCGGTACAGCCGCCTAAAATTGATAAGCAAATGAGCACGCTGAAGCCTAGCGACTTGAGCACACCGCTTGGGTCAGCAAAAAACGCTGCACGAAGCGGATGTTGCGGTAGTAGATAAATCAGCACCGTGATTGCTTGAGCACTGATGAGCGCAACTGTTCTCAGCAACTTATTTATCAAGGCAATCAGCCAGTTGGATAAGACAAAACTGCACCAGATTGAATAAGACGCCATCCCAATACCGACGCTTCTTGTAAGTGGGGCTGTGAACACGGCTGTGTTCACTTTAAAACCAATAGCGGTGGCTAACGGAAAAAGCAGGCAGGCAACTGCGTGACATACGATTGCCACGATCTGCCGACGCAAATCTGTTGTCGCTTTAATCCATGTCAATTGAAGTACCATCCTTGTTCTCCAATTGAAGCTGCGTTTCATTTCTCAAAAAGACAACACTTCCGCCGTCGTAAGCCCAAAAGTCACTGTTCTTCAGTGGCTGACCTTGGTGTGAAACCCAACCTTCGGTCCATATGTCACCGCTCTCATAACGTATTTCCACGAAATACCGAGGCGGCTCGGCGCTGGTTATTTCAAAGAAAGTGCCGCCATCGACTCCACCGCTCCAATGGGCATTCGGGTGATCGCGTAGAGGAGCAGGCGGTGCCGCCACGGGTTCCAGATTCAGAAAAGCCGCAACCAGCAAGACACCAATTAGAATTAGCGCCGTTGTAGCGAGAATGAGCCACTTGACTGCTTTCAATCAGATATCTCCAACGTTTCGGTGGCGTAGTCGTAGTCCAGATCGATTTCGCTAAGCTGGAACTGCTCCATGTAGAGGCTGGGCACGATTACCCGAGTACGAAAAGGGCTGTCTAGACCAATGTGGTCGACCAGTTCGGCGACGAAAGTCATGCAGTTGTGATTACCAAGGTCGTACTCCTCACGCGTAGCGTCGGCGTTTTCCACTTCTTTGGCTTCCAACCACGTGAGGGCCTTATCAAACACTTGGCCCCTGAGTACTACCCCAGAAATACGTCCGTGTTGTCCGTGCGCACTGGAGATGGCGCGTAGGGTTTTCTTTAGAGAGGACTCTACGATCATTCCTCCTGTGAGGCTCACGTCTGGAATACGACCTCGGCGCGTGCGTCCAGCCGGTCCTGGTCCGGGATAGCGACCATATTCGTAGTACTTCGAGAGGCCTGTTTTGCCATTGATTACCAGTACACCGGCATGTCCAAGATAGGGGGCTTTTTGTGCAGGTATTTTGAATTTTTTGCCGAAAAACGTTCCTTCATAACCATCGATATGGATCTCGTAATCAGGGAAGACAATCGGGATTACGAAGTCTTGTTCACCGCTCAAGTAAATCTGTACCGGTGATTGGTCCAAGGCGGGAGTGGTAGTAACTGTACCTGCAGGAATTGGCAGAGCTTGTGTCATGTCATTCTCCTCGCAGCAACCAACCTGGTTTTACGGACAGAGCGATGGTTTGTGGTACATCCTTCTTGCCTAAGGGGCGAGTTAAGCCATTGGCGTCAGTCGTGCCGTGTTCTTCGCTGCCGTCCTCTAGGGTTGCGGTGTAAGCTATGCTTTTCATCGGTGCACCGCTTGCTTGGTCAAGCAATTGAACACGGGTATCGAACCCTGTCATGAGCACTGGCGCAGGCGCAATAAACTCAGCCGGTGTATGCGAATTACCAATCACCACCGTCCCTGAGCCAGTAACAATCGGGTTATTGTTATGGCTGGCTGTTGAGCCGAGTACCGCTGCGGGTTTGCCGTTGATCAGTACGTTGGCGATTACCGCGCTGCTGATCACGCTGTCGCACGCGGTTTTGTCACCGAGACGGGCAGCTCCCAGCCCATCAAAAAGCACATCTGAAGAACCCTCTACGATTGGGTTTTTGTTATGACCTGAACAGGCGGTCATATCGCTGATTCGCGCGGCGGGTTTACCAGACACGGGGCTCTCCTGCGTTAACGGTGACTTGGCCGCTGCCGTCCAGGCTGGCAGCGAAACTTACCCGGCGTTTAATGCCGGCGACTTCAAGCAGGCCTTCAATCGCGAAGGCCAGGTTCAGTGGGTTATGGTCGCGCGGCATCGACACAACCTTGACCTCACGTAAACGAGGTTCGTACGCCTCGATAAAGCGTTCGATAGCGATACGCGCTTGTTGCAACGAGTCGTGCAGTGACAAGCGCATATCGTTGAGATCGGGCAACCCGTAGTCGGCGAGCGTTTGCACGCTGCCGGCCCGGGTGCTGAGCATTTTTGCCAAATGGGCAGCCACCGACGCCATGGCACTTGCCTCACGCGTCCAGCTGGAGCGTCGGTCAAGTTCACCACCTATGCGTTCAAATAGACTGCCGTATGACATGGATGCTTATTCCTTATCCAACTTGCCAACCAGCGACAGGGTGAAATCTGCACCCATGTACTTGAAGTGCGGACGCACATTCAGGCTGACGCGGTACCAGCCAGGCTCGCCTTCAACATCGCTAACCACAACCTGAGCGGCGCGCAGCGGACGACGGCCACGGATTTCAGCGTTCGGGTTTTCCTGGTCGGCGACGAACTGACGGATCCACTTGTTCAGTTCCAGCTCAAGGTCGGTGCGCTCTTTCCACGAACCGATCTGCTCGCGCTGCAGCACTTTCAAGTAGTGCGCCAAGCGGTTGACGATGAACAGGTACGGCAGCTGAGTGCCCAACTTGTAGTTGAGTTCTGCGTTTTTACCTTCTGCGCTGTTACCGAAGAACTTCGGCTTCTGCGTTGAGTTGGCCGAGAAAAACGCGGCGTTGTCGCTGCCTTTACGCATGGTAAGGGCGATAAAGCCTTCTTCAGCCAGCTCGTATTCGCGACGGTCGGACACCAACACTTCGGTTGGAATCTTGGTTTCGATTTCGCCCATGCTTTCAAAGTGGTGCAATGGCAAATCTTCAACAGCGCCGCCGCTTTGCGGGCCGATGATGTTCGGGCACCAGCGGAACTTGGCAAAGCTGTCGGTCAGCTTGCTGGCGAAGGTGTAAGCGGTGTTGCCCCACAGATAATGCTCGTGGCTGTTGGCGACGTTTTCTTTGTAAACGAAGCTTTTCACCGGGTTTTCTTCCGGGTCATACGGGTTGCGCAGCAGGAAACGCGGCACAGTCAGGCCAACATAACGCGCATCTTCTTGCTCGCGGAAGCTCTGCCATTTGGCAAATTGCGGGCCTTCGAAGTGGTCCTTGAGGTCTTTCAGATCAGGCAAGCCAGTGAAGGCTTCCAGGCCGAAGAATTTAGGACCGGCAGCCGCGATGAACGGCGCGTGCGACATCGAGGCAACGCTTGCCACGTACTGCATGGTCTTGATGTCTGGCGAGCTTGGGTTGAAGAAGTAGTTAGCAATAATCGCCGCGACTGGCTGGCCACCGAACTGACCGTATTCAGCGGTGTAGACGTGCTTGTACAGGCCCGACTGAACGATTTCTGGGCTGTCTTCAAAATCTTCCAGCAAGTCTTGCTTGGAAGCGTTGATCAGCTCCAGTTTGGTGTTCTCGCGGAAGTCGGTGCGATCAACCAACAGCTTCAGGCCGCGCCATGAAGATTCCAGCGCCTGGAAGCTCTGGTTATGCAGAATCTCATCCATCTGGCTGCTGAGCTTGGCGTCGATTTCCGCGATCATGCGATCGACCATGGCCTTTTTAACCGGCTCATTTTGGTTTTGCGGTTTGAGTAACTCTTCAATGAACGCCGACACGCCACGTTTGGCGATGTCATAGGCTTCGTCGTCTGGAGTCAGCCGGGTTTCAGCGATGATTTGGTCCAGAAGACCGACTTCGGTAGCTTGGCCGCCGGTGTCTTTTGCTGCGCTAGTGCTCATCTAATAGCTTCCTTGTTAATTGCGATCAGGATTCAAGCTTGCCTTGGGCAGCGAGTCCGAGTTCACCGAGTACGCGGTCACGAGAGTCATCGTCAGCCAACACGCTTTCGATGGCTTTGCGGAACGCTGGAGCGTTGCCCAGTGGGCCCTTGAGGGCGACCAAGGCGTCACGCAGTTCCATCAGCTTCTTCAATTCTGGAACTTGCTCAACCACGTTGGCTGGGTTGAAGTCCTTCATTGAGTTGATGTTCAGCTTTACGCTAAGTTCTTCGTCGGCACTGTCTTCCTGCAGACGATTCGGCACGGTGAAGCTCAGGCTCAACTCTTGCTTCTCGAGCACTTCGTCGAAGGTGTTTTTGTCGATGCTGACCGGTTTGCGATCTTCGATCTTGCGGTCGTCATGACGCTGAGTGAAATCACCCAACACCATCAACTTCAGCGGCAGTTCAATTTCTTCTTGAGCGTCGCCAGTGGCGGGCTTGAAAGTGACGTTAATCCGTTCCTTAGGTGCAACTGAGCCTTCTTTGGCCATGGGAGTTCTCCTGTTCGGTTATGGCCCGGGGGCCTAGTCCAGCACCACTTCGAGATCGATGTGGCACAACCTGCGGTAGATCTCATCCTTGTATTCGCGCACAGAGTGGTTCTGCGGTAACAGCTCACAGCAGTTATGCAGCATGTGCAGGACTTCGAGGGCGAGATCGGGTTCCCAGGCAGCGATGCCTGAGGTTTGAATCATCTGGTCAAGGGTGTCGAGTTGGGTCTTGGCCAGCTCATACTTTTTGGCGGTGAAGCAGAGCCTTGCGAGCGTCAGCTGCCAGAAAAAAGACTCACGTCCGCCGCGAGCTGATTGCATGGCTTTTTTGATCTGCTGAACGGCAGGCTTCAAACCTTCTTTGCGCAATACGGGTAACGCTTCTTGCAAGGCTTCATCCCACGCCCGCTGGCTATCACCGCTGCTGCTCACTGGCGCGCTAGCTGGTTGCTGTGGCGTTACGTGGGGCAGTACGTGAGAGCTCAGCCAGGCTCGGGTTTGTTCGTCGGCAAACGGTGTGGCGTCGTGAAACTGCAGTTCTTCAAGGCCACTCATACGTTGCATGAATAACGCCAACTGGATTTCGATCTCGAGAGCTGCAGCTTCGGCATTCAGACCTTGCAGACATTGCCAAGCGAGGTGCTGGCCATCGAGCCAGAAGGGCGCTCTGGCAATACTGGTCTCGAGGTCAACCAAGAGGTCGGCGTATTGGCCTTGTTGATAGCGTTCCTGATAGCTTTTTAACTTATCCACAGGCAGGCCGCGCAAACCTGTAACCTTCTCGGCGTTGCGTTCCGGCAAGCTGTCGATGGGTAGCCACAGCAGGGTTCTGGACAGCCGCAAAGCGCGCACGTCACTGACTTTTTGCTTGAGCCAGTAAGCACAAAGAGGCCGCGACTGGTCTTGCAGGCTACGCAACTGCTTGTGCGCATCCTTTTCGCTATCAACCGATGCGGCGGAGGTCAGTAAGTTGCTTGCGGTTTGTTTGACCTGGGCAAGTGCGCCTGCAACCCCTTTGTTCGAATCCTGTTTGCTTTGGCTTGCGCGCTTGGTCTGCTCTTCAAGACGTCTGCACAGCGGCAGCAGTAAGGGCGCGTCAGCCCCGAGCTGTTCGGACAGGCAGCCTTCAAGCTCGCGCAGTTTTGCCGCGAGATCACCAAACAGGTCGAGTCGCTCGCCAACCGGGACGTGCTCTGCAAGAACTTGTTCCAGACGCGGGGTTAACCAGCTGATTGCGGCGGCGCGAGTGCGTGCTTTTTGCGGGTAAAGCTTGCCCCAATGCTGGGTGCAAAGCGCGTGCAAAAGCACAATTCCAGCGTGCAGACCGGCGAAGGACTCACGCTGGTAAAGCGCCCAGATCAACCAAGCTGTCACGCGGATATCTTTGGAGTGGCTGGTGAGAATTACTTCACTGGATTCGAGTACTTTTTGCCAGTCAATCGAGCCCACTTCGTGCAAAGCATTTGCTTTGCGAAGTTCGCTTTCGAGATGTTCGTATTCTGTCGAATAGCGAATATCGCTGCCAGCAAAGTTGTCGGCTGATATGGGGTTGTTTGCAAGCGAGAAGTAGCGTGCAGACAAAGGACTCGAATAGGTCATTCCCTGACTCGGTATAATATAGCGAACAAAAAATGCAGCTTAGTTCACATGTGTGAATGTAAGCTTACATAGAGAGTGCGCAACTTTTTGCGCACTTTATATGCGCAATAAGTTGCGCAAATGTCTCTAAGGCCCGCATCCTATCGGCCTTGCCTTCGTTAGGCAATATACCATCGTGTGGTTTAATTGGTACTAAAGTTCTGAACTTTGTACTGCCTTTGTTGTATCACCGCGCTATCAGGCACTTATAGCTGCATAAGATCAAGAGGTTATCCACTTTATGGATGTTTAATTCTGTGAAACAGTCCTAATACTAAAGTAGGGGTGTGTCACAAATAGGATTTGGTATTAGCGGATCAAATAACGTGTCTGTTGGTATCCACAGATAAACAAAACCAGCTTTTTGCTACTGCAAGTATGTTAATAGATTAGTTGCTTCATACGAGCGTTTGATTGGTGGTTAGTTTTTCAGCCCAAATATCGATGTACAACTCATGTTCGGCTGCAGGCGCTAGCGTTACCGCGTCATCAAGAACGTTGGCGTGCTCGATGCAAAGCATCTGTTGCCAGGCCGCGCTGTCGAATTGCGATAAGCGCTGAGCTTTGGCTACCCAAGGGTTCCAGACCACGGCGGACTGTGAGCCACCGCTGAGCAGGTTGATTGTGCGCTGCCAAATGGGGTCGATAATCTGGATGTCAGCCGGTGGTTTCAGGTAGATACGATCGGTCTCACCGCTGAAGTGCAATGCTTCGAGTTGTGTGCGCCGTTGCCAGTCCTCCAGAGTCTCGATGTAGTCGCAACCTTGAAGGCCTTCGACGGTTACCTGCCTGATGTCACTCACGGCGAAATAACTGTGTAGCGCCTGGCTGAAGACCAGAGGCTGCTGGCCAAGGTTGCGGCACGTCAGACTGATGCTCAGGCGTTCGCCAAGACGCACGCTCAGGGTTAGTTCAGCGGCATGCGGCCAATGTTCAAGCGGCTGCTCAAGGCTGTTGTAGCTAAAGCTGATGCACACAGCCTGCTCTTGCTGCTCAACACCGACCAATGACCAATCAATGCTGCGCACAAGGCCGTGCGCAGGAGCCTGTTTTGGCTGCCGGTACATGGCTTGAACGGTTTGCGGGTTGCGTAGCAAGTCACCGAACCACGGCCAGCACAGAGGCACGCCACCGCGCGCGCTAGTGCCGGGCTCATGCTCGGCTTGTTGACTGAGCCAGATGATCGGCGGTTCATCATCATGGCTATAGCTGAGGATTTGTGCACCTTGCTCAGCTATCAGCAGTTTGCTGTTGTTGAAGCTCAAGCGCCAACAGTCCAGTGAGCCGAGTTTGATGCGTTCTACGCTTGCCATGGTCATTAGATTTCCTGCAGTAAATGTTGAGAGTGGGGCGCGCCTAGGCAGCCCAAAATGCAAAACGCCCGTAACAAGTACGGGCGTTTTGACCAAGCGGTGCCGCGTTAGTTGCCGTAAACCTGTTCCGGCAGCCAAGTGATCAGCCCCGGGAAGATATACGCAATGACCAGCAAGATAATCTGAATCAAAATGAACGGCAGCACACCTTTGTAGATGGTGCTGGTTGCAACCGATGCCGGTGTCACCCCGCGCAGGTAAAACAGCGCAAAACCGAACGGCGGCGTGAGGAACGAGGTTTGCAGGTTGAGTGCAATCATTACCCCCAGCCAAATCGGGTCCAGACCCATTGCCAGCAATACCGGGCCAACAATCGGCACCACCACGAAGGTGATCTCGATAAAGTCGAGAATGAAGCCGAGGAAGAAGATCACCACCATGACCAGGAAGAACGCGCCGAGCACACCGCCTGGTAGTTGAGCGAAAACTTCCTCAATCAGGATTTCACCACCAAAGCCACGGAATACAAGGGAGAACAGTGAGGCGCCAATCAGAATCATAAACACCATGGCACTGATTTCAGTGGTGCCGTAAGCGACCTCCTTCAACTGCTTGAAATTGAGTTTGCGCTTTAGCGTTGCCAGTATCATTGCGCCCAATGCACCCAGCGCCGCAGCTTCTGTCGGTGTGGCGTAACCGGCGAGAATTGAACCCAGTACCGCAGCAATCAAGATCAGCGGTGGAATCAGGGCGTTTGCCAGCTTGCCCCACTCAATTGGGCCAAGCTCTTCTTGTGGCAGCGCAGGCAGCTTCTTCGGTTGGAAAATCGCTACACCGATGATGTAGAGAATATACAGGCCTACCAGCAACATGCCTGGCAGGAATGCACCGACGAACAAGTCACCGACCGAAACTGTCTTGGGCGAAAAGATACCCATCTTCAACTGCGCCTGTTGGTAGGCGCTGGACATCACATCCCCGAGCAGAACTAGGACGATCGAAGGTGGAATGATTTGTCCCAGAGTGCCGGTTGCGGCCAATGTGCCGGTCGCAATTGCGGGGTCGTAGCCACGCCGCAGCATGGTTGGCAGTGCAAGCAGGCCCATTGTGACTACGGTCGCGCCGACGATCCCGGTGCTGGCAGCAAGCAAGGCACCGACCACACAGACTGAAATGGCCAAGCCGCCACGCAGGGTGCCGAACAGCCTGGACATGGATTCGAGCAAGTCTTCGGCAACGCGGGATTTCTCCAGCATCACCCCCATAAACACGAACAGCGGCACCGCCAGCATCGTCTGGTTGTTCATGATGCCGAACAAACGGTTGGGCAATGCACTGAGGTAGGTGGCATCGAAGGTGCCGGTGACGATACCGATACCTGCGAACAGCAATGACACGCCACCAAGAGTGAAGGCGACCGGATAACCGGCCATCAAGGCGATACAGATACAGATAAACAGCAGAATCGGCATTAATTCAACCATGCTTCACCTCCGGCTCGGGCAGACGACCGGCGAGCATGTAAACAGCTTTGATGATGTCGGAGATTCCTTGCAGGACCAGGCCTGCAACCAGAATCAGGATGATGCTTTTTTGTAGGTAGACGAAATGCAGACCGCCAGATTCGCTTGAAGCCTCTTTAGTGGCCCAGGAGTTGGCGACATAGTCCCAGCTACTCCAGCCCAGAAACAGGCAAAGCGGCAACAGAAACAGCAGCGTGCCGAGAATATCCACCAGGGCTTGGCGTTTGCCGCTGAATTTCTGGTAAAAGATATCCACGCGTACATGTGCGTTGCGTTGCAATGCCCAGGCTGCTGCGCCCATAAATACCAGGGCGTGTGCGTACAACACCGCTTCTTGCAAACCTGTGGCGCCGATCCCGAAGCCGTAGCGCAGGACGACTACAATGGCGGTTCCGAGTACCAGAAATGCGGTTAACCAGGCACAGGCCTGACCAAAGCGTTTGTTCAGCGCATCGATAATGCGCGCAAGATGGAGCAAAAGGGGAGGCTTGTCGGACATGGTGAGTCCTTATCGTTATGGGTGAGAAAGCGGGCAGGCCGGTGATTCTAGGCAGCTCGTGGTCATGCAGCAATGGCACTACAACTTTAGTCGTATCTACTAGGCTTGAGAGTCACTTCGCCCTATGTTACTCAGGCGCGGTCTGCTGACAGTGATCCTGTGATAAGACCAATACAACAAGAAGGAGCATTGCATGAAACGTCGTCAAATTCTCGCAGCAGCTGGTGTAGGCCTTGCCGCCACTGCCTTGGCGGGTTGTAACAAAGAAGCTGATTGCAGCAAAGAAGTCGCTGCAGGCAGCGCTGCCAAGCCCCAAGAAGGCGGCGGTGGAGAAACCTTCCATTGGAAAATGGTCACTTCCTGGCCGAAAAATTTCCCGGGTGTGGGTGTTGGCGCAGAAAACTTCGCCAAACTGGTTAATGAAATGAGTAAAGGCCGCTTGACCGTTAAAGTCTATGCCGCCGGTGAATTGGTTCCTGCTCTCGAAGTATTCGACGCGGTTTCGCGCGGGACTGCCGAAATGGGCCACGGCGCCCCTTACTACTGGAAAGGCAAAGTGCCTGCCGCGCAGTTCTTCTGCGCCTTGCCATTTGGCCCTAACGCTCAGGAAATGAACGCCTGGCTACACAAGGGCGGTGGTCTGGAGTTGTGGGAGGAGGTCTACAAGCCATTCGGCGTTCTACCGATGGCCTGTGGCGCAACTGGGGTTCAGACCGCAGGCTGGTTCAACAAGGAAATCAACTCGGTTGATGACTTCAAGGGCCTGAAAATGCGTACGCCGGGTCTGGGCGGCGAAGTGCTGACCAAGATGGGCGGCACTGTGGTCAATATGCCGGCCGGTGAAATTTTCACTGCACTGCAAACCGGTGCGATCGATGCTACCGAGTGGATTGGTCCATACAACGACCAGGCGCTGGGTCTGCACAAGGCAGCCAAGTATTACTACACGCCGGGTTGGCAGGAGCCGAACGTCACCTTCGAACTCGACGTCAACATCAAGGCATGGGAAATGCTGCCTGCCGACTTGCAAGCTATCGTTCGTGCAGCCGCGCGTGACATCAACGGCGACATGCTGGACGACTACAACGCCCGTAACATGGAGGCCATGGAGCAACTGAAGAAAGAGGGTGTCGAAGTGCGCCGCCTGCCTGACGATGTGTTGGCCAAGCTCAAAGGTATTTCGGCTGAAGTGGTTGATGCCACTGCAGCAGCTGACCCGGCCGCGACTAAGGTTTGGGCGCAGCAGAAGGCATACCTCGAGCGTCTTTATGCCTATGCCGAGGAAAACGAGAAGGATATCTACAACATTCGCGGCTAATACCGAGGCTGTCTGTAGCGCAAATAAAAACACCGGCAACTGAGCCGGTGTTTTTTTGTGTGCGATTTGTCGCGCTAAGGCCTTAGTCCCCTCAGGCTTAGCGCCGTGGCGGTACAGGGCGGGTTCGTCCGCTGCCATCAATTGCGACAAAGACGAACACGGCTTCAGTGACCTTACGCCATTCACTGGAGAGCGGGTCGTCGCTCCAGACTTCGACCAGCATCTGGATCGAGCTGCGGCCGATTTCAAGTTCTTGAGTGTAGAAGGATAACTGCGCGCCAACTGCAACCGGGACCATAAAGGCCATTCGGTCAACTGCGACCGTGGCTACGCGTCCGCCAGCGACTTTGCTCGCCATTGCAGTGCCTGCCAGGTCCATTTGGGATACCAGCCAGCCGCCGTAAATGTCACCAAAGCCATTGGTTTCACGGGGCAATGCAGTGATTTGCAGCGCTAAATCACCTTGCGGGATTGGGTCATCCTGTTCGAAGTCATTCATAGACGTAACAGCTCGCGGCGCAGTTGTTGTTATGGAGCGCTGCAGATGAGCGCAGGGCGAGTATACCGACTGAGCGGTCGCTGGGCGACCGCAGCTATCAATAACCCACAACTTTAGGGAACCCATGAAAAACTACTGCGCTAGATATTACTGTGTTGAAAAGCTGCTCAAAATGCTCATTTAGGACACTAAAGTCGAGCGCGACCCCGGTCGCTTTTCGCACCTTTTCGCCTTGTACTACCTTCGCTCGTTACCTTTTTCAAAGGATTCCCCGTGGATATAACTATTTTTCGACGGTACAAGCAAATTAATGGCACGCGTCATCTAACTGTCACATTGTTTTCATAGATTGGTCATACGGCCTGCGGATACTTGGGCCCGTTCCATCCAACACTACAATTCAGCTAGGAGCAAAGCATGAAACTCAAGCGTTTGATGGCGGCCATGACTTTTGTCGCCGCTGGCGTTACAGCCGCCACCGCGGTAGCCGCTATCGACCCGGCTCTGCCGACCTATGAAAAAACTTCCGGCGTATCCGGTAACCTGTCGAGCGTAGGCTCTGACACCCTGGCCAACCTGATGACCCTTTGGGCTGAGAACTACAAAAAGTTCTACCCGAACGTAAACATTCAGATTCAGGCAGCAGGCTCTTCTACTGCGCCACCTGCACTGACTGAAGGCACTTCGAACCTCGGCCCGATGAGCCGTAAGATGAAAGATGCCGAGCTGCAAGCATTCGAAGAAAAATACGGCTACAAGCCGACCGCAGTCCCAGTTGCTATCGACGCCCTGGCTGTGTTCGTACACAAAGATAACCCGATCAAAAGCCTGACCATGGCTCAAGTTGATGCGATCTTCTCGGCGACTCGTCTGTGTGGTGAAGCTAAAGACATCACTACCTGGGGTGACGCTGGTATGACCGGTGAGTGGGCGAGCAAGCCGATCCAGCTTTTCGGTCGTAACTCGGTATCCGGTACTTACGGTTACTTCAAGGAAGAAGCGCTGTGCAAAGGTGACTTCCGTTCCAACGTTAACGAACAACCAGGCTCTGCCTCGGTGGTTCAGTCGATCTCCAGCACTGTGAATGCCATTGGTTACTCGGGCATTGGCTACAAAACCTCCAGCGTTCGCGCTGTAGCGTTGGTCGATAAACAAGGCAAGGCTGAAGAAGCAACTGAAGCCAACGCCTTGGCGGGCAAATACCCGCTGTCGCGCTTCCTCTATGTTTACGTAAACAAGGCGCCGAACAAGCCACTGAGCCCGCTCGACGCGCAGTTCCTGAAAATGGTCCTGTCCAAGCAAGGTCAAGAAGTTGTAGTCAAGGATGGTTACATCCCACTGCCAGCCAAAGTGGTTGAGAAAACCATGAAGGAACTGCAGCTCTAAGCAGCGCCTGGTTGCGTGAAATGATCTGATGTACCGACGCCCGCGCTCAGAATTGAGTGCGGGCGTTGTCGCGTCATCGGGCTGTAACCTATCTGTCACATAAGACCGTTAGATTTGTGCCTCCGCTGACTCAAGGCGCGCGTCCACAACCGCCCAGAGATCCTCGAATGAACGACTTGGCCAATGAATTCATGAACACATCTACCGATAGCAGCCAACGAATCGACTTCAATACGCCTGTCTTGCTGCGTAAGCGCCGTAGTCGTGCGCTCAAGGACCGTATGGCGCGGTGGTACGTGTCGATTGGCGGGCTGGCGGTGCTGGCGACCATCACCCTGATTTTCTTTTACCTTGCCTATGTGGTGATGCCGATTTTCTCCGGCGCTGATCTCACTGCGCATAAAGCCCAGCAGCCAGCATGGCTGGCAGATCAAGGCGATGCATTAATGCTCGCGATCGAGGAGCAGAACAAAGTCGCGATGCGGCTAAACAGCAAGGGTCATGTACAGTTCTTCAAGCTTAAGGATGGCGCCCTGCTGACCAGCATTGATCTGCCAATTCCAGCAGGCGTAAGCATCTCTTCATTCAGTGAAGATCAACCGGGCAGCCGCCGCACTGTAGTCGGCCTGTCGGACGGCAGCGTATTGGTATTCAAGCAGAACTATGCGGTTACCTATCCGAACAATGTAAAAACCATCACCCCGGTCATTCAGTACCCGTTCGGTGAAGACCCGATCAAGCTCAATCCTCAAGGTAATGCGCTTGAGCATGTAGCAATGAGCGTAAATGGCGATAACGTGCTGCTGACCGGCTCGACAGGCACCGAGTTGCACGTGCTGTCGATCGTCAATGAAGAAAATCAGTTCACCGGCGAAACCAGCCAGGAGCAGCAGGTCGTTAATTTGCCGCAGATCGCCGAGCCGATCAAAGCGATGATTATCGACCCGCGCCAACAATGGTTGTATGTCTTCAATGGCAAAGCCACTGCCGATGTCTTTGACCTGCGCAGCAAGACCTTGAACGGCCGGTATACCCTGCTTAAAGGCGATGCCGAAGTGACTACAGTCAGTCCGCTGTTGGGCGGTATCTCGCTGTTGGTCGGTGATAGCAAAGGCGGAATCGCCCAGTGGTTTATGGTGCGTGATGATGACGGCAAGTCTCTGCTGACCCACATCCGAGGCTTCCAGATGAAGGACAGCCCGATCACTCAGTTCATGCCTGAAGAGCGCCGCAAGGGCTTTATGGCCATGGACAGCCAAGGCAACCTCGGCCTGTTCCACAGCACGGCGCACCGCACACTGCTAATTGACCCCGTGGCAAAAGGCGCCAGCGTTGCGGCATTGTCACCACGGGCTAGC
Organism: Pseudomonas sp.; assembly: GCF_048265905.1. Lineage (GTDB taxonomy): Bacteria > Pseudomonadota > Gammaproteobacteria > Pseudomonadales > Pseudomonadaceae > Aquipseudomonas. Next base: position 234,968 of record NZ_JBLXAP010000002.1, read on the forward strand.
CGCGTACTGGTTGAGTCCGGCGGCCAACTGCAAACCTTCACTGTTGATAATCCACACCCAGAAGTTTCCTGGAGTTCGCTGTGGGGCAAGGTCTGGTACGAGAGCTACGACGAACCTAAGTACATCTGGCAGTCGACTTCAGCCAACAGCGACTTTGAGCCTAAGCTGAGCTTGGCGCCCCTGACCTTCGGTACGCTTAAAGCAGCGTTCTACGCCATGCTGTTAGCGGCGCCACTGGCAATTTGTGCAGCGATTTACACCGCTTACTTTATGGCTCCAGCCATGCGCGGCAAGATCAAGCCGGTTATCGAGCTGATGGAAGCACTGCCCACGGTAATCCTTGGCTTCTTTGCCGGACTGTTTCTCGCACCTTATGTTGAGGGGCACCTGCCCGGAATATTCAGTTTGCTGTTGCTGACACCGATAGGGGTGCTTGTTGCCGCCTTTCTATGGAGCCGTTTGCCGGAGCGCATTCGTCTGCTGGTGCCGGATGGTTGGGAAGCAGCGCTGCTGATCCCGGTGATTCTGCTGATCGGTACGGTTTCACTGTCGATGAGCGGGCACATGGAGAACTGGTTCTTTGGCGGCGACATGCGCTCATGGCTGAGTAACGATCTGGGCATTGCCTTCGATCAGCGCAATGCCTTGGTCGTGGGTTTGGCGATGGGCTTTGCAGTTATCCCGAACATTTACTCGATCGCAGAAGACGCTGTGTTCAGTGTGCCCAAGAGCCTGACGTTTGGCTCGCTGGCGCTCGGCGCAACACCATGGCAAACCCTCACCCGCGTAGTAATTCTGACCGCCAGCCCGGGCATTTTCTCGGCGCTGATGATCGGTATGGGGCGTGCAGTAGGTGAAACCATGATCGTACTGATGGCCACCGGTAATACGCCAATCATGGACATGAACATTTTTGAGGGTCTGCGCACCCTTGCCGCCAACGTTGCGGTTGAGATGCCTGAATCGGAAGTCGGCAGTAGCCATTACCGAATTTTGTTTCTCTCTGCGCTGGTGCTGTTGAGCTTTACCTTCGTGATGAACACGTTGGCAGAAGTCATTCGAACCCGCCTGCGTAAGAAATACGCCTCGCTCTAAGACTCAGGAAGGTAGACGTCCGTGAACGTGAAAAAGCAAAACCTCAAATCCTGGTTCCAGAGTGGTTCACCCTGGGTCTGGATGACCGCCAGCGGTGTATCGATTGCCGTGATCATGACCGTGGGTCTGCTCGCCGTAATCGCTACCCGCGGCCTGGCGCACTTCTGGCCAGCCGATGTGATTCAAGCCTCCTATCAAGTGCCGGGCGAAGCACCGCGCGTGATGGCCGGCGAATTGGTTCAGGCTGAACAAGTAACGCGTGCGCGCCTGGCTTCTGCAGGGCTGCCAGTTGATGTAGAAGGCGGCGAGTTCATGACCCGCGAGCTGTTCAAGGTCGGTAACCGTGACATCAACGGTGCGGACTTCAGCTGGGTTGTCGATGAGTGGATGAAAGATCCAAGCACGCCGGAAGACATGGTGGCGGTGGAGCGTCGCGAGTGGGGTAACTTCTATGGTTACCTGGTTAACGTTAAAGAAAGCGGCAAGCTGGTCGCTGAGGGCGATGCAGCCTGGGATGAGCTGCAAAAGCGAATTGCCCGGATTGACGAGTTGCACAGTGAAATCTCGAAACTGCAGAAAAAAGACATTGGCCGGATCAACTACGGACTTGAAGGCCTGCGTCTTAAAAAACGCAAGCTGGAACTGACCGATGAGTTGACGCCTGCCGCCCAAGCCGACCTTGATGCAGAGCGCGCGCAGTGGGATGCCGAATACAAGGTGCTCGAAGCAGAGTTGCTGGGTCTGCACGACCAGTTCAATCGCGACAGCGTGACCCTGAAGACGGTAGACGGCACAGAGAAGGAAATGAGCCTGGGCACTGTGGTTCGCGCTTATATGCCGAACGCCATGGGCACCACTGAAAAACTCGGTTTCTACTTCGCCAAAATGTGGGAGTTTGTCAGCGAAGACCCACGTGAAGCCAACACTGAGGGCGGTATTTTCCCGGCGATCTTCGGCACCGTGATGATGACCTTGATCATGGCGGTGATTGTGACGCCTTTTGGTGTCCTGGCTGCGATCTACCTACGTGAGTACGCTAAGCAAGGACCGATGACTCGTATCATCCGCATTGCGGTGAACAACCTGGCCGGGGTTCCGGCGATTGTTTACGGGGTGTTTGGCCTGGGGTTCTTCGTCTACGTTCTGGGCGGATCGATTGACTCGCTGTTCTTCCCGGAAGCGGCTCCAGCGCCCACCTTTGGTACGCCTGGCTTGCTTTGGGCATCGCTGACTCTGGCGATTCTTGCGGTGCCAGTGGTGATCGTCGCGACTGAGGAAGGCTTGGCGCGTATCCCACTTGCATTGCGTGAAGGCTCTCTGGCGCTCGGTGCGACCAAGGCTGAAACCCTGTGGAAAGTGGTGCTGCCAATGGCCAGCCCGGCGATGATGACCGGTTTGATTCTGGCTGTGGCGCGCGCAGCGGGTGAAGTTGCGCCGCTGATGCTGGTTGGTGTGGTCAAGTTGGCACCCGCACTGCCGCTTGATGGTAACTACCCGTACCTGCACTTGGATCAGAAGATCATGCACCTGGGTTTCCACATCTACGACGTCGGCTTCCAAAGCCCGAACGTTGAGGCCGCACGGCCATTAGTCTATGCCACAGCGTTGTTGCTGGTGCTGGTAATTGCTTTGCTTAACCTCAGTGCGGTGTTTATCCGTAACCATCTGCGCGAGAAGTACAAAGCGCTGGAGCATTAAGAATTTTGGGTATGCTGCACCGCTGTGTGCAGCATCCGATTAACGAATTATCAGGAACCTTTGAAAACGTCGCGAGCGCGTAGCTTTCAGTGGTTTCTCAGCGTAGGGAGCATCTCATGCAGCACACTACACCAAGCCATGGTATCGACATCTCAGCTCTTGGCCGTGAAAAGCAAAGCTTGGATTTGAACAAAGAAACCACCGCCATCCAGGTTCCGGGTTTGAACCTGTACTATGGCGAAAAACAAGCGCTGTTCGATGTCAAAATGAATATCCCCAAGCAGCGCGTTACCGCATTTATTGGTCCGTCTGGTTGCGGTAAATCGACACTGCTGCGTACCTTCAACCGGATGAATGATCTGGTTGATGGCTGCCGCGTTGAGGGTGAAGTGAACCTTGATGGCACCAACATCTACCGCAAAGGCGAAGATGTTGCTGATTTGCGTCGTCGCGTTGGCATGGTGTTTCAGAAGCCAAACCCGTTCCCTAAAAGCATTTACGAAAACGTGGTCTACGGCCTGCGTATTCAAGGTGTGAACCAGAAGCGCGTGCTCGACGAGACCGTTGAATGGGCACTGAAAAGTGCTGCCTTGTGGGATGAAGTCAAAGACCGTCTGCATGAGTCGGCGTTGGGCATGTCCGGTGGTCAGCAGCAACGTTTGGTGATTGCGCGTACCGTTGCGGTTCAGCCAGAAGTTCTGTTGCTGGATGAGCCTTGTTCGGCACTTGATCCGATCTCGACGCTTAAAGTCGAAGAGCTGATCTACGAACTGAAATCCAAATACACCATCGTTATCGTGACCCACAACATGCAACAAGCGGCGCGGGTTTCCGATTACACCGCGTTTATGTACATGGGCAAACTGATCGAGTACGGCGACACCGATACGCTGTTCACCAACCCAGACAAGAAGCAGACTGAGGATTACATCACCGGTCGCTACGGTTGATCGCTCCGGCCATGCCTGACGCCGCTGAGCTGCGGCGGCGAACCCTTGCCGTACTTCTAGTACTGTCTGCGGATCGCCTTCTTGCTCAGCGCTCCCCATGCAAAGGCCGGTGTTGGAGCCGTTGGGGGTAAGAGCAAAAGCTCGATCGGTATTGATGTTTAGCAAGTAACCGTTTTGTATTTAACTAATTTCGCGTCGCAAGGGCTTGAGCATGATTAATAAAGACAGTCTTACTCATCACATTTCTCAACAGTTCAACTCTGAGCTGGAAGAGGTGCGCAGCCACCTTTTGGCAATGGGTGGCCTGGTTGAGAAGCAAGTCAATGATGCGGTCAACTCGTTGATTGAGGCCGACTCAGGTCTGGCTCAACAAGTGCGCGAAATTGATGACCAGATCAATCAGATGGAGCGCAACATCGACGAAGAGTGCGTGCGCATTCTGGCTCGCCGTCAACCTGCTGCTTCTGACCTGCGCTTGATCATCAGCATTTCCAAGTCGGTGATCGACTTGGAGCGTATCGGTGACGAGGCGACCAAAATCGCCAAGCGCGCCATTCTTCTGTGTGAAGAAGGCGAAGCACCGCGTGGTTACGTCGAGGTGCGCCACATTGGCGGTCAGGTGCGCAAGATGGTGCAGGAAGCACTTGATGCCTTTGCTCGCTTCGACGCGGACCTGGCTCTGTCTGTGGCCCAGTACGACAAAACGGTCGACCGCGAATACAAAACCGCATTGCGTGAGCTGGTGACCTACATGATGGAAGACCCGCGCTCAATCGCGCGCGTTCTGAACATCATATGGGCCTTGCGTTCGCTGGAGCGGATTGGCGACCACGCCCGCAACATCGCTGAACTGGTTATCTACCTTGTGCGCGGCACTGATGTTAAGCACATCGGCCTCAAGCGCATGCAGGAAGAAGTAGAAGGCACAGGCAAAAATAAGTAGTCAGCTTTACTTGCGCTGATGGCCGCAGAGTAATTGTCTGTTGGCCTTTAGCCATCCACCCGGACTATGCTAGGTACGGTAGATGAGGGGTGGTAGATGAGTAAAGTCCGCGTTTTGATTGTTGATGATGCAAGTTTTATTCGTGATTTAGTCAAAAAAGGTCTGCGTGATCACTTTCCCGGAGTGCAGATTGAAGAGGCTGTGAACGGTCGTAAAGCACTGCAATTGCTGAGCAAACAGACGATTGACTTGATTCTCTGCGATTGGGAAATGCCGGAAATGTCCGGGCTTGAATTGCTCACCTGGTGCCGTGAGCAAGATAACCTGAAGACCATACCCTTTATTATGGTCACCAGCCGGGGTGATAAAGAAAACGTGGTTCAGGCCATTCAGGCTGGGGTGTCAGATTTCATCGGCAAGCCATTCTCCAACGAACAATTGGTCACCAAGGTCAAAAAAGCTCTGCATCGCGCCGGCAAGCTTGAGGCCTTCGCGCCGAGCCAAAAACCTGCCAGCAATGCATTCGCCAATGACTCTTTATCGGCCTTGACCGGCGGTAAGGCTGAGGTGATCAAACCTAGCCAGCCAGTGGCTGCTGCCCCTGGATTTGCAGCGCCTACGCCGACTGCCAAGCCCGCAGCAGCACCTTCAGGTCGAGGGCAGGGCAGCTTGCGTTTGCCGGGTGGCAGCATGCCCTGTGTGATCAAAGCGCTGAGCCTCAAAGATGCGCAGTTGCTGGTCAAGCGCGGGCAACTATTGCCGCAAGTGTTGGAAAGCGCTGTGCTCGATCTGGAGCAGGGTGATAGCTCAGAGGTTGCCCGGCTCAATGGTTATTTGCATGCGGTTGCGGCGTTTGAGCCGAAAGCTGACAGCGAATGGTTGCAACTAACCCTACGCTTTGTTGACAGTGACCCGCAAAAGCTTGACTACTTGTCTCGACTTATTGCTCGCGGTACTGCGCAAAAACACTTTACCCCCGGCGGCTAGCTGCACGCATGAACTGAGCTCTGGGTTGTGGATGACCGATCGTCGGCTATGCTCGAGATACAGTGCACATCTTCGTACAAAGCATCTCGTTCCACCCCTGCGCTGCTGCTAGTCTGCCAAACCCGGACAATCAGAAAAACATAAGATCCGAATCGATATGCTAGGGCGCTTACTACTTCTCTTCAGTTTTATGACTGTGGCCGCTGATGCTGCGGCCATCACAATCTACAAGTACACCGATGCCAATGGTGTGGTGACCTACACCGACCAAAAGGCAGCCGGTGCGCAGGTGTTTGTGTTTCGTGATCGCATGGTTGAGAGTCTCGACAGCGAGGTAAAGCTGGAAACTCTCAAACACGCTGCAGGTGAAACCCTGCTGGTACGCAACGACCTCTATGCACCGGTGCAGATTGAGTTGAGCATCAATGATGCCGAGAACGCCGTAGGTGTTCCTGAAAAGCCAATCAGCTGGATTTTAGCGCCGCGCAGCAAGATCCGTCTGGCCACGCTGGCGCCCATGAATGCCAGTAAGCCGCTGCACTACAAAACCAAATTGCGTTACGCCATGGGTGATCCACGGCTGATCCCCACGCAAAAGAACTATCCGTTGCCTTGGCGCGGTGGTCCGTTCAATTTGAGTCAGGGTGCTAACGGTAAGTACAGCCACTTTGGTCCTAAAGGTCGCTACGCCTTGGATATCGCCATGCCTGAAGGCACACCTATCGTGGCCGCGCGCTCAGGTGTGGTGGTCAAAATCGAGAATCATCAGACCGGACGTGGTAACAATCCATCGGGTAACTTTGTTCGCGTGCTACACAAAGACGGCACCATGGGCGTGTACCTGCACTTGATGAAGGGCTCGGTCAAAGTTGCCGAAGGCACTCACGTCAATGTCGGCACACCGCTGGCGCTATCGGGGAATACCGGCAACAGCACCGGCCCGCACTTGCACTTTGTGATTCAGCGAAACGTAGGCTTAGCGTTGGAGTCGATTCCCTTCGACTTTTCACAGCCGGTGAATACATTGCCTAACTTTGCCGTGGGCGGCGACTAGCTACTCAGGCGTCCGGCGAATGCCGCATGCAGATCGGTGGTCGGTGGAGGCGCATAACGCAGGCGCTGGCCGATGCTCGATAGATACAGCTCAAGCCGCTTGCTAGCGAGTTCGCAATCACCAGCCTCCAGCGCATCCAGCAATTCCAACTGCTGACAACAACTCGCCTCGATATACCCATGGTTCTTACTTAAGGCGAGATGCAGCGCGGCCTGGCGAAGCAGTTGGTCGAGGAAGTTGTGCAGTAACGGATTGCCGGTTAGTTCGGCCAGTTGCAGGTGTAGGCGTCCTGCGCACTTGATCAGCCCTGCATGGTCGGCGGCGTTCATGCAGGCGCGTTCGGCAGCTACGATACTGCGTAGGTCGTCAAGCTGCTGGCGACTGAGTTGGCCAGCCAACTGACGTGCCACGGCTGACTCAACCAACAATCGTGCTTCAAGTACTTGGCGAACTCGCAGTGGATCGGGTTGTGCCACGTAAGCAATCTGGTTTTCCGAGAACTCGACCGCACCATCGCTGGCCAGGCGTTCTAAGGCGCGGCGCACACTATTGGCGCCCGCACGGAATATCTGGGTCAGGGTTACCTGACTCAGCATTGCGGCAGGGGCTAAGCGTCTGGCCAAGATTGCACTGTGGATACTCTCGTAGATGAACTGAGCTGAGGTGCACCCCAAAGGTCGCAGGAGTGAGGTGTCGGCATGCCTGCTCATGTGATCAAGTCCCCTTCGGGTACGCGCAGACCAATATTGAGGCGCATGCCTTCATTCACAATATGTTGGCGCATCGCCAAGCTGGCGGCTTCGCTGTTGTGCTGGCGAATGGCGCGCACGATGGCCTCGTGTTCTTTGAGAATGTCCTCGGCATGCGCCTCGTTGCGCTGGATAAGGTGATCACTTTGCTCAAGGGCGCCACTGATCTGTTGCGAAACACTCAGGAAAATCGGGTTTGAGGTCAGTGCCACCAACTTGCGATGAAATGCGTTATAGGCCTCGACCAAGGCATCGGTGCGCTCGTCCTCGACAGCTTCGCGTAGATCCAGCAACAGCAGACGCAGTTGGCCAAGCTCATCGCTGTTGATGGTTTGCGCAATCAGCCCGGCAATGAAAGGCTCCAAGGCATAGCGCAACTGCAGGACATTTTCCAGCGAGGCGGTGGTTACTGCGGGGTTGCGCAGGTCGCGCAGGGCGGGTGTATCGCGCTCAAGCACGACCACGCCCTTGCCTGGCAGCGAGCGCAGCACGCCCAGCGTTTCCAGTACGATTATGGCTTCGCGCAGGCTTGGCCGACTGATCTCCAACTGCTCGGCAAGCTCGCGCTGGCCCGGCAACATCTGCCCAGTCGTCCAGCGACCTTGCTCAATGGTTTCGAGCAGCTTCTGCACCACTGAATTGATCAGTTTGGATGAAGAAAACATGAGTGCTCCCTAATGCTCAAGGTTGGCGGCTGGGTTAGCCGCCAAGGTAAGTAGATTGAGCTGCGTACAATGCTCATTAACCCTGCATTTCGCTTTTGTGTGGAGTCGGTGCAACGGGCATTTCGCGCGCGTTGCCATGATAGCCATCAAGCACCGCGTTGGCGTTTTTCATATCTATGTCATTCTCCCAGCGGGCGATGACTACGGTGGCGATGCAGTTGCCGATCATGTTAGTCAGTGCCCGGCCAATGCCCATGAACCAGTCCACAGACAATACCAGCACCAGGCCTGCTGCGGGGATAGCCGGCACGGCGCTGAGGGTGGCCGCGAGGATCACCAGTGCGGAGCCAGGGATACCATGCGCGCCTTTGGATGTGATCAGCGACACCAACAGCACCGTCATCAGGTCACTGAAAGCCAGCGGGGTGCCGGTCGCGTGAGCGATGAATACCACAGCCAGGGTCAGATAGATCGAGAAGCCATCGAGGTTGAACGAATAGCCTGTTGGAATCACCAAACCAACAGTCGAACTGCGAATACCCATGTTTTCCAGCTTGCGCATGATTTGCGGCAGAACGGCATCGGAAGAGGCTGTCCCCAGTACGATCAACAGTTCCTCGCGGAAGTAGCGCAGGAAGGGCAGCAGTCGTACGCCGCTTAGGCGCAATACTGTGCCAAGCACCAGGGTGACAAATAGCACGCAGGTTACGTAGAACACTAGAACCAATGCGCCTAAATGGCTGAGTGAACTGATGCCGTAGCGGCTGATGGTGAAGGCCACTGCACCAAATACCCCCAATGGCGCCAGTCGCACAATCATGCCCATGATGCGAAACAATATGAGGCTGAACTCATTGATGAGTCGTGCCACGCTGCTGGCTTGCTCGCCGACTAGGTTCAAGGCACTGCCGAACAGCACCGAGAACAAAAGTACTTGAAGAATATCGTTGCCGGCGAAGGCGCTGAAGACCGAAGACGGGATCAACGCCATGAAGAAGGCAACAGGGCCATGTATTGCCTGGGAGCTTCCGGCATAGGCGGAGGCGTCGCCGGAAGTGAGGCTGTTGAGGTCGATATTAGCGCCCGTGCCCAAGCCACTGCCGTAGGCCACGACCAGTCCAAGGACCAAGGCAATGGTGGTCAGGATTTCAAAGTAGATCACCGACTTCAGACCGATTCTGCCGACCTTTTTCAGATCACCGGCTCCTGAGATGCCATTGACCACCACACAGAAAACGATGAGGGCGATAAGCATCTTGATCAGCTTGATAAAGCCATCACCCAGAGGTTTGAGGTGCGATGAAAAATCGGGGAAGCTGACGCCAACAAATACGCCAATAATCAGGCCGATCACGACTTGCAGGAAAATCGAGCGGGAGCAGTTCTTGATGAGCATTGCGGTAGTCTCCGTATGCGCAGCCGTCCCGTGGGAGGGATCGGAGTCGCTGTTATTGTTCTGGTAATACCGGTAAGACCAGTGCAATTTATGCCCTGCAATACACTTTGACAAGACCTGCGCCAGCACGGAATGTCAATCACGACGAATGGTGAGCCCGGCAGAATGCCGCGAAGCGCCATGTTTGGCGCTTTAAGGGAGTTTTGTGTTTTGTGACGCAGACGGTGTTAGCGGTTAGCAGAGCTGGTGCTCTTGGGCTAACCGCGAATCAACTGGTCAGTCCAGTTTGACCACTTTAGCCAGAACGATCTTTGGCCCTTTCATCTTCTTGACGATGATGCGCAGGCCTTCAACTTCGAGCACTTCCTCTTCTTCGGGCATGCGCTTGAGTGTTTCGTAAATTAGCCCCGCCAAGGTCTCAGCCTCGATATGGTCAAGGTCGATGCTGAGCAAGCGCTCGACCTTGAACAGCGGAGTGTCGCCGCGCACCAATAGCTTGCCCGGCTGATAGGCGAGGATGCCGCGTTCGGTTTTGCGGTGTTCGTCCTGAATATCACCAACCAGGGCTTCGAGTACGTCTTCCATGGTCAGGTAGCCAATCACCTTGCCGTCTGCTTCTTCGACCAAGGCGAAGTGAGAGCCGCCCTTGCGAAACTGCTCCAGCAGGGCTGACAACGGCATATGGCGGCTGACCCGCTCCAGCGGGTGCATCAATTCGCCAATCTTCAACGCCGACGGCAGCATTTCCAGCAATGACAAATGCAGCAGCAGGTCTTTGATGTGCAGCACACCGACGAACTCGCCCTGATCCTCATCGAATACGGGGTAGCGGCTGTACTTGTGACGGCGAAATACGCTGAACACTTGATCCAGCGGCGCGTTCAGGTCGATGTAAACCAGGTCTTCACGCGAGTTTGCCCAATCGACAACCTCCAGTTCACCCAGCTCAACGGCTGAGGCCAGCACGCGCATGTCTTGATCGCTCGGGTCGCTGGCGCGGCTCGAATGCAGGATCAGCTTGAGTTCGTCACGGCTGTAATGGTGTTCGTGGTGTGGGCCCGGCTCGCCTTGGCCAGCGATGCGCAAAATAGCGTTGGCACTGGCGTTTAGCAGGAAGATGGCGGGATACATGGCCCAGTAGAACAGGTAGAGCGGCCCTGCCGTCCACAATGACAACAGCTCGGGTTTACGGATTGCCCATGATTTTGGGGCCAGCTCACCAACCACAATATGCAAGTAAGAGATGATGAAGAACGCGCTGAAAAAAGCGATGCCGCTCACCAGCTTGGGGGACTCGATGCCCACATTTGCCAGTAACGGTTCGAGCACGTGGGCAAACGCTGGCTCACCGACCCAGCCAAGGCCGAGGGATGCTAGGGTGATACCCAGCTGACAAGCGGATAGATAGGCGTCTAACTGGTTATGTACCGTGCGCAGGATATGGCCGCGCCAGCCATTTTGTGCGGCGATTGTTTCAACCTTGGTCGAGCGCAGTTTGACCATGGCAAATTCTGCGGCAACGAAGAAGCCGTTGAGCAGAACCAGAAACAGAGCGAACAGGATAAGGCCGAAGTCGGCGAAGTAGCTTGTATCAGGGTAACCAGTCGAGGGGTCCATATAGGGTTCAAATAACTAATGACCGCTAAAGATTGGGGGCAGAGGTTCTGCTTTGCAAGCGTGCTTCCAGACTAAATTGCCTTGCAGTCTACAAGTGGTATTCAGATTGCGCCTGAAATTGGCGCTCTAGAGGTTGGGACGCACCACCTGCATGGGCGGGAAATTGCAGGTAAAGGTACTGCCCTTGCCTTGAGTGCTGCTGATCTCGAGCAACGCACGATGGCGCAGCAGGACGTGCTTGACGATAGCCAGGCCCAGCCCCGTGCCGCCGGTGTTGCTGGCGCGGCTGGAGTCCACGCGATAAAAGCGTTCGGTCAGGCGCGGTAGGTGTTTGGCTTCAATGCCGTGGCCAGTGTCTTGCACCGAGAGATGGGCGCCGCTGGCATCGCCCCACCAGCGAATATGAATCTTGCCTTGATCAGGCGTGTATTTCACCGCATTGAACACCAGGTTGGAAAACGCGCTGCGCAGTTCCGCTTCGCTGCCCTTGAGTTTTAGCTGAGGGTCCGCTTGCAGCGTTATTTCATGCTTACGTTCCCCTGACAGCGCCTGAGCATCGCTTTGGATCGATTGCAGCATTACCTCAACGGCCACCGGATGATTGTCTGACGGGTAGTCAGTGGCTTCCAGCTTGGCCAGCAATAGCAGGTCATTGAGCAGGTTTTGCATGCGCCCACCTTGCTGCTGCATCTGTTGCAGCGCGCGGACCCAGCGAGGGTTAACGGCTTCAACGTTGTCGAGCAAGGTTTCTAAATAACCAGCGATTACCGTCAGCGGTGTGCGCAGCTCATGGGAAACGTTGGCAACGAAGTCTTTGCGCATCTGCTCAAGCTGATGCAAACGGGTGACATCGCGCACAAGCATCAAGTGTTCATGATTGCCGTAACGGGTGATCTGGTATTGCAGCCGACGTCGATCCGTCAGCGGTGACGGTAAATCGAGTGGCTCATGAAAATTGTTACTCTCGAAGTATTCTTTAAAGCGTGGGTCACGCACCAGATTGGTAATTTGCTGACCGCTGTCCTGTGGCGTTTTCAGACCCAGCAAGGTTTCGGCGGCAATGTTCCACCAATCCAGATTACCGTTGCTGTCGAGCATGATGACGGCGTCTTGCAATGCAGCGGTAGATTCCTGCACGCGGTCGATCACCGCCTGCAAGCGACCCCGAACCTTCTGATCGCGGCGTTGCAGGTGATAAATACTGTCGAAAACTTCACCCCACATGCCGTAACCATCTGGTGGCGGCTCGTCAGGTTTGTGCTCTTGCAGCCACTTGTGCAGGCGCAGTAGTTGGCTCAATGTCCAGCCGAGATGGCCAGCAAGGCCGATGACCAATGCCCATGCGTACTCACCGGTCACCAAGCCAACCAGCAAGCAGGCGCTGATCAGTAACAGCAGGCGGCGCACTACAGCGCCTTGCCAGTTTCTATTCACCTAATGCTCATCCGCCAAGCAATCCTTTCGCGTATCGCCAACAGCTATTTATTGGCGACGTGGGTTGATCCATCCAGCCAGGTTTAGCTTTTGGTGGAAAAACGATACCCGGTGCCACGTACGGTTTGTACTAGATTTTCGTAGACCTCGCCCAGCGCTTTGCGCAAACGGCGGATATGTACGTCGACCGTGCGTTCTTCAACATAGACGTTGCCGCCCCAGACTTGATCAAGTAACTGACCACGGGTGTAGGCGCGTTCTTGGTGGGTCATGAAAAACTGTAGCAAACGGTATTCGGTCGGCCCCATTTCTGCGGGTTTGCCGTCGATTGTTACGCGGTGGCTAACGGGATCAAGTAACAGGCCGCCGATTTCGATCGGGCCTTCATTGTCACTTGGCCCGGCACGGCGCAGCACGGCTTTGAGGCGTGCCACCAGTTCACGCGGGGAGAACGGTTTGGTGATGTAGTCATCGGCGCCGACTTCGAGGCCTTGGATCTTGTTGTCTTCTTCGCCTTTGGCGGTAAGCATGATGATCGGAATATCCCCGGTCATCTCGTCACGCTTCAGGCGTCGAGCCAATTCGATACCTGATGTGCCAGGCAGCATCCAGTCGAGCAAAATCAAATCGGGCTTACGATCAACGATGATGCTGTGAGCTTGCTGAGTATTTTCAGCTTCCAGGCACTCATAGCCAGCCATTTCCAGTGCGACCGCGATCATTTCGCGGATCGGAGCTTCGTCATCGACGATCAGGATATTCTTGCCAACCATGGTTCCGGCCTCGGTAGGTTCAACTGTCATGCGCTGCATTAGATAACGGAATTATTGCAGTCATATGACAGATAAATGCATTGCGCCGATAAATCAGCCGTTTATAGCGCCTCTAATTCAGGCCGGCACGGGCGTTGCGCGCAACGCATAATCGGCAACCAGCCCGACAAAAATTGCCAGCCCGGCCCAATGGTTATGCAGAAACGCCTTGAAGCACGCCATTGGTTCACGCTCGCGGGTACTCCAGAACTCCCAGGCAAAGCAGCCTGCAGCGCCCAGCAATCCCAGATGGAAATAAATGCCAAGGTCGAAGCGCGCCGCTGCCATTAACAAGCACAGCAAAGCCAAGCCTTGCAGCGTGATAATAATGATGCGATCGGCCTCACCAAACAGAATAGCGGTCGATTTAACCCCGATCTTTAAATCGTCTTCACGGTCAGCCATTGCGTAATAGGTGTCATAGGCGACTGTCCACAACAGGTTGGCGATATACAGCAGCCAGGCCTCTGGAGGCACGCTCCCGGTTTCTGCGGTGAATGCCATCGGCATACCCCAGGAAAACGCCGCACCCAGCACCACCTGTGGATAAAAGGTATAGCGCTTCATAAACGGATAGCACGCTGCCAGCGCGACGCCGCCAAATGACAGCCAGATGGTGGCTGCGTTGGTAAACAGCACCAGAATAAAACTCAGCGTCACCAGTACGGCAAAGAAGACCAGCGCTTCGCGCGGGGTAATCTTGCCGCTGGCCAGTGGTCGTTGCTTGGTGCGCTTGACGTGCCCGTCGAAGTTGCGGTCAGCGTAGTCATTAATCACGCAGCCAGCGGCGCGCATCAATATCACGCCGAGGACGAAAATAAACAGGTTCTTCAGGCTCGGTACGCCTTCAGCCGCGACCCACAGCGCCCACAAAGTTGGCCACAGCAGCAAGTAGATACCGATTGGCTTGTCCATACGCGTCAGCTGAATAAAGTCCCAGCAGCGCGGGTGCAGGCGGTTGAGGGATTGCAACAGGCGGGTATACATCGAGCGCTTTCTCCGTGGCAGTTGCGCGGATTATACGGGCAGTGTGATGAAATGCCCGACTGACTTACCCTTGGTTTTGCGTCGCTGCCCAGAACGCCGGTAAAAACACTTCAGCGACTAAAATCGCCAGTTTGCCGCGGCTAAAACATGAGCGCCGGGCCCAAAGCCGCTCCGCGCGCACCTCGGCAGGCAAACAGGCGCCCGGGTAATGACAGGCTTGCAGTTCACCGCGATCAAAGGCGTGATCACTGAACAATAATTCACCCAGTGAACGTGTGCCGAGTTGGGCCAAGGCCAACCCGGAACCTTCAAGTGCACTGCGCGCACTGACGCTGCGGGCGAATACCCAAGGCTCACCGTGGCCGCGCAGATACACCTCGCGCACCCAGCCCTGGCTGCCATCGGCAACACCCAATGCTGCGCACTCATCGTTGCGCATGCGCTGCCAGCCTTCGCTGAGCGGCGTCACACTGAAATTGTTCGCAGACAAGGTCGTCAGGCGTTGAGTCAGCGAGTCTTGATTAACAAACAACCAATCGTGGACTTGGTCACTTGGCGACGGCTGGAGTTGGCTGGCAGTAAACCAGCGTGGTGGATGGGCTAGCGCGGCTGAAGGCACGAGGTTGATTCACCAGTGTTTGTGAGGTGCGCGAGTTTATCACGCTGTTTATCTATGCCCAGCCTTCAAGGCGCATGGTCGCGCGCACCAAGCGTTGCTCTTCAAGCTCAATGTCTTTGAGGTTGTCACGAATGCTGTGGATATGTTCCCGTGCGGCGCGTTGCGCTTGTTCTGGCAGGCGCTCAATCACCGCGTGGTACAGGCGCGAATGCTGGCGGTCAATCTGACGCTTTTGCAGCGGTCGGTGATAGAGATTATTGACTGAAGCAAACACCGAATTAAGCATCAGGTCGGTCAGTGATTGCAGGGTATGCAGCAGCACCGGGTTGTGTGATGCCTCGCAAATGGCGATGTGGAACGCATGGTCGAGTCGTGCATGTTCGCGGGCATCAATTTCGCGGGTGTCGCTATGGGCGGCGAGCATTTCCTCATAACGCCGGGTCAGCAACACGAAATCTGCATCGGTGCCACGCAGGGCGGCCAGGCGTGCCGACTCCGCTTCCAGCAGGCCGCGCACTTCCAGCAGATCAAACAGGGTGCGCGGTTGTGAGCTGAACAGGTGCATCAGCGGGCTGGCATCGCGGGTGCCGGTAAGTTGCGCCACGCGTGAATCGCGGCCCTGGGCGGTGTCGATGATGCCGCGCCCGCGCAACACTTTCAGCCCTTCACGCAGGGCTGAACGAGAGATGCCGAGCTTCTCGCACAAGCGTCGCTCTGAAGGCAGCGGTTGGCCAACTTTAAGCACGCCATCGACGATAAGCCGTTCAATTCGCTCGGCGACCACATCGCAGACCTGACGCCGCGCCGGGGTGATTTCTGCAGACATTGGGTTCCTTTCCAGCTGGTAGGACCAGTCATTAATTGTTATTTGAAGTGCGATCAATATAAACCGATTAATCAATGATTACGGGCTTTATAGCAAGGCATCAATAAGACCTATTGCTAAAAAACTGGTCGTACCAGTTGCTGTGCTGCTAGACGCTTGGTCATTGGGAGCTTAAACATAGACCGCATAACTAGCCTGTGCATGTTTTGCACGGGCAATAACAAAAACGCTGCTGTTGAAATGAGCCTGCCATGAGCATTGTTTACGACGAGCGAGTCGATGGCGTGCTGCCTAAAGTTGATAAGGCCGCGCTGTTGAGTGAACTGCAAGCACGTCTGCCCGACCTCGACGTGCTGCACACTGAGGAAGACCTCAAGCCATACGAATGTGATGGCCTGTCGATGTACCGCACCACGCCAATGATGGTGGTGTTGCCCGAGCACATTGAACAAGTCGAAACCCTGCTAAAAATCTGTCACCAGCGCCAGGTTCCGGTCGTTGCGCGAGGTGCTGGCACTGGTCTGTCTGGCGGCGCCCTGCCTTTAGAGCAGGGCATTCTGCTGGTCATGGCGCGTTTCAATAAAATTCTCGAAATCGATCCGGCTGGGCGCTTCGCTCGCGTGCAGCCGGGTGTGCGTAACCTGGCAATCTCGCAAGCCGCCGCGCCTTTCGATTTGTATTACGCCCCTGATCCATCCTCGCAAATTGCCTGCTCGATTGGCGGCAACGTCGCCGAGAATGCTGGCGGTGTGCATTGTTTGAAATATGGTCTGACCGTTCACAACCTGCTCAAAGTCGAAATTCTCACCGTCGAAGGCGAGCGAATGACGCTGGGCAGCGACGCTCTGGATTCGCCTGGCTTTGATTTGCTGGCATTGTTTACCGGCTCTGAAGGCATGCTCGGGATTGTCACCGAGGTGACGGTAAAGCTGCTGCCCAAGCCGCAAGTCGCCAAGGTCTTGCTGGCCAGCTTTGACTCGGTTGAGAAAGCCGGGCGCGCTGTTGGCGACATCATTGCGGCAGGGATTATTCCCGGCGGCTTGGAGATGATGGACAACCTGGCGATTCGCGCCGCCGAGGATTTTATTCACGCCGGTTATCCAGTTGATGCCGAAGCCATCCTGCTCTGTGAGCTCGATGGCGTTGAAGCGGATGTTCACGCCGACTGCGAACGGGTCAAGCAGGTGCTTGAGGCCGCAGGTGCAACTGAAGTGCGTCTAGCCCGTGACGAAGCTGAGCGCGTCAAGTTTTGGGCCGGGCGCAAGAATGCATTCCCAGCTGTTGGTCGCATTTCTCCAGATTATTACTGCATGGACGGCACCATTCCGCGCCGCGAATTGCCCGGAGTACTTAAAGGCATTGCTGATTTTTCTGCCGAGTACGGTCTGCGCGTGGCCAACGTATTTCATGCCGGTGACGGCAATATGCATCCGCTTATTCTGTTTGATGCCAATCAGCCGGGCGAGCTTGAACGCGCCGAAGCGCTGGGCGGCAAAATTCTCGAGTTGTGCGTGAAAGTCGGTGGCAGCATCACCGGTGAGCACGGCGTTGGTCGCGAAAAAATCAATCAGATGTGTTCGCAGTTCAACAGCGATGAGCTGACCTTGTTCCATGCAGTGAAAGCAGCGTTTGACCCCAGTGGCTTGCTCAATCCGGGCAAGAACATTCCAACCTTGCACCGTTGCGCCGAGTTCGGCTCGATGCACGTGCATCACGGTCAATTGCCATTTCCTGAACTGGAGCGCTTTTAATGGTAGTGCGCCACGATACAGACGCCAGCAATGCGCTGCTTGAGCAAGTCAATCAGGCCCTAAACAGCGGCACCAAACTGCGTATTCAGGGGGCTAACAGCAAGGCTTTTCTGGGCCGTAAGGCCGAAGGTGAGGTGCTCGATACGCGTGCCCATTGCGGCATTGTCAGTTACGACCCAACTGAGCTGGTGATCACGGCTCGCGCTGGTACACCGCTGGTTGATTTGCAAGCCGCGCTGGATGAAGCCGGTCAGATGCTCACCTGCGAACCGCCGCACTTTGCTGAAGGCGCAACCGTCGGTGGCATGGTCGCGGCGGGCTTGTCTGGCCCACGCAGACCGTGGTCGGGTGCGGTGCGTGATTTGGTGTTGGGCACTCGCGTCATCACCGGTTTTGGTAAGCACTTGCGCTTTGGTGGCGAAGTGATGAAGAACGTCGCCGGTTACGACGTTTCGCGGTTGATGGCTGGCAGCTTTGGTTGCCTTGGGCTGCTCACCGAAGTGTCGCTCAAGGTCCTGCCCAAGCCGCGTGAGTGCGTCAGCCTGCGCTTTGAGGTTGATGTCGACACCGCCCTGAAAAACCTGGCTGAATGGGGCCAGCAGCCGATTCCTATCAGCGCCGCGAGTTACCACGATAACGCGCTGCACCTGCGACTTGAAGGCGGTGAGGGTTCTGTTGCCTCGGCCCGTGAACGTCTGAGTTGCGAGTTGCTGGATGGCGATTACTGGCAGCAACTCAATGAACATCAGCTGCCGTTCTTCCGCAGTGAAAAACCGCTGTGGCGTATTTCAGTACCGAACAACACCGGCGCGATAGCACTGCCGGGTGAGCAATTGATCGACTGGGGTGGAGCGCAGCGCTGGTTGAAGTCTGATAGCGATGCTCAGTCGATTCGCCAGATTGTCAGTGAAGTTGGCGGCCATGCGACCTGTTTCACCATGGGCGCAAGCGACAGCCCGATGCCACCGTTGAGTGCGCCTCTGGCGCGTTATCACCGTCAGCTAAAAGCCCAGTTGGACCCGCAAGGGATCTTCAACCCAGGCCGTATGTATCCCGAGGTTTAAGCCGTGCAGACCAATCTAAGCGAACAAGCCAAGCGTCTGCCGCGTGCTGAAGAAGCCGAGAGTATTTTGCGCTCGTGCGTGCATTGCGGATTTTGCAATGCGACCTGCCCGACCTATCAATTGTTGGGTGATGAACTGGATGGCCCGCGCGGACGCATTTATCTGATCAAGCAAGTGCTCGAAGGCCACGAGGTCACGGCTAAGACCCAGCAGCACCTGGATCGCTGTTTGACCTGTCGAAACTGCGAAACTACCTGTCCTTCAGGCGTTGATTATCACAACCTGCTGGATATCGGTCGTGCTGTAGTTGATGCCGCGGTGCCGCGTTCAGCCAGTGATCGTATGTTGCGTGAAGGCCTGCGCCTGCTGACGCCGCGCCCGACCCTGTTTAAATCTCTGACACAGATGGGACAAGTGTTTCGTCCGCTGTTGCCTGAGACGTTGAAAAACAAATTGCCGCGAACCGTGCGCCCGGCCAAGGCCCGGCCTGTGGTAAGCCATGCGCGTCAGGTGTTGATGCTCGAAGGCTGCGTGCAGCCGGGTCTGTCGCCAAATACCAATGCGGCAGCGGCGCGAGTGCTGGATAAATTAGGCATCAGCGTGACGCCGATTCAACAAGCCGGTTGCTGCGGCGCGGTGGATTACCACTTGAATGCGCAGGAAGCTGGCCTTGATCGCGCCCGGCGCAATATTGATGCCTGGCTTCCTGCGCTTGAGGCAGGTGCCGAGGCGATAGTGCAGACCGCCAGCGGTTGTGGCGCCTTCGTTAAGGACTACGCACACATGCTCAAACACGATCCAGCTTATGCAGCCAAGGCCGAACGCGTCAGTGCACTCACCAAAGACTTGGTCGAAGTGTTGCGCGATGAGCCCGTTGAAACGCTCGGTGCTGATTCAGACATGCGCTTGGCATTTCATTGCCCGTGCACGTTGCAGCATGCGCAAAAGCTCGGTGGTGCCGTTGAGAGCGTGCTTGGCCGAATTGGTTTCAACCTCACCAGCGTGCCTGACAGCCACCTTTGCTGCGGCTCTGCTGGCACCTATTCATTGACCCAGCCGCAGCTGTCGAAACAGCTGCGGGACAACAAGATGAATGCCCTCGAGAGCGGTAAGCCCGAGGTCATCGTCACCGCCAACATTGGCTGTCAGACCCACTTGGATGGTGCAGGACGCACGCCAGTTAGACACTGGATCGAGCTGGTTGAAGAAGCCCTTAATTAGGATCTATGTCATGCAAACCAAAGCTATCTTGAGCCAGCAGGAAGTTAACCGGATGATCGCCGCAGCACGTACCGAGGCTCAGCAAAACCAGTGGGCGGTAAGCATCGCCGTTGTTGATGACGGCGGCCATCCGCTGGCGCTGGAGCGTCTTGATGGTTGCGCGCCAATTGGTGCCTACATCGCCACTGAAAAAGCACGTAGCTCGGCACTGGGGCGTCGCGAGTCCAAGGGTTATGAAGACATGGTCAATGGCGGGCGCAACGCTTTTCTGTCGGCACCGCTGCTGACATCTCTGGAGGGCGGGGTGCCGGTGATTATTGATGGTCACGTGGTCGGTGCAATAGGTGTTTCTGGAGTTAAAGCCGAACAGGACGCACAAGTGGCTAAAGCAGGTGTGCAAAGCCTGATTTGAATTGATCTGAGAGCCCGGCCCACGCGTCGGCCCAGTCGCAATTAATGGAGATGTGAAGATGACTAACCGGATAAATTGCCAGCGCCTGCAAGTAGCTGACAACCTCAAGCGTTTTGTCGACGATGAAGTGCTGCCGGGCACAGGGATTGAATCCGAGGCTTTCTGGGCAGGTTTTGATGCGTTGGTGCACGACCTAGCACCGCTTAATCGCGAGCTATTGGCTGAACGAGATCGCCTGCAAGTTGAGCTGGATAACTGGCACCGTGCTAATCCGGGCCCAGTCACCGACATGCCAGCGTATCGCACGTTTTTAGAGTCGATTGGCTACCTGCAGGCGCAGCCTGAAACGGTCAGCGTCAGCACCACCAATGTAGATACTGAAATCAGCAGTCAGGCAGGGCCGCAGTTAGTGGTGCCGGTGATGAATGCGCGCTACGCATTGAATGCGGCGAATGCGCGCTGGGGCTCGTTGTATGACGCGCTCTACGGCACTGATGCTATATCCGAGGCTGACGGCGCCACCAAGGGGCCGGGTTATAACCAGGTGCGTGGCGCCAAGGTTATTGCGTTTGCGCGTACTGTGCTCGATCAAGCTGCACCATTAGCCCGCGGTTCGCATGCTGATTCAGTGTGCTACAGCGTTGTCGGTGGCCAGTTGCAAGTTGGCTTGCAAGACGGCTCATCAGTTGGCTTGAAAGCGCCCGAGCAGTTTGTTGGCCTGCAGGGCTCTGCCGATGCGCCTAGCGCAGTCCTGCTGAAGAACCATGGCCTGCACATTGAAATTCAAATTGACCCGAGCAGCCCAATCGGCCAAACCGATGCTGCAGGTGTTAAAGACTTGCTGGTTGAGGCGGCACTTTCGACCATTCTCGATTGCGAAGACTCGGTCGCAGCTGTCGATGCTGACGACAAAGTCGTTATTTACCGCAACTGGCTCGGTTTGATGAAAGGCGATCTGAGCGAAGCGCTGGAGAAGGGCGGCAAGCAGATTGTTCGACGACTCAATCCTGATCGTAAATACCAGACGGGCTCGGGCGCAGAGCTGACATTGCACGGTCGTTCACTGATGTTCGTGCGTAACGTCGGCCACTTGATGAGCAACCCGGCGATTCTCGACGGCCATGGCAATGAGATTCCCGAGGGGATTCTTGACGGGGTGATGACCAGCCTGATTGCTCTGCATGACCTGCAACGCAAGGGCAACTCGCGCACCGGCAGTGTGTATATCGTCAAGCCGAAAATGCATGGTCCGGCGGAGGTAGCCTTTGCTGATCAGCTATTTAGCCGTATCGAGTCTTTGCTGGGGATGACCAAGAACACCTTGAAAATGGGCATCATGGACGAGGAACGTCGTACCAGCGTTAACCTCAAGGCCTGTATCGCTGCGGCTTCTTCGCGCGTGGCGTTTATCAACACCGGTTTTCTGGATCGCACCGGCGATGAAATGCACACGGCAATGGAAGCTGGGCCGATGTTGCGCAAGGGCGATATGAAATCGACGCCCTGGATTCAAGCCTACGAACGTAACAATGTGCTGGTTGGCCTGGCCTGTGGCCTGCGCGGCAAGGCGCAGATCGGTAAAGGCATGTGGGCCATGCCGGATTTGATGGCCGATATGTTGGTGCAAAAAATCGGTCACCCAAAAGCGGGCGCTAATACCGCCTGGGTGCCTTCGCCAACAGCGGCGGTATTGCACGCCCTGCATTACCATCAGATTGATGTGCAAGCTGTGCAGCGCGAGTTGGAGCTGATCGACCTTGGCGCACAACGTGACAGCCTGCTCAAGGACTTGCTCACTGTGCCGGTCGCCGTTGCGCCAAGCTGGAGCGACAGTGATATCCAGCAAGAACTGGACAACAACTGCCAAGGGATCCTGGGCTATGTTGTGCGCTGGGTTGAACAAGGTGTTGGTTGTTCGAAAGTGCCGGACATCCACAACGTGGGCTTGATGGAAGATCGCGCAACCTTGCGTATTTCCAGCCAGCACATCGCTAACTGGCTGCGCCACGGTATCGTCAGCCCGCAGCAGGTTGAAGCGAGCTTGCAGCGCATGGCCGCCGTGGTTGACCAGCAAAATGCGGGCGACCCGCTATACCGGCCAATGGCGCCAGAGTTTGCTCAGTCTGCGGCGTATTTAGCCGCGAGCGACCTAGTGTTCAAGGGGCGCGAACAACCGAGCGGCTATACAGAACCTTTGCTGCATGCCTGGCGTCAGCGCTTCAAGCAGCAGCATGGCTAAGCAACAACCGTAATACCTGGCCCCGACCGCTTTTAGCAGTCGGGGCTTTTGAGCATTGGCGCCGACCTCGGCTATACGCTGGGGTTGGCGCCACATAGTCCTGCGTAGACCACGGAGGACTAAGTGCGTGGCGCCGGGTAAGACCCGGAAAATATGTGGTTCACAAAAAAAACAAGGAACCAAGCTAATGAGTCAAACACTGTTGTCCATATTGGCCTTTGTGCCATTGATACTTGCGGGCGTATTACTGATTGGCTTCCGCTGGCCAGCCAAATACGCAATGCCCGTGGTTTTTATCCTCACCGCAATTATTGGTCTCTCGGCGTGGGACATGTCCCTTGTTCGGATCGTTGCCTCAAGCTTGCAGGGGTTGATTCTGACCGCTGCCATCTTGTGGATTATCTTCGGTGCGATCCTGCTGCTGAACACCCTTAAGCATTCGGGTGGTATCAGCGCCATTCGCCGCGGGTTCTCCGGCATTAGCCCGGACCGTCGGGTGCAAGCGTTGATCGTGGCATGGCTGTTTGGTTGCTTTATTGAAGGCGCCTCGGGCTTTGGTACTCCGGCAGCAGTTGCTGCACCGTTGCTGGTTGCACTTGGCTTCCCGGCTTTGGCTGCGGTGGTTCTTGGCATGATGGTGCAGTCCACGCCGGTGTCATTCGGCGCGGTCGGTACGCCGATGCTGGTGGGGGTTACTGGCGGTTTGGATAAGGCTGGTCTTAGCGAGCAATTGATCACTTTGGGCAGCAACTGGGACGTTTTCTTCCAGATGATTGTCTCGCGTGTGGTTATCACCCACGGCCTCATCGGTATTTTGATGCCGTTGATCATGATTGCGATCATGACCCGCTTCTTCGGTAAAAATCAGTCCTGGAAAGAAGGTTTAGTGATGGCGCCATTCGCCATCTTCTGCGGCCTATGCTTTGTCATTCCATACATGGCTGCTGGCGTCTTTCTTGGCCCAGAGTTCCCATCAATGATCGGGGCAATGGTTGGTTTGGCCATTGTTATACCTGCCGCTAAAGCAGGTTTCTTGCTGCCTAAAGAAACCTGGGACTTCGCTGATGCCAAAGACTGGCCGGCAGAGTGGATGGGTAAGCTGGAGATGAAAATCGATGACTTGGCCGGTAAGGCACCGGTTTCTGTGCGTATGGCTTGGGCGCCTTATCTGCTGCTGGCGATATTTCTGGTGGCATCACGGGTTTTCCCAGAGCTTAAAGCCGCAATGCTATCGGTCAGTTTTGGCTGGAAGGATATTCTGGGTGAAACAGGCGTCTCCGGTACACTGGAGCCTTTGTACTTGCCCGGCGGCATTCTGTGCATGGTGGTCTTGGTTACATTCTTCCTGCACCGCATGCGTTTCAGTGAAATGAAAGCCGCGTTGAGTGAGTCGAGCCGCACGCTTCTGGGCGCCGGCTTCGTGTTGATCTTCACCATTCCTATGGTGCGTATTTTGATCAACTCGGGCGTCAACGGTTCTGATCTGGTATCGATGCCCGTCGCCATGGCGCAATTGGTTGCCGATAGCGTGGGTAGCATCTATCCATTCTTTGCTCCGGCAGTGGGTGGTTTGGGTGCATTCATTGCAGGTTCAAACACTGTGTCCAACCTGATGCTTTCGCAATTCCAGTTCAATGCTGCGCAGTTGCTCGGGGTTTCGGGGGCGATGATGGTGGCTGCACAATCAGTGGGTGCTGCAGCAGGTAATATGGTCGCCATTCACAACGTGGTGGCAGCGTCTGCAACTGTCGGCTTGCTGGGGCGTGAAGGCATCACCATGCGCAAAACCATGTTGCCAACCCTGTATTACCTCTTGGCGGCCGGTAGCCTGACAATGATTGCGATGTACGGTATTGGCATCAGCGATCCACTGATGGCAGCGGGTTAATCCTTGATCTAGAGCGTTTGCTGCCCGTCTTTTGCCGGGCAGTTCCAACCTTAAGTTGGCCGAATAGACACGGTTAATCGTCGGTCAACGGCTTGGCGCACTGACACATTTACGGTAGTTTGCCGCGCATAACCGTGAGATTCACCTGAGGTTGATATGAAGAAGTGGCAGTGCGTGGTATGTGGCCTGATTTACGATGAGCGCTTGGGCTGGCCGGATGAAGGCATTGCGCCAGGAACGCTGTGGCAAGATGTGCCTGAAGATTGGCTATGCCCAGACTGCGGTGTAGGCAAGGCTGATTTCGAGATGATCGAAATCGGTTAATTCACCGCCAGCGCTGAATCATCTTGCGGGTTCTGCGCTGATCCGTGTTTTAAATAAAGCGGTGACCCATCCGGTCGCCGTTTTTTTTGGCAGCTTTTCGGCGCCACTCCGTTTGATTTGGAGCATGACAAATAATTGGTTAAGGTCGTGCGGCATTAATCATTTGTGTAGCGTACAGGTGCAAGTAGCAATCTGTATGCTGCCTTTTCTACCATCAAGCAGCTACTCGACGCGGCGCTCATGCGCGGCATGCATTAATTCAAAGGACATATCGTATGAGCGCACCTGTGGTTATCGTCGGTACCGGGCTGGCCGGTTACAACCTGGCTCGCGAGTTTCGTAAGCTCGATAGCGAAACGCCGTTATTGTTGATTACTGCTGATGACGGTCGCTCGTACTCAAAGCCGATGCTCTCGACCGGCTTTGCCAAGAATAAAGATGCAGACGGCTTGAGCATGGCCGAGCCGGGCGCAATGGCCGAGCAGCTCAACGCTGAAGTGCGGACTCATACTCGCATCACCGGCATTGATGCCGGCCACAAGCAATTGTGGGTCGGTGAGGAGGCCATTGCCTACCGCGACCTGGTTTTGGCCTGCGGCGCCCAGGTGATTCGGGTTCCGGTCGAGGGTGATGCACAAGACGCTATTTACCCGATTAACGATCTTGAGGATTACGCCAAGTTCCGCAACACCTCAGTTGGGAAAAAGCGTGTGCTCATAATGGGCGTTGGTTTGATTGGCTGTGAATTTGCCAATGACCTAACACTTGGTGGCTATCAAGTGGAGTTGGTCGCACCCTGTGAGCAAGTTATGCCGAGCCTGTTGCACCCAGCCGCTGCTACAGCGGTGCAGAACGCACTTGAAGGGCTTGGCGCACGTTTTCATCTCGGGCCGGTATTAACCAGCCTCAACCACAAGGCCGGAGCGCTCGAGGCGCACTTGTCCGATGGCACAGTAATCGAGTGCGATCTGGTGCTTTCTGCGATCGGTCTGCGCCCGCGGACTGAACTCGCTGCTGCCGCTGGGTTGCAGGTTAATCGCGGTGTCATGGTTGATCGCCAGTTGGCGACATCTCACGCCAATATCTACGCCTTGGGCGATTGCGCTGAAGTCGATGGCTTGAATTTGCTCTACGTCATGCCACTTATGACTTGCGCCCGTGCCTTGGCGCAGACTCTGGCAGGTAATCCGACATCGGTCAGCTACGGCGCCATGCCTGTGACAGTTAAAACTCCGGCCTGCCCTTTGGTTGTGTCGCCTCCACCCTTTGGTCAATACGGCGAGTGGACTGTTGAAGGTAGTGGTTCAGACATTAAAGCACTCTGCCATGATCCCTCTGGTGCACTGCTGGGTTACGCGCTAACCGGCACGGCAGTGCAAGAAAAACTTGCTCTAAATAAGGCCCTTCCAGCCCTGTTGGCGTAAATAACAGCCGATCTGTCGGTTACGCCACAAAATTGCTTGGCTTAACTGCCGATCAGTACTGGCGCTGCTCCTAAACGCATGCCATTCTCCTTGTGTCTGCCGCAGCGCAGAGCTGTTGCGGCGCCTTGGGCGCTGCTCTTCGAGCAGCACGGACACAACAAAAACAAACCGTCAAAGGGGCAACTATGCGTAAACCAGAACTCGCCGCCGCAATCGCGGAAAAAGCTGATCTGAGTAAAGATCAGGCAAATCGTGTGCTTAACGCCGTGCTTGAAGAAATTACTGGTGCACTGAACCGTAAAGACAGTGTGACCCTGGTCGGCTTTGGTACCTTCATACAGCGCCATCGTGGAGCTCGTACTGGTAAAAACCCACAAACTGGTGAGCCAGTAAAAATCAAAGCCAGCAATACAGTAGCTTTCAAGCCGGGCAAGTCTCTGAAGGATGCGGTAAATTAATTGGGATTTGTTTCATTTTCTGTGGATAAGTTCTGCAAGGCCCCGTGAATCGGGGCTTTGTGCTATTTGTAGCAATAAAGGTATCGAAGCGAAGTTTCACTTAATAATCAAATTAATAAGCGATCGGTTTGATTACGACTCCCGTATTGTTCACCCCGAGCTGTTTCTGTGACGGCAATATTATCCACGCTTTAGGCCGGATGTAGTCCTTGCTGCAAACCGCTACAATGCGCCGCCGAATCTTTCGAATACCGAGGCTGTGCGCATGAAGTTCCGTTTTCTGCTGTGGATGTTGGGCCGCATGATGGCTAAGGCCAGCCGTAATAACCCCAAGTTTCAAGAACAACTCGTCGACCGCGATATGGTGTTTCAGTTGCATACCCTAGACGGCAAGATTGCCCGTCACTTCATTGTCAAAGACCAGCGCATCACCAGTAAAAGTGGCCCAGCGGTCGAGCCTGCATTTGCGCTCGGCTTCAAAGATGGCGCCTATGGTTTCGCAACCATGAATGCCAAGAACAAGCAGTTGGCCTTTATGCAGGGCATCCAGAACAAGGATATCCAGATCCAAGGCAATCCTGCGTTAGTTATCTGGTTCCAGGGCCTGACCAAATACCTGATGCCGAAAAAACCGGCCAGTGCAAAAAAAGCGAGCTGAACAGCATTTGTCAGTACCGAGTCTGGTCGCAAGTTCCAGCATTAGGTAGTGTGCATTAGTTGTTGAGTTCTTTGGGCATGGCGTACAGCCTCGCTTGAACTTCAAATCTATGCTCCTGGAAGCTACCTAATGCGTATTTGCTTGTCCCTGCTGTTACTGGCCATTGCATCTTTGGCTCACGCCGCGCCTGCCAAAGTCGAAGATTTCGCCGCAGTGTTTGAGTTGTCTGGTGTGAGTTTGCTGTGTGATCAAACATTGCCGTTGATGCAGCGTGGCCTGGATGATAAGCAACGCGCTCAGGTTGATAAGCTGTTTGACGGTGAAAAGCTTTGTGCCGATCTGGCGAAGAAGCTTTCTACCCAGATTGACTCCGCGCAACTGGAACAGGCTCGTCAGTTACTGAGCAGCCCGCTGGCGAAACACTTCACTCTGGCTGAACGTGCGGTTGCAGACAATGGCGCGGAGCAGCTGAGTGAGTACCGCAAACAACTGGCTGAGCGTCCGCCAAGAACAAGCCGGCTGGTGCTGGTTCGACGTCTCGACAGCGCCGCCCGTACCACGCAAATGGCGACTTTACTGCGTTACGAGTCGGGCAAGACCCAAGCGCTTATGGCAATTAAAGCCCGCGGCGAGAGTTTGGATGAGCAGGCGCTGAGCGCCAAAACTGTTGAGCATCAGCAGGCGCTGCATGCCTCAAGCCAGCAAGCTGTCGAGAGCTATATGCTGTTTGCCTATCGGCGTATTCCGAGTGATGAAATCAACGAATATGCAGCTTTGTATGAGCAGCAATCAGTCAAACAGTTGCTGGACAGCGCAATACAGGCCTTGCCTGAGCTATTTGCTCAACGGCGCGCTCAACTGCCCTGATTCGCACATTAAAAAGGGCCGCATAGGCCATTTTTAATAGCTGCAATACGCTGTTTAAGTCTCTCAGCACTTAGTGCGTGGGATGAACCAATGAAGCCAGCTCACGCAATGCGACCTCGGCTGCAAGCACTTCACTGACCACGGCTTCCGCCTTATCGCGGTTGATATGCAGCGAGTCGAGCAGGTTTTGCGGTATATCGGAGCACGGCCCGGAACCTATTCCACGGTTACGCAACAAGCGCACGGCGAGGTTCACTAGCCTTGGGTAGGCTGCATTCGCTTCGTTATAGTCGGGATCGTTCTGGAAGCGCAGGGCATTAGCCAGTTCTTCTGGCATGTCCCAAGACCGCATCAGCCATGCACCGATCTGATCGCTGCTGATGCCCAGTAGGTGATGTTCGATGTAATTGGGCGTCAGGTGTGGGTTAACCTCAATGTGGCGGCAGATTAACGAAAGATGCGGTGGGAATACATGGGCCAGCACCAGATAACCGAAGTTATGCAGCAAGCCCGCAAGGTAGGTCAGGCCTGCCTCGGGACGTTCAGCACGCGGCATGCTGCGGGTCAGGCCTTCAATGACCGCTGCGGTATAAAGTGCCTGATGCCAGTAAGGCGTCGACCGCTGTGGCTGGTCTTTTGGCGGGCTTAGGGTTTTACCCAGGGCGAGCCCCAGCGCTAAATTGATCACCAGATCAAAACCCAGAACGCGGACGATGGCGTCTTCAACTGAACGTATTTTACCGGGTGCAGCGTAATACGGTGAGGCTGCCCAGCTTATTACCTGAGCGGCAAGTGCTGGGTCTGTTTCGACCACGCCGGTGATGTCATCGATAGTGGCGTTGGGGTCGACGCGCAATTTGATGATTTTTTGGGCGGACTCGGGCAACGGTGGAATTTCGATGGTTTCTTCAAGGCGTTGTTGAATACGCCTTGCCGTGAATGCTTGCACTGCTTGAGTGATTTCGCTGCGGTCGTCGGCAGGGCGGTCGAGGTTGAGTTTGATATTCTTTAGCGGTTCACCAAGTAAGGCCGCGCTGGATTTGCTGAGCAGGACTTGCAAGTCAGCGCGGGCAATTTCCAGCAGTACGCCACTTTGCCCCGATTCGATAAACACCGAAGGCGCTTTGAGTAAGCGGTCATCATAGAGGCACGGAGAATTGAGCAAGGGCGGTAATGCGGGTAGCTCTGATAGCCCGTGCTTGCTGAGCATGCGCTGCTGGCGCTCTGTGGTAACGGTCACCAGCTTTCGCCCAGTCAAGTCTGCAAGGCGACTCAGGTCGAGTAATTGATCTTGGCCAAACAGGACCAGCAATGGCCCGACTGCATCTTCGAGCATCACCGCTTGGACACACTGTGCCGCAGGTAGGTTGTTGTGTTTACGGCAAACGTTGAATGTCACTCCAAGCTTTTGCAGAAACTGCACGATAACCAAAGGCGGTTGCGGCAGGCTATCGAGTGCGGTGTTAGCTTCGTTCATTAGAAAATCCGACGTCAATGCGCGAGTAAAAACAACTAATGTAGTTCAACGGTGTTGGCACGCCGGGAGGAGGGGCGTCAGCGTCCATTGTATCGACCGCGTTACAACAGGCTATACCACTTGTCGTCAAACTTGGCCGTATTGTTGGCCGTGGCGCAGCCAGCGTTCAAGCAGCGGGCTGACGTGATTTGGCCAGTCGTGCAATAAATGCTGGGCCGCGTCTCTGACCGCAGGCAACAGATCTGCGTCTCGCATCAGGTCTGCGACTTTGAACTGCAGCAGGCCAGTTTGACGCGTGCCGAGCATTTCACCAGGGCCACGTAATTCCAAGTCTTTTTCGGCGATGATAAAGCCATCACTCGTCTCACGCATGATACCCAGGCGTTCACGGCCAATTTGCGACAGTGGCGGGTGATAAAGCAGTACGCAATGGCTTGCCGCGCTACCGCGACCTACCCGGCCACGCAGCTGATGCAGTTGTGCGAGGCCCAGCCGCTCGGGATTCTCAATGATCATCAGACTGGCATTAGGCACATCCACACCAACCTCGATCACCGTGGTTGCGACCAATAACTGTAATTGCCCCTGTTTGAAACGGTCCATTACTGCGGCTTTTTCCGCGGGCTTCATGCGCCCGTGGATCAAGCCAACATGCAAACCACCGAGTGCTGCCGACAGGTCTTCGAAGGTGGTTTCGGCTGCCTGACAGGTCAGTTCTTCGGATTCCTCGATCAAGGTGCACACCCAATATGCCTGGCGCCCTTCATTGCAGGCTGAGCGCACTCGGTCGACGACTTCGAAGCGGCGGCTGTCAGCCACCAGCACGGTATTGACCGGCGTTCGTCCGGGCGGCAGTTCGTCGAGGATCGAGGTATCGAGGTCGGCGTAGGCGCTCATCGCCAGCGTGCGCGGAATGGGGGTCGCGGTCATGATCAACTGATGCGGACACATGCGTCCGCCCACGCCTTTCTGACGCAGTGCCAAGCGTTGCTGCACGCCAAAGCGATGTTGCTCGTCGATAATCACCAGAGCGAGGCGGGCGAACTTCACTTCATCCTGAAACAGGGCGTGTGTGCCGACAACCATGGGCACGCCACTGGCAATTTGATCCAGTGCTGCGGCCCGTGTTTTGCCCTTGAGCTTACCGGCCAGCCATGCCACATCGAGCCCCAAGGGGGCGAGCCATTTGCTGAAGTTGATGAAGTGTTGTTCGGCGAGGATCTCAGTCGGTGCCATCAACGCGACTTGATAACCCGCTTCCAGTGCCTGCAATGCGGCAAATGCGGCGACCACGGTTTTACCCGCGCCAACATCGCCTTGAACCAGCCGCAGCATAGGCTCAGGTTGCGCCAGATCGTAGGCAATCTCTGCGCCGACGCGGCGTTGTGCGCCAGTTGGCTGGAAGCCCAGCTGATCGAGAAACAAAGCAGGCAAACGTGCCGCAGGCGGTAACTCCGGTGCTTGCTGGGCGCGCAAGCTTTCACGCAGCCGCTGCAGCGACAGTTGGTGAGTCAGCAACTCCTCAAATGCCAGGCGGTGCTGCGCCCAGTGCCGGCCTTCCGCGAGTTCTTCAAGATCGGCATCTGGCGGCGGTCGGTGCAAGTAGCGAATGGCTTGGTCCAGCGGCTGTAGCCTGTACTCATCCGCTAGTGCCTGTGGCAACCAGTCAGGCAGGCTGTGTGGGCCAAGACGGGCTAGCGTTTGTTCACTGAGTTGGCGCAAGCGTTGCTGGGACAGCCCTTCTGTCGTCGGGTAGATGGGGGTCAGGGTTTGCTCGACGGCAATCGGATCAGTGCCAGAGGTGGCGCGGTATTCCGGGTGGTAGATTTCCAGCCCTGATGAGCCAGGACGGACTTCTCCGTAGCAGCGCACATGGGTGCCGCGTTTCAGGCCTTCCTTCTGAGCTTGGCTGAAATGGTAAAAGCGCAGGCTCAGGGTACCGCTGCCGTCTTGCAGGCGTACCAACAGACTGCGGCGGCGGCCCATGACGATATCCGCGCCTGCAACCACGCCTTCAACCACGGCGTCCTGGCCGGGGCGCAAGGCGCCAATCGGCACGATGCGGGTGCGGTCTTGATAGCGCAGCGGCAGGTGAAACAATACGTCCTGAAGCGTTTCCAGGCCGACCTTTGCCAGCTTTTCAGCCAGCGCCGCGCCAACGCCTTTCAGTGCGGTGACTGAAATCGCTGCTAACTCCGTCATGCCAATCCTTACTCGTTTGACGCCTGCGGTTTGACCACCGAGCAAAGGCGAATCGAGTCAGCCAGGATCTCAATCGCCTTGGGCCGTGGAAAGCTGGCGCGCCAGGCAATCGCAACGGTACGAAATGGCGCAGGAGCCGCTAAGGGGCGAACTTCAATCACGCCCGGCGAGTAGTGATGACTGTTGACTGCCGAGAGCGGCAGAATCGATACGCCAAGACCGGAGGCGACCATGTGCCGGATTGTTTCCAGTGAGCTGGACTCAACTGTGGTGTGCTTGGCATTGTTGTCGCCCCCTTTGCGCAGCGCCGGGCAGGCTTCCAGCACTTGATCGCGGAAGCAATGTCCTTCACCAAGCAACAGCAGGCTCTTATCGTTGAGCAGCTTGCTGTCGATGCTTTTAAGCTCGGTCCAAGGATGACCGGCTGGCAGCAGCGCATAGAATGGCTCATCGTAGAGCGGCAGAGTCAGGACATCGGCCTCCTGGAAAGGCAGGGCGATGATCACTGCATCCAGTTCACCGGTGCGTAGCTTGTCGCGCAGCACATGGGTGAAGTTTTCTTCGATATACAGCGGCATCTGCGGCGCAACACGGTGCAGTTGCGGGATCAGATGCGGGAACAGGTACGGGCCGACGGTATAGATAGCGCCAATTTTCAATGGCGCGGCCAGTTGGTTTTTACCTGCTTGGGCTAATTCACGTATACCTTGAGCCTGCTCAAGCACCTTTTGTGCTTGAGTGACAATGCCTTCGCCGACTGGGGTCAGGCGAACTGCACTTTTACTGCGCTCGAATATCAACACGCCAAGCTCGTCTTCGAGCTTCTTCACGCCGACAGACAAGGTTGGCTGGCTAACGTGGCAGCGTTCAGCAGCGCGGCCGAAATGCTGTTCATGGGCTAGGGTGACGATGTAGCGCAGTTCGGTCAGGGTCATAGTGTTTATCCATTAAGTTGCGCCTTAGCATAGCCTTTGCAATGCGTGGAACCAACAGCGCTAAACTGCGAGGCGAATAAAATATGGAGATTGATGTGATGGCTTTACCGAAAGTGTTGGTCGCCGGGTGCGGTGATGTAGGAACGCGTCTGGCTTTGCGACTCGTTACCGAGGGCTGGACGACCTATGGTTTGCGCCGCTCAGTGCAGGCGTTGCCTGCGCCGATCATCCCGGTGGCTGGCGACTTGAGTGTTGATCAGTGTCCAGCAAATTGGCCATCCGGGTCACTTGATTACGTGGTTTATAGCGCAGCAGCTACTGTGCACGATGAGGCGGGTTATCGAACCGCCTATATTGATGGTTTGCGTCATGTCCTGGCTTGGTTGGCGCAGCACGGGCAAACACCCAAGCGTTTACTGTTTGTATCCAGTAGCGGTGTTTATGGTCAGCAAGACGGCAGTTGGGTCGATGAGACATCTGCCGCTGAGGCGACAGGCTTTTCCGGCAAGGTCATGCGCGAAGCTGAGCAACTGGTTTGGGATTCAGCCATTGCCGCAACCGTAGTGCGTCTAACCGGTATTTATGGTCCGGGCCGTGAGTGGCTGCTCAATCAAGTGCGCCAAGGCTATCGGGTGACGAGTGAGCCGCCGCTCTATGGCAATCGCATTCATGTTGATGATGCGGCCGGTCTGCTGGCGTTTTTGCTGCAAGCAGATGCCAAAGATGTGCCGCTGCAGGATTGCTACATCGGTGTTGATGATGTGCCAGCGCCACTGCATGAAGTGGTTGCCTGGCTGCGTGAGCAACTGGGCGTCAGCCACTGGGCCGAAGACTCGAAGGTGCGTCGTGCAGGGAGTAAGCGTTGCAGCAATGCGCGCGCCAAAGCGCTGGGCTGGGCGCCCAAATACGCGAGTTATCAGCAGGGCTATGCGGCGATTTTGCAGGCGATGGACAAGCACTGATGTGCTGGAGCAAAAAGGCGGGCTAATCTGCTCACGGCCAACTGGGTTGCTGGCCGTGAGTTGCAGCTGGAATTATTCGATAACCAGGATCGCATCCATCTCAACCTGCGCGCCTTTCGGCAATGCGGCAACGCCGATGGCGGCACGCGCCGGGTATGGCGGCTCGAAATAGCGGCCCATCACTTCGTTCACAGTGGCGAAGTGCGACAGGTCGGTCAGGAAGATATTGAGCTTGACGATATCCTTGAATGTGCCGCCTGCAGCTTCAGCAACGCATTTGAGGTTTTCGAACACCTGAACGGTTTGAGCTTCGAAGCCCTCGACCAACTCCATGGTTTTTGGGTCGAGCGGAATCTGGCCGGACATGTACAGGGTGTTGCCCGCTTTGATCGCCTGCGAGTAAGTGCCGATGGCTGCTGGTGCTTTGTCGCTGGTGATTACGCTTTTGCTCATGGAATGCTCCTGATTGATGGAAAACAGACGGAAGTCTGCTCATAGTTGGCTATTCGCGGGCGGCGTTTATGCCTTAACGCGGGTGATGCGCATGACGCCTTTGAGGGCGCGTAGCTTCTTGATCACGCGGGCCAAGTGCACACGGTCATGCACGCTGACCACCAGTTGTACCACGCTGATGCGACCATCTCGCTCGTCCATGCTGATCTTTTCGATGTTGCCGTCAGCGCCGTTCACGCTGCTGGCCAGCAAGGCAATCAAGCCGCGCTGGTGCTCAAGCTCGACCCGCAGTTCAACATTGAACTCGCCGGTGACGTCTTTCGCCCACGACAGCTGAATGCATTTTTCCGGGTTATTGCGCACGTCACCGATATTGCGGCAGGTCTCCAGGTGCACAACCATGCCTTTGCCGGCAGAGAGGTGCCCGACAATAGGGTCGCCCGGAATTGGCGTGCAGCACTTGGCGTAGCTCAAGACCAAGCCTTCAGTACCGCGGATTGCCAGTGGGCTTTCGGTATTTGGCAGCTCTTCGCCGTCGCTGGCGAGCAAGCGGCGAGCGACCACGTAGGCCATGCGATTGCCGAGGCCGATGTCTTCGAGAAGGTCTTCAATAACCTCAAGCTTGTATTCACTGAGCGCATGTTGAATGCGCTCGGCTGGGATTTTCTCAAGGTTGTACTCGAAGCTGGCGAGCACTTTATTGAGCAGCCGCTCGCCAAGGCTGATCGACTCGGAGCGGCGTTGCTGCTTGAGCGCATGACGAATATGGGTACGGGCCTTACCTGTAACCACGAAATTGAGCCATGCCGGGTTCGGGCGGGCGCCCGGGGCACTGACAATCTCAACCGTCGAGCCGCTTTCAAGCGCCTGAGATAATGGTGCGAGGCGACGGTTTATACGGCAGGCAATACAGGTATTGCCGACGTCGGTATGCACCGCGTAGGCGAAGTCGACCGCCGTCGAGCCTTTTGGCAGCTCCATGATGCGACCTTTGGGGGTGAAGACATAAACCTCGTCCGGGAACAGGTCAATCTTCACACTCTCGATAAACTCCAGCGAGTTGCCCGCCCGTTGCTGCATCTCCAACACGCCTTTAACCCACTGGCGAGCACGTGCATGCGTGCCTTTAGGTTGTTCGTCGTCGTTGGATTTATACAGCCAGTGGGCGGCGATGCCATTGTTGGCCATTTCTTCCATTTCGTGGGTACGAATCTGGATTTCGATTGGCACACCATGCATGCCGAACAACGTGGTATGCAGCGACTGGTAGCCATTTGCCTTGGGGATCGCGATGTAATCCTTGAAGCGCCCGGGCAATGGTTTATACAGGTTATGTACTGCGCCGAGCACGCGGTAGCAGGTATCGACTTTATCAACCACGATACGGAATGCGTAAACATCCATGATTTCGTTGAAGGCTCGGCGTTTGCCGCGCATCTTCTGATAAATACCGTACAGGTGCTTCTCGCGGCCCAGCACATTGCCTTCTAGGCCTTCGCGCTCGAGGCAGTGCACAAGTGACTCTTCGATCTTGTTGACGATCTCTTTGCGGTTGCCGCGCGCGCGCCTGACCGAGGCCCGAATCAGCTCGGAGCGCATCGGGTGCATGGCTTTAAAGCCAAGGTCCTCAAACTCCACGCGCATGCTGTGCATGCCGAGCCGGTTGGCGATGGGTGCGTAGATTTCCAGGGTTTCCTTGGCAATGCGCCGGCGTTTTTCGCCAGACAGCACCTCAAGCGTGCGCATGTTGTGCAGACGGTCAGCGAGCTTGACCAGAATCACGCGAATATCGCGCGCCATGGCCATGGCCATCTTCTGGAAGTTTTCAGCTTGAGCTTCAGCCTTGGTCTCGAAATTCATCTGGGTCAGTTTGCTGACCCCATCGACCAATTCCGCTACGGACTCGCCAAACTGCGCTTGCAGGGCTTCCTTGGCGATACCGGTGTCTTCGATTACGTCATGCAGCATTGCGGCCATCAAGCTTTGATGGTCCATGTGCATTTCAGCAAGGATGCAAGCCACAGCCAGCGGATGCGTGACGTAGGCTTCGCCACTGCGCCGGCGTTGGCCGTCGTGGGCTTGTTCAGCGTAATAATACGCTCGGCGAACCAAATTGACTTGGTCGTGGCCGAGGTAGGTCGAAAGTCGATCGGCGAGGGCGTCTAGGCTCGGCATGAGAAATTCTCCTGCTGAGCGTTGTGACCCTGCGCCTTACGACGTCGACCCGGCATAGGCTTACTGAGACTCGTTAGCCTCGTCCTCGAAGGCTGCAAAAAGCGGCTCTTCTTCGACGATCTCGTCTTGGGCGATAACGTCGTAATCAACCAGACCAGCAGCAATTTCACGCAGCGCAACTACAGTTGGCTTGTCGTTTTCCCAAGCCAGTTTTGGCTCTTTGCCGCCAGTGGCGAGTTGACGTGAACGCTTGGTGGCCAGCATGACCAGCTCAAAGCGGTTATCAACGTTGTCCAGGCAATCTTCAACGGTAACGCGGGCCATGGTGTTCCTCGTAACAAATGCAAGTAAAGCTGGGCCCAAATGGGCGAGCGGACTGAATAGTCTAAAAAATCACCAGCATTAAGGGAAGCTTTAGTTTTGTTTAAGCGCCCTGTGGCTCAGGCCAGCAGTTCACTGAGCAAGCCTGCGTGGCGTTGCTGTTGTGAATTTTGCTGCAGCTGGTTGGCGCGGAAAACCGCTTTCAGGTCGCTCAGCGCATGGGCAAAGTCATCGTTGATGATCAGAAAGTCATATTCGACGTAGTGGCTCATCTCGCTGACGGCTTCACGCATGCGTTGCTCAATAATCTCGCCGCTATCCTGCCCGCGGTTCGTGAGGCGATGGCGCAGGGCTTCCTGAGTTGGCGGCAAAATAAAGATTGAGCGCGAGTCCGGCATCAGCTTGCGCACTTGTTGAGCGCCTTGCCAGTCGATTTCAAGAATCAGGTCATAACCTTCCGCCAGGGTTTTTTCCACCCAGGTCTGTGAAGTGCCGTAGAGATTGCCAAAGACTTCAGCGTGTTCAAGAAACTCACTTTTATCGAGCATGCCATGAAACTGCTCGCGATCGACAAAGTGGTAATTCACGCCGTCCGTTTCGCCGGGGCGCATGGTGCGAGTGGTATGTGAAACCGAGACACGAATCATCGCCTCGCTGTCGATCAGGGCCTTGACCAAGCTAGTCTTGCCCGCACCGGATGGCGCGGAAATGATGTAAAGGGTGCCGGTGGTAAGGCTCATGATTGCATCCTAAAAAAGCGGTTTGCCAAGCGTAGCAGCGTATGGCGACACATTATAAGGATGTTGTCGGCGGCTGCATCCGGCAATCGTGATTTTCAGCTTTTCATAAGGTATTAAAAGACATTCAGATTTTGGCAAACTGCTTGGACTCAATTGGACGATACTTCTGGTAAAGCGCATGGCTCTCTGACACCGAGTGCGCCGGTCTGGGCAGGATCGAAAAGGCCGGGGCCAAGCGCGGACATTGGCCGGGCTGCCGTTCAGGGTGAGCGAACAGCAGCTTGGGTGAGTGAAGGTGATTGTTGGCAGCGGAAGGTGGCCTGAAATACGTGGCTGCTTCAGGCTATCGCTCGGCCAATCTATTTAGCTGGCGTAAGTTTCGAGTTGAAACCGCCAGTGGCTTCGATGCCGGTACCTTTGCCTGCCCGGAGTACTGGGTAGTATTGGGTAAACATGAAGTCATCAGCTGCCAGTGCCGCGTGGCAAGCGTTACATTTTTCAGTTGGAAGAGCGCTTGTTGTTTCCTTGAGGGTTTTACCGTCAGTGGTAAAGCTGAAGTAGGCCCAGTTGCCAGGTTCTTTAGGGAAATGCTTACTGTCTTTGATGCTGATTTCAAGACCAATATAATCGCCTTCGAAATAACCAGAACCGCTGGGTGCGGATTTGGTGCCGACGCTGACCATTTCCTTGACCATAATTGCGCCGTCTCGAACGGTGCCTTTTTCTTTCCACTGATTCCAGCTTTGACGGTCTAGGTAAACATTGTGGAATTCAGGGAAAGTAGCTTTGCCGTTATTCATGTCGTTCGGGGTTAGCGGGGTGCCAACAAAAACCCACTCGCGATAGCCGGTTGGGCGTTCGAGCTTGCCATCCTTGATCGTGTATAGATCACTGGCAACTGTGGTTTGGGCAACAAACATCTGGCTGACAGACGCAACAAGGGCTGCGCAAAAAAAACCTTTCGAGGTCGATTTCATACTAAACGGTTCCTTATGTTTTGTATTTATTACGCCATGATTCTCCTCTGGCTATACGAAGTATAGGGGGCGAGCCCAGGGTTTGGCTGGTACGGGGTGCAGTCATCTGCAGAACTTTGGATTGGTGGCGAGTTGATTATTATCGTAAGTTCAGTCGAGGAAAATTCTGTAAAAGCCGTCAGGTAGAAGAGTGTTGGCGAGTCGAAAATGTTTAGTAGGCCTATGGAAAAGGTAGTGACTGACGATAGGACAAGGTAAAAATGTACGAAAAAGCGACCGGGGTCGCGCTCGACTTTAGTGGCCTAAATGAGCATCTTTAGCCGTTTTTAACGCAGCAAGGGCCGCCCAGCTTCGGCTGCCGCAGTAATATCTAGCGCAGTAGTTCTCAGAGGTTCCTTAGGCGCGCTCGGCGATGCCGCAGTAGCAAAGACAGCCGTAAACTTACTTAAATGTCACTCGATATTCTGTACTTGCTCGCGCATTTGTTCGATTAACACCTTGAGATTGACGGCCGCTTGGGTGCTGCGCGCATCAAATGCCTTGGAGCCTAACGTATTGGCTTCGCGGTTAAGCTCTTGCATTAGGAAATCAAGGCGTCGACCTGCTGCACCCGGAGTCTTCAGTACACGGCGAACCTCTGTCACGTGGGTGCTGAGCCGGTCGAGCTCTTCGGCCACATCACTTTTCTGCGCCAGCAATACCATCTCTTGCTCCAGGCGCTGTGGATCTAGCTCCGCTTGCATTTCCTTGCAGCGATCGAGGATTTTCTGGCGCTGAGTCGTCAGCATCAGCGGCACCAACTCGCGCAGTGCTTCGACTTCGGCGCTAATACCGTCGAGGCGATCATTGAGCAGCTTGGCCAGCTCAAGGCCTTCGCGAGCACGGCCTTGTTTGAGCTCTTCAAGCCCTTGCTTGAAGCAGCTTAGCGCTGCTTTGATGAGCGCTTGCGGATCTGCCGAGTCGGCGACCAGCACACCCGGCCAGCCCAGTACTTCGAGTGGGTTGAGCGGCGCTGGGTGCTTGATCAGGCCAGCAACAATCTCGGCTGCGGCTACCAGTTGTGAGGCGCGCTCGCGATCGACCTGAAGCGGTTTGCCGGTGCTTTCCTCGGTGAAACGCAAGGTGCATTCCAGTTTACCGCGTGACAGTCCCTGGCGCAGGGCTTCACGCACAGCGCCTTCAAGGTCGCGAAATGCTTCTGGAAGCCTCAGGTGTGGCTCAAGGTAACGATGATTTACCGAGCGCAGCTCCCAGCTCAAGGTTCCGTGGGCCGTCACCTGTTCGGTGCGGGCGAAGGCAGTCATGCTGTGGATCATGCGCGAACCTCTGACAGAAATAAGCTGGAAAGCCCGAGATTGTAGCGCAGTGCGTCGGTCCGGCCCAATTGGTCATGTCGTCGTAGCGTATGGCGCCCTATAATGGCGGCCAGATTTCAATTCAGAGCAGGAATTCCTTGATGAAACGTCCAAGTGGCCGCGCCGCTGATCAATTGCGTGCAATCCGTATCACCCGTAACTACACCAAGCATGCGGAGGGTTCTGTGCTGGTTGAGTTTGGTGATACCAAAGTGATTTGCACGGTCAGTGTCGAATCTGGCGTACCGCGCTTTCTTAAAGGTCAGGGCCAGGGTTGGTTGACGGCTGAATACGGCATGCTGCCGCGCGCCACCGGTGATCGTAACCAGCGTGAAGCCAGCCGTGGTAAGCAGGGCGGTCGCACGCTGGAAATTCAGCGACTCATCGGTCGCTCATTGCGCGCTGCGCTGGATATGTCGAAGCTGGGCGAGTTCACCCTCTATGTTGATTGCGATGTGATCCAGGCTGATGGCGGCACCCGCACCGCATCGATTACCGGTTCCATGGTTGCCTTGATTGATGCGCTTAAAATGATCAAGAAACGTGGTGGTCTTAAAGGCGGCGACCCGCTCAAGCAGATGATTGCTGCGGTGTCGGTGGGCATGTATCAGGGCGAACCAGTACTTGACCTGGACTACCCAGAAGATTCGGCTGCCGAGACCGATCTGAACGTGGTGATGACCAGCGCTGGCGGCTTTATTGAAGTGCAGGGCACCGCTGAAGGTGCGCCATTCCAGCCGGAAGAGCTGAATGCCATGCTTGCCCTGGCGCAAAAAGGTATGAATGAGTTGTTTGCAATTCAGCAAGCGGCTTTGGCTGATTAATCAAACTGACTAATTTAAACAAGGAGGCAATGATGGAAGAGCAAGTGCCAGTACCGACTCCAAGCCAGGATGCGCGTCAGTGGGCTATGTTTTGTCACTTCGCTGCCTTCCTTGGCTTCGTTTTCCCGTTCGGTAACCTGGTGGGCCCGTTAGTGGTCTGGCAGATCAAGAAGGATCTCGATCCTTTTGTGGATGAGCAGGGCAAAGAGGCGCTGAACTTTCAGATCAGCATCACTATCGCCTTTATGATCAGCATGCTGTTAATGCTGGTGGTGATTGGCTTTGTGCTGACCACGCTGGTAGCGATTGTTGGCGTTGTACTGGCGATTATTGGTGGGATCAAAGCTAATGAAGGTCAGTCATACCGCTATCCATTCTGCTGGCGCATCGTGAAATAGGCAGAATTGAGGCACAAAAAAACCGGCATTGTGCCGGTTTTTTTGTGCCTGATAGTTTTACACGCTGAGAATCCAGTCGTAATCAACGATCAGTGGCGCATGCTGCGAGAAGCGTGGCTGACGCGGCAAGCGTGCGGTACGCACCGTGCGGCGCATACCTGATGTGAGCAATTGATAGTCAAAACGATAACCCAGGTTGAGCATTTCAGCTTGCTCGTTGTCTGGCCACCAACTGAATTGCTCACCTTCACGGCTTACCTCACGCAGGGCATCAACATAGCCCATGGTGTTGGTAATTTCGTCCATCCACGCCCGCTCTGGCGCCATGAATCCAGGCGACTGTTGGCAGTCGCGCCAGTTTTTGGCGTCGAGCTTCTGATGCGCCACATACAGCGAGCCACAATAAATGTACTCGCGGCGCTTGCGGCGCTGCTTGTCCAAGTAACTGGTAAAGTCGTCCATGAACTTGAACTTCTGGTTCAAGCTCTCGTCCCCGCTCAGCCCCGATGGCAACAGCAAGGTGGCGATACTTACCTTGTCAAAATCTGCTTGCAGGTAGCGCCCGTAGCGATCAGCTGATTCAAAGCCTAAACCGCTAATCACCGCCTTGGGCTGTAACCGTGAATACAGAGCCACACCACCTTGGTCTGGAACTTCAGCATCACATGCATAGAGGAAATAGCCATCCAGTTGGAAGGCTTGGTCGTCCAGCTCAAAGGCGGAGGCACGGGTGTCCTGCAGGCAAATCACGTCGGCATTCTGTGCTTGCAGCCAACTGAGCAAACCGCGCTCGACTGCAGCATGAATACCATTCACGTTCACACTGATGATCCGCATAAATGGCCCCCAAAAACACGTGGGTGTATGATACCCGAGGTCGTCATCTTTAGCTAAATTACTAGCCTCATCTGTGTATTCCGGGACAAATCATGCAAGCCTATCAGCGTGACTTCATTCGTTTTGCCATTGAGCGCGGAGTCCTGCGCTTTGGTTCGTTCACCCTTAAATCCGGGCGTGTCAGCCCTTATTTCTTCAATGCGGGCTTGTTTGACAGCGGTTTGGCGCTGGCTCAGCTGGGGCGCTTTTATGCCGCAGCTGTAGTGGATAGCGGCATCGATTTTGACGTGCTTTTTGGCCCTGCTTACAAGGGAATTCCTCTGGCGGCCACCACGGCAGTCGCTTTGGCAGAGCATCATCAGCGCGATATGCCTTGGTGTTTTAACCGTAAAGAGGCTAAAGACCACGGCGAAGGTGGCACCTTGGTTGGTGCGCCATTGGCGGGCAATGTTCTGATTGTGGATGATGTGATTACGGCTGGCACGGCGATCCGTGAGGTCATGCAAATAATTAAATCGCAGAATGCACACTGTGCTGGCGTATTGATTGCATTGAATCGTCAAGAGCGTGGTCAAGGCGACCTTTCGGCTATTCAAGAAGTTGAGCGAGACTTTGCAATGCCGGTGGTGAGTATTGTTTCGCTTGAGCAGGTGCTTGAGTATCTGGCAGAAGATGCTGAACTTAAACAGCACTTGCCTGCGGTGGAAGCGTACCGTGCTCAATATGGGATTTAATGACTGATAGTTAAGGACTTGATTGTGCTGAAACCGGTTTTGCGTTGCTGTTCGCTAATTCTATGCTTACTGCCCTCGGTTGCGGCCAATGCAGGCGACTTACTCTATCGCTACACCGATAGCAAAGGTGGCATCGTTCTTAGCCGTCAGGGCGTGCCGCCGGAGTTTATTAGCA
The DNA here is from genome assembly GCF_048265905.1 of Pseudomonas sp. Taxonomy (GTDB): domain Bacteria; phylum Pseudomonadota; class Gammaproteobacteria; order Pseudomonadales; family Pseudomonadaceae; genus Aquipseudomonas. Next base: position 277,671 of record NZ_JBLXAP010000002.1, read on the forward strand.
AGGGTTATGAAGTCCTAAATGATCAGGGGCGAGTGGTGCAAGTGATTGCACCTGCGCCAACGCTTGAAGAGCGTCAGCGCTTGCTCAAGGAAAAGGCCCGGGCCAGCTCCGACGCCCAGCTCAAACGACTGTACAGCTCACTTGAAGATATTGATCGAGCGCGTGACCGTAAGCTGGCTGAGCTTGATGGCGTGATTAGCGTGGCTCGCGGTAATCTGCAATCGGTGCGCACTCAGCAGGCTAATTATCAGGCACAGGCAGCTGACTTCGAGCGCAGTGGACGAGATGTCCCCGAGAGTTTGCTGGTGCAGATCAATAACCAAAAAGTCGAGCAACAGCGCCTGATTAGCGATATCAAACGCTATGAAGTCGTGCGCAAGGAATCGGAAGCTAGCTTCAATGCCGACCGTGCGCGCTTTGCAGAGATTATGTCGCGCTGAAAGACGCGGAACTGGGTGGTTGACCCTTTTTCATCCGCCATTTGTAGCTGCAATATTGGTTTGCTTGAACGTTTCGTCGTTTGAGCGATGGCGGACAAGCTTCGTGTTGTCCGCCTTACAGGTCATCATCTCTGGCAAAAAACGTCACGTTACCGCCACAAATTGTCAGTTGCGCAGCAGAGCAGCCATGTCCGGACTGATCTGCTGGCCTGTCATCAGTGGCGTTTGCGGTTGCAGATTTGGGTGCCGACGCCGCTGTCGGTGAAAATTTCCAGCAGCACCGCATTCGGTACCCGGCCATCAATGATGTGCGCGCTGGTCACGCCACCTTGCACGGCTTCGAGGGCGCAGCGGATCTTTGGCAGCATGCCGCCGTAGATGGTGCCATCGGCAATCAGCTCATCAACTTGTTCAGTCGTCAGGCCGGTGAGCACTTCGCCCTGTTTGTTCATCAAGCCGGCGATGTTGGTCAGCAGCATCAGTTTTTCAGCTTTGAGTGCTTCGGCAACTTTACCCGCGACCAAGTCCGCATTGATATTGTAAGACTCGCCGTCAGGACCTACGCCGATGGGCGCAATCACGGGAATGAAATCACCTTTGACCAGCATGTTGATAAGGTCAGTGTTGATCCCAGTGACTTCGCCAACGTGGCCGATATCAATGATTTCAGGCGTGGTCATTTCCGGTGTTTTGCGGGAAACGGTAAGTTTTTTCGCGCGAATCAACGCGGCATCTTTACCCGTCAGGCCGATGGCGCTGCCGCCATGGCGGTTGATCAGGTTGACGATGTCTTTGTTGACCTGACCGCCGAGAACCATTTCAACCACGTCCATGGTTTCCGCATCGGTGACCCGCATGCCATCAACAAAGTGGCTTTCAATCGAAAGGCGCTTGAGCAAGTCGCCAATCTGCGGACCACCGCCGTGAACCACAACAGGGTTGATGCCCACGGCCTTCATCAGCACGATGTCGCGGGCAAAGTTGGTTTTCAACTCATCACTTTCCATGGCGTTGCCACCATATTTCACTACCAAGGTCTTGCCGACAAAGCGGCGAATGTATGGCAGTGCTTCAGAAAGAACTTTGGCCACTTGGGTAGCGGCATCACGCTCAAAGGTCATGCGGGACTCCATCGCGTTAAAACGGTAATTTGATGTCGGGCGCGAGTGCCGTCATTTGCTCGCGGAAAATCACTTTGATGCGTTCCAGTTCGGCTTCTGTTTCAGCTTCGAAGCGCAGCACCAGAACTGGTGTGGTGTTGGATGCACGCACCAAACCCCAGCCTTTTGGGTAATCAACCCGTACACCATCGAGGGTCGTGATATTGGCATCGCCCCATGAACCTTCGCGCTGCAGGCGGTCAATGATCTGGAACTTGTTCTCTTCGGTAACCTGAATATTGATTTCCGGTGTTGAGACGTCACTTGGGAATGCAGAGAACACATGTTCGGCATCGCGCTTGTCCTGACTGAGGATTTCCAGCAGCCGTGCGGCGCTGTAGATACCGTCGTCAAAACCGAACCAACGCTCTTTGAAGAAGATGTGGCCGCTCATTTCACCCGCCAGCAGGGCGCCGGTTTCCTTCATTTTTTTCTTGATCAGCGAGTGGCCGGTTTTCCACATCACCGGACGGCCGCCGTAGCCGCTGATCAGTGGGGTCAAGCGGCGTGTGCACTTAACGTCGAAGATAATATCGGCGCCCGGATTGCGTGAGACAACGTCTTTGGCAAACAGCATCAGCAGGCGGTCCGGGAAGACGATGGTGCCGGTGTTGGTCACAACCCCAACGCGGTCGCCATCACCGTCAAATGCCAGGCCCAGGTCGGCTTTCTCAGATTTAACCTTGGCGATCAGGTCAACCAGGTTCTCGGGTTTGCCCGGATCTGGGTGATGGTTGGGGAAGGTGCCATCGACATCACAGAACAGTGGAATAACCGTGCAACCCAAGGCTTCGATCAATTGTGGAGCGATAACCCCTGCAGCGCCGTTGCCGCAGTCAACCACCACTTTCAGTGGCTTGGCCAGGGCAATATCGTCGCGAATCTGTTTGAAGTAGCGATCCAGTACATCAACCTGCTCAACGCTGCCGATGCCGCTGCTGAGGTTGTTGGTGTCGATACGGGTTTTCAGCGCAAGAATTTGCTCGTTGGCCAAGGTGTCGCCAGCGATCACAATCTTGAAACCGTTGTAATCAGGCGGGTTGTGGCTGCCGGTGAGCATCACTGCCGATTTGCCGCTGAGAATGTTGGCGGCGTAATACACCACTGGAGTTGGCACCATGCCGACATCACTGACGGTACAGCCGCTGTCGACCAATCCTTGAATTAACTGCTCGACCAGCTCTGGACCAGACAAGCGTCCATCGCGACCGACTGCGACGTCTGGCTCGCCCTTGGCGAGGCTTTCCGAGCCGACTGCGCGACCAACCCAATAGGCTGTTTCTGCTGTCAGGGTGCGACCAACAACTCCACGGATGTCATAGGCGCGGAAGATATCAGCAGGAAGTTTAGGTGCGACTTGCGAATTACTCATAACAGATGACTGCTCCAATCCCAGGAGATCCTGGTCTTCATCGAGAATGTCGATATCGAGAATATCGGTATCTTGAAATAGTGGGTCGGCAAATGTGACCGGCTCTTCTGCCGCAACCTGAGCCGCCTTTTCAGCCTTGCTGGTCTTGGCGGCTGAGTCTTTGGCGCTGCCGGTGTTTTCTGCGCGACGTGGCATGCGTGCCAGCGTTTTCGCCAGATTATTCAGTGCTGGCAGGCTCAGGCTAAAGGCTTTGACGCTTTTCCCCGCAGAGAGTTCTTTGACCAGCTGTTCTAGCTGATTGATATCGCCCTCGAGGTGTCTGTTAAAGCTGCGATGCACCAAGTAAAAACCGATCACTGCACCCAGCAATGCCAATAGCCCAGCCAGCGCCAGTGCCAGCGGTGAGAACGCTGCGCCACTCAGTGCCGGGCCAGGGGTGAAGCTCAGCGTCCAGTTTGGGTTGCCGCTGTTGAGCTGTTGCGGGTTGCCTTGAGCCGAGCCACGTTGGGCCAGGACTTGCGCGGCAGCGGTGCCAAATTGCTGACTGAGCTGAATTGCACCGACTTCTGCTGGTAGCGGGGGGAGGCTGGCCAGCAAACGGTTGAGGTCAAACGCCAGCAACAGCGTGCCTTGCACCGCCTGATCTTTGCTTAACCGCAATGGCGCAACGCTGTAAACCAGCCACTGTTGGCCGACTTTGTATGCTTCAACCGCAGGTGTCTGGCCGTTCTCGACACGGCGCAGTAAATCCAGCGCAGCAAAATTCATTGGTGCTGTGCGCCCCATGTCTTGTGCCGCCTGGCCGCGCAAGTTGATTTGCGCGTCAACGATGCCGCTCCAGTATTTCAGCGAGCGCTCAGCAGCCCGTATCTGCCCGATATCGTCGCTTTGCAGCGCCGCAATCAGTGCTGGGTTTTGTGCTGCTGTCTGGGTGTCGGCGGCAAGTTGTTTCAGGGCTTGCTGCAATGCAGTCGCCTGGCTCTCGCCCCAGGCTTTGCTCAGGGCTTGATGTTGCTGTTGCTGGGCACTGCCGAGCATGCCGAACCAAAGCACGCACCCGGCCAGCGCCAAGCCGACAAAGGCGGCAAGTAAGCCGGGTTTAAGGGCCTCTAATGTGTTTTGCTTGTTGCTCGATGCTTTGGCGGCCGCCTGTTTGATCATCTCGTTGGACAGCTCGTCCTTGGCGGCACGTTTGAACAACTTCATCGAACATCTCCCTGACCCATTATTCTTAGTATTAGCCCCTGCCAGCGTTACAGAAGTACGTTGGCAGGTTCAAGGTAGTGCAAAAGAGCTACGTTATAGCCGCTTAATGGGTGCCTGAGTGGCCGAAGCCGCCGGCCCCGCGCTGGCTTTCATCAAACTCTTCGACCATTTCGAAGTGTGCCTGCACAACAGGAACCAGAACCAGTTGGGCAATGCGCTCACCAATGTTGATGGTAAAAGCGTCTTGGCCGCGGTTCCAGCATGAAACCATCAACTCGCCTTGGTAATCCGAGTCGATCAGGCCGACGAGATTGCCGAGCACGATGCCGTGCTTATGGCCGAGCCCCGAGCGCGGCAGAATCATTGCCGCAAGGCCTGGATCGCCGATGTAGATCGACAGGCCAGTCGGAATCAGGACAGTTTGACCAGGCTCAAGAGTCAACGCTTGTTTGAGCATCGCGCGCAGGTCGAGGCCGGCTGAGCCCGGTGTGGCGTACTGCGGCAGTGGAAATTCGTTGCCGAGGCGCGGGTCAAGGATCTTGGCTTGTAAGGCGTGCATATCAGATTCTGTTATCCATCAATAAGGTTCAGGTGCGATTCATGCGTTCAGCAATGAAGTCGACTAATTGGCGGGCAATCTTGCCCTTGCTGGTCTGGGCGAAGCTGCTTTGCTGCAATTCACGATCAATGATGGTGATTGCATTCTCCTCACTATTGAAGCCGATGGTGGGGTTGGCCACATCGTTGGCGACGATAAGATCGAGGTTTTTATCTTTCAGCTTGCGTGAAGCGTATTCCAGCAAATTCTCGGTTTCTGCGGCGAAACCGACACTGAAGGGCCGGTCTTCGCGAGTAGCCAGCGTGGCGAGGATGTCTGGGTTGCGGACCATCTGCAGAAGCATGCCTTCGCCACTGGTTGGGTCTTTTTTGAGCTTGTGCTGGGCGACAACTTCCGGGCGATAGTCGGCAACTGCAGCGGCGGCAATCAATACGTCGCAGGGCATAGCCGCTTCGCAGGCAGCAAGCATGTCGCGGGCGCTGACTACATCAATGCGTGTGACCCGCTCTGGCGTCGGTAGATGCACTGGGCCGCTGATCAGGGTGACTTTGGCGCCAGCCTCGGCCGCTGCTTCGGCAAGTGCAAAACCCATTTTCCCCGAGCTATGGTTGGTGATGTAACGCACCGGGTCGATATTTTCCTGGGTTGGGCCTGCGGTAATCAGTACATGAACCCCGCTGAGGCTTTTGCGCTCAAAACAGTCAGCGGCCAGTTGCGCGAGATCGTCAGCTTCAAGCATGCGGCCCAAGCCAACGTCGCCGCAGGCTTGGCTGCCGGAGGCAGGGCCAAATATATGCATGCCACGCTGGCTGAGAATCTGCGCATTGGCTTGGGTGGCGGGGTCGCGCCACATGGCTTGGTTCATCGCGGGTGCCAAGGCGACGGGTGCGTCGGTGGCTAGCACCACAGTGGTCAACAGGTCGTTGGCAACACCTTGGGCGAGGCGCGCCATCAGGTCAGCGGTGGCTGGGGCGATCAGTACAAGGTCGGCCCAGCGTGCTAGCTCGATGTGGCCCATTGCAGCCTCGGCTGCTGGGTCGAGCAGCTCTTGGTGTACGGGGTTGCCGGATAAGGCCTGCAAGGTCAGTGGGGTAATAAATTCGCGGCCGCCGTGGGTCATGACAACACGTACTTCGGCGCCTTGATCCTTCAGTCGGCGTACCAGTTCTGCGCTTTTATAGGCTGCAATGCCGCCACCCACGCCGAGGATGATGCGTTTCCGATAAAGACGCTGCATAGGCCTGCCTTGCTCAAGATGAATGTACGTCGCAGTGATGACGCCTCCCCAGGCCGATCACCACGAAAAAAGGTAGGCTACGATAGCACAGAGGCTGCTATGGAACAGCGGCCTTGGCAGAGTCGGAGTTTGTTTGACCTGCTTGCGCAGGGTTCACCCATGACATGGAGGTTTTGTATGAGCATTCGCGACTGGCCTGCGGCAGAGCGTCCGCGAGAAAAGCTGTTGGCGCATGGCGCTACGTCCCTGACCGATGCCGAGTTACTGGCGATATTTCTGCGAACAGGGGTTGCTGGATGCAGTGCGGTAGATCTGGCGCGCCACTTATTGGCGGACTTCGGCACGTTGCGCAGTTTGTTGCAGGCGGATCTACCGACATTTTGTCAGAGTCTGGGGCTGGGGCCAGCCAAGTTCTCGCAGTTGCAGGCGGTACTGGAAATGGGCCGCCGACATTTGGCTGAAGAAATTCAACGAGACGACGCGCTGCAAAGCCCGCAGGCTGTGCGCGATTACCTCAAATCAGTATTGCGTCACGAACCGCACGAGGTGTTTGGATGTTTATTTCTGGACGCTAAACACCGGGTCATTGCGTATGAATCGCTGTTTACCGGCTCAATCGACAGTGCCAGCGTGTATCCGCGACAAGTGGTGAAGCGCGCGTTGGCGCACAACGCGGCAGCACTGATCCTGGCGCACAATCATCCGTCAGGTGTGGCTGAGCCAAGTCAAGCTGATAAAGTGCTCACTCAGCGCTTGAAAGCGGCTTTAGAGTTGGTTGAGGTGCGCGTGCTTGATCACTTCATCGTCGGCGAGGGTGAGCCGTTGTCGATGGCGGAGCACGGCTGGATGTAGCCAAAGCGCTGAGCAGTCATTGATCCGAGGCTCAATTGGCGACTCAGCGCTTTGCAGTCTTATTTGCCGATACTGACTTTGGAGAAATCCTGTCGGCCAAACGGGCTGACGCTATAGCCGCTGACTGTGCTGCGCGTCAGTGCGGTAGCAGTTGGATGCGCCAGCGGCACCCACAATGCCTGTTGCTGGATAATGGCTTGGGCTTTTTTGTAGATATCGCTGCGCGCTGCTTGGTCGCTAAGGGTTTTGCCTTGGCTGATCAGCTTGTCCAATTGCGGGTCGCAGTAGCGCGCAAAGTTAAGCCCAGATTCAACTGAGGCGCATGAAAACTGTGGCGTCAGGAAGTTATCCGGGTCGCCGTTATCGCCCGCCCAGCCCATAAACAGCAGGTCATGCTCGCCAGCTTTGGCGCGGCGGATCAACTCGCCCCACTCAATCACTCTAATTTCGGCAGTGATGCCAATTTTGGCTAGATCAGCTTGTAGCAGCTGCGCGCCCAATTTCGGGTTGGGGTTGAGCAGACTGCCGCTTGGGCGAGTCCAAATGGTGGTTTTGAAACCGTCAGCAAGACCGGCCTCCTTGAGTTTGGCTTTGGCTTGTTCCGGGTCGTAGGCATAGCCAGGCAGGTCTTTGGCATAGCTCCAGGTATTGGGCGGATAAACCCCGTTGGCTGCCTCGGCGCTGTCTTCAAACACTGCTTTGAGATAGGTCGCCTTATCGAATGCAAGGTTTATGGCTTGGCGTACTTCTGGCTTATCCAGCGGTGGATGCTGGGTGTTGATGCCGACAAAGGCGGTCATAAAGGCGTTGGTCTTCATCGCTTTTAATGCAGGATCTTTGGCGGCAACGCTGATATCCACTGGTTTTGGCGACAGGGTGATCTGACACTCGTTATTGCGCAGCTTCTGCAGGCGCACGTTGGCGTCAGGGGTAATAGCGAAGACCATTTTGTCGACGGCTGGTTTGCCCGCGAAGTAATCCGGATTCGCGTTGTAACGGATCACTGCATCTTGCTGAAAGCGCCTGAAAATAAAGGGGCCAGTACCGATCGGCTGGCTATTGAGTTTGTTTTGCTTGCCCGCTTTAAGCAACTGGTCGGCATATTCAGCGGAATAAATAGAAGCAAAGCCCATGCTTAATGTCGCCAGGAAGGTCGCATTTGGCTGAGTCAGAGTGAAGCGCACGGTGTTGGCGTCAGGTGCATCAATACTCTTGATCAGGCTGGGTAATTGCATTGATTGCGCGTGTGGATAACCACTCTGAGCAAAGGCATGCCAGGGATGTTTAGAGTCGAGCATGCGCTCGAAGCTGAACACCACATCGTCAGCATTCATGGCCCGGCTGGGCTTGAAGTAGTCGGTGCTGTGAAAGCTGACATTGGGCCGCAGCTTGAATGTATAGCTCAGGCCGTCATCGCTGACTGTCCAGCTTTGCGCGAGACTGGGGACAACTTTGCCGCTGCTGGCATCAAAGTCGACTAGGCGGTTCATCAATACATCGGCTGAGGCATTGGTGGTGGTCAGCGAGTTGTATTGCACCACGTCAAAACCATCGGGGCTGGCTTCGGTGCAGACGCTCAGGGTCGAAGCCTGTGTCAGCATCGGGCTTAGCAGCGGTAATAGAAGAAGCGATAAGGTTTTACGGCGCATGGGCATATTCCTTGACGGTGGCGTGCCGCGCATCCATCGGCGCGTAGCAATGCCGTACCCTAGTTCATAATGGCGCAGTAAGACAATCCAGCGGGGCGACGAGCGGTAATTAGTGATTAAGCCCCACAGCGCTAGCCCGATGCGATAGAATGCGGGGTTCAGCGTTGTGGTGGAAAGTGTGTTAATCCTTGTTGTGCGATAGCCTTTCTGGTATAAAGCAGCGCTCTTTTCTAGGGGCCCGGTTGTTGCGCTTTAAGGTGTGGCCGGTAAGACCCTCGAGAAACGCGGCGCTTCTGCGCCAATGACACTGAATTTAAGCGGCCAACCCATGCCGGGTTGGGCATGTGGTTTTAGAGGGCTGAGGCATGTCAAGAGTCTGTCAAGTTACCGGTAAGGGTCCGGTAACCGGGAACAATGTTTCCCACGCACACAACAAAACCCGTCGTCGTTTTCTGCCAAACCTGCAGCATCACCGCTTCTGGGTTGAGTCTGAGAATCGCTTCGTACGTCTGCGCGTATCTGCCAAAGGCATGCGTTGCATCGACAAGCGTGGCATCGATGTTGTGTTGTCCGAGCTTCGTGCTCGTGGCGAAAAGGTTTAAGGAGCTAAATCATGCGTGAATTGATCCGTTTGGTGTCGAGCGCCGGTACTGGCCACTTCTACACCACCGACAAGAACAAACGCACTACTCCGGACAAAATCGAAATTAAAAAATTCGATCCGGTTGTGCGCAAGCACGTGATCTACAAGGAAGGCAAGATCAAGTAATTGATCAAGCATTCTTGTTGCACAAGCTTGACGAAAAAGCCCGCCACCATGGCGGGCTTTTTCTTGCCCTGAATTTCACTTCGGCGAATCATCAGGAGCCTGCCCGGTAAACGCCAGGCGATAAAAAATCCCGCGTTTTGCGGGATTTTTTATCTTGGACTCGTTGCGCCGGGCTTACTCGCTGGCCTGCTCGAAGATCACATAGACCTTGCGGCAGGGTTCGAGCACTTCCCAGGTGCCGGAAAAGCCCGCCGGGATCACAAAGCGGTCGCCGACACGCAGCGTCTTTGCATTGCCGTCCTTGTCGCGCAGGACGGAAACGCCTTGCAGGATTTCGCAGTATTCGTGCTCGCTGTAATTGACTGTCCACTGGCCGACGGCGCCTTCCCAAATACCTGTGTTGAACTGGCCGCATGGGCTGGCGTAGTGATTACGCACGCTTTGCGCGGGGTCGCCCTTGAGAACTTTTTCTGCAGCTGGGCGATAGCTTTCCAGGGGGCTGTTGGTTTGGGCGAAGTCGACAATCTGCTCAATTTTCATCTGTGGCATCTCTGCGTATTGGCTTGTTGTGCGTGTCAGGCATGTAGCGCTGGCGTTTATTAGCCTGAGTCTATGTTTAATAAAACGAACATGACAAGGCCGTTTACGGCTTATTTGTCAAATATATTGAAAAGGTAGAGCCCTCTGGTTTAGTGTTGCGGGCAGGATATGGCCGATGTTGGCCTTGCAGAATTATTGACAGTTCGCGTGCAGAATGTGCGCCACTTATTACTGATAGAGGATGCTTGCATGACTAGCCTGACTCGCGCCGACTGGGAACAGCGCGCCAAGACGTTGAAGATTGAGACTCGTGCGTTTGTACATGGTGAGTACTGCTCGTCAGAGTCCGGTGAAACCTTTGAGTGCATCAGCCCGGTAGATGGCCGCTTGCTGGGTAATGTTGCCAGCTGTGACCTTGCCGATGCTGAGCGCGCTGTACGGGATGCACGCGCCACCTTCAATTCGGGTGTGTGGTCGCGCATGGCGCCAGCCCAACGTAAGAAGATCATGATTCGCTTTGCTGAGTTGATCGAGGAGCACGCTGAAGAGTTGGCGCTGCTGGAAACTCTGGATATGGGCAAGCCGATCAGCGACTCACTGAACATTGATATGTCGGCTGCAGCTAATGCCATTCGCTGGAATGGAGAAGCCATCGACAAGGTTTACGATGAAGTAGCGGCGACTGGCCATGACGAACTGGGCTTGGTCACTCGTGAGCCAATCGGTGTGGTTGCGGCTATCGTTCCGTGGAATTTCCCGTTGCTGATGAGCTGCTGGAAGCTAGGCCCAGCGTTGGCCACCGGTAACTCAATCATCCTTAAGCCATCGGAAAAGTCACCGCTGACCGGTATCCGTGTCGCTCAGTTGGCTGTTGAAGCCGGTATTCCTGCGGGCGTATTCAACGTGCTGCCAGGCTTTGGTCACACTGTGGGTAAGGCCTTGGCCCTGCACATGGATGTCGATACGCTGGTCTTCACCGGTTCGACCAAAATCGCCAAGCAGTTGATGATTTACGCTGGCGAGTCGAACATGAAGCGCGTTTGGCTGGAAGCTGGCGGCAAGAGCCCGAATATCGTCTTCGCTGATGCTCCAGATCTGCAAGCAGCTGCCGAGTCAGCAGCTGGCGCCATTGCCTTCAACCAAGGTGAAGTCTGCACCGCAGGCTCGCGCTTGTTGGTTGAGCGCTCGATCAAAGACAAATTCTTACCTTTGGTGGTCGAAGCGATCAAAGGCTGGAAGGCAGGCAATCCGCTTGACCCAGAAACCAATGTCGGCGCGCTGGTTGATACCCAGCAGATGAATAACGTATTGCGTTATATCGATGCAGGCCACAAAGACGGCGCTAAGTTGGTTGCCGGTGGTAAGCGTGTCATGGAAGAGTCGGGCGGCACTTATGTTGAGCCGACCATCTTCGACGGTGTGAACAACGCTATGACTATCGCTCAGGAAGAGATTTTTGGTCCGGTTCTGTCGGTGATTGCCTTTGATGATGCCGAGGAAGCGATTGCAATCGCCAACGACACCATCTACGGTTTGGCCGCAGCGGTGTGGACCAGCAACCTGTCGAAGGCCCACATGACGGCCAAGGCGTTGCGCGCGGGCAGCGTTTGGGTCAATCAGTACGACGGTGGCGACATGACTGCGCCATTTGGTGGTTTCAAGCAGTCGGGCAACGGTCGTGACAAGTCGCTGCATGCATTCGATAAGTACACTGAGCTGAAAGCAACTTGGATCAAGTTATAAGCTGAAGCAAGGCGTTCACACGCTGCGCAAGGTCCGTCTCTGATTTTTAGAGGCCGGCTCAGATGAGCCAAACCTGCGGCCGGGTTTTCCGGGGGATTATTTCCTCTGGAGGCCTGGCCGTTTTGCTTTTTGCAGTGCAAGCACACAAGGAGTCTGGAAATGCGTTGGGGTACCTATTTCGCCGTGTCCATGGCGGTGATCAGCATTGGCTTGGCATTGGGTGTGACCATGCCGCTGGTTTCGCTGCGCCTTGAGAGTTGGGGTTATGGGACGTTCGCCATTGGCGTAATGGCTGCCACCCCGGCTGTCGGCGTACTGCTCGGTGCCTCGCTTGCCGGACGCCTTGCTGGGCGACTGGGTACTACGGTGTTAATGCAGACGTGTCTGCTGGTCGGTGCGCTATCCGTGGCGATGCTGGCCTTGGTGCAGAACTATACGGTGTGGCTATTTCTGCGTTTACTGCTGGGCGTCGCTCTGACCATGGTGTTTATTCTGGGTGAGAGCTGGATTAACCAGTTGGCTGTGGAAAAGTGGCGTGGCCGTCTGGTTGCGCTGTATGGCACCGGTTACGCCTTGAGTCAGCTTTCCGGCCCGTTACTGTTGCATGCCCTCGGTACCGAAAGCGATCGTGCATTCTGGACCGGCACTGGTTTGCTGATTGGCGGCTCGCTGATTTTGCTGGGGCGTACCGGAGCGCCCAAGGTCGATGGCCACAGCGCTTCGTCAAAAGGTCTGCTGGCCTTTTGTAGCAAGATGCCAGCGATTGCCTGGGCGGTGGCGTTGTTCGCCGCTTTTGAGTCGATGATGCTGACGTTATTGCCGATCTATGGATTGCGGCAGGGTTTCAGTCAGGACGTTGCGCTGTTTATGGTCAGCGTTGTAGTGGTGGGCGATGCTGTCTTGCAGCTTCCCATTGGCTGGTTGGCTGACCTGATGTCGCGGCGCAACCTGTTCCGTGGTTGCGGGGTGGTGCTGTTGTGCTCAAGCTTGAGTATTCCGTTGGCATTGCATTCGCCCTTGATCTGGCCGGTGTTGGTGCTGTTTGGTGCCAGTGCGGGTGGCTTGTTTACCTTGTCGCTGATTCAGATTGGCGAGCGCTTTCGCGACGATGCCTTGGTGCGTGCTAACGCCCATGTCTCGCAACTGTGGGGGATTGGCTGCCTGCTTGGGCCATTGCTTACCGGCGCGGCCAGCCAGTGGGTCAGTGGTCATGCCTTACCGCTGCTGATGGCGCTCGGCGCTGCGGGCTTTGTAGTGCTGGCATGGCGCCCCGAACCGCAGCAGGTTGCGGTCACATCCTGAGGCGCAAGCGATAGGCGAAGACTAGTCGGGCGAGGCGAGCAGTTGCGCAACTGTTTCGCCAACCTTACGCACCGCATTCTCGATTTCGGCAGTGGCTTTGGTCGCGTAGTTCAGGCGCAGGCAATTACGGTACTTGCCTGTCGCCGAGAAAATGCTGCCTGGTGCGATCTGGATGGCGTGCGGCAGCAGGGCGCGATTCAGGCGCTGGCTGTCGAATTCGCGATCAAGCTCGATCCACAACATAAAACCGCCGTCTGGCTGGCTGACGCGTGTGCCGGCCGGGAAATAACGGCTAACCCAGCCGGTCATCAGGTCACGATTGCGTGCATATTGGCTGCGCATGCGCCGCAGGTGAGGCTCGTAATGGCCCGCGCTGATGTACTCCGCCAGTGCCAGCTGCGGCAGTTGCGCGGCCATGCCGGTGCCGATGTATTTCAGATGCAGGATTTTCTGCAGGTAGCGACCGGGTGCGATCCAGCCGATGCGCAGGCCTGGCGCCAAGGTTTTCGAGAACGAGCTGCAGAGCAGTACCCGGCCGTCTTCGTCATAAGATTTGATCGTGCGTGGGCGCGGGTAGCTGTAAGCCAGTTCGCCGTAGACATCATCTTCAATAATTGCCACATCATAACGCTGGGCAAGTGCGATCAGGGCGCGCTTGTTGGCTTCCGGCATGATGTAGCCAAGTGGATTGTTGCAAGTCGGTGTCAGCTGGATGGCTTTAATCGGCCACTGTTCAAGTGCGAGCTCCAAAGCATCAAGGCTGATGCCGGTGAGCGGGTCGGTAGGCAGCTCAAGGGCTTTCATGCCAAAGCCTTTGAGTGCCTGCATTACGCCGTGAAAGCTTGGTGAATCGACTGCAATCACATCGCCGGGTTTACAGGTGGCGCAGATCGCTGTGGATAACGCTTCATGGCAGCCGGTGGTCGTGACAATGTCTTGCGCCGGTATCTGGCAGCCGGAGTCGAGCATCAGTCGTGAAATCTGTTCGCGCAGCGCTGGATCGCCGTGGATGCAGCCATAGCTGAGCTCTTTAACGCTTTGTCGACGGCTGAGACGCGAGATTGAGCGCAGCAAGGGTTTTAGTGTTGGGCTGCTGATGTCTGGCATACCGCGACCTAACTGCAAGATATCGCTGCCCGGTGCGATGCTGATCAGTTCAAGCACGTTGTCCCACTGCGAGACATCCAGCGGCCGCTGAGCGGCGCGGTTGACCATCGGTAACTCAGGTTTCTGGCGGCTTGGCGGCACGAAGTAACCTGATTTCGGTCGCGGTGTCGCCATGCCCTGATCTTCAAGATGGCGATAAGCCTGTTGCACTGTACTCAAACTGACACCGTGCTCGACGCTCAATGCGCGCACTGAGGGCAAGCGGTCGCCAGGGCGATACAGGCCTTGCTCGATGCGCGAGCTGATCATGGTGGCGAGGTCGATATAAAGAGTCATACAAATCAGGCTCGGACAGGTCGCTTGGTTTCTGGCTATTGAAGATATACCAGTACAGTTGCTGCTGAAAATTACCATTCAGCGGCCAATTCAGGTTGTCTGTATGGATTTAATATGTGTTTTCTGAATCTGTCATGCTTTTTGTGTTCGCGTCATCATTTGCTCTCGAAATGACCAAATTTCAGGAGCAAGGAGATGAACGGTTTAAGCGATGTGCGGTTGACCCTCGGCCAGCAAGAGTTGCAGCAAGATGCAGCGCCACGTATGTCTACGCCTGCAGCCTATGGCCCGCCAGTGTCGCGTTGGACACTATTACTGCGCCGGATCAGTACTCGCCGGGCATTGCTCAAGCTCAATGATCAGCAGTTGGCTGATATTGGTCTGACGCGCGCGCAGGCACATCGCGAAGCTACTCTGCCATTCTGGAAACTTTAAAGGCTGGTGCCGGGAGAACGGTCTATGAATATTGCAATTTTGACCTTTGAAGGCTTTAACGAACTCGATTCGTTCATTGCCGCAGGCATATTGAATCGTATGAAAGGTCAGGGCTGGAATGTGCAGATTACCTGCCCGGATGACTACGTAACCTCAATGAACGGGGTCCGGATTGCCGCGCAGCAACCCCTGGAGTTCGCCAATACTGCCGATGTGGTTTTAGTGGGGAGTGGTATCTACACCCGCGACATCGCCAAGAACCGGCTGATTCTTGATCGGCTCAATTTAGACCCGGCCAAGCAACTGGTGTGCGCCCAATGTTCGGGCACATTGTTGCTGTCGGTATTGGGTGTTTTGAATGGGCTTCCAGCCTGTACCGACTTGACCACCAAGCCTTGGGTGGTCGAAGCAGGCGTTGAGGTACTGAATCAGCCTTTTTTCGCTGAGGGCAATATTGCCACGGCTGGCGGCTGTATGGCTTCGCAGTATTTGGCGACTTGGATCATCGCCAGGTTGGCAGGTGATGAGGCCGCGGCGTCGGCCATTCACTATGTCGCGCCAGTGGGCGAAAAAGACTCAACTGTTGCGCATAGTTTGTCGGTGGTCCAGCCTTACATTGAGCAGCCAGCGTTTGCTTGAACCGGGGTTAACCCCCGGCTTCAGGCTTACAACACTTCCTTCATGCGGTGCCAGAGCATGCCTAGCGCGAGCAAGGGCGAGCGCAGGTATTTACCGCCCGGGAAGGTCATGTGCGGCACTTTATCGAACAGATCAAACCCGGTGCTGGCTTGACCAGCAATCGCTTCACCCAACAACTTGCCAGCCAGATGCGTAGCGTTGACGCCGTGGCCGGAGTAGGCCTGCGCATAAAACACGTTGTTCTGACCCTTGAGGCGACCGATTTGTGGCAGGCGGTTGGCGCCAATGCCGATCATGCCGCCCCATTGGAAGTCGATTTTGGTGTTTTTCAGGTGCGGGAATACTTCAAGCATCTTCGGCCGCATATAGCCGCTGATGTCTTCAGGATCGCGCCCAGAATAGTGACAAGCGCCACCAAACAATAAACGGTTATCGGCAGACAGACGGTAATAATCCAAGGCGACGCGTTGATCGCACAGCGCCATGTTCTGCGGAATGATTGCCTGCGCTTGTTCGGCGCTCAACGGTTCTGTGGCGATGATATAACTGCCCGCCGGGAGCACCTTGCCGCCAAGATTGCTGTTCAGCTCGCCGAGGTAGGCGTTGCAGGCCAGAACCAGGTTGCTGGCACGGACGATACCGTTAGCGGTATGCACCTTGACCTCAGAGCCGTACTCGATGCGAGTGACGGCGGAATCTTCAAAAATCTGTACGCCCAATGCCTGCGCTGCAGCCGCTTCACCGAGTGCCAGATTGAGCGGGTGCAGGTGGCCGGAACCCATATCGATCAAACCGCCGACATAACGGTCAGAGCCGACAACTTCGTGCATTTGATTGGCTTGCAGCAAGCGCAGTTGGTGTTGATAGCCGAGGCTTTTCAGCTCATGCGCGTCTTCGGCAAAGCCTTCGAGGTCGCGTGGCTTGTTGGCCAAGTCGCAATAGCCCCACGTCAGGTCGCAGTCGATATTGAACTGCTCGACGCGTTTGCGCACGATTTCAACTGCTTCCAGGCCCATCAGTTTGAGTTCTCGCACGCCTTGGGCGCCGATCACCGATTCAAACTGCTCAACCCCGTGGCCAACGCCGCGAATCAGTTGGCCGCCGTTACGGCCACTGGCGCCCCAACCCACCTTGCGGGCTTCGAGCAGCACCACTGAAAGGCCTTTCTGGGCCAGTTCAATCGCTGTATTGAGGCCCGAGAAGCCACCACCGACAATGCACACATCAGCGCGCAGCTCACCTCCTAAAGGTTGCAGCGCAATCGTGCGGTTAGCGCTGGCGGCGTAATAGGAAGCGGCGTGCTGGCTGTTGTGAACCGGTTGGTGAACGCGGGCGTTCATGTGCGAAATCCTGTTTATTGTGTTTGGAAAATTTTACGAAGCATAAGCGCGGTCTTCCTTGATCGCCAAGTGCCACGTAGCAAAAATCGATAATTAATTACTAATTGACGGCGATTCAGCGTTAGGACAGTTATCATGGCCCGTCGAACACCGAGGCGCTGCTATGAGTTGTACCCGTCGTAAAATTGATCATCTGCGCCTGCATATTCCACGCTTTGACTGCATTCCCGGTTGCCACGACTGCTGCGGGCCGGTCACGGCTTCATCTGAAGAAATGTCGCGGCTGCCACACAAAAGTGATGCCGAGCACGAGGCAGCGCTGGATGAGCTGAATTGTGTGCACCTTGGGCCGCAAGGTTGTCAGGTGTATGACCAGCGTCCGCTGATTTGCCGATTGTTTGGCACCACGCCGCGCATGCCATGCCCGCATGGTCGCGGCCCCGAGGAGCCGATTGATCCGCAGGTCGAACAGCAAGTGCACAACCTGATCGCGACCACCCGCCAGGTTTTGGTCTAGGTTATTCCGGCACGGGGAGGCTGAGGCTTTCCTTCACTTCTTCCATGACGATATAGCTTTTGGATTCACGCACGTGCGGCAGTTTGAGCAGAATGTCGCCCAGTAGCTTGCGGTATGACGCCATCTCATTAATCCGTGCCTTGACCAGATAATCGAAATCGCCAGAAACCAGATGGCATTCCAATACGTGCGGCAGCTTAAGCACTGCGCGGCGAAACTCTTCAAAAGTGTCGCCCGATTTGTAATCCAGGCTGATCTCGACAAATACCAGCAGGCTGGCCTTGAGGTTCTGTGGGTTCAGGCGGGCGTGGTAGCCCATGATGATGCCTTCGCGCTCAAGCCGGCGGACCCGTTCAGTGCAGGGCGTAGTCGATAAACCTACACGCTCGCCCAGCTCAGTAAACGAGATGCGACCGTCTTCCTGCAGGACGCGCAGGATGTTGCGATCGATTTTGTCCAGGTCACGGCGAGACTGGTGCTGAGTGCGCATAGGAAATACTCCTCCGTCCAAGCGGATTTTTACGAGAGTTATTACTAAATATAGGCTGATGTTTAGTTAATTGCACTGCTCGATGATTCATATACTAGCCGCATCTACTCTCATGATAAAAAACGCCAGTGCATAGTCTCGGCGAGGAGAAAAATGATGCGGGTTCTGGTTCTCGGTAGCGGTGTGATTGGCACTGTAAGCGCTTATTATTTGGCACGTCAGGGTTTTGAGGTGGTCGTAGTTGATCGTCAGGACGGCCCTGCGCAGGAAACCAGCTTCGCCAATGCCGGTCAGGTTTCGCCTGGCTATGCATCTCCTTGGGCTGCACCGGGCGTTCCGCTCAAAGCTATCAAATGGCTGCTGCAAAAACACGCGCCACTGGCAATCAAGGCCACTGCTGACGTTGATCAGTATTTATGGATGGCGCAAATGCTGCGCAACTGCACGGCCAGCCGTTATGCGGTAAACAAAGAGCGCATGGTGCGATTGTCCGAGTACAGCCGTGACTGCCTTGACGAGCTTCGCGCCGAAACCGGTATTGCCTATGAAGGCCGCAGCTTGGGCACCACTCAGTTGTTCCGTACTCAGGCGCAAGTCGATAACGCTGCGAAAGATATCGCTGTGCTCAAGCAGTCGGGCGTGCCGTTTGAATTACTTGACCGCGACGGTATTGCTCGCGTTGAGCCTGCTCTGGCGAGCGTGACCGACAAGCTGGCCGGTGCACTGCGTTTGCCCAATGACCAAACCGGCGACTGCCAGATGTTCACCACCAAGCTGGCCGAGATGGCCCGCAAGCTGGGGGTCGAGTTCCGCTTTGGGCAGAACATTCAGCGTATTGAAGCGTTGGGCGATCGTATTAACGGCGTGTGGATCGACGGCAAGCTGGAAACAGCAGATCGCTATGTGCTCGCGCTTGGTAGTTTCAGCCCGCAACTGCTTAAGCCGCTGGGTATTCGTGCGCCGGTTTATCCGCTCAAGGGTTACTCGCTGACCGTGCCTATTGTTAATCCTGATATGGCGCCGATGTCGACCATTCTTGATGAAACCTACAAAGTGGCGATGACCCGTTTTGATCAGCGCATCCGGGTCGGTGGCATGGCTGAAATCGCCGGTTTTGACATGAGCTTGAATCCGCGTCGGCGCGAAACCCTGGAAATGATCGTTGGCGATCTTTATCCACAGGGTGGCGATCTGGCTCAAGCTGAGTTCTGGACCGGTTTGCGCCCAGCAACCCCGGATGGCACGCCAATCGTGGGCGCCACTCGTTTCAGCAACCTGTTCCTGAATACCGGCCACGGTACGCTGGGTTGGACCATGGCCTGTGGCTCTGGTCGGTTCCTGGCCGATACCATGGCGTCCAAACGTCCACAGATCAGCGCTGAAGGCTTGGATATTTCCCGTTATAAGCGCACCAAGGAAGCTCAAAAACATGGCTCTACAGCGCCTGCGCACTGAAACCCGTTACAGCGAAATAGTTATCCACAATGGCACTGTCTATTTGGCTGGTCAGTTGGCGGATGATTACAGCGGCGACGCTATCGAGCAAACCAAGCAAACCCTGGCCAATATTGATTTGATGTTGAGCGAGGCGGGCACCGACAAGAGCCGTATTTTGTCGGTGACTATTTATCTAAAGGACATGGCGCGCGACTACGCCGCTCTTAATCAGGTATGGGATGCATGGGTTGCGCCCGGCACCGCGCCAGCTCGCGCGGCAGTCGAGGCCAACATGTACACCCCGGAAGTACTGGTTGAGATGACCGTAATTGCCGCTCTGCCGTAAATGGCGGGAATGTCTTCAAGAACCATGTGTCACCCCTAGCCCAGCACTGCTGGGCTTTTTTTAACCCATTCAGCCCTCTGCAAAGAAGCTCAATTATGCGTCCAGCCCGTGCTTTGATTGATCTAAACGCCCTGCGCCATAACTACCGTTTGGCCCGCGAGGTTTCTGCCGCCAAAGCATTAGCCGTGATTAAGGCAGATGCATACGGACATGGTGCGGTGCGCTGTGCACAAGCTCTTGCTGGGGAGGTGGATGGTTTTGCGGTGGCCTGCATTGAAGAAGCGCTGCAGTTGCGCGAAGCCGGTATTGTTCAGCCAATTTTGTTGCTCGAAGGTTTTTTTGAGGCGTCAGAGCTGGAATTGATTGAGCAACACCAGTTCTGGTGTGTGGTGCATTCGATGTGGCAATTGGAGGCGCTTGAACAAGCGAGCCTCAGCCAGCCGCTGACCATTTGGCTGAAGCTGGACTCAGGCATGCACCGTGTAGGGCTGGAGCCTGATGAATACGCTGCGGCTTACCAGCGTTTGCAAAACTGTGCTCAGGTTGGAAAAGTCGTGCTGATGAGCCATTTTGCCCGCGCCGATGAACTTGATTGTTCGTGCGTCGAGGAGCAAGTCGCGGTATTTGAGCGCGCCCGCAAAGACCTCAGTGCCGAGGTGAGCTTGCGGAACTCCCCCGCACTGCTGGGTTGGCCAGATGTCGCCAGTGATTGGGTGCGTCCGGGGATCATGCTCTATGGCGCCACCCCGTTCGAGCAGGCACAGACAGTCGCCGCGCAGTTGCAGCCGGTTATGACCCTTGAATCAAAAATTATCAGCGTGCGTGAACTGCCAGCTGACCAGCCGGTTGGCTATGGCGCCCGCTTCATCACTGAGCGGCCAACCCGTGTAGGTGTGGTTGCGATGGGGTATGCCGATGGTTATCCACGTCATGCGCCGACGGGTACACCGGTAATGATTGACGGCAAGCTGAGCCGCCTGATTGGCCGTGTGTCGATGGATATGCTGACGGTTGATCTAACTGACTTACCGGATTCAGGGCTTGGCAGCCGAGTCGAGTTGTGGGGCAAACATGTACTCGCAAGCGATGTTGCCGCCCATGCCGGGACGATTCCCTATCAACTTTTTTGCAATCTACGCCGCGTGCCGCTGCTCTATTTGGGGGATTAAAAACTGCAAGTACAGCTCTAACTATTCAGCTGGACAATATTTAGGCACAAACTGTTGTAAATACTGAACGCTATTGCCATGATACGGCTACATTTTCCGTATCTTCCCGAGGGGGACGCAAGCATTGGACGTCGGTGTACGACTGCAATCCATCCGTAAGTTAAAAGGCCTTTCCCAGCGTGAACTCGCCAAGCGTGCGGGCGTCACTAACAGCACCATTTCGATGATCGAGAAGAACAGCGTAAGCCCCTCGATCAGTTCGTTGAAAAAGGTGCTGGCGGGTATTCCAATGTCGCTAGTGGAGTTCTTCTCCCTCGACGTGGAACAGGACAGCAACACTCAAGTCGTCTACAAAGCGAATGAGTTGATTGATATCTCTGATGGTGCCGTGACCATGAAACTGGTCGGCAAGGCTCACCCAAGTCGTGCCATTGCCTTTCTCTCAGAAACCTATCCACCGGGCGCCGATACCGGCGACGAGATGCTCAATCACGAAGGTGAAGAGGCCGGGATGCTGATTGAAGGTCGGCTTGAACTGGTGGTTGGTAGTGAAAGTTATATCCTCGAAAAGGGCGATAGCTACTACTTTGAGAGCAGTAAACCGCACCGTTTTCGTAACCCCTACGATGAGCCAGCCAAGCTGATCAGTGCGACAACACCGGCGAATTTCTAATGGATTTGTGAAAAGCGCTGCGCAGGGCTTTTTGCTGTATATCTGTTAAAACGCGCGAAAATGCAGCTTCCGCCAGCTCTGCTGGGCTGTATGACTTATAAATCTGGCTGCAACTGCGGCATTTGGTGTGTTTCAGCTTGCAGGGCTTCTCGTTATACTTAGCTCCCGCTCGCGAAACCGTGGCCGCGGGCGAACCAAGCCACGATGAGGGTGTAAGCGTGAATATGATTAAAAAAATGTTGGTTGCTCCTGCAGCCGTGTTGGCTATCTGGGCAGCTTCTGCCCAAGCAGCGACTGACGATGCAATTGCTGCTCGTTTGAAACCAGTGGGCGAAGTCTGTGTCCAGGGCGAAGAGTGCAAAGGTATTGAAGTTGCTTCTGCTGCGGCAGGCGGTGGCGGTGCGAAGTCTCCGGACGACATTATCGCTGGGCACTGCGGTGCTTGCCACACGACTGGCGTATTGGATGCACCGAAAATTGGTGACACCGCGGCATGGAAAAAACGTGCTGACGAACAAGGTGGCATTGACGGCCTGCTGGCTAAGGCCATCACCGGCATCAACGCCATGCCGCCAAAAGGCACTTGTGGCGACTGCACCGATGAGGAACTCAAAGCGACCATCGAGAAAATGTCCGGCCTGTAAGCCGACAGTTTTTTAGCGCCGCAACAGAGCGGCGGGTCATCCGAAACACCCTGCGCGGGCGATGCTTGCGCAGGGTGTTTTCGTTTCTGCGCCACACAACGGGCGGAGGCTGACTTCAGGTCAGTTGATCGCTATTGCGAGTAATGGGCTGACATAGATTTTGTTTCGGGGCGCAATTGCGATGCGGGTATAGTCGAACAGGAGAAACCAGCTAAGCGCAAGGAGTGCTTGATGCCGCAACTGTGTTCGATTGATGACGCTGTAGAAAGGGTTCTGGACGAAATTGACGGGCCGATCCATCTCGGCCTGCCCCTTGGCTTGGGCAAACCCAACACTTGGGTGAATGCGCTCTACCAGCGTTGCAAGCAGTTGCCGGAGCGTGAGCTGAATATCTACACCGCCTTATGCTTGGGACGTCCTCATGCCGAGCAGGGCTTGCAACGGCGTTTTTTGCAGCCGTTTGTTGAACGTGTGTTTGCTGATTACCCCGAGTTGGACTTTCTCGGCGATCTGCGTCGTGGTGAGCTACCTGCGAATATCCGCGTTGAGCAGTTCTTTATGCAGCCGGGGAGCATGCTCGGCAACAATGATGCGCAGCAAAACTACGTCAGTAGCAATTACAGCCATGCGGCGCGCGATATTAATGCGCGCGGCCTCAATGTGCTTGCGCAACTGGTCGCCACGGATCCGCTGCGACCAGAGCATTTCAGCCTGAGCTGCAATCCGGACATCACCCTTGACCTGTTGCCGATGCTGGATAAACGCCGGGCCAATGGCGAGAAAATTCTCTACCTGGCCCAGGTTCACAACGAGCTGCCCTTTATGTCGGGCGATGCTGAAATTGCCTGTGAGCGGTTTGATATCCAGTTGCAAGACCCAGAAACATCAGCCCTGTTCTCAACCCCCAATATGCCGATAAGCCTGCAAGATCACTGCATTGGCCTGCACGCCAGCACGCTGGTACGCGATGGTGGCACCTTGCAAATTGGTATCGGCTCGATGGGCGATGCGTTAACCGCCGCCTTGTTAGCCCGTGATAGCAACAACAGCCAGTACAAGGCGCTGCTTGATGCACTGAGCTGCACAACCGATTGGCAAGCATCGATCGAGACGATTGGCGGTACTGAAACCTTTGCCGAAGGCCTGTACGGCTGCAGTGAGATGTTCGTAAATGGCTTGCTGGTACTGGCTGACGCCGGAATTATCCGCCGTGCGGTTTACCCAGACCTGCTGGTGCAGCAACTGGCCAGTGCCGGTGCTCTGGATGAGCAAGGTCGACCGCTAAGCATTCAGGCATTGCTGGATGCTGGTCTGGCATCCACGCTTGATGCGCCACGTTTGGCTGAGCTGCAGCGTTACGGCTTGCTTGCAGCTGAAATCAGTTGGCACGAAGGGCAATTAAATTTGCCTAGCACGCTGCAAGTGCCGGCAGATCTGGCCAATTCGCAGACCCAGCAAGCGCTGGACACCTATTTGCGCCCGGCAAGCAACGCAGCGGTATTGCACGGCGGGTTCTTTTTAGGGCCGCGTTCGTTCTACAACCGCTTGAACGAGTTGAGCTTTGAGCAGCGTCAACGCTACGCCATGACCGGTATCTGCTTTATCAACGAACTCTACGGACAGGAACCGTTAAAGCGTTTGCAGCGCCGCGATGCGCGGTTTATCAACACGGCGTTTACCATGACATTGATGGGCGCCGCTGTGTCCGATCAACTGGAAAGCGGTCGCGTGCTCAGCGGCGTTGGCGGTCAGTACAACTTTGTTGCGCAGGCTCATGCGCTTGCGGATGCGCGCTCCATATTGCTACTGCGCAGTTGGCGTGAGTCTGACGGCGAGGTGCGCTCCAATATCGTCTGGGAATATGGTCACGCCACCATTCCCCGGCACTTGCGCGATATTGTTGTCACTGAGTACGGCATTGCTGATCTGCGTGGCAAAACTGATTCGCAGGTGATCGAGGCGCTGCTGAATATCAGCGACTCACGTTTTCAGGCTGAGTTGATCAAGCAAGCGCAAAAAAACGGCAAGCTGGACAAAGCCTTCCAGCTCGACACCCGCTACAGCAATAACCTGCCGGAGCGCCTTGAGGCTTTGCAAGCGCAATACAGCACCATTTTCGATGAGTTTGCGCTGGGCTGTGATTTCACCCCGCAGGAGCGTGATTTGCTGCGCGCACTGACTTGGCTTAAACGTAACTTCAAGTTCAGGGAAATAGTGCGCCTCGGTAAGGCGACGCTTGAGGCACCAAAGCCTGCGGCGTTTATGCCGCAACTGCAACGCATGAGCCTGGCAGAACCGAGTGGCCTGCGTGAAAAGCTGTATCAGCGGTTATTGCTGGCGGGCTTGCAAGCCACCTCATCAACGGCGCATTAACAAAACGCCATTGATGAGCTGCAAGGCCTACTCGAGAAAGGTAACTTTGCCGTCCGCCAGTGAGCTGATGCGTGCCAGAGATTCAACCCGGAATCCTTGTTCGTCCAGCTCATTACGGCCAACTTGAAATGACTTCTCGATCACCACGCCAATCCCGGCGATGCTCGCGCCAGCTTGTTGAATCACATCAATCAACGCTTTTGCAGCGCGACCGTTGGCCAGAAAATCATCAATCACCAGTACATGGTCATCGGCGGTGAGGTGCTTGGCCGAGACCGCGATGGTGCTTTCTGTCTGCTTGGTGAAGGAGTAGACCTTCGAGGTCAGCAAGTTGTCTTTAAGCGTCAGCGACTGGTACTTGCGGGCAAAAATAACCGGTATCCCGAGTTCCAGGCCTGCCATCACCGCCGGGGCAATGCCGGAGGCTTCGATGGTGACGATTTTAGTGATGTTCTGATCGCGAAAGCGAACCGCGAACTCATG
Organism: Pseudomonas sp.; assembly: GCF_048265905.1. Taxonomy (GTDB): domain Bacteria; phylum Pseudomonadota; class Gammaproteobacteria; order Pseudomonadales; family Pseudomonadaceae; genus Aquipseudomonas. Next base: position 302,489 of record NZ_JBLXAP010000002.1, read on the forward strand.
GCCAATCTGTTGCATCAGCTTGGGATCAATCTGATGGTTCAAAAAAGCATCAACTTTAAGTACTTGCTCTGAGAGGACAATGCCTTCTTCGCGAATTTTTTGTTTCAGCGCTTCCACGCAACAGCCCTCATTTAGTGTGAAACCCCAATCTGTGTCGAGGTGTTGTTCAGCCATTCAGCTCTATACAGCCAACAGTTGAGCTATAGCTAACTGCCTATTTTTTCAGCATTGCCCTTAGGTCCGCCAGTGCCGCATTGCCACGGGCAGCTTTTACTTCAACTGGCGCCTCTTCCAGGCCTTCCCACTGCAAATCCTCTGGCGGCAATTCATCAAGGAACCGGCTGGGCGTGCATTCGATTATCTCACCGTATTGTTTACGCTTGGAGGCGAAGGTGAACGCCAGCGTTTCCCGTGCACGGGTGATACCAACGTAGGCTAGGCGACGCTCTTCTTCAATGGTGTCTGCTTCGATACTGGAACGGTGCGGAAGGATTTCTTCCTCCATGCCAATAATGAACACATACGGAAACTCCAGACCCTTGGATGCATGCAAGGTCAGCATTTGCACGCCATCAGCGCCTTCCTCTTCCTCTTGTTGGCGTTCGAGCATGTCACGCAAGACTAGCTTGCCGATGGCATCTTCGATGGTCATGTCGCCGTCTTCGTCGCGTTCCAAGGTGTTTTTCAACGCCTCGATCAGGAACCAGACGTTGCCCATGCGCGCATCAGCCACTTTGTCGTTGGACGCATTTTGGCGCAGCCAGTTTTCGTAATCGATGTCCATGACCATGCTGCGCAGTGCGGCGATTGGATCATTCTGCGCGCACTGCTGGCGTACGCCATCCATCCAGCGGGTGAAACGTGCCAACCGATCGGTGAAGCGGCTGTCGAGGTGTTCGCCAAGGCCGATTTCACCCGCCGCCTGATACATGCTGACTTTACGCTCGGTGGCGTAGTTGCCCAGTTTTTCCAGGGTTGCCGAGCCGATCTCGCGCCGCGGTACGTTAATCACCCGTAAAAAGGCGTTGTCGTCATCGGGATTTACCAGCAGGCGGAAGTAGGACATTAAATCCTTCACTTCCTGGCGCGCAAAGAAGCTGGTGCCGCCGCTGAGGCGATAAGGAATCTGGTGGTGCTGGAGTTTCAACTCCATCAGCTTGGCCTGATAGTTACCTCGGTAAAGAATCGCAAAGTCATTGTAGGGCCGGTCGGTGCGCAGGTGCAGGGTGAGAATTTCCATGGCCACCCGCTCGCACTCGGCATCTTCATTGCGACAACGGATCACGCGGATCTCATCGCCCACGCCCATATCACTCCAGAGTTGTTTCTCGAAGGCGTGCGGATTGTTGGAAATCAAAGTGTTGGCGCACTTGAGGATGCGGCTGGTCGAGCGGTAATTTTGCTCGAGCATGACAATCTTCAGCGATGGGTAGTCTTCCTTGAGCAGCATCAGGTTTTCTGGCCGGGCACCGCGCCAAGCGTAGATCGACTGGTCATCGTCGCCGACCACGGTGAACTGGTTACGCATGCCCACCAACAGTTTTACCAGCAAGTACTGGCTGGCGTTGGTGTCTTGGTATTCATCGACCAGTAGATAGCGAATGCGGTTCTGCCACTTTTCCAGAATGTCCGCATGTTCCTGAAACAGCTTGACCGGCATCAGGATCAGGTCATCGAAATCGACAGCGTTATAGGCTTTTAACGTGCGCTGGTAATGCAGGTAAACGATGGCCGCGGTTTGTTCTTTCGGGTTGCGCGCTTCGGCCAGCGCCTGATCGGGCAGAATCAGATCGTTTTTCCACGAGCCGATGTAGTTCTTGATCTCATCAATGCCGTCGTCACCGGCATACTCTTTTTGCATGATATCGCTGAGCAGCGCCTTAATATCGCCCTCATCGAAGATCGAAAAGCCCGGCTTATAACCCAAGCGCGCATATTCCTTGCGGATAATGTTCATGCCCAGGTTATGGAAAGTCGACACCGTCAAACCGCGCGCTTCAGCACCTTTGAGTAGCGTACCGACACGCTCTTTCATCTCGCGCGCAGCCTTGTTGGTAAAGGTCATGGCGACAATGTGCTGGGCGCGAATGCCGCAGTTTTGCACCAGATGGGCAATCTTGCGGGTGATGACGCTGGTCTTGCCGGAGCCTGCACCGGCGAGCACCAAAAGAGGGCCGCCGACGTAGTTCACGGCTTCCTGCTGCCGGGGGTTCAGTCGGGACATTACAGTTATCACATGGAGAGTGGGCGCGCATTTTAGCAGGCTCAGCGCTTTGTGCCTTGACCATCTGGAAGTGTGTGTTAGCGCACGGAGTCAGACGAGGTGGGCTTGGTTCTTTGGCGAATTACAGTAATCTTCCAGCGATGACAAAGATTCCGTAGTGGCTATATGCTTCCGTAGAGCCTCTGGGAAAGGTCGCGAGCGAGGGTAGTACAAAGCGCACCGGGCAGCGGGAATAACCGCCGAAGGGCGAACACCAGCGGAGGAGGGCCGGGAAACGCTCGCATCTAGCTGCTGCAAATGAGCGTCAGCCATCGCAATGCTTTCCCATCACCAAGGCCGTAGCACGGGTTGGCGCAAGGTATCGAGTGCGGTCGTTTTTCAGACGTTACAGAGGGCTGTGTTGTTGGTTAGAGTCTGCAGGGGGGCGGCGCTAGCCAGCACAGCTTAAAAGTGTGGTACTTGTCGAAGACTCGACTTTAGAGCAGGATGCTCCAGCGCAACAGGGATGTGCAGATTAGACGCCGAAAAAGGCGCGTTGGCGGAGAAGCCGCTGCATTATTTTTGTCTTTGGGGAGGTTGTTTGTCTGCGTACGTTGAGCCCTTAACGCTGATCCTGCTTGCCGAGGATTCCACCTGGCCTGAGTTAGTGCAGGCATGCCTTGAGCCTATGGACGGGGCGTACTCGCTCATCTCCGCTTCCTCTTGGGACATCGCGCGCAGCCTGGTGGACGACTACAGCCACAGCATTCTGCTGACTACGCCGACTCACCTGCATTCACTTGGCATCTGCCCGCTGCCGATTATTTTGTTGCTTGAGCAAGAACCTGTCGATGAGCCACAAGGCATCAACGATTGGTTGGTCCGCCCACAATTGACTCGGGATGTGCTGCGCCGTTGCCTGCGTTACGTGCGCGAGCAGGGTTCGCTCAAATACACGCTCAACCGTTTGGCTGAGCAAGATGCCTTGACCGGCATTGCTAACCGCCAAGGTTTTCAGACGTTGCTTTCGGCGCGTTTAGCGGCAGCGGATAGTCGCGGTTTGGCGCTTGGTCATCTTGATTTAGACAACTTTCGCCACGTTAACGATGCCTTGGGGTTTCAGGCTGGCGATAATTTGATCATGCAGGTGGTGGCTCGGCTCAAGTCGATTCTGCAATCGGGCGATCAACTGGCCCGATTAGGCAGTGATGAGTTTGCCTTATTGCTCGATACCCGGCGCGACCCGCTGCGCGTGGAGCGTTTCGCTGAGCGCTTGACCGAAGTGTTGGCAGAACCCTATTGGGTTGATGGCGAGAGCCTGATGCTCGGCTGTAGCCTGGGGCTGGCCCATGCCCGATCCAATGCGGGGCCTGACCCGTTGATGTGGCATGCGCACATTGCCATGCAGCAGGCTAAAAATCAGCAAGGTTGCACCTCATACATCTACGATGAACGCATCAATCACAATGCGCGCAGTCAAGCTGATCTTGAAAGTGAATTGCGCCGGGCCCTGCGTCGCGATGAGCTGGAGCTGCACTATCAACCGCGTTTGTGCCTGAAGACCGGCACTATTGTCGGGCTTGAAGCCTTGGTGCGCTGGCGTCACTCAACCCGTGGCCTGCTTGCTCCCAATGAGTTTGTACCGCTTGCCGAAGAAAGCGGTCTTATCGTACCGCTCGGTTATTGGGTTATTTCCCGTGCCTTGCGTGACATGCAATGGCTGCGGGGGCAGGGGTTGGCGCCACTGCATATGGCGGTCAATCTGTCGTTCCGCCAGTTTCAGGACAGCCAGCTGTTGCCAACGCTCAAGCGCTTAATCGATGAGCGTGGGATTGGTGCGCAGTGGTTGGAGTTTGAGCTGACCGAGACCGCTATCATGCGTCGCAGCGACCATGTGCGTCAGACCATGCTGGCGTTGGGGGAGTTGGGTGTGCGTTTCTCGCTGGATGACTTTGGCACTGGCTTTTCTTCGTTCGTGCACCTCAATAGCCTACCGATTACTTTGCTCAAGATTGATAAAAGCTTTGTCGGCGGCATGGGCGACCGTTCGGAGAACCGCTTGTTGGTGCGGGCAATGATCAACTTGGCGCATAACCTCAACTTGCAAGTGGTCGCTGAGGGCGTTGAAAACGCTGAGCAGCTCGCCATGTTGCGTCAGTTTGGTTGTGATCAGGCGCAGGGCTTTTTGATCAGCAAGGCCATCGCACTGAGCGATCTGGCGAAATTTCTGGCGTGCGATGCACCTAAGCTGCTGCCGGGCGTGAGTAAGAAAAACTAAGTGGCTGTTTCGCAAGCCTTGATATCCTCACTGGCCAGCATGCGGGCGGTTTTCCACTCAAAGCCCAGCGCCAGGCTGATGGCTGCGCATGCAAGACCGCTGGCCAATCCCCACCAGACACCTGCAGCGCCCCAGTTAAAGACAAATGTCAGCGCCCACGCCATGGGTGCACCAATCAGCCAGTAACACACCAGGCCGGTGTAAAACGTTGTTTTGGCATCCTTCAGGCCACGAATTGCGCCCATGGCGATGGTTTGAATACCGTCAAACAGTTCAAACCAGGCAGCAATTGCCAACAGGCTAACGGCCAACGCGACGATCGATTGGAACGCTGGGTCATCCGGGTCGAGAAATAAGCCAATGACCCATTGCGGTGCCAGCCAGAACAGCAAGGCAAAGCCGAGCATGCAGGTCGCGCCAAACATGATCCCCAGTCGGCCACTGCGCCGCGCCTCAAGCAGGCGGCCAGCGCCGTAATGCTGGCCAATCCGGAAGGTGACCGCATAGGAAATACCGACCGGCACCATAAAGGCGACGTACACCGATTGCAGGGCAATTTGATGCGCGGCCATCTGCGTACTGCCCAGCGCACCCATGCACAGCGCGGCAAAGGCAAATAACCCCGACTCCACTGCATAGGTGCCGCCGATGGGTAAACCAAGGCGAATCAGCTCCTTGAGCTCTTGCCAGTCCGGCTGCCATACACCACGTTGCAGCGGATACGCGTGATAGGCGCTGTGCCGCATCACATGCCAAGCCAGAAGTAAGGCCATGACGCTCATTACAATCGCGGTGACCAGGCCGATTCCAGCCAAACCCATGTGTGGCAGGCCAAACCAGCCTTTGATCAAGGCATAGTTGAGAATGAAGTTGGCCAGCGCACCACCAATGCTGATCGCCATGACCGGCCCCGGTCGGCCGATTGCGCTGGTAAAGCCGCGCAGCGCCATAAACGTCATGTAGCCGGGCAGGGCGAATACCAAAGTCGAGAGAAAGCGCATGGCTCGTTCAACGTTTTCCGGAGTTTGCTGGAAATGCTCCAAGGCTGGCTCAAGGTTCCACAACACTAATCCGGCCATCAAGGCCAAGCCCCAGCCCATCCATAAACCATTCTGGGTCAGGCGGGTGACGCCTGCTGTATCGGCAGAGCCATGACGAATAGCCACCAAGTTACCGACGGCGCCAATCGCCCCGACGCAGAAAATCGAGACGAACGAATAGCATGCCGCGCCAAGCCCGCCACCTGCCAGTTCTTGGGGGCCAAGCATGCCCATCATCACCGTGTCGGTGAAGACCATCAGCACATGCGCCAATTGCGCCGCGATAAGCGGGCCGGAGAGACGCAGAATAGCCAGCAACTCAATACGATTAGGGCTCGACATACGCGGGTTCTTTAGAAAAGTGAATAAGGTTTGCCAGCGCTGCCATCAGCAAAGCGACTGCTGCGAAACGCGCTTACATCGAGTGACGTCTTGCCCTGAGTCACCCATTGCTCCATCAGTTGACCGACGATTGGGCCCATGGCAAAGCCATGACCACAAAAGCCGGTGGCAATCAGTAAGCCGGGGATTTGGCTGGGCGCATCGAGTACTGGAATGCCATCGGGCAAGACGTCGATAAACCCAGCCCAACTTTCTACTACACGAACCTCATGCAATGCCGGAAAGGCGCGGGCCAAGGCTTTCTCTGCGGCTCTTACACGGCTTAGCTCGGGTCTGGCGTGTGGGTCGCGCTCGCCGAGCGCTTTATTCTCGCCGCGCAGTCGTAGCTTGATGTCGTGCAGCAACGCAGCATTTAGATGGAAGCGAAAACTGCGGTGGTGTTCCGGCAATAACGGTAAGTACCACGAGGCACCGCGCATAAAGTCCAAACTCAGGTCGACGTCAGCCTGCGCCTCATCCGCTAGGTTGAGGCTGCCGTCAGCACGTTGCCGAATACCGATACCGTGGCCAATAAAGCTGCAGCCACCAATGTCTGGAACCGGGCTGGTGCGCGACACCGTACTGCGCAGTGCTTGCTGGGGAATGTCCAGCCCAAGCGGTGCCAGCAAACGCCAACTGCTGGCCCCAGCAGCAATCAGCACGCGTGATGTTTTGACGTAGCCACGTTCGGTCTGCACGCCACAAATAGCGCCACCTGCTCGGTCGATAGCAGTGACGCCGCAGCCTTCGGCAAACACCACGCCTGCTTCCGCGCCACGCAGAGCATATCCCGGTGCTACCCGGCGCGGTTCAGCTTGGCCGTCACTGGCTGTGAATAATCCGCCTTTTGCCGGATTGGCCAAGGCGGGTAACTTGGCGGCGACTTCGCGGCTGCTCAGTAGCTGGGTATCGAGGCCATGGCTGGCGGCAACGGCCAGCCAATCATGGTACTGGCTCAGATGCTCATCATTTTCAGCCAGATACATGCAGCCGTCTTGCCGCCACTCCAAAGGTAACTGCAACTCATGCTCAAGCTGTTTCCACAACTTGATTGAGGCCATCATCAACGGCACTTCGGCGGGGTCGCGCGCCTGTTGACGAACAAAGCCCCAGGCCCGCGTCGATTGCTGGCTGGCCAGCCCGGCCTTGTCACAGACCAACACCGATAAGCCCTTTTGGCGCAGGTAATATGCGCTTGCACAGCCCATGATGCCTGAGCCGGCAATGACGATATCGACTTCGCGTGGCAACGGTGCTGCGCTGCTGATAGCGGGATGAAGTGGGTAGCTGCCATGTGACATAAAAAGGGCCAAGTTGAGTATTTGAGGAACCTCTGAAAAACTACTGCGCTAGGTATTACGGCGTTAAAAAATTGCTCAAAATGCTCATTTACAGCTCGTAAACTCCGCTTTCTCGCATTTTTTTGCCTTGTACTCCCGTCGCTCGCTACCTTTTTCAGAGGTTCCTTGGTCGTGCAGTATGTGAAAGTGCAGCGGCTTACTGCAAAATGAAAATATCTCTGTTTAGTATGAGTTTTAGTTATCAATGAGTCGCAAGCTACCGCCGTTATATGCACTGCGTGCCTTCGAGGCAGCCGCACGCCATTGCTCCTTTACCCAAGCGGGTGAAGAACTTGCGATTACGCAAAGCGCGGTGAGCCGGCATGTGCGCACGCTTGAGGAGTATTTCGACTGCCGTTTGTTCGAGCGCTGCGGGCGTAGTCTCAAGCTAACGGAGCCAGGTCATACCTTACTGCCCGGCTTGCGCGAAGGCTTTGATGCATTGGAGCGATCATGCGCACCTTTGCAGGCTGATGATGGAATATTGCGTTTAAAAGCGCCTTCGACCCTGACCATGCGTTGGTTGCTGGCCCGGCTTTCGCGGTTTCGTGCGCACAATGATGACATTGAGGTGCAACTGACCAGCGCATGGATGGATGTCGATAAAGTCGATTTCCTGCATGAACCCTTTGACTGCGCAGTACTGCTTAGCACCGGCAATTTTGCTGATGACTGGGAAAGTGAACTGTTATTCGCTGAGTGGTTGATCCCCGTGTGCGCTCCCGATGCTGCGCGCAATGGCGCTTGGGATCTGGCGCAACTGCAAAGCGCAGAATTGCTGCATCCAACCCCAGACCGCCGCGATTGGCGCCAGTGGTTACAGGCAATGAATCTGGCGGAGCACATACCGCTGCGCGGCGGGCAGGTGTTCGATACCCTGGAATTGGGCATGGTCGCGGCAGCGCGCGGCTACGGCGTGTCGATTGGCGATTTGGTGATGGTCGCAGAGGACGTTGAGCAAGGACGCCTTGCTTTACCTTGGCCAGCAGCGGTGCCGAGTGGTTGCAGCTATTACTTGGTATGGCCCAAGGCACGGCGTAATCAGCAGCGGTTCCAGCGTTTGCGTGACTATCTGGTCAGCGAGGTCGCGGCAATGCGCCTACCGCAGGTCGAATGGATTAAATAATCACCTGAGCGGTGCTTAAGTTCCCGGGGGCTGGGCCGATTAAGCCGACAGAGTAGTGATGCATCCTTTGATTTGGGTGCTCATGCGTATTATTTTGTCGGAGCTTTCATGAACCCATCCCGTTCCTCTATCACTCGGCAGCTGGCATTGGCGCTGGCGGTTGTCCTGACTGTCCTGATCAGCCTCAGCACAGTGTTCGCCTTGCGCTCTTTGAGTGATGCCAACGTGGCGATCCGTGAAGAACATTTGGCCAGCGAGTCGCGCTTGATGGCTGATCAGTTGAATACCTTCAACGCTAGTCTTCTTGAAAGCACGCAGCGTCTTGCGGGTCTGTTTGAGAAGCGCTTCAGTTCAGGAATGATCGTCCAGCCAACTGAGCGAATCAGCGTGGTTGGTGTGCAGACGCCTGCGCTGTATATCGGCGACGAGCTGCTCAACAATGCCTTCGAGCGCGTAGATGAGTTTAAAAACCTGACAGCGGGAGTGGCTACGGTATTCGTCCGTGATGGCTCTGAGTTCGTGCGAGTGACAACCTCGCTAACCAAACAAGATGGCAGTCGTGCCATCGGCACGGTGTTGGATCACAATCACCCTGCCTATCAGCGCTTGCTTGAAAACCAAAATTACGTGGGGCGCGCACTGCTGTTTGATCGCGCTTACATGACCCAGTACACACCGGTTACCGATAGTCAGGGTCAGGTGATTGCGGTGTTGTTTGTCGGCTTTGATTACACCGACACGCAAAACAGCCAGTTTGCAGCACTCAAAGATTTTCGTATTGGTAAGGCTGGTTCGCTGGCAATCTTCGATGCAAACGGCAAGTGGCTGGTTGCCCCCTTCGCTGCACAAACAACTGATTCAGCGCCTGCGCAACTGATAGAGCACTCGGCAACGCCCAGCCAAGGCATGATCTGGAGTGATGGTCAGCAAGACTTTTACAGCGTTAGCGCACCTTTCAACGCGGGTGGCTGGCAGGTGGTCGCAAGTATGCCGATGGCTGAAATTCAGGCGGTGACTTGGTCGCTCGGCTGGCAGCTAGCGATTGGCAGTCTGATAGCGCTGGTGCTGGCAGTTGCAGCGGTGATCTGGTTGCTGCGGCGTAAGTTGTTGCCGCTTGGCCAGCTGGTTAAACAAGCGCAGGCTCTAGGCGCTGGCGACTTGAGCGCACGCTCTACGCTCAGCGGCAATGATGAAATCACCGACCTTGCCAGTAGCTTCAACCAAATGGGTGAAGCGCTGGCGAGCATGGTTGCGCGTATTCGCAGTTCGGCACAGGCGGTTAGCAGCCGTGCTCAGGCGCTATCAGGCCTCTCCAGCGGTGCTTATGAGGGTATCGAGCAGCAGTCTGGTGAGATCAGCAGCATGGCCGGCGCAGTTGAGGAGTTCAGCGCAACATCCCTGAATATCGCCGACAATATGCGCCAGACCGAACGTCTGGCCAGTGACAACGCACAACAGACCAACATTGGGCGCAGCTCGATGGACGAGGCGTCAAAGGCACTTGAGCAGATCGCCCACTCACTGGACGCTACATCAGCGGTTATCAATACGTTGGGTCAGCGTTCGCAGGAGATCGGCGGTATTGTCAGCGTGATTACCTCGATTGCCGAGCAAACCAATCTGCTGGCTTTGAATGCGGCGATTGAAGCTGCACGCGCGGGAGAGCAAGGCCGTGGCTTTGCCGTGGTCGCTGATGAAGTCCGTAGCTTAGCGGGACGCACCCGTGATGCGACGACAGAAATTTCCAGCATGATCAGCAGCATTCAAACTGAAACAGCCAGTGCCATCAGCACCATGCAACAAGGTCAGTCGTTGATGAACGAAGGCTTGCAGCTTAATTCCCGGGTGGTCGAGGCGCTGGCGCAAATTGCCGAGCAAACCAGCATGGCCGGGGAGCAGTTTGCCTCAATCACCACCGCCACTTCAGAACAAAGCAGCACGGCGACAGCGTTGAGCAGCAATCTGCAAAGTATTGCCTTGGCCAATAACGAACAGCATCAAGTGATCGCTAACCTTGCAGAGACCGCCCGCGAGCTTGACGGCTTGGCTGGCGAGTTGCGCGATGAGGTTGGGCGCTTTCAGTAGCGCTACTGCATCAGCTCTGCGCATGACCGCGGTACTGCATTGCTTCAGCCAAATGCTGGCGGCTGATCTCGGCGGCGCACTCAAGGTCGGCCAAGGTGCGCGCAACTTTGAGTACGCGGTGAGCCGCACGTAGCGATAAAGCCAGTCGCTCACAGGCATTCTCCAGCCAGAGCTGATCATCTGCTTGTAATGGGCAGTGCTGGCGTAGGCCTGCCAGATCAAGGAATGCATTAGCGCAGCCTTGGCGTTGCATCTGTCGTTGTCGGGCGTTGGCAACATGGGCGGCGCCGGCTGCGGTGTCGCTCCCAGTGCTTTCCGGTACGTGCAGGGCCGTCGTTTCACGGGCCACGGTGACGTGCAAATCAATACGGTCGAGCAGGGGGCCGGATAATTTTGCCCGATAGCGTTGAATCTGCTCGCTGCTGCAACGACAGCGCCCGCTGGGGTCGCCGAGAAATCCACACGGACAAGGGTTCATGGCTGCAACCAGTTGGAAACGGGCTGGGAAACGCACCTTGTCACGGGCGCGGGCAATCACGATATGTCCGCTTTCAAGGGGTTCGCGCAGTACTTCAAGGACTTTGCGATCAAACTCAGGCAGCTCATCGAGAAACAGTACACCGTGGTGGGCAAGTGTTATTTCGCCGGGTTGCGGGCGACTGCCGCCACCAACCAAAGCTGGGCCGGATGCACTGTGATGGGGCGTTCGGAAAGGGCGCTGTGGCCATGCTGTCAGCGGGGTGTGGCTGGCCACCGAATGTATGGCTGCAACCTCCAGCGCTTCCTGTTCACCAAGCGGCGGCAATAAACCGGGTAAGCGGCTGGCGAGCAGAGTCTTGCCGGTGCCGGGCGGGCCGCTAAACAGTAGATTGTGGGAACCTGCTGCGGCGACCAGTAATGCACGCTTTGCCGCTAATTGGCCCTGTACTTCGGATAAGTCCGGGTAAGGCTGAGCATGGTGCAAGAGGCCTTTTGATTGGTACGGTGCGATCACCTCCAAGCCATTGAAGTGCGCTGCCAATTGCAATAAATGTCCTGCTGCAATTACGTTTAGACCAGAGGCGAGGCTGGCCTCTTCGGCGTTGGCGTTGGGCACCACTAACGTGCGGCCACTGGCTCTGGCAGCCAGAGCCGCTGGCAATACTCCGCGCACAGAGCGGATTTCTCCGGACAATGCCAGTTCACCCAGGCATTCGATGTTTTCAAGTGCAGTCGCGGGTATTTGCCCGCTCGCAGCGAGAATTCCCAAGGCGATAGCTAAATCAAACCGACCGCCGTCTTTGGGTAAGTCGGCGGGTGCCAAGTTGAGCGTGATGCGACGCGGGGGAAACTCGAATGCAGAGTTGAGAATGGCACTGCGTACCCGGTCTTTGCTTTCTTTCACCGCTGTTTCGGGTAGGCCGACCAATGCCAATGATGGTAAGCCATTGGCAAGATGAGCCTCGACCGTGACTGCAGGTGCATCAACACCGACTTGGGCGCGGCTGTGGACTATGGCCAGCGACATCGTTCACTCCTTGAAGTCTTGGTATCGCTTCCTGCGATATATCGAGAGTAACAGGTTCAGCTGGAGTGGTACGCAATCGGCTGGTTCAGCTATGGATTGTCGCTGAGCAATAAAAACGGAGCTTGAAGGCTCCGTTTTTATTGCTTGTAGCTGGTGCTTAAAACCTCAAGCGCATGCCTACGGTGCCGTTGACGGCAGTGCTGTCGCCGAAGTTATTCACAGATGAATCGACAGACACCTCGCCATATAGCGAGAGTTTGTCTTCGTTCCAGTTATAACTTCCGCCTACACCGAGGCCAGTCCAGAGACGTTCAGGACGGTTTTTGAATTTTACGTCGGCGACATCAACCTGCGTTCCATCGAGAAACTCGTAGTACAGATTGCTGATTGCGTAGACATGGCTGCGGCGGATTTTGTTGGTGTCATCCAGCCAGCGACTGTCGTGATCAAGCGACACACCAATGCGTGAGCGCAGGCTATCGGCAGAGTCCAGCGAGGTGCGGGTGTTGAACTCATCAGTGAAGCTGTCGAAATCAACGCGCGAGTAGATCAGTTGCGCTTGTGGCGTCAGGGTCAGGGTTTTATTGAGTTCAAGTTGCTTACCGCTCTCGACGGAGAAAGCGTAGCCAAAACCATCGTTATCCGACGTCAATCGAGCATCTGTTTCGTCAGAATCGATATCGGTTTTGTACCAGGTTGCCGATGCTTGCGAGTCAACATAAAACCCATTTTCTTGCAGCCAAGTTAGCGTCAAACCTGCACCGTAACCACGGCTGTCGATATTGCCGTCACCGAAAAATGATTCAACCTGCGAGTCAGATGTTCCGTAGTGCGCGGTCACGCCGCCAATCAGCTTGTTGCCGAGTTCATCCTCGTTAAGCAAGGCATCGAGACCGGCTTGCATCTTCCAGCGATTGGTTTCCGAGTCTGCATCTATGGTTCCGGCATTTGGGCGGTTACGTTGATAGGTGCCTTCCACGCGAGCCCAGCTGGCACCGTTTTCGATATAGGTTTGCTCGCCGTCCATGCTGGAGGTTGTGCTGGTTTGGGCTGCGCCACTGGCGGCGTGCCAGTAACGATTGCCAACACGCTGTTGCATGGTTGGCAGGCTGTTCATATCAAGCAGCGCTTGGCCGTACTGCTGGTACAGCGCGGCGGCAGGGCTATAGCGCGGTTCGCTCGGAATTACAGGCACTGCAGGCATTGCTGGATCGACAGGAGCATCTGGGGTTGCCGTCTCAATGGCCGAACTCAGGTACCAGTCGCCAGTTTCTGCCTTTTGCAGCGTGTAGGCATAGGCGCCGGCGACAACAGCTTGTTGATTATCTTTGGTCACGATGTCGCCATTGAGCGCAAACACACCGTTTGAGGTGCCGGTTACTTCCACAACTTCGATGCCATTGTGGGTCTGAGCGCCAGTGCCGCCGAGATTGTTGACGCTAAGCGCAGTGTTACCTGCGGAGTTGCCTTGAATCACCAGCTTGTCGGTTAACGAATTATCGCCGCCGAGCACGCTGTCGATTTTCAGGCTGGCGTCTTGGCCACGGTAATTGCCGGAGGCGCCGTCTGGATTGGTTGCGACGGCAAAACGATCGCCCGCGCTGTTGTTTTGCAGATCAATGGTGCCACGGTTGTTAACGTCACCCGTCACTGCAAAGTTTGATTGTGTGGTGCGTACAGTGGCGCCTGGATTGATGATCAAACCTCGCTCGATTGCATCGTCGCTGCCGCCAACGGTGAGGCCCGATGCGCCAAACTTGATGCGGGTGCCTGCATCGAGAACCACCGTTTCCCAGTTCTGCAGGGTGTCAGCAGCGATATCTCGCTCGCCACCGGCAAAGGTCAGCGTGTCGCCGCCCCCATTGAGGTTGTCATAGACGCCGTCTCCGCCATCGAAAATGCTAACGGCTGAGATGTCTGCATCGGTAACAATAGTTGCACGGTCGGCACCCATGCCGAGCACGATCTTGCCACCGGTTGTGCTGCCCGCTAACAGGTTTAACTGATCATCACCGGCGTTGGTGAGGATATCACCGTTAATAGTGCCCGCACTGTTGATCGTGCTGTTACCGCTGCCGTCGAGAATCGCGATCCCCGAGGCGGCGCTTACGTTGGCTGTTGCGCCTAGGTCAACGCTGCCATTGGCTTGGGTGCTGGTTTTGATGCCTGCGCCCTGACTGCTGCCGCCGATCAACGTACCTGCGGCATTAATCGTGTAGCGTTGCTCGGGTGAAACCGCTTGAGCAACGATCGCCGAAGCATTTTCTCCACTCGTTTGAACGCTTGCCATTGGCCCTTGGCTAACGTTTACATCGCCGCTAATCGAGTAACCATAAAGGCCATGGCTGCCATTTCCTGTGGTGGTAACTGTACCGCCACTTTGGTTGATGCTGCTGTTACCTGAGCCGGTGGCTTCTGCCAGAATCCCGTGACTCAGTTGGTCAAAGTCACCCGTGCCGCGGGTACTGATACTGCCGCCAGACTGGTTGATGGTGACATTACCTTTGCTCAATGGATCACTCTGTGCCAGCAAGCCGACAGCGCTATTACCTTTGGTGGTGACCGTGCCGCCGCTGAGGTTGATGATGCTGTCGTTGTCGATCCGGCTGGCGGCACTGTTATCGGCTTGGACAAAGATACCTTCAGCTTCTTCGGCGAAGGTGGTGATGCTGCCGCCCGTCATGTCGACCTGGGCTACGCCGGTGCCGCCGCGTACCAGCGCATAGGCACCTTCGGAGTCATAACCGCTGCTGGCGGTGCCGGTGGTAATACTGCCAGCACCAATTTCGATGCGAGCATCACCGCTGCTGTTTTGTACGCGCAAGGCATCAGACGCATCTCCAAGAGTGGCGAGCGATGCTCCGGGCGTATTGAACACTATCAGCGAGTTCTTGCCGTTGTTGGTATTGCCGCCAGCCGTGTCGATGATCACGTTGCCGCCATTGGCGACGTATATACCTTCGTTATTGTTGTCGCTGACGCTGATGTTGACGTTTTCTCCCTTGATGATCACGGCGTTATTCTCGCCGGTGGCAATAATGCCAAAGCCTTCGGAGCGACTGCTGAGGTTAGCCAAATCAATTCGTGAGCCCGCTGTTCCATTGGCCTCAATCGCGCGGCTGACCACCTCAAGCGTTGTGTCGCCCTGCACCTTGATGCTGGCGCCGTTACTCGCACGTAAGCCGTGTTCAAGTTTAACCGCGGGTTTATTGCTGGTGCCTGCGAGGCCACGGGAGACGGCATCAAGGTTGCCGTTAAGCAAAATGCTGCCTCGGTTTGCGTCAACCGCGATGGAATCCGCCTGCGTGGTGATAAGGCGGGTGTCGCCGCCGACTACAATCGAGCCGCTGTCGGTCGAGCGTATAAGCTGACCGGTTTCGGTACCTTCTGCGCCGTTCAGGATACTGGTGAGGTTGCCCTCAATACTCAAGGCTGCATTGCGAGCAAACACCACAGCGCGATTACCGTCAGGCGTGCTTGGTAAAACCTCGGCACGGATGTCTGGCGCGGTCAGCGTTAGCGAACTGCTGGCGCTGCTGCGTATCGGCACATTGATGGTGTTTGAGGTAAAGCTGGTGCCTGCGCTGGTGCAGGTTGAGCCTTCAGTGGCACCGACGCCTGGCTGGGTGACACATGCCGCATAAGCGCTGTTGGAGCCGCTAATCGTCAAAGCCAGAAGTGCGCTGAATGATGCGCACTGCAAGGCACAGAGTTGACGTCCCGCACGTACGGTGAACGCCGGAGTGGTGGAGCTTTTTTTCATGGTCCGCTTCATGATCGACTTCCTTTGTCGTAATCTTCGAGGCGCATCAAGGCCGCACAGATCCATCTGCTTAAAGGCCTAATGTTGAAAGTTGATCTTATCCGGCAGGGGCTGCGTTCAGACACTGTCTGCAAGAATTGTTTAGATTTTCAGCAGATTTCGGTGGTGCGACCAGCGAGGCTTGCACCGTGGGTCGCGGTCAACTATTGAAATCGGAAGGGGTACACGGCCCGTAGACACCTACATGAGTCTGGTATGCCATTGCGGCTACACAGCGGTGCTACAGGCGGGTGCTTATTGCTCGTTGGACGCTGTGTTGCCAGGCGCTGACTCTTTTGCTTCTAGTTCGAGGACTTTGGCTTCGAGTGCCTCTAATCGTGCACGCGTGCGAGCCAACACGACCATCTGGCTGTCGAATTCTTCGCGGCTAACCAAATCCAGCTTGCTGAATCCACTTTGCATCAGCGCTTTGAATTGCGCTTCGAATTCAGCGCGGGGCAGCGGCGTATCACCATTGAACAGGCGCGTAGCACCGGCGGTGAGGGCGTCGAGCAGAATTTTTGGTGGCAACATGACTAACTTCCAATTGCGGTGGGCCGAAAGTGTAACACGCAGCGTCGAGTGCACTGATTGTGTGGTCTGCACGATTATTGCGCGCGATGCTCTCTGGCGATGCACTGTTGTTGTGCATTAAATCATTGAAATTCGTGCTGTTATGCCTGTTGTAGCGCCTAAGTACATGAAATGACGCAGCTTTATCATGTTTGGCAAGCTTTCTGCTTAGCTCCAAGTGAAAGATGCACTGATGCGGTTCCGGTGCGTTAGTCGGAGCACAGGAGTGTTTCGTCAGGAGCGGTTGGTGGGTATTGGTCTTGCCGAGTTAGAGCAGCCAATGCATTACAAAAGCCAGGCACTGCGCTTAGACTTGGCTCGGGTTTGCAATTCCTGGGGCAAGTCCACCTTACACGGGAGAGAGTTACATGAAGCTAGTTACTGCCATCATCAAGCCGTTCAAGTTGGATGACGTCCGCGAGTCACTGTCGGAGATCGGCGTGCAGGGCATCACTGTTACTGAAGTCAAAGGCTTCGGTCGTCAGAAAGGCCACACCGAGCTGTACCGCGGTGCTGAATACGTTGTCGACTTTTTGCCAAAAGTGAAAATCGACGTGGCAATCGCTGACGATCAACTGGATCGCGTCATCGAAGCCATCACTAAAGCTGCCAACACCGGCAAGATTGGTGACGGCAAAATTTTCGTAGTTAACCTGGAACAGGCCATTCGTATTCGTACCGGCGAAACCGATACCGACGCGATTTAAGCCCCAAAAAAACCGAACCCCGCCCCAGGAGTTAAACCATGACTCTGCGAAAAATCGCAGGGCTAGGAGCCCTTTTGTCCCTCGTTTTGCCAAGCGTTGCGATGGCTGACGAGGTTGTACTGAACAGCGGCGATACCGCGTGGATGATTGTTGCCACTGCGCTCGTGCTGTTCATGACCATTCCTGGCTTGGCACTGTTTTATGGCGGCATGGTGCGTTCCAAAAACGTGCTGTCGGTAATGATGCAGTGCTTCGCTGTTACTTGTCTGGTCAGTCTGTTGTGGGTCATTTATGGCTACAGCATGGCGTTTGACACCACAGGAATGGAAGAAGGCGTTGTTAACTTCAACTCCTTTGTGGGCGGCTTGTCGAGAGCATTCCTCAGCGGTTTGGGGACTGACAGCCTTGTCGCCGCGGTTCCTGAAAGCGTGTTCATCACCTTTCAAATGACCTTTGCCATCATCACGCCTGCTCTCATCGTCGGCGCATTCGCTGAACGCATGAAGTTCTCCTCAATGCTGGTCTTCATCACCGCGTGGTTCACCTTGGTCTATGCACCAATGGCGCACATGGTATGGGGTGGCGTGGGTGGCTTGCTGTGGGATTGGGGCGTGCTCGATTTCGCGGGCGGTACTGTCGTGCACATCAACGCCGGTGTGGCTGGCTTGGTGGCGTGCCTGGTACTGGGTAAGCGCAAGGGTTATCCAACCACGCCAATGGCTCCGCACAATCTGGGTTACACCTTGATTGGCGCGGCAATGCTTTGGGTCGGCTGGTTCGGTTTTAACGCAGGTTCTGCTCTGGCAGCGAACGGCACGGCGGGTATGGCCATGCTGGTTACTCAAATCGCCACGGCTGCTGCGGCACTGGGCTGGATGTTTGCTGAGTGGCTGACACACGGCAAACCAAGCGCACTGGGGATTGCCTCGGGCGTGGTTGCGGGTTTGGTTGCAATTACCCCAGCCGCCGGAACTGCAGGCCCTATGGGCGGGCTGGTTATCGGTCTGGCGTCAGGGGTTATCTGCTTCTTCTGTGCCACTAGCCTGAAACGCAAACTCGGTTACGACGACTCACTTGATGCCTTTGGTGTTCACGGTGTCGGCGGAATCGTCGGGGCATTGCTCACCGGTGTATTTGCAGCACCTGCATTGGGCGGTTTTGGTGAAGTTGAAAACATTGCAGCGCAACTCTGGATCCAGTTCGAGGGCGTGATCTTCACCGTGGTTTACACCGCGATTGTGACCTTTGTGATTCTCAAAGTGATCGATTTGGTAATGGGGCTGCGGGTCAGCGATGAAGAAGAAACTGTCGGTCTGGATCTCGCCCAGCATAACGAGCGTGGCTACAACCTGTAAGCACACAGAGCGCGCCCCTTCGGGCGCCCTAACCGAATAGCGCTATTGATAAGGCGCACGGCACGAGGTGACATATGGACAACACAGCATTGACAGCATTGACGTACGGTTTTGACACCTTCTACTTCTTGATATGCGGCGCATTGGTGATGTGGATGGCGGCGGGTTTCGCCATGCTCGAATCCGGTCTGGTGCGTGCCAAGAACACCACCGAAATTTTGACCAAGAATATCGCACTGTATGCGGTTGCCAGCGTCATGTATCTGGTCATCGGTTACCACATCATGTATTCCAGCCCTGAAGGCGGCATTCTGCCAAGCCTCGGCTTTTTGATTGGTAGCGAGCACAGCGCTGAAGCCGTTTTGGCGGGTGGCGACGATGCACCGTACTACTCATTGCGTTCGGACTTCTTCTTTCAGGTGGTGTTCGCTGCCACTTGTATGTCGATCGTTTCCGGTGCGGTTGCCGAGCGTATGAAGCTTTGGGCGTTTCTGGCCTTCGCGGTGGTGATGACCGGTTTCATCTATCCCGTACAAGGTTTCTGGAAATGGGGCGCGGGCTTCCTTAACTCTGCAGGTTTCCTCGACTTCGCAGGTTCTGGCGTAGTGCACATGGCGGGTGCTGCTGCGGCTCTGGCGGGTGTTCTGCTGCTGGGTGCACGTAAAGGTAAATATGGCGCTAACGGCCAGATTAACCCGATTCCGGGTGCTAACTTGCCAATGGCCACGTTGGGTACATTCATTCTGTGGATGGGCTGGTTTGGTTTCAACGGCGGTTCGCAGTTGAAGATGAGCACCATTGAAGATGCCAACGCTGTTGCTCAGGTGTTTGTTAACACCAACATGGCTGCAGCGGGTGGTTTGATTGCAGCGCTGTTGGTGGCGCGCATCCTGTTCGGCAAAGCTGACCTGACCATGGCCCTTAACGGTGCGTTGGCTGGTCTGGTTGCGATCACCGCTGAACCGCTGACCCCTGGTGCCCTGCAAGCCACGATGATCGGCGCTGTTGGGGGTGTATTGGTGGTGTTCGCCATCATCGGCCTCGACAAGCTCAAGCTCGATGATCCAGTGGGTGCGATTTCGGTACACGGAGTGTGCGGTATTTGGGGTCTGCTGGCTGTTTGCCTGACCAACCCTGACGCAACCTTGGGTGCTCAGTTGCTGGGTATTGCTTCGATCTTCGCTTGGGTATTCATCGCCAGCCTGATCGTTTGGGCAATCATCAAAGCGGTTATTGGCCTGCGGGTTAGCGAAGAAGAAGAATACGAAGGTGTGGATATTGCCGAGTGCGGTATGGAAGCTTATCCAGAATTCACCAAGTCATAATTCACTGGCAGGTTCTAGCGTCAACGCTGGTTAAATAATAACGGCGCATGCTCCATCAGCAACACCACAGCCCAGCTAGCGGATTTACTTTGAGTAAATTGCGCAACTGGGCTTTTTTTTACGTTTGAGTTTCGGGTGGTAAGCAGCGTTGTTAAATAAACGATAGCTGCTACTTTTACTTTGTTTTTTCTGGAGGCGCGCTAGAATGCGCGCCGTTGGGCTCAGTCTTTTTGCAGTGACTGATACCGGCCCGAGCAAACTGGCAAAGGACGCCTCAAGCGACTTTTGTCTGGCAAGGGCATTTGAATTTTTGCTGGCGGTGTACGAAATTTACGCAGCTGGGCTATAACTAATCTGCTTTCGCATTTCATGAGGCTAAACATGAGCGACGAAGATCTCGAACAAGAAGAGTTGGATGGGGCTGACGAGGACGATGGTGAGGATCTTGCTGCGTCTGACGATGGTGACCCAAGTATTGATGACGATAGCGATGACGACATTGCCGCGCCTTCCGGCAAAAGCAAAAGCAAAAAAGCTAAAGCTGCGGTAGACCCGGAAGATTTGCCAAGCGTTGAAGCCAAGCAAAAGGATCGTGACTCACTGGCTCAGGCCATGGAGGAGTTCCTGGCACGTGGTGGTAAAGTGCAAGAGGTCGAACCTAACGTGGTTTCTGACCCGCCGAAAAAGCCGGACAGCAAATACGGCAGCCGCCCTATTTGAGTGTTCGCTTAATCAAAAAAACCTGCTTAGAGCAGGTTTTTTTGTAGCTGACGATTGGTCAATCCACAAACGCCGGCCTTAACCGGCCAACCAACTGCTCAGGAGTTCGGGTAATTGCGCCAAGCTGCTGACTTCACCGTCTGGTGGGGCTTGGTCGGGCCAGGTTCGATTTAGTGGGTTGAACCAGATGGCGCGCATGCCAGCGGCTTGTGCGCCCGCGATATCGTCGCTCGGGTGGTCGCCGATATGTACCGCGAACTCTGCGCCGACATTCGCGTGCCTAAGCGCTTCTTGAAAGGGTTTAGGATCTGGCTTGCCAATCCCTAAGTCTTCAGCGCACAAGGCAAATTGAAAATAATCGGCCAAACCCAAGCGCCGAACATCGGCATTGCCATTGGTGATCACCCCGAGTTGGAACTGAGCAGCCAGCGCCTCAAGGGTCGGGTGCACCTCGGCAAACAGTTCAACTTGATGGCGGGCGGCCAAGAACACCTGAAAACCGGCCTCAGCCAGCGCTGAAGCTTCTTTCTCGACATAACCTGCACCTTGCAAGGCATTGAGCAGAATACGCCGACGAAGTTCGCTCAGGCGGTGTTTAAGGGTTGGCTCTTGCTCCAGCAACTGATTGCGAATCTGCCACAGGTGCTCAACTGGCACGGCACCTAACTTGGGCGCATACATGGTCAGCCAGTTACGCAGCGCGGCCTCGGCGTCTTGCATCACCGGCGTGACATCCCACAAGGTGTCGTCGAGGTCAAAAGTGATTAGCTTGATGGTCATTCACTGCTGCCTTTGCGTTTGGCCCGTGGATGGGCGCTGTCATAAACCGTGGCCAGGTGCTGGAAGTCCAGGTGGGTATAGATTTGCGTCGTGGCAATATCGGCGTGCCCAAGTAGTTCTTGTACCGCGCGCAGGTCTTGCGACGACTCCAGCATATGGCTGGCAAACGAGTGCCTGAGCATGTGCGGGTGCAGGTTCTGCCCAAGCTCACGAACCCCGGCCTGGCGTACCCGCAATTGCACGGCGCGGGCGCCAATACGCTTGCCTTTCTGGCTGACGAACACCGCGCCATCTGCTGGTGCGCTTAATGCCCGCATTGGCAGCCAGTTTTCCAACGCTTGGCGGGCCATGCGCCCCACTGGCAGCTCGCGGGTTTTATTGCCTTTACCCTGCACGCGGACTAACCCTGCCGCTAAATCGAGGCCGTCCAGGTTGAGGCTGACCAACTCGGACAAGCGCAGGCCGGAGGAGTAAAACAATTCGAGAATGGCTTGGTCGCGCAGGGCGATAAAGTCGTCCTCGACTGCGCCGTCGAGCAGTTGCCCAGTGCGGTCGGCATCCAGCGTCTTGGGGAGGCGGCGCTCACCTTTGGGCGGCATTAAGCCACTGGCCGGATCGTGCTGGCAGTGACCTTCGCGAATCAAATAGCGGTACAGCCCACGTGTTGCCGAAAGCAGGCGCGCCAAGCTGCGACTGGACTGACCTTGCATATGCAGATGAGCGACCAGTCGGCGCAAACGCGAGGTGTCGAGTTGGTTCCAATCAGCCAATTGTTCACGCTGACAGAAGCCCAGCAACTTGCTCAGGTCGCGGCTGTAGCCATCCAACGTATGCGCCGAGACTTGGCGCTCACTGCGAAGGTGTTCGAGGTAGGCGTCGATGCGAGCTTGCATGGTGACTCCTGAGGCGCCGCTTGCGCTGGATGGCTAACGGCTGCAGGGATGACGTTGCAGCCACCTATGTAGCCTTAGCGAACTGAGCGAAGCGGGGTCGCAAAGCGGGGCAGTACACGTGCTAGCACTTCAGCGATGTAGCCGAGGAATAAGGTACCCAGCGAGCTTTTGTAATGTTGCGGATCGGTGCTGCCAATGGCCAAGACGCCATGGGTGCCCTGATGAGTGATTGAAACCACCGCCGCCGAGCCGACATTTCCAGCTTCGCTCTTGCCGAACAAGAATGCCAGTTCGTGTTCACGCAATACGCCGCAAATGGTTTTGCCGCCTGCCAGCAAGCCACCAATGGCTTGATGCGCTTCGCTGCTGCTCATCGAGCGACCGACCGGCAGGGGATTTTCGCTGAACAGGATAAGGCTGACGAAAGGCACCTGAAACTCACTGCGCAAGCTGTCTTCAACACAGCTGACGACTTCTTCAAGGCTGGCGGCGTCGAGCATATCGAGAACCAGGCGACGGGTTTTCTCGAACAGCCGGTCGTTGTCGCGTGCCACATCCATTAGTTGTGACAAACGATGGCGCATGTCGATATTGCGCTCGCGCAGCAGGTTTACCTGACGCTCGACCAAAGAGACCGTGTCGCCACGTTGATGCGGAATGCGCAGCTCTGGAATCAAGTCATCGTGGTCGATGAAAAACTCCGGGTGCAGGCGCAAATATGCGGCCACGGTGGCTGAGTCGAGGGTTTTTGGTGAATCCTGCTGGTCACTCATAAGCGAACTTGTCCTTCGTAAACGCGTACGGCGGGCCCGGTCATCATAACGGGCTGGCCGGGGCCTGCCCATTCAATTAAGAGTTTGCCACCTGGCAGTTCTAGTTGCACCGGCGAATCCATCCAGCCTTGGCTGATGGCGGCTACCGCAGCGGCGCAAGCGCCGGTGCCGCAGGCTTGGGTTTCACCTGCGCCACGCTCCCACACGCGCAATTTACCGCGCTGGCGATCAATCACCTGGAGGAAGCCAACGTTAACCTTCTGTGGAAAGCGCGGGTGGTGCTCAAGTTTAGGGCCTAAACCGTGAACCGCAGCGGTTTCGACGTTATCCACACGCAACACCGCATGGGGGTTGCCCATGGACACGGCGGCGAGCTCAACAGTTTCACCGTCGACCTCAACCCGATAGCTAAGCGCTTGCGCGTCCGCTTGAAACGGAATCTGTTCTGGCGCTAGGCGTGGCGGGCCCATGTTGACAGTGATTTGGCCATCGTTGCGAACGTTGAGCTCGATGATGCCGCCTTTGGTCTCGACCCGAATTTGCCTTTTAGACGTCAGCCGTTTGTCCAGCACAAAGCGCGCAAAGCAGCGTGCACCGTTGCCGCATTGCTCAACTTCGCTACCGTCTGAGTTGAAGATGCGATAGCGGAAATCAACATCCGGATTGCTCGGGGGCTCAACCAGCAACAACTGATCGAAGCCGACGCCCGTGAAGCGGTCGCCCCACTGCTTGGCGTTTTTAGGCTGAATGTGCGCGTGCTGGCTGACCAGGTCGAGGACCATGAAGTCATTGCCGAGGCCGTGCATTTTGGTAAAGCGCAATAACATGGGGTTACTCCGGCAGACGGCTTTCGCCCGCATAGAGTTCGCTGTATGTCTCGCGGGCACGCACTTCAACGGCGCGCTGATGATCCACCATCACTTCGGCGGCGCGACCGCGAGTGTTGTAGTTGGAGCTCATCACGAAGCCATAGGCGCCAGCGGAGCACACGGCAAGCAAGTCACCCTCAGCCAGATTCAGTTGGCGATCCTTGGCGAGAAAGTCACCGGTCTCGCAGATCGGTCCGACGATGTCGTAGTTGCGGGTCAGGCCTTCACGTGGCTTAACCGCGATAACGTCCATCCACGCTTGATAAAGCGCCGGACGAATCAGGTCATTCATTGCCGCATCGACGATGGCGAAATCTTTGTGTTCGGTATGCTTGAGGTATTCGACCTGCGTCAGCAATACGCCTGCGTTGGCGACAATCGAGCGGCCCGGCTCAAAAACCAAGGCCAGATCACGCCCGGCAATGCGTTCACGCACGGCCTTGATGTAGTCGCCCGCCAGTGGCGGCTCTTCGTCACGGTATTGCACGCCGAGGCCGCCACCGAGATCCAGATGCTTGAGCGCGATGCCGCGTTCAGCCAAGCGATCAACCAGAACCAGCAAGCGATCCAGTGCGTCAAGGAACGGCGGTAAGGTGGTCAACTGTGAGCCGATGTGGCAATCGACACCGATAATCTGCAAGTTTGGCAGTTCGGCGGCGCGGGCATACACGCTTTCGGCGTCAGCGATGGCGATGCCGAACTTGTTTTCTTTCAGACCAGTGGAGATGTAAGGGTGAGTGCCAGCATCAACGTCCGGGTTCACGCGCAATGAAATTGGCGCGCGGACATTCATCTTCGCGGCGACTTCTTGCAAACGCTCCAACTCGTCGGTGGACTCAACGTTAAAGCAATGCACGCCAACGCTTAACGCGCGCTGCATGTCTTCACGGGTCTTGCCGACGCCTGAGAAGACGATTTTGTCGGCGCTACCGCCAGCTGCCAAAACACGTTCAAGTTCGCCACGTGAAACAATGTCGAAGCCTGAGCCAAGGCGCGCCAGTACGTTGAGTACGCCCAAATTGGAGTTGGCTTTGACCGCGAAGCAAACCAAGTGCTCCATGCCCTGTAATGCATCGGCATAGGCCTTGTACTGCGCTTCAATGTGCGCACGCGAGTAAACGTAGGTCGGCGTACCGAACCGTTCGGCAATGGCGGACAGCGCCACGCCTTCCGCGAACAGCTCGCCGTCGCGGTAGTTGAAGGCGTTCATAAAGTGTCCTTATTCGGTTTGCGCTGCAGGTTCTTGTGTTTCGTCTGGCAGGTAAAGAGGGCCCTTTTGGCCACAACCTGAAAGCACAGAACTGACAGCGACGATCGCGATAAGGGCAGTAAGCAGCCGCTTCATGTGGAAATCCTTGATAAAAAACACTATTGAGCAGGAGTATACCGGCCCCCCGGCGGCTTGCCTATGCGCTAAGAATGCCAGTAGAAGAGGCGTCTGGCCTGGAGCGCCGAGCCTGCTTACGTTTGGTCAAGTCCGGGCAAGCTCGCCTAGAATGGCAATTGTTCAGCCACAGGAGTCGTGATGGATAACCTTGCAGCGCTCACCAGTTCGGTCTCGGTTGCCTATTTACAGGGGCTGCTCGACTACCTTGAACGTCAAGGTTTGCCTGTGGATAAGTTGCTTATGCAGCTCAAGCTGAGCCCGCAGATACTGAGTCAACGCGACCAGCGGATTGATGCCCAACTGTACGTCCAACTGCTTGAGTTGGGCGTCAGTACCAGTGGCGATGATTGCCTGGGCTTGCATGTCGGAGAGTCGGTTCGGCCCGGCTATTACGGCGTATTGGGCTATTTGATCATGAGCTGTGCGACTTTAGCTGATGCTCTGCATCGGCAGGCGCGCTACGCCTCACTGGTGGGTAATCTCGGCCATGTTGATCTAGCCGATGAGCCGCCGCGTGCCGGTGTCGAGGCGCAAGTTGCGCACAGTTGGCAGCCGTTGTTGCAGCCGTCCCGGCAATTGAGTGAGGAAACCCTGGCCGGCTGGATGACCTTTGGCCACTGGATTAGCGGTTTGCAGATACCTCCGACCGAGGTGCGCTTTCAGCACCGTGCGCCAGTTGATACCCGTGAGCATCAACGAATTTTCCGATGTCCGGTTCTGTTTGAACAGGCAGACAACGCGCTGGTATTCCCCAAACGCTTGCTCAACACCCCGTTGAGCCAAGCGGATGTTCAGGTGCGCAGCATGTTTGACGCATACGCAGATCGCTTGCTGACAGAAATCAAGCAAGGCAATAGCGTGCTTGATCAGGCGCGCCTGCTGTTGGTTCAGCAGTTGTCACAAGGCACGCCAGAGTTAGCGCAGATTGCCGAGCAGATGGCCATGAGTCCGCGCACCTTGCAGCGACGGTTGAATGATGCAGGCCTGTCGTTTAATCAATTGCTAGAACAAACGCGCAAGCACTTGGTGCTGCGGTACCTGGCCGACCCGGCGTTGGGGTTGGGGGAAATCGCCTATCTGGTTGGTTTCAGTGAAGCCGGTTCGTTGGCCCGAGCGTTTCGTCGCTGGACCGGGCAAAGCCCGCATGAGTATCGCGCCTCTCTCACATTTCCATTGGACTAAAACGCCAGCATTGCTGACAAGCATACAAAACAGGCGCAACACACCGTACACTTCAATGTCTTATATGATTGCAGCGCCAGATTCAGCGAAGCCGTTTCGACATGCAGGACGCACGTTTACGTCGAATTCATTACCACCGACTTCCCCAACCGTTCTGCACGCTCTGAATTTTCTGAGGTAATTTGCAATGAGTTTGACCGAAGCCCGCTTTCACGATCTGGTGGATGCTACACAGCAAGCGGTAGAAGATATTTTTGATGACAGCGACCTGGACATTGACCTGGAAAACTCAGCGGGCGTGCTGACCGTGCGCTTTGAGAATGGCAGCCAGCTGATTCTGAGCCGTCAGGAGCCTATTCGGCAGCTGTGGGTAGCGGCTAAGTCGGGTGGTTTCCACTTCGATTACGATCAGTCTAGCGAGCGTTGGATTTGCGATACCAGTGACGAACTGCTCGGTGAGATGCTTGTGCGAATCACCCAGGAACAATCGGGTGCAGACCTTGAATTCGATGAGCTCTGAGGCGCAAAGCGTCTCGCAAGTCGTTGCAGAGCCGGTGGAATCACCTTGTCAGCGCCGTTGCTGTCTGGATGATGACGATACCTGTGTCGGTTGTGGCCGCACCTTGAACGAGATTCGTGCGTGGAGCGAGTCTGATACAGCGCAGCGTTTGGCAATTTGCCAACGAGCCAGCCAACGCCTGTTGCAAGGTAATACCTGACCCGGTGGTCTTGTTTATTTAATTGGCTGTGGTACGTTCAGCTTCAGCACTTGTTAAAAACCCCGTCTTTCTGGCGGGGTTTTTGCTTTTTTAGCCTTCGTCTAAAACGATTTACTCACGATCCGTATTTCAAGGAGAACTGCGTTCACCATGAGCAGCGCACCGACAATCACCATTACCCGCCTCGACATGCAGCGGCTTGAACGCTTGCTCGACGACCTTGACGACTTTGGTCCAGGTGCTGTCGCGTTGCAGGCTGAACTTGACCGTGCAGATGTTATCGGTCACGACGAAGTGCCCGCCGGTTTAGTGACCATGAACTCGCGTGTGCACTGCCGTGAAGAGAGCAGTGGCAAGGATTACCACCTGACATTGGTGTATCCGCAGGATGCGGGTGGTGAAGGCAAGGTTTCGATTCTTGCGCCAGTCGGCAGCGCCTTGCTGGGCCTGAGCGTTGGCCAACACATTGACTGGACCAGCCCTAACGGCAAAGTACTTAAGCTGACTTTACTGGCGGTTGAGTATCAGCCGGAAGCTGCTGGCGAATACTCTCGCTAGGCGCCTCTTTGATGCTCCAGTGAACGCCGAGGCTCATGCACAGAGCCTCGGTAAGTTTTGCCTTGATCGTGTTCAAATATTTGCGGCTCGTTCAGGCATTTTGCAGGGCCATATTCAAGGCCGCTTCCAGCGTGGTTTTGTAGCGCAAATAGTGCAAGGTCTGGATCTTTTCTTCAGCGACAACCGCAGATAAATCAACATCAGTGATATAGCACGGATAACGCTCGCCACCGCGCCGTTGAGCCAGGATGTGTTGCGCCACTGCCGCGTATAAGTCGCCTGCATATTGCAGCTGTGAAAACTCTTGATGGTTGCAGTAAAGCGTCACCCGCACGCGTTTGCCGCCTGCTGGGCTGATAATCGCCTGCACGTCGTAAAACGGATGGTTTATCGGTGATTGCGGTGCTTCGCACGGGATTATGGATTTGGCCGTGCCGGGCGCATCTGGCAGTACTTGGTAATACGCGATTTCGGGCAGCGCTTGCTGCTCAGTCATGGCCGGTAGAGCATTGCGCCGATACAGCAATGACTGCAGAAAGCGTTGAATCGGGGTCAGCAGGCAGTGTTCGTCGGTAAACGAAAGGCGCTGGCGCCACAGTGCATTGTGCTCATCAAGGATGCTCAGTTCGGCCTCTGCACCATTGCCAACGATGCGATAAAACACTTGAATACAATTTGCCTTGGTGGCTGGCAAAATCAGGCTCAGGTCGTCGTTCTGCAATGCGCTTCGGTCAACGTGCAATGCACTGGCCTGGCTCTGCGCGCTGCCCAGATGCTCGACCAGTTCGGTCATGCCGTTCAGGGTGCTGTTGTGAACCGAGGCCGAACCCAACTCAAGTACGTGAAACAGCTGCTTGGTTTGTACGATGTAGCGCTGGGGTAGCGCCATGGCGTGAGTACTTTGTACCTGGGTGAATAACTCCTCCACGCGCTCGGCGATAGTCATCGCTCTGTTGCGGCAATAGCAGCGTATTTGTAAGGTCGGTGGCGCAGCATCTTGGGGGAGGCGGTTGAGGTAGTCGCGCAGGCAGTCGATTAACGCTGTTGGGCCGCTATAACGTTGAACGCTCAGCTCGTTCCAGCTATTCAGACTGATCTGGTCGATGCTCTGCACCAGGTTTTCCCTTACGCCTGAATAGCCCAGCGCATCAATGTGCTCGGTCGTCATGTGCACATTCATTCGGCTGTGCTGTTTGAGTGGGTCGATGCCTGCATTTACCAGCAGCAAAACCGTGCTTGGATGACTTTTTTTACGCAGTGCGGCTTCGCCAACTGGTGACAGTGGCAAGTTCACCGACTGGCGCAAACTGAGCAGTAGATTGGACAGTTCGGACTCAGTCAGGTCAGTGTCGCCTGGATGTAAGGATATCCGCGTGCCACTGTCGATTATCCCGTTGAAATGACTCCACGCCAGCAGCTCAACCAATTCCCGAGTGCGCTTGATAGGGGCAAAATTCGACCAGCTTTGCGCGCCTAAGCTGCCGCTAAATAATGCCCATTGTTGTTCGTTGGGCGCCTCGGGGCTGGGCGAATGCACGAGGGTAATAGTGTCTTCACCGAGATCGGGGGCGATGCCAGGATTGATAAACTCTATCTTGGCTGCCTTGCGCTCGAATGCGGCATACAGGCGTCGGCCAAGAATGGCCAGATCCTGCTGACTCACAGTGCTGCTGTCGCGCAGGTTGCGGCTGAACTGCACAAGGAAGCGATAGCTGTAGGTCAGTTCATTGACCAGCATGTGCCGCTCAGTATTTACCTGGCGCACCTTCCACTGGCTGCGACTGTCGAGTAGTACCAGCTTGCGCCGGTCCCATTGCCACTCATCACTGAGGCGTTCAAGTAGCAGACGCTGCCAGCTTTTGACGCCATTGCGTGGCGGTCGGCTGAGTTTCTTGTTGGCTTTTAGATACACGCAGCGCCGAATCAACTCAAGGCGCTGATGCTCACCACGCGCGAGCAGGTATTCCTCAATACGCCGGTAAACCACGATGTATGGGTCAAGCTCATCAAGCTCTAGTTGATTGGCGAATACCGAATGCTTGAAACGCAGCGACAAACACTCAACCTTGGGGTGTTCGCTGGCGTAAATTTCAGTCAGCAGCAGCTTCAGTACCGACTTGTAGGGCGACTTGATGCCCTTGTATAACTGCCACATGCCCGCGCCGATGAACTCGCCGGGTGGAATATGCGCAAGACTGCCCAGATCCAACACGTCTTCGCTGCGCACAAAGCGTTTCTCAAGCAGGGTTTGGGCATAGCTTTCATAGCGTGCCTCTTCGAATGCAGGCACCAGCCACCACATGGGCGTGCGACCACCGAGCCAGATGGCCGTGCGATAAAACTCGTCGAGCAGCAAGTAATGTTGGGTGGTACCGCAGTCGTCCGAGGTTAATTGCGAGTCGCGCTCGCCGATGCGAAATCGCCCAGGGTTGACCAGAAAGAAATGCACCTCGCTGCCTTGAGTTGTCGCCCAATTTTCAAGTAACGCGCACTTTTTGCGCAGTTCGCCCAGCGCTTGCTCATTGAGTTCAGGGGCGTGGCAGAGCCACAAGTCCATATCGCTCTGATCGGCCTGAGCCAGCGTGCCGAGGCTGCCCATCAAGAACAGGCCCAGCAGCGGTGCTTGTTGCTTGCCGCGCGGTGCTTTGTAGGTGAAGGAGCGGGTCAGGCGCTGCGCGTTGGCGAGCACGTCAGTTTCGGGTTCATAGCCGCAAAGACCCGCCGGAGTAGTGCTGGAGACATAACCGGGCAGCAAGGGGTGATTGACATGGAGCAGCAGCGGCAGCAGCTTCAACACCAACTGCTGACGGCTTGAAAGCGCCTGATTGGCGCGCAACAGGCGTCCCTGATTAACCTGAATGAAGCGTTTACGCAGCTGTGCGAGTGCCTTGCGGTCAATGCCGTCGTCAAGGTCAGGGCGGATTTCTTGATTAGCGGGCATGTTGTCAATCTGCGCTTAGGAACTCTCTGAAAAAGGTAGCGAGCGACGGTAGTACAAGGCAAAAAAATGCGAAAAAGCGGAGTTTAGTTGGCCTAAATGAGCATTTTGAGCAATTTTTTAACGCCGTAATATCGAGCGCAGTAGTTTTCAGAGGTTCCTTAGGGTTGCGCTTACTGGCAATAGCTCGCAAGCGATATTTTAGCCTTTATCGGCTGCGCTGAAGCTTTCTGAAGACAGCCCCCAGCGTTGATTATTCCCAGTTAAGTGTTTGCTGCGCGGTTAAGTGCAAATGCTTTTGCTTCCGGGCCGGGTAATGCTTTGGCGTATAGCCAGCCTTGTACATATTGCACGCCTGAGGCTTTCACAAACTCGGCTTGCTCAGGTGTTTCGACGCCTTCGGCAATTAGGCTAAAGCCCAGGCTGCGGCACAGGTAACAGGTCTGCCGGTAGAGGATACGGCCTTTATGCTCATTGGCATTTTCAAGAATGCTGCGGTCGAGCTTAATGCTGTCAACGTTAATCCGGCTCAGCAAACTGAGGCTGGAATACCCGGTGCCAAAATCATCCAGTAAAAAGCTAAAGCCGAGGTCTTTCAATTTCCCCATACAGCTTTCAACTCGATTGAGTTCGAGCATAAATGCCGACTCGAGTATTTCAATTTCAATGCGTGGGCCGTAACTCCCGAGGCGATCTATCAGCGTGCTGAGCATCTGCGGATCGGCCATGCTGTTGGGATCAAGGTTGATACTGACTTTCGGGGTGAAACCTTCCAGCTCCCAGTTGGCAATGTCCTCGGCCACGGTGTCGATGACGAATCGGTCGATGATGTGTGAATAGCCTGCGCGTTGGAACGCATCGACAAAGTAGGGGCCTTTGAGCACTCCGGTTTCATCGGTGATGCGCAGCAGCGCCTCAAAACCGACGACTTGATTGGTTTCGAGCGATAGCTTGGGTTGGTAGTGCAGTTGCAGGTCGCCAGCGAGCACATCTTTGATGGTTTTTTCTAAATCAATTTCAGCGCGTAAGGATTCAGACTGTTTTTGCGTATATTGTTGCTCAATACTACGGCCGATCTCGTCATTAAGTTGTACGCGTTTAGCTAACCCCTTATCGAGGTCATGGCGCTCGGACATTATGGAGAGCCGCTTGACGAAGGGTAAGTAGATACAGGTGCCTAATGTAATTAACCCGGCCTGGAGCAAGACGGTGGTAATGCTTCCGCTCGCCATATAAGCATTCAGCAGAGGCGGCGTAATCCACGGGAGTGAGTGGTCGTTGAAGCTAAAGTAACCCGTTGATATTGCTGTGTAGGCAATGCACAGATTGACCAGCGGTACGACAATAAACGGCACTATAAGTCGCGGATTAAATACGATGGGCAGACCGTAAATCAGCATCTCGTTTATATTAAATAACGCAAAGGGCGCCGCAATTTTGGCAAGGCGTCGCGATGTTGCGTCTCGCGTACCTATATAAATCGCAATGACCAGTGACAGCGTAGCGCCGCTGCCCCCGAAAATAATAAATAAATTTATAAATTGTTCCGTCGTTAGGTTAGGCGCAAGAAGGCGAGCGTCACTTTGCGTCCCGGTTAGCAATAAATAGGCATTGTCGCCATGCACACCGATCACCCAGAAGACATGAGTCAACAACGTACGCATGAACAACTGCACACTCACGTCGGCACCGTTAAAAACTGCTATCAGCGGGTCGACAATCCAGTGTGCAATCATTGACAGTAATAAACCGACGATGAATAACAAGATAAAACAAACAAGGGTCGGTATAGCGTTATTAAGGTGCTGCTTCAAGTAACTGCTTAATAGTTTGCCTTTAACCAGTTGCCAGGTTTTTATTGCGATTAGTGGGCGCAGTAAATAGGCAGCCAGAATGGGTAAAATAACTGCGCGGGGGTCGCCGAGAACGTCTGTTATAAAACCAATATTCGGGCCTTCACTTTGAGCGGGTATATGCAGGGCAAGTAAGCTGCTAAAGGCAAGGGAACACACGACCACTGCCGAGAGTTGCAAGTGTTTAGCAAAGTGAAATGACAGTGAAATAAGCGCGAGCAGTGGAAACAGCAAAGAAAGCTGGGCGCTGAATACGGTCAGCCATTGTGTGGCGTGGATAATCGGTGGGTGCTCAAGGGGGGCGGCAACAATGAGGGCAAGGATCAGTAAAATAAACGACTTTGCCAAAATGAACGGCAAGAGCGCGATGAAAGACTCTCTAATTGAGATCAGGAAGCTGCTGCCAAGCGGCTTGCGAATGTGTGACATTGTTATTATTAGTCATATCCCTGTCCAGACTGGCAGTCTAACCCATACTTTCGTTAGTGCTGTGGTTTTTCAGCACAGGTTCTGAGGGCTATGAGCGAGGCGGGGCAGGCGGAGCACGTCCGCCTGCTGAGTGCCGTGTTTAAGCGGGCTGTGGCTCGGAGAGAATCCCTAGCAGCACTTGTGTGTGTTCGACTGCATCTAACCCAAGGCTGGTCAGGTAACCGCCATCATCGAGTGAAATCAAACCTTTGGCATGTAGACGCTGAGCGGCCGCTATCGCTGCTGGCGATGCCGTGTGGTGCACTTTGAGCCCTTCTTTGGTGTTACTCAGGTTGTACATGGAGAGAATTTCGAGTTCGGCAATAAGTTCAGGGGTAAAGGCCATAAGTACTCCAGCTATTATTTTAGGAAACCGCTGAAAACTACTGCGTAAGACTTTTGGGGCAGCCCTCGCGGTGAATGACAGATGCTCAAGATGCTTTTTAGCTCAGCTCCAGATTATCTGTATGGCTTGTACTGCGTACGCTCGCTACCTTTTGTATCGACTCCTTTGTTGGGCGACGCTCAGGTTGGATCAGTGTAGCTAAGGCTCATTCAATCTGCAGCGATCTGATGATGCCAGTGGTCGAGTATCTGCTGATAGGTGCCGTTTGTGTGGATGATTTGCATACCCTTATCGAAGCGGCTGATGAGTTCCGGTGCACGCGGGTCTTTGCGGGTGAAGCTCAGGAATAGTTGGGCGTGGATCAATGTTGCGACTGGAGTGAACGCATCTTTAAATTCTGGGCGCTCTGCAATCAAGGCCCTGACGGTTCCGCGATACGCCGCGGTATAGTCGACTCGGCCGCGCTGTAGCATCAGGAATCCGTTGAGGTCACGCCTGACTGGCACGCGCTGGATGGCCGCCATTTGGTCGAACTGAGCGCCGTATTCATAACCAATGGTGACGGCAACTGATTGCCAACTTAACTCAGCAAGGCTGAGCACAGGTTCAGCCGTTTTACTGTTGGCCCACAGCAGGATGTCATCGTTGAACAGTGGGTAATGCGGTAAGAGGTATTCGCTGGCAATCTGCTTATTGGGCAAGGTATTGAAGCAGCCCATGATCTCGCCGCGCAGCGCGGTGTCCATGCACCGTGAGTACGGATAAGGCACTAACTCTATATCGGTATTGCTGGCGGCAAATGCCGCACGAACAATATCCACTGACATACCCTGAATTTTGCCATTGCGCAGTGCGGTGTAGGGAAACCAATCGTCTTCGGCACCTATCCGAAAGGTTTCCGCCTGCACGCTGTTCGGGCCGAGGCTCAATAGTAGGCATAACGTCGCGAGGGTTAGCCTGTAGCTCACTCGATTACGACCCCCATTAGCGTGATTGTCGGTGCTTGGCATTGGCCACACGTTACCGAGTGTGGCGACAACCATGGTGCACCGTCACTATTCAGGTAACTCAGGCAGTGCGCGTAAGCCTGACTCATAACGTTGCAGATTAAACGGCTGATCGGCTTCGAGCATGCTGTTGACTTCATATGCCAGCACTTGAGCCATCAACTGCAATATCTCATCGCGCTCATAGCCTACCAGCGTCAATTTATTCAAGGTTGCTCGGGCCGCTGCGGGTTCACCTGCCTCGATCTGATTTTCGACCGCTTCGATCAGGCGATCTCCAGCAAATGCCTCGTCTTCGTTGTCTTCGATATCGCTCATTTCAGTCTCGTGCGCGGGTAGTGTTTGCAGTGTGCCAGTCTGTACAAGCTTTCGCTATTCACTGCTCTGATAAGACTGGCCAGTTAACGCTTTGCAGGTCTATAACCTTAGGTTGGACAATCTGGGAGCCTGCCGTGATGCTGAAACTTTATGGATTCGCCGTTAGTAACTACTACAACATGGTCAAGTTTGCCCTGCTGGAAAAAGGCATGGCTTTTGAGGAAGTGCCGTTTCACCCTGATCAGAGTGAGCAAAGCCTAAAGATCAGCCCGCGCGGCAAAGTCCCGGCGCTGGGTACTGAACAAGGCTTCATGAGTGAAACCAGCGTTATTCTCGAATACATCGAAGAGACAGGCAGCGGTAAGTCGTTGCTGCCCAGTGAACCCTATGCGCGGGCACAGGTTCGAGCATTGATGCGCGAGATTGAGTTGTATATTGAGCTGCCGGCGCGGCTGGGTTATCCACAGGCTTTTTTCGGCATGCAGATTGCCCCTGCGCTTCAAGAAAAGTGCAAGGCAGAGTTATTGGCGGGGGTTGCCGCGCTGAAGCGTCACGGCAAGTTTGCACCCTATGTTGCTGGTGACAGTCTGACGCTGGCAGATGTGTATTTCTTGTACAGCTTTGATCTGGCATGTGCCGTTGCGCAGAAGCTGTTTGATATCGATTTGGTGGCGGATTTCCCTGAAGCTGGCAAGTTGCTCGCGCAGCTGAACGGTCTGGCGCACGTACAGAAGATTGCGGCGGACAAAGACGCCAACATGCCTGAGTTTATGGCGATGATTAAGGCGCGTGCTCAGGCGAACGCCTAACGGGTTCGTTCAAAGCCTGCCACGGGCGACAAGTAGTACCTCGCCGCCTGTGGCCCGCATGCTTAACGACTGGCCAGCAATGCCTCGCCGCGCTTAACCGCCGCCCTGACTTGTGCCGGTGCGGTGCCGCCAATGTGATCACGGGCGTTGACTGAGCCTTCGAGCGTCAGTACGTCAAATACATCGGCGTCGATTTGATCGCTGAATACACGCAGCTCTTCCAGAGTCATTTCGGCGAGATCTTTACCGCTATCAACACCGAATTTCACTGCGTGGCCGACAATCTCGTGGCAATCACGGAATGGCAGACCTTTGCGCACCAGATAGTCTGCAAGGTCGGTCGCTGTCGAGAAACCACGTAAAGCGGCTTCACGCATGATTGCATGCTTGGGCTTTACAGCCGGGATCATGTCGGCAAACGCACGCAGGCTGTCTCGCAGCGTATCGGCGGCGTCGAACAGTGGCTCTTTGTCTTCCTGGTTGTCCTTGTTGTAAGCCAGAGGTTGGCCTTTCATCAAGGTCAACAGACCGGTGAGGGCGCCAAATACGCGACCGGTTTTGCCGCGTACCAGCTCAGGTACGTCCGGGTTTTTCTTTTGCGGCATGATCGAGCTGCCGGTGCAGAAGCGATCCGGCAATTCAATAAATTGAAACTGCGCACTGGTCCATAGCACCAGCTCTTCCGAGAAGCGCGACAGGTGCATCATCGCAATACTTGCCGCGGCGCAGAATTCGATGGCGAAATCGCGATCGGACACGCCGTCCAGCGAGTTACCGCCGACGCTGTCAAAGCCCAGCAGCTCAGCAGTCATCTCGCGCTGAATCGGGTAGGTTGTCCCGGCCAGTGCAGCCGAACCCAGCGGCATACGGTTGGTGCGTTTACGGCAGTCAATCAAACGCTCGTAATCGCGCGACAGCATTTCAAACCAGGCCAGCAAGTGATGGCCAAAGGTGACTGGCTGGGCGGTTTGCAGGTGGGTGAAGCCGGGCATTATGGTTTCGGCTTCGCGTTGTGCCTGCTCAAGCAAACCTTGCTGCAGGCGCGTGATTTCACCAAGGATGATGTCGATCTCATCGCGTAGCCACAGGCGAATGTCGGTTGCGACCTGATCATTCCGGCTGCGCCCGGTGTGCAGTTTTTTGCCGGTGATACCAATCAAGTCGGTGAGGCGGGCTTCGATGTTCATGTGTACATCTTCGCGCTCGATGCTCCAGTCGAACTGACCGGCTTCGATTTCACGCTGAACCTTGCCCAGGCCCTCGATAATGGTGTCGCGCTCTGCTTCACTGAGCACACCGACTTTGGCGAGCATGGTCGCGTGGGCAATCGAGCCCATGATGTCGTGGCGGTAAAGGCGCTTGTCGAATTCGACAGAGGCGGTGAAACGGGCGACGAAGGCGTCGACTGGCTCGCTGAAGCGGCCGCCCCAGGATTGGTTGGTCTGTTCAGTGCTCATGAGTTCGCTCGGCTGGTGCGCTAGTTCGGCCAGAACGCAGCCACATATGCTCAAAGTGATTAAACAGGCAGCTTGGAGGCGCCTGAAAGCAGCTTGAAACAGCGGGTCGCGACCGGCGTGACGGATACTTGGGTCGATAATAACAGGGCTCACACGCAAAATCGCCGGGTGAGATTTGACAATAGGTATGCCGAGCCGCTGCTGACAATGTCGTCCGCATCACAGTTTGTAGGGTTGCCCGGCTGTTCACGGCACTATTTCAACCGTACGGAGCTTGCCCACTTGCTGAGTCTTCGCGCCACACGGAAACTGCGCTGATGCGAAATAAACCATTTAAAACAGAAGAAAAACGTGCGCCGGTTGATGATTTCTTCGTCCCCGAGCTCTGCCAGCCGGAAGCCCTGCTGAGCATTGTCCTGCTCGCCGAGTTATTGGTGCTGGTGCTGGTCTTGGCTGAGCCTATGTTGCCCGGCTTTAACTGGGTGCGCCTGGCGCTCACGTCGTTATTCGTGCAATGGATTGTATTGCTCTCGGCAGCTCTGTTGTGTCGTTTGCGCCCACTAATGGCACGCTGGCGTGCTGAAGTGGCTGGACTGTTTTGTTGCACTATCGTGGTTGCGTTGACCATGATTTGTACTGCGGTCGCCGATTTTTATGACCTGGGCGGGCAGTTGCCCCGTGCTGGTGAGGTCAATCTTTATCTGCGACATGCATTAATCAGCATGATTATGTCGGCACTGCTGCTACGCTATTTTTATCTGCAGAGCCAATGGCGCAAACAAGAGCAGGCAGAGTTGCGTGCGCGTATTGAATCATTGCAGGCGCGTATTCGGCCGCATTTCCTGTTCAATAGCTTGAACAGTATCGCCAGCCTTGTGGTGGTTGATCCGAATAAAGCAGAACAGGCGGTGCTGGATTTATCTGATTTGTTTCGCGCCAGCCTGGCCAAGCCCGGCAGTCTGGTGGCCTGGAGTGATGAGTTGGCGCTGGCGCAACGATATTTATCGATTGAACACTATCGTCTTGGCGAGCGTCTACAGTTGAAGTGGGAGGTTGCAGGTGTGCCCGAGGATCTGCCGATTCCTCAATTGACCCTGCAGCCACTGCTGGAGAATGCCCTGATATACGGCATCCAGCCATTGGTACAGGGCGGATTGGTATGCGTCGAGGCACATTACCTCGAAGGAGTGTTTCAACTGACTGTGAGTAATCCTTATGTTGAGCAAGACATGCCGCCTTCGCGTGGGACTCATCTCGCCTTGGAAAATATCGATGCACGTCTTGCGGCACTTTTTGGGTCTAAAGCCAGTCTCAGCGTGGAGCGCCGTGACGGCCGCCATTACACCCGTCTACGCTATCCTTGTGCGAGACTCACGCAGGAAGCCAGAGCAATATGAATGTTCTTATCGTCGATGACGAACCCCTAGCTCGAGAGCGCCTAAGCCGAATGGTCGGCGAACTCGATGGTTACCGTGTCCTTGAGCCAGCTGCAAGCAATGGCGAGGAGGCACTGAGCCTGATTGACAGCCTGAAGCCTGACGTTGTGCTGTTGGATATCCGCATGCCCGGTCTGGATGGATTACAGGTCGCGGCTAAGTTGTGCGAGCGTGAAGCGCCGCCAGCGGTGATTTTCTGTACCGCTCACGATGAGTTTGCCGTGGAGGCATTTCAGGTTAGCGCCGTTGGCTATTTGGTTAAGCCGGTGCGCAGCGAACACCTTGCTGAAGCCTTGAAAAAGGCGGAGCGGCCCAACCGTGTACAGCTTGCGGCACTGACCCGACCAGCGATCGAAACGGGTGGAGGTCCGCGCACCCATATCAGTGCGCGCACACGCAAAGGCATTGAGCTGATTCCTTTGGATCAGGTGGTGTATTTCATTGCCGACCACAAGTACGTGACCCTGCGTCATGAACATGGTGAAGTCTTGCTTGATGAGCCGCTTAAGGCGCTTGAAGATGAGTTCGGTGACGCATTTGTGCGTATTCACCGCAATGCACTCGTTGCGCGTGAGCGCATTGAGCGTCTGCAGCGTACGCCGCTTGGGCACTTCCAATTGTTCCTCAAAGGGCTTGATGGCGATGCGTTGGTGGTCAGTCGCCGGCATGTTGCGGGTGTTCGCAAATTAATGAACAGTCTGTAGTCCGGCCAAATCATAAGTATTGCTGCATCAGTGCCGGGAGGCTCGTAACGCCGTAGCCTGTTATTATCTGGGGCAGTTCGTATTCTGGAATTGCCCATGCCCCGTGAAATTCGCATCGCGACCCGTAAAAGTGCCCTGGCCTTGTGGCAGGCCGAGCACGTAAAAGCTCGTCTAGAGCAAGCTCACCCAGGCTTGGTTGTCAACCTGGTGCCAATGGTCAGCCGTGGTGACAAACTGCTGGATTCACCGCTGGCTAAAATTGGCGGCAAGGGTTTGTTCGTTAAAGAGCTTGAAACCGCACTACTGGAAAACCAGGCGGATATCGCTGTTCATTCGATGAAAGACGTGCCGATGGACTTTCCAGACGGTCTCGGCTTGTATTGCATCTGTGAGCGAGAAGACCCACGCGACGCCTTCGTCTCCAACACCTTTGACAGTCTTGCTGCGCTTCCGGCTGGCAGTATTGTCGGTACGTCGAGCCTGCGGCGTCAGGCGCAATTGTTGGCGCGCCGTCCTGATTTGACCATCAACTTCCTGCGTGGCAACGTCAATACGCGTCTGGCTAAGCTCGACGCGGGCGAGTACGACGCAATTATTCTGGCAGCCGCGGGTTTAATCCGCCTCGGCTTCGGTGAGCGTATCCGCGATTCCATCAGTGTTGAGGACAGCTTGCCAGCCGGCGGGCAGGGCGCAGTCGGTATTGAGTGCCGCAGCGCTGATGCTGAGATTCATGCGCTGCTTGAGCCATTGAATCACCGTGAAACAGCGCTGCGCGTGACGGCTGAAAGGGCGCTGAACAAGCGTCTGAATGGCGGTTGTCAGGTGCCAATCGCCTGTTATGCGATTATCGAGGGTGAACAGCTCTGGTTGCGCGGCTTGGTCGGCCAGCCTGACGGCGGTTTGCTCTTGAGCGCGGAGAGTCGTGCGCCATTGGCCGAGGCAGAAGCGCTCGGTATAGCGGTTGCTGAAGATTTGCTTGGCCAAGGTGCCGAAGCCATTCTTCACGCCGTGTATGGTGAGGCAGGCCACGCGTGAATCAATGGCGTCTGCTGTTGACCCGACCGCAGGATGAATGCGTGACGCTGGCCGCGGCGTTGGCCGAGCATGGCGTCCATAGCAATAGTTTGCCGTTGCTCAATATCGTCGAACTTGATGAAGCCGTCGAGCAGCGGGAAATACTCAGCCAGCTTGGGCGATACAGTGCGGTTATTGTTGTCAGCAAACCTGCGGCACGCATTGTGCGGCAGCGACTCGACGGTTACCAGATAGCCGTACCGTCAACTCAACCCTGGTTCAGCGTGGGCGCGGCGACAGGCGAAATCCTTGCTGATTATGGCGTGGATGCGCACTGGTCCGATGCGGGCGATGATAGCGAGGCATTGCTTGCTTTACCTCGGCTCAAGCAGGCTCTGAATGCAGATTCAGCCCCCAAGGTTTTGATTATTCGCGGCGAAGAAGGGCGTGAGTTACTCGCCGATAGTTTGCGTAGTCAGGGCTTAGTGGTGGATTATCTAAGCTTGTACCGCCGAGAGCTGCCGCAATATTCTGCGGGAACCCTGCATGCGATTTTGCGCTCAAATCAGCTCAACGCTGTGGTGGTCAGTAGTGGCCAAGGGTTTAAACACTTGCTACAAATGGCAGGTGAGCAATGGCCCGCATTAAGCAAGCTAACCTTATTTGTGCCGAGTCTGCGAGTGGCTGAGCAAGCACGTGCAGCGGGCGCTGAATCTGTAGTGAACTGTCGCGGTGCAAATGCTGCGGCGTTGTTGGCGGCGTTGCAGGCTGAGTCTGCCCCGCCCTCTGAGACAAAGGATGGATACGTGAGCGAAGCGACTTCCCCGAAAGAGCAGCCTGTGCAGGATGCACCCAAGCCAGTCACTAAAACACCAGCGCCAGAGAAACCTTCAAACGCTAGCGGCCTGGCGATAATCGCCCTGTTACTCGGCGCAGCTGGCGTTGCTATTGGCGGCTGGGGTGTCTGGCAACTGCGTATGTTGCAAGCAAACGAGCAGCAACAAGTGGCGCAACTAGAACAAACCCAAGCTCAGGCAGCAGCGCTTTCTCAGCAGGCTAAGAGCCTCGATAGCCGTTTGCAGTCGCTGCCACCACCGGATGAATTGGATGAGCGTCGGCGTCTGGTGCTGCAGTTACAGGGCGATCAGCAGTTGCTCAACAAGCGCCTTGAAACCGTGCTCGGTGCGAGCCGTCAGGAATGGCGTTTAGCTGAGGCGGAGCATTTGCTGCGTCTGGCAAGTCTGCGGTTGTCGGCGCTGCAAGATATCAACAGCGCAACGGCCTTGGTGCGTACTGCTGATGAAATCGTCCGCGATCAGGATGACCCGGCCGCCTACGCAGTTCGTGAGCAGTTGGCGCAAAGTCTTGAGGCGCTTCTGACTACGCCCAACCCGGATCGCACCGGTTTGTTCTTGCAGTTGGGTGCGTTGCGCGATCAGGGCATGCAGCTCAATGCATTGAATCCATCATTTAAAGATGACGGTGGGGTGCTCGGTCAATTGGCTGAGGAAAACTATGGTGAAGGCTGGTGGGCCAGTGTTCTGGAAACCGCTGGGCAGTACGTGCGCCTGGACTTCAATGCCGATCAGAACATCCGGCCTCTACTTGCCGGGCAAAGCTTGACCCAGGTTCGCCTGGCTTTGAGTCTGGCACTGGAGCAAGCGCAATGGGCGGCCTTGCATGGCCAGACAGCGGTATACAAACAAGCACTGACTCAGGCGGCTGACGTGCTTGATGGCAACTTCAATAAAGACAATCCAAGCAGCCGTGCGTTGCGCGCGCGCGTGGGTGAGTTGATCGACCAGACCATTGAAGTCAAGGCGCCAGACCTGACTAATTCGATCAACGCCATGCAGGCCTATATCGAGAAAAAACAGTCGGCCCGTGAACGTCTGAAAGATGCACCGGTTGCAGACAAGCCGGCGGCGGAGGAGGCGACTCAATGAAGCGCGCTTCCCTGCTGATATTAATTCTGCTGGTTGCTGGCGGGCTGGCTCTGCTTGGCTACTCAATTGCTGAGCACAAAGGCTATGTACTGCTGGCCTACAAGAGCTTTCGCTACGAATCCAGCTTATGGATTTTCCTGACACTGATTGTTGCGCTCTGGCTGATCATCTACCTGTTGCGTCTGCTGCTGCGTTTGTTGGTGACCTCCGGACGGCTGGTTAACCCATGGTCACGTCTGCACCACAACCGGCGTGTGCGATTAGCCTCCGAGCAAGGTTTTGTCGATCTAGTTGAAGGACGCTGGTCAGCTGCGCTACGCCATTTACGTAAAGCCGCTGAGGCTGAAGCGCTGCCGCTGATGTATTACCTTGGCGCTGCCCGTGCGGCTCATGAACTGGGCCAAAAGGAAGAATGCGATGCGCTGCTTGAGCGCGCACTTGAGCGTCAGCCGCAAGCAGAGCTTGCTGTGGCACTGAGTCATGCAGAGTTTCAGCAAGACCGCGGTGAGTTAGGGGCCGCACTGGAAACGCTGCAGGTGATGCATGAGCGGCATCCGAACAATCAACAAGTGTTGAAGCAATTGCAGCAGTTGTATGTGCGTAACCAGGATTGGTCAGCATTGCTTGGTATTTTGTCGACTGTGCGTAAAGAAAAGATGCTCAGCGGTGAGGCCTTGGCTGATCTTGAGCTCAAAGCTTGGCGTGGCCGTCTGGCCACAGCGGCGATCAGTGAAGAGGGCGGCCATGAAGCCGCGCTGACTAATCTGAATAAAGCCTGGAAGCAGCTTTCTACTGCGCAGCAGCAAGAGCCGACGCTGGTGGCGATGTATGCCGAGCAGTTGCGCCAACTGGGCAGTGAAGATGATGCAGAAGTCATATTGCGGGCAGCGTTGAAGCGTAATTATGACAGCCGTTTGGTGCGTCTCTATGGTTTGTTGCGCAGCAGCGATGGTGCGCGCCAGCTACAGACTGCTGAGAGCTGGCTAAAGGATCATCCGGCTGACGCTGATCTGCTCCTTACATTGGGACGCATCTGCGAGCACAACCAACTGTGGGGCAAGGCCAAGGAATATTTCGACGCCAGCCTGCGCTTCCAGCGTCATCCAGAAACCTGCGCCGAGTTGGCTCGCTTGCTTGCGCAGTTGGGTGATGTTGAGCGCAGCAATCAACTGTTCCAAGAAGGCTTGGGTTTGCTCGATCAGCGACTCAGTGCTTTACCCGTAGCGACTAACACTCACGGTTAAACGCGCACGTTGTTAAAAGCCCTTGCTTGCAAGGGCTTTTTATTGGGTTTGACTTGATTGGCGGGTGGTTTGGCCCGCACTTCAGCCGACGTGCGGTTGCTGTTAAGAGACAGTCAGTTGCCCTAGAACGCGCTTTTACCTTGAAACGCTTAGGTGCTTTCTACTACCGTAGGCGCCTTTGTCATGATCCTTCGGAGCCACCATGCACTTGGCTAGCCCACGTAGTCTATTTTTGCTCGCCTTCCTTGGTTGCGTCGCCTTGATGGGCGGTGCGCTCTATCTTGAGCATGTTGTTGGCTTAGAACCTTGCCCGCTGTGTATTCTGCAGCGTATCGCGGTGATTGTTTTTGCGGTGTTTTGCTTAATTGCCGCCATTCACGGTCCGGGGCGCATCGGTCGGCGAATATATGCTGGCCTCGCTTTGTTTAGTGCTTTGATCGGCGCAGGCACTGCCGCCCGCCAGATTTGGTTGCAAAGCGTTCCGGCCGACCAGTTACCTGCTTGCTTGCCCAGCCTTGAATACATGATGAACGCGCTGCCGTTTCAAGAAATTATCCGCGTGGTATTACACGGTTCAGCCGACTGTGCTGAGGTCAACTGGACGTTGTTTGGTATGAGCATTCCTGAATGGAGCCTGTTGGCATTCATCGCGATGATCATCTTCTCAATGCTGCAGTTATTTCGCCGCGTGTGAATCTTCACCTAGCTAGTATTTGCTTTTGCAGCTGCGCAGTCTTGCGGCTGCGCAGCGACCAATTCCCCAGTCTTAAGCCCTAAGCCCTGCTTTGCGCGGGGCACAGATTAAACGCCCGTATGAAATTTTCTCGACAGAGTGCCTTGATGGTGATTGGCGGGGAGCATACTCTGGCTTTTACAAGAACAGTTGGCACCCGTCGTTTAGGGTTCCTGTCGCAAATTGAATAAGCCGATTGTTAGGAAAGTGTCTCTAATCGGGCGTATAACAGAGAAACCGATAAGGGGAGTGAGGTCATCATGCTCGATAGTTGTCAGAACGCTCAGGAACGATGGGGTGGTGTTCACCTGCTGATTGATCGTTGGCTCAAGGAACGCGAAGAGTTGGTTTTGGCATATTCTGCAGCCAGTGTGCCGACCACCGCTGCAAGCACCAATGAACCTGCTGTGCAAAAGTTCTGCGAGGTTTTGGTCGATTACGTTTCAGCAGGCCACTTCGAGGTCTACGAGCAACTCACCAACGAAGCTAAAGCTTTTGGTGATGAGCGCGGTCTTGAACTCGCCAAGCAGATCTGGCCACGCATTGACGTCATCACTGAGGTTGCACTGTCGTTTAACGATCGCTGTGACAATGGTGACTGCCGTGACAATGCTTCATTGGTTGCGGAACTGAATCGATTGGGCCAATTGCTTCACGAGCGTTTCGAGCTCGAAGATTGCTTGATTGAAGTGTTGCACAATGCGCATCAAGAGCAATCGACTGCAGCGGTTTAAGCGCTGTGGCTAATCGATAGTTGGCGCTTTAATGGGTGTGTGAGCAACTAGGCTCGACACACCTATTACACGCTGCATCTAGCTGCTCGGTTCTGTGCAGCTTAGCGCTGAAGACATTGTTTAATCTGTGTTTTTAGCCGCGTCCTATCTCTCGCATTCAGCGATGATAATCTTCTATTAACGATACTTTGTGGTGCCTGCATGGGCTGACTGTGCCGGGCTTTTTTGTTGCCTGTGATATCGGCTTGCGCGGCTTGCGGCACATTCGGTTGAA
This sequence comes from Pseudomonas sp., assembly GCF_048265905.1. Lineage (GTDB taxonomy): Bacteria > Pseudomonadota > Gammaproteobacteria > Pseudomonadales > Pseudomonadaceae > Aquipseudomonas. The sequence continues at coordinate 347,373 of NZ_JBLXAP010000002.1, forward strand.
TTGCTGGTCAGAATAAGTCAGGTCCGATTATTGGCGGTTTCAGTGCGTAAAGTGGTTGATCATACGTGGAAATATTTTCGCCAATAATTCAACAAATGAGCAGATAACTAGCGACTGTGCAGTCAGGCGTCTAGTATGGGCTCATCAACAACCGCCAGGAGGCGAGCCATGTCGGCGAAAAAGAGCGCAAACAAAAAATCGGTTTCGACCCCGTTGCACCTACTTCAGCAACTTTCCGGTAGCTTAATGGAGCTCTTGGAAGATGCTTGCAGCAAAGCCTTGGTTGATGCAGAAAAACTGCTCGCCAAGCTTGAGAAGCAACGCGGCACTGCCCAAGAAAAGTTGCACAAAGCGCGTGGCAAGTTGGAAGACGCTGCCAACGCTGGCAAAAACAAAGCGCAGAAAAAAGCCAAAGCCAGCGTTGCTGAGCTTGAAGACCTGTTGGATGCGTTGAAAGATCGCCAGACAGAAACGCGTGGCTACATCGTCAAGCTGAAACGTGATGCTCAGGAAAGCCTGAAGCTTGCCCAAGGCGTGGGCAAAGTTAAAGAAGCTGCGAGCAAAGCGATTGCTAGCCGCGACGCCAAACCCGTAGTCGTTAAAGCTGCACCAGCCAAGGCAGCGGCAAAACCGGTCGCCCGTAAGCCGGCAGCGCGCAAACCGGGAGCCCGGACGCCCGCTGCAGCAAAACCTGCGCCTGCACGTGCTGCTGCAAAGCCAGCGGCTAAAACTACAGCTGCGAAACCTGCTGCGAAACCTGCAGCCAAGCCGGTAGCGAAGAAGCCCGCAGCACGCAAACCGGGAGCCCGGACGCCCGCAGCGGCTAAACCTGCTGCTGCAAAACCGACCCCAGCTCGCGCAGCTGCAGCCAAACCAGTGGCTAAAACTACAGCTGCAAAACCTGCTGCCAAGCCAGCAGCCAAGCCAGCAGCCAAGCCGGCTGCGCGCAAGCCCGCAGCTGCAAAACCGGCCGCTAAACCTGCCGCAACTAAGGCTCCTGCAAGCAAGGCTCCTGCTGCAAAAACACCTGCCGCAAAGCCTGCCGCGAAACCAGTGGCCAAGCCAGCCGCCAAACCTGCGGCTAAACCAGTAGTCCGCAAGCCCGCCGTTAAGCCAGCAGCAAAACCCGCAACTCCGGCACCTGCTGCTGCACCTGCTGCATCAACACCTGCAACACCTGCCAGCGTGACGACTCCAGCTGCGAAACCTGCAACTGAGTCCTAAGCTGTTAGCGATATTGGGCCGCGATGTGCAGTTGTTCCAGCGCGTCGCGGCCTGTCTCGTTAAGCACGGGTGCCAAGCCTTGCAGCCAAGCCTTTAGCGTTTCTTCGGGGCCATCCTGCCAGCCCAGTGTCAACGCGGCCAGACGTTGCAGCTGTATTCGTTCTGCCTCAATTTCCAGACGCTTGACTTGCTCACGTAGCAACGCCAACTCGCTGTCATGGTTAGCCGCTGTACGCCAATCTTGACGTAGCTGACGCAGGGCCGTCACAACTCCGTGTTGCCATGGGCGCGCGAGCAAGCGCATTTTCTCTGCATGCTCAGGGTTGTAGCTAACCCCACGCTTACCCAGCCAGGCTGCGCAAAGCAGTAAGCACACGTCGCTACCCAAGCCTTGCAGGGTTAAGCAGGCCTGCTCGACTTCGGGGCGTTGATAAAAGCTTTCGGCGAATCGCCACAGATCAGAGGACATAGTGCTTTCCGGGATTGTCGCGAAGGACTCTGATAGACTCCGCCGCCATTATGATTCGACTCTTGAACCTTACATTACAGCGCGGCCCTCAACGTTTGCTAGAAGACGCTGAGATGACCCTGCACGCCGGTCACAAAGCCGGTCTGATCGGCGCCAATGGCGCCGGTAAATCCAGCCTGTTTGCCTTGTTGCGTGGCGAACTCAGTGCCGACGCGGGTGACTGTCTGTTGCCCGCTGACTGGCGCATCGCCCATATGCGCCAAGAGGTCGACGTTCTTGAGCGCATCGCGGTCGATTATGTGCTCGACGGTGACGTACATCTGCGTCAGGTGCAAGCTGAGTTGGCCGTGGCTGAAGCTGAGCAGGACGGCGCAGCTGTCGCGCGTTTGCATACGGCGCTCGATAGCCTTGACGGTTATACCGCAGAGGCTCGCGCACGCAAACTGCTCGCCGGGCTGGGTTTCGATAATGCACAGATGGATCGTCAAGTTGGCGATTTTTCCGGTGGCTGGCGTATGCGCCTGAATCTGGCGCAGGCGTTGATGTGTCCATCCGACCTGCTGCTGCTCGATGAGCCGACCAACCACCTCGATCTCGATGCAATCTTGTGGCTTGAAGGCTGGCTGAAAAGCTATCCCGGCACCATGCTGTTGATTTCTCACGACCGCGATTTTCTAGATGCGGTGGTTGATCACGTTGTACACCTTGATCAACAAAAGCTCACGCTCTATCGCGGCGGTTACTCAGCGTTCGAACGCACTCGTGCCGAGCGTATGGCCCAGCAACAACAAGCGTTCGAGAAGCAGCAGGCACAGCGCGCGCACATGGAAAAGTACATCGCCCGGTTCAAGGCGCAAGCCACCAAGGCGCGTCAGGCGCAGAGCCGAATCAAGGCACTGGAGCGACTTGAAGAACTGGCCCCGGCTCATGTTGATTCACCTTTCGACTTCAGCTTCCGTGAAGCCGATAAGATTTCCAGCCCGCTGCTGGATCTTGATGATGCGCGTCTCGGCTATGGCGACACGGTAATTCTGCAGAATGTGAAACTCAATCTCGCACCGGGTGCGCGTATTGGTTTGCTCGGGCCGAATGGCGCAGGTAAATCGACACTGATTAAAAACCTGGCCAATGAACTGCAACCAATCTCAGGTCACTTGCAGCGTGGAGAAAATCTGGTTGTCGGCTATTTTGCCCAGCATCAGCTTGATGCGTTAGATGACAAAGCCAGTCCGCTTTTACATTTCCAGCGTGTAGCGCCAACTGAGCGTGAACAAACGTTGCGCGATTTTCTCGGTGGTTTTGACTTCAGAGGCCCGCGCTGCGACGAGCCGGTAAAGAACTTCTCCGGCGGCGAAAAGGCGCGATTGGCGCTGGCATTGATCGCGTGGGGCAAGCCCAACTTGCTGCTGCTCGATGAGCCGACCAACCACCTCGATCTGGAAATGCGTCTGGCGTTGACCATGGCCTTGCAAGAATTTACCGGCGCCGTGGTTGTGGTTTCGCACGATCGTCACTTGCTAAAAAGCACCACCGACGAGTTCTTGTTGGTGGCGGATGGCGGCATGCGTGTATTTGATGGTGATCTCGAAGACTATACCCGCTGGTTGGTTGATTACCGTGCTCGCCAAGCGCCGGTAACCACTGCGCGTACCGATGCGGGTGTGGACAGAACAGACAAGCGTGCGCAACGTCAGGCCGCTGCCGCATTGCGTCAACAGTTGGCACCGCATAAGCGCGAAGCCGACTCGCTGGAGAAACAATTAGGTCAGCTGCACGACAAGCTTGCGGTGGTCGAAGGCAAGCTCGGTGACGCGGCGATTTATGAAGCGGCGCGTAAAGATGAGTTACGCGACTTGCTGGCCGAGCAAGCCAAGTTCAAGAGCCTTGAGGCGGATCTCGAAGAGCGCTGGATGGAAGCCTTGGAAACGCTTGAGTCATTGCAAAAGCAACTTGAAGAGGCTTCATAAGCGCTCATCGGATTAAGCTTGCGTCTGCGCAATTATGGTACCGCCGAGGCTGGGCGGTTTTAGAGGAAAAGGGTAGGCTACTGGCTAGCCTTCTTTATGTGTGCGGAGACAGGATCATGGCGCTGGAAACCTGGCTGGCTTTTTTTGTGGCGTGCTGGATCATTAGCCTCTCGCCGGGTGCTGGCGCTATCGCCTCCATGTCGGCTGGCCTGCAGTACGGCTTTTGGCGCGGCTACTGGAATGCGCTTGGCCTGCAGATCGGTTTGGCCTTGCAAATCATCATTGTTGCGGCTGGGGTTGGGGCGATTCTCGCGACCTCAGCCTTAGCGTTCAGCCTGATCAAATGGTTTGGCGTTTTCTATCTGGTCTACCTTGCATATCGGCAATGGCGGGCGCTGCCAAGCGACCTTAGCGCCGAATCGTCAGAACGCCCAATCGGGCGGCCGTTGACCTTGGTCTTGCGTGGCTTTCTGGTCAACTTCAGCAACCCTAAAGCCATCGTCTTCATGCTCGCCGTGTTGCCCCAGTTTTTGAATCCGCATGAGCCATTGGTGGCGCAATATGCAGTGATGGGTGTGACCATGATTTTTGTCGATCTGATTGTCATGGCGGGTTACACAGGGCTTGCTTCACGGGTCTTGCGCATGTTGCGTTCGCCCAGCCAGCAGCGGCTTATGAACCGGAGCTTTGCGGTTCTTTTTGTGGGTGCTGCAAGCTTATTGGCAACGGTTCGTCGCACTGCTGCTTGATGTGGTACGCTCGTGCTTAAACCTGAGAGTGTCATCGCTCTTGGGAGGCTTTGGTCTGTATTAATTTGACTGAGTAACAGAATGACGCGCACATTAGTTGAGCCAGATGTCACTGAACAAAAGCCACGTTTAACTATTGCTGCATTGAGCTTACCGCCCCTAGAAAAAGCCTTGATTGCGACCTGTGCAGAGTTGGCGATTACGCAGGCTTATTTCGCCGCCTTGCGCACGCAGGGTGATACCCAGTCACCCCGCTTGTTACTCGCTATCAGCCCGGTCGGGATTGCTGCGCAGCGGCGTCTAGCAGCGGCTGTCGCCGAGATGCTACCGGAAGATGTCGACCTGGATTTGCTAGTGCTTTCAGACGACCCGCTTTCAGAGTCGTTGCGCCAAAGTTGCACGCCATTTTATAACGGCTAGTCCCCAGCCGACGGCCCTCAACGCCATACGCAAAAACTAGCCTGCTGCCTGTAGGCTTAGGCGCTTAATCGTGCGTGTTGGTTAATGCCTATCAACACAGGTTGTGTGTTAAACGGTTTAGCGCAAAACAATATTTCGTCGATTTGGTAATTGCTTAGCGCGCTCTTGCGAAGCTTGCGACTTTTCATGTCGACGGTTTGCGACAAATAGTCGCCCGTCATCCGGAACTCAGAGGTTGAGGAAAGTCGTTAGGGAGATAACAATATAACGACACACATTCGTATTTGACATTGAGTTCCATATGCACTTTCAACGTCGTATTTTTACTTGGCTATTGTTGCCGTTGATGGTGCTTTGCAGCCTGTCAGCCTTGGCCGAGCCAACCGATGGAGCGGCTCAGGCATTACATATGCTGGGGTATTTGGGGGCGGACTACCCCGCGACGGTTGCCAACGGTGAAGTCGTTGATGCTGGCGAATACCGCGAGCAGCTGGAGTTTCTTGGTGTACTCCAAGGTTTAATCGTGGCCCTGCCCGCCAACGACAATCGTGACCAGCTGGAAACAGGCGTCGCCAGCTTGCGTAAACACGTCGAGCAACGTGACGAAGGCATAGTGGTAGCGCTGCAAGCGCGGCAACTGGCCGCGTTGCTGGCAAGCAGTTATGAAGTAACTCAGGCGCCATCTATCACCCCAGACCCTACGCGTGGCGAGCCACTGTTTGCGCAGAACTGCTCGGTATGCCACGGCGCTACAGGTGCTGGCGATGGCCCGGCTGGCATTGGTCTTGAGCCGCCACCGGCAAACCTGCGCAATGCAGCGCGAATGGATCACTTGAGCCTTTATGACATCTACAACACCATCGGATTAGGTATCGAAGGTACCGACATGGTGGCCTTTGCTGATCAACTAGATGATCGTCAGCGTTGGGATTTGGCCAGCTATATTGCCAGTTTCACCGCAGACGCATCGCTCAAGGGCAAGCCGTTCGGTATCGCCAGCTTGGCTGAGCAAACACCTGCCGAAGTGGAGTCAGCTCAAGGCAAAGAGGCGGCTGCACTGTTCCGTGCCCAGCGTGCCGTTCCGCCGGTTGAGAAGCGCGGAGCCGCGCAGCTGATTAGTCACACCGAGCAGACCCTGGAAAAAAGCCTCAAGGCGTATCGCGGTGGTGATAGGGAACAGGCATACGATCTTTCAGTCGGCGCTTACCTTGAAGGCTTCGAGCTGGTTGAGAGCGCGCTAGACAACATCGATTCGGTACAGCGCAAGACCACTGAGAAGTCGCTGATGGCTTATCGTCAGGCGTTGCAGGACAATCTTTCGGTAGGAGAGGCGGCGCAACGTCTGGAGCAGGCAAAGGCGGAGCTCGGCAAGGCCGCCGCGCAGCTCGACAGCGGCGATGGCATGTCGGCTTCACTGACCTTTATTTCCAGTCTGTTGATTTTGCTGCGAGAAGGCCTTGAAGCCATTCTGGTTCTAGCTGCGATTCTGGCATTCCTGCGCAACACCGGTCAGGAAAAAGCGGTGCGCAGCGTGCATGTCGGTTGGGGCTTGGCTCTGCTGGCAGGTTTCGGCACCTGGGCCTTGGCGGCCTACTTGATTGATGTCAGCGGTGCCCAGCGTGAATTACTCGAAGGTTCAACGGCGTTGTTTGCCAGTGTCATGGTGCTATGGCTTGGTGTGTGGATGCATGATCGGCGGCATGCGGCTGCTTGGCAGAGCTACATCAAAAGCAGTCTGGTTGGCAGCGGTGGTCGTTTCGGTTTTGCCCTGCTGGCGTTCTTCTCGGTATACCGCGAACTGTTTGAAGTGATTCTGTTCTACGAGACCCTGTGGCTGCAGGCCGGGCCCGCAGGCCACGACATGGTCGTCGCTGGTGCAGGTGTTGCGTTAGTACTGTTGCTGGGCATTGCCTGGGTAATCCTACGGGGTTCGCGCAAGTTGCCGTTGGCCACCTTTTTCACCCTCAATGCGATTCTGCTGTGCGTGCTTTCGGTAGTGTTTGCTGGCCACGGTGTGGCAGCCTTGCAAGAGGCTGGAGTGATTGGTACGCGCCCGGTCAACTTCTTCGAGTTTGATTGGTTGGGTATCCACCCAGACGCCTACAGCCTTAGCGCCCAAGCGGCGGCGTTGATTGCGATCGCATTGCTTTACGGTCGCAGTTGGTTGAATGATCGGCAGCGCGCAACGGTTAGCACTGAGTAACAGCCAAGGCTAAAAACCAAACCCGGCTTGCCATTGTGCTCGCCGCTAACCCATTAGGAAAACCTGCATGACCCGTGTATGGATAGATGCAGATGCCTGCCCGAGAGCTGCGCGCGATCAAGTGGTGAAGTTCGCTCTGAAGCGCGGCTTTGAGGTCGTGCTGGTTGCCGGGCAAGCGCAACCGCGCCCTAACTTTGCTTGTGTGCGCTTGATCGTTGTACCGAGCGGGCCAGATGCCGCCGATGATTATTTGGTCGAGCACGCGGTGCCCGGTGAGTTGGTGATCTGCAGTGACGTGCCGCTCGCGGACCGCTTGGTCAAAAAGGGCGTGGCGGCGCTCGACCCGCGCGGTAAAGAGTTTGATGAGCGCAATATGGGCGAGCGTCTGGCTGTGCGTAACCTGTTCACCGATTTGCGTGAGCAAGGCCAGATGGGCGGCGGACAGGGGGCTTATTCAGACAAAGACCGCCAACAGTTTGCCAACTCGCTCGATCGCATCCTCACGCGCTTGACGCGGGTCTGAGCGGTATTGCGTTGGTTTATAGCTTCAGCCGAATAACCTAAAGCTTCAGCCGCATAAATAGGTGCCGGTGCCGACAGCAATCAGAGTGCCGTCATCGCTGTGCAATTCGCTGCGAACAACCGCGACTTTGTTGCCAGAGCGAAGCAGTACAGCGTTTGCGGTAAAACTCTGTCCACGCCCCGGTCGCAAATAATCGATGCGCAGGTCGATGGTGCCCAGCTTTGACAGGCGGGCCATGCGCTCGTTGCTGTCGAGGTGTTGATGGCGTTCAAATGCGCCAATCAACGCCATCGCACCGCCTGACACATCAAGGATGGTCGCGATAACGCCACCGTGAAGAATGCCGTGGACAAAGTTGCCGATCAGCTCAGGCTTCATCGGCAGGCTCATGCGCACTGACTCTGTTGAAAGGTGGTCGATGGTGATGCCCAGCGACTGGTTAAACGGGATGCGTTGGAAGAAGGCGCTGATCGCCTGATTCATTTCGTCAGTCAGAGTAAAGGCCGGGTGGATCATGAGTGATCGCTTGCTTGAGGTTTTACTCACGCTGGCCTAGCGCGCAGGTTTTAGCCAGAGGCGCGGCGGGAGTGCCGCGCTCATTGGCCAGATAACCCTGCAATAAAGTTACAAACCAACCTACTTGTGGGTCATCTCCAGCACCCGGTCAACAAGCTTGTAGATGCCCGATGCGACTTCGCTTATCGACTGCGCAAGCATATAAGCGGGTGTTGTGACTAGCTTGCGCGGCTCGTCTACAAATATCTCACTGACCTCGCAGTCGTGATGAATTGCGCCCATCGCCGTCATCGCACTGGCGGTGTCAGGATCGTTGCCGATGGTGCAGTTGACGCCTTCGCCGAAGAAGCGCGCAGCCATGGCGGGAGCGATACACATCAAGCCAACCGGTTTGTTCGCCGTGACGAAGCTCTGCACAGCCTTCAATACGTCAGGCTGCACTGTGCAGCTGGCGCCAGTGACAGCGAAGTCAGACAGGTTTTTCGCTGCACCAAAACCGCCAGGAATGATTAGCGCGTCGAAGTTCTCAGCGCTCAACTCATGGACATTTTTGATTTCGCCACGGGCGATGCGTGCAGACTCGACCAGCACATTGCGCGTTTCACTGGTTTCATCGCCGGTCAGATGGTCGACCACATGCAGTTGCGGCACATCTGGCGCAAAACATTGTACCTGCGCGCCTCGTTGATCCAGGCGCAGTAGGGTGATTACGCTTTCGTGGATCTCGGCGCCGTCATACACGCCGCAACCTGAAAGAATTACAGCAACTTTTTTATTCATTGAGTTCCCCTTAGAAACCGCTGAAAAACTACTGCGCTTAGTATGACTGAGGCAGTCGATACCACGTTAAAAATCTGTACAGGTAGTTATTTGCCGCCCGTAAAATCGAGCGCAACTCCAGTCGCTTCTCGCCCGTTTGACTCGCTGACGACCGCCCTTCGGGCCAGTGAACATAATTTTAATGCGGGCTGGCTCCCCATAAATGCTGCGCCAGTCGGTACTGCGGCGCCAAATCACGCACGCTATAAATGTTCGACTGTTAATTAGGCCGGTTGTTGCATGTGGCTATGCTTGTCTTCGCAGGGTGAGTCGACCGCTTGCCGGCTATCAGTGCAGGTTTTGTGTCGTCATCTGCCACTGTATTTGGCTTGTTCGGCCGCGAATGAGGCGTCCGGCTGACTTACGCTTGATAGTAGAGTCTGTTGCGGTTTTGTTCACCTTTCGTGATGAACCAGTTACAGGCTTTCGCGCCAGGATAATCATAACGATACGGCTGAGATATGAATTACATTCTTTATGCAGTGCCATTTTTCTTTGTGTTGATCGCCCTTGAGCTGTTGGCTGATCGCTGGCGAGGCGTCAGTACCTACAGGCTTTCTGACTCGATCAACAGCATCAGTGCTGGCGTGTTGTCGACCACGGTTGGGCTGGTGACCAAAGTCATTGGTTTGCTTACCTATACCGTTGCCTGGGAGCATTTTGGCCTGTTTGAATTAGCCGCAGACAGTCTTTGGGTGTGGCTGTTTGCCTTTGTCGTATACGATTTTTGTTATTACTGGAATCATCGTTTGGGCCACGAGCGCAATGTGCTTTGGGCGGCACATTCGGTGCATCACCAGAGTGAAGAATACAATCTCACCACCGCCTTGCGTCAGACCAGCACAGGGTTTCTCTTCGGATGGATTTTTTACCTGCCGATGGCGCTGGTCGGGGTGCCGCCACTGGTATTTCTGGCGGTGGCCTCGTTGAATCTGCTTTATCAGTTCTGGGTCCACACCCGGCACATCCCTAAGCTGGGCTGGTTCGAGTGGTTGTTTATCACACCGTCAAACCACCGTGTGCATCACGCGCAAAACCAGATTTACATGGACCGTAACTACGGTGGTGTATTTATCCTCTGGGATCGTTTGTTTGGTTCCTTTCAAGAAGAACTCGACGAACATCCGGTGGTGTTTGGCGTAACCACGCCATTGGCCAGCTGGAATCCACTATGGGCCAATCTGCAGGTGTATGCGGCGCTGTGGCAAGACGCCAAGCGCACGTCATCAACCTGGGACAAACTGCGCATATGGTTTATGCGCACTGGCTGGCGGCCGGCCGATGTGGCTGCTGCGTATCCGCAAGCCAAGCCCGACCTGAGCCAGTTTGTTAAGTTTGATGTGCCGCTGAGTGCTTATCGTAAGGTTTATGCCACGCTGCAATTTAGCGTTTATGTGCTCGGCGGCAGTTACTTCATGGCCAACGCCGAGCAGTTGAGTGTGCTGGCATTATTGGTTGGCTGTATCTGGGTTGGTTTTGGTTTGTACTGCATTGGAGTGTGGTTGGAAAACCGTGATTGGTCGACGCGTATTGAACTGCTGCGCCTGGCGTCCAATGTGCCGCTGCTGTGGTTGGCTGACTTACAGAGTGTGCTCCACATGAGCGGTCTGGCCTGGCTGCTTGTGGCGGCATACAGCGCTTTGAGCTGTGTTGCGCTGCTGGCTGAGCGGCGCAGTGACCAGCCCGTTGCGGCGTGAACGGGTTATTGCTTGAGGCTTCTAGCTGGCGGTTTATAACGCTGGAGGCTGCTTGCGGCGCGCTTTGAGCAAGCTGTATAGCCAAAGGCTTAAGCCGATCACTGCGATGCTGCCCAGCAGGTAAAACTCATAGCGGCGTAAATCGCCGAGCACCGACTGCAACGCGCTGCCCAAGTGATAGGCAGCGTAGCTGATGCCAATCGACCAGACCGCAACGGCAATGCTGTCTAGCAGCAGATAGCGTCGCCATGAGTAGCCGGTCATACCGATGGCCAGCGGCATGACCATGCGCATACCGTAGATAAAACGAAAGCTCAGAACCCATAAGTCTGTGTTGCGCCGTAAGTGATGCAGCGCTTTATCGCCAGCCTTTTGCCATTTCGGTTTCTTTGCGAGTAACTTGCGCCCGTGTCGACGACCGAGAAAGTACCACCACTGATCTGTCGCCAGGGTGCCGCAGAAGGCAAAAAACGCCACCCACTCAATCTTCAAATAACCTTGTAAGGCAAGGTACGCGCCGAGCAGTACCGTGGCCTCGCCTTCGATAAATGTGCCAATAACCAGCGCCACATAACCGAACTGATGAATGAAATGTTCGAGCATTAAGGGGACCTCTGAAAAAGGTAGCGAGCGACGGGAGTACAAGGCAAAAAAATGCGAAAAAGCGGAGTTTACGTGTTGTAAATGAGCATTTTGAGCAGTTTTTTAACGCAGTAATATCTAGCGCAGTAGTTTTTCAGAGGTTCCTGAAGGTGTCTCAGCCATGAAGGCGCCTAGATTACCTCTTCCGCTGCTCGGGAAATACTCGGCTGCGCTCGACGGCGCACGGCTGGAGGGTACAATCATCCGATGAGTCGTTGCCCGCGTCCTCGCCCGCTCGTTTAGATAGGCCGAGTATCGCTATTTTTGACGTTGATTGGTTTGACTGCGACGCGCAGTCGCAGTTCGCTGAAGACTGTCATTAATTGGTCATAATGTTGGTTTATAACTGTCACACTCGCCCGTTGCTACGGGCTATGGAGCCTGTCGTGAGTTTTACCCCTGCCCACCGTCTGTTCCCCGCCACACGCCTGCGTCGTAACCGTCGTGATGATTTTTCCAGGCGCCTGGTGCGCGAAAACCGCCTGAGTGTTGATGACCTGATTCTGCCGGTCTTTGTACTTGACGGTGACAATCGCCGCGAACAAATCCCCTCGATGCCGGGCGTCGAGCGGCTGAGTATCGACTTGTTGCTGCAAGCGGCTGAAAAGTGGGTTGAGTTGGGTATTCCAGCCTTGGCTTTATTCCCGGTCACACCGCTTGAGAAAAAAACGCTGGATGGCAGTGAAGCGTGGAACCCTGAAGGCATTGCCCAGCGCGCGATTCGTGCATTGCGTGCGCGTTTCCCAGAGCTGGGTGTGATCAGCGATGTGGCATTGGACCCATTCACCACTCACGGTCAAGACGGCATTCTCGATGCAGACGGTTATGTGCAGAACGACATCACCGTTGATGCACTGGTCAAGCAAGCGCTGTCGCATGCCGATGCGGGTGCTCAGGTTGTTGCCCCTTCGGACATGATGGACGGGCGTATTCAGGCGATCCGGGAAGCACTGGAATTGGCTGACCATACCAATGTGCGGATCATGGCTTACTCCGCCAAATACGCCAGCGCCTATTACGGGCCATTCCGAGACGCCGTGGGCTCAGCTGCTAACTTAGGTAAAGGCAGCAAGAATACATACCAGATGGATCCGGCTAACGGTGACGAGGCGCTTCACGAAGTGGCCGCCGACCTGGCTGAAGGCGCGGACATGGTCATGGTTAAACCGGGTATGCCGTATCTCGACATCGTCTGGCGCGTCAAACAGGAATTCAAGGTGCCAACCTTTGTCTATCAAGTCAGTGGTGAGTACGCCATGCACATGGCTGCCATTCAGAATGGCTGGCTCAGTGAGGCAGTCATTCTTGAGTTGCTGACTGGCTTCAAGCGTGCAGGCGCTGACGGTATTCTGACTTACTTTGCCGTGCGTGCGGCCGAACTGTTAAAACAAGGGCAATAACCCCTAGGAACCCCGCGAATGAACACCGAAGGATTGACTGAATTGCAAACTGAAGAGCCGGTTGTCGTTGAGGCTCCGGCACAGGTTGTTGAGCCTGCTGCACCTGTTGTCGCAGAGACGCATCCGGCGCCGCCAATGGTGGTGCCGAGCCTGGATGACAGCAGCCTGTATATCCACCGCGAGCTGTCGCAGCTGCAATTCAATATCCGCGTGCTTGAGCAGGCGCTGGATGAGTCATATCCGTTGTTGGAACGCCTGAAGTTCTTATTGATCTTCTCCAGCAATCTGGATGAATTCTTCGAGATTCGTGTTGCGGGCCTGAAAAAACAGATCACTTTCGCCCGTGAACAAGCGGCTGCTGACGGTTTGCAGCCGCATCAGGCGTTGGCGCGTATCTCTGAGCTGGTGCATGAGCAAGTCACGCGTCAGTACACGATTTTGAATGAAACGCTGTTGCCGGCACTGGAAAAACACAATGTGCGGTTTATCCGCCGGCGGCATTGGAATACCAAGATCAAGGCATGGGTGCGGCGCTATTTTCGCGATGAAATTGCGCCGATCATCACCCCGATCGGTCTTGACCCAACGCACCCATTCCCATTGTTGGTCAACAAGAGCCTGAACTTTATCGTTGAGCTCGAAGGTGTTGATGCTTTCGGTCGCGACTCGGGCTTGGCGATTATCCCAGCGCCACGCTTGCTGCCGCGGATTATCCGCGTGCCGGAAGAGGTTGGTGGTGCGGGCGATAATTATGTGTTTTTGTCGTCAATGATCCACGCCCACGCTGATGACTTGTTCGTCGGCATGAAGGTCAAGGGTTGCTATCAGTTCCGCCTGACACGTAACGCCGACTTGTCGGTTGATACCGAGGATGTGGAAGACTTGGCGCGTGCGCTGCGCGGCGAGCTGTTCTCGCGGCGTTATGGTGATGCGGTGCGTCTTGAGGTAGTTGATACCTGCCCGAAAAACCTCAGCGATTATTTGCTCAAGCAGTTCGGCCTGGCCGACAGCGAGCTATACCGTGTCGGCGGCCCGGTAAACCTGACGCGACTGTTCAGCGTCACTGGTTTGGAAAGCCATCCAGAGCTGCAATACACGCCTTTTACCCCGGTTATTCCCAAGCTGCTGCAAAACAGTGACAACATCTTCAACGTTGTCAGCAAGCAAGACATTCTGTTGCTGCACCCGTTTGAGTCATTCACACCGGTCGTGGATTTGCTGCGCCAAGCGGCCAAAGACCCGCACGTACTGGCGATCAAGCAAACCCTGTATCGCTCGGGTGCTAACTCGGAAATTGTCGATGCGCTGGTTGAAGCAGCACGCAACGGTAAAGAAGTGACGGCGGTTATTGAGCTGCGCGCTCGCTTTGATGAAGAGTCCAACCTACAGCTGGCGAGCCGTTTGCAGGCTGCAGGTGCGGTGGTTATTTACGGTGTGGTCGGCTTTAAAACCCACGCCAAGATGATGCTGATCCTGCGCCGTGAAAGTGGCGATATTGTGCGTTATGCGCATATGGGCACGGGTAACTATCATGCGGGCAACGCGCGTCTTTACACCGATTACAGCCTGCTAACGGCGGACGTTGCGCTGTGTGAGGATGTCTCGAAGATGTTCAGCCAGTTGATCGGCATGGGTAAAACCCTGCGCATGAAGAAGTTGCTGCATGCGCCTTTTACCCTGAAAAAGACCTTGCTCGACATGATCGCCAAAGAGACCTTGCTGGCCACTGAAGGCAAGCCTGCTCACATCATGGCCAAGTTCAACTCACTGACTGACCCGAAGATTATTCGTGCCTTGTATAAAGCCAGTCAGAGCGGGGTCAGGATTGACCTGGTTGTGCGTGGCATGTGCTGCCTGCGTCCGGGTATTCCGGGCGTTTCGCACAACATTCAGGTGCGCTCGATTATTGGTCGCTTCCTTGAGCACACGCGGGTCTTCTACTTCCTCAACGAAGGCGAGGAGAAGATTTACCTGTCGAGTGCTGACTGGATGGAGCGCAACCTCGATAAGCGCGTAGAAACCGCGTTTCCGGTCGAGGGCAAAAAGCTGATCATGCGGGTCAAGAAAGAGCTGGAAATGTACCTCAGCGACAACACCCACAGCTGGGTATTGCAGCCTGACGGTCGCTACCTGCAAAGCAGCCCGACCGGCAACCAGAACCCGCGCAGTGCGCAGGCTGGGTTGCTTGATAAGCTGACTGTACCGCTGGTTAGCGCACGCTAAGCTCGATACCGACGCGCTTTAACCACTCGGCTTCCTGAGTGAAGTCAGCCTGGGTTAACGGGTTGGCTTCCAGCCAGCCATCCGGGAAGCGGTATTCAAGGCTCTGCCCAGAGGCATTTAGTTCCACCTTGGGCATATCCTGAGTGCTGCGGATGTGATGGAACAGAATCGCAAAACGTAGCAACACGCACAGGCGAATCAGCTTGACGCCTTCTTTGCCGAATTCGGCGAGCTTGTCCTTGGGGATATTGCGTCGGTGGCCGCGTATCAGTAAGGCCAGCATCTGCTGGTCGATGCGTGAGAAACCGGCCAAGTCAGAGTGCTCAACCAGATAGGCGCCATGCTTGTGATATTGGTAGTGGGCGATGTCCAAACCCAGTTCATGGACGCGTGCGGCCCAGACCAGCAGCTCTTTGTGCCAATCTTCTTTTAGCG
The DNA here is from genome assembly GCF_048265905.1 of Pseudomonas sp. Taxonomy (GTDB): domain Bacteria; phylum Pseudomonadota; class Gammaproteobacteria; order Pseudomonadales; family Pseudomonadaceae; genus Aquipseudomonas. The sequence continues at coordinate 362,660 of NZ_JBLXAP010000002.1, forward strand.
ACCACGTTTTCTCAACCTGTGCGAGTGCCTCGAGAGCCTTCGATTCGACGCGGGCGGCTTGATCAAGGTCAACGTGATAACGCTCCATCAGCGCGCTCAGTGTGCGCTCACGGACATCTTCATGATGATGGCGGCCGAGCAGGTCATAAAGCACACCTTCTCGCAGCGCACCTTCTGAATGCGACATGCAGTTCAGTTCGCAGGCATCGAAAATGGCTTCCATGATTGCCAGGCCAGCCGGGAAAATGCCGCGACGATCTGTTTTGATTCCATCGAGGTCGAGTTTTTCAACGTCACCCAACTTGAGTACTTTGCGCTTGAGCCAAGCCAGACCTTCACTGTTGACTTCACCTTTACCCAAGCCTGCTGCTTGAATGGTCAGGCCGATTGCCTTGATGGTGCCAGAAGCGCCGACGGCTTCCTCCCAGCCCATGCGCCGCAGTGCATGCTCGATACCCATTATTTCGAGACGTGCAGCAGTGTAAGCCTGAGCGTAACGCGCTTGAGTAATCTTGCCGTCTTTGAAAAAACGCTGGGTATAGCTCACGCAACCCATTTGCAGGCTTTCGCGTAGCAGGGGTTCAAACCGTTTGCCGATAATGAATTCGGTGCTGCCACCGCCAATGTCAGTAACGAGGCGCTTTCCGGGGGTGTCGGCGATGCTGTGTGATACACCCAAATAGATCAGTCGGGCTTCTTCACGCCCTGAAATCACTTCAACCGGGTGGCCCAGCACTTCTTCGGCGCGTTGGATGAACTCCGCGCGATTACGGGCTTCACGCAAGGCATTGGTAGCGACTATGCGTACCGCGCCTTGAGGCAGGTTTGCGGTGAGTTGAGCAAAGCGGCGCAAGCAGTCGATGCCGCGTTGCATGGCTTCTTCGTTGAGAACCCGCTCTTCATTGATACCTGCGGCGAGTTGCACCTTGTCGCCGAGGCGCTCAAGGATACGGATTTCGCCATGATCGGCTTTGGCTAACACCATGTGAAAGCTGTTTGAGCCAAGGTCGATAGCGGCAATCAATGGGTATGACTCGTTAGAGTTTTCTGGCATGGCATGTGAGATCTCGATGCTGAACTCGGTCATCGTGCCACGATCAATCGGTCACGCCAACGCCTAGCAATCTGGTAGCAGATATTTTTGCTAGTCATAAAGACATTACCGCACCAGCAGGCGGGCGCCTGCTGAGGTTTTTGTAAAGCCTGAATAAATCTTGCAAAGTCATTTATAACGACATCAACAGTGATTGTTGCAGGCCTTGCTCATAAATGAACCGAGCTAATGAAATTGCGCAGCTCTGCGGTTTGCGGTTCGGCAAACAGTTGTTTTGGGTCGCCCACCTCATGCACTTTGCCTTGATGCATAAACACCAGCTTGTCGCCGACTTCACGGGCGAAGCGCATTTCATGGGTGACCATAATCAGGGTCATGCCCTCGCTGGCCAATTGTTTGACCACCGCCAGCACCTCGTTCACCAGCTCCGGGTCGAGCGCCGAGGTTATTTCATCGCACAGCAGCACCTTGGGCGACATGGCCAAGGCACGTGCAATGGCAACGCGTTGCTGTTGACCACCTGAAAGTTGCTCGGGGTACGCGGCAAACTTCTCGCCAAGGCCGACGCGATCGAGCATTTGCTGGGCCAAGGTTGCAGCTTGTTCGCGGGGTATCTTTTTCACGACCTGAGGCGCGAGCATCACATTTTCGCCAACGCTCAGGTGTGGAAACAGATTGAATTGCTGAAACACCATGCCGACCTTTTGCCGCAAGCTGCGTAAATCGGCACGCGCGGCGTCGAGGTATTCGCCGTCGACCTCAATCACCCCGTCATTGATCGATTCCAAGCCATTGAGGGTGCGCAACAAGGTGCTTTTGCCCGAGCCACTGCGGCCGATGATGGCCACTACTTCACCTTCGGCAACCTCAAGGTCGATCCCCTTGAGCACGTGATTGTCGCCGTAGTATTTGTGCAGGGCGCTGACGTTAAGCAGTGACATTGAGCCTCCTTTCCAGGCGGTGTGCAGCAAACGAGAGGGGGTAGCAGAGTAGGAAGTAGCCAAGCGCAACAAAGCCATAAACCATGAACGGCTCAAATGTGGCATTTGCCAGCATGCCGCCGGTTTTGGTCAGTTCGGTGAAGCCGATGATTGATGTCACCGCTGTGCCTTTGACGACCTGCACCGAGAAGCCGACTGTTGGCGCGATGGCGATACGCAAGGCTTGCGGTAGCACCACATGGCGCAATACTTCGAGGCGCGACAAGGCCAAGCTTTCTGACGCTTCCCACTGTCCGCGCGGGATTGACTCAACACAACCGCGCCAGATCTCGGCGAGAAACGCGCTGGTGAACAGCGTCAAGGCGATGGCGGCAGCCAGCCAGGGTGAAACATCGATGCCAAGCAGGGCTACGCCGAAAAACACCATAAATAACTGCATCAGCAAAGGCGTGCCCTGGAATAGCTCAATGTAGCCGTGAGCCAGAACCCGCAAAGCCTGCAGCGGGGCGATTCGCGCCAGTAATACCAGCAACCCGGCAATGCCGCCGCAGACAAATGCCACCAATGACAACAGCAGCGTCCACTGCAAGCCAGTGAGCAGGTTGCGGATAATGTCCCAAAGGGTGAAGTCCATCAGCGCGCTCCTGCAATAAAGCGACGGCCAACCCACGCCAGCAACTGGCGAATAATGATCGCCATGGCCAGGTACAGCAGTGTTGTGACCAGATAGGTTTCAAAGGCGCGGAAGTTACGTGATTGAATGAAGTTGGCGGCGAATGACAACTCTTCAGTGGATATCTGCGAGCACACCGAGGAGCCCAGCATGACGATGATTATCTGACTTGATAGCGCGGGCCAGACTTTGCTCAACGCCGGGCGCAAGACCACATAGCGAAATATCTCAAAACGGCTCATGGCCAATGCCGAAGCAGCTTCGATCTGGCCGTACGGAACAGCTTGAATCCCTGCGCGGATAATCTCCGTGGAATAGGCACCGAGGTTGATCACCATCGCCAGCACGGCTGCTTCCCACTCATTCATGCGTACGCCAAGGGCGGGCAAGCCGAAGAAAATAAAAAACAACTGAACAATAAAGGGCGTGTTGCGTATCAGCTCAACGTAGACCGCAAAGACCCGATTGAATGGTTTGATCTGCCAGGCGCGTAATACCGCGCCAATAACTCCTAAACCGACGCCGAATACCGTGCCAACGAAAGTCAGGCCCAGCGTGAACATTGCGCCTTGCAGCAGCAGGTCAGCATTTTCAAGTACGGGAACAAAGTTGAACTGGTACGCCATCGAGTCAGGCCTCCAACTGGGTGTGAAGGCTTATAGGTCGGCAGGCAGCGGTTGTTTCAACCATTTTTCGCTGATGCTATTGAGGCTGCCGTCGGTCTTGGCGGCGGTGATGATCTGGTTCACCTTGTCGAGTAAGGCTGGCTCGTTCTTGTTCACGCCCACATAAGTGGGGGAGTTCTTAAGGTTGAGCTTCATCGCGGGCACCCGCTTTGGATTGCGCTCAGCAATGGCTGACATTACGACGTTGCCGCTGGCGATTAGATCAACCTGGCCAGAAAGGTAGGCGGCGATGGTCGAGTTGTTGTCTTCGAAGCGTTTGATCGTTGCATCTTTAGGTGCAACCTTGCTCAACTCGATGTCTTCAATGGCGCCACGGGTGACGCTGATGGTTTTGCCAGACAGATCAGCCAGTGATTTCACAGCGTCATCCTCCGGACCAAACACACCCAGATAGAAGGGCGCGTAAGCCTTCGAGAAATCAATTACCGATTCGCGCTCAGGGTTTTTACCCAGGCTGGAGATGACCAGATCAACTTTGCCAGTGGTCAGGAATGGAATGCGGTTGGTGCTGTTAACCGGCGTGAGTTCCAGTTTTACCGAGAGTTTGTCAGCCAGCAGTTGTGCGGTGTCGATATCCAGACCACGAGGTTTCAGATCAGGACCCACCGAACCAAAGGGCGGAAAATCTTGTGGAACTGCAACTTTCAACACCCCACGCTCGCTAATGTCACTGAGGCCGTCAGCGCTGGCTGTGGTCATGCCGAACATCAAGCTAGCGAACAGGATGCTGAGTAGGCTGCGGTTAGCGTGGGTCATGGCTGTCTCCCGACTGGGTAATTAAATTCGAACAATTTCGATAAGTGCCCGATTGCATCAGTTGTGCCAATAGTCAGTAGTTTCATGTACTTACGATTATTGCTTTTGCAAAACAAGGTCTTACTGGTCTGAACAGTTAAGAATCTGACTGGTTAGTCGGGAATTTTTTTGCGCCATCTCAGTGCGCCAGTTTCAAGGGCGCGCAAAGGCGGGGCGTAACTTGCCAGTGGGTGCGAAATGGCCTTACAAAGACAGTCTCACTGGACTGACCGGCCCGAACAGTTATGCATGCTCCTACCCCTCGCGCGGTACCTGAATATGCCCTGCAAGCAATCCGCGATCTGATCGAGCAAGAGGATTACCGCGCTGGCGATGCGTTGCCTTCGCAGCGTGATTTGGCCGAGCGGCTTGGGGTCAGTCGTACTTCATTGCGTGAGGCGCTTTCATCGCTGAGTGCGCTGGGCCTGGTCAGTGTGCAGCCCGGTAAAGGCGTGTTTGTGCAGGCGCCGACAACTCAGCTGGCCGCTAATAATGGGTTCGCCTGGCCGTTTGCCGCTCAGATATCTGCGGCCGATACCTTTCAGTTGCGTTTCGCATTAGAGGGGTTTGCTTGCGGGCTCGCGGCCGTGACCTTGAGTGCGCAAGAGCTGGATGCCCTGCAAGATAACGTCGAACAGATGCGGTTAGAACTGCGGGCCAGTGATTTTGAGCGCGCGTCACAGCTGGATTTTGATTTTCATCGGCGTATTTTGCAGGCCAGTGGTAATCAGGCGATGTTGGGCATTGTCACTTCGAGCGCCGATATTTTCCTCGAAAGTCAGAAGTTGCCATTCATTCGTCCCGAGCGTGCGCTGGAAACGTGGAAGGAACATACTAAGATTCTCAGGGCGCTTGGACGTCGTGCAAAAGCACCAGCGCAGAAGGCTATGCAGCAGCACATACGCGCCGCTGCTTTGCGCACAGGCATCGCTTTCGTCACGCTTGGAGACTAGTTCGATACGAAAATTGTATTGGGTTATTGAAAAACGCAATTGTGCTTTTCTGGCTGTGATTGCAAAGCCGCGTTATGATGTCTGCCAATTTTGTTGCTTCCGAACACGGAGATTTCCATGAGCGAATTCATCACCAACGTCAGCGACGCAAGTTTTGACCAAGAAGTTATTCAAGCCGAAGGCGCTATTCTGGTCGACTACTGGGCTGAATGGTGTGGCCCGTGCAAAATGATTGCACCGGTTCTCGACGAGATTGCCCAGACTTATCAGGGCAAGCTTAAAGTCTGCAAACTGAACATCGACGAAAACCAGGAAACGCCACCAAAGTACGGCGTGCGCGGTATCCCAACACTGATGCTGTTCAAGAACGGCAATGTTGAGGCGACCAAGGTTGGCGCACTGTCGAAGTCGCAACTGACAGCGTTCCTGGATAGCAATATCTAAGTCGTTTTGTGAAAAAGCCCCGAAATATCGGGGCTTTTTTTGTATTTAAAGGCTAGACGTGCGTATTTGCACGATGTTACATTCGACCTCGCTGTATTTCCTATACAGCCCCCTGCATAGCCGTCGCCGACGCATTCCTTTATGAATCATTTCGCGATCCAGTCGCCTTCAAGTGCGGCGCGGCCTCCCAAGCTAATAGCTTATTTTCCCTCCTCACAATGATTACGTCATTCCTATGAATCTGACCGAACTCAAGCAAAAGCCGATTACTGAACTGCTCGAAATGGCCGAACAGATGGGCATCGATAACATGGCCCGCTCGCGCAAGCAGGACGTGATTTTCTCGCTACTGAAACGACACTCTAAAGGCGGCGAAGAAATTTCCGGTGATGGCGTGTTGGAAATCCTCCAGGACGGTTTCGGCTTCCTCCGCTCTGCGGATGCCTCATATCTCGCTGGCCCAGACGATATTTATGTTTCGCCAAGCCAGATCCGCCGTTTCAACCTGCGTACTGGCGACACCATCGTCGGTAAAATTCGCCCGCCAAAAGAAGGCGAGCGCTACTTTGCACTGCTCAAGGTCGACACGATCAATTACGACCGTCCTGAGAATGCGAAGAACAAAATTCTTTTCGAAAACCTGACGCCGCTGTTCCCTACCAAGCGTCTGGTTATGGAAGCCGGTAATGGCTCCACTGAAGACATCACCGGTCGCGTTATCGACCTGTGTGCGCCGATTGGTAAAGGTCAGCGTGGTCTGATTGTTGCGCCGCCAAAAGCGGGCAAGACCATCATGCTGCAGAACATTGCCAGCAACATCACGCGTAATAATCCCGAGTGCCACCTGATCGTTCTGTTGATCGATGAGCGCCCTGAAGAAGTAACTGAAATGCAGCGCACTGTGCGCGGTGAAGTGGTTGCTTCGACCTTCGATGAGCCGCCAACCCGCCACGTGCAGGTTGCTGAAATGGTTATCGAGAAGGCCAAGCGTCTGGTTGAACACAAGAAAGACGTAGTTATCCTGCTCGACTCGATCACTCGTCTGGCGCGTGCTTACAACACCGTAATTCCTAGCTCCGGCAAGGTGTTGACCGGTGGTGTCGATGCGCACGCCCTGGAAAAACCAAAGCGCTTCTTCGGTGCTGCCCGTAACATCGAAGAAGGCGGCTCGCTGACCATTCTGGCGACCGCGCTGGTTGAAACCGGCTCGAAGATGGACGAAGTGATTTACGAAGAGTTCAAAGGTACCGGTAACATGGAACTGCCTTTGGATCGTCGTATCGCTGAGAAGCGCGTTTTCCCTGCGATCAACATCAACCGTTCCGGTACCCGCCGCGAAGAGTTGCTGACCGCGGAAGACGAGCTGCAGCGCATATGGATTCTGCGTAAGTTGCTGCACCCAATGGATGAGATTGCCGCCATTGAATTCTTGATCGACAAGCTTAAAGCGACCAAGACCAATGAAGAGTTTTTCATGTCCATGAAGCGTAAGTAGTTGGCTTGCGGCCGTGTGTGCTGCGGTGATGCTGCGTTAGAAATTACCTCGGCGTGCTCATGTACTACTCGTACACTGCGCGACCTCGGTAATTTCTGCCTTGCCTGACCTTTGCACACGCGACCTCGGTTTGCGGTGAGTCGTGTTTAGATCAAGTGACTTGTTGCGCTGTAAGATTTCGCAAAAGCCGGGTAATCATTACTGATCCCGGCTTTTGTGTTTGTGTGAATTGGCTTTTGGCCTTCTGAATAACCCAGTGGGGCGTTAAACTTTGCGTTTCGATGGCTCTGCCTGACACGAGGCTCCTGCATGCAGTATCGCGACCTGCGCGACTTTATCAGCGGCTTGGAAAAGCGCGGCGAACTCAAGCGTATCCAGACTCCGGTTTCCCCGGTGCTGGAGATGACTGAAATCTGTGACCGTACCTTGCGTAAAGCGGGGCCAGCGTTGCTGTTCGAAAACCCGACTGGGTTCGATATGCCGGTGCTCGGTAACCTGTTTGGCACGCCGCAGCGCGTAGCGTTGGGCATGGGTGCCGAGGCCGTTAGTGAGCTGCGTGAAATTGGCAAGCTGCTCGCGTTCCTCAAGGAGCCCGAGCCACCCAAAGGCCTGAAAGATGCGTGGGACAAGCTGCCGATCTACCGCAAAGTGCTTTCGATGGCGCCCAAGGTACTCAAGGATGCGCCTTGTCAGGAAGTAATCGAAGAAGGTGATGACGTCGACTTGACCAAGCTGCCGGTGCAAACCTGCTGGCCTGGCGATGTTGGCCCGCTGATCACTTGGGGGCTGACCATTACCAAGGGGCCGAACAAGGAACGTCAGAATCTGGGTATTTATCGCCAGCAGGTGATCGGTCGCAATAAGGTCATCATGCGCTGGCTCAGCCACCGTGGCGGCGCTCTGGATTTCCGTGAGTGGTGTCAAAAGTATCCGGATCGCCCATACCCGGTGGCGGTTGCATTGGGCGCTGACCCGGCGACCATTCTTGGCGCAGTCACACCGGTTCCGGACAGTCTGTCCGAGTATGCATTTGCTGGTTTGTTGCGGGGCAACAAGACTGAGCTGATCAAGGCCCGTGGCAGCGATTTGCAGGTGCCCGCCAGCGCTGAAATCGTTCTCGAAGGGGTGATTCATCCCGGCGAGATGGCCGATGAAGGCCCGTATGGCGATCACACCGGCTACTACAATGAAGTGGATCGTTTCCCGGTGTTCACGGTTGAGCGCATTACCCGTAGGCAGAAACCGATTTATCACAGTACCTATACCGGTCGGCCACCCGATGAGCCCGCGATTTTGGGGGTGGCGCTGAATGAGGTGTTTGTCCCGATTCTGCAAAAGCAGTTTCCGGAGATTACCGACTTCTACCTGCCGCCCGAAGGTTGCTCCTACCGCATGGCGGTGGTGACAATGAAGAAACAGTACCCGGGCCATGCCAAGCGCGTGATGCTCGGTGTGTGGTCATTCTTGCGCCAGTTCATGTACACCAAATTTGTCATCGTTACCGATGACGACATCAATGCCCGTGACTGGAATGATGTGATTTGGGCGATTACCACGCGCATGGATCCGGCTCGCGACACGGTAATGATTGAAAATACACCGATCGACTACCTCGACTTTGCCTCACCTGTTTCGGGCTTGGGTTCGAAGATGGGGCTTGATGCAACTAATAAATGGCCGGGCGAAACCACTCGCGAATGGGGTCGGGCGATTGTTCAGGATGATGCTGTCAAACGAAAGGTTGATGATATGTGGGCCGAGCTAGGGATTGATTGATGCTGCATTGGAGTCGGAAAGCGTTATGAAAGTCATCTTGCAACCTTCAGGCGCTGAAGTTGAAGTGCAGCCGGGTGAACCCATTCTTGATGCGGCACGGCGTCAGGGCTTTGATTGTCCGCAAAGCTGCCGCAACGGTAATTGCCACATTTGTGCGGCGCTGCTGATTGAAGGTCGGGTTAAGCAAAATGGCAGCGAGATTGACCACGGTGAGTTATTCACCTGTCTGGCCGAGCCGTTAGAAGACTGCATTGTGCATTGGGACGGGGTGCTGGCGCCGGGAGAGTTACCAGTGCGCGAGTTGTCTTGCCAGATTGTTAGCTGTACAGACGTGGGCGGCGATGTCTACCGCCTATGCCTGCGCGCGCCTGCGGGCAAGTTACCGCGTTATCACGCCGGTCAGTATCTGCTGCTGCAACGTGCTGAAGACGACTACACCGCCTTTTCCCTGGCTTCTGCTCCGCATGCTGGGCGCGATCTTGAGCTGCACATCCTTGCCCGAGATGAAGAAACCTTGGCATTGATCGGGCGATTACAGCAGCAGGGGTTCGTTCGTGTGCAGTTGCCATTCGGCGATACCCATTTGGCTGAGTTACCTGCTGGGCCCTTGGTGTTGATCGCCGCAGGCACCGGCATGGCGCAGATGCACAGTTTGATTGAGCATTGCCGCGAAGCAGGCTTCAAGCATCCGGTGCATTTGTATTGGGGCGCGCGCAGTCCGGATGATTTCTATGACCTGCCGCACTGGACTGACTGGCAAAAACTGGAAAATCTGACCCTGCATAAAGTGGTCAGTGACCAATGCGGCTGGCAGGGGCGCTGTGGCTTGCTGCATGAAGCGGTGAGCGAAGACTTCAGCGACCTTAAATCACTGCATGTCTATGCCAGCGGCTCACCGCCAATGGTTTACGGAACGCTTGATGCGCTGGTAGAGGCGGGGATGGATGCACACCAGATGCGCGCTGATGTGTTTGCCTATGCCCCGCGTGAGTAGCCTTGCATCGTTAGCGAACCTGAACCACGACCTTGCCAACAGCCTTGCGCTGGCCTAGCAGGTTGATTGCGTCGGCGGCTTTTTCCAGGGCGAAGGTTTCGGACACCAGTGGCTTGAGTTTGCCTTCAGCATGCCAGGCGAACAGCTGCTGGAAGTTGGCCAGGTTGTCTTGCGGTTGACGCTGGGCGAATGAACCCCAGAATACGCCGACCACCGAAGCGCCCTTGAGCAGCATCAGGTTGACTGGTACTTCCGGGATGCGTCCGCTGGCAAAGCCAACCACCAGCAAACGACCATTCCAGCCAATGCTGCGTACTGCAAGATCAAACAAATCGCCGCCGACCGGATCATAGATAACATCTGCGCCTTGGCCGCCGGTAAGGCGTTTTACTTCTTCCTTGAGATTGCTTTCGCTGTAGTTGATCAGCTCATCAGCGCCTGCCGATTTAGCTACTTCGAGTTTTTCAGCACTGCTGGCGGCGGCAATTACCTTGGCGCCCATAGCCTTGCCGATTTCAACGGCCGCCAGGCCGACCCCGCCCGATGCGCCGAGCACCAGCAGGGTCTCTCCCGGCTGTAGGTTGGCGCGTTGCTTAAGTGCATGCATCGAGGTGCCGTAGGTCATGCCGAAAGCCGCTGCACTTGGAAAGTCCATCGATTTGGGCACCGGCATCACGTTATAGCTGGGCACTGCCACTTGTTCGGCAAAGCTGCCCCAGCCGGTTAACGCCATGACCCGGTCACCGACTTTCAGGTGGCTGACTTTTTCGCCGACTGAGCTGACAACACCTGCTGCTTCGCCACCCGGAGAGAATGGGAAGGGTGGCTTGAACTGGTATTTGCCTTCGATGATCAGCGTGTCCGGGAAGTTGACACCGGCGCTATGTACGTCGATGACTACTTCATTTTTCTTCGCCTCAGGGTTGGCGGTCTCTTCCACCACCAATGTCTCAGCAGGGCCAAAGGCTTTGCATAGCACGGCTTTCATCGGGCACATCCTTTTTCAAGTAATGAAGTGCAGTGTAGAGTTCTGATAGGTCGGGTCAACAAGCATGGTTGCTTGTAATGGTGCAGCATAAGCATTGTGCTTGGGCACTGGCGCTGTAGTCGCTATGCTTGGCACAACCCTTACGGAGAGTGAGTCCTGTGAAAGTCATCCTCGCATTATTGATTGCCCTGATCTTGCCGCTGCACGCCGTGGCTGAAGAAGCTGAAGCCGACGGCGAGGCCGTAGCGCCAGCAGTTGCTTACATCAATCTGACGCCAGCGCTGGTGGGTAACTTTGGCTCTGGACCTAAGTTGAAGTTTTATAAAGCGGATGTGTCGCTACGTGTTGAAGGGCCGGAGGCTGAGGCCAAGGTCACGCACCATGAGCCGTTGATTCGCAATCAACTGGTGATGCTGTTTTCCGAGCAAACCGAAGATGGCTTGAGTGCACCAGATGCCAAGGAAAAGCTGCGCGAAGAAGCCTTGAAGCAGGTTCAGCAGGTGCTGACGCAGGAGGAGGGTGAGCCGCTGGTCAAGGACTTGCTGTTCAACAACCTGATCTTGCAGTAGTCACTCGCGCATAAATGCTTGAGGACTCAGCTCACTGGGCGAGCTATGCACGTACGATTGCGCCCTTCGTGCTTGGCTTGATACAGCGCCTGGTCGCTGCGTTCGATGAGGCTGTCTGGCAGGTCTTCGTTATCTGCGTTGATGCTGGCAATGCCAATGCTCAGGGTTAGCCTGCCGAATGGGCTGCTGAGATGTCTGATGCGTGCTTCATCCAGCTTCTGGTGAAGTTGGGCGGCAATGTGAGCGGCGCCTTCGACACCGGTGTTGGCCAAAATGATCGCAAACTCTTCACCGCCGTAACGGTAGGCTGAATCGCCTTCACGGTGCAGGCAGTCCTGCATGATCTTGGCAACATGGCGCAATGCATCATCACCTGCCAAGTGGCCGCGCTGATCGTTGTAGGCCTTGAAGTAGTCGATATCGAGCATCATCAAGGTCAGCGGTGAGCCCGAGCGCTGCAGACGCCGCCATTCGCTCTCCAACTGATTGTCAAAGTAGCGCCGGTTAAACAGCCCGGTTAATCCATCCTGCTGCGACAAGATTTTTAGTTGTGCCTCAAATCGCAGGCGTTCGCTATTGTCGCGCGACACGCAGATCAAATATTCGTGCTCATTGATCACGACCAGTTGTGCGCTGATTTCAGCCGGTTGCGTGCTGCCGTCGCGGCGGAGTAACTGGTGCTGTGACATCTGCGAGGAGCTGCTGTCTTGAGACTTACGCAGTTCGCTGAGCCAGTTAGTAAAGTTAGGTAATAAACGGTCTGGGTTCTCTTTGAATAAGTCACTGAACACCTCGGCGCTGTAACCAAGCGAGCGATAGGTGGCGCGATTCATGTAAAGGATTTCACGGTTATCGGGATTGACGATAAATAGACCATCGCTGCTTGAGTCGGTCATGTCGATAACCAGCTGCAAGCGTTCGCGGCTCTCTATCAGCACGTGTTCAATGTGCTCACGTTGGGCTATCTCTTTATTCAGGCGCTGGTTACTGTTTTGTAGGTCGTTGGCACGTTGATGGCTTTGCAGGGCCAGCGCCAATGCAGCGACCAGCAATGTGCTGATGATCAAGCTGGCACAGAGGACAAATGTCGGCAGTGGCGAGTTCAGCCTGGCGAGCAGCTTTGGGCTGGGGTTCAAGGTGATAGCAAAGCTTTGATTGTTCAACAGGTGAAAGGCAATCTTCTGTTCGAATTCCGCCTTTGTGTCGGGTTGCTCACGGCTGTAGATCGGTTTGCCGTTTTCCAGTAGATCGGCGCTGAAATAGTCGCGATCAACTTCAGATAACAACTGATCCATGAGCGGTTCAACTTTGAATACGCCTTGTAAAAAGCCATCGAATACCCGCTTGCCCTGTTCATTCTTGATATACAGCGGGGTATATAAAACAAAACCGCGGCCGCCTTGAACCAGGGCAAAGCTATTGGAAAACTGAGGGGTGCCGGTGTCGCGGGCGCGTAATGCCAGCGAATAGTTGGGATGGTCAGGCTTCAGGACAAAATTGAGCGCAGCCTCATTGCCAGTGGTGGGGGCAACCCAGCGCATACGCAGGTCTGGGCCGAGCCACTGAATCGACTGATAGGCCTTGAAGTGGTCCAGGGAAAACTGACTCTCAAGCAGCCACTGATCTTTCGGAATACGCCCACGCTGGTTCCATAGTTGAGCGACGCGATAAAGATCATGAACCTGATAGTCGAGGTTGTTTTGCAATCGTGTTGCGAGGTTTTTTGCTTGGGAGCTAACCCGTTCAGCGATGGATTGCTGTTGATCCTGAACCATCTGCTGCCAAACGGTCAGGCTGGCAAAATAAAGCCCGCTTAATAGTACCGCCAGTGCAAATCGGGCAATCCATGTCTGAGGCAGGCGTTGCGCCATATAACTGAGTCCACTCTAGTCGTTGTATTGTTATTAGATGTCAGCGCATTTGTAAAATTGCTTGCCAGTGGTCTTCTGATACCGGCATTACTGATAAGCGGCTGCCTTTTTGCACAAGCGGCAACTCGAGCAGCGCATGCTGTGCTTTCAGGTCGGCGAGGCTAATAACCTGCTTGAAGGCTTCTACGAATTCGATGTCTACAGCGCTCCATGGGTTCTTTTCAGTAGTAGCTTTTGCATCAAAGTAATGGCTTTTAGGATCAAGCGCGGTTGGGTCGGGATAGGCTTCGCGGCTAATGCGAGCGATGCCTGCAATACCGGGTTCAGGGCAGCTTGAGTGGTAGAAAAAGAATAAATCCCCGGTTTTCATACTGCGCATAAAGTTGCGTGCTTGATAATTACGTACCCCATCCCAGCGCGCAACCCTTAAGCGCTGCAAGTCGTGGATTGAAAATTCGTCAGGTTCTGATTTCATTAGCCAATTGGGCATGAACTTTGCTCCAGCAATTATGTCCTTAAGTCCTTGAGGATACCCGCAGAGCGGCAAGTTGCAGGAATATCGAGTATTCGGGTTGTAAGGAGTCCAGCAGTTGACCGTTGGGCGCCTGTAATTGCCGAGTGCTAGGCACAAGCACACAATGCCAGCGTTTCTATGGGTTTAGTAGTTGGTAGTTCTATAATAAATGCCGCCGGTAACACCGTGCGCAGATTGCCTCAAAGGGGGAGGCATTCTATGAGACGTAAGCCAGACTTGTTGTGGGTGCTAGTGATTCTGTTCAGTTTGGGCGTGGTGACAACTGGTTATACACAGAGCCTGTGGGATCAAAAGGCGGATACGGCAGTGAGTGAGACGCATCAGTCGTAGTTGTCAGGATTGAACGGCGCTGCAGGATGCGGCGCAACTCCATGGACAGGCACCCGGTTCAATACCACTGTTGATCCGTTACCGTCGCATTAAGTGGCACATCCCAACTAGCCATGGCCAGCTTTTCGACTTGTTGACACTCATGCGCCAGGCCTAGAAGCGTCGGTTTGTGACAATTTTTGCGCCTTGCTCGGTAAGCCAGACTGCGGTCGTAGAATCCGCCGCCCATACCGAGGCGCCCTCCTTCACTGTCAAAACCGACTAGTGGTAATAAAATCAAATCGAGTGCCCAGACTTTACGTTGCTGTGCTGAGTTCGCGCGTGGTTCGGATATCCCAAAACGGTTACGTCGCAATTTTTCAGCTGGGCGAATGCGTTGAAACACCATCTTGCTGCGCGGCCAGGCATTGAGCACTGGCAGGTACGTCGCTTTGCCACGTTTCTGTGCGGCGCGCAGGAGGAGGCGCGGATCGATCTCGCCATCATTCGGCAAATACAGGGCGATGTGCTTGGCGCGACGAAATACAGGGTGCTGCGCAAGCTGTCTGTATAAGCCTTGCGCGGCGCGGCGTTGCTCGGCTGGCGAGAGTGCGCGGCGCGTCTGACGTAATGTACGGCGCAGTTGTTTGCGACTGAGAAGGGTTGGATCGAGCATCAGAAGCGTCTGCAAGATCGCTTGCTGCCAAAGCGGGCAACAAGCATGAATAGAGTGACTCCCCGACGTGCCGCTGTCGGTGTAGCCCTTGAACCCGAAAGTTCAAGGTGGAGGTTGAAGGAGGCGTTCAGGCTTTCCGTCGAGCGGACATGCACACCGGCCCCAACTTGCAACCCCCGGGGTTGTGCGTATCGGCTCAGGGACATGACCAACTGGCGCACACTCCAGGGAGCAGGAGCGAGTATACCTGAAAGCATCGCGTGGATCAGCTCGGCTGACCACCAATATCATCCGCAAGTGCGTTATCGACCCGTTGCAGCAGGTCGCGTACCTGTTCGCGGGTTGATGAGGTCTGCTGATCCAGGTCGCTTTGCTTGTGCAACAGCTCGTGGGTGATATTCAGGGCGGCCATTACCGCCACGCGGTCGGCACCAATGACTTTGCCGCTGCTGCGAATCTCGCGCATTTTTGCATCAAGATAGCGCGCAGCGCCCTCTAAGTTTGCGCGTTCGTTCTGCGGACAGTTGATGCAATATTCTTTATCGAGGATTTGAACGTTTACGGTATTCGACTGTGTCATGAGTCCTGCTCCAGGGCTTTAAGGCGCGAAATCATTGATTCGACCTTATGCCGTGCCAATTCGTTCTTTTCAATCAGATGAGCGCGCTCCCCGCGCCACGCTTGCTCGTGTGCAATCAGTACTTTGTTCTGAGCCTTGAGCTGCTCAACACGCTGGACAAGTAGTTCCAGTTTGCTCGACAGGGCTTGCAGATCGGCGTCTTCCATGGGGTCTCGCTAAGGCAAAGATTGATCGGGGCTGGGTCTTCGTAAGCGTTTTCGTAAGTCTAGGATATAGGCGCGATGCCGTCTGGGGTCAAACTGCAAATGCCGATCTACGACGGGGTAGGCATCCTGAGGGCCACAGCCAGCAGTTGCAACATCCGTCAGGCTGAGGCGTTGTGCCTGTTTAGCTCTGATCAGCAATTCGATGACCGACTCATCTAGCGTCGATGGTCTTGGTGGGTCTGCAAATGCTAGGATACCAAGCCTCTATTCTAGTGATTGCGCCGTCTGGCGCCTAGTAATCTATGCCAACTTCTAATTCTCCTTATTCTGCATTCGCCGCGTTGCTAACCAGCAACGGGTTTTCTATTTCCCCTGCCGAACTGCAAGGCTTGCTGCTTGGCCGCAGCTGCGCGGGCGCAGGCTTTGAGGTCGACAGCTGGATGGTCGACGCTGCCGAACTGCTCGGTGCCGCGCCTGTTGATACCGTGCGCCAAGCGCTGATTGGCCTGCAGGAAATGGTCAAGACTGAACTGACTGGCAGCGAGGTCACCGTGGTTTTGCTGCTGCCATCTGACGAGGCGCCACTCAGCGAGCGTGCAGTGGCTCTAGGCCAGTGGTGTCAGGGCTTCCTCGGTGGTTTTGGGTTGGTGGCCGGTGATACCGCGCTGAGCACAGAAGCGATGGAGGTGTTGCAAGACCTGTCAGCAATCGCCCAAGTACAAAACGCCTTGGAGGAGTCCGAGGAAGGTGAAAATGACTATATGGAAGTCATGGAATACCTGCGCGTAGCGCCGTTGCTGTTGTTTAGCGAGTTTGCCAAACCTGAAGCGCCAGCCCCAAAGCCGTCGCTGCACTGATTTTAAGTCTCAACGAGCGGAACCCGTCAGCCATGATCAGCATCCCAAAGTCGGAATATGCCCGTCGGCGCAAGGCGCTGATGGCGCAGATGGAACCCAACAGCATCGCAATTTTGCCTGCTGCGCCGGTGTACATTCGTAATCGCGATGTCGAGCACATCTTCCGTCAGGACAGCGACTTTCAATACCTCTCAGGCTTTCCTGAGCCCGAGGCGGTGATTGCGCTGATTCCGGGGCGCGAGCATGGCGAGTACGTATTGTTTTGCCGCGAGCGTGACCCGGAGCGTGAGTTGTGGGACGGTTTGCGCGCAGGTCAGAACGGCGCCATGAGTCGTTTTGGCGCTGATGACGCATTCCCAATCGGTGATATCGACGACATCCTGCCGGGGCTGATTGAAGGCCGCGAACGGGTTTATTACTCGATGGGCACCAATCAGGAGTTCGACCGTCACCTGATGGACTGGATCAACGTGATCCGCTCTAAAGCGCGCCAAGGTGCGCAGCCGCCGAATGAATTTGTCGCGCTCAACCACTTGCTCCACGATATGCGCCTGTACAAGAGCGCTAACGAGGTCAAGGTAATGCGCGAAGCGGCCGAGATTTCGTCGCGCGCTCATGTGCAGGCGATGCGCGTCAGTCGCCCCGGTTTGTTTGAGTTTCACCTCGAAGCCGAGCTGGATTACGAGTTCCGCAAGGGCGGGGCAAAAATGCCCGCTTACGGCTCGATCGTCGCGACGGGCAAGAACGCCTGCATCCTGCATTATCACGAGAATGACGCGGTTCTGAAGGACGGAGATCTGGTGCTGATCGATGCTGGCTGCGAGATCGACTGCTACGCCAGCGATATCACCCGTACCTTTCCAGCAAATGGTAAATTTTCACCTGAGCAGAAAGCCATTTACGAGCTGGTGTTGGCTTCGCAGGAAGCTGCATTCCTGGAGATTGGCCCCGGTAAACACTGGAATCAGGCGCACGAAGCTACCGTGCAGGTGATTACTGCGGGCTTGGTCGAGCTCGGTTTGCTTGACGGAGATGTTGACGAGCTAATCGCCAGCGAGGCCTACAAAGCCTTTTACATGCACCGCGCCGGTCACTGGCTGGGCATGGATGTGCACGATGTCGGTGACTATAAAGTCGGTGGCGAATGGCGCGTGCTGGAGGTCGGCATGGCAATGACGGTTGAGCCGGGTATCTATATATCGCCGGACAATCAAAATGTTGCGAAAAAATGGCGCGGCATCGGTGTGCGTATCGAAGATGACGTCGTCGTCACCAAAACCGGCTGCGAAATTCTGACTACCGGGGTGCCAAAAACCGTCGCTGAAATCGAGGCGCTGATGGCTGGCGCGCATCAAGTTGCCTGAGCCAATGCAGCGCGTCGAACTGGCAATCATTGGCGGTGGACTGGTGGGCGCCAGCTTAGCGCTGGCGCTACAAGGCGAGGCAAAAAAACGCGGCTGGCAGATTTGCCTGATCGAGCCATTTACGCCGGGCTCGGGTTATCAACCGAGTTATGACGCACGTTCGACTGCGCTGTCCTATGGTTCGCAGAAAATTTATCAGCGCCTGGGGATCTGGCAGCAGATCGCCAAGCATGCCGAGCCGATTCAACACATTCATGTGTCTGATCGCGGACGTTTTGCCGCTGCTCGACTGAGTGCGCTTGAAGAAGGTGTGCCCGCCTTGGGCTATGTGGTCGAAAATGCCTGGATCGGTGAGTGTTTGTGGCAGGCGCTTGATCAATCAGTGGTGACCTGGCGCAGTCCTGCACAGGTCACACGCCTCGACGCGCTGGGTGATGGTTATCGGCTGACTCTGCAGGATGACGCTGTTCTCGACTGCGACTTGGCCATTCTTGCCGAAGGCGGTCGCTCAGGTTTGCGCGAGCAGTTGGGCATCAACGTCAAGCAAACACCTTATGACCAGAGCGCCTTGATCGCTAACGTCAGCACCCGTGATGCACATGCGGGGCAGGCGTTTGAGCGTTTTACCGAGGAAGGGCCGATGGCCATGTTACCGCTGGCGGGCAACCGCAGCGCGTTGGTCTGGACCCGTGCGACTGCTGATGCCGAGCGGTTACTGGGCTTACCGGACGCCGCGTTCATTGCTGAACTGCAGCTGGCATTTGGCTACCGTCTCAGCGCTATTACCCACGTCGGTGAGCGGCATCTGTATCCGCTGGCGCTGGTTGAGGCACAAGAGCAAGTTCGCCCACATTTAGTGGTGCTAGGCAATGCTGCACACAGCCTCCATCCAATTGCTGGGCAGGGCTACAACTTATCTCTGCGTGACACTATTGCGCTGGCCGATTGCCTGCTTGGTAGTGATGCGCCGCTTGGCGATTTCGCCACTTTGCAGGGTTATCTGCGCAGCCAACAACTGGATCAACAACTGACCGTGGGGTTCTCCGACCAAGTGACCCGCCTGTTCAGCTCTGGCGAGCCGTTGCGTGTGGCTGGGCGTAACCTTGGCTTGCTCGGGCTTGATCTGTTGCCGTCAGCCAAGCGCTGGTTTGCGCGTCAGGCCATGGGCATAGGCACGCGATCACAGCCATGACTCGCAACCTGCAAAAAACAGCGCGTAAGGCCCGTTTTCTGCGCTGGGCGCTTAATCTCTATCCGCCGTATTTAGGCGCTGGCATTCGTGTGCGGCATATCAGCGCGGACTTTAAGCGTGTCCAAGTAAAAATGGGCCTTGGCTGGTATAACCGTAACTACGTCGGCACCCAATTCGGCGGCAGCCTGTATTCGATGACGGATCCATTTTTCATGCTGATGTTGATGGAAAACCTCAGTCGCGATTACATCGTTTGGGATAAAGCTGCCAGTATCGACTTTATTGCACCCGGTAAAGGCCCAGTGTTTGCTGAATTCAGCATTGATGATGGCCTGCTCGATACCATTCGCGCGCGCACTGCCGAGGGGGAGAAATACTTGCCCGAGTTGCAGGTTGAGGTGCGTGATGGCACCGGTGCGTTGATCGCTAAGGTGCACAAAACCTTGTATGTGCGGCTAAAACCTCGCGCCAGACAGGCTGCTTAAGGAATGAATATGCACGCGGATGTAATTATCGTTGGTGCTGGAATGGTTGGCAGCACACTGGCCTTGGCGCTGCAGTCGAGCGGCCTGGAAGTTCTGGTTATCGACGGTAGCCCTTTGAGTCTGGAGCCGTTTGCCGCCGATGCTCCGTTTGAGGCGCGCGTCAGTGCCTTGTCGATGGCCAGCCAGCGAGTGCTTGAGCGGCTCAATGTATGGCCGGGTATTGAGGCCAGACGCAGCAGCGCTTATCGCGACATGTATGTGTGGGACGGCGCTGGCACTGGCAATATTCACTTCAGCGCTGCCAGTGTGCACGCCGAAACCCTGGGGCATATTGTCGAAAACCGCGTGGTTCAAGATGCGCTGCTTGAGCAGTTGCATGAAAGCAACATTGGTTTGCTGGGAAATGCCAAGCTGGAGCAGTTGCGCCGCTCCGGTCACGAATGGTTGTTAACCCTTGAGGACGGGCGCGAGTTGCGTGCGTCGCTATTGATTGCAGCGGATGGTGCCAACTCTGCCGTGCGCCGTCTGGCCGGTTGCGCAACTCGTGAGTGGGATTATCTGCACCACGCCATAGTCACCAGTGTCCGCACGGAAAAACCTCATCAGTCGACGGCTTGGCAGCGCTTCACCGATGACGGCCCGCTGGCTTTCTTGCCCTTGGCCAGTGACCAGCCTGACCAGCATTGGTCGTCGATTGTTTGGTCGGCAGTGCCCGCTGAGGTCGAGCGGTTGATGGCGCTTGATGATCAGCAATTCTGTGTTGAGCTTGGCAACGCCTTTGAGCAACGCTTGGGCAAGGTTCTGCACAATGATCGTCGAGTTGCCATCCCGCTGCGTCAGCGCCACGCCAAGCGTTATGTCG
This sequence comes from Pseudomonas sp., assembly GCF_048265905.1. Classification (GTDB taxonomy): domain Bacteria; phylum Pseudomonadota; class Gammaproteobacteria; order Pseudomonadales; family Pseudomonadaceae; genus Aquipseudomonas. The sequence goes on from NZ_JBLXAP010000002.1 coordinate 382,965, forward strand.
AACAAGGTCTGGCATTGATCGGTGACGCGGCGCACAGCATTCACCCACTCGCCGGGCAGGGCGTTAACCTGGGTTTTCTCGATGCGGCGGTGTTGGCCGATGTGCTCCTGCATGCGCTGGCGCGTGGTGAGTCGCCAGCCGATGAGCGCGTACTGAGTCGTTATGAGCGTCGGCGGATGCCGCACAACTTGGCGATGATGGCTGCAATGGAGGGCTTTGAGCGCCTGTTTCAAGCAGACCCTTTGCCTGTGCGCTGGCTGCGTAACGCCGGGCTCAATTGGATTGATGATTTACCTGAAGCTAAAGCCTTGTTTGTGCGTCAGGCGTTAGGCTTGAGTGGAGATTTGCCAACACTGGCCAAGCCTTGAGTGCGCTATAAAGCCCGGCGTTGCCGGGGTGAGGGGGTCGTGTAATTCGCCGTAACATCTGCTGGGCAGTGGTTGGTTGTGGTGCTAAATGCTATTCAATATCATTTGCAGATTAACTCAACAACTTTAACAAGAGGCCACGCCCATGCAGCCAAGCAAGCGATTACTCGCCATGTTCACTCTGACCGCTCTTGCTGGTGGCGTTCAAGCCGCTGATGAAGTGGTGGTTTACTCCTCGCGAATCGACGAGCTGATCAAGCCTGTGTTTGATGCATACACCGCCAAGACCGGTGTGCCGATCAAGTTCATCACTGATAAAGAAGCGCCACTGATTGCGCGTCTCAAAGCCGAAGGTGCCAACACCCCAGCTGACATGCTGATTACCGTGGATGCGGGTAACCTATGGCAGGCTGAACAAGCTGGCGTGCTGCAGCCGTTCAAGTCGGCAACAATCGACGCTAATATTCCTGCTCAATATCGCTCCAGCACTGACAGCTGGACGGGTTTGTCGCTGCGTGCGCGGACCATCTTCTACTCAACCGACCGAGTCAAACCGAGCGAGTTGTCGACCTACGAAGCGCTGGCCGACAAAAACTGGGAAGGCCGCCTGTGTCTGCGTACCAGCAAGAAGGTGTACAACCAGTCGCTGACCGCAACCTTGATTGAAACCCACGGCGAAGCGAAAACTGAAGAGATCATCAAGGGTTGGGTGAACAACCTGGCAACCGATGTGTTCGCTGATGACACCGCACTGCTGCAAGCGATTGATGCGGGCCAGTGTGATGTCGGGATCACCAATACTTACTATTACGGTCGCCTGCACAAGGCAAACCCGGAGCTTAAGGTCAAGCCGTTCTGGCCTAACCAGCAAGACCGTGGCGTGCACGTCAATCTTGCTGGTGCCGGTATTACCAAGAATGCACCCCATGCAGAGGCTGCGCAAAAACTGCTGGAGTGGATGACTTCTGAAGAGGCGCAAGGGCTGTTTGCTGGCCTGAATCAGGAGTTCCCGGCTAATCCGAAAGTGCCGGCATCTGAAGAAGTTCAGGCTTGGGGCACATTTAAGGCCGACGCCATTCCGGTTGAAGTTGCCGGTAAGCGACAGGCCCAAGCCATCATGTTGATGGATCGCGCTGGCTGGAACTGAGTACGGTTTCAAGAAAGCGACCCGTTATACTCGACGCCCCGGCTTAGCTCCGGGGCGTTGTTATTTCTGTTTTGAGGATTTTGCGTGGCCCATCCTGCCCAGCGTCGCTGGTATCCCATCGCCTTTGTGGTCGCCCTGTTGGTGCTTTTGCCGTTGAGTGTGATGTTATTCAGCTGGCATGAAATCGACCGCGAAATCTGGTCGCACTTGTGGCAAACGCAAATGCCCCGGCTGATTGGCAACACTGTGATCCTGGTTACCGGCGTGGGTGTTGGCGTGACCGTGCTTGGCGTGAGTCTCGCGTGGCTCACCAGCCTTTGTGAGTTCCCGGGTAGGCGCTGGCTGGATTGGGCGTTGATGCTGCCGTTTGCGATTCCAGCTTACGTGCTGGCCTTCGTGTTCGTCGGACTGCTGGATTTTTCCGGGCCGGTCCAGACGCTGCTGCGTGAGTGGTTTGGCAACGGTGTGCGCTTTCCGAGTGTGCGCTCTACCGGCGGTGTAATTACTGTTCTGGTGTTGGTGTTTTACCCCTACGTTTACCTGCTCGCCCGTAATGCCTTCCTCGCGCAAGGTAAAGGTTTGATGGAGGCGGCGCGGGTGCTTGGACATAATCCTTGGCAGGCATTTTGGCGCGTGGCACTGCCGATGGCGCGCCCGGCAATTGGTGCTGGTCTGGCGCTGGCGATCATGGAAACGCTGGCCGATTTTGGCGCAGTTTCGGTATTTAATTTCGACACCTTTACCACGGCAATTTATAAGACCTGGTACGGTTTCTATAGCCTGACCAGCGCCACTCAATTGGCAAGTTTGTTGTTACTGGTGGTGATGCTGGTGCTATATGGCGAGCGTCGAGCGCGCGGGGCAGTCCGTCCAACCAATGAGCGGCCACGCGGCAAGGCATTGTACAACTTGACTGGTTTCAAGGCGCTGGCAGCCAGCGGCTGGTGCTTGCTGGTGTTTGCCTGCGCATTTGTGATTCCGCTGCTGCAATTGCTGGTATGGTTCTGGCAGCGCGGCCGCTTTGATTTGGATGAGCGCTACGCTGCGCTGATCCTGCATACTCTGTATCTCGGCTCATTGGCTGCCTTGGTCACCGTCAGCGTCGCTTTACTGCTGGCATTTTCCCGGCGATTAACCCCGACACGACTAATGCGTTCAACTGTTAGCCTGGCCAACTTGGGTTATGCCTTGCCTGGCTCGATGTTGGCGGTGGCGATCATGCTGGCTTTCAGTTATCTCGATAATCAGTTGGTAATCCCGCTTTCGACGCTGCTCGGCGGCGCAGGTAAACCACTGCTGCTTGGCAGCTTGGCAGCGCTGCTGTTGGCCTATCTGATTCGTTTTATGGCGGTCGCGTACGGCCCGCTGGAAAACAGTCTGGCGCGGATTCGGCCTTCACTGCCCGAAGCGTCGCGTAGCTTGGGCGTCGGCGGAGTGAAGTTGTTTGCCCAGGTTTACCTACCTTTATTATTGCCCGGTGCGTTATCGGCAGCGTTGCTGGTATTTGTTGATGTGCTCAAGGAAATGCCCGCTACCCTGTTAATGCGCCCGTTCGGTTGGGATACTTTGGCGGTGCGAATTTTTGAAATGACTAGCGAGGGTGAATGGGCCCGTGCGGCGCTACCAGCGCTGACATTGGTGGCAGTTGGCTTGCTGCCAGTAGTTGCTTTGATTCGCCGCTCTGCACAGACACGCGGTTAAGGAGTTTGACTGTATGAAGGATCTATTCCCGCTGCTCTCGGAGCATTTGCACGGGCGTCCACCCTGCAGATATTCACGCCCAAGATGACCCGCTCGCACCTTGCGGATACAATGCACGCGATTTGCTGCAACCAGCCTTACAGGATGGGCGTTTGTAAGCTGGCTGCACGTCTTGTTGATCAAGCCGTTGCGGACTCACAAACAGGGCTGCAGTTTTGCCAAAGCCCGGAAGGAGAACCCCATGGGGCAGCGCACACCTCTTTATGACCTGCACCTTGCTTTGGGTGCCAAAATGGTCGATTTCGGCGGCTGGGATATGCCGCTGCATTATGGTTCGCAAGTAGAAGAGCATCATGAGGTCCGTCGAGACTGTGGCGTGTTTGATGTCTCGCACATGACCGTGGTGGATATTCACGGCGACCAGGCAAAACAATACTTACAGCGCCTGCTGGCCAATGATGTTGAGCGTCTGCAAGGGCCGGGCAAGGCGCTCTACAGCAGCATGCTCAACACCGAAGGCGGTGTGGTTGATGACCTGATGGTCTATCTGACTGATTTTGGTTATCGGGTTGTGGTTAATGCGGCAACGCGTGACAAAGACTTAGCCTGGATGAACCAGCAAACCGAAGGTTTTGCTGTGCAGTTGCATGAGCGCAGCGACCTTGCGATGTTTGCGATTCAGGGCCCCCATGCGCGGGAAAAAACTTCTGAGCAGGTCAGCCAGGCTTGTGCTGCGCTGATCAATCAGTTGGTTCCGTTTCAGGGGCTATTTGAAGGTGACTGGTTCATCGCACGTTCGGGTTATACCGGCGAAGATGGCTTGGAAATCATGTTGCCGAGCGATCAGGCCGTAGCGTTTTTCAATGACTTGGTTGGTGCCGGGATTTCACCTATCGGTCTGGGTGCACGCGACACTTTGCGCCTTGAAGCCGGGATGAACCTGTACGGTCAGGATATGGATGAAAGCGTCACTCCACTGGCCTCGAACTTGGCGTGGAGTGTCGCTTGGGAGCCGGCTAATCGTGATTTTGTCGGGCGTAAAGCATTGCAGCAACAGATGCAACGCGGTATATCGACAAAGTTGGTTGGCCTGGTGCTGGAGGAGCGCGGCGTCTTGCGTGCTCACCAGGTTGTACGTGTTGAGGGTGTCGGTGAGGGTGAAATCACCAGCGGAAGTTTTTCACCGACACTCAACAAGTCGATTGCACTGGCGCGTTTGCCGGTTGCAACTTGTGAACGTGCAGAAGTCGAAATTCGCGGCAAATGGTATCCCGTTCGCGTGGTTAAGCCTGCGTTCGTTCGTTATGGCAAAGCTTTGATTTAATCCAGCTTATCCAGGGTTCTGAAAGACAATTGCAGAACCCTTTTGTGTGACCAACGGTTTGGCTGAAAGCTGTCGAAGTTGCCAAGCCCTGCTAAATTTTCCTGACGGCGCGATCGCCGTCATGCCTTATGAGGAATCCGACATGAGCAATATCCCCGCCGATCTGCGCTACGCCTCCAGCCATGAATGGGCTCGCTTAGAAGCCGATGGCAGCGTAACAGTAGGTATTTCAGACCACGCGCAGGAAGCGCTGGGCGATGTGGTTTTTATCGAATTGCCAGAAGTGGGCAAAACCCTGACTGCGGGTCAGGAAGCCGGTGTGGTTGAGTCAGTGAAAGCAGCATCGGATATCTACGCACCTATTGGCGGCGAAGTGATCGCGATCAATGATTCACTGGCTGACAGCCCAGAAAACGTCAACACTGACCCGTACGGCAACTGGTTCTTCAAGCTCAAGCCAAGCGCTGTCAGTGAACTCGACAAGCTGCTCGACGCAGATGCGTACAAAGCTTCTGCTGACGCTTAAAACCACCGCTAAGCCCTGGCTCACTTCGGGCCGGGACTGTTGCTGCGCACTGTAAAATGCGCAGCAACAGCTACGCAGGTTTAAAACCTTCGTGCAGATAGTTGAGAGTTTTCTAAGCTAATAAGGCCTCGTATTGCAGCGGATGAATACCCGGTTGGGTGATTCAAACGTGCGCAATGGCGAGGCCTTGTCATTTCTAGAGGCTCTCAACCATGTCTGCAACGCCGTCATTGTCGCAACTCAAGCAGCCGGATGCATTTCTACGACGCCATATTGGTCCTGATGCCGCCGAGCAACAGGCCATGCTGGCTGCGCTACAAGTACCTAGCCGAGCCGCGTTGATCGAGCAGACCGTACCTCCATCTATCCGCTTGAATCGCCCGTTGGCGTTGCCCGCTGCGCTTGATGAACAAGCGGCGTTGGCCAAGCTGCGCGGTTATGCCGAGCAGAATCAGCTGTGGACCAGCCTGATCGGCATGGGGTATCACAGCACCATTACGCCGACGGTGATCGTGCGCAATGTGCTGGAGAACCCTGGCTGGTACACCGCCTATACCCCATATCAGCCGGAAATTGCCCAAGGTCGTCTCGAAGCGCTGCTTAACTTTCAGCAGTTGACTATCGATCTTACCGGGCTCGAGCTGGCCAGTGCCTCGCTGCTCGATGAGGCCACTGCTGCGGCCGAGGCCATGGCGCTGGCCAAACGGGTCGCCAAGTCGAAGAGCAATCTGTTTTTCGTGGATCACAACTGTCATCCGCAAACTATTTCGGTGGTACAGACCCGTGCCGCCGGCTTTGGCTTTGAGCTGCTGATTGCTGACGTCGCCAGCCTCGGCGAGCACTCAGTATTTGGCGCGCTGCTGCAATATCCGGACACCCACGGTGATATCCGCGATCTGCAGCCAGTGATTGCCCAGCTACATGCGCAGCAGGCGCTGGCCTGTGTCGCGGCGGACCTGATGAGTTTGCTGTTACTGACGCCGCCCGGTGAAATGGGGGCAGATGTGGTGCTCGGCTCCGCCCAGCGCTTTGGTGTGCCGATGGGTTACGGCGGGCCGCATGCCGCGTTCTTTGCCACGCGTGATGCCTTCAAGCGGGCGCTGCCGGGGCGCATCATTGGCGTGTCGAAAGACTCGCGCGGCAATATGGCGTTGCGCATGGCATTGCAAACACGCGAGCAACATATTCGCCGTGAGAAAGCCAACTCAAACATCTGCACCGCGCAGGTGTTGCTGGCCAATATCGCCAGTTTTTATGCGGTATATCATGGCCCGCAAGGGCTTAAAGCCATTGCTCAGCGGATTCACCGGCTAACTGCAATTCTGGCTGCTGGCCTGAAAAGTAAAGGTGTTGAGCGTGATAACCAACACTTTTTCGACACCCTGACTCTGGAAGTCGGCGGTAGCCAGACGGCGATTATTGAGTCAGCGAAAGCGGCAGAGATCAATCTGCGCATTCTGGGCCGAGGCAAGCTTGGCGTCAGCCTTGATGAAAGCTGTGATGAACACACTGTCGAGCGTTTATTTGCAGTGTTCCTGGGCGCTGATCATGGCTTGAGTGTTGATGAGCTTGATGCAGGCGAGGTCGAAGAGGGTATTCCGAGCAACCTGCAGCGCAGCTCCAGCTACCTGACGCACCCGGTGTTCAATACCCACCACAGCGAAACCGAGATGCTGCGCTATATCAAGCAGCTTGAGAATAAAGACCTGGCGCTAAACCAAGCAATGATCCCGCTGGGCTCGTGCACCATGAAGCTAAACGCCACCAGCGAGATGCTGCCGATCACCTGGCCCGAGTTTGCCAACCTGCACCCATTCGCACCGCTCGATCAGGCCCATGGCTATGCCTTGATGATCAATGAGCTGGAGGAGTGGCTGCGGGCGATTACCGGTTTTGATGCGATCTGCATGCAACCCAACTCCGGGGCGCAGGGCGAATACGCAGGCCTATTGGCGATCAGCAAATATCACCAGAGTCGCGGCGATACGCAGCGTAATATCTGTCTGATTCCGGCTTCGGCGCATGGCACCAACCCCGCATCAGCGCAGATGGCCAGCATGCGCGTAGTGATTGTCGAGTGTGACGCCGAAGGCAACGTCGACCTTGCAGACCTCAAGCTCAAAGCGGTCGAGGCGGGTGAACGGCTGGCGTGTTTGATGGCGACCTATCCTTCAACCCACGGCGTATATGAGGAGGGGATCGTTGAGATCTGCGAGGTGATCCACGCCAATGGCGGTCAAGTTTATATGGACGGCGCCAACCTTAATGCTCAGGTTGGCTTGGCGCGTCCGGCAGACATCGGCGCCGATGTGTCGCATATGAACCTGCACAAAACCTTTTGCATTCCCCATGGCGGCGGTGGCCCCGGCATGGGGCCAATTGGTGTGCGGGCGCATTTGGCGCCGTTTGTGGCCAATCATCCGGTGATCGAACTGAAAGGCCCTAATCCTGAAAATACCGCGGTAAGCGCGGCACCTTGGGGCAGTGCGAGTATTTTACCGATCAGTTGGATGTACATCGCCATGATGGGCCCGCAACTGGCCGACGCCACTGAAGTGGCGATACTCAGCGCTAATTACTTGGCGCATAACCTCAAGGATGCATTCCCGATACTGTTCAGTGGCCGCAACGGCCGCGTCGCCCATGAATGCATTATTGATTTACGCCCGCTCAAGACGCAGACCGGCGTCAGCGAGGAAGATGTCGCCAAGCGCCTGATCGATTATGGGTTTCACGCGCCAACCATGTCGTTTCCGGTGCCCGGTACGCTGATGATCGAACCCACTGAGAGTGAGTCAAAGCATGAACTGGATCGTTTTATCGAGGCCATGCTGTGCATCCGTGCGGAAATCGCCAAGGTGCAAAATGGCGATTGGCCAGAAGATGACAATCCGCTGGGGCGAGCACCCCATACGCTGGCGGACATGGTTGGGATCTGGGAGCGACCTTACAGTATTGCCCAGGCAGTGACTCCAAGCGAGCATACGCGCCAGTATAAATACTGGCCGACGGTTAACCGCGTAGACAACGTATATGGCGACCGAAATCTGTTCTGCGCCTGTGTGCCGCTGGACGCCTATCGCGATTAGTGTGCAAGCCTGTAGCGCCGTGGTTGGCGCTACAGTTATTCAACGTGGCGGCTATTGGTAGGGCTCAACCAAGAGCATCACACCGTTTTGGCCGGTGACCCGCACCGTGCTGCCGACTGGCAGATCAGGGCCGCTGACCAGCCACAAGGTATCACCGGTTTTGATCTTGCCGCGCCCGCTGCTGATAGCTTCATGCAGGGTAAATTGGCGGCCAAGTAACTCGCTGCCACGGTCGTTCAGACCGGGTTGGTCAGAGGCTTTCCCGGCGTTGCGTTGGCGTTTCCACCATAGAACTGCACTCAGCACTGAGAGCACCGCGAACAAGACAAATTGCAATGCCCACGGCAGCTCAGGAATCACATAGGTGATGATGCCGACACCGGCAGCCGCAACGCCGATCCACAACAAGTAGCCACCGGCACCGAAGACTTCAAGAATCAACAGCAAGGTGCCAAGCGCCAACCAATCCCAGAACGTCAGGTGTTGTAGAAAATTGAGCATTACTGAGCCTGCTTGTCGCCGAAAGTTGCTTTGATAATTTCGCCAATACCGCCGACAGAGCCGATGATCTGGCTGGCTTCAAGTGGCATCAACACCACTTTGCTGTTGTCGGCGCTGGCCAGCTTGCCTAAGGCATCAACGTATTTTTGCGCAACGAAATAATTGATCGCCTGCACATTACCGTTAGCGATTGCCTCGGAAACCATGCGCGTTGCCTCGGCCTCTGCTGCTGCGGCTCGCTCACGGGCCTCCGCTTCGAGGAAGGCGGCTTGGCGTTCGCCTTCGGCCTCAAGGATTTGCGCTTGTTTCTTGCCTTCAGCGGTCAGAATTGCAGCGGAACGCGAACCCTCGGCCTCAAGGATTTGTGCGCGTTTCAAACGCTCGGCCTTCATTTGGCTGGCCATGGCGTTGACCAGGTCGGCGGGCGGGGTGATGTCCTTGATTTCAATACGGGTGATCTTGATGCCCCACGGCGCGGTGGCTTCATCAACGGTGCGCAGCAGGCGCTCGTTGATGGCATCACGCTGGCTGAGCATTGCATCGAGTTCCAGCGAGCCCAGCACGGTACGGATGTTGGTCATCACCAGATTGCGGATGGCGTGATCGAGGTTGTTGACCTCATATGCGGCCTGCGCGGCATTGATCACCTGGGAGAAACACACCGCATCAATCTGTACGATGGCGTTGTCGGCGCTGATCACTTCCTGCGGTGGAATATCGAGCACGGTTTCCATCACGCTGAGCTTGCGGCCAATGCGATCAACCAGCGGCACAATGATGTTCAGCCCCGGTTTAAGGGTGTTGGTGTAGCGCCCGAAACGCTCAACTGTCCATTGTGAACCTTGGGGTACAACCTTGAAGCCCATGAATACGACGGCAATCGCGAGGCCGACGAAGAGAAAGATGACGCTGCCGATTTCCATACGCTTAATCCTAAATGTGTGCAGGCGTTGTTAGCCAACCATCTAAACACGGCTGATTTTTTAATGTCGCCAAGCAGCTCTCAGCAGAGTCATCTCAGTAAAATAAAACTTTAAGGTTTCAGCTTTATAGCGCTGCCTTATTGTTGTTGAGATGCGTTGCGTTAGCGTTGCTCACTTTGCGGTGTTACCCGCAGTACTTCTTCAATCGTAGTCAGTCCGGCGGCCACTTTTTGCGCGCCAGATAAACGCAGGCTACGCATGCCTTCCTTGAAGGCCTGACGGCGCAGAGTGACAAGGTCTGTTTCGGCACTGAGCAGCGACTTCATACCGTCATTGAGCAGCATGATTTCGTAAACCCCGGCCCGGCCGCGATAACCAGTATCGCGACACTCCAGGCAACCAACGGCTGCATGCGCGCCAGTTGGCAGCGGTGCATTCCAGGGTTTGGTCAGGCTTTGCCAGTCACTTTCATCAAGCGTCTGCGGGGTTTTGCAGTGTGGGCAAAGCGTACGCACCAAGCGTTGCGCCATAACCCCGAGCAATGTTGCCTTGAGCAAGTAATGCGGTACGCCTAATTCAAGCAAGCGGGTGATCGCGCTGGGTGCATCGTTGGTATGCAGTGTGGACAGAACCAAGTGCCCGGTAAGCGCCGCTTGAATCGCCATTTCAGCGGTTTCAAGGTCACGAATCTCGCCGACCATAATGATGTCGGGGTCCTGACGCATCAATGAGCGCACACCGCTGGCGAACGTCAGATCAATGTTGCTTTGCACCTGCATTTGATTGAAGGCCGGCTCGATCATTTCGATTGGGTCTTCAATGGTGCAGACGTTTACTTCATCGGTGGCCAACTGCTTGAGGGTTGTGTATAGCGTGGTGGTTTTACCCGAACCGGTCGGGCCGGTGACCAGAATAATACCGTTGGGTTGGCCGGTCATGCCGGTCCAGCGCTTTAGATCGTCTGCCGAAAAACCCAGTTGGTCGAAGCTTTTTAGCAAAACTTCCGGGTCGAAAATCCGCATTACCAGCTTTTCACCGAATGCGGTCGGCATGGTCGACAGACGCAGTTCGACTTCGCCGCCATCCGGGGTTTTGGTCTTGATCCGGCCGTCCTGGGGTTTGCGCTTTTCGGCAACGTTCATCCGCCCCAAACTTTTCAAGCGGCTGACAACCGCCATCGTTACCTGCGGAGGGAATTGGTAAACCGTGTGCAGCACGCCGTCGATACGAAAGCGCACGCTGCCCTGCTCGCGGCGTGGCTCAATGTGGATATCACTGGCGCGCTGTTGATAAGCGTACTGAAACAGCCAATCGACGATATTGACGATGTGCGCATCGTTGGCGTCGGGCTCCTGGTCTTGCGCACCAAGGTTGAGCAGTTGCTCGAAGTTACCGGTGCCGCTGACTTTCATGTCCACCGCAGTGGCGCCGGTAACCGACTTGGCCAGTCGATAGAACTCGACGGTGAAGCGCTGGATATCGACCGGATTGGCCACGACACGCTTGATGGGACGCTTGAGTACATGGCGCAAGTCATCTTCCCAGCTGCGCATCAGCGGCTGAGCGCTGGCGATTGTGACCGCTTCCTGATTCACCGCTACCGCGAGAATTTTGTGCCGCTGGGCGAAGGCGTAAGACATTAGCGGTGTGATCGCGGCGACATCAATTTTCAGCGGATCAATGCGCATATACGGCTGGTTGGCATATTCCGCCAGCCATGTTGTCAGGCTTTCCAGGTCAAGCTTTTTGCCCGGACGCGCTAAGTCGTCGAGCTGTTGCGCGGCGAGGAATTCAAGCGGGTGTTGTTGGTTCTTGACTGCACTGCGCCGGATCGCCAGACACTGTTCGGCGTTGTCCTGATCAACCCGGCCTTGCGTAACCAGCTCACGCAGCAGGTCGCCGAGATCAAGAACGCGGTCGGGTGTGGACGAAGTCATTACGGACATGGATTTTCCTGCAGTCATTTCATGATGCACCTAGCTTGAAGCCAAGTGGCGAGCTTGTCAGCTAGCCGCTACTGATTCTGTAGAGTAGTCGGCTGCGCGAACCTGTGCTGTTGGCGTGGCTCAGGCACTGTGTGTAGAACTGTCGCCTAGAATGCTCGAAAGCGCGTTGCTCAACAACATTGCTTGAGCAATGCAGGTTAAAGGTTCAGTAATCGTTATTGGGGTATTTATGAACCGTGCTGCGCAGGCATATGTGAGTTGGCCAGTGAGCAAGATTTGGCGAGCAGTGAAGGGCGAGCGGCAAATGCTTAAGCCCTGAAATAAATCTGCGCCCTCTGGCCGCCGAACTCTGCTCAGACTGTTTACAATGTGCCTTCGATTATCCCGGGCCATGAATATGGCTGCACCGAACTAGGAATTCTCCGCTATGGCCTCGCCAGATAAACAGCAAAAACGCGCCCAGCGGGCCAAAGCAAAAGCCAAGCAAAACCGTTCGGGCAAGGCTAAGCCGAATGTCATACATCCGGTGCTGGCCAATCCGCTGATCGACGAGCCGTTCGATGATGTTGAGATCGACCTGAGCACCTTCGACTTCAAAGACATCGAAGAAAACGGCTTCGACCCCGCGCATTTCAACGACCTGTTTGAAGCGATGAAATATGGCGAAGGCATCAGCTTGCTCGCGATGTGCCTGGTATTTTTGCAATACCCAGTGTTGGAGCTGGTGATCGCCGAGGAAGCGCAAGACTCAGCCACCGACTTCATGATGGGACTGCTGATCACCTATCGTGGGATCTTCCACGATGAAGACGAAGACACGGCAGTTGAATGGATCGGTGGCGACGCCTTTCAGGTGGCCTACGATGAAGCATCAATCATCCTGCAAAAGAAAAATGCCCGCAGCCCTTCAGGCGCTCGTACTTAAAAGTGGGGAGTTTGACTTGGCTGTCTGCTTTCGGCCGATTCTGTTGAAAAAGTCGGCGTTCGTATTCAGTTTCTTCTAGCAAAACGAGCCGTCAGAGTTTGGGGCATCATAACAACCTTAGAAAACTGAAACTCGAAGATGAATCATGAACTTTGGCAGGAGCCTGATGGTTGTCAGACCTTTTGTCTAGCTGGTGCTCACGGTGATAGTGCGCGTGCGCTTATGCATTCAGAAGCAAAACTTATTTGGGAGGTCGAGGCTGAAAGTCATTTCGAGGCGATGACTAAGTATTATGCGTACATGCAGTGGGGCAAATACCTGACTGACTTTCCTGAACAAGACAAAACACTCTACAGAAAACTGGGCTGGGAATGATTAATCCATGGTCAGATATCTGCCTGCGCTGACATACGTCAAACACAGCTCAACGCGTCGGAAAAATTAGGGGGCAATAGGGGCAGCTCACGATTATGAAACTCTTGGGCGACTCCAGTTGGTCACGACTGGCAGAGAGCGGCCAAGAGCGGTCATCTAGTGACTACGGCACCAAGGACAACTCACACTTCGCCACGCCATTTAACGTCGCGTTTGCGGCCAATTTGTAGCGCAGTGAAAAATTAATCCGACAACAGCGCCTTGTTAAAAGTTATTACGCTAACTCTTGAAGCCAACCTAATACCATCGCCCTTTTGCTTTGAAACTAACTTTTCCGGTTTTTGGATCTATTTTCATTTCTATTTCTTCTGGCGGCTTAATGAATACCTGAGGAAACCCCCATTGAATAGGCGTTTGGACGATGTCGCCAACCCCATTCGTGATTGCTACTCGCATTCCGCTCCTGCTTTTCATAACCTTTACGAAGTTCCCATCACTATTAACCTCATTAGGAATCAGCCTATCTTCTGGCAATGCACCAAGGAATTCAATGTAGAGAATAAAACTGCTCTTCTTTACGGGGTCACCTTCCAGATATTCCATCGCATTACTCAGATGGATTTGATTGCAAAAGTATGTGTAATTAACACACCAAAATGACTCTTCTTTGTTGTCTTTTAAAGGAACATTAAACTTAATAACGGGCAATGACTTCGAGGGAGCTACTCCACGACTGGATACTTCATCACCAAATAAAGAGGACACGACCGTAGCTTTAGCTTTTTCAAAGATTACGCAAACTGGAGCATTTATTTTCGGCTCATACTTTGCTAATTCGTTAAACTCATTGCTTAAAAATATACTTCTCTCTTTATCAAAAATGATATCACCTTGATTGACACACCCACGAAACATAAAGCCATTTTTCAGACCTAGCTCTAAAAAGAAATTAATGGACCCTATGAAATTATTAACAGAAGCCACATTATCGATATCATAGGAAACCAAAAGTATTGAGTCAGAAACAATTTCAGATATCTCAAAATTGTTGCTAGGCCCTTCGTAGTCCTCAGGCACTCCAAAAAAAACCTTATTTCTTGCAACATCGACGAATTCTGAATATTTATTATAAATCTCTTCGATTCCCAATTTTTCGACCATCGCCGAAAAGCCCAGGACATCTAAGAAGCATATCAGTCTGTTCTTGTAATGATTCAAATTTCACCTTTCATGAGCTTGGTCACCCTGGTGCTTTTAACGCCGCGTTGAGGTGCGAGCAACGCTGCCACCAAACCCAAACCATTGCACCCTAAACACGAAACCCAACCATGAACTGAAAATGCCAAGCGTTGGGAATCACTCTTAAATACCTTTTATACCTAATTTTCGATGATATCGAAGACACGCTGAGCACAAGTTATCGGCGAATTCATGATATCGGGACCCGAAATTCTAATACTGCGTATTCCTATAGCTTCTAGCTTGTCATCTATTGCTTTATCTTTAGCTATGGCTTTTTCAGAAGAATGATGAGCTACAGAATCAACAAAAATCGCCACACGCTGTTCAGCAAAGTAAAAATCAGCCTCTGTGATTGTTTTGCTCAAAGCTTTAGTTCTAATACCACCTTCCCACATTGCTTGCAAAGTTAGAAAAATAGTTCCGTCTGTTAGGATGTGGGTCTGAATAAAAACCGGGAACAGACCTCGATTATGAGGTTTTTACTGCCGAATACCTCAGCTAGAACGCGAGTGTCCTACTCATTGTGCGCCGCAAAAATAGTGTCGTTGCTGAGGGGGCGGAAGCTACCGTATGCATTACAGCGACGCACTTCGCGGCGTACGGCCCAGCGTCATGGCGACAGTGGCGGCTGTAAGTGCCGCGCAGGCAACTAAGAATGCGGCCGAATTCCAGCCATACGCCTGTATTGCGCTGCCGATAGCAATGGGGCCTATGATCTGACCAAGGTTGTTGCCTTGAATAATCAGACCAAGGACTACCGGCACAAGACCTGCTACCGGCGCTGCAATCGGGGCAGCAGATAGAACCGTTGCGGGAATCAGCCCACCCACAGCCGAGAAGACGACACAGAGAATGAAGGTGGCCGTATCCGGCAACACCGGCAGGAAGATACCGAGGCTGGTGATACCCATTGTCAGACTTGCGCCGACCAGAAGGGCAGACCGTTTTACTCCACGCGACAGTAGAACGCCCGCAGCAAGATTGCCGAGGATATTCGCTGCTGTCGCGAGTGCGCTCAATAAACCGGCGCTCCTGTGCGTAACATCCATGCGCTCCATGAGAAGCACGGGCAGAAAACTAAACAGGGCGAAAAACATCAGGCTATAGAGTGCGAACATAGCGGCGAGCACTACTGGCTCACGGGCTTTGAAGACATCAATTGCGTGCTGACTCAAATTTAGCCATGACCAAGCCTGCCGCTCGCCGGTAAGGGGGATGACAACAGGCACCAAGAGCCAAACTACCAAGGCTATCCCGCAACTTGTCCACCAAACCGTGCGCCAACTATCGAATAGAGGCCCTGCGAGCATGGCGATTGCCATACCCGCAGGTATAAAGCAGCTCCAGAGGGCGAAGGCGAAATCGCGATCGGAGCGCTTGGTAACCTGAGCAAGGATAGATGGAGCCGCAACTGTAATCAGAAGGAAGCCTGCGCCCTCAACGACTCTCGATAGCAAGAGCGCTGGCAAGGGTGTGGCTACAGCACCATACGCCGCACCAATGGTTGTGGTAAGCAGGCCCAAGCTCAGAATGCGCCGGCTACCTAAACTCCCGACCAGGGCGCCGGTTGGTATGCCGCCGATCAGTCCCAGAACAGCGAAAACCCCTGTCAGCCAACCAATGCCTGCAAGGCCAATTCCCAGATCCGTTTGCAGCATGGGAGCCGCGATGACCGCTTTTCCCACCTGGAGCGCTGCCACGATGCCGGCGCTGACGATCAGATATACGCTGGCCCAGTCCGTCGAGATGGGTTCTGAGGTGTGCGCGGGGTCAACCATTACGCCGCCTCTTGTTTTCGCCCGGCAGCCAGTGCAAGGGCAATCTTGGCGACATGCCGCCCTTGAAAACGGGCACCATCCAACTCGTTGTCACTTGGTTGGCGATCGCCGCCTTCACCGTCGTCGGCCAGGGTCGAGGCTCCATAGGGCGTACCGCCAGTAATTTTGTCCATTCGCAGCTGACCTTTGAAGCTGTAAGGTAGGCCAACCACGAGCATGCCGAGGTGAAGTAGTACGGTGTGCGTGGACTGGATGGTGGTTTCCTGGCCGCCATGCTGGCTGCCTGTCGAGGCGAAGACGCTACCCACTTTGCCAACGAGCTTGTCCTCGGACCAGAGTCTGCCGGTTTGATCGAGAAAGTTCTTCATTTGTGAGGCCATGTTGCCGTATCGGGTCGGCGTGCCGATGATGATCGCGTCATAGTCGGCCAGTTCGGCAGTGGTGGCGACCGGAGCTTTTTGGCCCATCTTGTAACCCGATTTTTTGGCAGCTATTTCAGGCACGAGTTCGGGAACACGTTTTACCTCTACAGCCGCGCCCGCGAGGCGTGCGCCCTCTGCGACTGCCGCCGCCATGGTTTCGATGTGGCCATAGGATGAGTAATAGAGCACCAATAACTTGATCATTTTTTGCCTCACTAGGTTTTTCTAAGTGGGCTAAGCGTGCTCTATTTAACTGTTCTCTATAAGTGATATAAATTGCATCAAGTCGATCATTTGGAGTGATCATGTTAGATGCGCTTACCCTCGATCAAATGCGCACGTTCGTCACCGTTGTTGACAGTGGCAGTTTCCGCGCGGCTGCAAGTAAGCTGTATCGCGTGCAGTCTGGGGTGAGCGTCGCCATTGGCAATCTGGAGGCGCAACTCGGCGTATTGCTGTTCGACCGTTCCGGGCATCGGCCAGTGCTGACGCCCGAAGGAAGAGTGCTGCTCAGCAACGCGCGGGACATTCTGCTGCGCGTCGATGCGCTGCGGGCGAAGGCGCGCGGGCTTGGCGAGGGCCTGGAGTTAGAACTACCAATCTGCGTCGACACACTCTTTCCGATCCAGCAGGTGGGCTTGGCGATCACCCGGGTGCGGGCGACTTACCCTTCGGTCACATTTCGAGTTGCGATTGAGCCTCTCGGCGGCCCGTTGCTTGCCCTCAAAGAAAAGCGCTGCACCCTTGCTATCATGGTCGGCGAAGATTTTCGCGATCCGCGCATCACCTTCGAGGCCTTGTGTTCAGTTGCACAAGTTGCGGTGGTTGCCGCTGAGCATCCGCTGGCGAGGCAGGATATCAGCCACAATATTGGCGTTATGGACCTTGCCGATCATCTGCAAGTTGTCCTATCCGATCCCTCTGAGGTTTCAAAAGGTCGCGATTTCGGTGTCCTCTCGCCACAAACCTGCCGCGTGAGTACCCAGGATGCTAAGCATGGGCTGATCCTTGCTGGCGTCGGTTGGGGGCGGCTTCCGCTTTGGTTGGTTGCGCGCGACCTGAGTGAAGGCCGACTTGTTCGGCTGGAGACTAGTTCGTTGGGGCGCAAGGGTGAAATCGTGTCGGAGGCCTATCTGGCTCACCGCCTCGACGAGCCAATGGGGCCTGCCGCCCGTAAACTAGCCGAAGTCCTGGCAGAACTCAGCTCGGGCAGTGACCACATTCCAACGACGTAGATCCTCATATGACGGGGTGTTCAGAGTAAGCTCACCTCAGTTTCCGCCCAAGGCAAACGTGTCACCCCGATTAGACGTTCGCGTCATGACCAGATACAAGCAGAGCGCAGGCGCCAACGCAACAGAGGGCCACACCGAGTATCAAGGCGCTGTACCTGGCGTTTGAGCACGCGACCACGGCACGCCTGATGGAACTTGAGCAATGATTGGCGAGGCGATCTACGATCGACACCCTAAAAGCTCAACGAGTCGTGAAACTATTGAACTCCACCGAAATTGCTGATGGTAGATGCCAGCCAACTGCATAACCTGCGTATGCCTTCGAACAAGACCACGGTTTCGCCTGGGCTTGAGCATCGTCGCGGAGGTTGGGCAGGGGTGTGGGCATGAACGAATCATACCCACTAACCGTATCAACGTCGGTTCAGGATGGCATTCCCAGCTATACCGCCGGCAGTGCGGCAATCGCCTCAACCTCCACCAGCATACCGTCCAGCGCCAACCGCGGAACAGCGATCAGTGTGCAGGTAGGCAGGTGCGAGCCCCAGACCTGCTTTGCCTCGGCAGCCCATTCGGCGAGGCGCGACTCGGAGTGATCGACCACCAGTATGGTTAATTTATACACGTCGTTGAGCGTAGCGCCGGCCGCGGCAAGGCCGATCTCTACATTGGCGATTGTTTGCCGGACCTGCTCCGCAAAGCCTGGCGCAAGATGGCCCTCGCGGTCTTGTCCACCCTGGCCGGCGAGGTGCACGATCCGCGCGTTGAGGGACACCTGAGCGA
Source organism: Pseudomonas sp. (assembly GCF_048265905.1). Taxonomy (GTDB): domain Bacteria; phylum Pseudomonadota; class Gammaproteobacteria; order Pseudomonadales; family Pseudomonadaceae; genus Aquipseudomonas. Next base: position 401,250 of record NZ_JBLXAP010000002.1, read on the forward strand.
CGTGCGAATAGGCGTTGTCCGTCGGGTCGTAAAGGCCGGCAGGGTTGGACAGGGTGAACGCGGGCGATGACATGTCTGAAGGCATAACGGACTCTCCAATTGAATGAAGTCGTATCGTCAGACCTCAACATATGTTGAGGTCAAGCCCGTTTTTGCCGAATCTGTGCCTGCCGCTTAATCACGCTCCAGCAGTCCAGCCCCCGGGCCATGCTCGCCGAACTTGTCGGCCGGGTTTCGTAGCGGACAGTCTTCGAGCGACAGACAACCGCAGCCAATGCAGCCATCCAGCTCGTCGCGAAGACGCGTGAGCATGATGATTCGTTCGTTGAGGTTGTCTCGCCAGTGCGACGAAATATCGCGCCATTGGCCAGCCGCCAGTTTGCTGTTTGACGGGTAAGCATCAAGCGCCTGTTTGATCTCTTTCAGTGAGATGCCTGCGCGCTGCGCGACCTTGATTACGGCGACGTATCTGAGTACGTGCGCCGGAAACTGACGCTGATTTCCGCTGGTGCGGACGCTAGCGATCAGACCTTTCTTTTCGTAAAAGTGCAGCGCTGAAACAGCCACCCCGGCACGCCGCGCAACCTCGCCGACCGAGAGCATTCTCAAGCTTTTGACCATATTTCGCTCCAGCCTACATCCATCAAAATCGTGAAGTCCGCTAGCCTAACAGCCGCACATTGCACTACGCGAGATCGCGCCTGTGCGGCAGCCACGTGCATGGGTTGTACCTGACCCAGGTACCAAAATTTGTGGTAAGACTTGACCACGTCGCCGGGGTCTTCAGCGATGGCTTTGGGTCAACGTTGACGAAAGCGGCAAAGGTGCGCACGGCTGTCGAATCTTGTAGCCAGCTACCGTAATGCCAGCCTGTGTAGTTTCCATGTCGATGCCGCAGTTTGCTGCATGAAATTTAACCAGCCCGCTTCGTGGCCATGATCGGCGGAAAACGGCCAATATCTGCCTTTATCTTAGAGTTTTTAAGCCAGCCGCCCCTCGATGTTCTTCTCATCGTTCGACAGGTACTGATTGTTATCGCTGCGCAACCGCGATCAACGCGGTAGATGGAATGGGCAAGACAGGATTATTGCCTGCCATTTCCCTGACGTGCGCAATTACTGCTGCCTTTTCCGTATCGGTCAGGCTCGTCCAGTCGGGCGACATTCCAAACAGTGTTTCAGGCGTGTCGAGCAACTTCACATCCAACTGATAGGCATGTGTCACGCTCTCGATGACAGGGGCCCGGAATCCGGCGGCGATCAGTTCGCGGGCGAAATCCAATGTGTTGCTCAACGCTTTTACTGCCTCGGGCATCGACATTCCCTCGCGCTCCGGGAAAAGCTTTCGCCTGACATTCCCCAATAAAAGAAACGTCGCCGCCCCCATTTCTTGCCACGTTGCGACAATGCCGTATCCCCCGATGGCAGTGACGCGTTGCATTTCGGCTAGGCCCTTGCGCCAGTCAGGAAACATGATTACACCGAAGATCGAGAACGTCGCGTCGAAGCTTGCATCTGGCAGGTCGAGCGATTGGCCGTCCATGACCCGGGCCTCTATATTGGGAAGTCCTGCGCTCTTCACACAAGCCACCATTGCGGGGGAAAAGTCCGTTGCCAGCACCTGTGCGCCAGTTCGTGCGGCTGCAAATGCAAGGGCCCCGGTGCCAGTCGCGACATCCAGCACGCGGCTTTCCGGCGTTAGCGAGATCCGTGCGAGCGCCGCCTCTGCGAAATGTGCAGTGAAGGGGTGCGCCGTTTTCTGATAGTGCCTTGCTGCAACGTCCCAGTGATCAGGATTCTCAAATTCGCGCATCGCGCAGCCCTCAAAACTCATGTAACTTTATAAGTATCATGAGTTGATGCTTTCTGCCAAGTATCAGAAACAAAGGAGCAAACGATGCGTTACGACAGCCGTCTTTGCGAATGCTACATATCCTGGTGCACATGGCGTAGCACGGTGGGTCAGTAACGCCGGAACGGCGCGGAACGAACCCAGTCGTTGTTCGTAGAACATTGTCTGGCTTGCGGGATGCAGGTCAGAGAAAGGGCATGGTGGAGGCTGGATAGATTAGGATTAAACCGTAACAGGCCCAACCCTAGTCTGCCTCTGGTTGCCATCAGACGTGTTAATTATAGGTCAGCGGTCTTAACCAACTAACCAGAGTCTTTCACATGATAGCGATGAGTCGAGTACTTCAGCCCGTCACGGCCCTAGCGCTTGTGACGATCTTCAGCTTCCTGAGCGGGCCAGTGCAAGCCGGTTTGGAGGAGGGCGTTGCGGCCTATCAAGCCGGTGACTTGCCGCTGGCTTTCAAGGAGTTTAGCGCCGTTGCGGACACAGGCAACGCCGATGGCCAGTTTAATGTCGCGCTCATGTACGAGCAGGGCATCGGGGTCACCAAGGACGAAACACAAGCCCTTAGTTGGTACGAAAAATCTGCGCAGCAAGGCAACTCCAACGCGCAATTCAATCTCGGTGTGCTTTATGAAAACGGTCGTGGCACTGCCGTGGATTATGCGCAGGCCAATCAGTGGTATCGCAAGGCAGCAGCGCAAGGCGATGCGTTAGCTGTCGGTAATCTTGGCATGCTCTATATGCGTGGCGATGGTGTGAAGGTGGACAAAAATCTCGGCCTGGCGCTGCTTATACTGTCGGCAACCATGGATAACTCGCCCGCAAATAATGCCAAAAGGAACATTGCAGCGACCAAGGGGTTAACCACCAACATGGTCACGACAGCCCAAGCACTTTCGGCTGAACTGGGCCAAGCCCAAAATCTGCTGAAACCGCTGGACCAATACTTGAAAACCACGACGAATACCGCAGGCGGCGAATCGCAATAGGCTTGAGCGCGCGCCAATAAGGGACAGACCAGTGTTATGAGGCTCTTGAGCGGTGCTAGTCGATCACGCTTGGTGGTGAATGACCTAGCGCGGCCCATCCCGAAAGGCTGCAGCCTGCCAAGAGTAGCCAATCGATCTAGTCACTGATCAGTGCCTATTTAGCTTGACCGCAATAAAATCATCGCACCGAAAAGTTGAATTTGACCTGCCAGTCGTAGACGTCAACGCAGGACTGTCAGGTCAAATCGCGATCACTGCAAATTAGCCACATCAAGCTTGTATATTCCTTACCGCGACCAATTGTTTAAAGCCATTAAACCGCCTAAGACGCTGGCAACACCCTGTCAAAAAAGCTGTGTTGATCATCATCTTCTCCCGTCGCAAAAGCGGCGCCCTCAATGTGGTAGACCGTCGGTTCTTCCGCGAAGTATTGCTCTAAACGTTCCATGAACACCTGATGGTCTTCACCCGCTTCGAAGCTCTTGTGATCCTCAAGTGATTGCCAGCGCACAATCAGGTTGAATCGTTCGGGCGTTTCGATCCCTTGGGCGAGCATGTGCCCGCCGTAACCCTTTGCGCGCCTGAGCAAAGGCGCGACCTCTGCAAAGGCTTGTCTGAAGCTTTCAATGTGTTCTTTGTGAATGGGAAGCAGAGCGATTTCATAAATCATGGGACATCCTCTCAATTTGAGTTCAACGGTTAAACATTCGCGCTGACGAGATGAGCCTGTGGCTCGACTGCAATCGCGATTTTTCCCCGGAGACCATTGTTGCGACTCTCCAGCAGGGCGTGGGCGAGGCCAATATCGGCAAGGGAGTAGACAGCGCCTACATGCGGTCGCAGCTGACCGCGCTCGACCAAAGCGCTCAACTCATCGAGCTTGCCGCGGTTTTGTCTGGTGAACACGAAGTGATAACTGGCGTTCTTGCCCCAGGCCTGCACCAGATTTTGTGGCTGGGCAATGTCCACAATCGAGACCACGCGGCCAAGTTGCGCGAGTGCGTCGGGGCTACGCGCCAATGTATTGCCGCCGATGGTGTCGAACACCACATCGACTCCGTTGCCACCGGTTTCCCGCAGAATGGCGTCGACGTAATCTTCTTTCTCGTAGTCGATGACCACATCGGCACCCAGGCTTCGGGCGAACTCAAAGTTTGCTTCGCGTACGGTGGTGAACACCTTGGCGCCCATGGCTTTTGCAACTTGGATCGCGACATGGCCAACGCCTCCCGCGCCGCCGTGGACCAAGATGCTTTCTCCAACCCTGAGTGCCGCACGCACGACCAATGCTTCCCATGCTGTCCCACCAACCAGGGTCAGGCTGGCTGCTTCGAGATGGCTCAGTGCTGAAGGCTTCTTGCCAATGATGCTTTCGGCTGCAACGTGGTACTCGGCATAACTTCCAGGGCCGTCAAAAATTTGCGGGGTGTACCAGACTTCATCGCCAGGCACGAAGCTCGTCACACCCGGCCCGACGGCTTCAACAACGCCGGACACGTCATGCCCGGTAATGGCCGGCAGGGGCACATAATCGGAATAGTCGCCACGTCGAACCTGGAAATCCAACGGATTGATAGAGGTTGCGTGTACCCGCACCAGAACTTCTCCAGCGTTTGGCACTGGCTTGGGTACGTCGCTCAGCTCGAACGCTTCTGGGCCACCAAATGATTTAAGTATTTGCGCTTTCATTGTAGATCCTTGTTTCTGTAAAAAGAGATATCGGTATTTTTCGATATGCAACGGCAAAAAATTTACGAGTTTTTCTCTTGGCTCAATCCATTTTGAATGTCCTCTTCGATAAAACGGAATATCGGGATTTATCGATGTGCCATCGATAAAAAATTACAGCTCCTTGCCTATGATCTCGGCAAGAGCGCTGATGTTTGCTTCATTGCGCTTGTAGTAGGTCCATTGCCCGATGCGACGGACTTCGACCAGGCCCACTCGTTGCAGCGTCGCCAGGTAATCGGACACCGTCGATTGCGACAGGCCGACGCCTTCTTGAATGCTGCTTACGCAAACCCCGACCGTATGAACGTCCCCTTCATCTTGTGGGGGGAAGTTTTTCTCCGGATCTTTCAACCCCTTGAGGATTTCAAGACGCGTGCGGTTGGAGAGGGCTTTGAATACTTCGATCAATTCCATGGGTTGGATAATATCGAGATTTACCGATATGTCAATACAGGAATCAACCGCTCGTCTGGGATGTAGTTCGAGAGTTGTTGCCTGTAGAGAACAACCGGGGGCCGGCCAAGATTATGAAGTTCTTGAGCGGCCCTAGCCGCTGGCTTAAACAGTCATTTGAAACATCAATGATGATTTGCCCACGATCTAGCCTGACTCCATCGCTTCTTAATGGGCCTGGATAATGTTGTTCAGGCCGAACCTCTTCCCGATTTCTGGTGTATAGGCCCCAGCGGCCAGACATTCTGATACATCGCGGGCAATCTCTAGCTCAGACCTTGGAGGCAATGAAGGCCTAGGGTGAGCTATATATTGCGGAAATGGCAGAAGCGCCCAGCTAAGCACTGCGACAGTAGAGCGAATGACTTGAAGTTGCTTCGCGTCAGCGCGTCGTCCGAATGGACGGCGAAGAGCTTGGTTCGCCGCTTCTGTTGATTGCCAGCAGTGTGGTGCAATGCGCAGACGGTTCTGGATGCCCGCTTTTGGCCGATACTGTTTAAAGCGCTTTTGAGCCACATAGAAGGATGAAAGCAACCCAGGAATCGCTATCCGTCTCGGCTTTCGGGTGTGATAGTTTCATTTTACGGCGACTGGCCTGCCAGGCCGGCCAGTCGCCCTTCCTAGCGTTATTGCAAGCCTCCGGACAATGATACTGGCGTGCTCATCGTCGCTGAGATTTCACGGCCGATCTGCTCGGCTGCGTGCAGCACCTGGCCCGAGTCAGCGGTTTCACTATCCAATAGCAATTTCGAGGTCATCACCTGAGCCCCGCAGTAGTCGAATATCCCATGATCGATTTGCGCCTTCATTGCCGCCGCATAGCCATGCTTGGCATAGGTCTTCGTATCGGCGCCGCCAATACCCACCAAGTGAACGCTCAAGTGCGACAGCTTCTTGATCAGCCCACTTTGCAGACTGAAGTCGAATGCCCAGCCGTTCGAGAACACACGGTCTATCCACCCCTTCATAAGCGCGGGCATGGACCACCAGTAAACGGGGAAAACCAGTACCAAAGCATCCGCTCGGTCGATTCGGGCTTGCTCCACTCGCACATCGGCAGAGGGCAGTGCTTTTTGGCGGTGTACGGCCAGGTCAGCCGCGGTGAAACGGGGGTCAAAGTCTTCCTGTGAGAGGTTGGCAACCTCGAACGTGTGCTTTTGACCTGCCAGGTTTATGCCTCTGGCTATTTGCGCAGCGACGGCGTGAGACAGTGATTCAGGTTCTGGATGAGCGACAACGATGAGTGTGTGCATGTCGAAACCTCCTGAGTAGATTGAACCGCAAGAAAGGCGGCTATATACTTTTAGTAACTTACATCTTTAAGTTACTAATGGTATATAGCGATGTCAATCACTAAGCAGGGCAATGTTGACGGGAAGCTCAAGCCGCGTCGTCGGCTGACAAGGGGGGAACGACTTCGCCAGTTGCTCGACGTGGCCTGGCAAATAGTCAGCGATGAAGGCACCGAAGCGCTCACGCTCGGTAGGCTTGCCGAACAGGCCGGGGTTACTAAACCGGTGGTCTATGACCATTTTTCAACCCGCCCTGGATTGCTCGCTGCGCTGTACAAAGACTTCGATCAACGTCAGACATCAATCATGGACGCCGCAGTGCAGGCTAGCGAACCGACCTTGTTGAGCAGGGCCACGGTCATCGCTTCGTCTTATGTCGACTGTGTGCTACTCCAAGGCCGGGAGATCCCTGGCGTTATTGCGGCGTTGGCCAGCACGCCGGAGCTGGAAAAAACCAAACGCGAATATGAAGCGGTTTTCCTGAACAAATGCCACAGGCTATTTTTGCCCTTCGTGGGTACCGGCGAACTGAAATTGGCCAGCCTGCACGCGATGCTGGGGGCTGCCGAAGCACTTTCAGGGGCTGCAGCCAGCGGCGAGATTACAGCCGAACAGGCCAAGGATGAGTTGTTGGACGTGATCGTTGCAATGGTGGAAAGGAACGCGCGAGGGGAATTGCCAAGTCGAACGTTAGAGCGTACTTGAAGCTGATAGCGAGTGGCTGCTTTCGTCCTTTTCTGTGGATCGAATACGTTTTCACGCAGACTCGGCTAATACCGGACACTTGAAGGCGAGCACTTTAGTATTGTCGAAGTATTCTGGTAGTTGCCCGCAGTAGCTGACATGACCGGGAGCCCCCTCATGGATCGTAAAGTAAACCCGAAAGCCCCCTGTGACTGGGTCATTCGGAGCGCTCTAGCCAATGGTGTGGAGCGTATCGAGGCATGGTTCGGAGGACATGGCTACGATCCGCATCGCCACGATACCTACTCGATCGGACGAACCCTCGCTGGCGTGCAGAGCTTCAACTACAAGGGGACTCTGCGTCACGGTATTCCTGGCAATACGCTCGTGTTACACCCTGACGAACTGCATGACGGCATGGCCGGTACCAACGCGGGTTTCCGCTACCGCATGGCCTACGTAGATCCGGCGTTGATCCAGAGCGTACTGCGCGGACAACCGCTGCCCTTCATAGCCGGTGGACTCTCGAGCGATCTTCGCTTGTACCGTGCCAGCGAAGCGTTCGTGCAAGCGCTTGACCATCCTCTGGAAGCGCTAGAGGAGCAGGACGCACTGTATGACCTAGCGATTGCATTACAGGCTGTCGCGGGTAAGCCGCGAGGCCGAAAGCTGCTGGATTACCCCGCAGCAGAGCGTGCCCGGGCTTTCATTATGGAGCACCTACACCTGAGTATTACCCTGGAAATGCTCGAGCAGGCCAGCGGTCGCGAACGCTGGAGCCTGTCACGTGACTTCCGCATGCTCTACGGCACCAGCCCTTATCGCTTTGTCACCCTGCGCCGCTTGGATCGCTTTCGTAGCCTGGCTCTGGACGGCTTTCCCCTGGTGGATGCCGCGCTGGCTGCCGGCTTTCATGACCAAAGCCACATGACTCGACATTTTACCCGCAGCTATGGTGTGTCGCCTTTGCGCTGGCTGGAACGTTTGCGTCTTAGGTACTGACTTGCAGGATCGTACAAGAGCGCCGCTTTTCTCCTCTATAGGCTGACCACTCCGACCTTAGAGGATTTGTCATGACTGACGCCCATCACCAAGCAACCCAGCCCATCAACCTGCTGCAGAAGGCTTTGCTAATTGAGCAGCAATGGAGCCCGAGGGTAGTCGCCGAAATGAACGAGTATCAGTTTAAGGTCGTGCGAATTGAGGGTGAGTTTATCTGGCACTCGCATCCGGAGACTGACGAGGCGTTTCTTGTGTTGGAAGGTGTCTTGCGCATCGATCTAGCTGAAGGCTGTGTTCATGTGAGGCCAGGGGAGCTATATGTCGTACCAAGGGGCGTGGAGCACCGAACTGCTGCACATGGTGAAGCGAAGCTAATGATGATCGAGCCACGGGGCATTTTGAACACTGGCCACCAGGGTGGTGAACGAACTGCTGTGAACGACCTATGGATCTGATTCGGTGGTGCGGGCACTGCTCTTAGTGCTGGTGACACGCCACTTTCGGTCAGCGACGGACAATGTCTGCTGGCCGAAAGTGGAGGCGCTATTGGGATAACTTCTTGCTAAGTGATCAGCGGACGGTCAGCTGCGCTTGTCCGTCATCGAAGCGTGACACCGCGACGAGCAGCGCCTGGATCGAGGCAACGACGATATTCGCATGGCTACCGGCACCGAAGCGTGAGCCAGCCATGCCGGGCCAAGCCACTTCGACCAGCGCAAGAGCCTGGGCTCCAGCTCCACCACCCAGGCTGCGCTCTTCGTAGCCGTCGACGCGGATGGGCAGGCCGAGGGCGGCGACTGCCGCGTCGATCGGACCGTTGCCCATGCCTTGCAGACGCTGTTGGCGGCCGTTGGGCAGCGCGATCTCCAGCACTACACCCTGACGGGCTTCGTCCTCGAACAGCTGATGGCCGATATAGACTAGGTCTCCACCGGGGCGCGCGGGAGCCAGATAGGTGCGTTGGAACAGTTCCCAGAGCTCGGTGCTGGTCAGTTCTGTCTCGCTGCTGTCGGCCATTTTTTGCACGATAGCGCTGAACTCCACCTGCATCCGTCGCGGCATCAACACGTCGTGGTCACGCTGCAGCAGGTAGGCTATTCCACCTTTGCCTGACTGGCTGTTGACTCGCACGATGCTGTCGTAGGTGCGTCCGAGGTCCTTGGGGTCAATCGGCAAGTAGGGCACTTCCCACAGACCCTCCGGGTCCTGTGCGGCAAAACCTTTGGCGATGGCATCTTGATGTGAACCGGAGAAGGCGGTGAACACCAGATCGCCGACATAGGGATGGCGTGGGTGGATCGGCAAACCGGTGCAGGCCTCGGCAACCCGCGCCACGCCGGAGATGTCGGAGAAGTCGAGGCTCGGGTCGACGCCTTGGGTGTAAAGATTCAATGCCAGGGTTACCAAGTCGAGATTGCCGCTGCGTTCGCCATTGCCGAACAGGCAGCCTTCCACGCGCTGTGCGCCAGCCAGCAGCGCCTGCTCGGCGCAGGCTACACCGGTGCCGCGATCATTGTGTGGGTGAACTGAAAGCACCACGTGCTCACGGTGCTCAAGACGCCGGTGCATCCACTCGATCTGGTCGGCGAAGACGTTTGGCGTCGCCACTTCCACAGTGGTTGGCAGGTTGATGATGATCGGCCGGTCGGGGCCAGCATCCCAGGTACGGATGGCTGCGTTGCACATGCGCAGCGATACCTCCAACTCGGCCATGCAGAACGTTTCCGGAGAGTACTGCAGCACCCACTCGGTCTGCGGGTGTGCGGCTACTTTATCCTTGAGTAACTGCACGTGGCGTACCACTAACTGCTCGACTTCGTCTACCGAGAGGCCGAACACCAAGCGCCGCCACACAGGGGCGATGGCGTTGTAAAGGTGCACTATCACCCGCCGCGCGCCAGCCACGGCGCGCACGGTCTCGTCGATCAGGTCGCCACGCAGTTGGGTCATGACCATGGGCGTGACGTCATCGGGAACACCGCCCTCATCAATCAACTGGCGGATGATCTCGAAGTCGGTGCGCGAGGCGGCCGGGAAGCCCATCTCGATCTCCTTGAATCCCAGTCGCACCAGCTCGTTGAACAGGCGCAGCTTGCGCTCCCGGCTCATCGGCTCGAAAAGCGCCTGGTTGCCGTCGCGCAGGTCGGTGGACAGCCACACCGGCGCCTGAGTAATACGGCGTGAAGGCCAGCGACGATCAGGCAGGTCGATGGCGGGAAAGGGGCGGTACTTGGTTTGCGGATTACGGAGCATGGGTCGGACCTCGAACGGGAAAACGGTTGGTGTCGATCTCCCCTGCCCGCCATGGCGGGCTGTTTAAGGTCGGGATCTGGGGGAGATCGCAAGTCGCCGCCAAACACGTGGCGACAGACCCCGGCCGAGGCTCAGGGCGAGTAGCGTTAGCGAGGGTGGCCGAGCGTTCATGGCGGGGTTCCGTAGAGACATGTGCCGAGTATAGGAAGCCGTGCGCCTGGGTATTTACGGCAAATGGTCCATCGTTATCGCCAAATGGTCATTTCTGCGGCTAAGCTAGCCAGCCGTATACCCTGGATCCGCCCATGGTCGACCACAGCTATTTGCCCTACGAATCCCTGGCCATGCCGGTCACTGGCGTCGCAGTCGACTACCCCAGTGGCCATCAAGTGCCCGCCCACAGCCATCCGCGCGCGCAGTTGATCTATGCCATCTCCGGGGTGTTGGTGGTGGAGACCCCAGTGGGGCGGTGGGTCATACCGCCAACCCGTGGCGTCTGGCTGCAGGCCGGCGTCGAGCACTCCCTGCGCATGCGCGGTACAGCGTTCATGCGCAGCTTGTTTGTCAACCCCGACGCCATCGACGGCCTGCCCGTGGGCAACTGCGTGATCGATGTATCGCCACTGCTGCGCGAACTCATCCAGGCCGCTACCCAGGTACCAGTGCAGTACTGCGCAGACAGCCGGGATGGTCGCCTGATGCGTTTCCTGCTGGACGAACTTCGCAGCTTGCCGGAGTTGCCCTTCCACTTGCCTTGGCCGGACGATGAACGCATCGCCCGGGTCTGTCGCGCTCTGGAGCACAACCCGGCGCAGGAAGGTGGCGCCGAGCACTGGGCGCAACAACTGGCTATGAGCCCAAAGACCTTCCACCGGCGCTTTCTTCGCAGCACCGGCATCACCTTTGGCCGCTGGCGCCAACAAGCGCGCCTGCTGCTCTCGCTGGAGGCCCTTGCTGAAGGGTTGCCGGTGCTGCAAGTAGCCCTGCAGCACGGTTATGACAGCCAAAGCGCCTTCGCTGCGGCTTTTCGCCGGCAGTTCGGTGTTCCGCCTTCGAGCTTCTACAGCTGAATAGAGAGCAGAGACTCTGGGTATTAGCTAGATCAATTCCAACGGGATGAAAGTGACGTTGACTGTCGAAAAGTCGGCACGCATCACTATGACCGACCGCGGATGCGGCCTGCCGCACAGCGGAAATGGGGTTGGGTATCGCCCTAGTCAGCTTACCGCACGCCCTGTCTTATCTGGACCAAGGCAGCCTGTTGCGGGTGCTGCCCAATTGGTATGTGGATACGGGGCATATCGCGGTGTACTTCTCCGCGCATAAATTGCTTCCGGCGAAAACTCGCGCCTTTGTGGACTGTCTCGTCGAGCACTTCGAATCGCAGAACCTGGCTGAGCGGTTTTCCTGTTAAACGACAGCAACTGGGCGAATGCTGTAGTGATTCGCCCTAATATCGCATCCATACTGTATGTTTGTGCAGTGCTATTGATTGCACAAAAAGAAGAAGTCAAGCGAATACAGGCCGTATGCAACAGCAAGAATATAACCAACTGTTTTATACAGAAAATTTACGTATTGAATCGGTCGGGCGAGGTGTTGTTATGCAGAAGTCACTAATATGCAATCATAAAGCTGTCAGTCCACTCAACTGTTAAGTTACAAGATGAATTGGCGCCCACTTGCAAATTGCAAGAAAAAATCTTTTGGAAGAGGTGTGGTATTCCGCTTCCCGGCAAAAGCTCCATTTGAGCAAATCGTCGACTTTATGATTATCGAAGAACATGATTCACCAACCTTTTATAAGCTGATATGTTCATCTGGCCATCATGCCGGGGAAACTGAGTTGGTGTTTCCAGCCGAAGCGAAACATGAGGCTGGCACAGTGTCAGTGGCTTGGCTAAAGAAGAATTGGCAAACTTGGATTTATCCCGAGTGCGAAGTTGAAACCGTCAGTTACGTGAACTGCTATCCACCGGGCCACGGTGTGAAAACCTAACTAGTGGTTCAAATCGCTCGCTCCGCTCGCTGGGACCGGCTAAAGCCGGCTCCTTAATCAAACGTTAGAGATCACGGCAGTGGATGTTCTATCACACAAATTCCTGGTGAGACTAGGCACTGATACCGGAGCAACTACTGCGCAAGAGCGGTTATCGGTTGATTTCCTCATTAACGGCACATCTCTACTTACAAACATCGTAAAAATTGATGGCGGTCACGATGACTTTATGGGTTGCTTAGTACGCGGTTTCCCGAAGCAAAACGTTCAAGCAGTGGAGCGGCTCACGTGTGTGACATCTCCAGACTCAGAGTCAGGAAGAGTCCTTTTATACGTTTGCCCAGAGTGCGGGGATATTGGCTGCGGTGCTTACAGTGCTTTCGTTGAGCGTGCTGGTGGCACCTACGTCTGGCGAGACTTTGCATATGAAAATGGCTATGAAGATCCAAGGCCAATTTCAGGCGTTGGCCCATATACATTCGAAATTAAGCAATATGAGGTAGAGCTATATCGTGCAGGAGCCCTCTAACAATGCGCTCAAAGCGCTCACTTCGTTCGCAGGGACCGGCGAAGCCGGCCCCTTAGCTTAATCGTTAGGCCGCACATGAGCATCAAGGTGTTTGACAACATTCTGCTGGAAGATACGTTCGTCCTTTCCTGGCATCAGGACGCCGACATTCTTACCTTCCAGGTTCTAGCAAGTCTGTTGCAGTCCCACCCAGACGCTTCAGTGCCGGCCGCAGGCGAGTGGGCCTGCTATAAGCCGGGCATCATTGAGTTCTCTAACGTTTCTTCGGTTCGCGGGCTTTTGCCACAGGAGTCCGTCGTTTACACCACAGACCCTGACGGCAGCGTTGATTACGGCACCATTGACGGCTTGGCTCAAACTGGGCGGGGTGAGTACCGTATTATCGGAGACTTTGGCGTTGTCACAGTGGCCGCACATAATATTTCACTTGCGCTGGCAGCAGCCTAACAAATGGTTCAAACCTTTCGCTGCGCTCACTGGGACGGGCTAAAGCCCGCCCCTTAACCAGGCGTTAGGTATTTCAGGAAGAAGTGATGCACTCCGAACTAAAGAGAAATATTCCGGGAAACACGAGATGGGAAGGCTCTTTTTATGAGCGACTTACCGAATACGGTGAGTGGAACTCAAAGTCTTTTTGGGCACTTCATCTTGATTTGCTGGAAATTGCTAAACATCAGAACACCTATTTACCTGTTGAAAGAGAGCTGGCATATATGCTTTTGTATCTTCAGCAAAGAGTTCTCAATTTGATATCAGCCCACTTCAATAAAAACGATGTATTCGAGATAAGTAATATTAACTCAGAGCAGCTTTATGAATTTAAGGAACGTTTCGAAATGGCTATATTGGGAGCAATTTCAGGCGAAGTTTTATCAGAAGCATCATTTGATCTAGTTAATCCGTTGGTGAATAATGCCTAACAAACGCAGTCACAATCGGCCACTGTGTGGCCTGGACCTCAACCGCTGCGCAGGTTTCGGCCTGTGCTGCGAGCGTTAGAAGCACATGAAATATTGCGCCAGCCTTAAAGAAAAAACAGACTTAGTTCACCACCAATTTTCCGAGTTGATTGGCAAAGAAATTGTAGGCTATGAGTTAGCGCAAATTTGGTGTGAGGAAACCGCCGCTTGGAGCGAGTGGAATGACCTACCAGTATTTTTATCAATTGGTTCAGGTGAGCTTTCTATCTCATGGCAAAAGTTTGATGAGCTCGCTATAGAGGTTGATCGTGTTCTGCCTTTTTCACTTTGTGGGAGCACAGTGCGCTGGATCGATAGCGGAAATATCCATCTAGACGCTGCTATTGGGCGTACCGTTGAGTCAGTTTCTTTAGCACAAGGAGCAATGACAGTGGGTGGCAGCGAAATAGAAATTTGGACGCGCTTACTAATTCATTTCACAGGCGGTGGTAGCTTGGATATTTTCAATGCGCTTGACGAAAACGGCTTTGAATATCATCCCAAGGCTGTAGAGGTCGGCGTATCGTGCTTCTAACTAGTGGTTCAAATCGCTCACTTCGTTCGCTGGGACGGGCTAAAGCCCGCCCCTTAACCAAACGTTAGGCAGCAAGGAAAAAATCATGCGAACAAGCGTATTCCTAAGTCACAATCATAAAGACAAAGACTTCGTTAGAAAGCTCGCTAGAGATATAGACGCTCACGGTATCAAAGTCTGGATAGATGAAGCAGAAATGAAAATCGGTGATTCTTTAGTCCAGAAAATCAGGGAAGGAATTGATAGTGTGGACTATTTTGCTGTAATTCTTTCTGAAAATTCAGTGGAAGCACCATGGGTAGTGAATGAGCTTGATGTTGCTATGAATTACCAAATTCAAGGAAAGATAAAGATTCTTCCTGTAGTCCTATCTATGGTTGAGCCACCAAGTTTTCTCGTGGGAAAACTCTATGGAAATTTTACCAACCCAGACAGTTATAATGAACAATTGAAGAGTCTAATCAATAGCATGGGAGTTGCATTTAACTCTAATGTGATTGCTGAGAAATCAAATAAGAATCTCGGAGACTCATTGGATGCTGCGGTTTTCAAAGGGTTGCCGATAGTTTCCGCCCCTTTCCATAGACCGTTTCAATATTTGGGTATGAGTATTGCGGATGTTGAGGGGGTAGTTGGTGAGAAAGCAAACAGCGCTAGAAATATTATTGTAGAAAATGAGCATTGCAAAATGGTGTTATGGGGCGAAGGAAATTTTGTTAGCTTCATAGATGTGGACCTATTAAAAACTGGTCCACACTCACAAAATACAGAATTTGATAGTGAGCCATTATTGGGAGCTCTGAGCATAGGAGTTCATGAGCTGGAGCTAAACCGTAAAAAAAACCACTGTCACACATACTATGATCATAAAAGAAGAATGAAAGTCACCGTAATGTGCTCTTATGAGGGGGCGCCTTTAACTGTAAGCTTTGGAACCAAATACTACAACATGTAAAAATGCCTAACAAACGGCTCCACGCAGACGCCCAACCCTACACTCTTTTTGTGGTTTTTGCTGCGCTTAATTTACCACAAAAAGCTCTCCGGTTTGGGCACTGGTGAGCCGGGCGTTAAATGGCATGGTGGCGTGTGAGTCTCCCCTGGTGCCGTAGTCGCTAGATGACCGCTAGCCGTTACTCCTCAACGGCGACTAACAGCCTGCCTATATCACCGTCACGCTACCGCTGCTGAAATTGATCTGGATCGCCAGGCAAAAGCCAATACCATCAACAGCCCCAGACTCGCCATTGCCGCTCCGGCTAAGGATATCGCTGGATAACCCAGCCCGGCGTTGATCACCGCTCCGCCCAGCGCCGCACCAATCGCGTTGCCGAAGTTGAAGGCACCGATGTTCACCGCCGAGGCCAGATTGGGTGCGTCCTTGGCAGCTTCCATGACGCGCATTTGTAGTGGCGGCACCAGGGCGAAACTGGCGATGCCCCAGATCAGGATGGCAACGGCGGCCGGCAGCGGCCAGCGCATCAATACAGTGAACGCCAGCAAGACGAGAATCAGTACGCTCAGCGAAACAATCAGGGTGCGGTCGATAGAACTATCTGCGGCTTTGCCGCCCCACATATTGCCTAGGGTCAGGCCCACGCCGTACAACACCAGCATGGCTGTGATGAAGGCGGTAGACGCGTGGGTCTCGCTGCTGAGGATCGGCGCGATGTAGGTGAATACGGTAAACATTGCACTCGAACCGACTACGGTGAGGGCCAACGCCCCCAGCACCGGACCACGGCCCAGTACCCGGATTTCAGCCAGTACACCGACGCTTTGCGGCGTTGGCAGGTTGGGCAGGGCGAACCACAATGCGGTCATTGCCACCACGCCGAGGCCGGTAATACCCCAGAATGCGGTGCGCCAACCGAACAGTTCGCCAAACCAAGCAGCCAGCGGCACACCGCCGATGGTGGCTAGGGTGAGGCCCATAAACATTGCCGCAACCGCCCCGGCACGTTTTTCCGGGGCGACTACGCTGGCGGCGACGATGGAGCCAACGCCAAAGAACGCACCGTGGTTCAGTGAGGTCACCACTCTGGCGACCATGAGGCTGTAGTAATCGGTAGCCAAGGCTGACATTAGGTTACCCAGGGTGAAAATCGCCATGAGTCCGATCAGCAGATAACGCCGGGGAATCCTGCCGGTGGTCAGGGTCATCAGCGGCGCGCCGAGCAGTACGCCCAAGGCATAAGCACTGACCAACAGACCTGCAGCGGGAATGGAAACGCCGAGGTCCGCAGCGATACCCGGCAACATGCCCATGGGAGCGAACTCGGTAACGCCGATGCCAAAGGCACCAATAGCGAGTGCAACAAGTGGTGGATTGATACGCATGGAAGGCTCCTTATCTATGCCGCTAATGCTACGATCTGGTTATTTCAGGCGGTAGATAGCATTTCTGGCAATCACCTTTGCGTGAGGAGCACAAATGGACTTCAACGGCAGGTCAGGTGAAATGGATGTGTTCGTCACCGTGGCGCAGGAAGGCAGCCTGTCGGCCGCTGCGCGTGCATTGGGGCTGACACCCTCGGCGGTCAGTCGGATCATCGCGCGTACCGAACAGCGTCTTGGCACCCGGTTACTGTTGCGCACTACCCGAGCAATCACCTTCACCGCCGAGGGCGAGGCTTTTCTGCGCGGCGCCCGACGCATCTTGGCCGACATGGCGGAGGTCGAAGAAGCCATTGCCGACCAGGGCGTACCAAAAGGACGATTGCGGGTCAGCGCTGCCCTTGGCCATGGGCGGCAGGCCATCGTCCCCTTGGTGGCAGCATTCAGCGCCCGCTACCCGAAGATCGTCGTCGATCTCACCCTCGGCGACGAAGTGGTCGACATTCTTGGTGGCCAGGCCGACGTGGCGGTTCGCTTTGGTCATTTGCCTGATAGCCCGCTGACCGCGCGCCGGATCGGCGACAGCGGCCAGGTGGTGGTGGCATCGCCCGAGTATCTGCAGCGCAACGGTATTCCCCAAGAACCGGAAGACCTGCTGCTGCACAACTGCCTGCGCTTCAACTTCCGGCGGGCCGAACCCAACTGGCCGTTCATCCGCGACGCAAGAGAGTTTTCCTTGAAGGTCAGCGGCAATATCGAATGCAGCAGTGGTGAAGCGTTGGCACAATTCGCGCGAGTTGGTGCCGGCATTGCGCGTATCGGCGAGTTCAGCGTGAGCGAGGATCTGCAGCGCGGTGACCTGATACCGCTGCTTGAGGCTTGGAACCCCGGCGACAAGGAACCCATACATGCGGTGTTCGTAGGCGGCTCAACAATGCCGGCTCGGGTGCGGTTGTTTGTGGATTTCTTGCTGGAACATCATCGGATGTAAGCGCTGGCGTTACCCGGTCCTTGTAGGGACTCATGGTGCTGTTCGCATGAAGCAAGTAGTGGCCAACGCATCGTTGGGCGCGCTATCAATGCGGTGATGTGCTTGACTGCAATAGTCGGAAGCCATGGCATTGACGTCTAGTCTGCACGTCGTAAATGGCCAAGATTGGTCGAAGGCTTTTGGTGATAGGCCAGTTTGCGACCCATCACCGACGCTTACAAACGGACAAACTCTCTCACTGGACGGTGGGCGGCAATCGCCAGTATTATTTTTATCCCTTATTCGCACGGAACCCTTCGTGGACCCCAGCCCCGTTACACCCGCTCTCTGCTTCTTTCCTGAACAGGGGCCAGCGATCAAATGATCGAACCTATTCTTACCCTTATTCTTGGTGTCCTGGTCATTCTGGCGATTATTGCCGTGAACGGTTACTTCGTTGCGCAAGAATTTGCATACATGGCCGTCGACCGCACCAGGCTCGCAGCATTGGCAGCTGCTGGTAACGCGTCGGCCAAGCGCGCACTGGCTGTTACGCAGCGCACAAGCTTCATGCTCTCGGGGGCCCAGCTAGGCATTACCGTCACCGGACTGCTGGTTGGTTATGTCACAGAGCCTTTGGTTGGCGAATCGCTGGGCGTTTTGCTTGGAGGGGCGGGCATTCCGGCTGAAGCGAGAGTGGCCGTCGGCACAGGGCTGGCTTTGGTGGTCGCCACGATCATTCAGATGATCGTGGGCGAGCTTTATCCGAAAAACCTTGCTATTGCGAACCCTGAGCCACTGTCGCTCGGGCTTGCCCGCTCGACACTCTTTTATATGTCGGCCTTCGGCTGGCTAATCAGTTTCTTCGACAAGTCTGCCAACCTGCTTTTGAAGTTGCTGCGTATCGAGCCTATTCATGACCTTGACGTGAGCGCATCGGCTACCGATCTACCTCATATAATCGCTGACTCGCGCGACAGTGGTGATCTGCCGCGTGAGCTTTCGCTCATGATGGATCGCATCCTCGACTTCCCGCAACGCAACGTTGAACACGCGATGGTGCCCAGGTCACAAGTTGACTGGGTCGAGCCTGATACGACGCTCGAAGAGCTGCGAGGGCTAATGGCGCGTGCCCACTCCCGTTATCCAGTGATTGATGACGATGATGCACCTGTGGGCGTAGTACACCTCGCCGACGTGCTTGCACGTCTCGACTTGGGGCAAAGTAGCGAGACTGTTGCATCGTTGATGAGGCCTGCCAAGGTGCTGCCGACGCTGATGCTGCTGCCAGATGCTCTTGATCAGTTGGTTCAAACAACTAATCAGTTGGCCTGCGTCATTGATGAGTACGGCGGTTTCGCTGGGGTGCTAACAATTGAAGATCTCGCCATGGAAATCGTCGGAGAGATCACCGATGAGCATGATGCTGACGTCGGTGAAGCAATCGTGTCTGAGGGTGACGACACCTGGGCCATTGAAGGTGATGTTCACCTCGAC
Organism: Pseudomonas sp.; assembly: GCF_048265905.1. Taxonomy (GTDB): domain Bacteria; phylum Pseudomonadota; class Gammaproteobacteria; order Pseudomonadales; family Pseudomonadaceae; genus Aquipseudomonas. The sequence goes on from NZ_JBLXAP010000002.1 coordinate 420,334, forward strand.
GAGGTCAGGCGCGTCATCGGTCACGACCTGCCTCATGGTGATGTCGAAACTGTAGCCGGTATGCTTATCGCAGAGCTTGGCGCACTGCCAGTTGAAGGTGACACCGTCACTATTGAGCTGCCTATTGACCCCGCCCAATTAGTTTCCGACGAACCCGTGAGGTATCTACTTGAAGTCGATGTGCTGCGCATTGAGCGACACGTTCCGACTGAAGTTCGCGTACGGCTGCTCAAGGTGCCTATGGCGGAGGAAGACCAATGAATGATCCGCTGGTAGTCACGATAGCTACAGTCGCGCTCATCGCCCTGAGTGCCTTATTCGTCGTTATTGAGTTCGCTTTGCTCGGCGCTCGCCGACATCGCCTTGAAGAGTTGGCTGTCAATAGCCCGTCCGCTCGGGCCGCATTGCGCGGTATGAATGATTTGACCTTGATGCTTGCTGGTGCTCAGTTAGGCATCACGCTTTGTACTTTCGCCCTGGGTGCAGTAACCAAACCTGCAGTCGATTTTTGGCTCGGCCCAGTGTTCACGGCGTGGGGGTTGCCCGATTGGGCTGCTGGCGGTGCAGCGTTTGGACTCGCGCTTTTCCTGGTGACGTTCCTGCACCTAGTTGTCGGCGAGATGGCACCCAAGTCCTGGGCCATTGCACACCCTGAAAGATCCGCTCTTGCCATTGGCATGGTCTCGCGTATCTATATCTGGCCGCTGCGCTCGCTGCTGAGCTGGGTGAATCGAATCGCCAACCGCCTAGTGAAGGCCTCGGGTGTTGAACCAGTCGAAAGCGCCGCTGTTGGCGGTCAGGATATTGAAACCATCCGACAGCTTGTTGAGCATTCGGCGAAGGTCGGCACGCTGAAGCCTCAGTTGCAGCAGCAGATTTCAGGTTTGATCGACCTTGGCTCGTTGCCAGTCGAAGTTCTGATAGTCGAGGGTGAGGCACTGGTTCATGTTACTCGGGGTGCGACGGTGGCGGATGTTCGCACTGCGGCCATTGAGTCTGGGCATCTTCGTATTCTGGTGTTGGGCGCAGAGGGAATCCAGCCGTCGGTGGTTCACGTACGCGACACCTTGCTTGAGTCGGCGGCTCGACCGGCGCATGAGCTTGCGCGGGAAGCTTTTGTGCTCGACGCGAAAACCCCCGTCTATGAAGCGCTGACTCGCATGCGCAAGTCGAGTGTTCAGCTTGCTTTGATCGTGAGAGAGGGGCGCTTGCTCGGTGTTGTAACGCTGGCCGACATTCTAAAACGAGTGCTTCCGGTTGCCTCTAACTCATAGTCAGGGCGGTTAAAACACTTTGTCCAGTCGGATTGGGCGGGAGGGTTGTCGCTTAATTCGCCGCCGCGCCCGTTGCAGGCGCGGCTTGTAAGTGTTGCAGTGGGCGCCGCTTATTTAACCAGTTGGCGCCAGGATTTGAGGCTGGCAACGGCAATTGCCTGGGCTTTGCGTGCGCTCAGGCATTCTTCGTCTATGTCCCGATGGGCCAATTCACTGAGTTTGATCATTTCGCCATACAGGCGATCAACCTCGGCCACCTCAAGGGTGCTGCGCGCCAGACGCAACCATGCCAGCAGGCGTTCGATGCGGGGCAACTGCTCTGCAAGGTCTTCTGGTTGCTGTTGATAGCGCTTGAGTTGCAGGCTTGCGCCTTCTTCGGCGATCAAGGTTGGCAGCCAGTTGGCCAGTGGCGCCGCGCCTTGGCGATTACCGCGGTTGTTGCGTTCAACGGTCCAGCTACGCGCGAGTAACCAGCGCGACAGGTTCAGCGACAGTTGCCCCCAACGTGTGTTGTTGAGTTCCTCGACAAACTGCGCCGGGGCACTTGCGCGTGCGGCTTCATCCCACTGGCCCGCGTGTAGGCGTGGACGCCAGTCGTTTAGCAAGCTGTCGAGTATCTGGCGCAGGTCGCTGCTGCTTGAGCGTGGCGCCGCTTGGCCCAGGCTGCCGAGCAGGGCGCGCAGGTCAACCAGTTGTTCAAACCAGTCGTTGAGCAAGCGCCAATGACCGTTGAAGCGATATTGCTCAGCCAGACGCTGGCTGCTGGCGAGCAGGTGCCAGGCAATCGCACTAAAGGCATCATCAAGGCTCATTTCGCCGTTGAGCTCAGGGGCGGGCAAGCTCAGCGAGTAGCTGCTGGCATCGAATAAACGATAGCCGCGCTCGGCTTTGCTGATGTCGCAGGGCATCAAGGGCAGGTCTGCTGCCAGTTCGGCTGCCAGTTCGAGCAGTGCCTCTGGCTCGCCTTGGCGTAGTTCGAGTTCCAGCTCGCAAATTTCTTCTTCTTTACCGTCGGCAATCACTTTGCCGAGGTCCAGAGCGGCCTCGATCACCACTTTGCTTTTGCCCCGGCCCCAGGCGATATCGGCTTTCTGGCGAGTAAAGTCAGTGGTGAATATGGGTTTCAGCTGTTTTTTGTCGAGTTCAGCCAGAGCCGCTGGCCAGCAGCTGTCATCGAGCTTCTTAACATCAAGCTTGGCTTTGGGCAGGTGCCAGTCCCACTCATTGCGCTCTGAGAGGCCGGCTATACTTTGGCCGCGGGTCTTCAGTGTTTGAATAAATGTTTCACCATCGCGGCGCAGGCGCAAAGCGACTTTGGCTTGAGCCAGATCACGATCAGGGGTATCAAAATATTGATTTAATAGCTCGTGCTGCTCCCAGCCTGCTTTACTGCGCTTTTTCAGCAAGGGGTGAGCCCGCAGGGCTTCCAGGGTTTCGCGGCTGACGCGTAACTTAATTTCTGTTTCTTTGAGCATGATGGTGCGTTTTACGCCTAGTATAAATTTATGACAGTCCGATGACCGTGCTGGCGAGCATAAGGTGTGATCCGTATACTTGCCGCCTTCTTTAATCAGGGGTCCACCCTATGCCAATCAATCCGTTTGTAAGCCTGTTCGGTCGTTCACCCATCGGCCCTATGCAGCAACATATCGCCAAAGCCCACGAATGCGCGGCGAACCTTGTGCCTTTTTTCGAAGCCGTTATGGCTGAAGACTGGGACAAGGTAGAACAGGTACAACAGGAAATGGCGCGGCTTGAAAACGAAGCCGACAAGCTCAAAAAGAGCGTGCGCTTGCACTTGCCAAAAAACTTGTTCCTGCCGGTGCCCCGTTCGGATCTGCTTGAACTGCTCAGTGTACAGGACAAAATCGCTAACCGGGCCAAGGACATTGCAGGCTTGATGCTTGGCCGGCGTATGACCATTGCCACATCGCTGCAGCCCGAGATGCGTACTTATGTGCAGCGCTGTGTTGATGCCAGTGCTCAAGCGCTCAAAGCGATGAAAGAACTCGATTCGTTGCTTGAGGCCGGTTTCGGTGGTCGCGAGGCGACGCTGGTTGAGTCGATGGTCATGGAACTTGAAGAAATTGAGCGCGAAACAGACGTCATGCAAGTGTCTGTTCGTCGTGCGCTGTTCAAACTGGAAAAGGATCTTCCTGCGGTCGATGTGATGTTTCTATACAAGGTCATCGAATGGCTCGGCGATGTAGCCGACCGCGCTGAACGTGTAGGTAACCGACTGGAACAACTGCTGGCGCGCTAAGCGTTAGTACTCTTTCTAGGAATGACGGAAATTAATTTATGTCTTTGATTGCGGACTACGGCTTCGTGCTACTTGTCCTTGCCTGCCTTTTCGGTTTTTTCATGGCATGGGGCGTTGGTGCGAACGATGTTGCCAATGCCATGGGGACCTCGGTTGGCTCACGTGCCCTGACCATTAAACAAGCGATTTTCATCGCCATGATTTTCGAGTTCGCGGGCGCTTATCTGGCCGGTGGACAGGTTACTGAAACCATCAAAAGTGGGATCGTCGATGCCTCGATGATCAGCCCCGGGTTGATGGTGCTCGGGATGATGTCGGCATTGTTGGCAGCTGGAACCTGGCTGTTGGTGGCCTCGACCAAGGGCTGGCCGGTTTCGACGACGCACTCGATCGTCGGCGCGGTTATTGGTTTTGCCGCAGTAGGTGTGTCCTTTGATGCGGTGCATTGGTCTGGCGTGATGCCTATTGTGGCGAGCTGGGTGATTTCTCCGGTGTTGTCAGGTGTGGTCGCATTCGGCGTGTTCATGAGCGTACAGAAGCTGATCATCGACACTGATGAACCCTTTGCCAACGCCAAGCGCTTTGTACCGCTGTATATGTTCGCCACCGGATTTATGGTCTCGATCATGACCATGACCAAAGGTCTCAAGCACATCGGCCTGGACCTTACCGCGGGTGAAGGCTTTATGCTTTCGGTCGCTGTCGGCGCGGTGGTAATGATCTTGGGCATCATCTTGCTCAGCCGGATCAAAGTTGACGTTGAAGCCGATAAAGACTTCCACTTCGCCAGCGTTGAAAAAGTGTTTGCGGTATTGATGATTTTCACCGCCTGTTCGATGGCGTTCGCCCACGGCTCCAACGACGTTGCAAACGCCGTTGGCCCGCTGGCGGCAGTTGTTGGTGTGATTAACTCCGGTGGCGAAATGGTCGGTGCCAAAGCGGCTCTGCCAAGCTGGGTGCTGCTGCTGGGCGCGGTGGGTATCGTGATTGGTCTGGCGACCTACGGCTACAAAGTTATTGCCACCATCGGTAAGGAAATCACCGAACTGACGCCAAGCCGTGGCTTTGCCGCTGAGTTGGCGACTGCGACTACTGTGGTGGGGGCTTCGGCGATAGGCTTGCCGGTATCAACCACGCATACCTTGGTCGGTGCGGTACTGGGCGTTGGTATTGCCCGGGGCATTGGCGCATTGAACCTGGGCGTGATCGGCAAGATCTTCATGTCGTGGTTGATCACGCTGCCGGTTGGTGCTGCGTTGTCGATTTTCTTCTTCTACATCCTGCGCGCTATTTTCGGCGGGGCTTGATAGGACCCAGCCATTAATCCGCTAACCCGGGTTAATGGCTGATAAAAAACCGTATGGCCCGTAGGGTGCGACAACGCGAAGCTTGTCCACCATTGTTCAAACGGGATTAGCCATATAACGGTGGTTCGTGGGCTGGTCTTTTTTGCCGCATAAGCCTTGGCTTGTGCGGTGAAATCAACTCGGTGGTTTCATCTCGGTTAGCCTTGCCCCTATGATGGGGCTCGCAAGCGGAGACTGGCCATGAAACTACCCAGCTTTAAAGAGCAATTCGCCGCGCTGATTGCTGCGCCGTCGGTGAGCTGCACCCAAGCCCATTGGGATCAGACCAATAGGCCGGTGATCGAGTTGTTGTCGAGTTGGCTGGAAAGCCTTGGCTTTACCTGTGAGACGCAGGAAATCACCCCCGGTAAATTTAATCTGCTCGCCAGCTACGGTTCTGGCCCAGGCGGCTTGGTGCTGGCTGGACACAGCGACACCGTACCGTTTGACGCAGCTCTGTGGCAGACCGACCCGCTGAAACTGACAGAAATCGATGGCCGTTGGCTGGGGCTTGGCACGTGCGACATGAAAGGTTTTTTTGCGCTGATCATCGAGGCTGTGCAGCCCTTGCTCGATCAGCCGTTCAAGCAGCCTTTGTTGATCTTGGCCACCTGCGATGAAGAGAGCTCGATGTCGGGAGCCCGTGCCCTGGCCGATGCGGGTCGACCGCTTGGGCGCGCCGCTGTAATTGGGGAGCCGACAGGCTTGAAGCCGATTCGCATGCACAAAGGCATCATGATGGAGCGCATTGATATCCTCGGCCAGAGCGGTCACTCATCCGACCCAAGCCTGGGCCACAGCGCTCTTGAAGCCATGCAGGCGGTGATGGGCGAGCTGCAACAACTGCGCAAACAGTGGCAAGCCGAGTACCGCAACCCGCAATTCACTGTGCCGCAGCCCACGCTCAACCTGGGCTGCATCCACGGCGGCGATAACCCCAACCGCATATGCGGGCAATGCTCGCTGGAATTCGACCTGCGGCCGCTGCCCGGCATGCAGCCGGAAGCGTTGCGCGCGGCAATCAAGCAACGGCTAAAACCGTTAGCCGAGCAGCATCAGGTCAAAATTGATTACGCGCCGTTATTCCCCAGTGTGCCGCCATTCGAACAATCGGCTGATGCCGAACTGGTACGCTTGGCCGAACAACTAACCGGGCATCAAGCCGCAGCAGTAGCGTTTGGTACAGAAGCCCCTTATCTTCAACAGCTTGGCTGTGAGACGCTGGTGTTGGGCCCAGGTGATATTGATTGCGCTCACCAGCCGGGTGAGTTCTTGGAAATGTCACGTATTGAGCCGACAGTACGTCTGTTACGTGAGTTGATTAAAAGCTATTGTCTTAACCCATCCAGCGAGCAACCGAAGCCCTAGGAAACCGAGTTGCTGCTGTTGAACCTGTTTAGGAGGAGCGTACGCGTGACGAAGTCTCAACTGCGACGATAAAACGGCAAGGCTTTGCTTTTTCATCTGTCTGGCGCCGCAAACTTTATAGCGCGCCGTGTTCTGCGTCATGTACTCGACTCACAGGTTTTAGGGAATGCACGATTACGTCAATTGGTTGCGTCACGCTTCGCCTTATATCAACGCCCACCGGGACTGCACATTCGTTGTGATGCTGCCCGGCGACGGCGTTGCCCATGCAAATTTCGGCAATATCGTTCACGACTTGGTGCTGTTGCACAGCTTGGGCGTGCGCCTGGTGCTGGTCCACGGTTCGCGCCCGCAAATTGAAGCGCGGCTCAACGCACGTGGGCTGACGCCGCATTTTCATCGCGACCTGCGCATCACCGACAGCCCGACGCTGGAATGCGTGATTGATGCTGTGGGCCAGCTGCGCATTGCCATCGAGGCGCGCCTGTCGATGGACATGGCTGCCTCGCCGATGCAAGGCGCTCGCTTGCGCATTGCCAGCGGTAACTTCGTTACAGCGCGGCCGATTGGCGTAGTCGATGGCGTGGACTATCACCACACCGGCGAGGTTCGGCGTATCGACCGCAAAGGTATTGGTCGCTTGCTGGATGAGCGCAGCATTGTCCTGCTCTCGTCGCTGGGCTATTCACCGACTGGCGAGATCTTCAACCTGGCCTGTGAAGACGTTGCCACGCGCGCAGCTATTGATCTGTCAGCCGACAAGCTGATCCTGTACAGCCCGGAACAAGGCTTGCTCGATGAGAACGGCAAGCTGGTGCGTGAACTGTTGCCGCAGCAGGTACCGGCCTATGTGCAGCGCCTTGGCAGTAATTATCAGGCGGAGTTGCTCGATGCGGCCGCCCAGGCCTGCCGCGACGGTGTGCGGCGCACCCATATTGTCAGTTATATCGAAGACGGTGCGCTGCTCAATGAGCTGTTCACCCGTACAGGCAACGGCACCTTGGTTGCGCAAGAGCAGTTTGAGTCGATCCGTGAGGCGACCATTGAAGATGTCGGTGGCTTGATCGAGCTGATCAGCCCGCTGGAGGATCAGGGCATTCTGGTGCGGCGCTCGCGTGAAGTACTTGAGCGTGAAATCGAGCAGTTCAGTATCGTTGAGCGCGAAGGGCTGATCATCGCCTGCGCCGCGCTGTATCCCATTGCGGATTCCGATTACGGCGAGCTGGCGTGCCTGGCGGTCAATCCAGCCTATCGCCACGGCGGTCGCGGTGACGAGCTGCTTGAGCGCATTGAAGAGCGGGCGCGGGCCCTGGGTCTGAAAAACCTGATGGTGCTCACCACACGAACCGCCCACTGGTTCCGCGAGCGTGGCTTCAGCCCTAGCGGTGTCGAGCGTCTGCCAGCGGCAAGGGCGTCGCTGTATAACTTCCAGCGCAATTCCAAGGTGTTTGAAAAACCGCTGTGAGGCTGTGTTGGTTAGCGGTTGGAGTGGTGGATGGATAAAGCGTCATCCACCCATGCGTGTAGGGTGGGCAACGCGCAGCTTGCCCACCGATGTCCAAGCCATCACTGGTGCCGGGTTACTTCTGTGATGGCTGCTCTGGTAAAAACCAGTTAAGCAACAGCGCACTGATACCGCCGGTGGCCACGCCAGACTCCAGCACATTGCGCAGCGCCGCAGGCATGTGCGCAAGAAACTCCGGTACTTGCGAAACGCCCAATCCCAGCGCCAGCGACACCGAAATAATCAACAGGGCGCGGCGGTCAAGCTGAATGCTGGCGAGAATGTTGATCCCCGAAGCCGCCACTGCGCCAAACATCACCAAGGCGGCACCGCCCAATACTGGCTCCGGTACGGCTTGAATCACCCCCGCAACGCTGGGGAACAGGCCAAGCAGGATCAACATCGCGGCAATCCAAAGACCGACATGCCGGCTGGCCACGCCGGTAAGTTGGATCACACCGTTGTTCTGCGCAAACACCGAGCTGGGGAAGGTGTTGAATACGCCCGCCAACAACGAGTTGGCACCATTGACCAATACACCACCCTTGATGCGTTGCATCCATTGCGGGCCGTCCACCGGTTTGCCGGAAATCTTGCTGGTGGCCGTGATATCACCAATGGCTTCGAGCGAAGTCACCAGATAAATCACCAGCATCGGAATAAACAATGACCAGGAAAAGCCCAGGCCAAAATGCAGCGGGACCGGCAGTTGAAACGCAGCTGCCTGATGCATGCCGCTAAAGTCCAGGCGACCCATAGAGGCCGCCATTGCGTAACCGGCGGCCAAGGCGATCACAATCGCGCAACTGCGCATCCACACAACCGGAATGCGGTTGAGTATTACGATGATCGCCAACACGGTGCCCGACAGCATCAGGTTCTCGGCATTGGCGAAGGTGCCATTGCCCATCGCGGTAAAGCCGCCGCCCATGCTGATCAAGCCAACCTTGATCAGCGTCAGGCCAATCATCAGCACCACGATGCCGGTCACCAGCGGCGTAATCAGGCGTTTAACAAAGGGCAGGATGCGCGACACGCCCATCTCCACAAATGAACCGGCGATTACCACACCGAAAATCGCCGCCATCACCGCTTCTACCGGCGTGCCTTGCTTGACCATCAATGCGCCGCCTGCAATCAGCGGCCCGACGAAGTTGAAGCTGGTGCCTTGCACGATCAGCAAGCCAGCGCCAAAGGGGCCGAAGCGTTTGCATTGGACAAAGGTGGCAATTCCGGAGATCACCAGTGACATCGACACAATCAGGTTGGTGTCGCGTGCCGACACACCCAGCGCCTGGCAAATCAACAGGCCGGGAGTGACGATGGGAACGATGATTGCCAGCAAGTGCTGGAGCGCCGCGACCAAGGCGATAAACGGCTTGGGCCGGGCGTCGGGGCCATACACCAGTTCGCTTTGAGTTGGCTCAGGTAGGGGAGAATCTGCTAGGGAAGTCATACAACCGTCCGCCAAAAAGCCGCGATTCTACAGAATTGTGCTTGGGCGGACGATGCTTGGCTGACCTGAGGTCAGCCGTGGCTTGTTCAACGCTGTGGATAAAATGACGGAAGCCGCTATTAAAGCGGCTTCCGGTATGGCTTAGGGCACTAGCTTGTCGAGCAATTCCTTGTCGCGCACTGCACCTTTGTCGGCGCTGGTGGCGAGCAGGGCGTAGGCCCTGAGCGCCGTGGTCACTTTGCGCGTGCGTGGCGCTACTGGTTTCCAGCCTTTTTTGTCTTGCTCGGCGCGGCGTGCGGCCAGTTCCTCATCGCTGATCAACAGGTTGATGCTGCGCTGGTGGATATCGATAAGGATCTTATCGCCTTCCTCAACCAAGCCAATCGCGCCACCGGCAGCGGCTTCTGGCGAAGCGTGACCGATGGACAAACCGGAGGTACCACCCGAGAAACGACCGTCGGTGAGCAATGCGCAGGCTTTACCCAGACCTTTGGATTTCAGGTAGCTGGTTGGGTAAAGCATTTCCTGCATACCCGGGCCACCTTTCGGGCCTTCGTAGCGGATGATAACGATGTCGCCTTCCTTGACTTCGTCATTGAGGATGCCCTTTACCGCGCTGTCCTGGCTTTCGAAGATTTTGGCGCTGCCTTCAAACACGTGGATCGACTCATCGACGCCTGCGGTTTTTACCACGCAACCATCCAGTGCGATGTTGCCGTACAGCACCGCCAGGCCGCCTTCCTGTGAATAAGCGTTGGCTACGCTGCGGATGCAGCCGTTGGCGCGGTCGTCATCCACGGTGTCCCAGCGGGTCGACTGGCTGAATGCAGTTTGCGTTGGGATGCCAGCAGGGCCTGCGCGGAAGAAGGTGTGCACTGCTTCATCTTGGGTCTGGGTGATGTCCCATTGGGCGATCGCCTCAGCCATGTTCGGGCTATGGATGGTCGATACATCGGTGTGCAGCAGGCCGCCACGTGCCAGTTCACCGAGGATCGAGAATATCCCGCCGGCACGGTGTACGTCTTCCATGTGATATTTTTGAATGTTCGGCGCCACTTTGCACAACTGCGGGATCTTGCGTGACAGGCGGTCGATGTCGCGCAGGTCGAAGGCAATTTCGCCTTCTTGCGCAGCGGCCAGCAAGTGCAGGATGGTGTTGGTCGAGCCGCCCATGGCGATGTCCAGGCTCATAGCGTTTTCGAACGCCTTGAAGTTGGCAACGTTGCGCGGCAGCACCGAGTCGTCGTTCTCGCCGTAATAGCGTTGGCACAGTTCAACTGCCAAACGACCGGCGCGCAGGAACAGTTGCTCACGGTCAGAGTGAGTGGCCAGGGTCGAGCCGTTGCCGGGCAATGCCAGACCCAGCGCTTCCATCAGGCAGTTCATCGAGTTGGCGGTAAACATGCCCGAGCAGCTGCCGCATGTTGGGCAGGCGCTGCGCTCGTATTCGGCAACTTTTTCATCCGATGCGCTTTCGTCAGCGGCAATCACCATGGCGTCAACCAAGTCCAGACCGTGGCTGGCGAGCTTGGTTTTGCCCGCTTCCATCGGCCCACCCGAGACGAATACCACCGGGATGTTCAGGCGCAACGCGGCCATCAGCATGCCGGGGGTGATTTTGTCGCAGTTGGATATACAGACAATGGCGTCGGCGCAGTGGGCGTTGACCATATATTCAACCGAGTCGGCGATGATCTCGCGGCTTGGTAGCGAATACAGCATGCCGTCGTGGCCCATGGCAATGCCGTCATCGACTGCGATGGTGTTGAATTCCTTCGCCACGCCGCCAGCTTTTTCGATCTCGCGGGCGACCAGTTGGCCCATGTCCTTGAGGTGGACGTGGCCAGGTACGAACTGGGTGAAGGAGTTGGCGATGGCAATAATCGGCTTCTTGAAATCCTCATCCTTCATGCCAGTGGCACGCCATAGGGCACGGGCGCCAGCCATGTTGCGGCCGTGGGTGGAGGTTTTCGAGCGATAATCAGGCATGACGGGTTCCTGCAGCTAATAACGGTTGGCGGGAGCCTGTAAAAACAACTGTGGCGGGTAACGCAGTGGTTTTTACAAGCGCCCTTAAATACGTAGAGTGAGCCGGGTTCAGGCACAACGCAAACGGAAATGTCCGGGGGTTGGCTTGAGGTCACTTGCGGCACAGGGTTAGCGCGGCAGCGACCAGCTCCGCCGAGGTGTGGCAGGAGACTTCTGATTCTAATCCCTGCAAGCGGTTTGGCGAAAGGGTTGTGGCGACTTACGGACGGGTTGTTTGGCGCTTTATTGATGGTTTGCTCGCCGCTTTACTGATGGCTTAATCCTGCAATTAAGCCTCGACCCCACGCAAACGGGCTGAGCGTCGGCGTAGCAGTTCGATGGTCACCAACATGATGATCGACAGGATGATCAGCAGCGTGGCAATCGCCAGAATGCTCGGGTTGATCTGCTCGCGCAGGCCCGAAAACATTTGCCGGGGGATGGTGCGCTGCTGAGGCCCGGCCATGAACAGGATCACCACCACTTCGTCGAACGAGGTGATAAAGGCGAACAGTGCACCGGAAATAACGCCGGGGCGAATCAGCGGCATGATGATGTCCCAGAACACTCTCACCGGTCGCGCGCCCAGATTTAACCCGGCGCGCACCAATGAATAGTCGAAGCCCGCCAATGTCGCCGTCACGGTGATGATGACAAAGGGTGTACCGAGCGCAGCGTGGGCCAGAATCACTCCAAGATAATTGCCCGCCAAGCCTAGGTCCGAGTAGAAGAAGAACATGCCTGCGGCGGTGATGATCAGCGGCACGATCATCGGTGACAGCAGCAAAGCAGTAATCAAGCGCCGTGCAGGCATATCGTCGCGTGCCAGCCCGACTGCGGCGCAGGTGCCCAAAACCGTGGCGATAATCGTTGCGCAGATGCCGATAAAGAAGCTGTTCTGGATCGCCAGAATCCACTTCGGATCACTGAAAATCGCACTGTACCAGCGTAGCGAGTACGCCTCGGGTTGGAACGTCAGCATGCCCTTGGTAAAGCTAAAGAAAGGTTCGGTGTTAAACGACAGCGGAATGATCACCAGAATCGGCATGATCAGGAAAAACAGCACCAACCACGAGGTGCTTTTGAGCAGCCATGAGCCAAGTCGATACCAGAAACCGAAATATGCAGGAGTCTTGGCCATGGTCTAACCCAACTTGATATTGCTGGCGCCGACAAAACGGTCGTACAGCCAGTAGAGCAAAAGAATCAGCGCGAGTAGCAGTGAGCCCAGCGCAGCGGCCAGCTCCCAGTTGTTCGAGCGCTGCATGTGGAAAGCGATGATGTTGCTGATCATCTGGCCGTCGGTGCCACCGACCAGCGCCGGGGTGATGTAGTAACCCACTGAGATGATGAAGACCAGCAAGGCGCCAGCGCTAAGGCCGGGCAGGGTCATGGGAAAGTAAATCTTGGCGAACGCCGGGATCGGTTTATCTCCCAGCGACAAGGCGGCGCGCATGTAGCTAAGGTCAATGCCACGCATCACGCTGTAGAGGGGCAGAATCATGAATGGCAACAGAATGTGGGTCATCGCGACCACGGTGGCGAACGAGGTATAGAGCATCTCGAACGGCTCATTGGTTAGTCCGACGCCCATCAGGAATGAGTTGATCACGCCATTAGTCTGCAACAGCGCAATCCATGCAGTCGTGCGCACCAGTAATGATGTCCAGAATGGCAGCAGTACCAACACCAGCAGCAGGTTTGCGCGGTTCTCCGAGAGCCCGGCCAGATAGTAGGAAAGCGGATAACCAAGTGCGGCGCAGAGCAGGGTGATCACCAGCGCCATGGTCAGCGTTTTGCTGTAAAGCTGCAGGTAAATCTGAGTTTCTTCGCGCACTTGAATACCCGTGTCGGGTTTCAGCTCAAGGTCGAGCGCAGTCAGGTAATAGTCGTAGGTGTACTTCTCACCAGCGCGTTGGATGGCGTACCAAAGATCGGTGCGTTGCCACTTGGGGTTGGCGGCAAGCAAGGTTTCGGCGCCTTTTTCGCTGAGGTCATTGCCTTTAAGTCGGCTGACTTTACGCGCTGTGGATTTAACCACGCTAGACATGCCCGCGTAGGCACGGTTGATCTCTTCAGCGAGCTTGCCCGACAGGCGTTCTTTGGCCAGGCCATTAAGCTCGACTGCAAAAATTTGCAGGGTTTGTTGCTCGGGTACGGCTTTGCCGTCCCAGTCCTTCAGCGCAATCAGGGTGTGCGGAATCAGCTCGGCCACTGTTGGGTGATGAACGCTGCGCCAGAGCATGCTGGCGATGGGGGCAACGAAGGTCAGTAATATAAACACCAGCAGTGGCACCACAAACATAAACGCGGTGAGACGTTTTTTGCGTTGCGCGCTGGCTGCTTGTCTGGCTTCAGTGGTGGTTAACGATGACAAGCGTGAACTCCGTAGATCTGGGGGCAGTCGTAAATCCAGCTGAGCGACTTAGCTGTCGCCCAACTGGTGGCGGTAAATTACTTGAGCAACCACTCGTTGAACTTCTCACCGAGCGACTCACCGTAGTCTGCCCAGAACTCAGAACCGGCACGGATACCTTCATCGAGGTGCGCAGTTGGCAGGTGCGGCGCTGCGGCAGGGTCCATCATCGGTGTTGAAGACTTACGGGTTGGGCCGTAAGCCACGTCACTCATACCCGCCAGTGGCTTGGATTGGGTGGCGTAAGCGATGAACTTGAATGCCAGGTCTTTCTTCGGCGAGCCTTTCAGCACTGCCCAAGCGTCGAGGTCATACACATGGCCGTTCCAGACGATAACGAAAGGTTTGCCTTCCTTGCGGATCGAGTCATAGAAGCGACCGTTAGCCGATTGCACCAACACCGCACCGCCATCATTCAGCAGTTGTGGCGCTTGCGACCAGGAGTCAAACCAGACGATGTCTTTCTTGATGGTGTCGAGCTTTTTGAAAGCGCGTTCCTGACCTTCAGGAGTTGCCAGAACTTCATAGACATCTTTAGGAGCAACGCCGTCAGCCAGCAATGCCCATTCCATATTTACCTGCGGACGTTTACGCATGGCGCGCTTGCCCGGGATTTTTGCAATGTCGAAGAAGTCGCCAATGCTGCTCGCCTTGGTGTCGCCAATGGTTTTTTCGTTGTAGGCAAACACCACCGACCATACGATGTTGCCGATCGCACATTCGCTGGACAGGGCATCCGGGATGAAGTCTTCTTCAGCCGGTGTGCCGTCTACGCCTGCTGGCAGGATGTCACGCGGGATGGTTTCCAGCAGACCTTCGGAGCAGGCGCGCTCAAGGTCGATTACTTCAACGTCGACCACGTCCCACTGAATGTTGCCGGACTCAACCTGAGCCTTCATTTCGGCCACACCGCCGGAGTAATCCTCGAACAGTACCTTGACGCCGGTATCCTTTTGGAACGGATCAATCATGTGGTTCTTTTGTGCTGCGCCGTAAGCGCCGCCCCAGGACACAACAGTCAAACTGTCTTCAGCGTGCGCGCCAAACGACGCCAAGCCCAAGGCAGCCGTAAGAGTGAAAGCGGAAATACTGGTGCATAGTGATCTAGCCATATCCGTGCTCCATTGCCTGTTTTTATGTGTGTTGCAAAGCTGCTTTGGGGAGTCTGCTAAAACCACTGCGCCCCCTTCACCGCTACCGAAGCTGTGTCGTTTTACCTAAGCTGTCTGTGGCGCAGGCCGGTCAAGCGCCTGACTGTCTTGAGCAAGCCAGGCCAAGGCGACTTCATCTTTGGCGCTGAATTGCGGAGCTGAACTGTCGTTCAGGTTCTTGACCACCAACTCAGTGCCATCTGCGGCTTCGAACTGGTAGCGAATGTATTCGCCGACATAGTGGCGAGCGACGAAGCGGGCCTTGATCTGGTTGCCTGTGGTGCCAAGGCGATCAGTAAAGGTCAGCTTCTCGGGACGTACTGAAATGGTTGTTGGCGCGCCAACCTCTGTGCAGTTGGCCTTCAGGCAACTGACTTGTGCGCCGTCTTCAAGGCGTACGGTGACGGTGTCGGCCTCGACTGAGGCAATGGTGCCTTTAAGCGTGTTGCTCTCGCCGATAAAGCCCGCAACGAACAGATTGGCCGGGCGCTCATAGAGCACATGTGGCGCAGCACACTGCTGGACGATCCCGTTGTTGAATACTGCGATGCGGTCGCTCATGGTCAGCGCTTCAGTCTGATCATGGGTGACATAAATCACGGTGAAACCGAGCTGCTGGTGCAGGCGTTTGATTTCGAACTGCATTTGCTCGCGCAATTTTTTGTCGAGAGCGCCAAGCGGCTCATCCATCAGCACGATATCCGGGGCGAAAATCAGCGCTCGGGCTAAGGCCACACGCTGGCGCTGGCCGCCAGAAAGTTGGCCGGGATGCCGATTGCCAAAGTCTTGCAACTCAACCAGCGCCAGGTATTCATCGACCTTGGCGTTGATTTCATCCTTACCCATTTTGCGAACCTTTAACGGGTACGCCAAATTTTCGCGCAGAGTTAAGTGTGGAAACAGGGCGTATTGCTGGAAGACCATGCCGATGTTGCGCTGGTAAGGCGCAATACTGGTCACTGAGCGGCCATTGATGAGGATTTCGCCGCTGGTCACATCTTCGAAACCGGCGAGCATCATTAAACAGGTGGTTTTGCCCGAGCCTGATGGGCCGAGCAGGGTGATAAATTCGCCCTTCGCTACATCTAGGTTGAAGTCTTTGACCACAAGGCTCTTGTGGTCATAAGTCTTTTTTACATTGGTGAATTGCAGGAACGGTTTGTCCCCAGCTTGGTCAGCCATACATCTCCCCGCCCGAAAACAAAAAACAAGCACCGGCTCATGACCAGTACTTGTATATTTTTTACCAGCAGTAGCGCCTGCTCATCTGCGATCTGCTGTTATTGACTCGCTTATGCACAGATCAAAGCAATTACTACGCCAAGCAAATCAGATGGCCCATTTGAAGCGTCGCTTTATCAGTAAAGGCTAGTCGCATCTTGGCTTTTGGCCATTATGGTGTGGAAAGTTGTAACAGTTTCCGAGCATAAAATTAGTGGCAGGCACCCATCTACTCGCACGGTATTAGTGCGTGGTTGCTTTGGGTGTAGTTGGGGCGGGAGGTTTTGGCGAGTGAGCAGCTCTGCCACATTCATTGGTCGTGAATGTGGCAGGTACATCGAGGATTAGCTGTTTGGCAGCAACCGGCAAGTCAGGCTCTTGATATAGCGAGTCTCAACGATGGCTGGATGCACCGGGTGATCAGGACCTTGCGCTCCGCGCTCAAGCAGCTGGATATTGCGATCCAGGTGGCGGGCGCTGGTCAGCAAGATGTTCTGCAAGTCATCTTCGGGCAGGTGCATGGAGCACGAGGCACTGACCAAAATTCCGTCTTTATTGAGCAGGCGCATGGCCTGTTCATTGAGGCGGCGGTAAGCGGCTTCACCGTTCTTCATGTCTTTTTTGCGTTTGATGAATGCAGGAGGATCAACAATCACTACATCGAAGCGCTCTTCGGCTGACTTCAATTCCTTGAGCGCGGCGAAGGCATCGCCTTCAACGCAGATCACTTGTTCAGACAGACCATTAAGCGTGGCATTACGCTCAACGCCGTCCAAGGCGAAGCTTGAAGCATCGACACACATGACTTCAGTGGCACCAAATGCAGCGGCTTGTACGCCCCAGCCGCCGATGTAGCTGAACAGGTCCAGCACGCGCTTGCCTTTTACATACGGTGCCAAGCGAGCACGGTTCATGCGGTGATCATAGAACCAGCCAGTTTTTTGCCCTTCGATGACCGGCGCCTCGAACTTAACGCCGTTTTCTTCCAGCGCTACCCATTCAGGCACTACGCCAAAGGCGGTGTCGACATAACGCTCAAGGCCTTCGGCGTCGCGTGCGGCAGAATCATTCTTGAGCAAGATACCGCTGGGTTTGACCACCTGAATCAGTGCGGCGAGCACATCATCCTTGTGTCGTTCCATAGTCGCGGATGCCAATTGCACGACCAGAATGTCGAAAAAGCGGTCAACGACCAAGCCTGGCAACAGATCAGAGTCGCCGTAGATCAGGCGGTAGCAAGGCTTGTCGAACAGTCGCTCGCGCAGGCTCAATGCCACGTTGATGCGATGCACCAGTAACGACTTGTCCAGCACATGCTTGACGTCACGCGACAGCAGGCGCGCGCAGATCAGGTTGTTCGGGCTGAGCGCGACAACTCCAAGCGGCTTACCGCCTGCGGCCTCAAGAATGGCTTGATCACCGGCTGCAAAACTGTTGAGTGGCGTGGCGGCGACATCAATTTCGTTGCTGTAGACCCAAAGATGGCCGGCGCGCAGGCGTCGGTCGGCATTGGCTTTCAGGCGCAGGCTGGGCAGGGACATTGGGTGCTCTCCGAAAAAAGAGCGAAATTATAGCGCAGCGCAGACTTCTTAGGGCCGTGCTTGCTGGTTTTAGCGACAGGATAATGTGAAAATTAATCGCTGAAATATCTACCGAATTGGCGAACTATGCCTGAACTCCCAGAAGTCGAAACCACCCGTCGCGGCATTGCGCCTCATTTAGTTGGCCAACGTATCAGCCGGGTGATTGTGCGTGACCGACGCTTGCGTTGGCCGATCCCGGAAGACCTCGATATTCTGGTCTCGGGCCAGCGTATTGAGTGCGTCGAGCGCCGCGCCAAGTATTTGCTGATCAAGCTCGAAACCGGCAGTTTGATTAGCCACTTGGGCATGTCTGGCAATTTGCGGTTAGTGCCATGTGGCACGCCTGCGGCCAAGCACGAGCATGTCGATATTGAGTTGGAGTCGGGCATGGCGCTGCGCTACACCGACCCGCGTCGTTTTGGTGCGCTGCTCTGGAGTAACATGCCACTTGAGCATGTTCTGCTGAGCAAACTGGGGCCCGAGCCGCTGACTGATGCGTTTTCTGGTGAGCGACTGTATGAAAAGTCACGGGGGCGCTCGATGGCGGTCAAGCCCTTCATCATGGATAACGCGGTGGTAGTCGGCGTGGGGAACATTTATGCGACCGAAGCACTGTTTGCCGCCGGAATTGACCCACGTCGCGAAGCCGGCAGTATTTCCAAGGCGCGTTACGCCAAGCTGGCGGTGGAGATTAAACGCATCCTCGCCCATGCCATCGAACGTGGCGGCACCACCTTGCGCGATTTCATCGGCGGTGATGGCCAGCCCGGTTACTTCCAGCAAGAGCTGTTCGCTTATGGTCGCGGCGGTGAGTTTTGCAAGGTCTGCGGCAGTACATTGCGTGAGCTCAAACTGGGGCAGCGGGCCAGTGTTTATTGCTCTCATTGCCAGCGCTAACTGGCGCTTGCCGACTTTTCAGAGGCGACTGAGCGTGGCTAAAGAGTGATGCAGTCTGCGTTCTAGTCAGTTCAACGGTGCTTGTTCACGGATATTGAAGCTAATCACGCTGACAATTGGCGTAGCGCTGATATAGTTATAAGCACTGACTCTGTATCGTTGAAGGATTACTCCATGAATCTGTTTCGCTCGATCGCTGTTGTCCTGGCGCTTTCCTCTGGCCTGCTGGCACTACCGGCGTCGGCTGAAGTGGTTCAGGAAGACGTCAATACCAGCGGTGACCCGATCTACACCGCCAACGCCCCCAAAGCATATTCGATGATTGGCGATCTGCTGATCGCACGCCCACTGCTGATTGGTGCGACCATCATTGGTACGGCTGCATTTATCGTCAGCCTGCCATTTACCGCTCTCGGTGGTAATATTGACGAAGCCGCTACTGCGCTGATTCAAGAGCCGGGCCGCGAGGCTTTCCAGCGTTGCCTGGGTTGCACCAGCGTAGGTTACAAAGGCAATAATTGAGTTCTACGCAAAATAAAAACCGGCGATAAACGCCGGTTTTTTTGTGCCTGAAGTACGTAGGGTGGACAACGCTTTTTTGTCCACCACTGGTGACTATTGGCCTATCTTCATGCCTTTCAGCGCTTGAGCCGTGGCGGGCAATATCCGCGCTGCCGCATCTTACGAGCGGCCGCACCAGACATTTTCTTCTAACGTAGCAAGCTGCCAAAGTTTTGCGGACGGTGAATGCAGTTAGTCAGTTGCAGTGCATGCCAAAACAGCGCCTGATTGCTGGAAATAACCGGTACGCCCAAACGCTGCTCCAGCTCATCAAGCAGTTCAAGGGTGTGCAAGTTGGTGCATGACAAGAACAATACGTCCGCCTTGCTGCCGAGCAACAGCTGCTCGGCAGCGCGGACAACTGCATCCGCTGGTATGCGTGGGATCAACGCATCATCCAGTACGGCAAAGGTGCCGAATGCGCTGATTTCCAACCCTGCCTGCTGCAAGCCGAGATAAATCGGAAAGTTAACTTCGCCAATATAGGGCGTGAGTACAGCCACTTTCTTTGCGTTCAGCTCACGCAGTGCAGCTTTAACCGCGCTCCACGGATTGGTTACAGGTATGCCCGGGTGTGCCTCATTAATCAGCCGACTGACCTCCTGCTCGCCAATCAAGATGCTGCCGGAGGTGCAGCCGAACGCAAGTACATCAAGGGTCATTCCCGGTACTAACAAGGTGGCGGATTGCGTCAGGTCTTGCGCCATTTTGCGCAAACCGTCTGGGGTAACCGTCGGGCTGCAGGGTGTGCGCGTGCTGTATAGCTCAACACGTTCGCCGAGCAGTTGGCGCCATTCATTCTCCAGAGTGAAATCGCTGGCCAGTTGCACCAAGCCGATGCGTACGCAGCCATCATCACTTGAACTTTGATGCTCGAAGTGTTGTTGCAGCGCTTGAAACTCGGCGAAGGTTTCGATCATTTCAAGCACCTTCGAGCAGGCGTGCTGCATAGTTGGCGATGGCCGTGTCTTGCACGCCGGTGCCGGTCAGATCGCACACCGTGATTTGTCGGTCACTGCTGCGCACATTTTGCTGATTGCTGATCAAGTTGCCGAGCTCAAATACTTCGCGCTGCAATGCAGGCGCGTGATGCAGTTCGCCGAGCGCACGAGACTGGCTGAGACGGTCAACCACCAACACATCGGCGCTGGCCAGAATGGTCGGGTGCAATTCATTTTTATGTGGGTTGTCCGAGCCCATGGCTGTGACGTGAACACCTTTGGGCAGATCAGCCCAGTTCAAAACTGGCTCCCGCGCGGGTGTGGTTGTGACCACGATGTCAGCCTGTGCGCAGGCACTGGCAGCGCTGTCATGGATGCTCACGCTAAGAGCGTATTGCTCCTGCATGCGCGCCGCATACGCTTGCGCCTTGCTGCGGTCACGGGTGTACACATGCACCTCGCGGATATCACGCACCAGTAGCAGAGCCGCAACTTGCAGTTCGGCCTGTAAGCCCGCGCCGATTACCGCAACCCGTTGTGAATTGCTGCGCGACAAATGCTTGGCGGCAATCGCGCCGGCCAGAGCAGTACGAATATCGGTCAGGTAGCCTTCATCAAACAGCACCGCATCGACCAGCCCGGTCTTGGCAGAGAACAATAGCATCAAGCCGTTGAGGCTGGGTAGGCCGAGGCTGGGGTTGTCGAAAAAGCCGGGACTAATCTTGATCGCGAAGCGTGGCCAACCGCGAATATGCGCGGTTTTGACGTCGACCTCGCCGTTGCTTTCGGCAATATTCATGCTGAGAATCGGCGGCATTTCAACTTCGCCACGGCCAAGCGCAGCAAAGCCTGCTTCCACGGCCTCTAGTGCGGCTGGGTCGAGCTTGACCACCTCGCTAATCTGCTCACGGTTATAGATGTGCATAGTTGGCCTCTCCAGCCAGTTGGCAGGCTTGGGCAAAGGTGTTGTTGGATAGATTCTGGCCGCTGATCACCAGCGCCACCTGCCGACCGCGCAGGTCTATTTTGTGCTGTTCAACTGCCGCGATGCCGACCGCCGCCGCACCTTCAACAACCAGGCGCTCATGGTTGAACAGGTGCAACATGGCGCGAGCAATTTGTTCTTCGTCGACCCGAAAGCCACGGTCCATATAGCGTTGCGTCATGGCGAAGGTCCACGCATTTTCAAGACCGATGCCGCCGCCCAGGCTGTCTGCCAGCGAGGCCACTTCCTGAACTTGCACCGGCTTGCCAGCGGCCAGGCTCTCAAGCATTGCCGCGCCTTGATTCATGCTTACGCCAATCACTTCGGCATGCGGGTTGATCGACTTGACGGCCAGACCAATCCCGGCGATCAAGCCGCCGCCGGAAAGCCCAGCGAAGACCGTGTCGATCTGCGGTTGTTGTTCCATGATCTCTAGCCCGCAAGTGCCTTGGCCGGCGATGACTAAGGGGTCATCAAACGGGGAAATGTAGGCCAAGCCTTGTTCTTGTTGCAGGCGCCGCGCTTCGATGTCGGCGTCATCTTGAGTGTCACCGACAATCACCACCTGCGCACCACTTTCGCGTAAGGCGGCAACCTTGTTGTCCGGCACCAGCTTAGAGATGCATACCGTCACGGCAATCGCCAGGTGTTTCCCGGCGTAAGCTAAGGCGCGACCAAAATTGCCGGTCGACATGGTCACTACGCCGCGTTCACGCTGGGCGTCATCCAGACCAAGCAATGCGTTGACTGCACCGCGCAGCTTGAACGCGCCGGTGGGTTGTAGGTTGTCGAGTTTGAGCCAGACATCGCAATCCCAGCGATGGGAAAGCGATTCGCTGCGCAGCAAAGGTGTGTATTCAGCCAGCCCGGCAATTCGTTGCTGCGCGAGGTAAATGTCTTTCAGGGTTAGTTCGGTGTGCATGTTATTTCCCGTCCCAACAATTAAAAGGCCGGAGGCTGAAGGCGTCCGGCCGGGTTAGCTGGCGGGTGTTACTTGGCTTGCCAGGCACCGCTGCTGATCAACTTGTCGGTGACTTTGTTCACCGCACGTTCCGCGCGAGCGACGATGTCATCCACTTCGTCACGGCTGACAATCAGCGGCGGGGCGAAGCCCAGAATATCGCCGTGCGGCATGGCACGGGCGATCAGGCCTTCTTCCAGACAGGCTGCGGAAATCTGTGCGCCGACCTTTAAGTTCGGGTCAAAGTGCTGGCGCTTGCTGCGGTCACTGGAGAACTCCAGCGCAGCCAGCAGGCCAATGCCCCGCGTCTCACCGACCAACGGGTGATCGCCGAAGGTTTGCTGCATGCGCTGTTGCAAATAAGCGCCGGTATCGCGGGCATTACCGGTGAGGTTTTCACGGTCGATAATGTTCAGATTGGCGATTGCCGAGGCGATCCCCATCGGGTGGCCTGAGTAGGTGTAGCCGTGGCCGATGGCGCCGTAGGTATCTGTGCCTTGTTCAAGCACTTGCCATACGCGTTCGCCGACTATCACCCCGGAAAGTGGCTGGTAAGCAGAGGTCAGGCCCTTGGCTACGGTGATCAGGTCGGGCTTCATTTCGTAGTACTGCGAACCGAAATCCACACCCAGACGGCCAAAACCACAGACCACTTCGTCGGCAATCAGCAGAATGTCGTACTTATCCAGCACCTTACGGATTTCAGTCCAGTAGCCCTTTGGCGGTGGCACGATACCGCCGGTGCCGAGTACCGGTTCGCCGATCATAGCCGCTACGGTGTCTGGGCCTTCAGCGAGGATCATTTCTTCAAGTTTTTGCGCGCAGTAAACCGAGAACTCCTGCTCGCTCATTGCGTCATCTTCGCGGCGATAGTAAACCGGCGCGACTGTATGCTTGATGCGCTCAAGCGGCAGGTCGAAGTGGGCGTGGAAGACCGGCAGGCCAGTCATCGAACCTGACGCGATGCTCGAACCGTGATAACCACGATCCCGGGAGATAACTTTCTTTTTGTCTTTTCGACCGAGGATATTGTTGTAGTACCAGACCAGTTTGAGCTGGGTTTCGTTGGCATCGGAACCGGACATGCCGTAATAGACTTTGCTCATGCCTTGACCGGCGAGTTTGACGATGCGCTCCGACAACTGTGCCATGCCTTCGGTCGTGTGGCCAACGTAGGTGTGGTAATACGCCAACTGCTTGGCCTGCTCGTAAATGGCTTCAGCCATTTCAGTGCGTCCATAGCCAATGTTCACGCAATACAGACCGGCAAAGCCGTCGATAAACTCGTTGCCAAGCGAGTCCTGAATACGAATGCCTTGGGCGCCGGTGATGATGCGCGCCGGACTTTCACCATGGGCATGCTGCTTGAGATGAGTCGAGGCGTGGAAGACGTTCTGGCGATCAATCTCGATGATTTTCTGGGTGTCGAGGGTCATAATTATGTCCTTGGTTGATAGGTTGGCGCTCAATTGACCGAACGCAATTAGGAACCGCTGACACTGGGCAAGTTACCCAGGCAGTAGTATTTGATCTGGGTGTATTCATCCAGGCCGTGGCTCGAACCTTCGCGGCCCAGCCCTGACTGCTTGACGCCGCCGAATGGCACCGGTGGGCCGGTCATCTTCACCGAGTTGACGCTGACCATGCCGAACTCCAAAGCGCGCAACAGTCGCCAGATCTGGCGGATGTCGTAGCCGTATACATAGGCGGCCAGGCCGTACTCGGTGTCGTTGGCCTGGGTGATCAATTGCTCGATGTCGTCCCAGGGCAGCACGCCTGCGATAGGGGCAAAATTCTCTTCACGGTACACGCGCATTTCAGCGGTTACGTCAGCCAGCAGAGTGGGTACAAAGAAGTTGCGGCCCGGCGTCTGGTCCTGTTCGCCAGCCAGCAGGCGTGCGCCTTTGGCCAGAGCATCGTCGACCAACTCTTGGGCTTTGCTGACGGCTTTTTGGTTAATCAACGGGCCCTGATTAACGCCTCGCACCAGGCCGTTACCTAGCGTCAGTTCGCCCATGCGCCGGGCGAAGCTTTCAAGGAATGGCTGGTACAGCGAGCGGTGTACGAATATCCGGTTAGCCGCGAGACAATCCTGGCCAGTGGTCTGGAATTTTGCATCGATAGCCGCCTGCGCAGCCTGCTCCACATCCATGTCGGGCAAGACGATAAAGGGTGCATTTCCGCCGAGCTCCATAGAGCACTTTTTCACCGTTGCTGCAGATTGTTCCAGCAGCAAGCGGCCAACGCGGGTCGAACCGGTGAATGACAAGGCTTTAACCTTGTCGCTGGCACAGAGCACCTTAGAAACCATTTCTGGCTCGCCGACGATGACGTTGAATACACCCGCCGGGAAACCTGCACGCTCAGCCAGTTCGGCCAAGGCCAGTGCCGAAAAGGGTGTTTCCCCTGCGGGCTTAATCACTACGGTGCAACCTGCGGCCAACGCCGCTGCAGCTTTGCGAGTGATCATCGCGCAGGGAAAATTCCAGGGCGTGATCAGTGCGGCGACGCCGATGGGCTCGCGGACGCTGCCGAGTTGCGCGTTGTTGATATGGCTCGGAATGGTTTCGCCATAACTGCGGCGTGCCTCTTCTGCGAACCAGGTAATAAATGAGGCCGCATAGTCGATCTCGCCCAGCGCTTCGAACAATGGCTTGCCTTGCTCGAGGGTCATAAGCCGGGCCAGGTCTTGTTTGTGCTCGAGTAACAGGTCGTGCCATTTCTTGAGGATCTCGCCACGGGTTTCAAGTGACATCGCCCGCCAGGCTGGAAATGCATCATTGGCGGCCGCAATGGCCTGCACCACTTGCGGCTCGTCGAGCTGAGTGCAGCGACCAATGATTTCTTCGGTCGCGGGGTTGATCACCGCTTCATCGCGACCGGAGCTGCCTGCGGTCCATTTGCCATTGATATAAGCCAGCTGGCGTATCAAGCGTGGGTCTTCGAAATTGTGCATGCAGTGCATCCTCTCTACTGGCCCGCGTTGGCGCGAGCATGGTGCTGTTTATGGCTTCCACTTTAGGAGGGATTGGCTGTCGTTTTTTTCTCTTCGTGTGGGTTCTTTCCAAGGTTTTTTTGTTTTGCGGGCACTTAAGGTGGTGTTTTTTTGGGTAGGCTCAGCGCCATGATTGTGACCAGCGTCTCAGGCAAGATCGCCGTTGATTTCCAGTGGTGGCTCGCAGTGCTTGATGGTTTTGGTAACGATGTAGGTGAAGTAGCGTTCAATGCCTAAATCGGCCATTAACCAGCGGTCAATCAGGCGCTGGTACTGGTCGATATCGCGGGCAATAACTTTGATGATGTAGTCGATACCGCCGCCGGTGGCGTAGCACTCAGTGACTTCGGCGCATTCGTTGATGGCGCGCTCAAAACGTTGGAAGGCTTCGCGGTTGTGTTGTTTGAGGCTGATTTCAACCATAACCGGAGCTCGCTTGATCAGCACTTCGGGGTTTAGGTGGGCGCCATAGCCACGAATAATCCCTGCTTCTTCAAGGCGCTTGACCCGTTCCCAGCAAGGGCTTATCGACAGGTTGATCGCTTCGGCCAAACTGGATTTGGTGATGCGGCCATTGTTCTGCAGGATTTGCAGAATCTTCAGGTCGTAACTGTCCAGACGCATACTTCTGCTCCGGCGCAGAGCACCTGCGCACCTGATGTAACAAAGCTGGCGAGAGGTCTTGCCAGCGGGGGAGCCCCTGATGCTTTTCAGAGGCTCCCTGGAGGGCTTGTGCTTACTGTTTTTCTAGATCAGCAATTTCTTTTTCCAGCGCTTTAAGCGCTGCACCGGCATCTGGGCCGGCCAGATCGACCAGTTTTTCACGCAGTGGCAGGCTGGCTTTGCGGAAGACATCTTTCTCGGCTGGAGTCAGGTGTACGATTTTGATGTCCGGCTTGGCCTTTTTGATTTTTGCCAGGCGGGTTTTGCTGTATTCCTCTTGCTTATCGAAGATGTACGGACCGAGCTCGGTTATGGTTTCATCGATAATCTTTTGCTCGTCGGCAGGCAGGCCCTGATACCAGGATTCACCCGATAATACGGCTACGGTGAACTGCTGCTGGCCCGACCAAGTCAGCACATCGTTGACCTCGTAGAATTTCATCTCTTCAATGGCGAAGATTGGGTTTTCCTGACCGTCGACCATCTTCAGCTGCAGTGCGCCATAGACTTCGGAGTAAGGCAGTGGGGTCGGTACGGCGCCGAAGGCTTTGTAGGCTTCAACCAGCATCGGTGAGGCCATGACGCGCATTTTGACGTTTTCGAAATCTGCAGGCTTGTGGATTTCCTTGTTGGTGGTCCAGACCATTTCACCTTCCGGATACATGCTTAGAAGCCGCAGGTTGCGCGTCTTCAGTTTGTCAGCCATTGGGCCGTAGATGGTCGGGCTTTCGGTGAGTACCTTGAGGTTTACCTGGTTGTCTTGTGACAACAGGTAAGGCACAGAGAACACCTGCATGGATGGAGCGGTCGAGCCTAGAATTCCGGTTGAGCCATGGGTGAATTGAATGACGCCGTTGGCAACCAATTCAGTCAGGTCTTCCGACTCGCCAAGTGAGCCGTAGGGATAAACTGTGACGGTGATTTTGCCGTCGCTTTTTTCTTCGACCAGTTGTTTGAATTTTTGCGCATAAGCGTCTTGCACGCTGCCACTGATTTCTTCGAGTGCGAACTTCCATTCTTCTGCTGCTGCCTGACCCGCTAAAACTAAGCCCATTGCAGTAGCTAAGGCTACCTTCTTCAGTGTGCTGAAATTTCTCATGGTTAGTTCTCCATTTATTTTTTTGTATGCAGGGTTGTGTCAGTTATCCACTATGTCGGCTATTACTGCGAGGGTATCGCCTATGTCGACCAACGCCGGAAAGCGTCTTGCAACGAGCAAGCCATCACGCTCGGCGCGGTATTCAACTGCTGGAGTACCGGTGCGTTCAAAGCTGTGTACGCGAGCGATCAAATCACCGTTTTTAACCCGATCGCCGATGCTTAAATTAAGCTCGAGAATGCCGCGATGCAGGCTCTGTACGTAGCAGCTTGCGTCGGGCATATCCAATAACATCAGCGGCTCGTCCGCAGGTTCAAGTTGGCCTTCGGTGATGCCTGCGAATTTGAGAAAGTTACGTACGCCACGGTCTGCCAGCGCCATGGTTTTTGGCGTGCTGGTACCCCCGCCTCCCAATTCCGTGGTGACGAATACCTTGCCCTGCGATTCGACCGCGGTGTCGTACAACGAGGCGGCATCAAGCTCAAACAAGATCATGCTGGCCGCTGTACCGAAGACTTTAGCTCCTTCAATACATTTGGCCTCTTGCTGCGGATCTTGCAGACGGTGAGCTGCCGAGAACGGCAAAATATCCAGCGTCTTGCCGCCGGAATGGATATCCAGCGCGTAGTCGCAGAGCGGTATTAAGGTGCGTTGAAAGTAGTCAGCAATCCGCTCCGTCATGCTGCCGTGGGGATTGCCGGGAAACGCGCGATTCATATTGCCTTTGTCGATCGGTGAGGTACGACTAGCGCTTTGTACGGCTGGGTAGTTCATCGCCGGAACGATGATCACTCGACCTTTAACTTCATCTGCACGCAGCTCGCTGGCCAACTTGAGTAAGGCGGTGATGCCCTCATATTCATCACCGTGGTTACCACCTGTCATCAGCGCGGTCGGACCGTCACCATTTTTCACCACGGTGATTGGGATCATGATGCAGCCCCATGCAGACAAGTCGTGGGAGTAGGGCAGCTTGAGAAAGCCGTGCTGTACGCCGTCACGATCAAAATCCACGGTTGCGCTGATGGTGCTTGCCGCGACCTGTCCAGCACCGCTGACAGACCGCTGCTCGGCATCAGCTGAAATATTCATTGCTGCAATACTCATGTTAGGGCTTCACAAACAGTTGGCGCGAATAATCGCAAAAGGTGTCAGCACCTGTTTCGCTAATCAGAATGCTTTCGGTGGTTTCCAGGCCCCAGTCGTCCAGCCACAGGCCGGGCATAAAGTGAAAGGTCATGCCGGGTTGCAAGACCGTGGTGTCGCTTTCACGCAAGCTCATGGTGCGCTCGCCCCAGTCTGGCGGATAGCTCAGGCCGATTGGGTAACCGCAGCGGTTGTCGCCACGGTCATAACCGTAACGGCGCAGGGTGCTGTTTAGTTCGCGAGCGATGTCGCCGCAGGTATTGCCTGGTTTAGCCACCGCAAGGCCGGCTTCTAGCCCAGCATTGATAGCTTCTTCAGCCTTGCGAAATGCTGCCGAGGGTTCGCCCAGGTAAACCGTGCGTGACAACGGGCAGTGGTAGCGTTTGTGGCAACCGGCGATCTCAAAGAATGTGCCTTCGCCCTTGATAAACGGGCGGTCGTCCCAGGTCAGGTGCGGCGCTGAAGCATCTTTGCCTGACGGCAGCATCGGCACGATTGCCGGATAATCGCCGAATTTACCGTCGTGGCCGGTGCAGGCAACGCGGTAGATTTCACCCACCAGGATGTTTTTCGGCAAGCCGGGTTCGATCATCTCGAGAATGGCACGGTGCATGTTTTCAACAATGCGCGCGGCCACACTCATGTATTCGATTTCTTGATCTGACTTGATTGCCCGGCACCAGTTGACCAGTCCTGTGCTGTCGACCAGTTGCGCCTTTGCCAGGCCGCGCTGCAGTGCCTGATGAGCGGTGGCGCTGTAGTAATAGTTGTCCATTTCCACGCCGATCATGCCGCTGATCCAGCCGCGAGCGGGCAGCACTTGCTCGCACAGATAATCGAGTGCGTGATGCGGCGGATTCATCACATAATTGTCGCTGTATGACGTGATGTTCTCTTCGGCCAGATAAACCGTGCGCCGCGCACCATTGGCGTCGATGCCGCGACCGAACCACAATGGCTCGCCGTGTTCGCCAACCACTACACACTGCGGGGTGTAAAACGACCAGCCGTCATAGCCAGTCAGCCAAGCCATGTTTGATGGATCGTGAACAATTAGAGTATTGATCCCTTTTGCGACCATGGCGGCGCGCACCTTGGTCAGACGCTGGGCATACTCTGCACGGCTGAAATTCAACGCAATTTCACTCATGACAGCATCTCGATAACGAACGTCAAAAACGTTCAGAACTCAATCAGTCCGTTGGCAGTGCTTGACGGACACCTGTGCTGCGCGCCATCGATAAACCGCTGAGAGTCATTCGATGGAGCCCCCGCGGCGTGCTCAATCGTTTTTATACGGATGAGCACTCAGTGGAGAAATTGTACTGAAGCCTGCTAAAGTAAGCATGACAAATGCAGGTCAATACGTTTGGAGATCAATATCATGACCATTACAATCATCGTCAAGGAATTTATTGACCTATGACAATTGACTTGGCACCATTTATGCGCCCCGGTCAGCCTAAATACCTGGCCATCGGTAATGCGCTCACTGAGGCAATCAACACCGGAGTGTTGGTCCCAGGTAGCAAGTTGCCTACTCACCGCGAACTGGCCGATACGCTCGGCGTCAGCGTGCAGACCGT
Organism: Pseudomonas sp.; assembly: GCF_048265905.1. Taxonomy (GTDB): domain Bacteria; phylum Pseudomonadota; class Gammaproteobacteria; order Pseudomonadales; family Pseudomonadaceae; genus Aquipseudomonas. Next base: position 449,778 of record NZ_JBLXAP010000002.1, read on the forward strand.
AAGCAATGCCTATGCCCATGCAGAAAAACAGGGTGCGGTTTATGCCTTGGTGGGCAGCGGCACCTTTGTTCGCAGCCGGCATATCAGTCACGAATCGGATTACCTTTCGACCGATGAGCATGACGACCCGAGTCGTGGCATCGACCTCTCCACCGCACATCCGGTGTGCACCCAGCGCCACGTCAAGCTTTATCGCGAAAGCCTCGAACGCGTCGCGCGTGAGGGGCGAGATGACTTCATCACTTCATTCCATCCGACTCAGGGCTTGACCCTGCACCGCGAGGTGGTCTGTGGCTGGCTGGCGCAGCAAAAATTACCGGTTAACCCGGACAATATGTTGTTCTGCAATGGTGCAGCTCACGCCCTGACTATTGCCATGTCAACGCTGCTCAAGCCCGGCGATACCGTGCTCTGTGAGCATGAAACCGGCATGTTGCTCATGGCATTGGCGCAGACCCTGCACTTCAAGCTCAAGGGGCTGGCGACTGATGATCAGGGGCTTTTGCCTGATGCGTTGGAGGCCGCCTGCAAGCAGGGTGGCGCGCGCGTGCTGTTCTGTACGCCGACGATGAACAATCCAACCACCGACACCATGGGGCTTGAGCGGCGTCAGGCCATTGCAGATCTGGCGCGAAAGTACGACCTCCAGGTTGTTGAAGACGATGTCTACGGCGCGCTGCAGCCCGATCGTCATCCGCCGTTGTCCGCATTCATTCCTGAGCGCAGTTTCTATGCGACCAGCCTAACCAAGATTTCCCTGCCTGGTATGCGCGCCGGTTACCTGGTGACTCCGCCCAATATGGTCCAGCAAGCGATCGGGCGGCTGCGCAGCACGACCTGGATGGCGACCCTGATGCCCTTCGAAATTGCCAGTTGGTGGATGCAGGATGGCACGCTCGATCGTATGGTGAGTTTCCAGCAGCAGGAGTTTGCTGTGCGCCAGGCCATGGCCCGCGAGCACTTGACGGCCTGTGAGTTCAAGGCCGACCCCAATGGCATGCACATCTGGGCTGAGCTACCGGGGCATTGGTCGCCAGAGAAGTTTGCACGGCGTGCCCGGCAGGAAGGTGTAATGATTTTTCCAGCTGAACCCTTTCTCGCTGCTGTAGACCGCAGTAATCAACACATCCGTATCAGTCTTGGGGCCGAGCAGAGTCGCTCTCGGATAGAAACGGGGCTGACCATCCTGAATGGGCTGGTGCTTGAAACGCCGCCGCCGATGCATTTCGTGTTCTAAAACAGAGCATAATCATTACAAGCGCCCGATTTATGGGTATTTGTAATGATTCAAATAATTAATTGACATGGTTTTTTGTCGGCGATAAGGTTTGGCCTCCACAACAAGAAAGAGTTCGCTCACAAGAGCCGGACCGGAGGTAGCTATGACTTGGCTGCGCAAGTTGGACTGGATGCTGGAGAAGCTTGAAGCCTTCATCCTCGCGAGCGGCATTTTGCTCATGGCGCTGAATTCGGTCGGTAACGTGATTGGACGTTATTTGTTCAACCAGAGCATCTACTTTTCCGAAGAGCTCAATCAGTTTCTGCTCATCTTCGTCACGTTCGTTGGTTGTAGCTATGCCGCGCGTCATAGCCGACATATCAGCATGAGCGCATTAGTTGAGCAACTCACCGGCAAACCTGCCGCAGCAGCCCTGTTAATCATCAATACATGCACCGCTGGCTTAATGCTGTGGTTGACCTGGGCCTCGGTGGGCTATGTCGAATCCGCTGCGCGAGTAGGTCGCTCATCATCGGCGCTACAAGTGCCGCTGCATTACATTTATCTGGTGATTCCTTTGGGGTTGGGCATGACTGGGCTGCAGTTTGCACGCCACGCCTATGTTCAACTGCAGGTTCTGCTTGGGCGCCGTGAGGCTCCAGAGCGGCACGTCGACGCCACCGTCCCTTCGCAACACTGAGCCCGCACCCATGGATATGACGACCACGCTGTTAATTATCATGCTGGTGTTGCTGCTTTGCGGTTTCCCGATGATGACTACTTTGCTGGCTGCTTCGGCGGCAGGCTTTACCTTGTTTTTCACCATGGGCCCAGAGTTTATCGTGCAGCAGATGATTGCCGGTATACGTCCAGCGGCATTGGTGGCAGTGCCGATGTTTATCCTGGCGGCAGACATCATCACGCGCGGCGCAACGGCGAACCGTCTGCTCGATGTGGCTATGGCATTTGTTGGGCATGTGCGCGGTGGGATGGCGGTCACCACGGCTTTGAGTTGTGCTCTGTTTGGCGCGTTGTCGGGTTCAACTCAGGCGACAGTGGTCGGGGTTGGCAGCATCATGCGCCCCAAGATGTTGCAGCAAGGCTACAAAGATAGCTTTGCCATGGCCCTGATCATCAACGCCTCGGATATTGCGTTGCTGATTCCACCCAGCATCGGCATGATCATTTACGGCGTGGTTTCGGGCACCTCGGTTGCAGAGTTGTTTATCGCCGGTATTGGCCCCGGTTTGTTGTTGATGTGCCTGCTCTGCGGCTATTGCTACATTTATGCGCGTATCACCGGGATTCCATCGGGTGAGAAATTTAGCTGGAGGCAGCGATTGGTCACCTGCCGCCGCGCAATATTGCCCTTGCTGTTGCCGGTATTGACCATCGGCGGCATCTACACCGGGGTTTTTAGCCCGACGGAGGCCGCAGCGGTGTCGGTGCTCTATGCGCTGATTCTCGAGGTGCTGATTTTTCGGCGAGTCAAGCTCAGTGAACTGTCATCGATTGCCCTGTCTACAGGCCTGATTACTGCGGTTGTATTTATTCTGGTGGCCGCTGGGTCGGCGTTTTCCTGGGTGATCTCATTTGCTCAGATCCCCCAGCAGATTCTCAGCGGCATCGGCATCATGAGCGCGTCACCGACAGAGTTGCTGGTGATTATCTCTGTCGCCTTCTTCATCGGCTGTATGTTTGTTGACCCAATTGTGGTCATGCTGATCTTGGTACCAATCTTTGCCCCGGCGGTGCGCCTCTCGGGTCTCGACCCGGTGCTGGTAGGGACTATCGTCACCTTGCAAGCGGCTATTGGTTCGGCGACGCCGCCTTTCGGCTGCGATATCTTCACGGCCATTGCGGTGTTCAGACGGCCTTACTTTGAAGTTATTCGGGGCAGCCTGCCGTTCTTCGCGATTCTGTTGCTGATGTCGGTACTGCTGATCATGTTCCCGCCGATCACCCTGTTCTTGCGCGACTTGGCATTCCGCTAGGCAGCCGCTGGTGGAAACACTCCCGTAGGGTGCGACAACGCGAAGCTTGTCCACCAAGGCTCACGAGGCAGCCCGCGCAGTTTTTTACGCCGCAAATGGTGGGTGAAAAAGCGTCACCCACCCTACAAGTTCGGTCATATACCGCTTGGGCGTCAGCGTTATTCGGGCCTGGCGTCTACCACCTTTTTGATCACTTGCGCGGTGCCAATGCCGCGGGGGTCGCTGGCTGCTTCAACCAAATTACTTTGCTTGTGCCAAAACAATACTTGTTGATTGCCATACTGGCGGTCTAGCGCTTTCAATTGATAGCCGCGAGCCTGTAGTTCAGCGATTTGTTTGGCGCTAAACGTATTCGGTTCGTGCTCAATTACGTCAGGCAAATACTGATGATGGTAGCGCGCCACGCTCGGCCAGGTCGCGATTGGTTGGCCGTCCAGATACTGCATGATCGATAACAACACCATGCTCGGAATACGGCTGCCGCCCGGTGTACCGAAGCTAGCGAAGTCGTCACGGCTTTCGATAAAGGTCGGGCTCATACTCGACAGGGGGCGCTTGCCTGCATCTACTGCATTGGCGCGGCTGCCGGTTAAGCCGTAGGCGTTTGAGCCGTCAATGTCAGCGGCAAAGTCGTCCATTTCATCGTTGAGCAGCACCCCGGTTCCGGGGGCAACGAATGCTGCACCAAAGGGCAGGTTGATCGACAGTGTGGCGGACACGGCATTGCCATCTGCATCGAGCACCGTGAAGTGGGTGGTGTGATTGCCTTCATGCAACTTACCAGCCGGAGGTAGGCTAGCGCTTGGTGTGGCGCGTTGTGGATCAATACCTTCAGCTAGTTTTTTCAGATAGCTGCGGTCGAGCAATTGTGGGGCCGGGTTGTGGACAAAGTCAGGATCGCCAATCAGGCCACGGTCACGGTAAGCACGACGCAGTGCTTCGACAACATAGTGTGTGCGTTGTACCTGCTCGGCTTTTTGCCACGGCAACTGTTGCAGCATTGCCAGGCTCTGGGCGATAGCAATGCCTCCGGCGGACGGCGGTGGCGCAGTAATCAGTTCACGGCCATCGGCTAATTGGAAGCGTAGTGGGGTACGCTCGACCACCTTGTATTCACTCAGGTCACGCAGGGTCCAGATACCGCCAGCTTTACGTACGCCATTAACCAATTTGTCAGCGGTGTCGCCGCTGTAGAAGCCAGCTTTGCCGTAACGGGCAATACGTTCGAGCGTGCGTACTAAATCAGGCTGGCGGAGCAAGCCAAACTCGCTTGGAACCTCACCGTTGTGCAGGAAAATTCGCGCTGTTTCTGGGTCGTCACGCATTGCCGCTAGGCGCCAGCGGGCTCGTTCGCGATAAACCCGGTCATATGAAACACCGTCGCGCGCCAAGCGAATAGCTGGCAACAGCGAGTCTTTCAGAGGGAGGCGGCCATAGCGTTGAGCAAGCTCGACCAGCGCTGCAGGCAAGCCGGGGATTGCAGCCGCTAGCGGACCATTGAGGGAAAGCTCAGGCTGGATTTTTCCGTCGCGCCGATACAAATCTGAATGCGCGGCGAGCGGTGCGCGTTCGCGGGCATCGATAAAGCGGTAAGTAGGTTGTTCACCGGCTTGGCGCAACAGAAAGAAACCACCGCCGCCTAAGCCAGAGCTATAGGGTTCGACCACTGCGAGCGCAGCACTAACCGCGACTGCTGCATCAAATGCATTGCCGCCATGGGCCAGGGTTTCTTCGCCAGCAACCGTCGCTGCGGGGTGCGCGCTGGCGACTGCAGCCTGTCCGGGGCGGGAGGCTGCTTGCAGGTTGAAAGTGCTTAGGAGGAGTAGTGCGCAGAGAAAAAGCTGTCGAGTCATGGTAACCGTCGGTTGTTGTCGCAGCGAAGGTCTGACTGGTGTCCCAGGCATCATTGCCTGTGATCAGCCGTTACGGGGCAGGGCGACAAGATACCGCGATTAATCACGCCTTACCGGTAATGATCATGTATTTCTGCATCAGTTCATCTTTGCTCTCGACGTGGTTTTCGTCCAGAGGAATGCAGTCAACCGGGCATACTTGCTGGCACTGCGGCTCGTCGTAATGGCCGACGCATTCGGTACACAAGTTCGGGTCGATGACGTAGATCTCCTCTCCTTGGGAGATAGCTGCGTTCGGGCACTCAGGTTCGCAGACGTCGCAGTTGATGCAGTCGTCGGTGATGATTAGGGACATGCGGTACGGCTCCTGTCGAAGCGCGTGGCTTCGACGATTTCTAACTTCGAGACGCGAATTGTGCCGGATTGTCGCGATATGCGCCATTGTTCGCGCCAAGCCAGTGCTGTTCAGAGCTGCTAGCTTAAAATCGCCGTGTCTAATCAAGTGTAGCTCAGTAATAGCCTACTTCTTGAAGCGCTGGTTTAGTGCTTCGGCCACGGCGGGATGCACAAACTTGCTGATATCACCATCCAAAGCGGCAATCTCGCGAACCAATGTCGAAGAAATGAACGAGTATTTTTCAGACGGCGTGAGGAACAAGCTTTCGACATCCGGAGCCAGTTGGCGATTCATATTGGCCAGTTGAAATTCGTACTCAAAATCCGATACCGCGCGCAGGCCGCGCAGGAGCACGTTGGCGCCTTGTTCTTTGGCAAAGTGTGCGAGCAGGCTGGAAAACCCAACCACTTCGACATTTGGCAGGTGCTTGGTGACTTCTTGAGCGAGGGCAACGCGTTGCTCCAGCGGAAACAGCGGGTTTTTCTTCGGGCTGGCCGCGACGGCAATGATCACGCTGTCGAACAACTTCGAGGCGCGCTCAACCAGATCACCGTGTCCTTTGGTAATGGGGTCGAAGGTGCCCGGGTATAACACTCGATTCATCGTGACGTCCTGGCGAGTCCGTTTGGGAGTCGGATGGTAGCGCAGCAGTCCGCAGCGGCCAAGTCTGCGTACGCGGTTGTTGTGGCAAAACCTTATCCTAGAGGGCCTGCTGCGCTTAAAAAACTTTGCAGACAGAGCCCGTTTATGGCTTTAGGCCGTTTTTAGACGCTCAGCAAGTAGGCTCGATAGTTTTGCGGTAAGTCCGTAAACAGACAGCTGTGGATTGGCGCCAATGCTGGTCGGAAACAGCGAGCCGTCATGGATAGAAAGATTGCTCAGTTGATGATGACGGCCGAGGCTGTCGGTTACTGCAAGCTTAGGATCTTCGCCCATTGCGCAGCCGCCCATGACGTGCGCACTGCCCAAGCGAGTGCGGTACAGCTCCAGGCTTAGGTTGTCGATTTGACTGCGCACTTGTGCCATCGTCTTTGCGTATTGTGCATCGGCATGTAAAGGCATTACCGATTTGGCACCAGCAGCAAATTGGATTTCAGCCATGCTATGAAATGCACGGCGAATCCCATCCCAGGTGTAATCGGTCATCTTGTAGTCGAGTACCGGGCTACCGTCATCACGCAGCTCGACGCTGCCTTCAGCGCTTTCGGGGTGGAAGCCATCGCGCATCAGGGCCAACATCATATTGGTGTGTGGCAGCTGTTCCATGCGCAAAGCATTGTCTACGCCAAATTTACCCACCAACGTTGTGGTAAGGGCTGGTTGAAGCGGCGGAACCTCAAGTTTGTAAGAGAGTGGGCCCGTGGTGCCCTGGTCCCATTGAAAGTTGTCGGAATAGATCGATTGCGGAGCGCCGTAGAACGGATTGATGACTTTATCGAATAGCGCTGCTGAGAAGTTAACCGGGTGGATAAAGGTGCGTTTACCTGCACGATCATGTGGGTCTGGGGCATCAGATCGCTTAAGAATGGCTGGGGTGTTGATGCCGCCGCCGGCGAGAATGTAGTGGCGAGCCTTGACTCTGATTTTACGTCCAGTCGGTGCTACGCAGCGCTCATCCAGCGCGACACATTCAAGCCCGCTGACACTGTTGCCGTCATGTATCAAACGTTCGGCGCGCGCCAGATACAGCAGCTCTCCGCCTTTTTCCAGTGTCGCCGGGATAGTCGTTACCAGCATTGATTGCTTGGCGTTGGTTGGGCAGCCCATACCGCAATAGCCCAGGTTCCAGCAGCCGCGAACATTACGTGGGATAACCTTCCAGCTGTAACCAAGCTTTTCGCAGCCGCTGCGAATTACATCATTGTTTGCGTTAGGCTCAATAGCCCATGGCGCAATACCTAAGCGTTGTTCCATCTGCTCAAACCAAGGGGCCATTTCGCTCTCGCTGTGGCCTTTGACATTGTGCTCTTTAGCCCAGTGCTCAAGGGTTTGGTGCGGCGTACGGAAGCTGGATGTCCAGTTGACCAGGGTTGTACCGCCGACTGCGCGACCCTGAAGAATCATGATAGCGCCGTCCTTGCTCATACGACCGATACCTTCTTGATAAAGCGTCGGATAGGCTTCGGCTTCCTGCATTTTGAAGTCGCTGCTGGTCTTCAGTGGTCCTTCTTCAACCAGCAAGACCTTATAGCCAGCAGCACTGAGAATTTCCGCGCTGGTGCCTCCACCTGCGCCTGTGCCGACAATCACAACATCGGCTTCTAGTGTTAAGTCTTGCTCAAGGCGTGAACCATTGTAGGTTTTCCAGCCGCGGGCCAAGCCTTCGGCAAATAGGTCAGGTACAGGCATATTAGGCAGTTCTCTGGTTAACTCTTATTAGAAGTGAGCGCTTTGGCCCAACTGAGCAAGACGTTTACTTAAACGGTAGGTGGTCCTGGATAACCGCAGTGAGCCCAAGACTCGGGGCGGCTGTACCAACTCATCAACACCAGCTTGATTAATGAGTCGTAACCCATTTTCAGCAGACTTAGCGAGCTGTTCTGCCAGCGTTCCAGAAAGTGTCGAATATCTTCTGCGCTGGCATTTTCCCAGCTACCCCAGATGCCCGTTAATGGACCACGGGTAACCGGTAATGCGAGCACATCGAATAGCTGTACGGTGAGCTTGAGCAGTTCTGGAGAAAGGTGGCCGAGATTGTTATCGAGGCTTTGAATGGTGCCGGTCACGGCTTGCTGCATTTGTGCTGGAGGTACTGCGCCTTCGATTATCACTGGGATGATTGCAGAAAGCAGTGCTATATCTGATGCGCGAATCACTCGAAAACCATCAGCAGGCGTGCTGGCCGAGCAGCCACTGAGCGTTGCAGTAAGTCCTGCTGTTGCTAAAAAAGCTGTGCCAATCAACCCTGTTTTTAAAAAGCCTCGGCGGCTTATTTCAACAGTATTCAGGGGGGGGGTTGTCATTTTTATTGTTACCGTCTGGATTGCATGCGCCGCTGACAGCATGTGCTATCAGCGGCGATTTGTTTAGCGCACAAATAACTTGTAGATCATCTTCTGAATCGACTTGCCGTAAGGTGGGTAGATGGTCTTTGCAGCGTTAAGACGTTGCTTGATGAATACTCCTTTGGCTTTGCTGAATGTCAGGAAGCCTTCGTGGCCGTGATATTGGCCCATGCCAGAGGGGCCAATGCCGCCAAACGGCATGTCGTCCTGAGCAACGTGGAGCAGGGTGTCGTTAATGCAGACACCGCCTGAGTGGGTTTCATGCAGCACTCGTTGCTGTTCGCCTTTGTCATAGCCAAAGTAGTACAAGGCCAATGGCCGCGGGCGTTGGTTGACGTAAGCGAAAGCATCTTCGATGCGCTCATACGGCACGATAGGCAGCAGTGGGCCGAAGATTTCGTCCTGCATGATTTTCATGTCGTCATTAACGTCGAGCAGCACTGTGTGCGGCATGCGACGGTCTTGCGCGTTGGGAAACAGCGGAATCAGTTTGGCGCCTTTGTTTTCGGCGTCACTGAGGTAGCCATTGAGGCGAGCTTGCTGACGCTCATTGATGATCGCTGTGTAATCAGGGTTATCTTCCAGCTTCGGATAAAACTTCAACACCACTTTGCGATACGCCTCAACGAAGCCTTCAACCTGGCCTTTGGGCACCAGTACGTAGTCAGGTGCTACGCAGGTTTGGCCGGCATTCATGGTTTTACCGAAGGCGATGCGTTCAGCGGCATCAACCAGTGAGGCGTCTCTGCTGATGATTGCTGGTGATTTGCCGCCCAACTCCAGAGTGACTGGGGTTAGGTTTTCTGCGGCGGCGCGCATCACATGCTTGCCGATGCTGGTCGCGCCGGTGAACAGCAAGTGATCGAAAGGTAGCTTGGAGAAGGCCATGCCCACTTCAGCTTCACCCAGCGCAACACTGACCAAGTCTTCTGGAAATATTTTGCCTAGCAGATCTTTGATCAGTTGCGAGGTGGCCGGGGTCGATTCGCTCATTTTGATCATGACCCGATTGCCGGCAGACAATGCTCCGACAAGTGGGCCAATGGTCAGGAACAGAGGGTAGTTCCACGGCACGATCACGCCGACCACGCCCACTGGCTGGTAGATGACTTTGGCCGATGCGGGCATAAATTGCATGCCAACACTGCGCCGTGAAGGCTTCATCCACTTTTTGATGCGCTTGGTTGCGTAGTGAATGTTGTGCAGGCTGGGCATGATTTCTGCGAGCAGCGTTTCATCTGCTGAGCGGTTGCTGAAATCTGTAGATATTGCCGTGATCAGGGCTTGCTGTTCGTTTTTTAACAGGTCGCACAACGCATTCAACCACTGGATACGCTGTTCGGCAGGCGGCATAGGGTTTGCCTGATAGGCCTGGCGTTGGAGGGCAAGGGTGCTGTCCAACCGATCAATCTGCTCTTGGTTTTGTTCTAGGTAAGCGACGTTGGCGACCATGTTTATGCTCTCTACGATTCGGTGTGGACCTTGCTGGGCGATAGCACAGGTTAGAACGTTGAGATGAATTTTTAGAGCAAATACTCTAAGATGTCAAATAGCATAGAGCTTTTGCTCGCAAATGTGGCTATGTAAAAAGTTGGGTAATATTGCCGGTTTACTGGAAAGAGGCCTCGCAGTAACACTTTTGCGGCGTCAGCGTGTACCTTTTGTTCAAGCCCCATCGCGCTTAATGCATTTAATCCTGACCACGTAGTGAGATCTTGTTGTATATGGCAGCTCCGCAGAAAACCCGCGAACGTATTATCCAAGCTAGCCTTGAGCTGTTTAACAGTCAGGGTGAGCGTAGCGTTACGACTAACCATATCGCTGATTTTTTGCGCATCTCACCCGGTAACCTGTACTACCACTTCAGTAATAAGCAGGCGATTATCGCCGAGCTGTTTATTCGTTATGAGCGTGATGTCGACGGTTTTTTGCGGCTGCCGGAAGGTCGCGAACCAAGCATTGAAGACAAAAACTTCTATCTGGAATCGTTGCTCGAAGCGATGTGGCGCTATCGGTTTTTACACCGTGACCTTGAGCATTTGCTCGACAATGACCCATCGTTGGCTGAACGATACCAACTGTTCTCTGAGCGCTGCCTGCAGGGTGCGCAAACTATTTATCAAGGCTTCTGTGATGCCGGTATTCTGGTGATGACAGCTCTGCAGATCGAGACGCTCACTCTTAATAGCTGGATCATCCTGACTTCATGGGTGCGCTTTTTGTGCACATCACAACATAAGTCTGGTGATCTCAGTGAGGAGATGCTGCGGCGCGGCATTTATCAGGTGCTGGCGCTAGAAGTCGGGTTGATAGCTCCTGCATCACGTGCTGAGATCGAAGCCTTGCATCAGACCTACTATGTGCCGCTCGAGGCCTTGGTATAGATACGTCCTGCGCTCTGACTGAACCATTGCGGAATACGCCGTTCAAGGTAATAGCCCGGGCGCTGCGGTGTGCCCTCGATAAAGCCGACATGGCCGCCTTTGGGGTGCAGCTCAAACTCAATGCAACTTGCCAGCTCATTCGGCTCCGGAAGGCTGTGCTCAAACACAAACGGGTCGTCCTTGGCCTGAATTAACAGGGTTGGCGTGCAAATTTTGCCAAGGAAGTAGCGGCTTGAAGAACGCTTGTAATAATCCTGCGCATCGCTGAAGCCATGGAGCGGAGCGGTGACCTTGCCATCGAAATCCCAGAAGGTACGCATGCCGTCGAGCGGGCCAAGCTTTTCGAGTATCGACAGTTGGTCAGCCTGGCCGCTGTGGCTGAACAGGCGTTGTTTGTCTCTAACGTAGGCGACCATCTCGCGCATAAAGTGCGCCTGATACACCTTTGAGAAACCCATGCCGATGCGGTCAGCGCATTGGTCGAGTCTGAACGGCACCGAAACTGCTACAGCACCTTGCAACTGACTGTCTTCGCCCGTCTCTCCAAGATACTTGAGCAATACATTGCCGCCGAGTGAATAACCCGCAGCGTAGAGGGGCGCTATAGGACGCTGCGCGCGCAGATGGCAGACTGTTTCAGCTAGATCTTCGCTGGCGCCGGAGTGATAGCCGCGCGTTAGCAGATTGGGCTCGCCGGAGCAGCCGCGCCAATTCAGCGCAACACTGGCCCAGCCTTGAGCGGCAAGCGTTTGTTGGACGCCAAGGATGTATAGCGAGTTAGATGAGCCGGTCAAGCCGTGCAGCAGGAGGACCAATGGTGTGTCTGCTTGATGCGGCCCATACCAGTCCATATCCAGAAAGTCGCCATCGTTAAGCCACATGCGCTCGCGCCGCCGTTCGAGCGTTGGAGGGGTGCGGCACATTGAGTTCCAAAGCGTCTGTAAATGCGCGCTTGGAAGCCACCATGCAGGCTTAAAGGAATTATTCATCGGTGTTGCCAGTGGGCGTGTATGGTTCAGCCCCGCACGTTTGAATACGAGGCTGGATTTGTTTTTCAGGGGTTCCCTAAAGCAGCGGGTAGCTTAGGTACTGCGTTCCCATAAAGAGTAATACACCTGCCCGGATTTTTTCTCGCGATGTAAGCGCCAGTTACTCGGTAATCCCAGTTTTGACGGCGCCTTTTCGCTCTCACAGTAGATCCACGCTGCGTCACTCAGCCAGCCGCGGGACTCAAGCAACTCGCAGGTTGGAACCAGTAGATCTTGATGAAATGGCGGGTCTAGAAATACTAGATCGAACGCAGTTGCAGGTTGGGTTTGCAGGTAGGTTATGGCATTGCTTTGCAGTAGCTGGCCATTCTCACAGCGTAGCGTCTGCAGGTGGCCGCGCAGTGATGCAACTGAGTCAGGGTTCAGGTCCAGCGCCAATGCACTGGAAGCTCCGCGAGACAGTGCTTCCAGATACAGCGCGCCGCTGCCGGTAAACGGGTCGAGCACGCGTGCGCCTTCAACGTACGGAGCTAACCAGTTGAACAGGGTTTCACGCACCCGGTCTGGGGTGGGGCGCAGACCTTGTGCATCAGGGAAAGTGAAGCGCCGTGAGCCCCACTCGCCACCGATAATGCGAACATGACCTAACCCGCCGTGGGCGCCTGTTCTACTAGCTTGTTTACTCATTAATGCTCCGGAACGCCCAGCGGTTGCTCGGCAGGGTTGTCAGTTGGTGGCGGTAACTCTTGTTGAGTAACTGTCGGGCCAGCGGTGACGATGACCAGTGCATCTGGGTCGAGGTGTTTGGCCATGGCCGTTTTAACTTGTTCGACGGTTAGATCCTGAACCTTCTGCATAAAGGTTTCGAGGTAATCGAGTGGCAGATTATAAAAGCCGATAGCGCCCAGTTGGCCAACAATCGCCGAGTTGCTCGCAGTCGATAACGGAAAGCTACCCGCCATTTCGCGCTTGGCATTATCCAGTTCTTTCTCGGTTGGGCCGTTTTTCAAGTATTCGCGTAGCAGATCCTTGACCAGTTGTAGCGTGCCTTCGCTGAGTTCTGCCCGCGTTTGCAGGTTGATCATAAATGGGCCGCGAACCTGCATGGCGGTGAAACCGGAGTAAACACCATAAGTCAGCCCGCGTTTCTCGCGAACCTCTTCCATCAGGCGTGTACCGAAGCCACCGCCACCAAAAATTTGGTTGCCCATGTACAGCGCTGCGTAATCCGGGTCTGCACGATCGATTCCCAGTTGCGCTAGCATCAAGTGAGTTTGCTTGGAGGGGAACTCAATATGATTGCTGCTTGCGGCTGGCTGTTGCGGCTCAACAATAGCGGGCAATGCCGGGCCTTTTGGTAGTGCTGCCGAGACTTTTGCAGTGATCGCCTCTGCTTCACTGCGAGTCAGGTCACCGACCAATGCAATAACCGTGTTGCCGGCACTGTAGGCTTTGGCGTGGAAGGCTTTGAGTTGCGCGATAGTAATCGGCGGGATTGATTTCTCGGTGCCGTCACTTGGGTGCGCGTACGGGTGTTTGCCATAAAGCTTCTTAAACAGTTCGATACCGGCAAGGCTGCCAGGGTTCTGCTTTTGATATTCGAAACCAGCGAGCACTTGGTTCTTGATTCGAATGAAGGAGTCTTCTGGGAATGTCGGTTGACCAATGACCTGATTGAACAGCGCCAGGGCTGGTTCACGTTCTTTTTTCGCGCTCAGGCTACGCAGGCCCGTAACCGCCATGTCTCGGTATGAGCCGTTGCTGAACTCAGCGCCGAGGTCTTCGAAGCCTGCTGCAATCTGGCCAACATCTTTCCCCGGCACGCCTTCATTGAGCATGGCATTGGTTAACATCGCCAGGCCTTGAACATCGCCATCCTGGCTGCTGCCTGCGGCATAGGTCAGGTGCAGGTCGAACATCGGTAGTTCGTGAGCTTCGACGAACAAAACTTTTGCGCCTTCGCTGGTTTTCCAAGTCTGGATATCCAGCTTGCGATGGCTGACGGTTTCGCTCATTTCGCTGAGTGATTGCAGTTTATTGCTGCTTTTAACGTTAGTTGCTTCAGCGCTGGCGCCGAGGCTGGTGATCGAGAGGAACGACAGCAGGGCCAGGCTCAACAGGCCCGGACGCAGGGGGTTGCGCTTATTCATCGCTCTTCTCCTCTGGCAGAATGTAAGCGACGCTGAGGCGATCGCGAGTGAAGAATTTCTTGGCCGCATCCTGGATATCCGCAGGCGTGACGGCTTCAAGCTCGCTGAGCTCTTTATCCATCAGCTTCCAAGACAAACCGACTGTTTCCAGTTGGCCAATTGAGGTGGCCTGGCTGGTGATTGAATCGCGCTCGTACACCAAGCCAGCGATCACTTGCGCACGTACGCGAGCAACTTCTTCAGCTGAAGGCGGGTTGTTCTGTAGGTCTTGCAGTTCTTTCCACAGGCCCGCTTCAGTCTCCTCGATGGTTTTACCTTTTTGCGTGTTGGGCGTTGCCGTCAACATGAACAAGCTATCGCCGCGCGGGTAGGGGTTGTACCAAGCAGATGCGCCCGACACCAGTTCTTGCTCGCGCTCAAGGTGTGTCGGCAGGCGTGCGCTGTAACCGCCGTCAAGCAAGGCGGCGATCAAGCGCAGGGCGTGTACGCTGCGCGGTTTTTCTGCGGTGGCCAGTCCCGGCACGTTAAAGCCCATCATCAGGCTTGGCAGTTGGGTTTTGAGGTGCAGCGTCAGGCGGCGTTCGCCTGGTTGATCAAGGTCCTTGGGGATTTTGACCGCAGGCACTTCGCGCTTGGGAATTGCGCCAAAGTATTTCTGAGCAAGCGTTTTGACTTCAGCTTCGCTGACATCACCGACCACCACCAGCGTGGCGTTATTCGGTGCGTACCACGCCTCGTACCACTGGCGCAGTTCATCGATGCTCATGCGTTGCAGATCAGCCATCCAGCCAATCGTCGGATTGTGATAACCACTGGCGGGGTAAGCCATCGCCTTGAAGCGCTCATACGCCAAGCTAGTTGGCTTGTCATCGGTACGCAGGCGACGTTCTTCTTTGATGACTTCGATCTCGCGCTTGAACTCTTCGGCAGGCAGTTTCAGTGTGGCCATGCGGTCTGCTTCAAGCTCCATCGCGACATTCAGGCGGTCGCGGGCAAGTACTTGGTAATAAGCGGTGTAGTCATCGCTGGTGAAGGCGTTTTCTTCAGCACCAAGTTCGCGCAGGATATGCGAGGCCTCGCCAGGACCGAGCTTGCTGCTGCCTTTAAACATCATATGTTCAAGGGCGTGCGAAAGACCGGTGCGGCCAGGCGTTTCAAAGCTTGAGCCAACTTTGTACCAGAGCTGGGAAACCACTACAGGCGCACGGTGATCCTCACGGACAATCACTTTGAGGCCATTGTCGAGGCTGAATTCATGAGTGGCTTGGGGGACGGCTGCGAATGCAGAGATAGGCATGCAAAGCATGCCTATCAGCAGGCCGGTAGCGCGGCGGGCAATCGTATTCATAAGAAGGGGGTCACCGAAGATAAAGGTTTGCCAAACAAGAATGACTGAAGCGCAAACATGCGCGCCTGAAGCGTTTGAGGTTGATGTTCAGCCTGCAAGTGTTTCTTCTCCAGCTCAATTCTGCGCCTAGGCCGATCATCACACACCAGGCACTGGTTAAACAGCTGCGAGCAGCGACTGGTCAGTCAGATGCGCGAGGTCTTAGCGTCTGCAGGTCCTGAGGTGCTAGGATACTCATCCGTTTTACTGGCGACCATGCCTGTAAAAGTGACTAAAAACTACCATCGAACAGTCAGCTGCGACTATTTGTCCTGCAATTGTTGGGGTTTTAGTGCTGATACTGGCGCGTTGCTTCTTTGAGATAGTCGGCCTCCATGTTTGGTTCCAACGAAGATAAGAAGACTCCAGCAGCGTCTGACACGAACATTCCCGTGCAAACTGCTGATAAAACTGCCGAGAAGAAAGGTCTGTTTGGCTGGTTGCGTAAAAAACCGCAAGAGCCTGCCCCTGTTCCGGCTGAACCCACTGTGCAGACACCTGCGCCAGCTGAATCAGTTGCGCCTGCTGCTGAGCCAGTCGCTGACAAGCCCGTTGCACCGGAGCCAGAGGCTAGCGAGGTGGTTACACCATCAGCGCCAGCTGTCGTGCCTGCTCCAGTTCAGCCGAGCGTTGCCGCGCCTGCAGTTGCCGCGCCTGCGACTGAGCCTGTTGCCACGCCGCCAGTGGTCGCCGCTGAGCAGGAAAAATCGGGCAACCAGAGCAGTTGGTTCAATCGCCTCAAGCAAGGTTTGTCGAAGACCAGTGCTGGCCTTGGCGAAGGCATGGCCGGTTTGTTTCTCGGTCAGAAGACGATCGATGACGACCTGATCGACGAAATTGAGACGCGTTTGCTGGTGGCAGACGTTGGTGTTGAAGCGACTACGCTGATTATCGAGAACCTGACTCAAAAGGTTGCCCGTAAACAGCTAACCAACGTCAACGCGCTTTATAAGTCACTGCAAGACGAGCTGGCAGCGCTGCTGAAACCGGTTGAGCAGCCGCTAAAAGTCGACAGCAGCAAAACGCCTTATGTGATTTTGGTGGTTGGGGTTAATGGCGCGGGTAAAACCACGACCATCGGCAAGCTGGCGAAAAAACTTCAACAGGAAGGTAAAAAAGTCATGCTGGCGGCGGGCGACACCTTCCGTGCAGCTGCTGTTGAGCAGCTACAGGTTTGGGGTGAGCGCAACAGCATCCCAGTGATTGCTCAACATACTGGCGCTGACTCTGCTTCGGTTATTTTCGACGCGGTACAGGCTGCCAAGTCGCGGGGGATGGACGTATTGATCGCAGATACTGCGGGGCGTCTGCACACCAAAGACAATCTGATGGAAGAGTTGAAGAAGGTTCGCCGGGTGATGGGCAAACTTGATGACACTGCCCCGCACGAGGTCCTGCTGGTGCTGGATGCAGGAACCGGGCAGAACGCGATCAATCAGGCGAAACAATTCAACCAGACCGTGAACTTGAGCGGCTTAGTTTTGACCAAGCTGGATGGCACCGCTAAAGGTGGTGTGATTTTCGCTCTGGCCAAACAGTTTGGCTTGCCGATCCGCTATATCGGCGTTGGCGAGGGAATTGACGATTTGCGTACCTTTGTCGCCGATGACTTCGTGAAGGCGCTGTTTGCCGAACGCTAGTTCACTGCCTAGGGTCATTCGACAAGCGCAGTCGTTATACGAAGGATTCACAATTGTTTTTGACTAGGACACTCTCTCGATGATTCGATTCGAGCAGGTCGGTAAGCGTTATCCGAATGGACATGTCGGGCTCCACGAACTCAGTTTTCGTGTGCGTCGGGGTGAGTTTTTATTCGTCACCGGCCACTCCGGCGCGGGCAAAAGTACTTTGTTGCGCCTGATTTTGGCGATGGAAAGGCCAACCAGCGGCAAGCTGTTGTTGGCAGGGCAGGATCTGGGCCAGATTACCAATGCACAGATTCCGTTTTTGCGCCGCCAGATTGGCGTGGTGTTCCAGAATCACCAATTGCTGTTCGATCGTAGCGTTTTCGACAACGTTGCCTTGCCGCTGCAGATTCTCGGCTTGTCCAAGGCCGAGATTGGTGAGCGTGTTGGCTCTGCGCTGGAGCGTGTAGCGCTGTCGGATAAAGCCGAGCAATTTCCGGGGGATCTTTCAACCGGTCAGCAGCAGCGGGTCGGCATTGCCCGGGCCATTGTCCACCGCCCGGCGTTACTCCTGGCGGATGAGCCAACCGGTAACCTCGACCCGCGTTTGGCCGCAGAAATCATGGGTGTGTTTGAAGACATTAACCGGCTGGGCACCAGCGTGCTGATTGCCAGTCACGATTTGGCGCTGATCGCACGCATGCGCCACCGCATGCTGACATTACAGCGCGGCCGTTTGATTGGTGATGGAGACGCCGTCTAATGAGTGCGACCCGTATGCCACCCCCGCAGCCTGCACAACGTGTCGGTGCTGCACCTAAAAAAGCCGAACACAACAGTCTTGAGGACGGGCCGGACTTCAAAACCCAGCTTCACTCCTGGCTGGAAAATCATCGTGCCAGCTTGGCTGACAGCTTGCACCGTCTGGCCAAGCAGCCAATTGGTAGCTTCTTCACCTGCTTGGTGATGGCAGTCGCCCTGAGCTTACCGATGGGCTTGTCTCTACTGCTTAACAATGTAGAGCGCTTGGGCGGCTCGTGGCAGCGTGCGGCGCAGATCTCGCTGTTTCTGCAGATTGATGCGAGTGACGCAGATGGTCAGACGCTGCGCGAGCAAATCGACAAAATGGATGATGTGGCGCAGACCGATTGGGTCAGCCGCGAGCAAGCCTTGTCGGAGTTTCAAGAGCAATCCGGCCTGGGCCAAGCGCTGAAAGAACTGCCTGAAAATCCGCTGCCTGGCGTGGTGCTGGTAACGCCGAAAGAGGTCGACAAAGTTGGCCTTGAGGCGCTGCGAACGCGACTGGCTGCGTTACCCAAAGTGCAGCAGGCGCAGTTGGATTTGCTCTGGGTGGAACGGTTGACTGCGATCCTCAAACTCGGCGAGCGTTTTATTTTCGGCCTTACGTTGCTGCTGATCATGGCGCTGCTGCTGGTGATCGGTAACACCATCCGCCTGCATATTGAGAATCGTCGAACGGAAATTGAGGTCATCAAACTGGTCGGCGGCACTGACAGCTATGTGCGCAGGCCTTTTCTGTATATGGGCGCGCTCTATGGTCTTGGAGCCGGGGTTCTCGCCTGGTTAGTGCTTGCTTACGGCTTGAATTGGCTAGATGGTTCGGTAGTGCGGCTGGCCGGTTTGTATGGCAGCGATTTCAGTCTGGGCGGTGTAACGATAGCCGATGGTCTATCTCTACTATTAGGCGCGGTGCTGCTCGGTTATATTGGCGCCTGGATTGCGGTAGCGCGGCATTTGCGCGAGCTGGCTCCTAAGTAGCAAGTTATTGATTTGATTGATATTGACTATTAGTAACTGAACTTGTAATGAGGTTATAAGTCATATCGAGCAGTGCTAGACTGCACGTGTTAAGTCGTTCGGAGGATTCAAATGTCCACTTCCTTGCAACCTGTTCATGCGTTAGTTCCAGGCGCCAACCTGGAGGCTTATGTGCATGCGGTCAACAGCATCCCGCTGCTGACTCCAGAGCAGGAGCGCGAGCTGGCCGAAAGCCTTTTCTACCACCAGAATTTAGAGGCTGCACGGCAAATGGTGCTCGCTCACCTGCGCTTTGTCGTGCATATCGCACGTAGCTACTCGGGTTACGGTCTGGCGCAAGCTGACCTGATTCAAGAAGGCAACGTCGGCCTTATGAAAGCAGTAAAACGCTTCAACCCAGAAATGGGCGTGCGTCTTGTTTCGTTTGCGGTGCATTGGATTCGTGCCGAAATTCACGAGTTCATCCTGCGCAACTGGCGCATTGTCAAAGTGGCAACCACTAAAGCTCAGCGTAAGCTGTTCTTTAACCTGCGTAGCCAGAAGAAGCGTCTGGCCTGGCTGAACAATGATGAAGTCAACGCAGTAGCTGAAAGCCTGGGTGTTGAACCCCGTGAAGTGCGTGAAATGGAAAGTCGTCTGACTGGCCATGACATGGCCTTTGACCCTGCGGCGGACGATGACGATGACCGCGCATTCCAGACGCCAGCGCAGTACCTTGAGGATCACCGCTACGATCCTGCGGTACAGCTCGAGAACGCTGACTGGAGTGACAGCTCTACAGCCAACTTGCATGAAGCGTTGGACGGCTTGGATGAGCGTAGTCGCGATATTCTCTATCAGCGTTGGTTGTCTGAAGAGAAGGCCACACTGCATGATCTGGCTGCCAAGTACAATGTCTCTGCTGAGCGAATTCGCCAGCTAGAGAAGAATGCGATGAGCAAGCTTAAAGGTTCGATTGCCGCATAAACATAGCGATTCAGGAAGCCGCACATCAGTGCGGCTTTTTTCTGTCTGAGGAAAAGTATGAAGTTGCCGCCGTTGCGAGCCCAGCACTGGTTAATTTTTGCAGGTGTCGCGGTTATCTTTTTTAGCTGGGGCGCGTGGCTGATGCGCGGCCCACAAATGGTCGAACCGCTGGCATGGCTACAGAAATGGCAGGCCGATATTTTTGACCCATTGGCTGCTGATCAACTGACTCTGGCGCGTCTGAGTGATGAAGTTGAGGAAGAGGGTGAGCTGTGGTTGCAGCCGCGTCTCGACGGTTCCCGACTGCTTTATCGGGGTGAGCTGGAGGCGGATGATCAAGTCTGGACTGTCGAGGCCCGGGTTGCGTTGAGCGATGATGAGCTGGTCAGTCTGATGGCCGCAGCGGGTGTCGACGAGAAAGGTGAAGAGCAGCCACTGAATACTCAACTGGTCAGACAGCTCGGGCATTACCAAATCATTTACCTTGGCCTTAAGCCGTTGGGCAGCGTCACCACGCAGCAAATAATCAGCAGCTTGGGCCAACCTAAACTACGTCTTGAACTGAAAGAGGGCGGTCAGGCCTTGGTTTTCCCACAGCTGGGTTTGACCGCGCATACCATTGATGACGATGTTGACCTGTTATATGCGGTGCCGCAGCGTTTGCTTACGCCATAGCGCTGCTAGGTCTATTTGTTCAGCGCGGCGGCCAGCCACTGCGGCTTTGATGCGCTGAGTTGATTCAGGTAATGGCTGCCCCCGAGCTGACGCATTTGTCGGCGAATCCAGTTTGCCCGACGGTTGATATATGCTGTTGGCCGGCTGGCGCTCCATTGGCGCGGGTTTGGTAGCACTGCCGCCAGCAAACTCGCCTGATGGGCAGACAAATAGGGCGCTCCAATTCCAAAGTGATGCTCTGCTGCAGCCTGTGCACCAAATACGCCATCGCCCCACTCGACGCTGTTTAGATACACTTCGAGAATTCGTTGTTTTGGCCAGAGCAATTCAATTAGCCCGGTGAACCAAACCTCGATGCCTTTGCGCAACCAGCTGCGGCCAGACCAAAGAAACAGGTTCTTCGCCACTTGCTGACTCAAGGTGCTGGCGCCGCGCACGCTGCCACCTTCCTGATTGTGCTCGATCGCTGCGCGGATCGCCGCTAAATCAAAACCCCAGTGATCAGCGAATTTCTGGTCTTCGCCAGCAATTACTGCAATCTTCAAATCATCAGGCAGTTCTTGCCATGGCCGCCATGTGCGCTGCAGATCAATGGGTTTGCCATCCATCCACGATTGCACTTTGCGCTCGACCATGAGTGCGCTACCCGGCGGCGGCACCCAGCGCAGAACCAGGACCAGCAAGGCCGAGCCGACCGTGAACCAGAGCAGGGATTTAATCAGGATGCGGCGAATGGTTTGCAACATGCGTGCTTGGCCCGGCTGAGTTTGCGAGCCATTATAACGATCGTACAGGTCTTGTCTGGAGTGTTCGATGGCTCGTTTGTGGTTAATCTTGTCAGCTGTAGCTGGTTTCAGTGGCGTAGGCCTTGGTGCGTTTGCCGCCCATGGCTTGAAGAAAACCCTCAGCGCTGAGTATTTAGCTGTATTTCAAACCGGCACTCATTACCAGTTGATTCATGCATTGGCATTGTTCGGTGTTGGGCTGCTTGCGCTTTATGCGCCTGGGCGTTGGGTTACGTTGGCGGGTGCATTTTTTACCGTCGGTATAGTGCTGTTCTCCGGCAGTTTGTATCTGTTGAGCCTGAGCGGAATTGGCAAGCTGGGCATCATCACGCCATTTGGCGGTTTGGCCTTTTTGCTTGGTTGGCTATGCCTGGGCCTGGCAGCCTGGCGCTTAACACCGAACTGAGAAACCTGAGCATGACTGCAAGCTGACTCGTACGTCAGAAAAGAGGATGAATGATACTGTTTAGCCTTGGTCATCGCGGTTGATCGGGCTAGAATGCTGACCCCTCTAAATTTGTGACCGCTACGTCATGCGCATTCAATTGAATGGTGAGCCGCTTGAGCTTGCCGATGGCCAGACTGTCGCTGGGCTGATTGCTCAGCTGGATCTGACGGGCCGCCGCGTTGCGGTCGAGCTCAATCTGGATATTGTGCCTCGCAGTCAACACGCAAGTACGGTGTTATCTGAAGGTGATCGGATTGAAGTCGTTCACGCGATTGGTGGCGGCTAAGTACTTCCTTGCTACTACGTTAGTGTCCGCACCCAGCCAATTTTTGTCAGGTGCTCAAAGGCAAGCCATCAGCAAGTCTTGACTGGCTTCAAAGAGCGCAACCCGCACGAGGAGTTTTCGATGAGCCAAGTTCGTAACGACAAGCCTTTCACGCTCGCCGGCCGTACCTATCAATCGCGTTTACTGGTGGGCACCGGTAAGTATCAGGATTTGGAACAGACCCGTGTTGCCATCGAGGCCTCTGGTGCAGAGATTGTCACCGTAGCGGTGCGGCGCACAAATATCGGTCAAAATCCGGGCGAGCCAAACCTGCTCGACGTGATCTCGCCAGACCGTTACACCATCCTGCCGAATACCGCGGGTTGCTATGATGCTGCCGAAGCTGTGCGCACCTGTCGGTTGGCTCGCGAACTGCTCGATGGTCACAATCTGGTCAAGCTTGAAGTATTGGCTGATCAGAAAACCTTGTTCCCTAACGTGATCGAAACGATCAAGGCCGCTGAAATTCTGGTCAAAGATGGCTTTGACGTGATGGTTTATACCAGCGATGACCCAATTATCGCCCGTCAATTGGCCGAGATGGGTTGTATCGCGGTAATGCCGCTGGCCGGTTTGATTGGTACCGGCTTGGGCATCTGTAACCCGTATAACCTGCGCATCATTCTTGAAGAAGCTACCGTGCCAGTGCTGGTTGATGCCGGTGTCGGCACCGCATCTGATGCCACCATTGCCATGGAACTAGGCTGCGAAGCCGTGCTGATGAACAGCGCTATTGCTCATGCGCAAAATCCGGTGATGATGGCTGAAGCCATGAAGTACGCCATCGAAGCAGGCCGCCTGGCCTACCTTGCAGGACGCATGCCGAAGAAGCTTTATGCGAGTGCATCGTCGCCACTGGAAGGTATGATTCGCTAAGAAACTCCTGAAAACTACGGCGCTCGTTACCTTTTTCAGAAGGCCCCTAAGTTCCGTTTTCCCTTATCTGCCTGTCGGCGTCAGCCATAGCCCTGGCGCCGACAGACGCATTCCGATCGAGTTAAAGAGTACGAAATGACTGACTCCCCGCAGGCCACGCCTGAAACTTCGCCCAAGCTACGCACCATCAAGAGCTTTGTTATGCGCGCTGGACGCATGACCGAAGGACAGCAGCGGGGCCTGGATCAGGGCTTGAGCAAGTTCGGTTTAAAGCTTGAAGATGGTCCGCAAGATTTCGATACTTTATTCGGCCGCCAAGCGCCACGGACCTTCGAAATCGGTTTCGGCATGGGGCATTCCTTGCTTGAGATGGCCGCCGCAGCGCCTGAACATGATTTTATCGGGGTTGAGGTGCACCGCCCGGGTGTCGGCGCCTTACTCAATGGTTTGCTGACCCAAAACCTGAATAACGTGCGGGTCTATAGCTGCGATGCCTTGGAGGTGCTGCGTAACTGCATCGCCGACAACAGCCTTGACCGATTGATGTTGTTTTTCCCCGATCCTTGGCACAAGGCCCGTCATCACAAGCGACGTATTGTTCAGCCCGAATTTGCCGAACTGGTGCGGCAAAAACTCAAAGTCGGCGGTGTGCTGCATATGGCCACCGACTGGGAACCTTATGCTGAGTACATGCTGGAAGTGATGAACGTGGCGCCTGGTTACAGAAATATGGCGGATGATGGCCAATACGTTCCGCGCCCAGCAGAGCGCCCAATCACCAAGTTTGAGCGCCGTGGTGAACGTCTCGGTCACGGCGTTTGGGACCTCAAGTTCGAACGCCAGAACTAAGCTGTATCAAGTGCAGCCTTGCTGTTCACCAGGCTCAGCAAGGCGCCGTGCTTAACCCTCAGCAACCCGGCTAAATCGTAGCATTTACAAAAAATTGCAATTGTACTGGCCTGCGCCAGCCCCCGTGACTCAAGCCTTGCTGGCCCTGTATCTACGGTTGCGCAGTGGGTGTCCTATAAATTTATGGGTCGCCCAAAGCAAATGCTTGTTTGAACGGGTAAACTGCGCCCGACTTTTAGCTGTGGGTCGCATGTGTCTGCCTTTAGCACTCGCGGCTGCGGTGTTAATCAAAAAAGCTAAAACATCAATTTCAAGGACGAAGTGTTAGACCGGGAAAACCCGGCGCCAGGATGGCTTCTCACCAAGACTGACCAATAAAGCCAAGCCATTGCTTGTGCATAAAAAACAGCGGTGCATGAAAGAAGTCTGCGCTGTGGGAGAGAGTACTGTGTTGCGAAAACTTTCGATTCTGTTGTTGGCTGGAGTGGCGCTGCAGGCGCAAGCTAAAGTTGATAATGCTCAGGCTGCTCGGCTTGGCCAGGACTTGACTCCGCTTGGCGGGGAAGTGGCCGGCAATCTCGCTGGTTCCATCCCGCGCTGGGAGGGTGGGCTAGCAACGCCGCCAGCCAACTATGTGTCGGGCATGCATCACCCGGACCCATACGCTGGCGAGCAGCCGCTGTATCGGGTCAATAGCCAAAACATAAGCCAGTATCAAGCTCAGTTGCCAGCGGGTCTGAAAGTCTTGCTGGAAAACAATCCAGATTACTATCTGCGTGTTTTCCCTACTCACCGTAGCGCCGCTGCGCCTCAGCGTATTTACGATGCCACGCGTTACAACGCGGTAAATGCCGAGCTGATTTCCGCGGGGAATGGCGTGCTAGGCGTTGCCTCGGGAATCCCGTTCCCGTTGCCGCAAAATGGTCAAGAAGCCATCTGGAACCACATCATGCGATACCGTGGCGACCAGATCAGTTTTGTGACTAACCAGGCGGCGGTGCTCTCCAACGGGGCCTACAACCTGCTCAAGCTTGAGCGAGATGTGTACTTTCTATACGGCCGTGAGGGCGTAACGCCGAAAGATCTGGATAACACCTTGTTCTATTACAAATACAAGGTCATTGCGCCATCCAAGCTGGCAGGCTCGGCACTGGTCGTGCAGGAAACGCTTGATCAAGTCTTGGCGATTCGCAAAGCCTGGCGCTTCAACCGTGGCGAGCGCCGTGTGCGTCGCCTGCCGATGTTGGCGTATGACACCTTGCAGCCAGATACCAACGGCATGGCCACTGCAGACGTCGTCGACTCCTACAATGGCGCGCCAAACCGTTATGAGTGGAAGTTGTTGGGCAAGCAGGAAATGCTGGTGCCATACAACAGCTATGCGGTGCATCAAAAAGGTATTCCTTACGAAACCATCCTCAAGCGCAACACCATCAACCCTGAACTGCTGCGTTATGAGTTGCACCGCGTATGGATCGTCGAAGCAGACCTGCGTAAGGGCTTTAGTCACCCTTATGCCAAACGGCGTTTCTACATCGATGAAGACAGCTGGCAAATTTTAGCGGTTGATCTATACAACAAAGATGGTGAGTTGAGCGGCCTGCAAGAGAGCCATCCGATCAGTTACTACGATGTGCCGATGTTTGGCAGTACGCTGGAAACGATCTATGACTTCAAAGGTGAGCGTTACTTTGTCGATGGCCTCGATAACAATGAGCCCATGTATAACTTCAAGGTTGGCCTGACGCCTCGTGACTTCACCCCGCAAGCGCTGCGTCGCTCGGGTAACTGATTGGTTTAAGCGACTCATCCGGCACCCTGCGAGGCTCAACTTCGCAGGGTGTTTTGTTTTACGGGCCCTAATCTAACCGGCTCGTTTCAAGCGCGGTGCATTTTGCGCATCGCCAGACGCGGAAAAGCCGCCTTGAGGCGGCTTTTTGTGTGTGACTGCTGATACAGTCCTAACACGTTACGCGATGAAACTATGGAGATACAGGTGAAACAGGGGCCGCTCATCACGGCTATAAGTGTTGCCTATGTGCTGTGCTCTGAAGACTTAGTAACGTCGTCATTCGCCGCTGCGCAGTGGATCCAACTTGTCTGTGCACTGCCGGCTTAAAATTGGCTGATAATCATCATCAAGATGCCGGTTTGACGCTACAAACTGTTGGTGCTGAACATTGATATGACCACATTACGTGGAGTTGTCAGGCCCAGTTGTCGGCTAACTTGAGGGTTTCAATACTCAACCAGTGGCAAGGTCGTTAGCCTCGTGTACCGGCTCAAGCAAGGCCTGAGCATGAGGTGCGTAGGGTCTTCGGCCCGCTTTGTTGATGGTTCAGTTCAAAGCAGTCAAGCTGCCGCAAAAACCGATTCCTTCATATAAAGCTCCTGTGCAACTGTTCATGACCTCAATCTACTCCATGGCAGCGTTTGCCGTTAGATGGTTTAGTCATACCCAGAAAATTAATATTTCTTTAACAGCTGAACGTGCTGTCGAAGCCCGTGAATACGGGCGGTTTGCTTGAGTTCAAGCGCGTATTAGCAAGTGACCGATCGTCGTATAGGTTTGCGCGCGAACCAGCAGCTGTCACATTCCCTGCTTTCGCTGGCCTATGGGCGCGCTTAGCGCTCAACCAACTGAAGATATACAAAAGAGGACAGATTGTTGATTTACGACAGCTTGCAACGCACCTTTGGTTACCAGCAATTCCGCCCCGGTCAGGAGGCTGCAATCAAGGCGATTATGGCGGGGCGTTCAGTCGCGGCAATCTTTCCGACGGGTTCGGGTAAGTCGATGTGTTACCAGTTGCCAGCCATGCATTTGCCGCATCTGACGCTGGTGATCTCACCGCTGCTGGCCTTGATGCAGGACCAACTGGCATTTTTGCAGCGGCATTCGATCAAGGCGGCGAGTATCGATTCTGCGCAGAGTCGAGAAGAGGCTGCGCAGGTGATGCGCGACGCCAAGAGTGGTGAGTTAAAAGTCCTGATGATTTCGGTCGAGCGTCTGAAAAATGAACGCTTTCGCAACTTCATCCAGCAAGTGCCGATTTCGCTGCTGGTGGTTGATGAAGCGCACTGTATATCGGAGTGGGGGCATAATTTTCGGCCTGATTACCTGAAGCTGCCGGAGTACCGTCGCCAGTTCAACATTGCTCAGGTGTTGCTGCTTACCGCGACTGCAACACCGCCGGTCATTGCTGATATGCAGCAGAAATTCGAGATAGCCGAGGCGGATGTGGTGACCACCGGTTTTTATCGGTCAAACCTTAATTTACTGGTCGAACCGGTTGCCGGAGCTGACAAGCAGCGGCGCTTGGTTGAGTGGTTATCAGCCAAAGCCGGGCAACCGAGTATTGTCTATGTGACCCAGCAGAAAACCGCTGAGCAGGTGGCTGATTTGCTGGCGGCGAGAGGTTTTCCCGCCAGTGCCTATCACGCGGGAATGCCGCATGAGCGGCGTGAGTTGATCCAGCGTCAGTTTATGGGCGGGGAATTGAACTGCATCGTCGCGACCATCGCCTTTGGCATGGGCATCGATAAAAGTGACATCCGCAATGTGGTGCACTACGACTTACCCAAGTCGGTGGAAAACTACAGCCAGGAAATCGGCCGCGCCGGGCGTGATGGCCAGCCTTCAGATTGCTGGGTAATGGCCAACCGCGACAGCCTCAATGTGCTGGAAAATTTCGTTTACGGGGACACGCCGGAGCTTGAGGGTATTCGTTGGGTGCTCGACGAACTGCTCACCAGTAGCACTGATGGCCAGTGGGAGCTGACCCTTAATGCGCTTTCAGAACAGAGCAATATCCGTCTGCTGGCCTTGAAGACGTTGTTGGTGCAGCTGGAGCTTAGGCGAATTATCGCGCCTAAATATGCCTACTTCGCGGAATATCGCTTCAAATATCTGATTGAGCCAGAACAGCTAAGCGCCAAATTTGAGGGTGAACGCCGGGATTTTGTTGAGGCATTGGTCGAGTCATCGAAGCGCGCGCGAACTTGGTGCACTGTCGACTTCGATCAGCTTTACCAGCAGCACCAGGCCGAGCGCGCCCGCGTGATAAAAGCACTGGATTACTTTCAGGAAAACGCCTGGATCGAGCTTGAAAGCAAGCAAATGACCGAGGTTTATACATTGCTTGATCCTGCGTTTGATCCTGGCCAACTAAGCGCAGAGCTGCACCGCTACTTCAAGCAACAAGAGCACAGCGAGATCAAGCGTATTCACGCCATGCTTGACTTGTTTGCCAGTAATACATGCCTCAGCCAGCGGCTCGCCAGCTACTTTGGGGATGAGCAGGCGCCGTTGCAGTGCGGTCATTGTTCAGTGTGCCAAGGCCAGATTGCCCGCTTGCCTGAGCCGCCAGTATTAGCGCCGCTCGATCAACAGTCGGTTAGTGCGTTAGGCGGTGAGTTTATTCAGCGTTACCAGGGTTCGAAGGAAGGAGCGCCGAGTAGCGAATGCTTAACCCGTTTTTTCTGCGGTATCAGCGTGCCGTTGCTGACCAAGCTGAAGGCGCGCAACCTGGCAGGATTCGCGGCGTTGCAAGATTATCAATACGCTCAGGTGCGTGAGTGGGTCGAGACCTCGGCATAGCCGCTTAAGGTTGTTTAGGCGCTTTATTACTCTGGCTGACCGTCCACTCGATAATTTGGCTTGATAGGCTGTCAGCCGCGCCGCCAAAGGCTTCAACCACCTTGCCAACGGAGGCGTTTGTCGCCGCTTGGCTGACGCTAAAACGTTTGCTGGCGACAATCTGCTGGCGGCTGTCGACCAGTTGCGCATCAAGTTGAATTTGCACCTGCGGCGCTCCATTGCGGTATTCACTTTGAAATGCCCGGAGGCTGCTGACCAGTTGCAGATCGGTTTGCAAATGGTTGTCATCACTGCTCACCGCCGCAAAGCGGTTGGCGTTGACGAAGCCGTCGATCAAACGATCACGCAATATGGTCGGTGCGCGATCACTCCAGCGCACGCCTTGATAGGTACTGATCTGATCGCCATCTGGCAACACGACAATGCGTGAGCTATCGAGAATCTGGTTACTGTTCGGGCGGTTGACCTGCAAAGTCGTGGCGCTACTGGCTGCGCTTGAACCGATGCTTGGTTCGGCGCTTGGCAGGCGGTAAACATGCAGCTGTTCAGGCTCCGGCAAGATAGAGCAAGCACTGAGCATGAGCGCGCTGAAGATGACGGCACTGACGCTTATAAACCGGCTCATGGTTGAAACTCCTTAATGGTATCGCTGCGCAGTAGGTAAGCCGGATCGTCCTCGACGCGGCGTGAGAACGAGCGGATGGTGCTCATGGTGTCGCGCAGTTCATTGATCGCCGGGCCCAGGTTGCTGACACCCTGCATACCTTGGCTGAGAGCATCACGGTTCTCGCTGAGGATGCGTTCGATATTACTGCTGCTGCGCTCCAGCGATGCACTGATGCGCTCGATGTTGTCGAAGCTCTTGCGCCCTGAATTATTCAGCAGGCTATTGGCATTGCGCATCAGCATGGCTGTTTCCGTGCTGGCGATACTGATTTCCTTCGCGGTTTTGTTCAGCGTATCGCGTTGTTCCGCGACCATTGCGGTGACTGCTTCAAGATTTTTCAGCGTCTTGGATACTTGTGTCAGGTTCTCGTCGTTGAGCAAGTGATTGGCTTGGTTGATCAAGTGATTGATGTTGAACACGAGGTCATCGCCATTGGCGAGCAATTTGGCCAGTGGTGAACGATCAGCAATGATTTCAGCGCGTTCGCCATCTTCACTAAGTAAACGTGGGCTTTGCGGGGTGCCGCCGTGCATTTGGATGACCGCAGTGCCGGTAATGCCGGTGATCGACAGGCGAGCTCGGGTGTCAGTTTTAATCGGGGTGTTGCTGGCGATACGGATCCAGGCTATTACCTTGCGCGGATCTTTGGGATCAAGGAACAAGCGCTGGACATCGCCGACAGTAATCCCGCTGTATTGAACAGCGCTGCCGCGTGAAAGGCCGCTAACTGTTTCATTGAAAACCACGCTGTATTCGTTGTACTGCTGGTCGGCGGAGTGCTTGCTCAACCAGATCGCAAAAACCAGTGCAGCGCTGACGACTAGCACGGTAAACAGGCCGATCAAAACATGATGTGCGCGAGGTTCCATTAAGCTCTCCGTGGCGCGTTATCCGCTGCCTGCTTGGCCGCGCGTCCACGCGGGCCGTGAAAATATTGCTGAATCCATGGATCATCCGTTGCGGCGACGTTTTCCAGTGTGTCGGCGACTAACACACGTTTTTGCGAGAGCACGGCGATACGATCACAAATGGTATAGAGCGTGTCCAGATCGTGGGTGACCAGAAATACGCTGAGGCCGAGTGCGTCGCGCAGGGTCAGTATCAACTGATCGAAATCAGCTGCACCAATCGGGTCGAGGCCAGCGGTGGGTTCGTCGAGAAACAAAATATCTGGTTCAAGCGCCAAGGCGCGGGCCAACGCCGCACGCTTTATCATGCCACCTGACAGCTCTGCCGGGTATTTGTCGCCGGTCACGCAGGGTAAGCCGACCAACGCCAGTTTGACCCGTGCTAGACGCTCAGCCGAGGCGCGGCTGAGTTTGGCGTGTTCGATCAGTGGTAGCGCAATATTCTCAGTAACGGTTAGTGACGAGAACAACGCGCCGCGCTGGTAGAGCACACCGAAGCGGCGTTCGATCAATGAGCGTTGGTGTTCGTCCAGCTCCAGCAAGGTTTGCCCAAAAACATTGACGTTACCTTCGTTGGGTTTGCGCAAACCGACAATCGAGCGCAGCAGCACCGACTTGCCCGTACCCGAACCACCGACGACGCCGAGCACTTCACCGCGGTATAAATCGAGGTCGAGGTTTTCATGCACACTCTGCGCGCCGAAACGGTTACACAGCCCGCGCACTTCAATCACTGTTTCCTTACTCACCAGCCCATCTCCACCATGAATAACGCGAAGATGGCATCGAGCAGAATCACCACGAAAATTGACTGAACCACGCTGGAGGTTGTGCGCTCACCAACCGACTGCGCGCTACCGGTGACTTTAAAACCTTCCAAGCAACCAATAATGGCGATCAGAAAGGCAAAGATCGGCGCTTTGACCATGCCCACCAGAAAATGCTTCAGCTCGATGCTTTCGTGGAAAATGCTGATAAAGCTGGTGACCGAGATATTCAGGGTCAAGGCGCAGACCATGGCGCCGCCAACGATGCCGCAGATCATCGCAATGAATGTCAGCACGGGCAGGGCAATCAGCATGGCGTAGACCCGTGGTACGACCAGCAGTTCAATCGGGCTGAGGCCGAGCGTGCGGATCGCGTCGATTTCCTCATTGGCCTTCATCGAGCCAATTTGTGCGGTGAAGGCGCTGGCTGTGCGTCCCGCCATCAAGATTGCCGTGAGCAGCACGCCAAATTCGCGCAGGAAAGAGAACGCAACCAAGTTGATGGTGTAAATACTGGCGCCGAAGTCGGCCAGAATTGTTGCACCTAAAAATGCCACGACCGCGCCGACCAGAAAGGTCAGTAGCGCCACAATTGGCACCGCATTGAGCCCGACTTGTTCAAGGTGTGACGTCAGCGAGGTAATACGCCAGCGACTGGGCTTGAACAGTACGCTGAGCATGGTGCTGACGGTCAACCCAAAGAACCCGATCAACTCGCGGGCCTTGCAAAGGAAGTCATCGACAGCCATGCCGATGTGACCAAAAAACTCGGTAATGGCTGAAGGGCTTGGTGCTGGCGGGGTTCTTCGTGACTCAGTTATTGCGTGCCCCACGCTCTGCAACAGTTGCCGACGTTCGGCGCTCAAATGTGGTGAGTTGGTTTCAAGCTCCTGTAACCGCGCTTCGCCGAGCAACTCGACTAATAAAGCGGCTCCAGCTGTATCCAATTGGTTGATGTCGCTAAGGTCAATCGTTGTATCAGCAGCCACAGCTTCACGTGCGTGCATGACTTGCGGCTCGAGTGCAGCGAAATGCGCCAGCGTCCAATCGCCGCCAATCTGCAAGCCAGAGCCAGCATCCTTGCGGTCTAATTGAAGCGGGTTGATAAACGGTGCTTGGGTCATGTGTCTGGCTTAACCTGCTCGCTTTGTCGATAACAGTAACAGAGTCAGCGCGGCACTATAAATGCTCAGCTGCGTTTGCCCGCCAATTGCAGCGCAATATCTGGCTGGCAGGCTAGAATCGCTGAATATTCAAAAGGATCGTGGCCGGATACGGCCTGGCTCATGGACTGTAGATAACGATGAAGAAATTTATTTACCTGATTGTTGTATTGGTCTTGGCCTACGGCTTCGCCAAGGAGCAGGGGATTTCGATCCCGGATCTTAGCGGCCAAAACTCAGCCGAGGTCTCCAATGCCGCGCTATTGCAGGCCTACAACAGGCAGCAGAGCGATGTTCAAGTCGCGGGTCAGGGCCAAGTGATTAAGGTTTTGCGCGATGATCTGAAAGGCTCAAGGCACCAGAAATTTATCCTTAAAATTGCTGGTGGGCCAAGTGTATTGGTCGCCCACAATATTGATTTGGCGCCGCGTATAAACGGCTTGCGTGCAGGCGACAGCGTCGAGTTTTATGGTGAATATGAGTGGAACGAAAAGGGCGGCGTCGTGCACTGGACCCACCGTGACCCCGGGCGCCGTCATGTTGATGGTTGGCTCAAGCATGACGGCAAGACTTTCGAATAGCGGGGGCTAATCAATCATCTCTGCGCCGGAGATGACGGGGTCTGGTAAAGATACCGGCGCCGGTGAGATTTGCAGGTATTTGATGCTCTCACGCGGAATCATCAGTAAGTCGCCATCGACTTCGATGGATAAAAACGGCGACTCAAGTTGCTTGCGAATTCCCCGTGCAACCTCGACCGGATCTGAGCTTTGCTGGGGGAAACGCATTGCCAAGCGCTGGCCGTCTTGAAAGTACAGGTACAAATGTTTGATCGGCTTCATTCAGGTAACTCCATTTACGTTGTGTCTGACTTGGGGCTCGGTTTGTTTGGTTGTACTCAAAGCCTAGTCGCAGCAGCTGGCTTGTGCGCAGCGATTACAGTGTCGTGTTACACGCTCGATACGGCCAATAACTAGTCAGCCGCAATACTCAATAGTTGCTCGATCAGCCATTGCAGAGCCGGGTCGCGTTGACGTTGGCTGAGGCTCACCACTTCGAGGTGAAAGGCTTCCAGCTCGAAGGGTAAGTCGAACAACTGCAACGGTAGCAGTGCTGCAAAGTGCTGCGCCAGTTGCTGGGGCAGCACGGCGCCGAGATCGCTGGTGGCAACAATGTGCGCTGCTTGCAGGTAGTTCGGAGTGGTGTAAACCACGTCACGCTGTAACCCTTGTTCATTTAACCATTGATCAACCATGCCGCGCGTTTGTCCACCGTGGACCCACAACTGGCGCAGTTTGAGAAACAACGGCAGATCAACACCATTAGTGACCAACGGATGATTTTTGCGCACGGCAAGCTGCAAGGTTTCACTGGCCCAGTGCTGGCGGCTGAAGCGCGCTGGAATATCCTGGAAGCGGCCGAGCACCAAATCCAGGTCGCCGCTATCCAGCGCCTCGACAGGCAAGCGCGGATTCAGATGATGAATATCAATACGGATGCCCGGAGCCGTGTCACTCAGCTTGCGCATCAGCTGTGGCATGCAAATCAATTCGACATAGTCGGTCAGCGCAATGTTGAAGTGCTGGCTGCTGCTGGCGGGGTCAAAGGTTTGTCCCGCAGTCAAACTTTGCTCGATTTGTTGCAAGGCCATGCGAATCGGCCCGGCAAGTGCTTGCGCCCGAGGTGTTGGCTGCATGCTTCTACCCGTTCGAACCAGCAGCGGGTCATCAAGTAAAACCCGCAAGCGATTGAGCGCATTACTTACCGCTGGCTGGCTCAATGCCAAGCGTTCAGCGGCCCGCGATACATTTTGCTCGCGCATGAGTGCATCCAGCACCCGCAGCAGGTTGAGGTCGAAGCTGAGTATATTCATTGGCTGAATACTATGTATCACAACACTAAATTTCAATAATAGTAGCGTGTTGCTTATGGTGGTGGGCGATCTTTAGCTCGCTCAATTACAAGGGGGATAAGCATGAGCAGTGTTTTTGATATTCAGCGCGTCGCCGTTATTGGTGCCGGGACCATGGGCCGGGGGATTGTCATGAGTCTGGCGAATGCCGGCATCCAGGTACTTTGGCTCGACAATAACCCGCAAATGCTGGATCAGGCGCTGGCGGTGGTCGCGAAGACCAACGAACACAACGTCAAATTAGAACGCATCAGTGCCGAACAGTCGGCTGCGCGTTTCTCCTGTATTACCCCGGTTGCGGATTACGCGGCGCTGGCTGATG
This sequence comes from Pseudomonas sp., assembly GCF_048265905.1. Classification (GTDB taxonomy): domain Bacteria; phylum Pseudomonadota; class Gammaproteobacteria; order Pseudomonadales; family Pseudomonadaceae; genus Aquipseudomonas. Next base: position 483,823 of record NZ_JBLXAP010000002.1, read on the forward strand.
CCGATCTGGTGATCGAGGCGGTGTACGAGAACCTCGAACTTAAACAGCAAATCTTTCGCACCTTGGATGCCACGCTCAAGCAGGGCGCGATTCTGGCGAGCAATACTTCGGCATTGGATATCGATGCAATCGCTGCTGTGACCCAGCGCCCGGACCATGTGCTGGGGCTGCACTTCTTTAGCCCTGCGCACATCATGAAGCTGTTGGAAATTGTGCGTGGTGAGAAAACCAGCAAGGCGGTGCTGGACGCCGCTTTAGCGCTGGGTAAGCGCATCGGCAAAGTCAGTGTAGTGGCTGGAAACTGCGACGGTTTTATTGGCAATCGCATGCTTCACACATACGTGCGAGAGGCGCGGATGATGCTGCTTGAAGGCGCATATCCACATCAGGTAGACGCTGCGCTGCAAGGTTTTGGCTTTGCCATGGGCCCGTTTCGTATGTACGACGTGGTCGGTATCGACCTCGAATGGCGCGCCCGCGAGTTGGCGGGCAAGGGCCAGGATGAGCCTGCCGTGCAAGTTGATAATCGCCTTTGCGAGCTGGGCCGTTTTGGGCAGAAGGCGGGCATGGGCTATTACCGTTACGCCGAAGGCAGTCGTCAGGCTGAACATGATCCTGAGGTTGATGCGCTGGTGCTCAAGGTCTCCGAGACACTTGGCTTCACGCGCCGTGATATTGGTGCAGAAGAAATCCTTGAGCGTTGCTTGCTGGCGCTGGTCAACGAAGGGGCGAAAATTCTTCAGGAAAATATCGCTGCCAACAGCCACGATATCGACTTGGTCTATCTAAACGGTTACGGATTCCCCGCTGACAAAGGCGGGCCAATGAGCTGGGCCGATAGCCAGGGCGTGGCAGATATTCAGGCGCGTCTGCGCTATTTGCAGGAAAACCGTGGCGAGCATTGGCGTCCCGCACAGTTGATTTCGCAACTGGCTGCGAGCAATAAAGGCTTCGCTGATGTGCAGGAGGGTTCGTTATGAGTTATCAAGCGCCACTGCGTGATATGCGCTTTGTCATGCATGAGTTATTCGACATCAGCGCACATTGCCAAACACTGGGTAACGGCCTAGACCGCGAACTGGTTGATGGTGTGCTTGAAGAAGCTGCACGCTATGCCAGCGAGGTGATTGCACCGCTTAATCGCAACAGTGATGAACAGGGTGCCAGTCTGGTTGATGGCAAGGTGACTACGCCGGATGGCTTCAGCGAGGCTTACCAGCAATATGTGGATAACGGCTGGGCGAGCATGACCGGCCCGGCTGACTTTGGCGGGCAGGCGCTGCCGCAGCTGCTGGCCTGCAACTTTCATGAAATGTTGATGGGCGCGAGTTTGTCATTCCGGATTTACTCGGGGCTGACCGAAGGTGCAGTGCTGGCGCTCAATGTGCACGGCAGTGAAGAACTCAAGCAGGCTTACTTGCACAAGTTGGTCAGCGGTGAATGGACCGGCACCATGTGCCTGACCGAGCCTCAGGCGGGTACCGACCTGGCCTTGCTGCGGACCAAGGCCGAACCACAGGCTGATGGCAGCTATCGGGTGAGCGGCAATAAGATTTTCATCAGCGGCGGCGAGCAGGATCTCAGCGAAAACATCGTCCATTTGGTCTTGGCTCGCTTGCCTGATGCGCCTGCCGGGGTCAAAGGCATCAGTTTGCTGTTGGTGCCCAAGTTCATCGCTAACGCAGACGGCAGTCTTGGTCAGCGTAACGCGCTGAGTTGTGGCGCGCTTGAGCACAAGATGGGGATCAAAGGCGCGGCGACCTGCGTGATGAATTTTGATGGCGCCACCGGTTGGTTGATCGGTGAAGCGAATCAAGGTTTGGCGGGCATGTTCACCATGATGAATGACGCGCGTTTTCAGGTTGGTTTGCAGGGGTTGGGTGTTGCTGAAGCCGCTTATCAAGGGGCGCTGCGCTATGCTCGCGATCGCTTGCAGTCACGGGCACTGACCGGCCCGGCTGCGCCTGAAAAAGCGGCTGATCCGATCATCGTGCATCCGGATGTGCGACGCATGTTGTTGACCCAGAAAACCCTGGTCGAAGGCTCACGTATGTTGGCTGCCTACACGGCGCGCTTGCTCGATCTGGAGCATGCACACCCGGATGCCGCCGAGCGCAAAGCTGCGGGTAAGCGGGTGGCGCTGCTGATTCCTATCGTCAAAGCATTCTTCACCGACATGGGCCAAGAGGTCGCCAGTCACGCGGTGCAGGTGTATGGCGGGCACGGCTATATTCGTGAGTGGGGCATTGAGCAGTTAATGCGCGACAGTCGTATCACTCAGCTTTATGAAGGTACCAACGGTATTCAGGCGTTGGACTACATCCGTCGTAAGCTGTTGGGTGACGGCGGCCAGCAGTTGGCCGAGCTGTGTGACGAGTTCAGCCAGTTGTGTGCTGTGCAAGCGCAGCGCCCGACACTGCAAGCCATGGCTGCAACCGTGCAGGCACGCTTTGTTGAGTGGCGTGAACTGACCGAACAAGTTATTGGCGCATGCCAGCGCGATCCGCAGGAGATTGGCGCGTGCTCAGTGGACTTCTTGCAGTATTCGGCTTATGTGTTGTTGGCGGGCTTTTGGTTGCAGGCTGCCGCACGCGCGCAAGACCAACTTGATGCTGGTGTTACTGAGGCTGAGTTCTATCAGGCCAAATTGCACAGTGCGAATTTTTACCTGCAACGTGTGTTGCCGCGCGCGAGCATGCACCGTGAAGCGTTATTGGGCGGTGCCGACTGTCTGATGGCCATGCCTGAGAGCAGTTTTGCGTTTTAATGGCTAACGCCAGGCAGCGCCGCTACACGGTGCTGCACGCCTAGAACAGATAATAAGAGGACATCGATCATGCGCCCATTCAGCTTTGCGACAACCGCACAGATTATCTGCGAGACAGGTTCTTCCAATCGTCTGGCGGAGTTATGCCGCGAGCGTGGCGCCAAACGTGTATTGATCGTGACGGACCCTGGCATCACCAAGCTCGGTTTGTTGAGTACGGTATTGCCGGGGTTTGCCAGTGAACAGGTTGCATTCGAGGTGTTTGATCAAGTGGTCGCTGATCCGCCCGAAGCAATAGTTGACGCCGCACTTGCCCAAGCGCGTGAGCTGAAGGCTGAATTGATTGTTGGCTTTGGTGGCGGCAGCTCGATGGATGTCGCCAAGCTGATCGCCTTGCTGGCACATCCGCATAACACGCAACAACTGTCTGACATCTACGGCGTCGGCAATGCGACGGGCCAGCGCTTGCCGCTGATTCAGGTACCAACCACCGCTGGCACCGGCTCAGAAGTCACCCCTGTGGCGATTGTTACCACCGGCGAAACCACCAAGATGGGCGCGGTGTCGCCGTTGCTACTTCCGGATTTAGCCCTGCTGGATGCGGAGTTGACCCTGGGCTTGCCTCCAGCGGTGACCGCCGCCACGGGCATTGACGCCATGGTGCACGCGATTGAAGCCTACACCAGCGTGCACAAGAAGAATCCGCTCTCAGACATGCTGGCGCGTGAAGCGTTGCGGCTGTTGGCGGCTAACCTCGATGAAGTTGTGCACAACGGCAGCAACCGCGAAGCCCGCCAGGCAATGTTGCTGGGTGCATGTTTGGCAGGGCAGGCGTTTGCCAATTCACCGGTTGCTGCAGTGCATGCGCTGGCGTATCCATTGGGCGGTCACTTTCATATCCCTCACGGCTTGAGCAATGCATTGGTGCTGCCGCATGTGTTGGGTTTCAATGCCAGCGTTGCAGCGCCGCTTTATGCTGAATTGGCGCCGCTGGTGTTGGGTGAGAAACTACGCGCGGGCGTGGCGATGGATCAAGCCGAGCAGTTCATTATGGAACTGGCAGACTTCAGTGAGCGCAGTGGTTTGCCAACCCGCTTGCGAGATGCCGGTGTTGCGCAAAACATGCTGGAGCAACTGGCGCGTGACGCGATGCTGCAACAACGTTTGCTGGTCAATAACCCGCGTGAGATGACTGAACAGCACGCCTTGGCGATTTATCAGTCTGCGTATTGATTGGCTCGCGTAAATAGCTATTTCGGATAAGGACTTTGCATGAACCAAGCCCAACACCTGCGAACGGATTACCGGCACTTACAAGCGATCACCACGCGTTGGCATGACAATGACATCTATGGCCACGTCAATAACGTCACCTATTACAGCTACTTCGACAGTGCAGTGAATAGCTACTTGATTGAGGTTGGTGGTTTGGATATTCACAGTGGCGAAGTAGTCGGTTTCGTGGTCAGTTCAAGTTGCGACTACTTTGCCTCAATTGCATTTCCGGATCAGATCGAGCTCGGGTTGCGCGTAGGTAAGTTGGGCAATAGTTCGGTGCAATATGAGCTGGCTGTGTTCAAGCAGGGCGAAGAACTGGCCTGCGCGGCGGGACGTTTTGTGCATGTATTTGTCGACCGCCAAAGCAATCGTCCGGTGTCAATTCCTGAGCCGTTACGCCTTGCATTGGCTGAGCTTCTGACCGAATAAGCACTGTTTTGACAGCCACTAAAAAGCCCGCAATCATGCGGGCTTTTTGTATGCGGGGCCAAGTCCTTACAAGGGCTTAGTGATGTTTTTTGTGCTTCTTGTGTTTGTTCTTGCCATGGCCTTTATTGCGATCGTGATCGCGGTCATCGTCTGCCAAGTTATTGCCCAGTGCGCCACCGGCTGCGCCGCCTAGGCCAGCGCCAATCGCTGAGCCGGTGCTGCCACCGATCTGATTGCCAAGTACTGAACCGCCAGCAGCGCCTAAGCCGCCGCCCAGTGCTGACTCGGTCTTGTTGCCGTCGCGTGAGCTCATGGCGCCACCGGCTGCACCGCCGAGACCTGCACCAACCGCTGCGCCGGTGCTACCACCAACCTGTTGGCCGATAACATTACCCAGTGCACCACCGACGCCGCTGCCGATAGCAACCTTGCCGTCATCGGCGAAAGCCATCGGGGCTGTCAGTGCGCTAAACGCTACTGCAGTGATTAATGTACGCATAGAACTAACCTCGAAATTCAGGCGCCGCAAACACTGCGGGCATTGGCTGCGTCTCATCCATAAGGTGGTCCACACAGCATTAGTTGACAGTTTGATGGCAAAAGGCCGCAAAAGTTCCTGGCGAGTACTGCATCAGACTGCGCTATACAGTTCTAGCGACGGCGCCAGCCGCGGTTCCAGTGCTTTTTGTGGCGATGTTTGTCGCGTTTCCAGCTGCGACGGTCGCGATCACGGTGATGATGGTCCCTGCGATAACCGTCACGGTCATCAGCACGGCTTTCGTTGCCGTAATAGTTGCCCAGCGCGCCACCTGCTCCGCCGCCCAAAGCAGCGCCAATCAAGCCGCCACTGGTGCCACCAACACTGCGTCCGGCAACGTTGCCACCTGCACCGCCAAGGCCACCGCCAATGGCTGCTTCTGTGCGGTTGCGTCGATCTGCACCTGCGGCACTGCCAGCTGCGCCGCCGACACCCGCGCCAATCGCTGCGCCGGTGCTGCCGCCCATTTGCTCGCCGACTGCAGCGCCCAATAAGCCGCCCAGTGCACCACCGATGCCCGCTTCAGTGCCACCTGCGAAGGCGCTGGCACTGCTCATACTCAGGGTCAGAAAAATAATTGAGGAGTACTTCATACGACAATCACTCAATGGTTGTTGATGCCGCGATCCTCTTGTTGTGCAACCAACTGTGCAAGCTAAATCCGACCAATAACCCGGATTTTGTATACATTGTAAATATATGTTTTCAAAGAAGAACTTTGTTGTATTTGCGGATGTCTGAGACTGATTGCTCAGGTTGGATAATGGCTATTCAGCGGTTGTTTTTGAGGTCGAATTGCCATTATCGCGGGTTGGTTTATTGGCCTGAACGCGCAGATAAAAAAAGCCCGAATAATCGCTACTCAGGCTTTTTTACAGCAGTTCCAGAGCAAAGCGTTAAGCGCTTTTGCTTTGAATTATTTGTTTATCGACCGCGCTTGCAAACAACTGGATGGCGATGAATTTTGAGGTCGGAGTAAAGCTGCCGCTGCCGTAACTATGCAACGGTACCAGTGGGTTGGCTTCTGGATAATAAGCAGCAGCCTGACCCGCAGGAATGTCAAAAGCGAGCAGGGTGAAACCCACAATCTTGCGTTCAAGCTTGTCATCCCAGAGCGATATTGCATCGACTTTCTGCCCCGGCTTGAAGCCCAGGCGGATAATGTCTGCTTCGTTGGCAAATATCACGTTACGTTGGCCGGTGACGCCGCGATAGCGGTCATCCAAACCGTAAATGGTGGTGTTGTATTGATCATGCGAGCGTAAAGTCTGCATGATTAGATCAGCCGTTTGGCCGCTGCGCTTGGCTTGCTCTGGAATTAAATCATCAAGTAATGGATTGGCCTTGAAGTTGGCTTTGCCTGAGCGGGTTTGCCACTGGCGCTGCGCCGCTGAGTTGCCCAGATAGAAGCCACCTGGCTGCTCCAATCGCCGATTGAAATCAGTGAAGCCGGGGATGGTGTCGGCAATCAATTGGCGGATTTCGCGGTAGTCGGCAATCAGTTCATCCCAATTGACCGGATTGTCACCCAGCGTGGCCTTGGCAATGCCAGCGATGATCGCAGGCTCTGAGCGCATCTGCGCTGAAAGTGGAGTCAATTGTCCGTAAGACGCATGAATCATGCTGAAGGAGTCTTCAACCGTAACTGCCTGCGGGCCAGTCGCTTGCAGGTCGATATCTGTGCGACCCAGACACGGCAGAATCAGCGCTTCCTTGCCAATGGTCAGGTGACTTCGGTTGAACTTGGTGCTGATTTGTACGGTCAATCCGCAGTTTTGCAGGGCTCTGTGACTGACTGGCGTGTCGGGTGTTGCTTGGGCGAAGTTGCCGCCCAAAGCGACAAATACTCGGGTGTTGCCAGCCAGCATAGAGTCAATTGCTGCAACCACGTTGTGGCCTTCTTCGCGCGGTGCGCGGAATTTGAAGCGTTGCTCAAGTGCATCAAGCAGCTCAGTTGGTGGGCGTTCGTCGATGCCCATGGTGCGGTCGCCCTGAACGTTGCTGTGGCCGCGAACCGGGCACAGGCCCGCGCCCGGCCGGCCAATGTTGCCGCGCAGCAGTTGCAGGTTGGTGATTTCCTGAATGATTGCAACCGAGTGACGATGCTGGGTGATGCCCATTGCCCAGCAGATAATCACCCGATCTGCCTGACGGTAAAGGCGCGCAGCCTGTTCCAGCTCTTGCAAGGGCAAACCAGATTGTTCAGTCAGTGACTGCCAAGTGGTGCCGTCGAGCATGTGTATGTAATCGTCGATTCCATGAGTATGTGCCTGGATGAAGGCATGATCGAAAACTCGCGGCAGGTTGTTTTCTGCGGCTTCTCGCTCCCACTGCAATAAAAACTTGGCAATGGCGCGCATGGCCGCCATGTCGCCGCCAAGCGCTGGGCGAAAGAAGCTGGTATTAAGCGGCTCAGAGCCGTTGGTGAGCATTTCAATAGGGTTTTGCGGATGCTGGAATCGCTCAAGCCCGCGTTCTTTCAACGGGTTGAAGCACACCACTTGGGCACCGCGTTTTACCGCTTCACGCAGCGGTTCGAGCATGCGCGGGTGATTGGTGCCCGGGTTTTGGCCCAACACAAAAATTGCATCGGTCTTGTCGAAATCATCGAAGGTGACGGTGCCTTTACCAATACCAATGCTTTGGCCCAAGGCAACACCGCTGGCCTCGTGGCACATGTTTGAGCAGTCGGGAAAGTTATTGGTGCCGAACGCACGACCAAACAGCTGGTAAAGATACGCCGCCTCATTGCTGGCGCGGCCCGAGGTGTAGAAGTCCACCTGGTTCGGGTTGTCGAGTGCATTGAGGTGCTTGGCGACCAGCTTGAATGCGTCGTCCCAGGCAATCGGCACATAATGATCGGTTGCTGCGTCGTAACGCATTGGCTCAGTCAGGCGGCCTTGGTATTCGAGCCAATAGTCACTTTGTTCACGAAGCTGGCTGAGGCTGTAGCGCTTGAAGAACTCGGCGTTGACTGCTCGGCTGGTGGCTTCCCAGTTAACCGCCTTGGCGCCGTTTTCGCAGAACTTAACCGCGCCGCTTTCCGGGGAGTCGCCCCAGGCGCAACCGGGGCAGTCAAAGCCGCCATTCTGGTTGGTCTTGAGCAGGGCGCGCAGGTTCTTTAGCGGTTGCTTACTGTCCAGCCAGAATCGCGTCACGCTACGCAATGCACCCCAGCCTGCCGCCGGGCCTGTGTAAGGTTTGTAGCGCGGGGGTGCAACCTGCATATTCATCGGCTTGGTACCCTTGTCGGTGCTGGGCTGAAAACCCTTGGAGGGCTGTGATGCGGCAGGTGGATAAGGTTGAGGTTGTGTCGCTGTGCCCACTGCACGCTGAGCGCGGTTGGGGCTGATAAGCTGACCAGCGTGTGGATTCCAGCGCGAATCGCTTTCTGAATGAGTTCCAGACTGCAGCGGCTGGTGATGACCGCGAAACCGTGTTGCTTGTCAGCAGCGTTGTTATGCAAGGCGCCGATCAGTTTATCCAGCGCATTGTGGCGGCCTATATCTTCGCGGCACAGACTGATTGCGCCTTGTGTATCAACCAGCAGCGCTGCATGCAGCGCGCCGCTGCTGCGAGCCAGTTGTTGCTGCTCACTGATGCGCTGGCGCAGCTCAAAAAGATGCTCGGCTGGTGGTAACGGGCTGGTTGGCAATGGCTTGAGTGCAGGCAATGCCTGATCCAATGCTTCTATGCCACACAGGCCGCAACCGCTGGTGCCCGCCAGTTGTCGACGCTGTTCTTTCAGCGCCCAGAATGCACGGTTACTCAGGGTCACTTGGGCGTTGAGGGCATCCCCTTTGCGATCAAGCTGGATGTCATAAATTTCGTCGATGCTGTCAATCAAGGCATTGCTCAGGCTGAAACCGGCAATAAAGTCTTCAACGAAGGACGGTGAGACCATCATCACTGCATGGTTGATACCGTTGTAGCTGATGGCCAGCGCGCATTCGTCGGCCAGCGTCACTGCATCAGTGGCACTGTCTGCGGTCAGTTCGGCGTAGCTGTAATCGGTTGGCGAAGTTGCGATCTCAGCAGTGTCTTTGCTCGGCTTGGCAGGGGGCATACAGGGTTCCCCGAGAGAGGTTAGCGGTGCGTTGGTTTGCAGTAAGCCTATTGCTTTAATCAATGGGCGTCTAATCGCTATTGCTGATGCCTTGATCGATGCGCTCTATCGGTTGTCGTTTAAGCTAATTGTTCCTTTAATAACAGATCTTTAGCTTGATCAAAGCAAGCCTGGGCCAGTGCTGAGCGTTGGCCTTTGCCGCGTATTATGAGCCCGAGTGGGGCGAGCGTGTGGGCGTCCTCTATCGGTGTCAGTATCAGGTTCGCGGTGAAATCACTGATGCCGCTGTTGAGTGGTATCACTGCGCAGCAGGTGCCAGCGCTGACCGCTTGCAGCAATTGGTGGACGGCGTCGGTTTCGAGTCGCGGCACCGGTGTGATGCCGCGTGAACGCAAGTTATGGTCGATGGATTGGCGAAAGTGCATCCCGCTGGAAAGTAGCCCCAGCGGCAACTCTGTGAGGTCTTCCCAGTTCAGGTGTTGGTTGGGAAGTTGAAAATAGCGTGGGTCATATAACAACCCCATACGCGACTCGGCCAGCTCAAGGCTTTGGTAGTGTTGACGATCAAGGTGCTCGATATAAGACAAGCCAAGGTCTATCTGGTTGCTGCTCAAGCGCTCAAGTATCTGCTCACTGCTCAGTGAAAATAGCTGAAAGCGCAGCCCCGGATGTGCTTCGGCGAACGGCTTTATCAAACGCATCGGGTCAAAGCCTGCAAGCGGCACCACGCCCAGACGCAGGGTGCCGACCAACTGGCCACGACAGGCAGCGGCCTCTGCATAAAGCCCGTCATGGGCGGCGATGACCGTGCGCGCCCAAGCCAGAATACGCTTGCCATCCTCGCTGAAACCCTCAAAGCGTTGTCCGCGCTGAACCAGTTCAAGCCCCAGCTCTTGTTCAAGATTACGCAGGCGCATTGATAAGGTCGGCTGGGTAATGTGGCAGCGAGCGGCAGCCTGACCAAAGTGTCGGGTTTCATCCAGTGCGATAAGGAATTTGAGTTGTTTAATATCCATCACAGACCTCTGTTTGGCATTCGATTCTAGTGTGCTGTCGATGGAGTTCAATCAATCATTTGGTGAATGCCCAGGCTCGGCGCCGCAAGCAGGGCAATCTTCATAATTCTTCAGATCAGCGGGTCATGCCCGTGCTGATTTCGGGCTAGACTTGAGTTTCCGGGCATTTTCAGCCCGGAAACTTTCCAAGGAATAAGAGGAATAGCGATGAGTATTTTCAGTTTCGTCAAAGAAGCCGGGGTAAAGCTCTGGGAGTCAGTGGTTGGCCAGGAGGCGCAAGCTGCTGAGTCGCTGCAAGCGCATGTGGCAAAGGTAGGCTTGGGTAATCCTGCGATTCAACTGAGCGTTGAGGGCGAAAAGGTAATTGCCAGCGGTGAAGTCGCCAGCCAGGAAGAGAAAGAGAAAATTCTCTTGGCTCTGGGCAACGTTGAAGGCGTTTCTGAAGTTGAAGACAAGATTACTGTTGCAACGCCAGCGCCTGAAGCACGCTTTGTAACGGTCAAGAAAGGCGACACCTTGAGCGCGATTGCCAAAGCTGAATATGGCAATGCCAACGCCTATAACAAGATTTTCGAGGCTAACAAGCCAATGCTCAGCCATCCGGACAAAATCTATCCGGGTCAGGTGCTGCGTATTCCACAGGAGTAAGCAGTTGCTGCTGGCCGAGCCTCAAGGCTGGCTGTAGCTCGCGCGCTTGAGTGCTGAACGTCTCAAGCGCGCCTAGTTCAGGTCATGATGCAAAGTGGCGTGAACCGCTTGATTACAACCCCCGCAATATTGTCCGGTAATCTTCCACAGCGGCAAATTCCCCAGTGTCTCGCGGCCCTTGGCGGCTGTCTGGTTCGCGTACGGCGAGCAGATGGGCTATGCCAAACTGGGCGGCACTGCGCAGCACTGACAAGCTGTCGTCAATGAACAGGCTACGCGCCGGATCAAATACCAGATCCTGCTTGAGTGCGAACCAGAACTGTTGGTTCTCTTTGGCGAAGCCATAATCATGGGAACTGATCATGCGCTCGAAATAGCCTGCCAATTCGATGCGCTCAAGCTTGAGTGACAGTGAGTCACGGTGTGCATTGGTGATCAGCACCACTCGTTTGCCGGCACTGCGTACAGCTTCCAAAAAGGTATCGGCGTCTGGGCGCAGGGCGATCAGTTCGGCTACTTCACGTTTAAGATCGCGAATCGACAGTTTCAGCTCACGGCTCCAAAAGTCGGTGCAATACCAGTTCAACTGTCCGGCATGTTCCTTGAACAGTGGCATCAACTCGGCATCGGCAAGCTCACGGCTGATCTTGTGGTGTTCAGCGTAACGCCGGGGCAAATGCTCCAGCCAGAAGTGATTGTCGAAGTGCAGGTCGAGCAGGGTGCCGTCCATATCCAGCAAAACAGTGTCGATTTCGTGCCAAGGCAGTGCAGTCATTTGCGGCTCATCGTCGGTCGGTGAGTTTTCGGGAAAGGTGATTCACGCAAGCTTAGCCAGCGAGAGTCGTGATTACGCAATCTTCGGGGCTGATAATCCGACCAAGCACGGTATGATAACTCGCAAGAACAGTTTAGGAGCTCTCTTCATGCGTCAGAAGCCCACCGTACTCGCCCGAGAAATAGTCGCCAGCAGTCGCTTGTTCCATGTTGAGGAACTGCAACTGCGTTTCAGCAATGGCGTGGAGCGTACTTACGAGCGGCTGGTCGGCAAAGGCGTGGGTTATGGCGCGGTGATGATTGTGGCCATGCTTGATAACGAACATGCAGTGCTGGTCGAGGAATATTGCGGCGGCACCGATGACTATCAGGTGTCGCTGCCCAAAGGCTTGATTGAGCCCGGTGAAGATGTGCTCGATGCCGCCAATCGCGAGCTTAAAGAGGAAGCTGGTTACGGCGCACGCAAGCTTGAACTGCTTGCGGAACTCAGTTTGTCACCTGGCTACATGAGCCAGAAAATTCAGGTGGTGCTGGCCAGTGACCTTTATGAAGAACGCCTGCCCGGTGATGAGCCCGAACCCATGCGCGTTGATAAAGTCAGCCTGCGCGAGCTGTCGAGTTTGATCCAGCATCCGCTGTTCAGCGAAGGGCGGGCGTTGGCTGCGCTATATCTGGCGCGTGATATTTTGAGCCAGCGTGGGGAGTTTACTCAGTGAATGATGCGTTGATTGCAGCCGTGGTAAAGCTGGTTCGCGAGGCTGGAGAGGCGACCTTGCCGCACTGGCGCGCAGGTGTCGAGGTCACAGAAAAGGCCGATGCTTCGCCAGTCACCGCGGCGGACCTTGCCGCTCACCATATTCTCAATGATGGTTTGCAGGCGCTGGAACCAAACATCCCCGTGCTGTCGGAAGAAGCGGCGAATATCGCCCTCAGCGAGCGCTCGCAATGGACCCGTTGGTGGTTGGTTGATCCGCTCGATGGCACCAAGGAATTTATTGCCGGTAGTGAAGAGTTTACGGTTAACGTCGCCCTGATTGAAAAGGGTGAAGTGGTTTTCGGCGTGGTCGGCATGCCGGTCAACGACACTTGTTTCTACGGCGGCTCCGGGCTTGGCGCCTGGCGCGAAGATGCTCAGGGCGAGGCCCAAGCCATCCATGTACGCGTGGCGCCAGTCAGCGCCTTTACTGTGGTCGCCAGTCGCCGCCACTCCAGTCCGGAGCAAGAAAGTCTGCTGACCGGTCTGGCTGAACAGGTTGGTGATTTGCAGTTGGTGAGTGTCGGCAGCTCGCTGAAGTTTTGCCAGCTGGCCGAAGGGCTTGCCGATTGTTATCCGCGGCTGGCACCGACCTCGCAGTGGGACACGGCAGCCGCTCAGGGCGTACTTGAAGGCGCTGGCGGCGAAGTGCTGACCCTGCAAGGCGATGCGCTGACTTATGAGGCGCGGGAGTCGCTGCTCAACCCATTCTTTCTCGCCTTGCCTGCTTCTGCGCAGTGGCGCGGCCAGCTCCTGAGTTTGGCCCGCAAGCTGAGCTAGCACCCTTCTCGTAGGATGGACAACGCGAAACTTGTCCAGCAAGGAACTGGCAGCGAAGCGCCTGGGTTTGTTTAGTTATCCGGGCGTTCGCAGAGCGCTACAAGTGGTGGTGGATGAAAATCTCCACCACCACTGGCTGCCTAATCAAGCATATCGCTGTAGCGGTTGTCTTTCTTGAACGTCAGAGGCTGTTCAAATCCGGGGATGATGATTTGCTCGAGGCCGATCTCAATCTCGCTGTCGTCGATCAGGTCTTTGCCGAAGTTATAGATAATGTCCAACTGGCCAAGCAGGGCCTTGCGGTCGTATTCGGCGGCAGCGGCGCGGGTTTTCTCGCGACGCTGTAAATAGGCATTGAATGCTGCTTCGCCATAACGCTTGCGCATCATCCGTTCAGCAATATGCGGTGCCAGTACGACACCGCTGGCGTTGTTGCCGCCAAAACCCTTGGAGTTGATAAAGCATACATCCATCGCCTGCTGGCCCAGGTCGCGGTCTTGGGTGGCGATACTTAGGTGCTGCTGATGCACATCGTCAGCCACTTCATCGATGGTCTTAATGCCCGGCAGAATTCCATATTTGAAGGTGCCCAGCGCCGAAATAACCTGATCGCCGCTGGCGGTTGCCAGTGAGTGCCCGACAAAGGCCTTGACCGCCGTGATTGGCCAGCTTTCGATGCCGAAGGCGCTGGCGATGCGGTTGAGTAAGTCAGACTCAGTTGTACGGTTGGCTGGCGTGCTGGAGCCGTGAGCGTGGACGAAACTGCGCTTTTGCACCGCTTCGCTGCCGAGCAATTGGCTGGCGCAGGCGACGGCTTTGGCCATGGTCAGGTAATTACCCGGACCCGGTGCCGAAATGGATTTCTTGTAACCGTCAGCATTGATAAACACGTCCGGCACGGCGCCATGAATGTCTGCACCCAATTTCATCGCCAACTCATCATCCATCAGCATGATGTACTGGCACGACTCCGCGAGAGTGAAGCCGCAGTTCTTGCCAAATGGACGGCTGGCACGCTGGAAGTCGACATCGTCAGTGCCTTGGATCTGACGTAAGCCTTCTTCGGTGGCCAATGCGCCCATGGCGCCATAGCCTTCGATGCATTCCTGGGTGATCGGTGCTTCGCTGTTGCCGATTAACGCGACCCGCGCTTTGCCCGACTGAATGTGTTCGATGCCTTTCTGCAAGTTGTAGAGGAAGGTGGCACAGGCGCCGGTAATACTGCCGGTGGTACCAACGCTGCCCAATACGTAGGCGTTGATAAAGTCGGTCGGCATGCTATTGAAGCCCAGCGGCAGCTGTTTGGCAGTGACGCGGCCGCCCTTGAGGCGTGACTGCATCAGGCCGCCATAACCGTTTTCATCAAGTTGGCTCATGATGCTGCCAGAGAACACTGCGACTTCATCAGGCGCGACATGCTTGCTGATTACTTGCCAGTCAATCCCGGTGGAGCGCAGCGCATCGGTTGCGCCGACGACTGTCATTGCCAGGCCGCGCGGATGGAATCGCGCGTTATAGAGTTCGCTTGGCTCAAAGCCATTAGGCAATTGACCGGCTGATTTCACCGGCAATGCGCGGTAGCTGTCGATTTTAAAATCACAGCTATCATAAAGCGTGACCCGCACTTCACTTGGGCTCAGGTCTTCAACTGCCCAATCCGACGGCAGCGGCTCCGGCAATTGCTTGCGCAGGGTGATGAAGCTCAACGGGTTACCGGCGGTGGCATCAATGGTGATGCTTTTTTGCCAATGGGCGGCATCGACATCGAGGTACTTTTTCTCGATGCGGCGCACCAATGTTGAGGCAAAGATGTAAGCCGAGAACTGCTCATCGATTTGCTCGAGACTCAGGGCTTCATCTTCCAGAGACAGGTAGTGGCCATCAACCACTTTGATCAGCTTCATCAGCACCGCCAGTCCGGCGATAGTTGCCTGACGGCTGGCAAGGTCCATCGACTCGATTACGGTACGGCGAAACCCATGGTGAAACGAGCTGCGTCCTGCTGCGTTATAACCACCAAAACCAACAATAACGGGTAAACGAGACATGGCGCAGGTAACTCCTTGAATAGGTAAACCAAGACCGACACAGTTGAAGAAATGAAGTCTGTCTTGAATGCGCGGAGAGCGCGCAGCAGTGTTTAAATTTTCGGATGCCTATGCTGACGCATTTGCTGACTTGTAAGTCACTGTTTTCGACCAATGTAGCGGTTCAACAATACCTTACCCCTGTTAGGGTTAATACTCGAGTGATACGCATGCGATATTGACCGCTCTGTCGGTGTGGCTAGGCGTTGTGTAAACAAGCGCTATTTCTGGTTTCGCTGGAGAATAATAATGAACAGCAGCAATCCTTATGAATTCGGTATGCCGCGCGATGCGGCTAATTTTCAAGCATTAAGCCCGTTAAGTTTTCTTGAGCGAGCGGCGTCAGTTTATCCACAGAAGCTCGCGCTGGTTAATGGCGCTCTGCGCCAAACCTGGGGTGAAACCTACACTCGCTGCGTACGTTTTGCTTCGGCCTTGGCGCAGCGCGGGATCGGTCTTGGTGACACGGTTGCGGTTATTGCGCCTAACGGCCAAGCCATGTTCGAAGCGCATTTCGGTGTGCCAATGTGCGGCGCAGTGCTGAACGCTATCAATACCCGGCTTGATGCTGAAACCATAGCGTTCATCCTTCAGCATGGCGAGGCAAAAGTACTGCTGGTCGACAAGGAGTTCAGCGAAACAGTGCAGCGTGCGTTGGGGCAAATGGCGGAGCGGCCACTCGTTATTGGCATTGATGATGTTGAGTATCTTGAGGGCTCTTTGCTCGGCGAGTTTGATTACGAAGCGCTGCTCGCTGAGGGTGATGCGGATTATGCCTGGAGCTTGCCTGCGGACGAATGGCAGGCCATTGCTCTCAACTACACTTCGGGCACCACGGGCAATCCCAAGGGTGTGGTTTATCATCACCGTGGCGCGCACCTTAACTCGCTGTCGAACGCAATGTGCTGGGACATGACACGCTTTCCGGTGTACCTCTGGACGCTGCCGATGTTCCATTGCAACGGTTGGTGTTTTCCGTGGGCGTTGGCGGCTTATGTCGGCACAAGCGTGTGTTTGCGTCATGTGCGCGCAGATGCGATCTACCCGGCATTGGCCGAGCACGGGGTTGATCACTTCTGTGGCGCGCCGATTGTGTTGAACATGCTCGCCAATGCCGCGCCCGAGCTGAAGGCGCTGAAAACCCAGCCGGTGAAAGTACTGACGGCTGGCGCTGCCCCTCCCGCAGCGGTGATTGAGGCGATGGAAGCGCTCGAATTTAAAGTGACTCACGTTTACGGCCTGACTGAAACCTATGGCCCAAGCGTTGCCTGTGAGTGGAAATCCGAATGGGATCAGCAGTCGCCTGAACAACAAGCCAAGCTGAAATCACGCCAAGGCGTGCGTGCGCCATTGCTGGATGAATTAATGGTGGCTGAACCCGAAACCCTGCAGCCGGTGCCCAAAGATGGTGAAACCATCGGCGAGATATTTATGCGCGGTAACGTGGTGATGAAGGGCTACCTGAAAAATCCCACGGCCACAGCGGAAGCCTTTGCCGGTGGCTGGTTTCATTCAGGTGACCTGGCTGTGTGGCACGCAGATGGTTATGTCGAGATTAAGGACCGCTCAAAAGACATCATCATCTCCGGTGGCGAAAATATCTCTTCGATTGAATTGGAAGGCATTCTGTACCGTCATCCCCATGTGCTGGAGGCAGCGGTGGTGGCAATGGAAAGTGAGAAGTGGGGCGAGACGCCTTGCGCCTTTATCACTTTGAAACCGGGAACGGAATCAACCGAAGAATCGATGCTGCGGTTTTGTCAGACTCATATGGCGCGCTTCAAGGTGCCGGGCAAAGTAGTGTTCTGTGAACTGCCAAAAACCTCCACCGGCAAGGTGCAGAAGTTTGTTCTACGCGAACAAGCACGCAACTTGCCGAAGTAGTTTGAGTGCTCGCTTGAGGTTATTGATGGGATAAAAAAGCCCGGCGCATGGCCGGGCTGAAGAGTTGCAATCGATACGTTTGACCTAGTTCATACCCAGCCAGTTTGGCAGTGCCATTGAAACGGCTGGGATGTAGGTGATCACCATCAGGAAGCCCAGCAGCAGCATCAACCAAGGCCATGCGGCGCGGATTACCTGAGTCAGCGGCATACCGGTCACCGCTGAGGTGACGAACAGGTTCAGGCCCACCGGCGGGGTTATCAATCCGATCTCCATGTTGACCACCATGATGATGCCCAAGTGGATCGGGTCGATGCCCAGTTGCACCGCAATCGGGAACAGGATCGGCGCCAGGATCAGAATGATCGCCGACGGCTCCATGAATGCACCGGCGACCAGCAGCAGCATCAACCAAGGCCATGCGGCGCGGATTACCTGAGTCAGCGGCATACCGGTCACCGCTGAGGTGACG